>OY970332.1:0-1198203 GCA_963717435.1 uncultured bacterium
GAAGCAAGTAAGTGGCTGAAAGAGCTTGCGCCGGATATTGAACTTGAGCAGTCTAAATTAGATTTGCCGGAGATTCAAAGCTTGGATCAAAAAGAGGTTACTCTTGCAAAAGCCAAAGATGCATGGGCTATTTTAAAAAAGCCATTATTAGTTGACGATGAGGCTCTGTTTATTGAAAAGTACCCACTTTTTCCTGGCACCTTAACAAAGCTTATCAGAAAAACCATTGGAATTGATGGGATATTAAAGTTAGCTGGTGAAAATAAAAATGCATCTATCGCCAATAGTTTAATTTATTTTGAATCACCAGATAATTATCAAGTATTTCAAGGCGTCACTAAGGGAAAACTTAGTGAACCAGCTAAACCTGATACTGAGAAAAAATTAATAAGCGCAGATGTTCTTATCGTT
This sequence comes from uncultured bacterium, assembly GCA_963717435.1. Lineage (GTDB taxonomy): Bacteria > Babelota > Babeliae > Babelales > Babelaceae > MFD05580-245. The sequence continues at coordinate 412 of OY970332.1, forward strand.
GATGGCTATGATAAAACATATTCTGAACTTAAAAATACTGATCAAGTTAAAAATTTTCATAATAGATATCAAGCTATTAAAAAATTTGCTGATTGGTTTAAGAAAAAAAATTGATTTTTTTATGCTGGTCTATTGTGACCAATGCCTCTCCCAGCTGGATATGTAAAACTACCGCGGCAAAAACTTGCACATTTTTCTAATTCTTTGTCATTGCCACACTGTGCTTCGCATGCTTTAGAGCATGCTAGAAAATTTTCATATGTTTTTTTGCGCCATAAGTCATATATATAATCAATTGTATTCGTGCAAAATTCTCTGCAATTTGGATATCCAAGTTTACCTCTTTTTGTTTGCTTGCATGATTTCACGCACTCTAGCCATTCTTTGGCAATTTTTGCAGGCTTAAGATTTGACTGATTATTTTCCATACCAAAAATATTAAAATTTGTTATTAATAAAATCGAAAGTATTTTTAATTTCATAAAATCTTTCAGTAAACTACTCTTGAATAACATGCATTTGAATTTTATAATCCGATTTTATTACAAAATTTATCAAATAATCAAAATCTAAGTTTATTGATTTTTTAGATATAAGTTCTGATTTTGGATTCTGTAAAAAGTGCTCTATATAAAGTATAATATATTTATCAACTATTTTTAGAAATAAATTTCCCATCAGCCGTTCTACATCTTTTGAAATCAAACTAAATTCAAATTCTTTTTGGGAATCATTAATGATTTCCATATCTGTTTCATCTATAGCATTCGGCTTAATAGCTTGTTTTCGAGTGCAATAACATCCTGCGTGTTTTCTTGTATCAGCAAATCCAAATTGGAACTGTTCATTAGTTTGGTTATCTATTGTTGATAGTCTAAATATTCCGGCAGATTGAATATTTAAACTAGTTATTATTGTGGCTAGTAAAATCGAAAATATTTTAAAACTAAAATTCATATGCCCCCCTATTGTTTTAATTTTTCAACTTTTTCAATGCATTTAATTTGGCAATATAGTTCTGCAAACTTTAGGTTATTTCTCACTTCATATTCAGATACTCTAAAAGTCATGCAACTTTTTACGCACTCTAAAATTTTTGAATGTTTCCCAGACTCCAAAGGCTCTATTTCATTTACGTCAACTTCATCCATAGAACTTATGTTAGAAATATATAATAAACATATGAGATAAAATATTTTTTTCATAAAACACTTTCCACTTGAAATCTGACTTTGTTATAAAAAAATAAGTTTAAAACCCATTAAAAAGTAATCGGAGATTTTGCTTATGTCAAAACTAACAACTTTAATTTATCTGACTTTAATTATCTCTAATCAAATTATTTTATCTCACACTAAAAAAGCAATAGTAATCGGCGCAAGTTCGGGCATGGGGCGTGAAGTTGCAAAATTATTAAGTAAAGATGGTTATGAAGTCGGCTTAGTTGCTCGCAGGTTAAATCTTTTAGAATCTTTACAGCGCGAGATTGCGGGCAAATCTTATATTAAACAAATTGATGTCACTGACGATAATGCGCGTGAACAACTAAGCGAGTTAATAAATCAAATTGGGGGGCTGGATTTAATTGTTATTAGTATCAGTGCTTATTTAGATAATCGAAAAAGAAATATTACTAGATCGCAAAGATCTTGGGCAAAAAAAGAACGCACAATTAATGTTGATGCTAAAGGCTTTATCGCAATGGCAGATGTCGCCCTAAATTTTTTTGAAAACCAAAATCATGGGCATTTAGTTGGCGTTTCGTCAACTAGCGGCTTACGAGGCGTTGCTTATAATGCTGAGTATTCTGCAGCAAAAGCCTGTATATCCTATTATATGGAAGCGCAACGAAACTATATGATCCAAAACAATATTAACGTTAAAATTACTGATGTTTGCCCAGGTTATGTTGCAGTTGAGCATTCGCCATTAGGGGAAGATCCTGCTGCATATTGGGAGATTACAACAGAAGAAGCTGGCAAAGTTATTTTTGATGGAATTAAGAAACAGAAGAAAATAGTTTATGTGCCAAATAAAGTTTGGTTTATTGCTTGCTTGCTTAAATACTTACCCGATTGTATCTATAACAAATATTTTTCCTGGTTATAAATTTAATCGCGAAATGCCATTTTTAATTTTATTCGCACATATCCAATAACCAAATTGGGTGTATTTCTTCTTTAAATAATTCTTCATAATTTTTTACAAAGGCCTGAAAGTCTTTGCGGACTTCTTGGTATTGTTCAGGAGTTGAGGGCTTTTCCAGTTCTGGAATATGGTGCTTAAAGCTATTAAAATTTTTGTTACAAAATTCAGCGTATTCAATTGTAAATAAAATAAATGTATGCCAAAGATTATCTACATCCTTGCTATACATCCCATTGCCCAGGTCATTTTTTGTTTTTGCAACTGAAAGAGCAAAATATCTCTTAAGTTCTCTTTCCAATATAACCATATCTTCATCAGAATAATTATGGTCTTTTTGGCATCGTTTAACTATGTAAGTCATGGGATAATTCATGATATTTTTTATAACAACCTCTTTATTTACTGGTTGTTTAAAAGCATAGTTATAAGAAAAAGCCAGTGTTAATAATAAAAGAGTTGTAAAAAATATTGTTTTTTTGATCATGATCTTTTGATTTTTAAAAAATTGTGGTTGGAACAAATTTGTTTCAACCACAGTAAATTTATATGACTTTCAAAAAAATATATTTAATTTTGAAAGCTTTTTATTTGCATTGTCTGCTGCATCTACTTTCACATTTTCGCTTTATGTCGGTCTTTCCAGATTTAATTTCGAGCTTAATATCAGATATTTTACTACTAGCACAGGCAAGCCTTTTGACTAAAGAGCATTGTGCTGAAGAGAATGCTAAAAGCAAAACGGGAATAATTAGTTTTTTCATTAGGTCTTCCTGCGTAGAAGTATATAAGAATGACACAAATAATATTATTTTCTAAAACCTTCCATCTTTGCATCTTTTTGTGCAATCACGACATTTCATTTCTGCATCAAATTTTCCAGATTTTATACTTTGTTTCAAGCTTGAAATTCTTCCAGAATTTACAGCTAACTTTTCAGTTACTGATCCATAAATTTGTGTCGAAAATAATAAAGCAGGAATAATTAATTTGATTTTCATAAAACTCCTTAACTTATGAGCTAATATTATCAATACAGCGTTTAATTTATACGTTATTATTTAAAATTGGAAGATTTTTTCTATTTATTGTGCCATTCCATAAAATATTGATCCAAATATTTATTTCCACATTTTGTGTGTTCTTTAAGTTGACCAACTTTTTCAAAGCCCATTTTTTCATAAAGTTTAATAGCTGATTCTTGTGTGACAGCAACTTGCAAATATAGCTTACGAATATTATTTATTTTTGCATGTTCTTGAAGAGCTTGAATTAACGCTTTTCCTACGCCTTGGCCGCGATATTCTGGTTTTACCCAAAATGATACAATGTGCGCAGTATGTTTTGATGGCTCTCCAACATTTCTAATTAGTCCAATCATGCCAATAACTTTATTATCAACAAGCGCAAACCACATGTTCTTTAAAAAATCTTGCCACTGTGATTCAGCTCTTACTAATTCTTCTTCATACGACATACCAAACGCTGCCGGATCAGTTTTAACTGCTTCAAGTCTTATTTCTTTATATTGTTGCCAATTATCTGGTGATAGTTGAGTAATTTTTATTTTCATGTTTATCAAAAGTATAATGAATAAAAAGATAAGATTGCCAAAGTTATTAAATTTGCAAGAACAAGAGTTAATAGAGATGTCCAAAAACCTTTCCTGCAAAATAACCATCCCAATACTATGTTCATAAAATCTTTTATTATTCCAAAAAACAATGAAACTATAATAATTGAGGCCCAGATCAAATAAGACCTGTTTTTTTCTGTATTATTAAAAATTTTATTAAGAGCTAGATAAACTAATGGGATGGGAAAAAGTCGATGCAATACTTCAAAATTAATGCTATTCAAAAGTGCCAATAAATCTATCCATGGCGGCAACATGATTAGAGATTGACCTGTTTTTCTTAAAACCATTATAGTTAATATTGAAGAAATTAACCCCAAAATAGATCCAAATAATAAGACAGGATAAAAGATCTGTTTTTTTAAATCTTTTATTTCAAAGGGTTTTAAATCAACTTTTTGTAAAATTTCATAACTAAGCCAGCAAATTAAACTTAGCCCCAAAAAAATGCCTAAATGATACGAAAGTGGTTTCGATTGACCCAAATAATAATCTCTTGGTAATAGAGATAAGTGTCCTAGTATGCTTAATAACCAAATAAATGTAGTTGGTTGTTTCTTTATCAGATTTTTTAAAGTATGCATATTAACCTTTAAATTTGTAATTTTTATAAATTCCCAAAAATCTACTTTTTATTTTTCTTCTTTATAACTAAACAGGTTTTTAAATTTACTTAACTTTGTTTTGTGGGCTTTCTAATATACCCCATAAATTCTTCTGATGGTTCCCAAAATTCGGCAATATTTTCAGCTAGATCCTTGGGATATGGTGGATTGGCTTTCATTAACATTCTTGCAACATATTTACGCAACATATGCTTTTGCATCTCAATTTTTAGTGTAGGGCAGTATAAGATTTTTTCGTTATTACAAAGCTTTATTAAGAAATTTTTTCCTACAGGATGCGTTAATAAAAGTTCTAATAGCTTATTATAATTTTTTATCCATTCTTTTTGATCATGTGAAATTACAAATAAATATTTGAATATGTGTGTAAAAAATGACTCCTCATAAGAAACAAACTCTGCTTCAGGCAGGCTTATTATATTATTTGCAAGGATTATTAAATTTTCTTGCGCCATATTGGGATCAAATTTATATGCACCATACCGTAATCCTTGTGATACGTACATCATAACCAACTTTCTAAAGAATTTATAATCTTTCCATGACTTAAAAACATTACAAATTCTTGTGCCATCTTTGCCGTTCCAAAGAATTAAAAATGCATATAAAGTCGCTAAAGAATCTAAATCTAAATATTTTCCTTTATATTTATTATCAGGTTCTGGCAGAATTTTAACAAATTTTTTGCCAAGTAATACTTTCAAATGAATGGATTCATCATGCATACTACTAACGAATCTTTCTTGAAGATTTTCCTCGTTGGTTTTATTAAAATCAGGGGTTCCCTCTATTTCAAAATTTGGAATATCAGAGTTGCTTTGAGTTTGAATTATTTCCTCTTTAAATTTTAAAATTTCTGAGCGGTCGTTTTCTATAAGTTGTTTTAAAGCTTTTTTATCTATCAAATCGTCATAATCACCGAATTCAAGCAATTTTTCAACTATATCGATGTCATTAGTTTTAATCGCATAGTCTATTGGCGTTGATCCATATGTTGCTTCCCCGGCAAAAAATTTGTTAACCATTACCAGTTTTGCGTTATTTAATGGCGAATCAAACAATTCATCAAGAGTGCATATCTTCCCATTGTTTTGCAGGGAATAAATAACGGTATTATCGGCATAATCTATAGCGCTAATATCAGCTCCTTTTTCCAATAATTCCGACACGCGTTTTTTGAGGCCGAACCTACATGCGTATAGCAACCTATAGTCATGCGCTTTTTTTATAAATTTGGGATTTGAAATGGGCATAGATTCCATCAAATCGGGATCCTCAATTGGTGAAAAAAAGAAATCCTTTCCTATTGCACATCTTGATAAGTATAAAACAGATCGTTCTTCTTCTGTATCTTGCAAAATAAGCTGCAATAGTGGTGAAAAATATATAGCGTCTACTATTTCCCACTCTTCAAATTGTTTGCAGAGCTTGTAATTTCTTATTGATTTTGAACCTTCCTCAATAAGAGCTGGAAAAAGATTAGACAAGTTTACAACTAAAACTATAAATAAAAATTTTATAAATTTATTTAACATAATTATCCCCTTCTGGATTGTAAGCTAAACTATTTTAATTTATTATATGTTATCAGGTCAATGTAATGTTATTTTTTAGGAAAGCGCCCCATGAATAAAATTCTTTTTGCTATGTTATTTTCTAATCTCGTAGAAAATAAACTTATAGACAAAAAAACAGATCTTAAAGCAGACTCAAAGAAAAATATTGCTCAATCATTAAAAGATATTAAGGTTCAGTTAGGTGTTGATCCATACTCACCAATTAAATATGAACGCCCGCTAAGAAAAGGCGGCTCTTATGACATTTTTCCGTATTGGATCGATAGGTGGGGAAGACGAACTGAACGTAGCAAATAATTCAAATGCCCTAAGTAAGACCGTTGACGATTCTATTAAATTTGGCATAATATTAAGTTGTGCACTTGACAGTGGCAAGGATATCCTTACTAATATTTTAATAACGTTTTAGGTTTCTACCAACTGCGTCCGCCATAGCCTTGGCGCCGGCGGAAGGGTAGATTATAACCAAAATATAATTTAAACCATAAGGATATTCGTATGTTACGAACTCTTGTCTTCTATTTTTTCCCAGATATTCAAAAAGAAGAATTCAAAAAGTTTAGCATTTTAGCTGGTACTTTTTCCCTTGTGATAGGCACCTATTGGTTATTACGTCTTCTAAAGAACACAATTTTCATCAAAATCGCATTTCCAGAGGAACTTGGTTGGGTTGCCCACCAAGGTAGATTATTCCAGCCATTGGCAAAATTCTGGTCCCCATTTGTAGTTTTAGCTGTTGTTTTGATCTATTCAAAGCTTGTTGATTTATTCAAAAAGCACCAACTGTTTTATATAATTTGTTCTTTTTATGGATTTATATTTTTTAACCTATCGATGGTTCTTTTAGTTAAAGACCTTTTTGGCTCTGCTTATATTGGCAAATGGGCATTGGCTCTAGCTGGTTGGGTCAGTTATTTTGCAATTGAAAGTTTCGGTTCATTATTGCCAGCTCTATTTTGGTCCTTCACAATTAGCATCACAGAAACCGATTCTGCAAAAAGGGGCTTCCCATTGATAGTCGCATTTGCCCAAATAGGTGCAGTTGCCGGTTCTTCCGTTATGTTATTTAGTGAACATATTGGTAGTTTATGGCCGATACTATTTACAGCAAGCATCTTTGTTTGTGCAATTATGGGCATGATTTATTATTTCATGAAATCTATCCCGGCACATGAGATGGTTGGTAATAAAGAAGCTGCAAAAACAGAGAAACAAAAAGAGGGCTTCTTTGAAGGCTTTATCTCTGGCTTGGTGCTTTTATTTTCAAGACCATATTTATTGGGCGTTTTAATAGTTTCTACTTTTTACGAAGTTATAGCCCAAGTTATGGACTATCAAATGCAATCCCAAGCTGCTATTTCACCTGAATATGCAAGTGACGTTGCTTTCGGGAAATTTCAGGGCATCATGGGTGTCTGCACAAATAGCTTAGCATTCTTAGTTGCTCTTTTAGGAACAAGCTATTTGATCAAAAAATTAGGTATTAGATTAAGTTTGCTTATGTATCCAGTTTTAGTTGCGATCACACTAGTAACTTTATTTACTTACTATCAAATTGTTATGCCAACCGGCACACATTTACTTTGGGCACTATTCTTAGCTTATATAATCGTTAAAGCTATAAGCTACGCTGTAAACAATCCAATAAAAGATATGATGTATATCCCAACTTCTAAAGACGCGAAATTTAAATCTAAGGGTTGGATTGATATGTTCGGCGGACGCTTTGCAAAAGCTGGCGGTGCACAGATTACAAATCGATTCAAAGAAACGCTACACGAACTTATGGTTTTTGGTACTTATTGTTCTTTAGGCTTAATTGGGATTTGGATGTTAGCTGCAATTTATGTAGGCTATAAGAATCAGCAGTTAGTTAAAGACGGCGAAATTATCGAGTAACTGTTTTTTATATTTTCTTTTACAAAAGAGGCCCCAATTTCGTGGGCCTCTTTTTTGCTTATATTATTTCTTCTTTTTTTCTTATATTTCTCTTGATATTCCAATGTTTTGCTTTAAAATTGTCTTCGTATTTTGATCAAATTTTGTCAAAAATACAAAGTTTTACATCACATTTTAAAGAGGGCCATTCTGATGAAATTCATAAAAAGTTTTTTAGTTTTTAGCCTACTAGCATTTATCGGTGAATCAAATTGCATGCCGCCCAAGAAAAATTGCACAACAACAGTAAGCAATAACCGGTATGTAGGAAAAACTACAACCACAAGGTGCCAAGAAAGAAATGGCTGTATCTCAACAAAAACAGTTTTTCAGGACGGCGGTTCCCTTAACATTAGAAGCTGTCCACCGGCTAAGAAAAAATAATAATAAGGCTTAAATAAATGAAATTTTTATTAATAAGCTTATTTGCAACTAGTTTATTGACATTTGTTAGTGAATTAAATTGCATGCCTCCTAAAAAAGTGTGCACGACCATAGAAAACAAAATTCCATTTGTGGGAAAAGAAAAAACGATAAGCTGTAAGTATCAAAATGGCTGTACTTCACAAAAAATAATATATAGAGATGGCAGTTCGTTTAAGACAAAATCTTGTCCCGGGAAGAAAAAATAAAGAGAAAGGTTTTTATGAAATTTATATTAACAAGCTTGTTCGCTTTTACGGTGCTTTTTTTAAGTCAAACAGAGTGCATGGACAGAAAACATAATAATAGTTGCAAATCTCCTAATAATAGCAAGATAGTACTGCCACTTCCAGTACAACCTAAAAGAAAAGATGATAGCTTCTTTAAACAAAATGGTAAATGTAAAATCCCGGTCGCGAAAAGATAAAAAGAAATAAAAGTAAAAAACAACACGAAGGGCATCTTATGAAAGAGATAATACTATCAGCGCTAATTACAATTTCGCCTGCATTTGTGCGTGGCATGGACCACAGCAATCCACTATCAACTAAAAATGTGGATGTTTATGTTGATCATGATAAAGAAGGAACTAATGTGACGGTTGTTGCAATAGATCCGCATAGCAAAAATGTCAAAAAAATTGTAAAGCAGGCTGCGGTTCTGCCTAAAAAGGTTGTTAAACCTGTTGTAAAAACAGTTGTACAAGTCGCAAAGAAACCAGTAAAAGTGGTAACGGCTCCAGTAAAAAAGGTGTTTAAGAAGCTTGGTTTCTAATTAAATTATGATTAGCTTCAATAAAAAAGAGGCCACAATTTCGTGGGCCTCTTTGCTTTTACAAATTTATTTTTATTATTTTTTCTTTTGATTACTTAAGCAATGGCTACATGCTATCACGTTGTTTGACAAAATACTATGGCATTTTTGGCATTTATAAAATTGATGACCAGGTTGCTTAGGTAATGGTTTTGGACGATTCATGCCTTTAGTTGTCATTGTGACGCTGCATATTATTGATAGAATTAAAATTATTTTTTTCATGAAGATTATTCTTTATTGTTCAATCTTAAAATGTTCTTTTAAACATTCTCTTGTTGACTTTGGAAATTTCTTTAAAGTATTTTCTATTGGCTCATTAATTTCAACTTCTTCATAACCATCTTGAACTTGTTTATATTTTAACCACCCAGCACCGCATGGAGAAGCTTCTTCGTCAGGCACATGTTTATATTTTGGTCTAGATTCTTTAATCAATTTTGCATCTAAGAAAAAACTCGTTTTAAAAATAGGTTCTCTTGGATCCACTTCTTTAAACAATTTTAATGCTTGTGGTGTTCCTAAATAAGCAGCCACTAAATATTCTTTTTTGACCACATTTTCAATCTCAAATGAAGCAGAATCTAATTGTCTTTTTAGCTTTACAAGAGGTGCAAGTTTTTTTATTAAATAATCAGTAAATTCTTTTGATTCTTTGCTCGTTCCTATTAACAATTCTTTAATAATTTTAGATTCTGAATTTGCTTTTGCTAATGTTTTTAAAGTTTTACGCAATTCGAACATCGATTTTTTATTAACAGCTTTAACAGAATCTATGGCATCATAAGCTGGTTGCATGATATGAGAATTTAAAACACTGTTTTTAGATTCTTCCATCGCTAAAATTGACGACGATACGACCAAAGCAAAAATAAGCAAGTGAAGCAAAATAAAAATTTTTGAAATTAATCATATTAGATTTCCCAATTAACTAGTTGTTAAAAAACGTTGCATTTAAGAGATTATATACAATTTTTGAAAAATTTTTAATGGATATTAAATACTAGGTTATCTTAAATTTTACATAAATTATATAGGGAAACAAACCGCTCGTCCCCGACTTCGCTGAAGCTTCGACGGGCAGGCCGAGTGTATCGCCCGCGCGCCGTAGTTTTAACGTAGGCGTGAGGGATGAGCATTTTTTGCGATTATAAAAATATATAAATTATTATGCAATATTGGCATACCACCATCCCTCGATACTTTTTTCTTAGCTTCGCTTTTGAAAAACACTCGGGACGAGCGGGGTATAAAACTATTTTGCTTATGAAATTTGTTAAAATTTAAAAACTCAACAGAACCTAGTTATTGTCGCAAGGACAATTAACATCTATCTTTTCAAGAATATAGTTACAAAATAAGTTATTTAATATTTGAGCAGTTTCTTCGTCACCAATTCCATCGATCAGATTCGATCTAAAATGCATTTGAAAAGCTTTAATAATATCGCAAGAAGAAACAATATCATTTGGTTTTTGATAACCCCAAATATCTAAATGCTCGATAAGCCAGTCGTGAATGCTGTGAATACTATTTTGTTTTTTTGCATTTAAGAAACATGGCATATCCCAACTTTTTTCAGGATTTGGCCATGCACCGATACCGGCATCGGCCAGTTTTTTCCAGGGGAATAAGGGACCGGGATCATCTTTTCTTTTTGGGAGCAATATCAGAATGGCCGACCACATTTCGTGGCGAGATATTATATCGTTTTAATATCGACTTACACAACTCGATACTTTTTTCAATTTGTTGCTCGTCAAAATTGTACCATTGACGCGTATCTCCTGGGACAATAATTCCGTCGGGCTGATTGGTATGTTCTTTATATCCGAGGTTAACATGTTCTATGCCAATTGAATAAAGATTAATATTTTCAAGCTTATTCCAATAAGAAACGCCTGCATGGCGCGCTACAATATCTTCAGGAACATGTTGAAACAATATCCCTTCTTGGCTAATAGTATAATGTGAAGATACTGGAATTTCTGGATCTGTTTTACCCACAAAAATTTGTAACGTTTTTGCCAAAGTAACAAACGTATAATGAAGTACTAAAACGGTGGGCTTAGTTTCAGGGGGTCTTATAAAAGTATGGCTTTGCGGAGATTCTACAATAATTGCTTCTTTTTCTTGATATTCACCGGAAATCACATTTGTTGAGATAGAAATCAACAAGATAATGGCAAGAAATATATTTCTTGCCAAGTTACAGTTAAATTTCATAATTTTTTATAAAGATTTTAATTCAAGCTTATTATGATAAATTATTCTTGAAAGCTTAATAGCTTCTGTTTTAGATTATCTATTTTTTCCCATTCATCAAGCAACTTTAATAATTTCGATTTATAAATTTCCGTAATAAGGACCTCTTTCTGGATTTTCCATAATCTCTACTATTTCTTGAAGTTTTTTAATTATTGGATTATTACTTTTTCCTAAGTTGTAATCGGCTATAGCTTTTGCTAGCTCTGTTTTTGCAGTTCTATTTGCCAAGGAATCTCTCCAGTAATCATACATAATATTCTTGGCAATGCTTTCTGCTGGATATTTTGATTTTGTACCCAAGTCCATTGAATAACTTAATGCTGGTGCAAAGTCATAAAGAAGATGTTGTCGTACAGTTCTAAATACTCCAATTCTTTGTATTGTTTCTTTTGGATCAGCGCCATATTTTAATAATATTTTTAGGTTTGTTATCCATTTATCTAAATAGTTCAGATCAGCTTTGTTGTCCTTCAAAGCTAAATATAAATCATATAACATATAATATAAGGGATTTTGATTATCTTTTATCATGGCTCTGGGATCGGCGCCTTTAGTTAATAGAAGCTCTAACATTTTAGGAGAGAGAGAAGCGGCATCGTTTGCAACTATTTCACTTAGCCTATTTTTGATATAGTTCTCAATTTTACTTCCATATATTTTTCTTAGTCTTTCAAGAGTTTCTTCTGTCTTTTTCAAATTATTAAGCGATAAGTAATAATTTAATAAGATAAAATTTATATCTCTTGAATTATCATTATAAAGGTTTTTTATATTGGCAACGCCTAAGCCGATAAGTTTCTCTATCAAGAAATCATTTCTGTTTTTTATTGCTTCATCTAATTTCTTATACCCATATATTTTAAAATTGTTATCTTTTTCTATCTTCCTTTTAAGCCAATCATAGGCGCCCAATCGTTCAGCAGCCAACCATATTCTCTCTGTAGTAGGATCAACAGGTCGCAACAAACCACTAGGAGTAAGCTCTGAACCTGCTTCAATCATTATCATTTTTTCTAAATTATTTGGCTCTAGATAGGCATTTATTGCCGAGCTGCCCATTAAACACATAATAATCAAAATATATTTAACACTTTTCATATTATCCATGAGAAATACGCTCCATTATTTAAAATATACCCATATAAGCTAATTATACCTAGGCGCATTTCAGATAGTCAATAATATATATTTTATGCTTTAGAACTGTGCATTTAAAATTGGCATAAAAAAGGCCCAATTAAGGGCCTTAGATTTTAGAGATTTTTAATCTTAATTATCAAATTCCTCTGCCACACCTAGGTATTTTAATTAAACCAGTTTCTAGGGCTATATATAAAGACCCCCCAGCTGTTACAACAAGTACTACTAACGCAGTTTCTCCAACTACTATAACTTTAGTTACCATAGGCAATTTTTTGAACCAAGTTTTAACGCCATTAACATTACGGATTTTTATAAAATCTTCATGTTTGGTGAAGTCTTGAAAGCCATTGATTGGTCTTTTTTCCAAATTCAGTACATTAAGACTTTGCTTAAAATTTTCAAGCTTATTTTGTTCAACATTCTCTACTTTGTTAAGTTATCCTGTTCTTCAGATTTAACAGTTGCTAAACCTATAACCGCTAAGCAGAACATTAATTTAAATAGATTTTTCATAGTTTTTTCTCCATTTATTGGGTACCAACTCACAATTTCAGTCTGTATTATAATTATAACATGCTGTAGGAGGGTGTCAAATGGTGAATATACCTGTCTTTATAGGGGAGGCAACTTTTGTTTCCAGATTTTTCTGTTATAATTATTGCTACAAATGGCTTAAAAAAATACCTAAATACGGGAAAAAACATGAAATTTATGCAACAAACAGCTTTTATGCTTTCAGGAATGCTATTTTTTGGCGCAATTAACGCTATGGATAGCAATAATAAGAGAGAGATAAGTTACAATTCTAAGCTGACATATAAACTCAGCTATAACACTAAAGCAACGTATAATGTGGAAGCAAGAGCAAGTCAGCTGGAGAAAAGAGAGGAGATTGGGAATATAGCTCAAGATATAGTAAATAAGCTATTACAACCAATAACAAAACTTGTCGTACAACATTCTAATATTATTGTGGCATTTCCAAAAGATGGGCCAGCAATCACTCTATCTCTAAAAGTTTTAATTACACATATTTTGCCAGATTTAAGATTTATTACCCAAACGCCGTTTCGTGCTGACATTTGCAAAGAAAGGGGACCGGTCAGAGGCTGAAGAACTTCAACTTGCAGAATTTGCGAAGGGCCTAAAATCAATATTATCAGAGGGCTGCAAAGAATTGAGCGATCCTCTTGGATGAATACCCAAATGTCATAGACATATTATACAATAGATATAGAAAATGGTGAGCCTGTAATCTCCCTTGATATTACTGTTTACGTGAATATTGTTGAATAAACTTTAAATTAAAGAGATAAATATATGTTATTAAAAAAATCTTTGTATACAGTTTTATTTTTAAATTTGTTTTTTCTAGTAAATTTAAAATCTTCTAGCATGCAATCAAAAGTTATAAATTTTTCAGTAGGTAGGGATATGCTTGCTGATGGAAGCTTTGTAGGTGCAGAAAAAATTAATTTGGATGTTGGTGAGACTCTAAAGGGAAATGGGTATTTTAAGGCCCCATTGATAGATATTAAAGCTGGAAAGTTTGAATTTACAGGAACAATAGAATGCGACTGGCACTTGTTACATTACAACACTAGAGCCATTTGATGAAAAGATGTTTAAAAGAGTGGGTAATGGTAGATTTGTAATTACTTCCGGTCCTGATGCTGATCTTAATGGGTCACGTGAAGCAGCAAGTCAAACTATATCAACAGATGTTCCAAGTTGGGTGACTAAGAAAAATAACCCCGAACCTGAAGTATCCAAAAAGTATGAAATTAACGGATCTGTTTTTACGTCGACTGGTCAATGGAATATTGATGTTACAGAGGCGATAATAAAAAATGATTTGGAACAAATAAGAGGACTTTTGGAAAAGCGACCAGAAATTAAGAACGATCCATATGAGCTTGGGACATTTATGCTAGTATCCGGATTATATGGACATATAAGTTTGGTTGAAGAATTCATAAAACTAGGCGCAGATGTTAACGCTAGTATACCCAAATACGGTCTCGGACAACAACATCTTATTTCAGCAGTTTTAACCAAGAATCCAGATTTTGTTAGTGCTCTTATAAAAGCGGGCGCCAATCCAAATATAGAAGACAGACGCGATCCACTTTTAATTTTTGCAGTAAAGCAGGGTAACCCGGATGTCGTCAAAGCCTTGATACAGTCTCCTGAAATTAATATAGAGGGCAAATTGAGACCTTGGCATTTTAAAACTGCTTTAATGTGCGCGGCAAAAAGTGGGAACATCGAAATTGCTAAATTGCTACTAGAAGCAGGTGCTAATGTCGAGAATAAAACCCGCCGCGGCAGAACCGCTTTAGATAAGGCTATAAAAGCCGGACACAAAGATGTTGCTAACCTAATTAGAGGATATAAGAAAAAGAGAAATCCCGAACTTGTTGAAGACAGCAAAGTTGAAGATGAAATTTCTGAACCGCATTCTGAGCCAGACAAAGAAGAAGGATGGTTCAGCCCGGGAACGCGCAACGTGCTAACTTCTTGGGCAACAATCGGTGGTATTGCCTGCATAATTCTTGTTTACCACAAGTACTTTAGAAAGAAGTAATTTTTTAGGGAGAAAACATGACAATAAATATAAGCAAAATTTTATTTTATAAGCTATTTTTTGCATTTAATATTTTAAGTTTAATAACATTATTTGGGGTAAAAATTGTTGAACTTGAAGATGGCGCTTTGCTTATCGATGAAGAATATAATTTAAAATATCGTCGCAGGCATAGCGGGTTTGAGTTCAACACCAATTTAATTGCATCAGCAAAAGTAGACAATGAATTTTATAAAAAAACTCTTGATATCGTTAGACCTAAAAATGAAGATTTTGCCATAGCGGTAGTTAAGCATGGTAGTTCTATAGATTTTTATCAAATTGATTTAAAAAATTTAAAAGTTAGATCTTGTAGATGCGGTTTTAGAGCCGAAGACTTTATTAAATCATCCAACTACTATGATTTTAATTTAGAAGTATTAAGAAATGAGAGCAATAATAACATATACTTAAAATTTGGAGGGTCCATAGTGAAGTTTTACCAAGCATCTTTTAATTCTGATTCCTCTCCGTATACATCTGATTGGTTCGGTAAAATTGATTGAAAAACATAAAAATAGGATAGCAATTTAATTTTCATATATCCCGACGTCAGAAACAAGCTGCTTGATTCTTTCCAATTCTTTCATCTTTCTAGGCTTAACATGGCAGTCATCAATTTTATCTACAAGCTTAAATGAAAGATATGTGCCTGCTATTATAGACGCAATAGAACCTATTATAACCCCAGTTCCTGTATATTTTTCAGCCAATTGATCGCACCGTTTGTTCAATATATAAGCAGTTAGGCCTATCAACCCAAAAAACAGTTCTATCTTTAAGTTTCCCGCCTCATAGCTGGTGCCCGTTTTTATATACTCTTCCATGAGCTCAATCGCCTTCAGCAACTTCTCTTTGTCCTCTTTATATAGACCGTCTGGGATCGAATCCAAATTATGTTTGACGCCATCGGCATCTAAATTTGTTATATGTTCAATGGTATACTTCAATGCATAGTGGTATTGACCGCCATCGAAAGCTACTAAGTTTTGTAAAGAAAAAACAAATACTAAAACAGCTAAAATATTGATTTTCATTTGATTGCCTGCTCTTTATGTCCTAATAAAATCTTGCACTTATTTAAAATGTTTAACTGGGTCTGATATTTTTGTTTTTTAAACAAATTTTTATCAGTTTCATCTTTAATATTTTCTTTGCTATTTGCTTCAAGAATCATTTGTAATAATTTTAGGCCACCTAAAGTAATCCCAGAGCCACTCAGAGCCAAACACAAAGATGCGGACCCCAAACTCATTTTATGATCCGAAGAATTTGCAGCTAATTTTAAAACTGCGATTGACCCATACAACAAAGATCCACCGATAGCGGTAATCACTGTCCCCAAACCACCAAATTGCAAAAACAGTTCTAAGCCTGAAGACTCGAGATTATCTTGGATTTTAATTATTTTCTTTTCTTTATCTTTGCTTAATTTTTCGACCAACCGAAACAAATTAGACTTAATTTTATTGTCTATATTTTGATTTTTATTAAATACCGTTTCGAATTTGTCGAAATTATAAGTTTGTATAGCATTTTTTAAAACCGCTTCTGCGCTTGAAATTCTTGCATTATCCAAAGAATAAACAACCTCACGAGGGATCAAGTAAAACTCTTCTTCCTCTTCAGCTCTGACAAAATTTAAGCTCGTAATTGTTAGTAAGAATAATAATTTTTTAAACATCTTCTGACGCTCTTACTGTTTTTAATAAGTTTAAGATTTTTTTTAAGTTCTCTATATTAGATTTTGTTTTTTCAAGTTCATCTGCACAGTTTTGGTTTTCTTCTATATAGCTTTTTATAAACTTATATTTTATAAGATCCACAAATGCGTAACATGAACCCAAGAAAAAACCTGTACCTGTGGCCAAAAAAGTCCGAAAGGCTTCGCTCTTTGCTTTATTATGCCATCCTCTTTTATCCTGAAACACTTCTAGTGCCAGAAACAGTGGAATCAGTGCCATAGACATAAACGTAGTGCCCAGATAAATATTCAATTTAAGATCAGAATTGCTTTTATATTTAGAGCCTCTTACAAACAAAAATTCTTGTTCAGCATTTCTTTTCCAAATAATAATCCGCTTTAATTCGTTTATAATTGCCTGATTTATGGGGCCACTTTTTTGCAGTAGTTCTTCTGTCGCATTATAATCGCACTTATCGATGCAGCTAATGGCATCGATTTCAACCTGAGAAAGATGTTCTGAGCTATTGCCTGCCTCGACCTTGACCTGTGTAGCAGAATAGGTAAAAGAACAGTAAAGAGATAAAATTATTAATCCGAGCTTTTTCATTTAGAGTGTAGTCCCTGTTTAATCAAAACTAAGTTATCTAACAAGCAACTATCAGTATATCAACAACATAATTTTAAGTAAAAAGCCCAAAATATCAAAAATAGGCCGACCCGTGGCTTTTGACATAAAAAACCCCCTAGTTTAAGCTAAAAAAGTAGCTAAATTATATAATCTATTTGGGGGAATACATGAAAAAGTTAGTATTAAGGGGATTAGCAGGTTATCTTGCGCTTTTAAGCTTCCCTATTATTGGTTCTGAGAATAGCCTAGATGGGTCCTCCTATATGGAGCCTAGCGGGGCAGTGATTCCAAGTGCATCTTACATGGTCTATGAGGGAGCAGCGGAAACTGGCGGGATCGCTTACACATCAAAATATGTAACTTTTTATACTTACGATGGACAAGCTCTTGCTACAATCGAACATGGCCTTTTCTTCCCTGTAATGGAAAGAAAACTAGATAAGAATGCGCCTAAGCCTAGGCCAACAAAGTACAAAATAATCTATAACAAGGGAATTCGGTATAAAGTCGCCCCAGGTTATTGGATTATTTTTTATGATAAGAACAATAAGCGAATCGACAGCTGGAGATTTGAAGATAAAGATAAGTCAGTAAAAGTTCTTGCCAAAGAAGACGGAAGAATCCTTGAAAAAAATGGGACTATAGTGTGGTTAAAATATGATTTTAGCGACCCGAATAATCTCAAGAATTTAACAGATTTCCCGCTGGATCTGAGCATTATTACAGAAGAAAAATAAAGATACTAAATATGAAATTTTACTCTTTAATGCTTAATATGCTGGCGCTTTATGGGATAAATCCTATCTCAATAAGTGCTCAAGAAATCAGCACGCAGGAAGTTAAAACTAAGCCGATCTTAGACGTGAAAGCCTCGGCTTTAGATGATCTAAAATCAGCTATCTTGCAGTCGATACCCTCAAAAAAACAGGCTTTAATCTTTTCAGCCTGGTCAGCCGCTGGGTATTATGCCTTAAATACATTTGCCCCAAAAAGCGTTAACTTTGACCACACAAGCGGAAATCTGGAGTCTGCGTCAGCAGCTAGGATTTTTAAAAAATATCCTTGGTATAATAAGATTTTTGCTAGCCCATTTGCTTTGGCCATAGTCTCTATGATTTATTCTCAAGACTTTGTTAATAAGAATATTTTTAGGGGCAATAGTACACTGGCTCAATATTACGGAATTTTAGGTCTACTAATAAACTACCTAAACTTCGCCATATTAGAAAATAGTTTAAAAACTAATATATTTCTTACATTATCAAGTTATTCAACTATAATTTTGTTAAAATATGACGAAATTGTTAAAAACAAACAAATACATAAAACCCGTGATGAACAAGCATGAAGATATTACAGAAATTAAAAACTTAATTAATAAATAAAAAATCGAGTTTTACCGAGTTTTAATATGACAAGAAATGAACGCGTGTCGGATCAAATGTTATTTTAATTTTTTTATTAACAACAGCCCTCTTTCAGCTCTTCGCACGTACAGCATAAACCTTTGGCTGGTCTTGAACCGGGAGCATAATGAGGTCTGCAACAGTAACGCTCGGCACTTAAACAAAAACAGCAATGTTCATCGTCGCAACAAACTTGGTGGTCGGGCTCAACGTGATCACAACAACGACAACAGCAAAATTCTAGCAAATTTCTAGTTACGCAATATTGTCTTCCAGCACTTGTTTTTTTAAAACAATAAATATCTCTTAAAAGACAATAACAACAACGTTGCTCATTAAAACAATATTTTAGGTTTTCTTTTAGTTTCAAACAGCATGCAGCAGACGATTCGCACCTGCTTGAGGCAACAAAAATGTCGTTGTCCTGTGTCATAGTTTTTACTTCGGGTCCCTTAGGATTTGGGGTATCTTCCATGCAAGAAATATTCATAAAACTAAATAAGAATATAAATATAATTTTTTTAAGATCCATAAATCGACTCCCATAGTTTAATCAAAAATCTGGGTCAAGATAACATCAAAAAGCAAACTCAACAAGATGCTTAAAAAATATTTAGAGCGAGTTATACTCAGATAAATTATATTTAAAATAATTAAAACCAAAATAGACATTCTAAGATTAGATGATATATTCACGACAAACAGCCCCGCTTTTTAACTATTTTTGAATTTCACAATTCGACTATGAAATTTAGGTTATAAGTATGAAAAAAATTCTTCTTATAGGATTATTGTTAATGAATTTAATTAACACGAGATTATTGGGTGATAATTTCAAACAAATATTTTCTCAAAAATCAAACTGCGGGCTGTATTGGGAATCGATTATCGCCCTGCTTGATAACAATATGGATAGGGCCCTGAAGCTTGCCCATGAAATTCAAAGCGATGCAAAATCAGAAAATAATTTTTTGGAAATAGAAAGCAGAGCTCAAAATATCGACAGTTTTTTTGACAAACTTTTTATATCACATTTATCTAACAATCCGCAATTATTAACCAAGCTTGGACTGTTTGAGTTATTGGGCATCAAAGAACATAATCAATATCTTAATGACATTTCGATACAAGCAATTCTGTCAAAGCTTGAAGAAAAAAAAGAAAATTTAAGATTATTAGAAAGTTACCAACTTGATACACTTTCGCCGGAACAAAAATTATCCCACGCTATATTTTCTTGGAAATTGAAACATGCAATAGATGGCGAAAAATTTTTGTTTCATAAATATAGAGTTCACCAGATGGGTGGCCTATTATCTGATTTGCTCGCAATATTTACACAGTTTCACAAAATCGAAAACTCTGAAGACGTAAAAAATTTTATTATAAGACTTACAAAGATCCCTGCACAATTACAGCAAATTACCGAATTTATAGAACTACAAAAAAGCAAGAGAATTTTGCTGCCCAAGTTTGCGCTTGAACGGGTTATTAGCAGCATAAAAACAGTGATACCTGAAAACACTACTGACAATATTATTTATAAATATTTAGAGAAAAATCTCGAAGAAATAAAAATAGATAATAAACATATCTTTCTTGATCAAGCTATAAAAATACTAAACTCTGAGGTTTCCCCTGCCTATAAAAACTTAATTAATTATTTACAAACACTACTTGAGACCGTAAATAATAATAATGGCGTATGGGCGCTACCCGACGGGGATAAATATTACGAATATACACTTAAACATCATACAACGACCGATCTATCTCCTAATGAAATTCATGAAATAGGGTTACAAGAAGTTCAAAATCTTGAAAAAATAATCCGTAAAGTTTTTACTGAAGAATTTATGGTAGACGAAAATAAAAGCTTGGGGACTTTATTACAAGAATTCTCTAAAAACCCAAGTTTTTATTACCCAAATACTGATAATGGACGAAAAGAGTGTCTCGCAGACTATGAGATAATTCTTGAAAATAGTCGTCAAAAATTAAAATCTTTATTTGATTTAAGTCCAAGGACTCCAGTAAAAATTCAGGCGGCTCCTAAATTTGAAGAAGAAGGAAGAAGTGCCGCATATTATTTTCAACCAAGTCTTGATGGATCACGACCCGGGACATTCTTTGTTAATCTGAAGAATATGGAAAATTCCCCAAAATATAATATGGAAACATTGACGATTCATGAAGCTGAACCGGGGCATCATTTTCAAATCGCATTACAGTTTCAAATGCCGATTCCTAAGTTAAGAAAAATATATCTCCCTAATGCTTTTATAGAGGGTTGGGCCCTATACGTTGAACGGCTGGCTTTTGAAGAAAATTTTCATTCTTCACCTTCTTCAAAGTTGGGCTATTTACAATTTGAACTGTTAAGGGCCACAAGATTGGTTATCGATACAGGGATACACTATAAAAGATGGTCAAAAGAGCAAGCAATTGAATATATGATAAAAACAACTGGATATTCCAGGCAATGGGCGAAAACAGAAGTGGAAAGATATTTTGTGATGCCCGGACAAGCCTGTTCTTATAAAATAGGACAATTAAAAATTTTAGAACTTCGAGAGATGGCCAAAAAGAAACTTGGTAAAGATTTTGATATTAAAATATTCCATAATAATATCCTAAAAACCGGCGCCGTGCCGCTCACAATTTTGGAAGATGTGATTAGCAAATATTAGTAGGCAATGACCAGCTGGTGAGCAAGCTCAAGAATTATTAAAAAGGTTTAACTTTAAAAAGATTCTCTTAGTTCTAAAGACAGTTTTTTTAATTTCATAGGACATCCTAGTGATTTGTGCTTATTTAGCCTATAATATTATATTAAATTTAGAAAAAAAGCCCAAGCACAAAGGAAATCTTCATGGCGAGCAAAATAGCTTTTTTATTTTTAACGATTGCTAATATCACCCACGAGCCCATATGGCAAAGATTTTTTGAAAATTCTGCGGATAAATCTTCTATATATATCCATTCAAAAGAAGAATTCAATCCGCATAGCTCATTTAAACAATATGAGATGCCTGAAAAGATCCCTTCAACTTGGGCAAATACCATGGAAATGCAAGTAGCTATGTTAAAAAAGGCGCTTGAAAATCCAGAAAATCAGAAATTCATATTTGTCTCCGGAGATTCTGTTCCGCTTCAAACATTCCCGTACATTTATCAAGAGGTTATGAAACATGATTTTAGTATATTTGAACATTGGTGGAACCATCATCAAGACCCTGTATCATCGTTTTATTATGAGGGTCGAATTTTAAAAGATATACCACAAGAACATCAACGCATAAATCCACAATGGGTAATATTAAACCGCAAACATGCTCAACTTATGATAGAAGATAAAACTATTCTTCCTTTGATAATACAAACGACATCTGATCAAGAACATTATCCATCAACTTTTTTATCTTTAAAGGGATGCTTAAGTGAAATAATACAACAACCGATCATGCTCGTTGTGTGGAATCGAGGGTATAAACACCCCTATACTTTTGATAACATGGAAGATCGCTATCAACGTGAGCTTGTTGTTGAAGCAATTAGTTGCGGCAAATTATTCGGAAGGAAATTTGATCAATCTTGCAAAAGCGAGAGCATACAAGCAATAATTAGCCAATATGCTTGCAAGACAGACAAAGAACTTGGGCTTTAAAAAAAACAAATTTAAGGAGATTTTATGAAAATTTTAAATATTATTTCGATTTTTTTCTGCCTAGGCATATTCTCTAATATAATCCCCGGTCAAAGTTTTTCAAACCCCGAAAGGACCATCGTACAAAAAATGAAGATTAGCGAAATATATAGTAGGTTTGGCCACACCAAAAATGATAGTTTTACTATTTCTAATCATACATTTTATAATATCCCAGTAATTAAAATAAAGAAAAATGTTATTCTTTCCCGCTATTTTATGGAACTTTATTACGTTCTCGATACTTCAGGTAAAGATACTTATATTTTTGTTGGAGAAACGGAAGACAGCGCGCGTCAATATTGTGAATTTTTAAGCAGTAAAAAATAAGATATTTTATAAAACTTCAAGCAACTTAGCAGTATCGTGAACAAAAGATTAATACTATGAATCTTAAAACAAATACACCCCAACAAGCAGTTATATTTGATTTAGGCGGTGTTTTATTGCGCGAAGCCGAAGTAAATCTGCACAAAGCTAAAAGTGATAGTTTACAAAAAGTACTTTCGGGCGAGTTTCCCAAAACTAAAATCTTTAATCGCGCATTTGAATTCGCAGCTTTATTTTGTGGGCCAAATTGTAAATCAGGCTGGATTTTGGGAACAGTTTCTGGGCATGAAATAGTTTCCAAAATCAAAGAGAATATAGACAAATCTGAGCATGATAAGTTCTTTAAAGACCAATATGAGAGAGATTTAATAAAGCACGGGATCGAATTTATTTTATTACCAGACTTATTAGTAAATCTAACGGAAATTATTCATGAGGGTTTAGAGTTTATAAAAAAATGCAAATCTAGCGGTATTAAGTTAAGCATAATCTCTAATTGGGATCCTGAATCTTTTGATTTATTAAAAACCAAAATGCCCGAATTATTTAGCTTGTTTGAAGAGGCTCACATTATAATTCCTCAAATGGTTGGCAAAATTAAACCAGAACTAGAAATTTACGAGCGCACTGTAAAAAAAATTAATGTTGATCCAGAATTTTGCTTCTTTGTCGACGATAGCAAATCCAACATCGAAGGCGCGCAAAGGTATGGCATCAAATCTGTGCACCATAAAAATTGGCAAGAGACAGAAAAAGAACTTATTAAACATGGACTAAAATTAAGGGACTAAATTTATGAAATTTTCATTTTTGAAACTGTTTTTGGTGTTATCATCAACCAATTGCATGTTTGCAATGCACACAGGACGGACACGATTACATGATGCTGCAAATCATAACGAGATTGAAGTAGCAAAAGTGCTTATTGCGGCGGGTGATAATGTCAATGCGAGAGATTTATATGATTATACACCGCTACATGAGTTTGCTATAACTACATTTGCTGAAGAGATGGCGATAGTTCTTATTGAATCTGGAGCCGACGTTGGGGCACAAAACAGATATGGCCACACGCCTTTAGATATTTCTATAAGGCTAATGCATGGTAATCTTACGCGGGCTTTAATCACCACCGTGCATCCTCGTGAAATTCAGGAAGGATTACCTGCCCTTATTGCTAAAAAAATGGCGTTAGCAAAAAAATATTTGGAAACTTCGCAATTGGATGAGTTAGAGCAAGAGATTACTCAAAGCTTTGAAAGAGTTAAATCTAAGAGCCCAGCTTTAGAACATTCGCAATTTAAAAACTAAATGGGATTAAAGCATGAACTGTTATGATTTTTAGTTCTTTAAATTTTTATAAAATTCTTCAACAATTTCCCAAGTTTCTTTTGCTTTTCTAAGCTCGTATGGCCACTTGGATACATCATTATCCAAGTTATCTGTTGTATTCCATACTTGATAATATCTAATCTTTGCATAATCTAAAGCTGAAATTCTAAAGCCACCTCTCTTTGCTTCAAAGCCGCGACATCCCTTTACTGGATAAATATCTGCGATATCAGCACCATTTTCCAAAAGACATTTAACAGCTTGAGCTCTAGATTGATGAATCGCATACTCCAGCGGGGTGATTTCATAAATTATATCTCGCCAGCCTACCTTATTATCATGCCATCCAGTTGCAGAATTTATCGGGCTCCCAAGTTTGATTAAAAATTTTAATGCATCAGAGGTATCACAATCAATTGCTGTTTGGAAAGCATTAGCTTTAACAACATTTGCACCATTATCTATCAATATTTTTATTATTTCTAAATTATTATCAACTTTAACAGCATATAGTAATGCCATATTTAAATTAGACAAAAAAATGGGATCATTAATGCAATTATCTATGAGAAATTGTATTACGGCTAGTTGTCTATCAAGAGGTGCAAGAAAGAGTAGCAGATTATATAAATCTGTGCGTTGATCATCTGTTGTGAAAATTTCTAAACATTTTTTAATTGCCCCAAGATCAGATTGTCTGCAAAAATTTGAAATTTCTTCTTTTTGTTCATGATTAAAAGAATATTCTCTTGTCCATGATTTTTTTTCTTGAGACCCCAAATACCTCAGTTGAGGCTTCTTTCCTTTATGTTTCATAGATTGAGCAGAAAATATAAAAAGCAGATTTATAGTAAAAAGCTTAATTAAATTCATATTTACCCTATTTTAAAATAATTATTTTATTATTGAACTTTGTTCTTATAAAATTCTCCAAAAACGAGCCAAGTTTTCTTGCTTCTGTGGGTGTTTTAGATAAACATCCTAACCCTCAGCACTATTTTCCAAAAAACATTTAACAGTCTGATCTTTTCTCGTAAAATATCAAGAAAAAATAGCACGATATTAAAAAGATAATCGGGATATCAAAAGATTAGAAAAAGAAATAAAAAAAATGACAACGGGATTTTTATTTACTATATTTCCGTCCTGATAAGACAAGTTGATTTATTATTAACTAGCCCGGGAGTAGGTGTATGAAAAAGTCTATAATTATCATGTTCATGATAGTTAATATATTTAATAATTTATTTGGGATGGATAAAGATTATTTTAATAAAAGTGTAGATTCAGGCACATTCAATTATTCTATTCGTGATACAACCCCGCTTCAAAAAGATGTTTTAATTCATGGTGGATGGCATGTAGAAACGATACTAAATCCACCAGCAGAAAGTAACTTAAAAAAAGTTGTTAAATTTATTAAAAGAGAAAAAGCACCAACAGAAGAAGAACTTTGTGATCAAATAACTACAGCAAATTATTTTAATGAAGCTGGCGAGAATACATTATTTCATACAGTTGCAGGTTCTTTTCCATTTCGTATTTTAGAAAGAAGACTTTTCCCACAGCTTCATGAATTTATAGACGAACATGATACTAGAAAGTTTAAAGAATTGGGTATTTATGATCCATATTTAAAATCAGTAATAATTCATAAATTTATAGAACTTCTTGCTATTAATGATCGCTTAAAGGGCGTTATTAACAAACCTGGCAAAGATGGTTATACGCCCCTACAACTAGCAGTGATCTCAGCCCTAATTTTTACTAAAAATGGAATGAATGGTGCTAATATTACTTATGCAGGTGCCGGAGGGAATTATGGCGCGCTTAGAGAAATATTAGAATGCGCAAACCGTTGCCATGGCGATTATTTGCACAGTTTAGCTTTTAATAAAACTGAACATCATCCTTCTCCTGCCTGGTTTGCAAAAGGAAAAAACTTTGAAAAATATTTTTCAAAAAGACCATTGCCATCAGATATCTTAAAGCTTTATAGGCATGCATTTTGTTCTAAAAACAATGCTCCTGAAGAAGATATGGATTTGGAGGTTGATGAAACCGCGCGTGAAAGGGTAGCAAAAGCTTTAAAGATTCCAGAAAATCCAGATGATGATTAAGAGAAGTTAATGTTTAACAGAATACTTTTTTATGAATCAATTAATAAATAGCTATTACTGCGCCGTCTGTTAAATTTTTTAAATCAATACTCTTTAAGCAAAATACAGCATTTGGCGTACCAGCTGCGGCCCAAAGTTCGTCGTAGTTCATTAAGTCTTTATCAATAAAAGTTTTTATAGATTGCTTATGACCGACTGGTGGGATTCCCCCGATTGCAAAACCAGTAACTTCACGTGTAAAATCAGCATCAGCTTTTATAATTTTCTCACCAACAATTTCTTCAAGAATCTTTTCATTTACTCTATTGGGCCCACTTGCAAGAACCAATATTGGCGTATTACTATCTTTTGTTTTAAATATTAGCGACTTAACTATTTGCTCGATTTTACAACCAATAGTATTGGCTGCATCTTGCGCCGTTCTTGTACTTGATGGCAATTCTAAAACTTTAGTTTTTATACCTTTTTTATCTAACAGATTTTGGACAGATTGGGCACTTTTGCTTAGTGTTTGATTATTATCCATAAATTTACCCCTAATAAATATTTGATATTTCTATTTTTTGATTTTCTAATATTTTTTCTCTCATCAATTTTATTAACTTTTTGATTTTATTTTTCTTATCAAGATACACTTCTGTTAATCTGGCGCACTCGTCGGGTCGATGCACTTTTTTAAATCCTTCTATGTCTTTATCAACAGTTGATATTTTTTCTTCTAGCCACTTAAGATTTTTTATCCATTTTATAAGTTCTTCGCTATTTTCTAAGATAGAATCTGTCGGCAATTTAGCCCCACGTTGCAATAGCAATATTGCAACACTGCACACATCTCCACTAGTTTCATGAGGATACCAGCTACTTAAGTCTTTAATAGCATCAACGAATGGAACCTCTTCACCGAATGGGAGCTCTTTATACTTTTTACTTAGGCTTGCCCCACAATCTATCAGAAGTCTAACTAATTTTGTGTTTCCTCTCACGATAGCAACATGTAAATGTGTATGGGAAAATTTTTCTGGAGAGCTTGAAATTTTATGCAGGCCTATAGCATTAGGATCTGCACCTAATTGTATAATTACCGATATATCATTTAAATAATCATCTTTATACAAAGACCCACTATTATTATAGTTATCGCACAGCCCAGTTAGTTGTTCATTTAATTTCGACTGATATTTAGGATCGCTTTTTGCTTTTCTTTTTGACCATTTAAAAGCCTCAAAGGTACCAACCACCGTGGATCGTACTTCTGGATCTTGTCCCCAAGATAAAATATAATTATTTATCAAATTCAGTTTAAATTCAGTAAATTTTTTTGAAAATAGTTTTGCTGTTCGATCATTAAAAACATCAAAACTATCTGCTGGCAAATTAAATTTTTCTATTAAATATTTTTTAACAATTTTGTTTGTTATCTTATTTGCTCCATTAAACGCATCAAGACAATCTATTAATTCTTTCTCGTTTTTGTATTTTCTAGCATTTATTAGATAATCAAAAACGTGTTCTGATATTAGTTGTGTTATATCTCGCGGGCTCTTATTAATTCTCTTATTAATATCACAAATTAAAACTTTGTTTTCGAAAATATTACATAGATTATCAACGTAATTTGGCTCTTGCTCGCTTTTTGGTACCATTGAAAAAGTTGAATTAAAAAATATAAAGCTTGATAGTAGATAATATTTTATGTACATAAATTTTCTCTTGGTTTTATTGCATCCAACCAGATTCATTTCTTCTTCTATATATCCTGTATGTCCCAAATCTGTGTGGATTTTGTCTTCTTTTGAAGTTAACAATTTTCTTCAGGCCCCTAGATTTTGGTTCTTCTGGCTCAACAGATGGCCTTGAAATCTCAAAATCCTGTTTAGATTCTTCATCTGTATTCATAGAATATAGACTTAAAGTTAAGCTTGAAAGTAAAAATAGTTGTAATTTAAGAATATTCATAGTGTTTTCCCATTAATCAACTTCGTCGGTGCTAAAATTATTTGCGTCAGCTTTTCTATCCTGATCACTATCTTTTACTGCTTCAGAAATTACAGCACGAACTTTGGCCTGATCTTCTTCAGACAAGTTAAATAGGCGATTTTCTTTT
Organism: uncultured bacterium; assembly: GCA_963717435.1. Classification (GTDB taxonomy): domain Bacteria; phylum Babelota; class Babeliae; order Babelales; family Babelaceae; genus MFD05580-245. The sequence continues at coordinate 28,920 of OY970332.1, forward strand.
AAATCCTTCACAAATTCTGTGTAATCAAGCAGTATTGGCGAGTCATAATCCATTGTTATGAACTTTGAAGAATCAGATTCACTTTTTATACGCTCTAATATCTTTTTATATCGAGGATGTTCTCTGTAATCAACTTCTATAAGTTCTTCAAATCTTTTAGGGTTATATTTCTTAATTTGTAAAAATTCTACCATCATGGTTACGTCACTAATATATTTGCCTTCTGGGTCCAAATCTAAAGCAGGTTCTTTACTTGAAAGAAGTTTTTCAAACTCTTCTTGGTCCATACAAAATGCATTAAACGCTATTAAAGACATAAAAAATATTGATAGAATTTTCATAAAAAGTTCCTTATTAATGCCTTGTATTTTCTATTAAATAGTTCGCAATTCCTGGATTTATTTCCAATGGCGTTTGGTTAAGATTATTTGCATCCGCTATTAATTGCGGTCTTATTGCTAAGATTAACATAAAAATTTCAGGCTTGTTAGACTTTGCAGCTACATGTAAAGGGTTATTTCCATTTGCATCATACGCCCCCATAGATACTTTTTTTGCTAGCTCTTTAACCGTCAAGAGATTTCCTGAATTAATAGCCTCAAAAATGGCACTTGTCTGAGCTATTCTATCTTCTATTAGCTTAATAATTTTTCCGTTTTTATGTTTATAGGCCCAGTCTAGTGCTGTTTTTTGATCTTTATTTTTGATAAATACATTGGCGCCCGACTTTATCAATATTGCAACTGTTGGTTCGATATTAGTCCATAATGCAGTTTTTCCGTCATTATCTTGTATATTTAGACTAGCTTTCGCTTTTAATAATAGCTTAATTATCTCGATATATCCCCGTTCTGATGCCCAAATTAAAGCGGTCTTGCCTTCACTATCTTGGATATTCAGATTGGCTGAGTTTGCTATTAATAATTTTGCCAAATCGATTTGACACATAAAAGCAGTCCAAATAAGAGGGGTTTGGCCTTCTTTATTTCTTAAATCCAGATTTGCGGATCTTCTTATTAATAATGCAGCTACTTCATTTATGTTATTTCTAATCGCGATAAAAATAGGAGTGCAACCGGCATTATCTTGCAAATTAATATTGGCGCCAGAATCTAATAGTAAATTGACCATTTCTTGATGATCTTGTACTGAAGCACATCTAAGTGCCGTTAAGCCGTACGCATCTTTTAAATTAAGGTCGGCATTTGCTTGTATTAACTGCCTAACGTTTCCAATATTATTAGCTTGAACAGCTTTAATTAGTATCAGACCTAATCTTTGTCTTTCGGCTTGATTAGATTCCATTGAAAACATTAAACTTGAATTTATTAAAAGTAGACTCGAAAAAAGATAATTTATAAATTTCATAAATACCCCATTTATTAGCGATTTATTGATTATATTCTATTGTAAATATAATTGCCTATTAGTCAACTTCGTCAACGTTAAAGCTATTTTCGTTAGCTTCTTCTTCAGTTTGATCACCATTTAATTTCTGTTTAAAATCTCTAAAAAGCGTGCTATAATTCGATATAAATTTAAATTTATAATCTATTATTAGGGGCAAAAATGATTAAAAATAAAATATTATATTATTTCGCGATTTTATTGTTAAATAATACGATACAATCAATGCAAGATGCGTGGGAAGAGTTTGCAGTAATAACAGCGGCCCAAGCTTTAAAAACTGGGGGAAATTCTCGTAATGTTGAAACTCTTAGATCGATAAATGAAAAAAATATTAAAAATGTTAAAAGATTAAAATTAGAAAAAACGGAAGCTTATACAGCAACTATAGATAACGATACTTTAATTTGCGAACTTTATCATAGCGGACAACTTAAAGGACAAATTTCTTGTAGTCGAAATGTTCGTAGTGGTCGAGGAGGGACCCTTCAAATCCCTATTGATTCAGAATATTTCTATATTTTAAAGAGCATCGCAGAACAAAACAATAGCAATTAACAATGAAATTCTTAAAGTCTATATTTATAATATTATTGTTAATCAATTCCAGCATATTTTCCTAGGTATTTATTTTTTTTCTTTTGAAAAAGCTTTATGGTACGCATTATATGCATTATCATTCAACGATTCTGATTCAAAGACATTGTACCAACCAGATAATTCACGAGTTGTGTTTATACTCTGGCCCTTTGGATTTTCGACCCCATCACAATCATGATATTGGACAGTTCCATGAAAATCTGGACGAGGCAAGCTTCTTATGGGCAAATCCGAAACCGTTGTTATTAACTTAGGATCTTGTATTTCTTCTTTTGTAAGCTTAGATAATAATTCTGATTTCAATAAATTCACTGATGAATAGGCAATATCATATTCTCCAGAATCCAAGCCATCCTTTATCATATTTATCTCCTGCCGAGTTAGCAGTCGCATATATATTTTTTCACCTCTCCAATGCGAGTATTCGTCATTGCTCTCACTTAATATAATTTCAAGAATCGGATCTGAAAAATCTTTTCCTTCATTTATAAAAGCTTTGATTTCATGTTCCACAGTTTTCCCGTGAACTGTGGAACACACAAATTTTTTCAAGTACCCATACCTTAGATCTTTATATGGCCCTGAATCCCAGCCAATGTGTCTAGCTTTATAAGCTATCATTTTGTTTGAAAATTGAGTTAAATCTTCAATGGATTTAATTTCTTTCATAGGTATATCAGTTAACTCTTTTGGTGCATCAGCACGTTCGTCCATGCAATAAGTGCTTGCAAATAGACATGAAAATATAAGAATAAATATTCTTTGATTTTTCATAAAATCCCCTAAAGTTAAATGTTTATTTAATATTATACATCAAAATGTTTTAGAAATTCTAATATTTTTAGATAAAGAGATAAGTCTTGACTTGGTTCTTTTGAAACCAATCTAAAATTTGTAACTCTTTCAGGAGGCATGCTTAGAAATCCTGGCGATGGATATCTCGAATCAAATTTAATAGATAAGGTCTCTTCTTCATCACTTTCTGAATTAATACCGTCATCTTGTTTCATAGAATTTAGAAAATTTATATTAAAAAACATTAATAGCAGAACTATTTTTTTCATATTTATCACTTATACTAAGTATAAAATTGTTTAAAAAAAATTAACAAACAGAATATACAACCATTAAAGCTCTTTATGAAGACTTATTTTAATAAATTAAGATACATTATTTTAGTAGCATTATTAATCAATCCCGTCATATTTTCAATGGAAAGCGCTGATAATAGTAATTTAGATCCTGAAATTAAAGAGCAACTAGAACTTCGTAAAAATATTTTAAGTTTGCCAAAAGATATGCAAATGCTGATATTGCAATATTTTTGGTGGAATCTAATAAATTATAAAGATTTTAAGAATGAACAAGAGTTAATAGACGCTCTTAATGAGTTTAACTGCGCAAGTAAGTTATCTAATACTGTTGTTAAAGATCACCTTAAAAAATCTTTTTATCGAAATTGGCAGTTTACGTTTACGGATTTAAAAGAGAGAATAATCCATCTTAATGTTTGCAAGACTCCTATAAATTCAGAGCTTGATTTTGCCAGACAAGTGTTTGATTTTAGAGCATTTAAACTTTCAAAAATGCGTCTTCTTTCAATAGCTGGTGAACCTTATAAAGAAGCCATTAATGTGCTTTTCATTGAAAAATATGAAGAATATTATGATTCGTTTTCAAATCCTAAAGACGATGACAAAAGAGTTGAAGTTGTTGTAGAATTTTTAAAAATGGGGGCTAATCCAAATTATAAAATCTATTTCTACATTACGGGATGTGCTCACCGGTTTGAGCGCTCAGTAATGATTAGGGCTATTTTCGGTTGTGATATACCAGTAATTCAACTATTTTTTGAATCCAAGATAGCTGTTGAATTTAACAATCAAGAAAGTGCCGTAACACCTGCCTTAAGAGAATTTTTTAGAACTGATAAAGAAAAATGGGGCGATTTTTTAATACTTTTATTAAAAAATGGAGCTGCCCCGATTATTGATCATTCGAATGATGTAAATGTTTGGAGAGGGTTCATCCAAAGATTAAATGTAAGCGGTGAGGCTGAAGTAAGCGAATATACGTATAATTGCTTATCAGAAGAAAGAAGTTTATATACGCTTAGAAAATATTTAGCTATTGTCTTTAAAGCTAAAAGAATACGAAGTTTATTAAAAGCAAATTTAGAATTCCAAACTAATCCAATTACCTCTTTGCATTAGCAACATGTTCTTTTATTATTACCAATAAATCTTTAAGTGATTTTCTTTTCAATAGAGTCGTTGGAGTTGGATAGATCGTAAGTCTTCCATTAACAAGAAGACCAAAATATGTCCCTTGTTTATTAAACTTTTTAGCAAAAATATTATTAGCCGGTTCAAATTGACATACGCGGCTTTTCTTACTTATTTGACCATCAGGTTTGCATTTAATTATCGATGGGAAAACGATAAGACCCCCGTTTTCGCCATATTCTTTATCATCATCTTGGATCAATTTAAACTGATTTTTTTCACTAAGTTTATATTTGCTCGTGCCTGTATTAAATGGATGGAAGGCTCGATCTTCCGGCAAATATTCATCCAAATCCATAGACGTATATTGTTCTCGCGAAACGCTTTTTAAAATTTTACCAGTTTTTAAACTTAATAATAATATTGTGTCATAACTGCCCTGCAACAAAATTTTTGTTCCTTTTTTATTAAATTTTACGTGGGGCCAAAAAGTTGGGCAAATATCTGTAACATCGAAGCGTTTAATTTCCTCTCCTGTTTTTGCATCACATATGATTATAAATTTATTTTTTATTATACGCTCTTCTAAAACATAGATAATATGTTTCCCATCTGGGCTAAATTCCGCTGCATGTTGAACCTCTTGCCACTCATTTATGGGCTTAATTGTAAATACTATGTTACCAGTCTTTTTTTCTATCATATACCCTCTAAAAGGGTTATATTCTTGTACAAAAAGATATTTGCCACATGGGCTAAATGTGAAATCATGAGCATAAATGTTTTTGTACTTGAATTTAGAAGTTGTAAATTCTGGACCGGGCTCTTCATAGGGTATTTCGTAAGCCACGCCATTTTGTTTACATTTTGCCCAGACTTGAGGGTTGTTCCAATATTTTTCCAATACACCAGATAGTTTGCACAGATTTAGAGCTTCTTTTTTAGTTTCATTATATTCTTCTAATTTGTCCAAGCAATCGACGCAGTTCACTCCCCAACCCATGCAGTTACTGATATTAGTATTTATCAGCGCGAAGAATAACAAAATTAACTTTATCATCGAAAATCTCCTTAATTAAACTTTTTCAACCCATATTTACTTTGGTGTGCTTATATCTTCTTAGCAACCGTAAGTATTCTATCAGTTTTGCCTTCAACAAATTTTGACCCATCAATGCCTAATTGTTCAAGCACTTCAAAACCATTTCTTTCTAACATATCTTTAAGCTGCGGCGCCGAATAAACTTGTAAAGTTTGGAAACTTTGGGATATTTTGGGTTTCTCAGAATCTTTTTGTTCATGTGAAATTGTATAAGATGCCAAAATTCCATCTGCGCTTATCGTGCTATATTGAATATCTCGAATTTTGATATCCCCAGTAATCTTTTGCCAGTCGATAGTCAGCGTGGTTATATTATTGTCTTTTAATAGATAATCTAAATTGTTTATGTCGAAAATATAAATGCCACCAGGTTTTAGGTTGCTATTTATATTTCGCATGGCTTTTTCAAAATCCAATTTAGTAAGATGGCCTACTGAATTAAATATTGTGATAACTGCATCAAATTTACCCACGTAAAAATTTCGCACGTCACCTTCAAGAAATTTTATATCTAACTTTTCTTGTTTAGCTTTATTTTTTGCAACTTTGAGCATTAGGGTGCTTATATCTGCCCCAGTTATATCGTAGCCAGCTTTTGCAAGCCAGAATACTTGCGACCCTGTGCCGCATGTAAGATCAAGAACAGTTTTGACTTTGTGATCTTTTAGTATCTTTTCTATTGTGCTGTTTATTACTTTAGAATTTTCTTCATTAAATTCGTCGTAATTTCTAGCATCTTTATTATAATGCGATGCTTTTGCGCTAGAGTGAGATAAATTTTCTTTGTTCATAATTATACGTTTTTACTTTTTCTTTAAACTAAAAAAATTTTTTATTTTTTCAAGCTTAGTTTTAGGCTTTCTAAAAGATTCCATAAATTTTTCATCGGGCTGCCAAAATTCTACAATCTGTTGTGCGATTTCTTCTGGAAATGGTGGGTCCGCACGAAGCAACATTCTAAGTATAAAACTTTTTAATAAATAAAGCTGTATCGCCTTTTTTACTTCAGGACGAAATAGTTCGTCTTTTGCGACCCAGCTTTTTAATAACAGATTGGTCTTGGGGGAAGATAATAATAATTTAAGCAGATCTTGGTATTCTTCTTTGGGGCCGTCAGGTTCATGGGACAACACAAAAAGATATCTGAAGAAATCTCTTAAGAAAAAAAGTTTTTGGGGACCAGATTCAAATTTATCAAAATTTTGGATTAAATATTTTGCAATAACATTAACGTTATTCAGCTGAATCTGATTATTTAGACTATAAGCGTTGTCTTGCATCTCATCCATCAGACAATAAAACACAAGATTGCCAAAATATGCGTTTGCCGACCAAATATTAAATAAGTTACTAATTCTTTGTCCATCCTGAGAATTCCAGAAAATCAAAAGGGAATATAGTGTGGCCAAAGTATCTAAATCTAGATACTTTTTTTTGTATTTATTTTCTTTGTCAGATATTACTTTAATAAAGTTTTTACCCAATAAAATTTTCAATTTTAGATCTGGATTTCGAAAACTACCAATTGGAAACTCTCTGAAATTTTCAATCAATTTGGTATCTATTTCTTGATTATCTTCTATTTCGTAATTGGGAATTATGACATTATCTTGGGCCTGTTCGATATTTTCTTCATGCCATTTTATATTTTCTTTAAGGGTTACTACATCCTGCACGCTATACGACTTGCCACCTGTATTTTTTTTATCAAGTTCTACTGCAATATCCAGAGCCAATGCATTTTCAGCATAGTTTGCCGGTATCCAACCATAAGTTGATCTTCCCGCAAATAACTTATTTTCTATAATAATTTTGGGGTTTTTTATTACTACACCTTCGGGGTTATCAAATAAGACATCGAAGCTACATTTTTGCCCATTATTTTCTAAATAAAAAATTACGGAATTATCTCCATAATCACGCGCCAATGGATCAGCCCCATTGGCCAATGCTTGTTGTACAATTTCCAAAGAAGCAATTTCGCAAGCATGCAACAATATATAATCCCAACTTTTTTGTTTCAATTTAGGATCATTAAAGCCAGACAAAGATTTCAATGTTTTATCGCCAAGTATCGGGCATAAATACATGAACCCTTTAATTTGTTTTTTGCGAAAATAATAAGAAAGCTGGCCTCCTGATTCTTTTTCTATTAAAAGCAAGCGAACTAGCACACCTCGGGTACTATATCTAACGATCCGGCAACCTGATAATATTTGAAACGTTTTATCAACTGTTTTTGATTCGGGTTCTTCTATAATTGCACAAAAGCTACTAAAGCAGCTTAAAGCTATAAATAGTAATTTGATAAAATTTTTCAACATAAAATTGGGCTTTCAAATACTTTTATTATCTTTGTAATTTTGGCCACCATATTGTAAATTATAATAAATCGCCGGGTCAATTATTTGGGAAATTTAAGAAGAAAAAAGAGGGATAAGAAATATTTCTCATCCCTCTTTTTATAAAATTATTTAATTAAATTACTTAGTTTTTTCTAAAATCAAATAATTCAAGATATTGACATAAACTCTATGCTTAAATTTTGCAAAGAATCTGTCATATGCAGCAAGTTTTGATGCCAACCCCAATCCTAGCAAACCGGCACCGACTATTGCCATTTTTTCTGCACTTTTGTCATTTAGATTAGAGCTAATTTTTTCGGGTAAAAGCTTATGACCAATAGCCGAAGTTAAAATTCCAGCAAATCCCAGATAATTACCAAGTTTGTTGGCTTTTTGATCTATAGCATTAGGTTCTTTTAAAATTTTTTCGATATTCTTATTAACCTGAGGAATAAGATATTTTTCTATAAAAGCAGCTTTATTTTTCTGACCAAATTTATCCTGAAACTCTTTTAAAGTTGACTTTAATACCTTAAAATCACAATTATCTATAGAATTTAATGCTTGATGCTTTAAATCTACATATTTTTGTCGTTCTTCAAGCTGTTTAAGACTCCTAAATGCCCAAAGGTATAACATCTCTTTATCTGAATCTGTATATTCTGGCTTAGCCTCACCTGGAAGCGATAGAGCCGCACAGGTTAGATTCATGGTAAATATTAATGATAAAATTACTGTTTTTTTCATAAAAAATGTCTCCATTTTGAAGCTGTTTTACTATAATTTAAGTGTATCAAATGGGACAGGTTCTTCAACAGCCCTATATTGACTGACAATTCAATTTAACCTTTATACTTCTTCAAAAGCTCTATTATCTCTTTTAAACTCTTAACATTAGAATCATTTGAAAGTGTATTACTTCGACCTAATTGCCAATTAGTTTTATCAACCATAGACATATTATTCCAAAGTTCACTTTCACGTTCTTTTAAAAATTTATTTGCATAATCCAACGCAGATTCGCCATTCCGGTCTTTAAGCTTTGTGTCAGCTCCATTTTTTAACAAGATTTTTAAAATATCTACGGTTGCAGGCATGAAATTTGTCAATTTGTGCATCGACATAATTGTATAATGTAATGGCGTGCGACCATTTTGATCCTGAATGTTAGGATCGGCTTTAATTTTGGCATCCTCAAAAAAATATTTAATGAGTTCAATGTAATTATTAAGCGAAATGAAACTTAATAGGGGCAGTCCAGATTGCAGTACAAAATTTGGATCGGTTCCATATTTGAGTAAAAGCTTAACGCGCTTAATATAATCTTGGGCAGCTTCATAAGCCTTTTTTTCACGTGAATTATGATCTATACCTGAGTTTTTATAGTCATAAATAGCATGAAGACAAATTGTGTGAAATATTAATTTTTGAGAATCATAATTACTTATGACCGAAGCTAAAAACTTTGTGTTTCCATATCCCGCTCGATAGTCTATTATGTTTGGATTTAACCCAGCCTTAAGAAGCATTTCTAAGTCATCATTATCAATTACTGAAATATTTTTTAATATAAAACTTTTAACTAAATTATTTTGTTCTTGAAGAAGATATTTTAGCCAATTAAATGCTCCAAATCTTTTTACAAAAGATAAAATTTTAAGCGCGATGTCGATTCGATACGCTTCTACAGATTCAACTGCGGATATATCTTCGGTATATACTTCAGATATCAAGTTATCAATTAAATCCCATTTTAACCTTGTAAACTGCTTCGCAAATGTTTTGGTTGAATTTCCAGGGACAATCAACTTCTTATATTCAGGATCAATTTTTTCTTTGTTTTTAAGATAATCTTTAACTGCTTCATTTGTAGCTTTGTTCGCAGCATTAAAAGTATTTAAAGTATCAATTAAATCTTGCTCAGATTTAAAATCAGTACGCTTAATTAATTTATCAAAATAAAGTTTAGCAACTTCTTTGCTCATATCTTTAGGCAATTTTTTAATATTCAAAGCTAAGTTTTGTTGCTCAGAGTCTAACGGATTAATGTCACTCTCCATTGCGCCGATATTGGCACAAATTACGGCGCTCAAGGCCAGAATCCTAAAAAACTTCATAAAAACCTCCAATATTCTATTAAATCTGTAAAGACTCGTAAATTTCCATTTTTAGCATATATTATTATAATATCAGACTTAATCTCCAAATAGCAATATCAACCCCCTGGGGCTTTTGACATAGAATTACCCTGATTTATACTATTACTATAAAGGGTTATTATATCTTAACTTATATTTTGAACCTGTTTTAACCTGTAATTTAATAAATGGAGAAAATGATGAAAAACAAGCTAATTTTGGCTATTTTGGCCTTAAATTCACTTAATACCCCCGTTTTTGCTTTAAAGCACTATAATAATGCTCCAACTTGGGCAAATAGGGCTTATACGGCATTTATGGGGTCATTTAAATCAAATAATAGATCAAAAATAGATGGCTTTATGAGTAGCAAAGAATATAAAGAGCTAAAAAACAGCTTAGAAAACTCGCTTAAAGCCAATAGTAACTATAGTGAGAATAGACTTTTGAATGGTAACATTAAGATTGATCTTCCAGTATTAGCTTTTGCAAAGTCTTTAAAAGCTAAACTTTCTCAAAGAACTACTATGGTTAAAGACCTGAAATCTACTGATAAATTACTAATTGATCAGGTTGAAATGGCTACCGTTAATAATTCCGGCTATTTTGAGGTACTTAAAGTTTATAATTTACACCAAGTTTTTTTATATACTCTTGATAACTTGACTAAAGAACAGTTGGAAATAATTGAGATGGCAAACAAACTAGGTGATATATTAAATAATATGATGTTTATAGAATGTGCGTTTAGAGCAAAAACTAACGATCTATTAGCAAAAAATCCAAATTCATTTGAACCATTTGAAACTGAATATAATAAAATTAAATTTTCTGTATTAATGCAAAAATTGAGAGACGAAGAACGAGCTGCATCAAAATTTGCCAATACTAACAGTAATGCAAGTTGGGTAGAATGTGAAAAAATGGTGCCAAATTTCAGGCTTTTTGTACAAGCATTAGAAATTAAATTAACTTATGAAGAAGAAGTTATAAGAAAATTTAATCTTGGAGCATCTAATGGCTTAGGGTACTATAAATACGCTATGAGCTTTTTTAGTATGCCCCATGTTCTTAAAAGGCTAGGCTTTGACAACTAAGAGGTAATTTATGATGAAAAAAATAATACTGTTTTTAGTCACTTTAATTCCTGTAGTTAATAGCTTTGCTTTGGATGAAGCTGAAGCTAAATTTGTGCAAAATCAACAAGTTAATAAGCCGAAATCTGAAATTAAGCAAGAAAAACAATCAGAAATAAACACAGAAAACAAGCCCGGCTCTTTGGGTTCTTACTTTAAGGAAAAATTACACCAGATTCGTAATAATCCTAAAATAGTTCCGGTACAATTGCAGCAGCAATTATTATTGTTATAGGAACTCTTTATACTATCAATAAGTTTAAGAAAGAACCTGAAAAGAACAAATTACGTCATAGTAAAAATCTTTTAGATTTCATAAGAAATTACTATGAAGATACTTTTATGAAAACAGATGATCAGTTTCTTGATTATTGGGTAACAAAAAATAAACACAAGTTGGATGCTTTCGCGATTACGGAATATAAAATTTTAGCTACGAAGTTGAAAGCAAATAAAGCTAAAGAGGATTTTCAAATAATGTGCGCGCAAATGAGTGGGGACTATACAATGAAGATTGAGCAAGTCAGAGCGCGTATGGCGGCACAAAATAATATTAACCAACAGGGACATATATGAAATTGAATTTTAAATTATTATCACTACTTTTTGTATTTGCAGCACTAAATATTGATGCTCAAGAAACAAAAAACAATGTTTCAAAATACAAATATAGCCCTAAAAAAATTGAAGCATCATCTAAAGAAAATAATCAAGATGATGCGATATTCAGTAAAGAAAAATTATTAAATTGGATGAAAAACCACAAAAAGACAACTGCTTTAATAGTTGCCTCGCCGGTTATAATCTACGGTCTAAACAAGCTTAAAAAAGAGATTATTAGAGAAGCAAACGCAGCAGTACCTTTGATATATTTTTTAGCAATAATAGAATGGATTAATAACGGTTATAGATTTAAATAAAATTTAAATTAAAATTAGAAAACATTTAACAAAAGAAATAAATTATGAAAAATAACCTATTTTTAGCCATATCAATGGCCTTAAATCTAACTATATTGCCTGTATTTGCTCTTGATAATAATAAGCTGCCTGAAATTGCAGATAAAGCTTATTGGGCCTATATCCAGTTTTGTAAGGTGTCCAGTAACAGAGCTATAGATCCCTTCAAGAATTCTAGCGAATATAAAGAACTTAAGGGGATGCTTGAGGATTCTCTTAAGGCTAATAATAATTATAAGATTAACAGACTATTAAACAGCGATATTAAAATGCCAGAGCAGTTGTTAACATTTGGCAAGCTATTAAAGGCTAAGCTTTCTGATAAAACCCAAATGCTTAAAGATTGTGAGTCTACTAATCCATGGACAACTAGCACGATTAACAGGGCGTCATTTAATAATTATGGATATTTTGAGGCACTTAAGGCTTACAATTTACACGCACTCTTCTTTTATACTTTAGGTGATTTAACACAAGAACAAAAAGATGTTATTGAGATGGCATATAAATTGGGAGATCTTTTCACTGTGTTACTAATTGAAGGATGTCAATATCTGAGTGGTGTTGAATTAAACACTAAATTAATAACAGAAGAAGAGTGTAGAAAACAGCATGAAGAGATCAAAAACTCGCCATTAATGCAAAAATTAAGAGATGAAGAATTAGCAGGAATAAAATTAAATTCTAGTTGGTTCAAGGCTGAATCAGTTGCGCCTAATTTAAGACTGTTTATTCAGGCATTTGATATTGCAATAACTTATGAAGAAGAGATATTCAGAAAATATAATCTTAACGGACCTGTTGCCAGGGTTTATAGCTGGCAAATAAAAAAAGAATTCCATTTTGCTAATGTTGTGCTTCAAAGATTAGGCTATCTTACAAATTTGATGTTATAGCTATGCGTATAGAATCATTTATGATGAAAAAAATAATATTGTTATTAATTACTCTAACAAGCATTTGTAATAGTTTTTCTGAAGATTTATTATTTAAGCCTACAAAAGTAAAATATCACATTGCAGAAGAATTAAAGTTGAAAGAAGAATATATACAGGCAATTATTGATAATAATTTCGATAAAATAAAAGAGTTTATTGAAAGAAAACTTTGTCTTAGCAAAGATTATACTCTGCAAAAACCCAAGAGAACCCCAGAACAAGCGCAGCTGGAAAAAGATTTTGCTAAATTGATTTATGGTTATGATTTTGATGTAAATACAGTCAAAGAATTTATCAAAAATCATAAACTGATTCCTGAAGCACAATATATTATGTTTAATGGCGATACCTGCTTGAAAGAACATCTTAAGTTTTTGAAAAAAGCTAATAAAATATCAAATGCTGCTCTTGCAGAAATCAGAAATAATAAACTTGGGATAGCCTTTTTGACGATTGTGACACCAATTTGTTTATATATGGGTTGTGATACAATCAAAGCTATGATTAAAGAAAAAAAGTTTTTTGATCACCTTCCTGCATTTACTGGATCTTTTGTATTCTTGTATTGTGATGCTTTATTTGGTTATAAATGGTATAAAGGTGACTTAGTTATCAATAAACCAAAAGAACCAATCTTAGAAGTTAAGAAAGTTATCGAAACTAAAATTAATCGACTTAAAGAAATTGAAGCTTTTTTGAATCAAGAATTTAAGCAAGCGCCTAATTAACAGTTTTGCACAATACATGAAAAAATAGATTTTGATCCGCTTAATCGCGGGTCTTTTTTTTATAAACTCTTACAAGATAATTGAGATAACTGAAATATAATAAAAGCTTTACTTTTATATTTTTATTTTGTTAATTTAATTTTAGTCGAGTAAAAAAACCAAAAAAAGAGGAAGAGTTTTTATGAAGAAATTATCTTTATTGCTTGCACTTTCTGTTGCAAATGCAGCGAATATCTCTGCTGCAAGCCACACGTTTTTGTCTCCAAGACAAATAACCACAGATCCAACTTATGAACTTGCGCTAACAGATTATAATATTTATCACGCACATGATGATAAAAGATTTCAGTTGTATATAAAGCCGTTTTATCAACAATCAACACAAGAAAAAAAGATCGCTGAATATTTCTTGCCAAACAATAAATCTTTCGCAAACGTTTCTGAAGCAGGAACAGGGGATATCGACCCATTATGGTTCAATGTTATCTCAGCAACAGGGACATCTTATAGTTCTAATATGACATTCAGACCTGTTCACAGAGCATTTGGTGGCGTAATAACATTTTATGCTGATTTAGACTGCCTGTGCAGCAGCTTTAACAGATTCTGGTTGTTAATTAACACAGCTGCTATGGGCGTTGAAAACAAAGTTAACGTATGTGAATCTAATTCGTCTTTTGTAGGGACAATAACTGGCTTTACAAATATGGCTCAAGGGTTAGACAACCCTGCGTTCTGTTACGGCAAAGTTAGCTGCAAAGCTCAAAAGAAGGGCGGGCTTGATGATATTCAAGTTAAGCTAGGATATAACGCATATCTTTGTGATAACGAAGCTGGCCATATTGCGCCATACTTTGTGTTCACTATCCCAACAGGAACAGGACCTAAAGATCATTATCTTTTTGAGCCGCTTGTTGGATCAAAACATGCAAGTGCCGGTGTTGGTTTAAATGCTGATTATGTATTCTGTGATTCAGGTGATAATCACTTTTCAGTTCTTGGCGATTTGAAATACCGCTATGTATTTAAAGCAAAAGAAAAAAGATCATTTGATCTTTTGAACAATGGTGACTGGTCACGTTATCTTTTAGTTGTGACACCGGATCAACCATTAAATAGCTTGCCTGGTATTAATTACTTTACCCAGTGTGCTGAAGTAACCCCAAAGAGCACAATCGATTTCTGGTTAGCAGGACACTACGCTCGCTGCAATTGGGATGTTGAATTTGGTTATACACTGTGGTGGAGACAAAGAGAAAAAGTTGCTCTTAAATGCAAAAATGCTTCACTTGGAGTTGGAATCTATGACCTGGGACAAGTTGGTTCACAAATTATCTCAAGCGCGAGCCAAGCAGAAATCTTCGAATCTATTGCAAATAACTCAGTTCCAACTGACGGGCCGTTTGTAACAGAAACAACAGCAAATCTTAATCTTTGTTCAGCAGAACAACCAGCTGCGCTATCAAACAAAATCTATCTTGCTGGTGCTTGGCATCATGACTCATTCTGCAACAACCATCCGTTACTTTTAGGTCTTGGTGGATCTTATGAGTTTGGATCTAAGTGCAGCGCGTTGAGCAACTGGGGCGTTTGGTTTACCGCTGGTATAGATTTTTAAAGCTTATAACTTAGTTATTAATAATAACTATAATAAATTGGGCCCGACAAAATCGGGCCCTTTTTATTACAAAATTTGTCCTAAAATTAACTCGCTCGTGGTGAGTGCCCGGCACCCTTCGATACATTTTTCTCACTCTGTTCGAAAAACACTCAGGGCGAGCGCGGGATCGAGTGACGGGTGTATCGAACCATAAAAAAATTACTTTTCGGTTAAGCTCTAATTCTATCACTACTATCGATAATATTATCTTGCATGTCCATAGAAATTGTAACAGATTTTTTGGAACTTAAATTAAGTTTATTTAACTCAGCTTTTTGCAACTGAAAGTTTGCGTGGGGTCGATAGTAAACTATTTTATTTCTCATGTCTATCGCACTTGTCCAAAGTGTAAACTCACTAGTAGTTGACGTGCCAGACTTATCAATAACTGAACCTAACGGGATATCGAAATTATTGAGTATACGAAACGCGTGATAAACTGCATCAAGTTCTGTTTTTAATTTAGGTGCGGACTGACTAAAATAAACTGCGCGAACAAATCTTGAAGGTGGCGTAAAATCTCCCGGAAGACCCAGCATACCCGAACCCTGACCCAACTGCGAAATAGTGACCCCGCCCAAAACTTTGCTTTTTGAATTTATTGGCGAAAGATTTATGTAATTTCTCAAATTTGTCATGTGCCAATCAAAGCCCGGAGAATTTGTTATAACCCCAAGTGGATTATCATGAATATTAAGTTTGCCGTTAATATATTCTATAACTATAGATTTTCCATAACTATCATGAACAATCAAATGGGCCGGTGGATTTTCTCCCATCCCAGGAAATTCTGTTTTTGAAACATATATTTTTTTAAGTTCTTTTTTTACTTCTTCTGTTGTTTTAAAACTTGTTAAGATCCAAGTTAATAATGACCACATCGGGATAGATTTACTGTAATTTTCTACTGTTACATCTTGATATTGCGCAAAATCTGGGAAATAAAATAATCCACCAGCCAGACCTGCGCTGTTTACACCGTCAACAAAGTTTTCTGAATCGAATGCATTTATTCCCAGCACCGGATATTTCGATGTCCATTTTAGGCCCTGCGGCTTTTGATCGGGAGATATTGCGACTAGATTATAATTTTTCGGTACAAATAAAATTTTTGATTTCAAATCGAGCCCAAATTCTAAAGTACGCGCGTAAATACAGCTATTATTTGTAGTTTTTAGCAAAATCCCAGTACAAGCAAATATATTTGTAAACAAACTCGAAACTAAAAAAGCATAAAAAATATTTTTGATTTTTTTCATAAAACTCCCAGATTTATTAAAATTAAATTTTGTTAACTAAAAAATATATATTTATCAAGATAACTGCAACAGTTTTTACTTTAAAGATTTGTAGGTTTATAATTATTAGTAGTTAAAATATTAATAATCGAAAGAGAAATAACAATATGTCAAAATTAACAACACTTCTGAAAAATATATTTTTTATATTACTTATATTACAGTTTACGCCCCCTATAATTCAAAACTTGATAGACAGATATAACAAGCTTTATGAGAACAAAACCCAAGTTGGCGTTATCGAAATTAAGGGCGGGCTATACAGCGCCAAAAAACATGTAAAGCATATAAAAGAGTTTTTTGAAAACAAAGACATAAAAGCGATACTTTTAAAAGTTGAATGCCCAGGCGGCGCGGCAGGAACATCGCAGGCGATATATAGCGAAATTCTGGCGCTAAAAGAAAAAAATGGCACAAAGCCTGTTGTTGCACTTGTTGAAAATATATGCGCATCTGGTGGATATTACGTTGCGGCAGCTGCCGATTATATTGTTGCAAGCCCTTCGGCTATGGTTGGAAGTATAGGCGTTTATATAGCGCACCCGCAGTTTAAAGATTTTATTGAACAGTTTAAAGTTAAGTATACAGTAACAAAATCTGGTTTATATAAAACTGCAGGTGACCCACTGACAGAACTTACAGACGAAGCAAAAGCAATGTTCCAGAATTTAACAAACGACGTTTACAATCAGTTTGTTAACGACATAAAAGCAAGAAGATCTAAGCTTGCTGCAATAGATGAAAAATCATGGGCAGAGGGACGAGTATTTACAGGCAACGAGGCATTTAGGCTTGGCTTAATAGATGAAGTCGGATCTTATAGCAATGCAGTGAAAGCAATAAAAGACAAAGCTATAATTGAAGGCGAAATCGAATGGGTAAAACCACCGAAGAAGAGCAATATTTGGAAAGTATTGGTTGGCGATGATGAAAATGGTGGTGAGACAAAATCTCTTAGTGATAGATTTATCTCAAGTCTGGTAAATAAGTTTATTAATCAGTCTGGAGCTGAAGAGACATCGCCACGTTGTAATATATAACAGTAATCTATTTTTGAAAGTTCTATTTCGGGCTCGACGGTAATTAAGTAATTTAAGCCGGAGAGCCTGAAATCTTTTATTTTGCCCAACGAAAACCCCTGCGGAAAAACTGTCCCTTCACCAGAAGATACAACTGAATCACCTATATTTATTTTTTCAAGATGGCTCACAAAATTAAGATTTATATTTTTAGAGTCGCCGTAGCCCTCACAAATACCCTTAGCGCTTGTGTTATTTGGGCTGATCACTAGCGCAGACACTTTGCAAAATTTATCGGTAATTAAAGTAACTTTGGACCAGTTTGGGTAAACTTCTGTTATTTTGCCGATTAAGAAATTTTTATATACAACTGCCATATCTGGCTCTATCCCAGATTTGCTGCCCAAGGAGACTAGAAAAAATTGGGAGTTCTCAGAAAAATTTTTTTGAATAATTTGCGATAATTTAAAGTTTAAATTTGTATATTGCTTTGAAAAATCTATAATCTCTCTTGTTTGTTCAACAAAACTTAGTGTAGATTTTAATGCGATATTTTCGTTTTTTAAAGTCCCACACTCTTGAATATATTGCTCAAGCTCATGGACAAGCTCTCTATAATTTTTTTTACGCTCAAAATAAGAAGTTATAGATCCAGAAATTTTATTTTGAATAACAATAAATGGATATGCAAAATTTGAAGCTATATTTTTTAGCGAAGATAAATCAGAAAATCTAGACGCAATTAAAATAAAAAAGAGCGCTGATACTAAAATTAAATAATTCAGCGCTCTTTTATTAACTATCTCCATAATTTATTTATTACTTTAAATATTTATAATTTAAAATGGAAGCTCATCTTCAAATGGGGGCTCGTCTTTAAACGCAGCTGCACCAGCCGCAGAATTACTGCCAACTCCTGACAAACTAGAAGCGCCTGAGAAGCTCTCAGAATCTAGCGTTGCACCAGAAGTTCTATCAGCTTGTGCACCATTACCTGAGCCCAAGAAAACAACTTTATCTGCAACAATGGAGTGCTTGCTGCGCGCTACGCCATCATTATCTTTCCAATTGCCAAATTTTAGATGACCTTCCACAAGAACCGGTTTACCTTTTTGCAGATACTGCTTGCAGCTTTCTGCCTGTGCGCCCCAAACGTCGACGTCTATAAAACAAACTTCTTGGACCATTGCGCCCGTTTGTCTATTCTTAAATTGCCTATTTGCTGCGACGCCAAGTCTGCATACTTGACCGTTACCTAGCTGCTTTAACTCCGGATCTCTTGTAAGATTTCCTATCATGATGATACGGTTATACCCCGCCATTTTGGACCTTTCAGTATTTACTAAAGTTATTTATTAATTTTTTGTAATTTTTTACCCGCTCGTGGTGAGTGTTTTTGCGTAGAAAAAATGTATCGAACATAAAAAATTTTCTTGATAATTAAAAAAATATACTTAAAAACTAATTTATACAACCAGATTTGAAAAATTTCTTTGTTTCGTTAAGTTTTTCAAGCTCAATTTGCCACTCGCAACTTATTTTTTCGATATCTTCTAAGCACTTTTGTAGCTCTTTTGCGTTCCCGTTATAAATTTTGCTACTTTTATCTTGTTCGACAAGATCTTGAATTTCTCTGAATATAGTTTGGCAGATTTGGGAATTAAGTTCCATTTTTTTGTGAAGCATTTGCATGAGATCTGCCAGTTCGTTGCCTATATTTTCTTTAAGTTTTTTTGTATTTTTTTCTGGTTTCTTTTTAGGTTTGGCCAAATAACTTTCTTTGACCCAGCCGCAGCCTGAGAATAGGGCTCGCAAGCTGATTCAACAGAATTATTAGTTTTTAAAGATAAATATGTGACTATAACTACACAGAAAAAAATTAACGATACGAATCTTTTGCGAACCATAATTTGAAACCCTTGTAACCAATATGTAGATATTGCAAGAACGAACTGACAACAAGAAGTATAACAACAAAAAATAGTAACGAGTAGGTTTTTACTGGGGCCCAGTTAAAAAACATGCACAAAAATATCCAGTTAATAAAAACAGACTGTGCAAATGTTGTGAATTTGCCAAAAAATGTTGGCTTGACGGGAATTAAACTAGCAAAAATCCCAAGATAAGAGATTCCTAAAAGTATAGAAAGTTCCCGAAATAGCACAAAATAAACAAACCATAACGGGATCTTCAAAAATGGAATTTTTATAAAAGCCAAAGTTGCATAACATGAGACCATTAAAATTTTGTCGGCAATTGGATCAAGACATGCGCCCAAAAAAGTTTCTTGATTAAGTAATCTTGCAAAAAGACCATCAAGAAGATCTGTTAGCATCGCTATAAAAAAAATTATTGAGGCAAGCCCCCAATAACCAAACAACATGGCGCCGATAACTACTGGCGTTAAAATTATTCTTAATAAAGTAAATAACGTGGCTATAGTAATTTCACGAGTTATTTCCTGTGTTTTTTCTCTAGAAGTTATATTTCTAGCAAGTTTTTTAAAAATATTAATTAACAACTTATTACTCCTGATCCCAAACAAATTTCACCGTCATATAGTACCGCAAACTGTCCAGGACTTATGCCTTGATCATGACTGGAAAGTTTTAACTCTAGGCGCCCATTCCCAAATTTATAATATTACATGATGTATTTTGACTCGCCATGTCTTAATTTGACAAAAAATTGCTTAACTTCGCCAGACTCTTTTAATATAGGGTCGCCCGAGATCCAATTGCAGTTTTCAATAATCAGACTATCACGTTGCATATTACCCGTGTAATAGTTTCGGGATATAAATACAGTATTTGTGTCAGTATTCTTGCTAACTACATACCAGGGGCCACCTGAAAGACCTGTTCCTTGGCGCTGGCCTATAGTATAAAACCAGAAGCCTTTATGGGTGCCCAACTTTTTCCCAGTTTCGAATTCGACCAAATCCCCAACTTTTTCACCAACATGAAATTTAATAAATTCTGAGTATTTTAGTTTACCCAAGAAACATATCCCCTGACTATCTTTTCTGTTTTTTGTTGGCAAATCAAACTGATTTGCAAGCTCCCGCAGTTCGGGCTTTGTTAAATGCCCTATAGGAAATAACGCACGAGATAACTGATCTTGGCTCAAACGGGCTAAAAAATAGGTCTGATCTTTTATCAAATCCGGGGATGTTTTTAGGTAAAATTTATTATCTTGCTCGATAACTTGGGCATAATGGCCAGTCGCAATCTTGTCAAAATTTTCATTTAATTCTGATATCTTCTCATAAAACGCGCCAAACTTTATGTGCTGGTTGCATAAAATATCGGGGTTTGGGGTACGTCCCGCTTTAATTTCTGCAATAACATAAGATACTATTCTGTCATGGTACTCTTTTTGAAGTGAAACCACTTCTAGCGGCACACCCAATTTTTCGCATACAGCAGTAACATAGCTAAGATCTTCCTGCCATGGGCAGTCACCCAAATAGGCAAGCTCGTCTTCGAGCCATATCTTCAAATAGAATGCTTTTACGTCATGTCCCTGATCTTTTAGTAGCTTTAAAGCTACCGAGCTGTCAACCCCACCAGAGACCAATACCGCTATTTTCATGAGTTTTAAATTTTATTATTTAAGTAGTTTTTAAGCTTATTTATCACATTTTAGCATGTTTTAATTAGTTTGTAATTAATCTGTAATGGCTGGCAATTTAAATTACTACTGCTAAAATAGTATTAATAAAATTTAATATTACGAGAAACTCATGTCAGAAAAAAATATTATAGAATCGGTCCAGCAAAGCTTATTAGAACATATACAAAACAAGTTTAATCTGGACAAAATTCACCTGAAAAACATAGAAATTACCCTGTCAACTGATGCGACAAAGCAGCAGTTTGGGGATATTACCACTAATGCAGCCATGGTTCTTGCAAAAGTTATTGGAAAAAATCCACGTGAAATAGCTGCAAATATAGTAGATTTTAAGCATGAATATATAGAGAAAGCTGAAATAGCAGGTCCTGGGTTTATTAACCTGTTTTTGACAACTCTGGCTATACAGAAGCTTGCTCAACAGATTTACCTGGAAAAAGACAGTTTTTTTAGCGGCCCGATAATCATCTCGAGAAACCCTATCGGGCACTCCCAGGCTTCGCGTAAAGCTTCGCCGGACACGGCGGGACGAGCGGGAGAAAAACACAAAATTCGACTGCGAATTTGTAAGCGCAAATCCAACGGGCCCGCTGCACCTGGGCCATGGCCGCGGCGCGATTATAGGTGACGTTCTTGGTAATATTTCAAGATTTATAGGTAATAATTTTACCAAAGAATTTTATATTAACGACGCGGGGAACCAGATTCAAAAGCTGGGAAATAGTTTTAAAATAAGATGCCAACAAGAATTAGGTGAAACTATAGAAATACCGGAAGACGGGTATCACGGTTCTTATCTTGTTGATTTGGCAAAAAAAGCGATACTCGAGTTTGGCAAAGATATTTTAAAAAAACCAGATAGCTGGTTCTCTAGTTATGCCAAAGAACTGATGCTAGATAACATTAAGGGTACGCTAGAAGATTATGGCGTCTTTTTTGATGTCTGGTTCTCGGAGAAAACTCTACATGATAGCGGAGCAATAGAAAAAGCTTTAAACAAGCTTAAAGAAAACGGACATACTTACGAGTCTGAAGGTGCGGTCTGGTTCAGATCAACAACATTTGGTGATGATAAAGACAGGGTTCTTAAAAAAAATACTGGCGAATATACTTACGCTGCAGCCGATGTCGCATACACAGAAAATAAATTTTCTCGCGGCTTTGATAAGCTAATTATAATTTTGGGTCAAGATCATCACAGTTATTTGCAAAGACTTAAGGGAATAACTCAGGCTCTTGGACATAACCCTGATAATTATGACGTAATTTTGTATCAGCTTGTTACGCTGAAAGAGTCTGGCGCCGTGCTTAGAATGTCAAAACGTGCAGGACGCGGGATCACACTTCAGGATGTTATAGATGAAGTTGGCAAAGACGTAGCAAGATTCTTCTATCTAAACAGAAAAGCTGATGCACATTTAGAATTTGATATAGACCTGGCTCTAAAACATACTGACGAAAATCCGGTTTATTATATTCAATATGCGTATGTTAGAACAAAAAGTATCTTAGAAAAATCTCTTGATATTAAAGATCTTAATAATATCACAGAACAAGATATAGAGCTTATCGGTGCTCAAGATGCAATTTTGATAAAAAAAATAACGCATCTAAAAACACTTTTAAATTCTATAGCGACAAATTATCAAACACATTTATTGACATATTATTGTCTGGATCTTGCCCAAGCTTTTCATGCGTATTATAGCGCAAACCGGGTTATTGACGAGAATAATATTAAATCTAGCAGATCAAGATTATTAATTATAAAAATAGTTAATGAAAATCTAAAGCGTTGCTTTAAATTATTGGGCATCGAAGCTCCCGAAAAAATGTAAAATTGTATTAATCTATTGCAATTACTAGCCAGAATGTGACACCATTAAATAGGTAGGTAAAATTTAACTTATTATTTAATCTTGAGGTGGTCCATGGGCAAATTTAATAGAGTGCTTATTTTTGCTGTTTTATGCTGTCAATTACCAATGATATTTTCTGCAACCATAACGGTCATGACCCCTTCCTTTGGGGGACCAAAGTGGGTGTCTGCAAAAATTGAATATGATGGGAAAACAAAAACCGTATTACAGCTGAAGAGTCTCATTCAAGATAAAATGGTGCCAAGTAACGATACAAGAACAATAGTGTTTACAAACGTAAGTATTAAAGACAATGCCCCAATTAAAGAACTTGAAAAACAACTGACCCCTTACAATCCAGGAAACCCTTTAAGTCGCAGTCTATCTCCTCTAGAATTTAAACTTGTAGATACGGGAAAACCTGCCGATTACACTGATACGACTCCTGCCGGACTTACAGAAACTCTAGAAGACTGGTATAGCGGTGGAAAATAATTTTAGAATTAGTTTGTATTAATTATATTATTTTTATTTTAGGGAGATAGGATGAAAAAAAGTCTAAAAACAAACTCATATTTATTAATTTCACTGATATTTTCTACGGTTATATTATTACAGTCAGAATTGCATGCTTTCACAAATTATATTATAAATTCGTCTAACTCGCCTGTAAAATTGAGAATAAGATATGGGGGAGGAAGTGGAGAAGGTGTTTATCTACCCGTAAATTCTACAGATAACTCAGAATTTTTTCTTCTTAATCCAAATGAAATTTTAGAGATAGAAGCGAAAACAGATCCTAAATGGCTCGCTATACATAGCCCACTGAAAATTAGAATTACTCAGCAAGCTAGTGATTTGAAAATGGATATAGATTTTGCCAAAAATATAGCTCTGGCAACGAGCGTAGAAAATCAACCTTTTTTTGCCCCAAAAGATATAGATTTTACTGAGTACAACGAAAACTATGTTTTTGTTTTCAATATCTCACGGGTATACACAGAAAATTTTAAGAATGAAAAGAATGAAATTAAGACTAGAACAGTATGCGAAAGCAAGTTTAATATTGCATCAACTAAAAAGTCCACTAAAACCCCGGGCAGACGGTCAAATAATACTTATGTTGACTTAAGCTCATTTCATGAGCAAAATTCTGTAGCTTTAGAAGGAATATTAGAGTCCGAGGAGAACAGAGACAAGACCAGAGTTAAAACAAAAACGATTAGTTATAAAGATTTAATTGAAAATATAAAAAGGGATCGTAACAAATCTTGGAGAACTTCAAAAAGTTTTAACTCTTAGATTTTCGGTCAATAATTATTTTTCTAGACTCGTGAGTATTTCTTTGGCTCGGGCAATTAAAGATTCGGGCAGCTTTGCAAGTTTTGCAACTTCAAGACCGAAGCTGCCCTGCGCAACTCCAGGCTCGATCTTGTGAAGCAATATTATTCCCGAGTCTGTTTTTTTGACAACTGCGTGATAGGCAACTATGCCTGAGTAATTTTTAGTTAACTCTGTAAGCTCATGATAATGTGTAGCGAATAAGCAGCGGGCGCCTAAATTAGTGTAAATATACTCTATTACCGATTGAGCTATTGCAAGACCGTCATATGTACTTGTTCCACGGCCGACTTCGTCTAAAATTACAAGACTGTTTTTCGTTGCCTGATTACAAATTAAAGCAGTTTCTTCCATCTCAACCAAAAAAGTACTTTTGCCTTCAGCAAGATTATCACCGGCGCCGATACGCGTAAAAATTCTATCAAGAATAGATAAATTTGCGGATTTTGCAGGAACAAAGCTGCCAATTTGTCCCATTATTGATATTAGAGCAACCTGGCGCAGATAAGTTGATTTACCCCCCATATTAGGGCCAGTAATTATCCACAGAGATTCTTGATCAGTTAAGTTTACAGAATTTGGAATAAAATCATGTTCAAGTCTTGCGGCAACTATTGGGTGTCTGCCCTCATGAATTAAAATCTCTCTGTTATTATTAAATTTGGGGCGCGTATATCCAAAAGTATAAGCGGTTTTACTTAGCCCCAGAATACCATCCAAGTTTGCAAGAACTTGTGAATATTTTTTTATTTCAGAAAGTTGTGACTCTACTTCAGATTTTATAGTCTCAAAAATCTGCTTTTCAAGAGCAGTTATTTCGTTGCGGGATCTTGAAATTTCATATTCTAACTCTTTAAGCTCTGTTGTTGTATACCGTTCTTTTGCAACAAGTGTTTGAAGTCTTATATAATGCGCCGGCACAGAAGACAAATTTGTTTTTGTTATCTCTATTGTGTACCCGTGAATTAAATTAAATCTTACTTTTAAGCTTGAAATTCCGGTGCGCTCCTGCTCTTTTCTTTCAAACTCTAAAATCGCTTGAGAGCCGTTTTGGACAAGCACTCTTAATTTATCAAGTTCTTGATTATAACCAGATTTTATTAGCCAATCTTGTTCCGAATCAGTATTTAAAGAAATTGTAAGTAAATTATATAAAAAACTAAAATCTGAGATTTTGCTTGTATAAAATTTAATCAGCCCAGAGCTTATCCCCGAGAGTAAATTTGTTATGTCACCTGAGTAATTTAAAGAATTGGCAAGCGATAAATAATCTTGAAGTTGTGCACGCTTTAATGCAATTCTGCCAACAACACGCTCAATATCACCTATATTTTTTAAAATTTCTTCAAGCTTTTCGCGCAAAATTAAATTATTTAACAAAACTTCTACGGCATCGAGTCTTTGTTCGATAAGTTCTTGTTTTATTAGGGGCCTCAGGATCCATTTTTTTATTATACGTGACCCCATAGAAGTAGCAGAAAAATCGAGCATTCCAAACAAAGTATTTGCACGTCCCCCGTCATAATTATTTTTAACAAGTTCAAGATTTTTTTGGGTAGAAGCATCTAAGATTAAAAAATCTTCTGGCTTAAATATCTGTAAAGTTTTAATTTGATTAACTGCTTGTGGCTGGTTAATTTTTAGATAATTATAAATTAACCCAATAGCACAAAGCAGCGCAAAGTTTTTTTCAATATTTAAATATATATTTTGGCCAAACTGCTCTATTAGCCAATTTTTGAGTAAATTAAGATCTTGAAAATCTGAATCTCGCAAAACTGTAACTTGATAACCAGAAAGTTTTAATTTTAAGTCAAGACCATGAATATTACCCTCGATTAGTAATATTTCGTCGGGCAAGAATCTTGCAAGTTCTGACTCTAAGCTTTTTGAATCTTCTTGGTTTATTACTGTTGCAAATATATTTCCCGTTAAAATCTCAGTAAATACTATAGCTTGATCCTGAGAACCAGAAATTGTGTATATCGAACACAAATAAGATGGGGATTTTGAATCTAATAACTTACTATCTGTTAGTGTCCCGGGAGTTAGAACTTGTGTAACTTTACGTTCAACAATTTTACCCTGCTGTGGCAGTTCTATTTGATCGCATATTGCAACATGAAAACCACCGCGCACAAGTTTTGCAAGATAATGATCAAGTGAAGAAATGGGAACACCGCAAAGTGGTATAGACTCACCATTCATGAGGGTCCCACGTTTTGTTAACGTGATCCCCAAATAGCTCGAAGCGCTTAGCGCATCTTCGCAAAACATTTCGTAAAAATCGCCTACCTGAAAAAATAATATAGTATCCGGGTACTGCTTTTTAATTTCAAAATATTGGCGCATTAACGGCGATATGCCACCTGAACTGTTTTTTGTATTATCTTGCGCATTTTGTTGATTTTCTAAGCTCATTATTATCGCCCGTTTTATTTACTAGTTTAAGCTCTAAGTTATATAATATATATAAGTAATTTTTTACAATTTAATTATAAATTAATTATAAGCCCTTATGCGAAAATTCACAAACTTTGCAGTATTATTTTTGAGCCTATTTTTTATGCCAAATTACTGCATGGAATCCAGCAATCAGCAAGTTAGCATAAATATCCCAGCTGATATCTTAAAGTATATTATCGAACAGTACTTAATTAATCTTGAAAATCATCCCGAAGATATCTTTAAAAATGCGATTGCTCTTTCCAGAACAAACAAACAATTTAATACACTAGTTAAAGAAGTTATTAGCAAGATTATTAAAAAAGCAAAATATGTAAATATACAAGATTTTATAAAAGCAGCACAAATTCAAGAAGAAGCAGCTTATGAGAATCTAAAAGCTTCTGCTATTAGCTCAAATAACAATAACCCAGACGCTTTATTTGCTCTGAAATTTTGGAAAAAAATCGAGCTTGAAGATAAATACAAGAACAAAAATATAATTTCTAATGCCAGATTGCTTTTAAATCTAAGGAGCAATTTCTGGGCGACTGACTACTACGGCAAAGACGCAGAACTTAAAAGCATAATCTTGGAAATACTCAAAGAAGAAAGCTTAGACGAACGCACCGTTAAATGGCTCAGTGAAATCAATCACACTCTGAGAGACGCGATATTCAAAATTTTAGAATCACAAAATAACGAAAAATTTCAAAATTTTGTGGCAGCATACGTTTTCCAAAGACGCTGTGGTCTAACCCTCCTGGGTTTCATAGCACTTATTTATGTGGGCGTGGCCGCTGTAGGTGTAATAAATGAAATAATTAAACAAAATCATCTGTACTAAACTTTTTTTAAAATCTAAACTTTTGTCCTGCTAGCGGGCTTTCTCAAACTCAACTTTGATATTTGTTTGTTACCGGTACCAGTTAAAATATTTTCAATATTAACAAATTTTTTATCGCGTGCTAAATCTAAAGCAGTTTCGCCACCTTCATCCTTTAAGCTCAAATCGGCACCTTTATCTTTTAAAAGCTGAACAATATCTTTTGAACCTGTAAGAACTGCCAAATGCAAAGGTGTTCGTTTATATGGCCCAACCAAATTCACATCGGCGCCAGATTTGAGTAATATATCAATTATTTCTTTATTTTTTGAAACTACGGCCAACGGCAATGGCGCACTCAACTTTATTTTATCGGTAATTTTATTATTAAGATTGGCACCGTTTTGTATGAGAAGCCCTAGCATTTCTGTATTCGGGCTTAAAACGACTATACAAACGGGCGCTAGCCCAGATTTATCTATGGTATTAACGTTAGCTTTGTATTTGGATATAATATCTTTTGCCAATGGATAATTCTTTGCGGCAAGGGCAACTGCCAATGGAGTTCTTCCTTCTTTATCGGCAAAGTTTACATCCGCGCCCAACTTCACAAGCTTATCAAATAAATCTTGGCTCCCAGCTTCTGCCACATATATCAAATGGGTTTTTCCATTTTTGTCATCGTATATATTTGGATAATTTAAAGTTGCATCACGATCCATAACTAATGACTTATTAAGAAAAAATTTGATTGCCTCAAAACTATTTACAAAATCAAAAGGCGTCTGGCCGCCATTACTTTTTGCATTTAAATCAGCGCCGGCGAACAATAACAGTCTTATAATATACGGGTCAAAATTTTCAGCGGCCTCGTGCAATGGCGTATATCCATACTTATCAACGGCCTTAACATTTGCATGGTGCCTAACAAAAAAAAGTGCCCAATCCCTACTTTTTAGTTTAGCTGCGATATGTAATGGGGTCTCCCCTTGTGTGTTTTTTGCCTCTAGGCGACCGGCTGAAACCATGTCTTCTGCTGATTCTAAAGTTTGATGCAATTGATCTATTTTTGAAAAATCTGGATTTTTTATCACTAAATTATGTAAAAATGAGTTCCCGGCTTTATCTTTAAGTGAAGCAGCTTCATCCTGTTTTTTAAGAGTATCTGCAAGTGACTTGTCTATGGGCTTATTAGCTATATATTTTATGTCTATCTGCCCACCCTTTGCCTGCTCCTCCATAAGTTTACTTTCATCTGATGCCTTCTTTAAAATTGGCTGATTTCTTTCGTAATCTGTCCTTTCGGGATTTTCATCAACCCTATATCCGGCACTTGTGCTATGAATATAAAAACTTTTGTTTCCTAATTCAGGATCATTTGTATATCTATTGTTATAATCACCTATATCAATTTTTCCTATACCGCAATATCCAGTTTCCACAGAAAATGATTGATGGGCAGCTAAATGTTTAGGATTGCCATACAAATAACTACAAGCCTCAAAAGCGCCTATTGGCGAAAGGTACGTGAACCAGTCACTCTGATCAGTCTGATCAAGCGTCTCTTGCGTAGCATTTGAGGCTATAAATGTGACATCAAATTCATGATCAGTTAAATTAGTAATATCGTATTGATAAGAAAACAAGTTTGTCGAAAAAAATAAAAGACAGCTATACGCATATATATTTAAATTTTTTTTCATAAAAAACCCCAATAAAAAAAATAATTTAGGATAACAAAACTATTTTAAAAAATTGGGACACGAATTATCAAGAATATTATTTACTAGTTTAAGCCCTAAGTTTATAATATATAAGTTTTTATTAGTATTTTTTTTATAACTTAATTACAATTAATAAGCACTTATGCGAAAATTCACAAAGTTTGTAATATTAGTTTCGAGCCTCTTTTTTATGCCAAATTACTGCATGAAATATGTCCCCTTTGGGAAAAGAGCAAGCGCGCAGCAAAATACCTCTAATATCTTAAATATCCCAGCTGATATCTTAAAGTATATTATCGAACAGTACTTAATTAATCTTGAAAAGCATCCCGAAGATTTTTTTAGAGATGCTATTGTGCTTTCCAGAACAAACAAACAATTTAATACACTAGTTAAAGAAATTATTAGCAAGATTATTAAAAAAGCAAAATATGTAAATATACAAGATTTTGTGAGAGCAGCACAAATTCAAGAAGAAGAAGCTTATGAGAAGATAAAAGATTCTGCTATTAGCTCAAATAGCAACAACATTGATCCTTTATTTAATCTGAAATTTTGGAAAAAAATCGAGCTTGAACATAAATACAAGAACAAAAAGATAATTTCCGATGCCAGGTTATTTGTAAAAAAAACCGATTTGCAGCTGATCCTCTACGATGGGAAATCTGTAGAATTCGAAATTATACTTTCGAAACTACTCAAAGAAGAAAATTTAGATGAGAGTACAGTTAAATGGCTCAGCAAAATTAATCAAATTTTTGAAGTTACTATATTCGAAATTTTAGAGTCCAAGGGTAATGTAAAATTTCAAAATTTAGTAAAAGAACGAAATTTCCGCAACAACTGTGATCCGATCATACTGTGTCGCATCGGAATTTTTTATATGTGCATTATGGGTGTAGCAATTATTATTGTACGTGGTATAGCTTAACAAAATAATCTATACCAAAATTTTTTTTAAAACCTGAGCAGAATTAGCTAAAAGTTTTTGTTCAGATTCAGACAAATTTAAATCGATATATTTTTCTATCCCGGAAGAACCCAAAACTACCGGCAGACCCATGCAGATATTATATTCTTTTGAGTAACAAGATATCGGAAATATATTTTTCTGATTTAAAATTATAGACTCGCATAAAGCTTCAACGCAAGAGGCTACACCATAGCAAGTATAGCCCTTAGAATTTATTATCTCGTAGGCTTTATTTTTCGCTTGTTGGGCCAAGCTATTGAATTCTTCTTGGGTAATAAAATTAGAAACCGGCTTGCCCGAAACTGTGCTTGAAGAATAAAGTGCAACTTGAGAGTCGCCATGTTCTCCAATAACCCAAGATTTAATATTTTTTTGTTCCGTATTTAATTTTTTTGAAATTAAACTTGAAAGTCTCAAAGAGTCTAATAGCGTACTTGAACCAATTATTTGACTTTGTGGTAGATTGACCAGATTCTGAACAAAACAAGTTAAAATATCTACAGGATTTGTAACCATAATAATTATGCAAGTTGGCTTAAGATTTTTAAGTTGATCAAAAATAGATTTAATTACTGTTTTGTTTACATCTATTAATGCCGCCCTGGTTTGACCAGGCTTTTGACGAGCACCTGCCGCGATAATTATTATATCTGAAAATTCAAGATCTAAAATTTTACCCAGTTTTATGGATTTTATTTCGGAAAAACTTTGTGCATCCTGAAGATCCGCAACCTCGCCCCCACACTTTTTTTCGTCGATATCTATTAGACAAATCTCCGAAACCAAATTTTTCAAAACTAAACTATACGCAATTGTAGAACCGACCGAACCCGAACCAACTATCGAAATTTTTGCTTGCCTCATAACTTCTTCTTAATATTTTTATTATTAAAAAATAGAATCTAAACTATATTTTGTACCTGCTCGCGGGCTTTTTCAAGTTCCACTTTAATATTAATCGCCGCGTTACTTATCTGAGAATCAGCACATTTGGCCGCCATAGTGTTAATTTCACGGAAAAGTTCCTGCAAAATAAAGTCTAATTTTTTTCCATGTTCAGGTAGATCTTTTTTCAAAGTAGATTTTAAATTATCGATATGGCTCTTTGCGCGTACAATTTCTTCATGGATATCGATTTTTTCAAGCTGAGAATATAAAAACGCATGGGGATTAGTCTCTCCAGACTGTGCATTTTGTTCTTTTGCCAAAGTCTCAAATGAACTAATTAAAGCCTCTTTGCGAGCCTGAGCAACAGCTGGAGCCCTCTTTTCGATCTCTTTAACATCCGATTCTATATTATTAACACGCGCTTCTATATCAGCCAGTAAAACTTGCCCCTCTTTTTTTCGAACCTCGAGCAAATCTTTAACTAGCTTTTCAAAGGCATCAAAAACCAAATTTGCGGTTTCTTCATCGATGGGTTCTTCGGGCAACTCAAATACATGGGGCAAGCTTATTAATCTATCAACTGAAAGTTCACCAAAGAGATTAAACTTTGTTTTTATTTGGTTAATAGCTTTTAAGTATCCATCAACTATGGACATAGACGGCAAAACCTGCGTAGTTAATTCACTGCTATTTGTCATGTGAACGGTGCAAAAAATATTCCCACGATGCAAATTAGTTTTAAATAACTTAATTAGTCTAGTTTCAAGGTGTGATAATGCATATGGCAGCTTGCAATTCACTTCAAAAAATCTTGAATTTAAAGATTTTAAAGTTATGGTCATCTGTATTTTGCCAATATTTTTAAATGGCAAAGATAAGATACTTGAACTAAAACCTGTCATACTTGAAAGCATTTTTTCACCCTATATATATAAATAAATTTAATTAGCCCAAATTTGTATAAACATTTTGGACGTCATCCAAGTCTTCAACGGCCTCAAGGAACTCATGGGCACGCGTTTCTTCTTCACCAGATAAATTTATCAAATTTGACGGCACAAATTCAACTTCCGAGTGCTCTATTTTAAAGCCCAAACTTTGAATTTTCTTTTTTATTTCTTCTAAAGCTTTAGGCGCACAAGTTATTTCAAAATCAGAATTTTCTATATTAATATCTTTGATATCAAAATCTAATAGAGCCTCAAGAAGCTCATCTTCTGTTGTCTTTTTACCAGAGGCACGTAAAACTCCAAGACGTTCAAACATCCAATTAACAGCTCCACCTTCGGCCAATATTCCGCCTTTACGAGAAAATATATGACGAAGTTCAGCAATAGCCCTATTTTTATTATCTGTCAAAACTTCGACAATAACAGCTATTTTGCCGGGCCCGTACCCTTCATAAGTGTAAGCTTCGTAGGCCATACCAGGAAGTTCTCCTGTGCCTTTCTTGATTGCGCGAAGCATATTGTCTTGTGGCATATTAGCTTCTTTTGCTTTTTCTACCAAAGTTCTCAATCTTGGATTTGCGTTTAT
Organism: uncultured bacterium; assembly: GCA_963717435.1. Classification (GTDB taxonomy): domain Bacteria; phylum Babelota; class Babeliae; order Babelales; family Babelaceae; genus MFD05580-245. Next base: position 61,703 of record OY970332.1, read on the forward strand.
ATCCCCGCCGCCGCTTCTTGATGCGACAGTTATTTCTTTAATAAGCTTTGTAAATACCTTGCCACGCTTTGCATCCTCTTTAGCTTTTTTATGTTTAATCGTGGCCCATTTTGAATGACCTGACATGCGTAAAGCTCCTCAAAAAACTGTTAGTTGTCCAAAATATTTATTTTTTAAATAGGGTAACGTTTTCTGTGGAATCTGTCGACCCCTAGCGCTCTTTTCCAGATAACCTTTTCTCATCAAAAAAGGTTCATAAACGTCTTCAAGTGTTTCACGATCCTCTCCAACGAGCGCTGCCAGTGTCTCTACGCCGACCGGGCCGCCAGAAAAAGATTTGATTATTGTTTTGATAATCATATTATCAACTTTAGTAAGACCATCTGAGTCTATAGATAAAAACTGCAGAGCCTGCTCGACTATACTATCGTCTGCGATATTATTGTTTCTAACTTGGGCAAAATCGCGAACCCTGCGTAAAATCTTTTTTGCGATTCTTGGCGCGCCCCTTGAAGATTTTGCTATACTTAAAGCTGCCCGATCTGAGATGTTTAACTTTAAAAATTTGGCGCTTTGCAAAACAATTTCAGCCAAGTCTTGATCATCGTAAAAATCTAATCTTTCAGAGATACCAAATCGACTTCGTAGTGGCGCAGATATGGCACCGCTTTTTGTTGTTGCGCCTATTAATGTAAATGGGTTTAGCGGCAGACTCACAGACTTTGCGCCAACTCCCTGGCCAATAATAACGTCAACCCTAAAATGTTCCATCGCGCTGTATAAAACTTCTTCGACGCTTGTTGCCATTCTATGGATCTCGTCAATAAATAAAATCTCTTTTGGTTCTATCCCGGACAAAATCGATACTAAATCCCCAGTTCGCTCAAGCATCGGGCCGCTGCAAATTTTAATTCCGACGCCCATTACATTTGCCATTATTTGACTTAACGTAGTTTTTCCAAGGCCAGGAGGCCCAAAAAGCAACATATGATCAAGCGGCTCATTGCGCATTTTTGCAGCCTGTGTATATAAAGCGAGTTTTTCTTTAAGTTCTTTTTGTCCCAAATATTCATCAAATGTTTTGGGGTGAAAGTCGTAAAGTTCTGCTTCTGCTGGTTCGTTAAGTGTCAGTATCGATATCGGGTCCTGAATTTGATTCATAATTTTTTTTAAAACTTTTAAATTAGAAACTAATATTTTTAAGCGCCTGACACAACAAATCGACATCTTGGGTATTATTATATGCGGCAAAACTTACTCTAACAGAACCGTTTATATTAAGTTTTTTATGTAGTGGCTGTGCGCAATGATGACCGGCCCTTACGCAGATTCCAAACTTATCCAGATATGCCGCCATATCATGCGGGTGAATTTTCTCATGAACAAAACTTACAATATGGCCAGTAGTTTTTAACTGTTCTATTGGCCCCAATATTTTTATTTCTGGGATGGTTAACAAATTATCTATAAGTTTTTTGGATAAACTTGCTTCGTGAATTTTTAACTGCTCATAATCTATATTATTATCTATATAATCTATTGCCGCGCCCAGGCCAATTACACCCGAAACGGGCTGACTTCCGGCCTCCAATATTCTTGGAAATTTTAAATAACTTGTTTTATTTATATCAACATCAAATACCATACCGCCACCAACACGATTTGGGGTGATTTGATCGTGCAGTTCAGAATTCACATATAAAACACCAACGCCATCGGGACCAAACATTTTGTGGCTTGAAAATACTAAAAAATCTGCCCCTAAAGCTTTTACATCTATTTTTTTGTGTGCAGGAGTTTGCGCCGCATCGACAAGAACTTTGGCGCCAAAAGATTTAGCTATTTTTGAGATAGCCGCAATATCAACATGGGTTCCCAATACATTAGAAATATGGGTGATACTTACAAGCTTGGTTCTGGAATTTATTAGCTGCTTAAAATTATCAAGATCTATTAGCCCATTATTATCTATATTTATAACTTTTAAATCTAGCTTTTTTTGTTCAGCAAGTTGTTGCCAAGCTACTATATTAGAATGATGCTCTAGCCCTGATATAATTATACTATCGCCAGATTTTAAATTATTTGCTGCCCAACTTTGCGCAACTATATTGATCCCGTCTGTTGCGCCATAAGTAAATGCTATTTCAGATTTATCGGCGCCAATAAATTTAGCAACCCTTTCACGAACTGATTCAAACATGACAGTGGCATGCTCTGCCAAATAATAAACGCCCCTATAAACCGGTGCATTAAATTTGCTATAAAATTCTGAAATCGCATCTATTACAAATTTTGGCTTTTGTGTTGTTGCGCTATTATCAAGATACACAAGATCGTGGCCATTAATTTTTTTTGATAATATCGGGAAATCTGGTCTTAAATTTTTCATTTTTAACAATTTAACTTTTAATTATTTTTAACTATTTAAAATAACGGTCAAGATATTTTGACATAAAATTATAAAATTCACGATAATTTTCGTCTGCGAAAATATTTCCTGACCATTCAGAATTTTCTTTCAAAATTTTAAGAAAATCTATCTGGACCAAAAATTCGATAAAATCTTCGTCATAATCTATCCCGAGTGCACTTTTCTTCCAGCTACCTAGCATATTATTAATCATAATTACAGGAATTCTAATTTGCACATATTTCACAACAGTTTCTTTAAATTTATTTTTGTCTTCTCTAAGTATTCGAGTGCCATTTAACATATAACATAAAATTGCCGCTGCATATGGACTTTTGGTTTTTGTAAATAACAACTCGAACTGATCAATCAAGTCAGAGTCAAATATAGTGTCATCTAGATTTATTAATTTAAACCTGAAAAAATTTAGAATATCTTGGTTGTTATATTCAGAAATATTTTTTTGATCCAACTTGTTTTTTAAAATATTTAATTCGTCCCAATGGATCGTTGCCTCAATAATGCCATTTTCGCAAGCATTTGATAAATACCGGTACGCAGCTTTATAATTTTTTAACTGCAAATTTATTAAGCCGCCAATTAAATATGCAGGAAAATATGGTGGTACCAAATTGTCTTTTATCCCAAGGGCGATATCCATATATTCTTGGGCCTCTTTGAAGTCGCCGGCCTCCAATTTTATACGGGCCAAAATATTAGCCGCCGGTATATAATATTGCTGAAAAGATCTCTTTGCCCAAAGTTCTGCCATCTCTAAATTTCGAGCAACATAAATACCTTTATATAACATATATGCAAGTAAATATTGGGCAACAAGATTATTACTGCCATCAGGCGCAGAAGATGCCATCAAAAAATTATGAATAATTTTAATTGTTTTAATAAAAATCTCAGATTTTTGATCAGAAGTGATTATTTTAGCTGCTTTCATACAAGCATTAAGATTAGTGTTTTCACTCAATAATTTATTAAAAAATAAATTACCAAAATCTCTTGCCAAAGTATCTGCATTATAGCCTCGCAAATATTCAAGACAATAATAAGCCAGACCGTCGAGATTATGTTGTGTTTGCCGATATAGCATTTGTGCTGCCACCCCAAACTCCCTATGCTGACACAAGCTATTTAATTTTGACAAATAATCGCGTCTTGTGTTGTCTATGAAAAAATTGCTACTATCAAGATCTTGTAAATCAGTTGCGGAAAATTCTTGGTATTGAGCTAAAATATTGTGTTCAAAAATAAACACAAATAATATAAAATATTTTGGCTTTTTTACGTTCATAGTTGTTTTTTGCTGCTCTTTTTTAACACTACAAATTAAAAAAACTATTTTAGTTTAGCTTTTATATTATCTTTTATATTATCGACGTCTAGTAAATTATAATCGCAAATATCTTCTATAAAAGCTGTTAGAGCAGCCTGCTTTATTTGCAAATTATCAAATCCGCGGGATTTTAAATAAAATTTTTGTTGCTCATTAATATTATAAACTGCAAACGCGTGCTTGCATTTTACGTCATTGTTTTTTATTTCAAGCGCAGGCACTGACAAGTTTTTCGCATTATCGCCCAATATTAAAACCGTATCATGTTGAGAAGCATCAGAATTTTTAGCTTGATTATCGATTAAGATATTCCCCCAATATTTCCCCGAGCTCAAGCTACTTAAAATTCTCTTGGTTACTATAGAACTTTTGGTATTTTGTCCAATATGATTCTGAGAAGTTTTTATCGAGCAAGAACTGTTAATATCAGAATAAGATAAAATTTTTAGGGCAAATTCAGAATTATTTTGCAATAAATTACAGTTAAATTCGATATTAATATTATTGGCGGAAGAAAAAACAAATGCATGTAATTTTGCCCCGAAATATAACTGCGCGTTAATAATAATATTAATATTATTGCTGTTAATATTATCTAGATTATCTAGATCTAGTTTAAATAGCAGCTCAGAGTTATCTTGCAAATTTATGTCTATAGTAAAATCATAAGTTAAATTCTCGCCATTTTTACAAGAAACGTCTTTACCGGACCGCTCGTCCCGAGTGTTTTTCGATGGCAAAGCCGAGAAAAAAGTATCGAGGGATGGCGGCAACCCAAAAACATCTTGCGCAGTTAAGTTTATATTTTTTTTTGAAAAACTATCACAACTTATCCCAATTTTATTATTAAGTTCTAGTTTATTATCCAACAGAGCCCTCCATTTCAAGTAGCACAAGTCTATTAAGCTCGACTGCGTACTCCATTGGCAAGCTTTTTATAAATGGCTCAAGAAACCCGTTAACAACCATGCTGGCTGCCTGGGTTTTGGATAACCCCCTTGATGTTAAATAAAAAATCTGGTCGTCGTTAAGTTTGCTGACGCTTGCTTCATGGGCAACATTTGCGTCATCTTCTGAAAGAACAATTTTAGGGTAAGTATCAGAACGAGAGATCCCGTCAAGTAAGAGTGCATCGCACTGCACACGGGATTTTATATTTTTTGCATTCTTTACAGCTTTCAAAAGACCCCTATAGCTTGCCCGTCCCCCATTTTTGCTTATAGACTTTGAAACAATTACAGAACTTGTATTGCTAGCAAGATGTATAATTTTGCCACCAGAATCTTGATGCTGATTTTTGCCCGCAACAGCGACCGACATGATCTCGCCATAAGCACCCTCTTCTTTTAAAACAACGCATGGGTATTTCATCGTTACTTTGCTGCCAAAATTTCCGTCGATCCATATAACTTGCGAATTTTTATAAGCAATAGCGCGCTTTGTGACAAGATTGTAAATATTATTGGACCAGTTCTGAATCGTAGAATATCTTACGTTTGAATTTTCAAGACCTATAATTTCAACAACGGCACTGTGCAACGAATTGGATTGATATTTTGGCGCGCTGCAGCCCTCAACATAATGCACGGCCGAACCCGGTTCAGCTATAATTAAAGTTCTTTCAAACTGCCCCATCTGTTTGGCATCAATTCTAAAATAAGCTTGCAGGGGCTGGTCAATCTTTACAGAACTTGGAACATAAACAAAACTGCCTCCGCTCCAAACTGCAGAGTTAAGTGCAGCAAATTTATTGTCATGCGCAGGTATAACAGTCGAAAAATATTTTTTAAAAATTTCAGGATAGTTTTTGAGCGCGCTGCTCATATCAGAAAAGATTACGCCCTTATCCTGCCACTCTTTTTTTAAACTTTTATAAACGAACTCAGATTCAAACTGGGCGCCCACACCTGCAAGAAACTGCCGTTCTGCCTTTGGGATTCCCAATCTTTCAAAAGTGTCTTTTATTTTTTCAGGGACATCTTCCCAACTTTTTTTTTGATTTTCTATTGGCTTTACATAATAAAAAATATCTTGTGGATCCAAATCAGAAAGATCGGCGCCCCATGTAGGCATCGGCATATTCTCAAACAGCTCTAAAGATTTTAGCCTGAAGTCTGTCATCCAACCAGGTTCGTTTTTCTCTTCAGAAATTTGTGTAACTATTTCTCTGTTTAAGCCAATTTTTGTTTTAAATAACGGCTTAAACAAATTTTTAGACCTGCTAATAACCAACGCATAACCCCGCATAACCCAAATTGTCTATTCTTGTTGCAAGATCTATCGATCCAGTTTTTATAATTTTTCCAGATAGCATAACATGCATAGTTATATTATTTATATTATCTGCTGTATCTACTGATAAATATTTAAGTATTTTTGTATTATGAGTTATTAAAATAATAGACATATCTGGATTATCTTTTTTTGCCTGCAAAATAGCTTCCGCTACAGTTTTAATTGCATCGACGTCTAGCCCGGAATCTATCTCGTCGAGTATAGCAAGTTTTGGCTTCAAGATAAGCATCTGTAATAACTCAAGCTTTTTCTTTTGTCCGCCAGAAAATCCGTCGTTAAGATATCTATACGCAAAGCCATGATCAAGACCAATTTGATCCATAAATTTATATAAAATATTCTGAAATTCTTGCACAGAAATATTTCCAAATCTGTTTTGATAAAGATCTTTTAAGAAATTAAATATCTGAACGCCTGGAATTTCGACAGGAGTTTGGAACCCCAAAAATATCCCCAACCGTGCCCGTTTTTCTGTTGGCATATCTAATATATTTGTTTTATCAAATATAATATCACCAGAACTTATTTTGTATTTTTCATGGCCCAAAATACTATAAGCAAGAGTACTCTTGCCGCAGCCGTTGGGCCCCATAATTACGTGCAATTCTGACTTATTAATATTAATATTAAAGCCTGAAATTATAATTTTGTCGCCAGTATCTGAGATGTCTGAGATTTTAACTGACAGGTCGGTTATTTGAAGCATCTGTGTTTAAAGTAACTTTCTTTGTTGGCACATAAAATCTGTGCTCGTAATTTTTTAAATTGTTTGCATTAAATCCACCATTTTTCAACAATGCAGTAGCGTTTAAGCCCGCTATTGTTCCTGTTGCTGTTGCGATAACGGCTTGTCTAAATATTGCATCAGAAACATCGCCTGCTGCAAATACTCTCGGCTTTGATGTCTCTTGATGTCTGTCTGCTATTATGTAGCCATTTTGGTTTAGCGCCAAATAATCATCAAACAAACTAGAATTTGGATTGGTTCCAATTGCCAGAAATATTCCAGAAACTTGCTTGGTGATTATTTCGTCAGGGTTTTCACTATCAAGATCTTTATATTTTAGCCCGGTTACAACGTTGTCATCCCCAACTATCTCAACCGGAATTTTATTATATACAACACTGATATTTGGGTAATCAGATAGTCTATCTTGCATTTTAGGCGCCGCGCGCATTCTATCTTTTCTCACGAATATTGTAACGCTACTTGCGTAATTTGAAAGCAGTATCGCTTCTTCAATTGCGGCATCGCCACCGCCGACAATAGCTACATTTAAGTTTCTAAATAAAGTACAATCACAAAGTGCGCAAACTGCGACACCCCTGCCCCAATATTCATCTTCGCCCGGGATCCCCAATCTTCTTGCAGAAGAGCCTGTTGCAATAATCACAACAAGTGCGTATAACGTTTTGCCGCTAGCAGTAATTAATTTATATGGCTTACTAGAATCAGAAAAATCAACTTCAATTATGCTATCTTCAACTATAGTGGCACCAAACTTTATCGCCTGTTCTGTCATAGTGTCAATAATATCTGCGCCCCATTGTCTTTTTACACCCGGAATATTTTCCACAAAGCTTGTATCCATTAGCTGACCGCCCGGCTTATCTCCTGTAAATACTATGGGCTTAAGATTTGAGCGCCCACAATACACAGCCGCTGCAAGTCCTCCTGGCCCGCTACCAAGTATCGCAACATCAACAAGATTTTGATAATTTGCTAGTTCGCCGATTTTGAAACCAGGTATCTTTGAGTAATTTGTAACTTCATGCAGTTGCACAAAATTTTGGGACTCCGGACATTCTTTTTTTACAGATTCTGCTCTATCTATAAAACCAAAAACAAATAAAGTTGCTAAGTTAAATCTGTTAAAAACCAAATTTTTCATAAATACCCTCTTAAATCTTTAATAAATAAAATATTTAATTTATATAAAAACTTTAGCAGTTATTCTGATCAAATGACAATAATTTAAGCAAAGCCAAAATTTAATTACTCATTAATGACAAATTTTTCGTGATGCTTTCTGCTTTTGACATACATTTTTTTTGTTTCTTGCCAGCTCAATGGAAATTTCTTGAAATACAACCTTCTATTAAGATCCAATTTAAGCTCAGCCATTTTGCCCATAATATATTCAGTAGTTAAATCACAAAGAGCCTGCTTTCTCGGTTTTTGTTCTTCAACACAGCTACTTTTTAGATTAGATTTTATTTTTTTCTGTTCCGGTAGTTTACTCGCTGCTGCACAGTTCAATGCAGCAATAACTGCCGATTCTTGTTGCTCGAACATTTCAAGCAAACCCGTAGGGTTATTACTTCTTGGCGGCAGGACCATGAAGGAAATCACGCTAGACTCTTCTTCTTCCATAGAAAAGCATGAATTTATAGTTAAAAAACAAATTATTAATAAGTTTGATTCAAGATTAAATTTGAAAAATCTAGACATTAAAATACCCTAAAATTAAACAGCCCCGCAAAAGAACTTTATATTACTAAGTGCTAATAATTTTACCATGCGAAGCAAAATAGGGCAAACTGGCAATTGTAAAAAAGCCCAAGTTTGGTAATAAATCCTAAACTCGAGGCTAATTTACATTCTTGTCGTATATGTCTAGATATTAACTATTATACAGGTCATAATCATCAGTCACAACTGAAATTCTTCGTCTTTTGGAAAAATTCTCAGGCAGTTCCTCAGCATTTCTCTTTTTGCCCACTGAGTTAAAAATTACATCCAAAAAGTCAAAGTCATAACCGGGACGAGTTTGACGCAACTTATTTTTAATAATGACCCCTAAATTTTCTGCTTCAGGATGTCCGTGCCGCTTGAAAATATCAACTAATAACTTGACCAGACCAAAACAATTTTCGGGTAACGGGTTGGGCCACTCCAAAGTTCCACTTACAAAAAGTATAAATAATATATTTTTTATGTCTTGCGACCAAATAGAATTTACGATGACATAATCCTGATGATATCCGCCATTAATAATACTGCTATGCGTTAGTTGCCACTTCATAAATTTTAGGGCCAAATCAAGATCGGCTTTGATTTGCACATCTCTGTCTTGACTTGAAAAAAGCGAATCCTGCAAACGATTTGTAGCTATAGTTCCAAAGCGCCTGTTGCTTATGGCGGCCAAAAACATTCCCATATAGCTACGTGCTTCGGCGGTTTTGTGGTTCGCATAGAATATATCTATTCTACAAACTGAATCTAAAAAGTTTTGCCAGTTGCCAAACAAAGTGGCATGCAATAAATCCTTGAGCGCCGGGTCAACTTTCGGTTGTCCCAAGTCTTCTTTTGAGTAACCACGGCATGCAGCTGCCGACAAAATAGAAAATTCCTGGCTTAATTCACGTTGGGTCGAGTTGGAGAATTGGTCACTGTCCGATAGAGTTCCCTCTAACCTATAGCCTCTTGTGTTATCAAGATTATTTCTGTCAACGCGGGCGCGAAAATCAGTTGGAACTCGGGCTAGCCAATAACTTAGCGCCTGATCATGTTCGCCGTCTATCATCGCAAAAACAGTACTCGTAAATATCGATATAAAAAAAGTTAATAATAATTTTGTAGAAATAAATTTTGTGTTCATGAATAAATCTTTTTTGTTTAAAATGTTACAGTTTTTCGCCATTTTTTTATCTTTTTATCCAGTAAGTCGAAGTTATGCTTTGGATGAATTTGGACCAACTTATTTTTAATAATGGCCCACAAGTTTTCTGTTTCAGAATAATTGTAACTCTTGAAAATATTGGCCAATGCCTTGACGAGATCTAAGTAATTCTCAGGCAAATTGTGATTCACAAAAAGTATAAACAATATATTTTTTATATCTTGCGACACGATAGAATTTACAATCACGTAATCCTGATGGCATCCGCCATTAATAATATTTCTATGCGTTAGTTGCCACTTCATAAATTTAACTGCCAGATCAAGATCAGCTTTGATTTGCGTTTCTCTGTCTTGCACCCCAAAAATCGGCTCAGGTAAAGAATTTATGGTTATAGTTCTAAAACGATTATTGCTTACTGCGCTCAACAACATTCTTACGCAACTATGTTCTATTGGAGTTTGGTGAAGCGCAAATAACTTGTCCATATCAGAACAGGCCGAATCGAAATCTTCTTTATTCAAATTAAATAAAATAGAATCTAATATATTTTTAATTTTTCCAGCTTCCAGCTGGTGAAAAAATTTTAAATAATTCTTGTTACAGCCTACATATGCTGCCAAAATGGTAAAAGCTCGCGTGAGCTCAAGTTGCATCGGTGTATATTCATCTGTGCCCTCATCTGAAAGTAATCCTATTAGCTTATACCCCCTAGTATTATCAAGATTATCTAGGTCAACGCGCGAACGAAAATCCGCATCAACATGCTTCTCGTCTTGAGCAGAATTTGTGATTTTTGCGGGCAATGCCATAGCAAAAATAGAACTACTAAATATTGACAGAAAACAAGAAAATAATAATTGTGTAGAAAGAAATTTTGTATTCATAGATTAGCCTTTGTGCCGCCCCCTGCAAGAAAGAGCCCGAGTCAAAGATTTTTATCTCACGACTCGGGCGTTATTTTATTTAACTAAATCAATCTAACTATGCAACTTCTTGCATGTCTGAAATAGTTGCTTCACAATCTGCCAACTGTTCCATTGTTAGCATATCGCGATACTCATCCATGATTGTTCTCAAAGCATTTACATCGCGACAAGATATAGCTGCAGCAATTTTTGTCTGTAGCATAACAAGATCTTGGCTCATTTCACACGGATTACCCGCTGAATCGCAGTTATTGTCTTCGAAAGAAACCAACAGACGAACTGCCGGAGCTTCTTGCTTCTTTGCACGATACTTTTGAGCCAACTTATAAATTGCATATACAGCGCCAAAACCAATAAGGGCTTTATATGTATTTGTATAATCTCTATTTAATGCTGTACCAGTAAAGAATTTCCTAAATTTACCGGCAAGTTTAACTGCTTTAAAGGCCTTATCTTCGGATTTGATGGAAGAAGATGTTGCATGTTTTTTTGCTGCTCCAAATAACTTGCCTTTCAACAACATTGTTGCACTATTGTATAATCCGGCAATGCTCTGTCTACGACTAACACCATAAACAACCGCCGCCGTTCCAGCAACCCCTACAGCTACTTCTTTTTTGCTCAAGTTCCCATTTTTCAAATCAACTGCTTTATCTTTCAAATAAATAGCACTTGTGACCACCGCGTTTTTTGTACCAACAGCAACTTTGCGAAGACCGTTATAAGTACCACTCGCAAGTTTACTTAGTCCATCGCTTGCAGCATAAACGGCTGCAGCAGCCCCAAAACTTGCGCCAATTTTTAACCCGTTATTATTATTTTCAAGAGCCTTCTTTATTTTTGTTGCATGCCCTTCTTTTGTAGATTTATGGTCTACAGTTTTTTTGCCATCTCCCTTATGATTAAACAGGTTAGAGATTCGTCCCTTTGAAGGCTCTAGCTTTTCATGAATTATATTTTCGAAGTCGACGTTTTCACAGTCTTTTTTAGCTCTCAACCTTTTAGCTAACTCCGAAATTGCAGCCTCTCTTTTGCTTAGATTTTCGTCTGTATATTCAGTATCAAATACTGCCACTGAAAGCTTAAGTATTTCTGGATTTTGAATTTTGGTTAAATGACCTATGCCTGACTCGACTTTGTCACCGTTAAGGTAAGAAATTATCGCATCAAGATCATTTTCAGCTTGCTGTTCCGGCGAGATAAACATATCGTTTGTAGAACCTGATCCGGGTTTATCTTCGCTCTTTGTACCAGAACCCGATTCTTCCTCTTCTTCTGTGTCAGACTCCTCTTGTGTTCCCGGCTTTGGTTTGGAATCTGGCACTTGGTTTTCGCCTTCGAGCCTAGAACCTTGATCTGTTACATCTCTTCCCAGTTTTTTAAAATCTTCTTCAATCATAGACTTAATATCTTCTGGACGACCTTGCTCTTTAAAAATTGCAGCCAATTTTTCAATCGCATTTTGTATTTGGGATTTATCACTGTCTTTTCCATATATCACATCTAAAAGATTAGATAATTCACGAACAACTTTAATATCTTCGCTATTTTCTGCATCTGCCCGTATATACCTAACTACAACATCAAGTTGTTCTTGTGAATATTTTCCCTGCGCGGAATTAGTAGCAGCGATTCCTGCCCCTTCTTTGCCTTCCATGGCAAAAATAGAACTGTTAAATGTTGACGTCAGACAGAGTAATAGTGATAAAGACAAAAACTTTTTATACATAAAACACCTTATTTTGATTTTTGTACGGCTTTCTAAATAGCACTGTGCTATTTATATTTGCTTATTACTACTTTGAAAATTTTGGAGCCACGAACATAGCTAGAAAAAGATCTCTCCGTTTTATTACCTGAAAATTTATGTTCCTGTAAATTTGCAAGTCCAGTAAAGATTACTAAAGTGGTGTTTGTTGTCAATAGATAGATTTATTCGGGAAGGGATTAACTTAGAAGTGCTTGTAAAAAGAAAAAGATTATCAGCACTAAATATAAATTTAAAAAAAAATTAATTTTTAAATTTAATTTTAAAATTTTAATCTTGGGCGACAACTTCTTTAATTTCGGGAAAAATTTGTTGCAGGCGATTTTCTATGCCCAACTTAAGAGTATAAAACGACATGGCACAGCCTACACATGCGCCGTGCATTTTTATCGTGACGACGCCATCTTTGAAATCGATAAACTCTACGTCGCCTCCGTCAGACTGAACAGCAGGGCGAATTTCTTGTTCGAATATGTCTTTGATGGCTTGAATTTTATCTTGCATGATTTTTTCTCAGTAAAATTTAAAAAAATTTAAATTTATTAAAGTTCTTTTGAAACTAAATAAAGTTAATTGTTGGCCGGATCCCTCGATACATTTTTCTTAGCTTCGCTTTCGAAAAACACTCGGGACGAGCGGCCAATTAAAGTTGTTTTAGAGTTTTGGAAGAGATCTATTATAAAAAATATAGCTAATCGCCCGAAGATATAAATATGCGGGGAGATTAGCTATAAAAAATTTAATTTTAATTAACTTAAAATATTTAAAAATAAAATAATTAAATAATTTAATTAATTGTTATTAAGTTATTTTAAAATAAGTTATGCAATTTATGCAACCCATTCAAGACGAGCTATAGTAGCCGTATCGCTAACTCTACGTCCCATAGGAATTATTCTTGTATATCCGCCAGGACGTTGGACGTATTTTGGCGCGATATCAACAAACAATTTTTCAATAGACTCTTGTTTATATGGCATTAAAGATAAAACTTTACGACGATTATTAAAATCGTTGCCAGAACGAGCTATTGTTACAAGTTTTTCAACAAAGCGACGAACTTCTTGGGCACGCGCTTTTGTTGTTACCAAATGACCGTTGTCAATAAAAGATATAGCTTGGTTACGGATCATAGCTTTTTTATGAGCAGAGCCCATATTAAGCTTTACCCTACCGTTTTGATGTTTCATTCTCAGATCCTCTGTTTTGTTGCTCAAGCAATTTTTTCACATCTTCTTCTTTAATGTCCATCCCGAAAGATAAACCAAAAGACTTCATGCTCTCTTTAACTTCTGTTGAAGACTTACGACCAAAGTTTTTAATTCTAAGTACGTCATCTTCTGACAAATTAACAAGATCGATAATTCTCTTGATCCCTGCGTTAATTAGACAGTTATGTGCACGAACAGAAAGTTCAAGCTCATCTATTGGCTTTAAAAGAAGTTCAACTGGAACGCCTTTAAGACCAAATTGAGAAGGCTCAAGTGGCTTCTCTTCTTTTTCTTCGACAGGGTGAACAGATATCTCGTTAAATGGAATCTCTGTTGCTATCAAGAAATGCTCTAACTGCGTTCTCAAAACAGAAACTGCATAATGAAGAACATCGACAGGCGTCTCAGATGCATCTGTATGTATTTGTAGTATAAGCTTATCAAAATCTATATCTCTACCAACACGCGTCTTTTCAACTTCAAATGTAACTTGTCTTACAGGAGAAAATGTAGCGTCTATATAAATCTTGTCGTCTTCTTGCAAAGCTTGCCCGATTGGCCACTTAGCAGCCTGATAACCACGACCAGATTCTACAAAGAATTCTATGTCGAGTGAGCCGCCTTGTGAGACATTTGCAATTACATGATCAAGATTTACTAGCTCAAGATGCTCGTCTGCAACTATATTGGCTACAGTTGCAACAGATTTGCCTTGAACAGACAGCTTCATTTTGCCGGGCTTGCCCGTTTTGTTTTTTATAACTATCTGCTTAATATTAAGGACAACCTGCATAGCGTCTTCTTCTACGCCAGGAAGCACAGAAAATTCGTTATTGACACCTTTTATAATAACAGCAGTAACAGCAGAACCTTCAACTCCACCAAGCAAAATACGTCTTAGTGCGTTCCCTAAAGTTATACCGAACCCAGGCTCAAGCGGCTGCGCCACAAGCTCACCAAAAAAGTTTTTAAGAGTTTTGGTGGTCCAGCTAATTTTAGGAATAGTTAAAGATTGATACTCCCTATTAACAGTTTTAGACATAATAATCCCCCTAATGTTTACTTGGAGTATAACTCAACTACCAAGTGCTCTTCGATTGGAACTTGAATATCAGAACGGACAGGATTACGCAAAACTATACCTTTGCGATTTTTCTTGTCCAACTCTAGCCATTCAGGGACCTTAGCACCTGTATTCATACGTTTTTCAATAACAGTTTGCAAAAATTCAGACTTAGCTTCTACGTTAGGAGCAAGTGTAATTTGGTCGTTAACAGAAACCAAAAACGACGGCGAGTAAACTCTTGAGCCATTAACAAAGATATGTCCATGGACTATAATTTGACGCGCTTGGGTTCTTGTTGTCGCAAGCTTTAGGCGATAAACCACGTTATCAAGTCTTCTTTCAAGCAAGCTTAATAAAGCTTCACCCGTAGCTTCTCTTGAAGTTGTAGCTATATCAAAGAAACGAACGAATTGGCGCTCGCGCATACCGTACATCTCTTTAACTTTTTGTTTTTCTTCTAATTGACGCCCATACTCACTTACTTTTCTGGAACGCTTTTTTTGCGCCGGAGCAGCTTCTGAACCAGAACGTGAAGATGCAGGATTTGTTGATTTTTTTTCGACAGTTTTCTTTTCCATCGTTAAACTTTCTTAAAACTTTTTAGCTATTAAACGCGACGCTTCTTAGGAGCACGGCAACCATTATGAGGAAGCGGTGTCACATCGCGCAATATGGAAACATTGATACCAGAAGATTGAAATGCTCTAGCGATAGAGTCTCTTCCAGCACCTGGTCCTTGAAGATTAACTTCAATTTGACGAACACCCAAAACGGCCATTTCTTTAGCTAGAGCAGCACCGATTTGAGAGGCAGCGAAAGGAGTACCTTTTCTTGCACCCTTAAAGCCCAATTTTCCTGCACTTGAACGTAAGACGACATCGCCTTCTACTGTTGTGATAGAAACAAGTGTATTGTTAAATGTAGCTTTTACATGCGCGACGGCTGTATCTAGCTGCAGCTTGCCTTTTTTAGCTTTTTTCTTATATACCATACCAATTAATTCCCAGTTACTTCCAGTTAATTTCTAGAACTATTTTTTATTATTTAGAATTATTTCTTAGTTACTTTACGCTTTAATGCAACAGCGGACCCAGCTTTACGAGGACCTTTTCTTGTTCTTGCATTAGTCTTAGTTCTTTGACCTCTTACTGGAAGAGATTTTTTATGACGGGTACCTCTGTAAGAACCAATACGTACCAATCTATCTATATCTGCCCTGATGGTTTTACGAAGTTCACCTTCGGTAAGATAATTGCTAGATACTTCTTTTTGAATCGCCCCAACTTCATCGTTGGTCAAATCTTTGACACGCTTGTCAAAGCTAATTTTCAACTTGGTTAGAATATCTTGAGATCTCTTCAAGCCTATTCCAAAAACATAGGTCAATCCGTATTCGATACGTTTATTGTTCGGTAAATTGACGCCTTCTATTCGTGCCATATTATCCTCTTAGACTGATTAATTTTTAACCCCAAATTACCTTTATCCTTGACGCTGTTTATGTCTTGGATTCTTTTTGCATAGTACGCGTACAACTCCAGCGCGATTTACTATGCTACAGTCACGGCAAATTGGCTTAACTGATGTTCTTACTTTCATAACCTGTACCCTATATATTAATTATTAATATTATTTATATTTTTATAATAAATTTTAATTTTTGTATCTCAACACAATTCTACCGCGCGTTAAATCGTAGGGCGAAAGCTCCAACGCAACTTTATCGCCAGGCAAAATTCTAATATAGTGCATACGCATCTTGCCTGATACATGACCAAGCACTATATGACCACCTTCAATTTCAACTCTAAACATAGCGTTTGGCAAAGTTTCTTTAACTATGCCATCAACTCTTATAACGTCATCTTTAGATTGTTTCATACAACCCTTTTTAAAATCTTGTTAAAATTCGCGGACCATTTTCAGTAACTAAAATGGTATCCTCTACATGGGCAGCCAAACTTCTATCAGTCGTTCTTGCTGTCCAACCATCATTTTCTACTATAATTTTATAAGAACCCATTGTTATCATGGGTTCAAGAGCAAATGTCATTCCGGAGGTAAGCTTTACGCCTCTGCCAGGTTTGCCATAATTTAATATTTCAGGATCTTCGTGCATAGACTTGCCAATCCCGTGACCAGCAAAATCTCGTACTACACCAAAACCATTTTTCTCAACAACTTGCTGTATTGCAGCAGATATATCTGACAAAAAATCACCAGGTCGCATCATGCTTATTCCAGCATCTAACGACTCGTAGGCAACATCTACCAGCTTTTTTGCAGAGTCTGACGGGGCGACCCCATCAACAAAAAAACATCTTGTCATATCAGCGCAGTAGCCGCTGTAAGAGGCGCACACGTCGATCTTAACAAGATCTGATTTTTTAAGTTTTTTCGCTTCTTGCGGAACTCCGTGAACAACTTCGTCATTTATTGATATACAACTTGAATGTCGATATGTTCCGTAACCCTTAGTTGCAGAAACAAGCTTATTTTCCTGAAGTTTTTTTGAGATCCAAGTATCGATATCTAATGTACTAATCCCAGGTTTTATAACATCGGGAATTTCTAAAAATATTTGCGACAAAAGTCTTCCGGCAGTTGCCATTTTTTCTATCGCCATTTTATTTTTTATAGTAATCATAAACTCTGCTTAGACCCAATCAACTCCATAAATTGTCCAAATACATTTTCAAGAGGCTGTTCAACGATTAAATCGCCTTTAAACATACCAACCGACTTGTAAAATTCTACTAGATCGTTGGCGTGCTTATGATAAACAACAAGCCTATTTTTTACCGCTTCTTCACTATCATCTGCTCTTCTAATCAATGGACTTGTGCAAGATTCACAAAGATCGCCCCTTGTTGATGTCAAATTAGAATTCTTGCTAGCAGAATAAACCATCTGACAGCTACTATTTTGACAAATCAATCTTGATGACAATCTAGAAACCACAGTTTGATCTTCTACTTTTAACTTTATAACGTTAAGTTTTGCAGCAAGCTTCAAATCAGAATGTAATGCATCATGAAGGGCCTGTGCTTGAGCCAAAGTTCTTGGAAATCCGTCCAATATAACTGAGTCCAAATTTGTATTTTGGGAACTTAACCATTCAACAACCATCGAAGTTATAAGACTATCAGGTATAAGTTTACCAGATTTTATAGCAAAATCTATATCTTTACCTATGGAAGTTTGTTCAGAAATATGTCTTCTGCAAAGGTTTCCTGTGGATAATTGGCTCCATCCAAGGCGCTTAACGCACAGTTGAGAGAGGGAGCCTTTTCCGGCTCCCGGTGGCCCAATAAATATATATACCTGTCTAGTAGTATTCATGCTATTAAGAGGTCCTGCTTTTCAATTTGCTACCAGATGGCAAAAAGCCTTCGTATTTGTTTTCAATTAGATAGGCTTCTATTTGAGCAGATGTCTCAAGCGCGACTCCAACTACGATCAAAAGCGACGTTCCGCCTACCGGAAATGGTATGCCAAAAGCCAAATTTAATATATTTGGTAATATCGCAAGAAGACCAAGATAAATAGCGCCGATTAAGCCTATTCTATTTAAAATATAATCGAAATAATCAGCTGTTTTTTTGCCAGGTCTGATACCTAAGATAAATCCTCCACTCTTTTTCATGTTTTCAGCTAATTCCGTAGGATTAAACTGTATAGCGGTGTAAACGTACGAAAACATGATTATAAGTGCAAAATCTAAAGCGTTATATAAAAGACCTTTGTTAAGAGCTTCGGCTAGCCATTTAAATACACCAAACTTGTCTGACAACGCACCAATTATAAATAACGGGACGTTAAGAACAGAGCTTGCAAATATTACAGGCATAACACCGGCGGTATTAATCTTAAATGGTATATAAGTACTTTGGCCTCCATAAACACGTTGGCCAATTATTCTTCTTGCATATTGCACAGGAATTTTGCGGTCGCCTTTTTCAAGAAAGACTATGCAACCTGCGACAAAGATAAATATTGCCAAAATTAATAGAGCAGTAGTTAACCCGATTGACCCTGTTTGAACAGAATATATAATACGAATTATACTATCAGGAAACTTCGCTATAATTCCGGCAAAAATTATCATTGAACTGCCTTGCCCGATACCAAAAAGAGATATCTGTTCAGACAGCCACATGACAAAAATACAACCAACTGTCATAGAAAGAGTAAATATAAACTTAAATCCAAGCCCTGAATAAAGTAGCAAGCCAGGTGTTGATACGTTGGCAGCTTCTAAAGAAAAAGCATAAGCCAAACTATAACCAACACTTAAAATAGCAGCCAAATATCTGGTATATTGGTTTATAACTTTACGACCATAATCACCTTCTTTTGCAAGTTGTTCCAAAGCAGGAACTGACATGCTCAAAAGCTGCATCATAATCGAAGCAGTTATATAGGGCCCGATGCCGAGTGCAAATAAAGTGCAGTACTGTAAAGATCCACCAGAGAATATATCAAGATATCCCAATAACCCACCAAGCATAGTTTGTCTTTTCATGTATTCAGCAAGCAGGTGTGAATTAATACCTATTACTGGAATATATGACCCAATTCTAAACACTATGAGCACAAAAAATGTGAATAATATTTTCTTAACCAGCTCGGGTATTAAAAAAATATTTTTAAAATTCTTAAGTAGAACCACAGCCCTACATCTCCTTTGTCAAAAGCGCTTTCCCACCAACTTTTTCAATTGCTTCTTTTGCAGATTTGCTAAAAGCATCTGCTTTAACGTTAAGCTTTTTATCGATAGACCCATTACCTAAAACTTTAAGTAAAGCTCCAAATTTTCCAGCGATAAGACCAGCTTCGATCAAAAGATCTCTATTAACTTCTTGATCCGCTTTGAAAACTTCTGAAAGCTTAGATATGCTTATGATCTCATAAGCAGTTTCAAAATTCTTGTTATTAAAACCTCTCTTTGGAAGTCTTCTTGTCAAAGGGCTTTGTCCGCCTTCAAACACAACACCTAGTGTTGGTCCAGAGCGAGCTTTTTGTCCTTTTGATCCACGACCAGATGTACCGCCACGGGCACCGCCGCGACCTATACGTTTTCTCTTTTTTCCCAAAGAGCTTAAATTACTTAGTTGCATAATCTTTTATTTCCTGATTATTACTGTTCTTTAACCAACTGAGCGATATCCATACCACGCAGCTTAGCTATTCTTGAAGCCGAACGGCATTTAGCTAGTGCATTTAATGTAGCTTTAGCAACGTTTTGTCCACATTTTGATGTGCCCACACTTTTTGCTAAAACATCTTTGATTCCGCAAGCTATCATAATAGCACGAACGGCACCACCAGCGATAACACCAGTACCTTTATAGCCTGGTCTTATTTCAACTTTGCTAGCACCATGTCTACCAGCTACGTTATAGGGAACAGTTGTTCCTCTTAGGGAGACAGGAATCATATTTTTACGTGCAGAAATTGTAGCTTTGGCTATAGCTGAAGAAACCTCACGGCTCTTACCAAGACCAATACCTACGTTTCCAGCTTGATCACCTGAAACTACAAAGGCTGAGAAAGAAAATCTCTTACCACCTTTTGTAACTTTGGTAACACGATTGACACTTACAACTGTGTCCACAAATTCTTTTTTCTTCTCTGACATCACTTTTTCCTAAGTGTTAAATCTTAAGTCCACCTTCTCTAATACCTTCAGCTAGCGCCTTAACTCTGCCATGATACAAGAATGACCCTCTATCAAAAGCGGCTTTTGTTACGCCATGCTTCATAGCTCTTTCCGCTAGAGCTTTTCCAACTTCTTTGGCAATAGCTTTTTTATCACCTTTTAAGTTTTCAAGTTCTAAAGAAGAACAAGATACTAAAGTTTTTTGAACATTATCGTCTATAATTTGGGCATAAATATGCTTCAAACTTCTAAAAACCGAAACCCTGACGCCTTCACTGCTAGAAGAGATATTTTTTCTAACTCTTAGAGCACGTCTTTTATTTCTTTGGGCAATTTTTCTTTCTACTGACACACGTACACCTTCTCGGGGTTATTTTAATAATTAAGCAGATTTGGTTTTACCAGCCTTGCGCAATATAACTTCGGTCGCGTACTGTACACCGGTGCCTTTATATGGCTCAGGTGGTCTAAACGAACGAATTTCACTACAAACTTTACCCAACAAATCTTTATCAAAAGATTTGACTGTTAATAATTGTCCAGTTTTATCTGTTTCAATAGTAACATTTTTGGGTAAATTTAAATCGATCTTGTGGCTAAACCCAAGAGAGAACTGGACTTTATTTCCAGAAACTTGTGCTTTAAATCCAAGACCGTTAATTTTAATTTGCTTTTCAAATACAGTATCAGAGCCTTTAATTGCGTTTGACAATAGCGCTCTGTGAAGTCCCCAAACTCTTCTAACGTCTGAGTTAAATTTATCTTCGGCACTGATTCTAAGCTGTTTGCCGTCTAAAGCTACAGTAAGCTCTTTAGGAAGTATATACACACCAGAAGACTTTTTTCCTGTGTAGTGTACTTCTTGACCTTTGACTTCTACTTTTGAACCGCCCACATCTATGGGTCTTCTACCAATCTTTGACATAAGTTCCTACCACACAGTACAGATTATCTCACCACCAACAGACTGCTGGCGAGCTTTTTTATTTGTCATTATGCCTTTGCTTGTAGACAAAATAGAAACGCCTAGTCCACCAATTACTGGACTAACGTCTGAAATGCTCTTGTAGACTCTGCGACCAGGAACGCTGACGCGGTCTATTTCGTGGATAGCGGATTCGCCATCAACATATTTAAGAGCAACTTTAATTTGCTTAAAGCCGGATTCATCATCAACAAGAGAAACAGATTTAACAAATCCCTCTTGCTCTAAAATTTGCGCGATCTGATATTTCATTTGTGAATGTGGAATCAAAACAAAGCGTTTTGAAGCCATCACTCCATTACGAATTATCGTCAAAAAATCGCCGATTGTATCAATTGACATTATAGTCCCTTTAGAAATTCTACCAACTTGTTTTCTTAACTCCAGGCAAAAGCCCACGTAATGCCAAGTCTCTAAAACAGAGCCTGCACATCATAAAGGCCCCGATGTAACCTCTTGCTCTACCGCAGAGTTGACAACGATTTTTTTGTCTTGTAGAAAACTTTGGAGTTTTATTACTTTTTTCTATTAAAGCTTTTCTTGCCATGCAATATACCTTTATTTACCTTTACGAAACGGCATACCAAAACTTTTCAGCAGCTCAAAACCATGCTGATCATTTTTTGCTGACGTATGAATGGTAATATTAAGACCGTGAACTTTATCTTGAGAAGCTTTTTCAGCTTCAGGAAAAATAACCCAATCTTTGATCCCAAGATTATAACTACCACGACCATCAAGTTTAGTTGTTACACCTTGAAAGTCACGAACCTTAGGCAAAGATAGATTAATTAATTTATCAAGAAAATTATACATAGCATCGCGACGCAATGTCACTTTAACGCCAATGGGCATACCTTCACGAATTTTGAAAGTAGCAATCGACTTACGAGCTAAGCATCTGACTGGTGCCTGACCACTTATATTTGCTACAACGTTAGAGATTAGTTGCAAGACTTTGCTATCTGCAACAGCTTCTTTGACACCAACGTTTAGCACAATTTTTTCAATCTTTGGCACTTCCATTACGTTTTTTACACCAAGCTTGTCTTTAAGCTCTGGACGTAATTTCTCGAAATATAAATCTTTAAAACGCGCACTTGCCATTTTTATTAAACCTTTATCCAATTATCAAATAACTTCTTTGCAGTTGTTGCAAACACGCTGGCGCAGACCCGTATCCAGAACTTTTGAGTTTACACGACATGGCTCTTTGCAAGATTGGCAGACAGGCATAACTTTGGACACATTAATATAAGTCTCTTGCTTCTTAATACCAGAAGCTTGACCCTGTTTACGTGCTTTTAAGTGCTTGGTAACAACAGAAACACCCTGAACCAAAATTTGGTTATCTTTGGGAGAAACGTCTATAACTAAGCCTTGCTTGCCCTTATCTTTTCCTGCGATAACAACCACTGTATCATTTTTTTTAACACGCATCATAATAGTAATAACCTCCTATAGAACTTCTGGTGCCAATGAAATTATCTTGCTAAGATCATGTCCAGACTGTCTCAACTCACGTGCGACAGGTCCGAAAACACGGGACCCTACTGGAGCCGTATCATCAACACTTTTAATTATTACGGCAGCATTGTCACCAAATCTTATATAACTACCATCAGAACGGCGTTGCTCTTTTTTGGCTCTAACGATAACAGCGGTAACAACGTCACCTTTTTTAACCAATCCACCAGGTATGGCTTTTTTTACTGCACATCTAATTAGGTCGCCTATGTATGCGATTTTTTTGCCGGTACTTCCAACAACGTGGATACATTGCAGAGCCTGAGCACCTGAATTATCTGCTACTTCTAAGTAAGTTTCTTTTTGAATCATGATTTATATCCTTAAAAGCAACTATTTGGTGTTGGCAGCAGAACGCACGACTTTATCTAAGTACATATATTTTGTCTTAGAAACAGGTCTGCCTTCATAGATTGAAACTACATCACCAACTTTGGCTTGTCCAAGCTCATCATGAACTTTATAAGTCTTTGAAGATCTTGTCACTTTGCCAAGAAGTTTGTGAACACTTGTAAGCTCAACTTCAACCACAACGGTTTTGTCCATCTTATCAGACACAACTTCACCAACTAGCGTACGCTTTGTTTTCTTTTTAACATCAACCATTTAAAGCCCTCAATTTAGTTAATACTCTGGCGATATCAGCGCGCAGTTTTTTAAACTTAGTGTGGTCCTTAACATGTTCCGTTGCAGAACTTAATCTCAAATTGCACAATTCATGTCTTAATGAATCTCTCTTTGATTCTAGTTCTTTAACAGATAGAGTGTTAAATATTTCTTTTTCACTTTTATTCATGATTTAACTAACCACATTTTGGTTTGGAACAACTTCTTTCTTTACGAATTTCGTTTTGATTGGAAGCTTATATGCAGCTAGGCGCAATGCCTCTTTTGCAGAAACTTCATCCAACCCCGAAATTTCACAAATAATACGTTCTCGTTTAACAACAGCAACCCAATACTCGACTCCACCTTTACCCTTACCCATACGTGTTTCAGCAGGTTTTTTGGTTACCGGTTTGTCGGGGAAGACTCTTAAAAAAAGCTTACCTTCTTTTTTAAGTCTTCTTGAAATTGTTACACGAATAGCTTCTATTTGTTGTGCAGTAAGCCATACAGCCTCAACAGCTTGTAGACCATACTCACCAAAGGCTAAGTCTCTAGCCCCTTTTGAAAGTCCGCCTTTACGGCCTTTTTGGACTTTACGATATTTTGTTTTCTTTGGCATCAATGACATTGCTTAATCTTTCTTGTATTCGCCTCTGCAAATCCAGACCTTAACGCCAATTACGCCATAAGTAGTTCTAGCTTCTTCAAAACCATAATCTACATCAGAGCGCAAAGTATGCAAAGGCACAGAACCTGAACGTTCCCATTCAGAACGGGCGATTTCAGCTCCACCCAATCTTCCTGAACAACAAATCTTTATTCCACGTGCGCCAGCTTTTAATGTACTCATTACAGCCTTTTTCATCGCACCTTTAAAGCTAACTCGCTTTTCAAGTTGTTCAGCTATATTTTTAGCAACTAAAGTAGCATTAAGTTCAGGGTTTTTAACTTCTTGAACTGAGACTTCTACTGATCCACGTTTAAGCAAATCAGAAAGATCTTTACGTAATGCTTCAATGTCCTGGCCCTTCTTGCCAATAACAACACCTGGGCGAGCAGAATGTAATATTATTCTAGCAGTTTCACCAGTTTTTTCTATCTCAACATCAGCAATTTCAGCAAATCCAAGATGCTTTTTTATATATTGTCTGATCTTCAAATCTTCAAATACTTGGCGAGCATAAGAATTCTTGTTGACTTTTGCAAACCAACGAGAACTCCAAGAGCGGAAGCCTCCGCCTATTCTGAACCCTATCGGGTGAACTTTTTGTCCCATATTATACCTTTTTAGTTTCTAATTTAGATATAGATTCCAAGGTAACACTTATATGGCACAGACGTTTGCGTTGTGGCATAGCTCTGCCCTGCGCACCGGGTCTGAAATATTTATAAATTGGACCTTGATCCACACGTATTTCTTTAACTAACAAATTGCTTGCATCAAGATTTTGCAAATTTTTTGCATTTGCAATAGCTGATTCAACCAATTTTCTAATGGGACCAGATCTTTGTGTGCCATAGGTTAATAACCAACCCACAGCATGATCCGCGCCCTTTCCTCTTATCATATTCACAAGCGGTCTAAGCTTATAAGGCGAATATGATATATATTTAGCTTTCGCTACAAATTGCATTTTAAGACCTCAATTCACTATTGTATACAGTTTTTATAGTATACCATAAAATTTATTTTTCTGCTGGAGCAGCACCAGTTTGTCTTTGACCACTATGCAGTCTAAACGTTCTGGTAGGTGCAAATTCACCAAGTTTATGACCAACCATATCTTCAGTGACAAACACTGAAATAAACTTTCGGCCATCATGAACCGCTATGGTCAACCCTACAAATTCAGGAAGAACCATGCTTCTGCGTGACCAGGTCTTGATAACTTCTCTTTTGCCAGAAGATTTAGTCTTCTCGACTTTGTTCATAAGAGATTCGTCAACAAAAGGACCCTTTTTGGTAGAACGAGCCATATTATTTGCCTTCTAGTTTAAGGTTTTCTTCTTTTAATTATAAGCGGATTATGACGCTTACGTGTTCTGGTACCCTTACAACCCTTACCCCACGGAGTTACAGGATGTGATCCAGATTTGGATCTACCTTCACCACCACCGTGTGGGTGATCAACAGGGTTCATGGCCATACCTCTAACGTGAGGTCTAAATCCACGATGTCTTGTACGTCCTGCTTTTCCTAGAGTAATATTCTTGTGATCAGCATTTCCAAGAACACCTACAGTTGCCCAGCAATCCAAATTAACCATTCGAATTTCACCAGAAGGCATCGCCAACGTTACGTTAACATCGCCCTTTGCAACTATTCTAACAGAAGTACCTGCACTTCTTGCAAACTTTCCACCAGAACCTGGTTTTATTTCAACATTATGAACAATAAAACCAACTGGTATAGAACGCAATGGGAGACAGTTACCAACTTTTGGTTCTACTTGTTCCCCTGCTGTTATAATAGTCCCTACTGTCAAACCTTCAGGCATTAAAATATATCTTTTGCAACCATTAGCATAAACAACAAGACCGATTCTAACATTACGATTTGGATCATATTCTATTGAAACAACTTTTCCAAGAATATCACGTTCACTGCGTCTGAAATCGATAATACGATACTTCTTTTCAGCACCGCCACCACGATATCTAACAGTGATACGACCGTAAGCATTTCTACCGCCACTTTTGCGTAAACCCACAACAAGACTACGTTCTGGTGACTTTGTAGTTATATCACTGTTGTCTATAAAAGTCTGGAAACGCAAAGATGGGTTTCTAGGTTTTCTACTTACTATAGCCATTTATATACCCTTACTAATTTGGTCATGTTGCATTGCTGCATTTTCAGCACCTAACCCAGTATTAACCGAATAGCCCTCTTTAAGAGTAACTATAGCTTTTTTTACTGTTTTACCGTAGGTGATTCTACGACCAACTCTGCGAGTTTTACCCTTGCGGATACTCGTTCTAACTTTTTCAACTTCTACATTAAATAATTTCTTTAATGCATCTGCAATCATCGGCTTATTCGCCTTAGGATGAACCTTTAATGTAATTTGGTTCAAACCGTTTTGTTGCTTATAAGACTTCTCGGTAACCCAAGGGCCTTGAATAATATCATATATTGTTAAATCCATCTTCCAACCATTTCTTTAAAAGAGTCCGTATCTTTTTTTAGGAAAACCCAAGCTCTTCCATCTGCAAGATCATAAGCATTAGGCTGGTCAAAAAGAAGCATTTTTACATTTGGTAAGTTCGCAAACGACGCATGAATATTATGGTCATTTGGCGAAACAAACAAAACTATTTTTTCATTATGAAAATTATTGCTCTTTAGAGCTTTGAAAGCCGCTGATGTTTTTGGTGAATCACTTTCTAGATTCCAGTCTATAGAAAATATTTTTCGATTTTCTAAATACTGAGCCAACAAGTTTCCTAAAACCGTATTCTTCAACTTTTTTGAAAGCTTTAAGGTTCTAACTCTTTCTTGTGGACCAAAAATAACGCCACCCTTACGCCACAATGGAGATCTTAATGACCCTGCACGTGCACGACCGGTACCCTTTTGCTTCCAAGGCTTCTTGTTTGAAAATGCCACTTCTGATCTATCTTTGCATGCAACTGTGCCTTGGCGCCAACCTTGACGCAAAGCTTTGACATATATAGACAAATTAACAGGTGAGCACTTTAGTGACTCCAAATCTTCCAATCGCAAATCGGAAGCAGTTACTATATTTGATTTTGTTATATCCATACTGCTTACCTGCTCTTCTTAACAAAAACTAAAGAACCTGATTTACCAGGAATAGTACCCTTAATAAGTACAACACCTGCGGCAGATTCTGTTTTAATAACCTTAAGATTTTGCATGACGCGGCTATCGACACCCATGTGTCCAGGTAATTTTTTACCTTTTATAACCTTACCTTGGCTACGCATAAAACCTAGTGAACCAGGAGCTCTTCCAAGCTTGGAACCGTGGCTTGCTCTTCCGCCAGAAAAGTCATGTCGTCTCATACCGCCCGCAAAACCAGCACCCTTTGTTATGCCCCATACGTCGACAGAATCGCCGTTTGACAAAACAGAGTCCAAGTTAGTAATTTGACCAACAGTCAAACCTTCTACTGCGTCGGCTAAACGAATTTCTCTTAAACAACCAAAATATTTCTTAGGTGCAGAAATCCATTCTTGTGAAAATTCTTTGCCCGAAAATCTTGGCTTAATATATCCCACTTGAATTGCGTCATATCCGTCATTCTCTTTGGTTTTTATTTGTGTAATATACCAATTTGAGACGTCTATAACGGTCACGGGGACTACTTTATTTTCTGCTGTAAAAACTTGGGTCATTCCAATTTTTTTACCCCAGAGACCATTAACCATTGAATGACCTTTCTTTGCTATCTTCTGTTCTATTTGATTTCAACGTCGACTCCAGATGAGATACTTAATTTCATTAAAGCATCCATAGTTTGATCTGAAGGAGAAACAATATCTAAAAGACGTCTATGCGTTGTCAATTCAAATTGTTCTCTAGATTTTTTGTCAACGTGAGGAGATCTCAAAACCGTGAAGCAGCGCTTCTTGTTAGGCAGAGGTACAGGTCCCATAACTTGGGAACCTGTACGCTTAACTGTCAAAACAATTTGACGAACAGCTTTATCTAACAGCTGGTGATCGTACGATTTCAAGGTCAAACGAATTTTTTGTTTTTTCATACGTTTTTCGCTCAAAATTAGTCTAATATTTGTGTAACGATTCCTGATCCAACGGTCTTTCCGCCTTCACGGATTGGGAAACGTTGATCTTTTTCCATAGCAATTGATGTCATCAAATCAACAGTCAATTCAACGTTATCACCAGGCATAACCATTTCGCGGCCAGCTGGAAGTGTTACATCACCGGTAACGTCTGTTGTTCTGAAATAGAACTGAGGACGATATCCTGTGAAGAACGGACTATGACGTCCACCTTCTTCTTTACTCAAAACATAAACTTGAGCTTTAAATTTCTTATGTGGAGTTACTGAACCTGGTTTAGCAAGAACCATACCACGTTCAATTTCTTCTTTCTTAGTACCACGCAACAAAATACCAACGTTGTCACCAGCTTCACCGAAATCCAGAGTTTTTCTGAACATTTCGATACCGGTTACTGTTGTCTTTTGTGAAGCACCAAGTCCAACTAATTCGATTTCATCGCCAACTTTGATACGGCCTCTTTCAACACGTCCTGTTGCAACTGTACCACGACCAGGGATCGAGAATACACCCTCAACGGCCATCAAGAACGGCTTATCTACTTCGCGAGTTGGTTCTTTAACGTAATTATCAAGAGCATCCGCCAATTTCAAAATAGCTTGTTCACCAATTTCTGATGTATCGCCATTTAGAGCTTTTAGAGCAGATCCACGAATTACAGGAACTTCTTTTCCAGGGAATCCATATTTTGAAAGAAGATCACGAATTTCTTCTTCAACCATTTCAACCATGTCTGGATCATCGACCATATCAACTTTGTTCAAGAAAACAACGATTGAAGGTACGCCTACGTTTTTAGCCAAAAGAATATGTTCTCTTGTTTGAGGCATAGCACCGTCAGCAGCAGAAACTACCAAGATAGCTCCGTCCATCTGAGCGGCACCCGTGATCATATTTTTAATATAGTCAGCATGGCCAGGGCAGTCAACGTGCGCATAGTGACGCTTAGCTGTTTCATACTCAACGTGTGAAATAGCAATGGTAATACCACGTGCTTTTTCTTCTGGAGCATTATCGATTTGATCATATTTTCTTGCTTCAGCCCAGCCCTTTTTAGACAAAACTGTTGTTATAGCCGCAGTTAAAGTAGTTTTACCATGATCAACGTGACCAATGGTACCGACGTTTACGTGAGGCTTTTTGCGCTCAAATACGCCTTTTGCCATGTCATCTCCTAAGTGGAACTATTATTTAAACTATTTATTAACACTACCAAGAATTTGTTCTTGGACATTCTTTGCTACTTCTCTGTAGCATGCAAATTCCATGGAATAACTAGCGCGTCCTTTAGACATCGAACGCAGCTCAGTTGCGTAGCCAAACATTCTTTCAAGTGGAACTTCAGACTCAATAATCTGACTTCCATTTTTAGAATCCATGCTTAATATGCGGCCACGTCTTGCATTAAGATCACCTATCACATCACCCATATATTCTTCTGGCGTTTCAACTTCGACACGCATTATAGGCTCCAATAGAACCGGATCAGCTTTTGACATGGCAGCTCTAAATGCCATACCAGCTGCAATCTTAAATGCGATTTCAGAAGAGTCAACGTCGTGATACGACCCATCATAAACACTAGCTTTCACGTCAACCACTGGATAACCACCCAATACACCGGTAGCAAGAGACTCTTCAAGTCCTTTTTCTACACCAGGTATATATTCTCTAGGAATGGTCCCTCCAACGATATCGTTTTCAAACTCATAGCCTTTTCCTCTTTCAAGGGGCTCTAGCTTGATCCAGACGTGTCCATACTGTCCATGACCACCAGACTGACGGATAAATTTACCCTCGGCTTGTGCAGGCTTTTGAATCGTTTCCTTAAAAGCAACTTGCAGCTTTCCTTGTGTCAATTCAACCTTATGCTCACGTTTCAATCTATCAACGATAATTTCAAGATGAAGTTCTCCCATCCCTGAAATAACCGTCTGACTTGTTTCTTTATTATAAGAAAAATGAAATGACGGATCTTCTTGCATCATTTTACGCAATGCAATGGTCATCTTGTCATAATCATTTTTTGTTTTCGGTTCAACAGAAGAGTGAATAACTGGAACCGGTATATCGATTTTTTCAAGAATAATTTTATTCTTTTCATCACAAAGAGTATCACCGGTTGTAGCTTCTTTAACTCCAACTATAGCTCCGATATCTCCAGCTTTTAATTCTTGAATTTCTTCTTTTTTGTTTGCATGAAGCTTAATAAGACGGCTTACGCGCTCAGTTACGTTTCTTGTAGCATTATAAACATAAGATCCAGATTTAATTGTACCTGAATAAACTCTTATGAAACTTAACACACCAACAAACGGGTCTGTCATAATCTTAAATACTAATGCAGAAAACGGTGCTTCAGGATCAGCTTTTCTTGACTGAAGTTTATCAACACTTTCTATAGGCGGAATATCTAATGGAGACGGCAAGTAATCAACAACCGCGTCCAACAATAATTGCACGCCCTTATTTTTGAAAGCAGATCCACAGAACGCAGGAGTTATTTTTCTATCAAGAACACCTTGGCGCAGAGCAGCTTTAATTTCAGGCAAAGATATAGGCTCTTCGTTTAAGAACTTTTCAGCTAAAGCGTCGTCAAGATCGCAAACTTTTTCTACAACCTTTAAGCGCATCTCTTTAGCTTGTTCTTTATATTCAGCAGGAATTTCTTGCCAAACAACTTTTGTGCCCTTATCGTCAACACTAAAAGTTGCCATTTTTTCAGTAAGCAGATCTATAATCGCTGCAAAATCTTCAGAAGCGCCAACAGGTATCTGCATAGCTATGGCATTACCATTAAGCTTTGTATTAATATCTTTAACTACTTTAAAGTAATCAGCACCGATACGATCAAGCTTATTTACAAAAACAATTCTAGGAACTTTATATCTATTAGACTGTCTCCAAACGGTTTCTGATTGAGGCTGAACACTACCAACACCACAAAAAACAGCAACGAACCCATCAAGAACACGCAACGATCTTCCAACCTCAATTGTAAAATCAACGTGACCCGGGGTATCGATTATATTTATATGATGACCAGCCCAGCTACATGTAACTGCAGCGGCCGTAATGGTAATACCTCTTTCACGCTCTTGTTCCATCCAGTCAGTAGTTGCCGCACCTTCATGAACTTCGCCAATCTTGTGCACCAAACCCGTATAGAATAGAATACGCTCTGTCAGGGTAGTTTTACCAGCATCAATATGAGCTGCGATACCTATATTTCTGTATTTTTCTAAACCGTTACTCATAAAGATTCCTTATATACCAAGAATATTTACCAAGAATAATGAGAGAACGCTCTGTTAGCTTCTGCCATCTTATGAACATCTAATTTCTTTTTAACAGCAGAACCACGGCCCTCTGAAGCTTCTAAAAGCTCATAACCTAATCTCAGTCCCATAGTTTTGTCTGATCTCTCTTTAGCGGCGCCGATAAGCCAACGCATAGCAAGAGCTCTACTTCTTCTTGCAGGAACTTCTGTAGGTATTTGATAAACACTACCACCCACACGTCTTGCTTTAACTTCTATAAATGGAGCTATTTGTTCAAGCGCTTTATTGAAAAGAGCCAAACCCTTTTCTTTATCGCCGCTAGACTTCTTTACCAACAAATCAATAGCATCATAAACTATTTCACGCGCAGCATTCTTTTTGCCGCGCCACATAACAACATTAATTAATTTTTGTACGGTCTCTGAGTTGTATACAGGATCTGTACCGATATCTCTTATAAAATTGACCGATTTACGTCTTGGCATCTAGTAACCTTCCTACTTTTTAGCTGGACGCTTAGCGCCATATCTTGAACGACCTTGTCTTCTCTTTTCAACACCAGCAGAGTCCAATGTACCGCGAATAATATGGTACTTTACCCCTGGAAGATCGGGCACTCTTCCGCCTCTTACTAGAACAACGGAGTGTTCTTGAAGATTATGGCCTTCACCCGGAATATAAGCGGTAACTTCTATACCTGTAGAAAGCTTAACGCGGGCAACCTTTCTCAAAGCTGAGTTAGGCTTTTTAGGCGTTTGCGTGAATACTCTTGTGCATACGCCACGAGCTTGAGGAGAGCCTTTAAGAGCGGCGCTCTTAGATTTGTACTTAGGCTTTCTTCGTGGGCTACGAATCAACTGATTAACTGTGGGCATCGTAAAAAATCCCTGATTTATTATGTTTAAACATTAATTTAATTTACACTAATTTCGTTATTGGCCAGAGATATTCCCTGAAAGACGTCATGATATGTCATGATATGATTTTATCTTTTTTGTCGGAATTTTCAAGTTGAAGCATTTAAGAAACTTAAGAAAACTTCGTTAAGAGGCTTTGTTTTCACAGCTTGCTTTACTTAAAATCTGGTATCTACTAAAATATTTCTGTAATTAATTTTAACATATTTTCAAACAGATACAAATTTTATCTTACAAAAAGGACAATTATGAACTATTTAAGCCAAATATTCTGTGGTTTCCAGGCCCCACTTTTTGTGGCAATAAGCCTACTTGGAATTGGTTTTCTTATCACCTTCCATGAACTTGGCCATTTTTTGTTCTGTAAGTTGTTTAATATAAAAACTCCCTCTTTTTCTATAGGCTTTGGTCCAAAACTACTAGAAAAAAAGATTGGCGAAACCACATTTTCACTTTCAGCTATACCCATGGGCGGATATGTTGAGATAGCCGGCGCGGCTGAACCCGGCCAAGGCGATCAGTCTCATGCAAATTCCAGAGCTCATGACTCTTTCGCTGTAAAGCCATATTATCAAAAAATGTTTGTAATATTTGGCGGTATTACTTTCAATCTATTTTTTGCACTTTTTGCCCTAAGCTGTCTATATTATTTTGGCATGCCCCAATCCCCACTTTTAGCTCTAAAACATGGCAAAACTATATTAAATAATATAACCCCAGGCTCTCCGGCAGAAAAAGCGGGCCTTAAATCCCAAGACAAAATAATCTCTATAAATAATAATAACCTAAATAATAGCATCACAAACCTGCTCGCATCTGTCGCAAAGCTACCCAATCAAGAAGCAGAATTTCTAATCGAACGCAACGGACAAACTCAAAATATTAAAGTTCTTATAGGCGAACAACAACGTGGTAGCAAAAAAGTTGGCTACTTGGGGGTAGATTTTGTAATAGAAGATCTTAAAAATTTGGGTCTTATTAGTTCTATAAAATCTGGAATTAGCTTAACCTGGTTTTTAGTTACTCAAACATTTATGTCTTTCAAGAACATGCTAGCTTCAAAAAGCGCCGACGGCGTATCTGGACCAATTGGGGTGGTGTCAAACATGTTCACGGCATGCAAACATGGCCTGGGGCAATTTTTACTTATTCTTGCCATGATTAGCATAGGTCTCGCTGTTTTAAATCTAATTCCAATACCAATCTTAGATGGCGGCCAAGCACTTATTTATACAATAGAGGCTTTAATTAGAAGAGAATTGCCAGAAAACTTAAAGTATTACGTTCAACTTTCTTGCTGGCTCGCTTTTATCGCGCTGTTTTTGTTTATTTCTTACAAAGACCTGCTCGCACTTTTAAAGCCATATTTAACTAAATTTATGGGGCAGTAATTTAAAGCTAAAAAAATTTAGTAACATTCAACTTCAAAAATAGTGGGCAAATTACCCGCTATTTTTATTTCAGTAATTTTCTTGTTTCGACTTTATACAACTCAACTTGGGGCTGGTCAAACGGGTTAATATTTAATAATTTCGCAAGATATATAACTTCGAGCATTTTGAACTGCAAAAACTGCCCCAAATAATACTCTGATATTTCGGGAAATATTATAGACACATACGGGCGCCCAGAATTTTTATAAGCATTACAGGTGCCTGTAAATATTGCGCCAAGAATATCACCTACTGATTTATTTTGAATTTCTGGAACAAGTTTATTTAATTCAGGCAAGTCTGGGATATTAATATCAAGTCCCGCTTGATCCCTCGATACATTCTTCTCGCTCTTACAGAGCATCGAAGAACACTCGGGACGAGCGGGAGAAAAATCAACTTTATTCAAACAAAAACACCCTACTGATATAAAACTCGTAAACTTGTCATATGGGCCGCCAAGATATAACTGGGCAACAGAATGCAGGTCGGTGGATCCAACTGACACAGTCGGCGTAATACCAACAAAAACTTCTTTACCTGAAAGATCTAACTGCTTGCCAAGACTTTCCCCCACAAGTTGTCTGTACCATTGTCCTAGGGCAAATAAATTGGGTAAAAATATAAAGCTGTCATGAATATTAATTTTGTTTTTATGGTTTTTATAATGCTCAAATAAAATCGCCGCACTTATAGCCGGGTTATTATCAACACTATTTTTCACAGAGTCTGGGTTAAAACAAATATCAAGCATGTCTTGCGCACCTTGGCACAAACTTTCTGTATCTATATCAATTAATTTTAGGGGAAATAAACCAACAGCAGACAAGACCGAATACCTGCCCCCAACATTTTTGGGGATCTCAAGTAGACTAAATTTTTCTTTTTGGGCAAGATCCCAAAGCTTAGAATTTTTATCTGTAGTAGCAACTATGTAATCTTTATAATTTTCGGGTTTATATTTTTTTAATAAATCTAAAAACAGTGCAAAATTTGCTACTGTCTCAGTTGTCGTACCAGACTTACTAATAACGTTTAAAATTATATTATTTCCAGAGATTAACTCTTGTTCAACTAGCTTTAAAATAGAACTTGTATAACTTGGCTCAATAGTATCGGCAAAATAAACTTTAAGTGCACTTGTGTCTCTATAATACTGATTAGAATATAAGCCATAAATAGCTTGAAATACTGCTTGAGTTCCCAAATTTGAGCCACCAATTCCAATAATAACTAAAACTTTTGGTGATAATAATTTTTTTTGCTCTACAAGCTTGTTAACAGCTTCGCGTAGTTCTTTATCTCTAGGCAAATTTAAACTTGCGTATTCAGAATCATAATTAGTTTTTTTATCAGAATTTAATAAATTCAAGACTTGCGAAATCTTTAAAGATTCAGATTTCAATATTTCAAGATTTTTCTCAATATCCTGCTTCTGAACCAAACAACTGTCTAAGTAATTAAATAATATCCGCTTCAACAAAATGGGCCCTTATAAATTTAACAAAAAATTTTAATTAATTTTTTAAGTAATTTCTTTTAATAAATTTGTTGATTTATTAACAACAAAAATAATAAATATAACTTGAGTATCACAATAAAAAGTAGCTTTAACAAGTGAATCTAATTTAAAATCTTAAAATCCTTAAAACCTATTGGAGAGATGTCGTGAAAAAAAATATAAGCCCCCAAATTTTTTTAGCAGTATTTTTAACAGTATTAATATTATCAATAACAAATACAGTGTGGTCCGCCAGCAAACCCTCCCCAACATCTATAGAAAAATTATTCGCCGATATACCGTTTAGGAGCTACAGAAACATAAATTCAACAGAAGCAAAAGAACTGATAAAGAAAATCCAGACCTCCAATGTATCGTTATCTCAAGACTCTTGGGAAGATTTAATTATACGGGGCCGAACAAAATTTGAACAAAACAAAGATTGGTACGATGTGGTAAGAACTACATTTGAGCAAATAAGCAAAGACGATTTACAATCAAGAAGAGAATTTTTACGAGCTCTGGACGATTTAGAAACAAAAGATTATGAAACCGCAAGTGAGCTTCGCGATTTTTTAAGAAAAGCAAAATTAATCGACATAGCCAAATAATCTCTAAATTGCATATTAAATTAACAGAGAAAAGAGGCCGGAGAAATTCTCTGGCCTCTTTTCATAAAATTCACTTTATAAATACTGAAATCACTTACTTTGGCAAGTAACCAGACTGTTCAAGAAATCTTTCTGTTGGAACATATAAAGTAACAGCTTGAATCAAGTTGCGTAACCAGTTAGCAGGACGCCTATTTTGCTTCTCTTGACTCGTTTTTGCTTCACAATCATCTATTAAATCTTCAATAGCCAATTCTTTCCCAATACCAAATGGAATTTGCTTTACCATTTTTTGGCAAGCTTCTGTATTAACTAATTTACCCAAAATATAAAGTAACGGTAATCTTGTTGCCCAACGCTTAGATCCTTCTGAAAGATCCCCTTCAGTACCTATCCATAAAGCAGCAAGAATTGCTTCAACTCTAAGTGCCATGCCTAATTCTGCTGAAGTACTTTTATCAAATGGACTTCTTTTTGTTGCAGCATCAACAAGAACTCCTGATCCAGCCCCTATTCCAAGTGAAATTAAAGCACGCCCATATCCTGGAATCGTTTTCCAAGAATCGGAAAGTCCAGCACCACGAACATTCGCAGCTAATACTAAAACAGACAGGGACAAAAATCGCTTAAAATTATTCATAATAACCCTTTTCGAGTTTAAAGTTGTAACACCTACACTACAAACACACGCAGCATACACAAATTTTTGCATAAAAAAAAGCGGGTTAAAAACCCGCTTTAGAATTCAATAGTTAAATATTGTCTCTCTTGAAACCTTCAAGTTGAGCTTTATGTGGATGCTCTGACCCTGTATAAAGTTTCAACTTTTTCATCAGGCTGCTTGAAAGTGTATTTTTTGGAAGCATTCTTTTAACAGCAAGCTCAATAATTCTTGTAGAATCTTTAGCCATAATTTGCTCAGCTGTAAGACTCTTCAAGTTACCGATCCAACCACTGTATGTTTCGTATGTTTTATCTTTAAGCTTGTTACCTGTAAAAGCGATCTTATCTGTATTGATCACAACAACATAATCGCCACCATCTGCATGGGGTGTAAATGTAGCTCTGTCTTTGCCACGTAGAATATCGGCTATTCTTGTTGCCATTCTACCTGGAACTTGCCCAGCAGCATCGATCAAGACCCATTTAGGAACTCTTGATTCTTTTTTCATGAAGTAAGCTTTATTCATGTCAACACTGTGAACCGGTGAAGTCTCGGCTTTTTTTGCTGCCGCCTTCTTTGTTTGTTTTTTTTCCATGACCCTGAAAGACTTTCGTATTTTGTAAGTAATTTTCAATAATAGTAGTAATTTATAAATCTTGCTAAAATATATATAATATTAAAAAAAAACTTGAAATAGGTCAAATTAAAGCTTTTTATATCGGGTATTTTCTTATGCAAAATTCTATAATTATTCTTCTACCATCGGTAATTTTACTTGCTGTGGCAGTATACACCAAAAATGTCATAAAGTCTCTTCTGACCGGCATAATAGCTGCTGCGTTCATAGTAAAAAACTTTGCTCCAGTTGAGTCTATAAATCTTGTTGCAAGAAGATTGTTTGAACAAACCGAAATATCTAATTTAATCTACAAAACTGGTAGCTATGACAATCTTTATACTTTTGCATTTCTAATAATACTTGGAATAATAATATGCATGATAACCCACACAGGGGGCATGGCAGCCTATACCAAAGCTATCAAGACAAGACTTCACGGT
This sequence comes from uncultured bacterium, assembly GCA_963717435.1. GTDB lineage: Bacteria > Babelota > Babeliae > Babelales > Babelaceae > MFD05580-245. Next base: position 99,377 of record OY970332.1, read on the forward strand.
CCCAAAGCGACCCAAACTGTATCTCTAATACTTTCCAACTTTTTCTTCATGGACGACTATCTTAATACGCTTACAGTAGGCAGCGTCATGAAGCCACTTACAGATGCATTTAGAATACCTAGAGCAAAATTGGCATTTCTATTAGATTCCATGAGTTCAGCTTTGTGCACCCTAATTCCAGCTTCAAGTTGGACAGCTATAGTTCTATCCCAGCTTCAGGGTGTCGGCATACAGGACACTTTGGGGACATATTTAACAGCTATGCCATTTATTTTCTACAGCTGGCTAATAATATTTACGGCCTGGTTTGTTGTAAGGGCGGGTATATCTTTTGGCAAAATGAGAGATTTTGAAGACATAGCCCTAGAGACGGGAAATTTATTTGGCGGCAAAGAGCCGATTCAAGATTTGACAGAAAATATAAACAACCAACAAAAATCTTCTCTGACAGATTTTTTCCTACCCATTGGCTTGTTCATGTTCAGCGTATTCTTATCTTTTGCCTATACGGGTTCTTGGGCATTCTTGGGGGGACAAAACAATCTTGTGACTGCCCTGCAAAAAGGGGATGCGTTATACTCCCTATTTATAGCAAGTTTAATTACCCTAATAATTTCAGTAATATACTTTGGGCTTAACAAAAAACTTAGCTTTAAAGAGTTTACAGACATGTCCATAAACGGGTTCTATTTGATGAAAAACTCAATAATATTATTATTACTCGCAAAAACGATGAGCATGCTTCTCAAATCAGATTTGAACACGGGCGCATATCTTGCAGGCCTAATGGTTGGATCTGTTCCTGCTTGGTTATTCCCTGCGATAATATTCGTAACGTCGTCATTGGTTGCGATGGCAACGGGTTCATCATGGGGAACAATTAGTGTCATGATACCACTTGGGATCCCAATGGTTGGTTCATTTGACGCAATTTTATTATCACCAACACTTGGCGCAATACTTTCAGGTTCTATTGCAGGCGCACACTTATCGCCGATATCTGACCCTATGTTAATTTCATCGACAAGTTCAGGGTCTTACCATCTGGACCATATACAAACTCAAATAGTATACGCAGCACCTGCTATGCTAGGCACAATCTTAGCACTATTACTAACCGGCTTTATCCTAACCCAAAATACGATTATTACGGGCCTAATAGCTTTGCTTACAGGCGTAATATTCACCGGCTCAGTGTTATATTTTCTCAATAAAAAAAGATCGTAATTTTAAGCAAAAACAAAACTGGCCCGTTAGGATTTTGCACCTAACGGGCCAGTTCTAATCTCAACATCAAACGCAAATTTTACTTCTTAATTTTGCCCAAAAATTCACTATTAATTTTATAATGAATATCTCCACTCCCATTAGGCACGACGACACTATACAAATCGCTTCCTTTTTCCGCCACAACTTCTCCTATAAAGAAATTTGCTTTTTTTAGAGACGATTGATCATATGACGCCTGTGATCCATTCAAGACAGGGACCACCACCCTCTCTCCGATTGCAAACTTATTGTCTTTTGAAAAATTGGCCATTAAAAGCGCAGCTCGTTCACTAATTTGTTGACCAATTTCTTGAGCAGGAGGCGAGAATATCCAAAATGTCCTAGGATAGCCCTCAGAGAACATGTTTTGGTCACGAATGGCCCTAATCTTCCCATCCTTGAACGCGAAGACAATCCCATAATTCAAATCCCCATTACTTCGTTTAACTAAAACCAGATCCCCCATCTCCAGAGGTCTGTTTTCCTCGTTCTTATGAAAATATTTTTGCAAACTCGGATCAACAACTTTGCCGAGAATTTTTTCTCGATGATCTTTATAGGCAAGAAGATCTTCGATTGTTATTTTTGCCGTCTCAGGTTTTTCCATGCTATACGAACTATTCACGCCCAAAAGCATCGCTGCCAGCAAAACACCTGTTATATACAATTTATTGCTTTTCATAATATTCTTCTCTTCTGTTAAAAATTTATACTTTACTTCTTAATTTTGCCCAAAAATTCAGGTTTGACCGAGTATTGTTTTTCATTGACCTGGACTTTATATTTACCATTGGTCTTATCTCCCGCAATCTTTCCTACTAAGAAGTTTCTAGTTGTTTCGAAAGAGTTTTCATCATCAACGGCTAATCCTTGCAGGAGGGGAACAACTACCAATTCTCCTAATTTAAACTCATTATTTTTTGCAAAATTAGCCAAAGAAAACGCTCCGGAATCCCCAATATTTTCACCTTGAATTAGAACTTCTTCAGGATTTCCCCTCATGTATTCTTTAAACACATACAATTCCTGAGGGTATATACCCCTTTCACCACCAAAATCTACTTTCACCCTAACTCCACCTTTTTCCCTGGTTTTTTTATCCGCCTTGGTGATAAATCCATATGTCAACAATGGTTGATTAGTAGACGGGTCCTTAGCATTTCTTGGAGCCACAACCAATTCGCCCAGCTCGAAGTTATAATCTTTGGACTCATTCAATTTGAAATAGTCTTTTAGTAAATTTTTATCAGCAACTTTGCCGAAAATTTTTGCGGGATTATCTCTATATGCAAGAAGATCTTCGATTGTTATTTTTGCCGTCTCAGGTTTTTCCATGCTATACGAACTATTCACGCCTAAAAGCATCGCTGCCAGCAAAACACCTGTTATATACAATTTATTGCTTTTCATAATATTCTTCCCTCTGTTAAAAATTTATACTTTACTTCTTAATTTTACCCAAGAATTCCGGCAGAATAAAATACGTGCTAATTAAGCCGGGAACACCAGCCATAACCTCATATTTATTACGCTGCTTTTGCGAACTGGCGACCATGCCTAGGTAGAACTTTGCTGATTCCATGGAGGGTGCATAATTGACAACTGTTGCACTTGAAAATGAAACTATGACCCATTCATTTTTATTAAACTCATTATCTGCTGAAAAACTCGCTATAGAGCGTACCGTTTGTTTGTCAATTTCCTGCCCAATTTTAAACACCTTCCCGTTAATTTTAATTGTCTCAGGTTCACTTGCTATCGATTTATACAAGAGTTTGGGAGGCAAGTCTTTAACAATTCCATTCTCTAATTGCACCCTAATCAAACCCTTAGCTTTAGTTTCTTCTTTTGTCTCCATAAGAATTCCATAAGTAAGCTTGCCACTGCTTCTTGGAACTACAACCAATTCACCTATTTCAAATTTATATTTATTATCTTTGTTAGGTATAAAAAGGTTCAGTAAGTCCCCAGTGGTCTCTTTGCCCAGAATTTTTTCAGGATTTTTCTTATAGTTAAGGATATCTTCACGGGTTATTTGTTCCATATTATAAGAATTATTCATACCCAAAAACATAGCAGCCAAGATAGCTGATATGTAAAATTTATTATTTTTCATAAAATATCCCTATATATTAAAAATATTTAAAAAATACCTGGAACTGAGTTTTTCAGTTCCAGGCTATAATCTTACTGAGCAGATTGACCAGATGCATCAGCTTCTTTTGTTTGTGGTTGTTGAGGTCTTTGGCAAGGACATATTGCAAGCATATTGCTTGAAACAACGAAGCCAAATAAAACTGCTACAACTAATTTTTTTAAATTAGAAAACATGAGAAACCCTCCATAAATTATTTAAATTATATTGTACTTACAATTTAATTCTGGCAAATCTGGGCTTCAAAAGTCAATGGTTTTAAAGATTATTTTCAGATTCTACCAATTTAAAATGGGCAAAAAAAAGCTTATAAGAGAATCATTTGAATGATTCTCTTATAAGCCCAAAATTAACTCGCTTAGTTTTTATTAAGTGTAACCAAATAATCACCTTCAGGAGAATCCTCTATGTTTAATTTCATAGAACCCGAAACACCCCAGCTTCTAATTTCTTTGATAATTTCACCACCAACTGAAACTGTAATTTGCTTTATAATACATAATCCAATATCAACAGGTTTTTTCGATTTTTTTTCTAATCTTTCATATTTGTCAGGACATGAGTCAAGTTCAATTTCAACCCCGACCTTAGAATCCGAATTGTTTGAAATATCAACTTGATATCCCCAAGCAGATCCCCCAAGCAATAATAAGCTTGCAAAAAATAAACTCTTCTTCATAAAACCTCCCATTTTTTTTAAAATTACATACACTCATTTTAACTATATCTGAAATACATTCTAAAATGCAACAGTTTTTCTAGTTTTTTATAGAGAAAAACAGCTAAAAACAGAGATGAATTTGTTATTTATTGTCTTCTACTTAAGAAACTTTTTGTAGGGCCATAAACTTTTCTATATCATCTATTTCTTTGGGCAACTCTTCACTTAAGCAAACAGCCTCGCCACCTGCAATCCAGTAGTCATCTTCGATTCTTACGCCCAGGTTCTCTTCAGGTATATAAATACCCGGTTCGATAGTAAACACATCGCCCTCTTCTAACGGACGTGAATAATCACCAACGTCGTGGACATCTATGCCAAGAAAGTGGCCTATAGAATGGGTAAAGTATTTGCCATACCCTGCGTCATCCAAAAACTTTTTAGCCAAATGGTTTAAAGATTTTTCAGGCATATCTTTATTGTTTAACCAATAACCAGGTGCCGCCAAATCTTGGATATAAAGCTGTGTTTCCAAAACTAAGTTATAAATCTCCTTCTGTCTTTCAGTAAATTTACCTGAGACAGGATAAGTTCTGGTTAAATCTGCGCAATAATAATTATATTCAGCCCCAATATCAACAACAACCAAATCACCAGATTTTAATACAGTATTATTATCATGATAATGCAATACTGTGCTATTTTTGCCACCGGCAACTATCGATGGAAAAGCTGCTCTGCAAGACTCAGAAGCATACGCATATTCAATAGCCGCTTGAAGTTTTGATTCATTAACGTCTGGAGCGAGCATAGCTAGCGCAGTCTCATGCGCGTCCATTGTGCAGTCTATTGCTTTATAAATTAACTCTATTTCTTGTTTATCTTTTTTACGTCTTAATTGTGCGACTAGCAGCGAAATATCAACTAATCTTTCAGTCAGTTCCGGAACAAATTTTGCAAGTCTTTCAAGCTGAATTCTCTGATTTACATATGCACCCGGCTTATCGGGACAAAAAGTAAAAATCGCAACTTTTTTTGCGACTATTAATTTTAAAAATTCTATTAAGTTTTTAAACTCACCTTGAGAAAAATTTGGGTATATATTATATCCACGACAAGCTTCTCCAAGATAATCTATGCTTTCAACAAATATCTCTTGCGCTTGATTTTCACCAGGCTCGATACAACCCGACATCCATTTTGATCTTGGTTCTTGATATCTTGGAACAAATAAAATTCCATTAGAATCTCGTTCAAGATTTATCGAAGAAACCAATACAGATCCAGGCTCTTCAATTCCCGTTAAGTAATAAAAACTACTTTCCTGCCTAAACTTAACAGTTTCCTGTTCAAAACCACCGAGCAACAAAATTATCCCGTTCGGGCTTTCTGGATACTTATAAGCAATTAATTTTTTTAACTCTTGAAATCTATTTCTAAAAACTGAGTAATCTTTTTTCATAATAACTTTCAAAATATTTCTAATTTTTTATTTACGATAATTTATCGTAAAGCTCGCCATTTTCCAATTTGATCAAAGCCATAACAATAGCTTGCTTGGTGTATTCTATTCTATCGACTCGGCCGTTGGTCAAAATTCCCACAACGCCGTTACCTTTAGAATCAGTAGTTATCCCCAATTTGTTAAAAGTTTGCTTCATTTCAAAACCATCTTTGACCATCAAATCGGTTGCTTTATCGGGGCATTCGAATGCTGATGACAACCCTACATAAAAATTAGATCCGTCATATATCACGCAAGCACAAATATTCATATAACCAGTTTTTGTATAAGGCACTTGAAAAAGACCGCTTTCTATCCCAAAGCTCAAATCGCAAGAATTAAAACCATTCTTTGCGCGATTCATGGCCCCTTGTAATGTTTCTTCCAAAGATAAAGGCTGATTCCTAACCAAAGAAGATATTTCTTCTGAGCAAATTTTTGCAGAAGAAAGAAATGCGTATTCTTTGCAAATCTGCTCAACAGCGGCTATTTTCACCGGATTTAAAGATGCAACTTTTATTGTTTTTATCGTATTAATAGATTTTGACCCGGCAGATTCGGGACAGGATAAAAAAACCAAGTTAGTTACTAATAAAAAAAGTATCAATTTTTTCATAAACTTCCTCAAAAATTAAAACGGCCTGCGTTCAGACAATGCTTTGTATACTGTTATTCTATCCATATTTTCAAGAGAATAGCCAACTGGTATTCCGCGCGCAAGACATGTGATTTTTATATTTAAATTTTTTAATTTACCAGAAATATATACAGAAGTGGCTTCACCTTCTGGCGTTTGATTCATGGCCAAGATTATTTCTTCTATTTTATTTTCTACGCCATGCCTCGATACATTCTTCTCCGCAAAAGGCTCCGAAGAACACTCGGCACGAGCGGGCGTCACAGTTTCTTTAAAATTTTCATCTATAACGGGAGAGACCCGCCTCACCAAACTATCTAGAGTTAAATCTTCGGGCCCAATGCCATCAAGCGGCGAAATTGCGCCGCCAAGTACATGATACAGACCCATGTATCCACCGGTTTTTTCTATGGCGATAAAATCTTGCCAAGTCTCAACAACACAGATAACTTTTTTGTCTCTTTTTGTAGACTGACAATATCCACAATCAGACTTAACTTCTTTCCAGATCCAGCATATAGGGCACTTGGTTAAATTAGATTTAACTTCGAGCAATATTTTACAGAAATGCTGTGCTTTCGCTTGATCCATTTCCAAATAATAATCCAAAACTTTATACAAATTTTTCGATGCCAAATATGGAACCTGCTGCAGCTGTTTTAATAGCTGCACAAGTGATGGATTTTGCTCTATCATGCTACTCTTTCACAAAATTTAAATCTTCAACATCTCTTGTACTTTAGTTTGCAATACAGCTGCCCATGTCGACACACAAATAAATATCGTAAGACCCGCTGAAAGATTTGAAGTAAATGCAGCGATAATTAATGCCATCAAAACTTGAGTTAATCTTTGGCGAGCATCAGTTGCAGTTGTAAATCCTTGAACAATCATTGCAAGACCGACAAGAACGGGCAAGAATATAACATCACTTTGAGACAAATCTGTGATCCATCCAAAAAATGGCGCCTGATAAAGCTCTATAGACCCAGAAAGCACTCTGCTTAAAGAAACAAATATTGGGATCTGTAATAACATGGGCAAACAACCGAGCATATCAGGGATGCCCTGTTTCCTTATAAGATCCGCTTTTTCTGCGGCAAGCTGCTCTTTGTCATGTTTATATTTTTGTTCCAAATAGGCCAACTTTTTTTGCGTCTCTTTTTGACGAGCCATGGCTTTGTTGCCATTTAAAGTTAACGGTACCATTAGAAGCTTCATGAGTAGAGTTAAAATTATTATAGCCAGGCCGTAATTATGAACATATTTGTATAAATATTTTAGTGATATCAACAAAAACTTTGATATAGGATTAAATATCCCATAATCAAGTGTGGACTCTAATCTTGCATCAACTGCAGCCATAGAGTTTATCTCTTTGGGGCCCACATAAAAAGACATGCTGTAACTAACAGCCGTGCTTACTTCAGGCGACTCCAAAATAACAAGGGACTTGTTTGACCCAATAGACTTATAATAAGCGCGTCCAACAAAATTGCCAGAATCAGCGACAAGCGCATGAATAAAATATTTATCTTCAGCGCCTATTAGCGACGGCTTGACCCAATATTTTGTTCCCAGATCTGCTACAGACGTCTTTTTTATAGAATTTTTTTCGCTATAAACAATACCTGCAACAGTATCTTTATCTGCCAAATTTTCTAAGTAGGGGGCAGGAAATAACAATCTTGGCTGAATAACATTTCCAGATTTTGGCTGAATATTAAGATCCAGATCGATCTTGCAAATATTATTATAGATCTTAAAAACTTTGTTAACTCTTACCAAGTCAGTTTCAGCAAAATACTCAAGCGTTACAAACTCCGAACTATCTTCACGTTTGACAAAATTATAGTAATAAGGCGTTTTTTCGTTAAAAGCTACCAAGAAAGCTTGTCGCTCTCTATCGATATCATTAAATGGCGCTATAGTTTGCATAGCGATCTCTTCAGTACCGGATTTACGGGCAAAGGTTAAATTTTCTACTGTTGCACCAGCACTTGTGAACTCTATAACTCCATAAGCAGTCTTTACTGAAGTTTTGACCGCTTCATAATTTTGACTTGGTTTTGCGTCTGAAAAATCGACTTCAAGATTTAATGGCTTGGTAGAAATTGGGGTAGCCGGGGCAACAAATTCTTGCCCAGAGGTGGCCTCGCCATAATCTGGAGCGGGCTTATTAAAGAAGAACTGATTAATTAAAACTGTGAGACCCAAAGCGAATGCTAATGGCAATAAAAAGTCTGCAAATTTCATTTTGTAAATGCCTCTTAATTTGTTTTGTGAAAAATTTTATATGTAATTATTGAAATATAATACCATAAAAATGTAACATACAACGTGAAATTGTGCTAGACAAAAAAGTTACAACCGAATTTATTAAAATTTATCTTTTAAAGGGGAGACGACTATGAAGATGGAAAGAAGAAAGCTTCGTATAGGTGACTTGGCTGAGCAACTGGACGTAAAAAGATTTGTTATTAGATTCTGGGAAAAAGAGTTTGATATGGCATCTTCAAGATCTGACGGCGGCCAAAGGCATTATGACAATACTGACTATCAAAGATTTTCTTTAATAAAAAAACTGCTTTATGAAGACAGATTAACCATAGAGGGGGCAAAAAAGATTCTTAAAGAACAGGCAAAACAGGAAGAACAAAACAAGATTCAGGTCCAAGCTTCTTCAAAAATCTCTCAAGATATTTTCTTGGGCTCTTCAAGCGCAATTAATTCAACTGAAACTCAACTTGTTAATATTTCTAATCAAGATTCAACTAACAATTTGCAAGAGAATAATCACGGGGATAATCGCGCAGAAAGTTATTTTGAAAAAGAAAAAATATTATCAAAGCTTGATGGCATGAACATAGAAAAACTTATAGAGTTACAAAAAAAGCTTATTAAACTTAGGGAAGTGCTTTAAAAATTTATAAAAACAATAAATTTTGTATAAACTAAAAAAACAAATTATAGATAAATTTAACTATGAATTAATTTTTTTAGGGAAAAAATAATGTATAAAACCCTACTGCGCCAAGGCTTCGAAGGGCTAGTTTATTTGAGGGAGAAATCTTTTTATGTATAAGAAGGGTCACGTGCATTTCGTGGGTATTGGCGGCATAGGCATGTCCGGTATTGCCAAGATACTTAAATATCAGGGATATACTATTTCCGGATGCGATAATGACCTTGAACAAAAAAGCGTAGAAGATCTGCTAAAAATTGGCTGCTCAGTTTACAAGGGCAACAATACAGAAAATTGCAAAAATAATTCTGTCGATATACTAGTTTATTCTTCCGCTATAAAATCTGAAAATCCAGAAATAAGATGGGCTCAAGACAGGGGCATCCCAACGATCCCAAGAGCTTTAATGCTCGCAGAATTAATGCGAACAAAATACAGTATCGCAATTACAGGATCGCATGGCAAAACCACAACAACTTCTATAATTTCCCATATATTAATTGAAGCGCATAAAGATCCCACTGTGATTATCGGGGGACATTTGCATAGTATTTCTGCAAACGCGCGTCTTGGCAATGGCGACTTTTTGGTGGCAGAAGCTGACGAGAGTGACAGATCTTTTTTGCGACTGTACCCAACACTTGCAGTTGTAACGAACATAGATTTGGAACATCTTGAAACGTATAAAGATCTTGCCGACATTAAAACAACTTTTAAGAATTTTTTAGAAAATATTCCGTTTTATGGCAAAGCAATAATCTGCACAGATGATCCAAACGTGAGATCGATTTTACCACTAACAACTGTTAAGACTTTAAAATATGGCCTAGAATCGCACGGTGATATAAAACCAGAAATTTATGCAACAGATATAATATTATCACCAGATAGTTCAGAATTTAATATCTGGAGCAACCAAACAAATTTGGGGCGCGTGACTCTTAATATGCCCGGCAAGCATAATATTTTAAACTCACTGGCAGCAACTGCTATATGTCTTGATGTTGGTGTAAATTTTGAAACAGTATCAAAAGCGCTTTCAGATTTTAAAGGCGTTGATCGTAGATTTACATTTAAGGGCAATTACAAAAACGCAGAATTTTTTGACGACTACGGGCATCACCCTACGGAGATTTTTCACACGTTATTAGTTGCTCGCAAAAGATCTAAGGGCAAATTAATAGTAGTTTTCCAGCCGCATAGATACATAAGAACCCACAGACTCTGGCAGGATTTTATTAATACTTTCGCAAATAGCGCTGTAGACAAACTTATTATTACAGATATATACTCTGCTGGAGAAGCCCCGATAGATGGCATAACTGGAGAAAATTTGGCGCGCGAGATTAATAATAACCAAACTAAATTTAAAACTTATTATGCAGGTTTTAATGCTGATTTTAATAATATAAAAAATATTTTAGAATCAGAAATTAGCGAAAACGACTTGGTGCTAACTCTTGGTGCCGGAAAAGTTAACAAGCTGTTTTCTGTGATTACTGGGGCAAAATAAATTACAGAAAAATTGTATGTCGCAAACCCACGGAGCTTACATGAAAAAAATTCTGCTTTATATTTTCATGTCCGGGCTAATTCCATGCGATACAAAATCCATGGACTGTCTTATAACACCGCCTGAAGATGAAACGCCTGATCTTGTAGAGTCCAGACTTTTTTGCATAAATTCCGCGCTAATTATTGCGCAAATTATAATTATTGTAGTTCTAAAAAAAAGAAACTATTTCTTTGGGAAGAAAATACTCCCATCAACATTAAATATCGATGGGGCGGTTTATCGCTTAAAACCTATGGGCGCAATTGCCATTATTTCGGCAACAAGTACGTTAACGTGCCTATATTCGTTATTCATGTGCAGTTCTTTTCCACCAGCTCTAAACAAAGAGGAGCAAATAGTTTGCTCTGAATCAGAATACAGAAGAGTGGTAGCAATAGTCTTAGCTTCAATATGCAGTATAATTCATACTACAAATTTGTCCCATAACAATAGCTTAAAAAAATTGAGAGAAAAATTTATGGGTAGCCCAATAGAACTAAAATCGAAAATTGCATTTTGTTCAGAATTTTTGGAGAACTTAAAATGCGCAATTTGTTTTGATATACCAAATATTGACGCAGTCAATCCCTGTGATCATGAAGAACATGTTTTCTGCAGAGCATGTCTAACTGATTGGTTTAATAACATGCATAAACTTCAAAAAGAACATAGTCCTGATGATTATTACAATTATGCACACGAACGAAAATATAGTTGTATAAGTTGCACCAGAGAAATAAATGACGATAACACAAAGATAGAAATTTCACGTCCCACTGCAAAATTATACCCAACAGCAAAAGATATTTTGCAACAACTTGCTGGATGCCATGGGATATTAATTATAATTTATGGGGCGATAATTTATATCGCCCTCATAAAAACACTTCAAGTTTAAAAATTATTTTGCCCGTGCTACATCTTTTCTTGAAACCATCTTGGGGCCATCAGAGTTTGGCTTGATATCAAAATCAAATATCTCTGTTGGAATAGCGAGCGTGCAGCACGCATTAGGAATATCAACAACGCCGTTAAGTCTACCCTCACATGGCGCTGTGCTTATAATAATATAAGCCTGTTCGCCAGTGTAACCAAATTTTTTCAAATATTCGATTGCATTCAAACAAGCACGTCTGTAGGCAATATGTGCATCAAGATAATATTGCTTGCCTTTTTCATCAACAGATACGCCTTCAAATATTAGGTAATTGCAATATCTCGGCTCAACAGGACTGGTTTCAAACAACGGGTTTATTACACCATATTTTTTTACGCCGTCTTTAATTAGATTAACTTTAATATCCAACCAGCCGGCCATTTCTACTGCACCACAAAAAGATATTTCACCATCACCCTGGCTAAAATGTATATCGCCCATTGATAGTTTGCCATCTTTAACATAGACAGGAAAATATGCCCGTGTCCCTTTAGTTAAATTTTTGATATCACAGTTACCGCCATTTTCTCTTCCTGGAACAGTTCTTGCGCCCTCTTGAGCAGCTTTTTTTGCCGCATCGCCAGTTAATTTTCCATTAAGAGCATTTTTTTCTGTTGGCAAATTAGCAAGGGGCGGAACTCGATTTGGGTTGGTATTAAACAATTCTGCTTCACGCTTGTTCCAACTTGCTAAAAGTTCTGCCGATGGAGCGGTCCCCATTAACCCGGGATGAATTAATCCGGCAAATTTTACTCCGGGAATATGTCTTGAGGTTGCATAAATTCCATGAAGATCCCAGATCGCCTTTGCTGCATCTGGATAATGATCGGTCAAAAATCCTCCACCATTAGTTTTTGCAAATATTCCAGTAAAACCCCATGGTGAATTTTCAAGTGGACCAATATCTAAAATATCAACAACTAATAAATCTCCTGGCTCGGCTCCATTAACTCCGATTGGCCCGGTCATGTAGTGCACTTTTGTTAATTCAATATCACGAACGTCATTTGCGCTATCATTATTTTTGATCTGTCCGCCGGTCCAGTCTATGCATTCTACGCGAAGCTCTGTTCCTGGATCAACTTGAACAACAACAGGAATATCTGGATGCCATCTATTGTGCAATAAAGTTGGCTGATTTTCTGGCGATTTATTAACATCAACTTTCAAAACGATTTTAGACATAAAAAAATCTCCCAAAATTAAACTATAATTTTTAGGGAGATTAACAATAATTTAAATAATTAGTAAATAAATATTAAAATTACTTCTCGTATCTACCCAGGCTTCGCTGAAGCTTCGCCGGGCACGGCCCCGTGAGATAAAGTGCCGTTTACTGCTCATATCTACCTCCGAGATTTTGTGCCAAGAATTTTTCAGCAGCAGTATAAAATTTAATTCTATTTTGTGGTTTGGCAAAACCGTGTCCTTCGTCTTCAAATAGCATATATTCATGCGGAATATTTTTTGCTTTCATGGCAGCAACAATCTGCTCGGCTTCGGCTTGCTTAACTCTTGGATCGTGCTTACCTTGAGCAATTAAAATTGGGATCTTAATATTATCAACTTTAAATAATGGCGAACGAGACTCGATAAACTCTTTGTCCTTTTCCGGGTGACCAATGCGCTTGTATAATTCAGCACGGCCAGCTTCCCAATAATCAGGTATAGAATTTAACAAAGTAACTAAATTACTTGGCCCTACAATATCAACTGCGCAACAAAAAACATCCGGTGTAAATGTTGCACCACAAAGCGCTGCGTAGCCACCATAAGAGCCTCCATAAATTGCTATTTTATTTTTATCTGCGATTCCAGATTCTGCTGCCCAGTTAACTGCATCAATGAGATCATCATGCATCTTTCCGCCCCACTCACGATCCCCAATATTAATAAAATTTTTACCATAACCACGAGAGCCACGATAGTTAACTTGCAATACAGCATAACCACGATTGGCAAGCCATTGTGATTGTCCATCATATCCCCAAGTGTCTCTAACTGTTGGACCACCATGAACATCCAAAACCAATGGTAATTGTTTAGGCTCTTTATCTACTGGCAAAGTTAAATAACCATGAATTTCAATCCCGTCTCTCGATTTAAAGCTTATAGGCTCCATATGCGCAAGTTTATATTTTTTTAAGTCGGGTTTATTTTCAAACAAAAATTTAGCTGTATTATTTAATCTGTTATAAAAATAATAGTTAACTGGCCCATTATCTTTCATGAATGCTACAACCATTTTTTCTTTTTTATCGTCAAATCCAAGAACATGAATTTCACCAGTATCTAATCTTTTTAAATTTTCATAATCAAGTTCATGGTTTTTATCAAAAAATATTATGTTTCGCTTGTCCTTTACCACAGTTGCCCATAAAATTTCATGGGTATCGCCATCTATTGTAACGCCGGAGATGTCATATTTTGGGTCAGATAGTAAAATTTCTGCCTCTAAATTATTTATATTTAATTTAATTAACTGCGAAGTATCAGAATCGCGCGCATCTTTCAAATAAATATAATTTAGATCTTTTGCAAATCCTACTGGACCACATATCGTAGACTCATCATCACTCCAAGTAAGCACGTGCACAAACTCTTCACCTTTTTTTACCAACAGCTCTTTACTGCTATCTTTTTTGTTAGCTTTAACTATAGCTTTTATATTTTGATCATGATCCGTTACAAAATCTTCAACATAACCGGGATTTTTATAGATCATTTCAAGATTGCCAGATTTTAAATTTAATTTATAAACATCATGAAATTTTGGGTTCTCTTTGTTCATCGAAATTAAAATCGTGTCTGGATATTTTTTATTTACATCAACAACAGTTATGCGTCTTTTATCATCATGTTTTAAATAATTTCGAGTTACCTTTGTGTTTATATCTGTTCCGAAAAGGTGCCAACTTTCATCGCCATCTTTATCTTGTGTATATAAGATTTGCGAACTATCTGGCGACCAAGAGTATCCCCGCACTCCTCTGTTTGTGTCGCTAGTTACAGGAACAGGATTTAAATAATTTCCAGCATCATCAAGATCGCCGACCCAAACGTTAAGCACGTTATTAACAGGTGCAATATATGCCAATTTTTTTCCATCAGGTGAAATCTGGGGAGAAACTTTTTCAGGATTCCCAAAAAGAACATCTCTTGGAATCAAGTTGTCTGAAGATTTAATTTTATTATCACACGAACACATAATCACACCCAATAGTAAAAAAAACAGCTTCTTGGACATATTTACCCTCTAATTTAATTTTTTAATAATATTTTTGTTTTGTTATCTTGCAAATATGCTAACAACTGGAAAGAATTATGTAAATTTAAAAATCATAGACCAATAAACCTAAAAATTTTAAGATCTGTTATGGGCTTTCCAAAGACTTCTCCCAAATTATTTAATCTATAAATTGGTCTTGATGTTAACAAATCTTGAGTCTTATTTACGCCCTTATAGACTTTTAAGAGCGGTATAGTTTGCACCTTACCAAAACCCACACCATAACCCGCGGCTTCTATAATAATATTTCTTTCAGGATCCAAAATTACAAAAACATGCCCGGTATAGCAGGCGATATCGCCTCGGTTTATTTTTTCACCAGACTTAACTTGATGTATTTTTGACATCATTAGAGTTGCTGTATTTTTATAATAATATTTAATTCCAGCAAGTTGTGCCGCACGTAAAACTAAATTTGAGCAATCAAATCCACTATGCGGCTTTTGAATAGAGTTTTTACAAATTCTTTTCCAAAATGTAATATCCGGTGAAGATTCAGATAGCTCGACTTTATCTTCCAAATAAAATTCTCTAAAACTATTTCCTCCCCATAATATGGGATAAACAAGTTACTATCATCATCGAATTTATTGGACCACTTTAATAATATTTCTATAAAATTATTGATTTTCCCATTTTCTGTATCAGCAAATTTTGTTATGCAGATATTTTTGGGGACTCTTGAAAGAATTACTTCAAAGTTGCCATCACTTGTTCTGTTTAAAAATTTAATACCAAATTTATTTCTAGAATCTAATTTTGGCTCTCTTACAAATTTTGTGCCAGCAGAAAAAGTTATTTTTGTTTTCGGATTCTTTCCAATAGAAATCCAGTAGTAACTGATCCTTAATATTTGTTATCTCAGGATCGGGAATTAAAGATAAATCTATTCCAGCGTTTTTTAATTCCTGAAGAGATATTAGATTTTTTTTAAGTGTGCAAAACCCAGACAGATCATTGCCACTATCATCTTTATAAATAGCATTACCTACATTAAATTCCATTTCTAGAGGATGATCTTTTTTTTTGGTAACTACTTCATTTATAAGTAATTGGTTAATTCGTGGACAATACTTGAGCAGCCTATGCATAGAATATGGGCAAGAATCATAGACTATCTCTGCAGAAACGGGTAAATCATATGCTACTATTGGCTTCATGGTCGCATCACAGATTGGAACAGCCACCCAATATTTATCAGATAGATCTATATTATCCCAGGCCCCAGAAAATAAGTTAAAAAATTTTAATAATAAAAAAATAGAAAAAAACTTGTTCACATTGATCCCCTTTTTTACCAGAATCGTGCTAAATTTATAAATATAATTTTTACAATGTCACGATTCTATACGATTTGTCCCTAAAAACAAAGTATCAAATTAGAACCATAAATATCAAGATAAAATCTTAAAAAATAGTTATTAAAAAATATAGATAATATAACTGGAAATAATGGATAATAATGGTTTTTTGCCTAAAACTGATTATTTCTGTATAATCTGATATTTGTAAAAGATTTATAAACAAATACAAATAATTCTTTCTAGGAGAATAATTACATGGTAAGTCAGATAGTCAAAGTTTTCTATCCGGATTTAAATAATAAAGAAGTCAGAAAGTTTGGACTTCTTTCAATAGCGTTCTTTTTCACAATTGGCGCTTACTGGATGCTTCGTTTATTAAAAGATACAGTTTTTTTCAAAATAGCTTTCCCTGAATCACTGGGCTGGGCACCCCACCAAGGTGGATTGTTCCAACCAATTGCGAAAACATGGTCAGTTGTTGTTGTTATAGCACTTGTATTTATCTATTCAAAACTAGTTGATTTGTTCGAAAAGCATAAGCTGTTTTATATAATCTGCAGCTTTTATGGCTTGATATTTTCTTCAATTGCGGGCCTATTGCTTTATAGAGATTTTTATGGCGACGTAGCTATTGGCCGTACAGCAATGGCGGGACTTGGCTGGGTTTCATATTTTGCAATAGAATCTTTCGGTTCTATAGTAGTTGCACTATTCTGGTCATTCGTTGCTAGTATAACAGATTCAGATTCAGCAAAACGCGGTTATCCGTTTATTGTTGCCGGCGCCCAAATTGGTAGTATCGGTGGATCTGCGCTAACTATGTTTGCAGAACAACTTGGCGGTATTTGGAGACTATTTGCTCTTTCAAGTATTTTCGTTTTCACAATCATGGCTATTATTTATTACTTCATGCTAACAACCCCAGCTGATCAATTGATTGGTAATGTTAAGGCCGCTGAAACAGCTAAGAAAAAAGAAGGCTTCATAGAAGGCTTTGTTTCTGGTATCACACTACTATTTACAAGATCTTATCTTATTGGGATCTTTGTAGTTTCAACATTCTACGAAGTTGTAGGAACAATCGTTGACTATCAAATGAAACGTCAAGCTTCTGCTCTTCCTGAATTTGCAACCGAAACAGGTTTTGCAAAATTCATGGGAATGTTTGGTGTTGCTTCTAACGGACTTGCATTCTTAATGGCACTTCTTGGAACAAGCTACTTAATCAAACGTTTTGGTCTAACATTCTGCTTGCTTGTTTACCCTCTATGTTTGGGCGGCGCAATGACCTTGCTTTATATGTTCTTTAAGCTTGGCGCTCCATCAGCATCTGCTCTTCTTTGGGCAACATTTGGAGTTATGATGATCGCTAAGGGCTTAAGCTATGCTGTTAATAACCCAACAAAAGAAATGATGTACATCCCAACTAGCAAAGATGCTAAATTTAAGGCTAAGGGTTGGACAGATATGTTTGGTGGCAGACTTGCAAAAGCTGGCGGATCTCAAATCACAGATGCGTTTAAGCACAACCTAACAGACTTAATGTCATACGGTACAGCTGTCGGTCTTGGATTGATCACAGTTTGGTCAACTGTTGCATTATTTGTTGGTAGAAAAAATGCCCAACTTATTAAAGAAAACAAAATTGTTAGCTAATTAATTTTTAGTTAATAAATTAAATTTGGGGACCGAGTTAAAACTCGGTCCCTTTTTTTGTTATATTTTCAAAAAAAATATTGTTAAAATTAAATCGACTTAATTCTTTTAATTTAATTTTAGGAGATGGGATATTTGATGCTTAAAATAAAACAGTTTTTTAAAGCAATTATTATTACAATTTTAATTTCAAGCCCTATATGCGCAACAAAAAATAAAAAACGTAATTTAATAAGAATGCAAGAATTAGCACAAAGGCAAAATGACGAGTATGTTTTTAATTTTATCAAAAGTAACTGCATCGCAAGCGGCTATCTGCAACATTTTACTAGATCTGAGATCAACGATAATGGCTATCCCAAAGTTAATGCAAAAGTCTTATTAAAATGCATGACTGAATTTATGGATGAAAAAGAAAGAGAATTCTGGTATGAAAAACTTTCTAATAAACTCAAAAACGAGCTTGAATGTTTACTATATAATAAGGATAATTTTGAAAACCTAGACCTAATATTGCCCATACTATATAAAAATAATAATAAGAAATTTAAATTAAAGTTATTTCAAAAAATAAATTCTCTTGATTGCATAAAAATCAACCCCACCATTATTGAAATTATAGCCAAACTTAGGGCACAAGATCTTAGCTGTTTTAATGACAACATGAAAATGGTAAAAATTAATTTTGATGGAACAAAACATATTGGAATTACAAAAAATGGCGAAGTTAATTTATTCCTTTCAAGTCTTTATTCATCAGATATTTATGGAGAAAATGAATTATTAAGAACGATAAAAACAGATGATAAAAGACATATAAAATTTGCAGATTTGATGCCAGACAACAAAGTAGTTGCCATTGTAGTTGATAAGAAAATCTTGGAATTTTACGACGTAGAAACCGGGGACTTGCTGCAAACATTAAAGTTTGATGATGAAATAACTTTCTTTGGTCTAAATAACTATGGATCATTACTGGGAGTGGTAACGGGAGAAAAAGCTTTTATTTACAGAAGAGATTTTACTTTTTTGGAGATGGTAAATGTAATAAAGCCACGCAAACCCTCAGAGAGTGAGTTGCGTTTATTAAAAACACTTAGAAATGAACTGGCAGCTTTTGACGATAATAATTCATAAGAAAATATTTTTCTGTAAAAAATTCGATCCCCTTTTTTATTGTTAATAATCACTAAATATTTTAAAATTATTGATATTAAATTTTAACAACGAAATAAACGAATTAATTCTTTTATGACAAAATTAAAAATATTTCTTTTATTAACTTTATCTTTTATTTACAGATCAATATATTCTATGGAAGCAAAAATGCTAATACTATGGCATAACGAAAGGTCGAGAGATGCAGAGAATGCGGCATTCATGAGAACTATTGGGGCAAGAGAAGAAACCTTAGTGGAATATGCCAGTATAAGAATTAAGCCGGAATTGTATAAGCGAATTCCGGGGGACCATAAAAATTTCCCCTTTCATAACGACGAATATCACGATGTAATTGATGGGATATCTTTTAATTCTGACGATACGTTACTCGTAGAATTTCTTAACAAAGAAGAAAACGTATCCATACTTCATTTTTGGTTCATGGATATCGATAATAATGCAATAAAATTCTGGGATGATATGCAAACAAAAGTGAATCATGTATTAATGGGCAATTTGGATAAGCAAACGACGCTAAGCTATGTATTTAATAGAAAATCGTTTGGAGCGATTGCACCGTGTGAAGAAGGGCTATATACAGAAGAATCTAGAGCTGATGAAAATAAAAAATTTTTTCTAGCCAATAATAAAATATATTTAACCACGCCACGCAAAGATTTTCTAGAGATTCGGGAGTCCGAAACTAATAAGTTATTATATTCTTCTCAGGTCCATAAGAATATTTGCAACATAGCCATAAACAAAAGTGGTACATTGTTTGCAGTTTCAACAGGCAAAACTGTTTATATTTTTAAAACAGCACTTGAAATTGTTAAAAACTGGGATATTCAAAAGATTAATTCTGAAATTTTAGAAAAATAGTTTTTGTTTTCGAAAGCTTATATGTCAAAACTCAACATATTTTTAATATTTTTTCTAGTTTTTACATCTACTTCTGCTATGGAAAATAGTGATAGCTCTAGAGACGATAATGATTTAAATAAATCTGAAATATTAAACTATATTATTAATGATTTAATAATATCCACAGGTCTATTTAGTGAATACGATAAAATTACGATGACTTGCGCTGAAGATGTTAAACAAAAAAAAATTGCTTTCGCTTATAATAATATAAAAGATATTTTGATTGATATTCAAAAAGATAAAAATCTATTAAAGAAATTTGACTCGAAATCTTATTGGTCCCGAGGTAGCTTTATAGATATTATAGAATATGTTTATTCAACTAAGCTTTGGAATTTTTACCGACCAGAACTTTATAAAAAAATTATACATGAAGCATCAATAAAAGATTTATGGTTTGAAGAAGACCATAAATTACCTTATGAAGGCAAAGTGGTCAGTTGTAAGAAAATTAAAATTAATTTTCGGTTTTCTTACGCAGAATGGGATATTAATAATGGACGATCTGAATTTTTTGAAAATCCTTGTAAAAATAAAGACTTAATTATTATTAATCCGGGAGTGCTAAATATAATAGAATTGGCAATAGATTATATTGAAGATAAAACGGTTTATTTTAAAAAAGATCCATTATCGCAATTTAAAGGATCTGAAAAATTAGTTCATGAAGAGACGGTCAGGTCAGCAAAATTCAGTCCAGATAAATCTAAAATTATTATTTGCACTGAATATTTCATATATATTTGGGATACATGGACAAGTAAATTAATTAAAAAATTAGCTTTGAATTTTGTGGGTAAAGATGGTGGATATTTTAGGGATGCCCAAATAACTCCTTGCGGGAAAATATTAATAGTAAATTCAAAAAAATTTGTAAAAATTATAGATATTGAAAAAGAAGAGATATTACAAACAATAGAATTTGATTCGTTAGTAAAAAAATTAGCGCTCGATAGAGAAGGAACCCATTTGGCAATTTTTGTTGGACAAAATATATATATTCTTAAAACTGCGTTTGAGCAGCTCAGAAAAAGTCTGGGATATTATGCTTAAAATAGAAAAATTCTTAAACAAGTTTTATAATATAAATATAAAAAATTTAGAGTTCGTGATGAAAAGATTATAACGTAAAACTTATGGGAAAAAAAATGCTTCACGAAAATTTATTAAAAGCAATAGGCGACACGCCACTAGTTAAAGTTAATTTTGAAACACCAGCAAATATTTATGCAAAATTAGAATATTTAAATCCGGGCGGAAGTGTAAAGGACAGATCTGCTTTATTTATGATCGAAGAAGCAGAACAAAACGGCACTCTAAAACCGGGCGGGACCATTATAGATGCGTCTTCTGGAAATCAAGGTATCGCGGTTGCCATGATCGGGGCGATTAAGGGCTATAAAGTTATAATTACTGTTTCAGAAAAAATCAGTAAAGAAAAAATGGATACCTTAAGAGCATATGGCGCCCAAATTGTAATTTGTCCAGCAACAGATTTGGTAACAGATTATGATAGTTATCACAGCCAAGCGGTTAGAATACAGCAAAGCACTCCTAACTCTTTTATGCCAAACCAGTACTATAATTTATCAAACGCAAAAGCGCATTATACTTTGCTCGGGCCTGAGATTTGGAGACAAACAAATGGCAAAATTACGCACTTTTTTGCAGCTGCAGGAACAGGCGGAACAGTAAGTGGCGCAGGAAAATATTTAAAAGAACAAAACCCAAATATCAAAGTTCTTGCTGTTGATTCTATTAATTCTTTTAGATCAACAAATGGCAACCCAAAGCCATATAAGTTAGAGGGCATAGGCGTAGACTTCGATTCTGCAGTTTTGAACAAATCTATTATTGACGAATTCTTGCCGGTTGACGATGACAGTTCTATCGATATGCTAAAAAACTTGGCATGTAAGCATGGGTTACTTGTCGGCCCAAGCAGCGGCGCGGTTGCAAGAGCTGTAAATCAGTATGCAAAAACCATGGCTCCCGGTGATTTAGGGGTTATGATTTTTGGCGACTCTGGCCGTGCATATTTAACAAAAAATTTCTATGCGACTGAAAGTAATGCTATCCCAAGTTATGTTGCTAAGCCTAAATATGTAGAGAAAGAAATTTAAATAAATATAGTTCGAGCGGGGCTTAAAAAATAAACGTAAAAATAAAACAGGAGAGTAAGTTTATGAATCCAAAAATAGTTATTCTTGTTGTGGCCGGAAAAGATTTCCAACCGGTAGAATACCACGATACATTAAAAGCTTTAAAAGAAGACGGAGTAAAAGTTTTAACGGCAAGTAATGCACGTGACACGGCAGTATCGTCTAAGGGCGATCCAGTTAATGTCGATATTACTATAGATAAAATTACCCCAGACATGTATGACGGAATTTACTTAATTGGCGGGCCAGGAGCGCTTGAGCATTTGGATAATCCCAATATGTATTTTGTTTTGGAAGAAGCAAAAAAACATAATAAATCTTACGGCGCAATCTGCATATCGCCAAGAATTTTGGCAAAAGCAAGAGTTTTAGAAAATCATAAAGCTACTGGCTGGAACGAAGATAATAAAATCGAAGAAGTTTTCAAAACTTATAATGTAACTTATTTAAAACAGCCAGTAGTTTCTAATGGCAGAGTTATTACAGCCGATGGCCCAAGAGCTGCATTAAGTTTCGGCCACGAAATTGCTAATACTATAAAAAAGTAGTTTTTTTGGCGTGAGCCCTGCGAAGCTTGCCGAGCCCGTAGGCCCGGATAAGCGTAGCACGGGCCACGAAATTGCAAGAGTGCTTAAAAAATAACTTAAAGGATTTTTTACTTGAAAAACAATATGCGCAAAAACCTAATTCTTTGCTTATTTATAACGGCAAATTCTTACTGTATGGATGTTGAACCTGAAAAAGAAGATGTAGTAATTCAAGAAACAAAAATGGATAAATCTTTAGTAAAAGATTACATTTCTTTAGTAAAAAGCGAAATGCACTATTTCACTCAAAAATTTGGCTTTATGTCTTTTACAAAAAATAAAAAGCTGTTCGGCTCATTTTGGGCAGGCCGAAGCGTCTTTAATCAGGTTTTTTCAGGCGATAATAATATTGATGAAGAGACTGTCAAATTGATGAAGCAAATAAAATGGGCATATACATGGGGTGTTATAGAGTCTCAAAAATCACAATCTTTAGAGTCATGCTTAAAAAAACATGATTTTATAAAATCATGTTCATGGAACATTATGGCAAAAAAAATAGAATCGAATCATTTTACAAGCTCATTGAAAGATAATCTAGAAATAAAAAGAGTATTAAGCCTCGAAACTATCACTGATCTTAAAAAAGTTCTTGAAAATAAGATAGATAGCGATTTTATGGACGCCCTTTCTTCAAATTTTGATCCAAGCGAAATAAATCAAAATGACCTTACGCAAGTATATCTAGGTTATCATAGAGACCTTCCGACTTTACCAAGAATAACTGCAAGTATCACTATAAATCCAGGAAATACTGCTTTTATAGGGAGTTTATTTTATGAAAAAACTACAGATGATCAATTTAAAGAATTTATTAATTTTTTGACAATGATCGCCGAAAATCACAGCTGTAGACAAATAATCATCGAAGAATGTAACTCATCAATAAAAGAATTATTAAAAGAGTTGGGATTTATCAAAATTGGTCAGTTAAATATTTACGCTACACAACCTTCAATTGAAATCATGAAGGAAGAGTCAAAAAAAATAATTGAACAAATTAGGGAAAAAAAATCTAGAAAATATCGCCATGTAGAATGCAGTGTAGTGTAATAATTAATCATATAAGAAGTAAATATGTTATCAAAAATTATGTTTCTTAAATATATTCTTTATATGGATTTTGGTGGAATAGCCTCGTATGATCACAAAACGGAAAACTGTTTTGCTGTAAAAACAGAAAGTATTTTAAGACCTTGCAATAGAGTTTTTAATCAGTCAAAAATAACTGATGAAGAAATTATCGATATTATTTCTTATTTTGATAAAACTCCATTCAGTTGGCTTGTTGAAGCATCTGATACAGAAACTTCAAAAAAATTAGAACAACATGGATTAAAATATTTTGCTGATTTTCCAGCAATGATTTTAGATTTGGCGAAAATCAAAACCATAAAATATAAAAAAGAAATCGAGATAAAAGAGATAAGCAAAATTGATTTGCCAACATGGATTAAAATAGTATCTACTAGCTACAATTCTCAAGAACTGGAAGTTAAAAAAGCAATTTTAAATTTAATTAATAAAGGCAAAAATAACTTAAAATTTTATTTAGGATTTTTTGACGATAAACCAGCAGCTGCAAGTATGGTCATAGAACATCTTGATACAATTAGTATTCACATGGTAGCAACTTTACCCGAGTACAGGAATCAAGGTCTTGGTTCAGCCATAACTAACAAATCTTTGTTAGATGCTAAAGAAAAAAATTATAAAAAAGCAATTTTGCTTTCTTCTCAAATGGGTTATCAAATGTATAAGAATATGGGCTTTGAAGATCTTGTTTCATTTAAAATTTATTGTGGATAAATTATAAACAAGATAAATACTGCAAATATAAATTGCGCCAGAAGATTTTGGCACTGCCGGGCATTTGAAATTGACTAAGTGATAGCTCAAGAAATTCTATTATTCTTGTAGATTTTGTTAAAATATTTTGATCAGAACTCAAGATCGCCTGTTTTTGTTTGTTTCCCCAATATTTTAATAAAAAATCGACCATATCACGAGATTCACGCTCGCTGGGTTTTAATTCTAGTGCTTTGTTTATCTGCAAAATATTACAAATTTTGTCAGACATAAAAAAATCTAATATTGGGTGTTTTGCAAAATCTATCTGCCCATCAAAATTCTTAACAACGCAACGTGAAGCTATAGTTTTTGGAATAAAATCCGGTCGTTGCGCAAGTAAAATAAAATTATAACCTGCTGGCGGCTCTTCTATAGATTTCAATAAACTTGCAGCAGTAGCTTGCGTGAGAGTGTCTGCATGGTTAAGAATAAAATAATAGTGCTGCCCAGGGTCAAGACTAAAACTTATTTTTTCAAATATAATCTCAATATCATCGATTTTATATTGCCCATCGGGATCTATCCAAGTTGTTAAATAGTATTGCTTGTTAATTATCTGCTTGCAAATATAGCAAACACCGCAACCAGAATTTTTACAGTAAACTTTTTGCAGATATTTTTGGACCTGCAAAACTAAGTTTTGGTTATCACCAACCCATAACTGTGCCGGCGAATTTGAGATACTATTTATAAAATCATTTTCTTGTTTTTGCATAAATTCTTAGCCGCTCAAATGCCATCGGGGCGAGCGTTTAGTGGAACCCCAGACAATCCCGTTTCGGTAGTCGACAACTTTAAATCAATCACTTTAACCACTTCTTGAAGCAATTCTTCTTGAGTCTTAGTTGCATCTAATATTATAACATTATTTTTGAGTTTATTCTTTTCTTCAAATATTTTATCAAACCCGTGAATAACTTTATCAAAAAATTCAGATTTTTCTTTTTCAAAGTCAGTAAGCTGCTCATTTCTTCTTATAGTTCTTGCAAAAGCAGTTTTATAATCTATTTTTAAATAAAATATTAAATCTGGTTCTAAATCGCCCATCGCCCAGCTGTTAACAGATTTTATCATTTCTTTGTCAAGACCCCGCCCATAGCCCTGATAAGCAAGTGCCGAGTCAGACATACGATCAGAGATAACAATTTTCCCAGAGTTTAAAGCAGGTAAAACAAGTTGTGCAACGTGCTGCGCTCTATCAGCAGCAAAAAGCAGAAATTCAGCTTTAGGAGAAATTTCATGGCTTCTTTGTTGCAAAATAGATCTTAAGTTTTTACCGAAATCTGTTCCGCCCGGCTCTTTTGTAAGAACAACTTCATGGCCAAGTTTTTTTAATTCTTGAGTGCTAGAAGTTGCCAAGCTGCTTTTCCCAGAGCCATCTATACCCTCGAAGACTACAAGTAATCCAGTTTGCTTATTTTGCATGTTTTTAACTTTTAATAAAAATTTTTAATTTGTTTATAATATTTTCTCAGATTTAAAAAATTGGACCAATAAAATTTTTAAAAACAGTCTAAGAAAATTTCAGCAAAAATATTAATTCAAAAATGTCTTGCACTTGAACCAACCGCGGTCGCCATTGCCTTGATAAAATTGGTCACTGCAGACCGTTTTATTATCAATATTAATATCACCAAAAACGGGTCCTGCATTTTTTGTGGCCTCAATACTTTGCAGCAACATGGTTCGTAAGCTATTATCAATTGTAGGAATTGAGTTTTTTATTTTGCCAAGCTCACTCTTTTTAAAATAAATAGTACTTTCAAGCACCTTTTTATTTTGATATTGTTTAAGCTCAACTAAAAATTTTTTAGTGATAAAAGCATAGCTGCAATCTAAATCCCGTTTATTTTCACAAGCAGTCCTGAAAGCATCAATAAGCTTGAGTGTGATAAAATTGCCGTCTTCGTTAACGTCCATAGAGTAAACGTAGCTGCTAATAAACAAATTACTTAAGAATAGTAATATAAAACTTTTTTTCATGTAGTTATCCAAGTTGGTAATAGTAAATTATCTTTCTGAGATCCAATCACCAATAATTTCAACAGCCTCTGGATCCTGAATTATATCCCTATGGTTTAAACATGGTAAAATTCTAATCGCATCCCCGGCGTCTCTGATGACATCTGAATATTTGTCAGGGTTGCCAGCCTCATCTTCAGATCCGACTAATAATATAAACTTATTTTTTAACCCAGCAAAATCTTTTTTTAAATCAAAAATTCTTGGCATTAAAGAGTGCATGAGCCTATAAGAATATGTTAGTGTTTCTTTTCCGGTCCAGGTCAATCCCGGCTTATTAAAATCTAAAATCGGCAAAGAATTCAGACCCGTAATTCCAAAAAAGTTAAATATAACTAGCCCAATATTTCTTAACTTATGGAGATTTGCCCAACCACCTGCATTATTATTTTTTAAAACAGCTGAATTTGGAATCGCAGGCGCAAGCAAAACATAACCCTTAATTACGTCATTGTATTTGCTGCCGGCAAATCTAATAGCAAGTCCGCCACCAAGTGAGTGCCCTCCCAAAAATATATTTTTATTATCTTTTTCAAATTTATTTATTAGATCAACAATATCATCTTCAATTTGGCCGATATATTCGCAATCACCTCTGTGTCTGCCCGATAAGTAATGCCCGCGCAAGTTTGGTACATAGACTTTACAGATATCATTTCCACTTAAATGTCTTGCAAGATAATTCAAATACTCACCATGTCCACTGGAGCCGTGCAGTAATATAAGTATTTTATTATTATTAAAACTATTTTTAGTATTATAAACGCGATAACTTAGCCAATCGCCATCACGTGCTTGAAATCTTTGCAAATCCGGCAAACCAATTAAATCTGGGCTAAACTGCGCAAAAATATGTCTTTCGCGTTGCGATCTGTCAGTGCTGCCCGGGTTTAAAACTAATAAAAAAGCTGCAAATAAAATTAGAAAAATTAAAAATATAATACTTAAAAATATTTTTTTAAGATTAAAATTTAAAGAACCAAACTTTGTATCCAAAGATCCTCCCTATTCATTTAATAAACAAATTCAGAAACTTGTATAAATATTTCGCCATCTCTCTAAATATATATATAAAAATGTTGTTTTGGAACGCTAAATGCCATAAACAGAACCTACTTTTAGAACAAGCTGACAATTTAGATGAATTTTATGATATAATATTTGAATCTATATTAAGAAGTTTTGATATTTATTTAAAAGCAATTAAATCGAGTATTTTATAACCATGAAAAAAGTTTGGATCGAACCGGGTTGCATAACCTGCGGATCATGCCAATATTTGGCTCCAGAAGTATTTGAAGTTACAGACAGATCTCGCGTTAGGCCCTGTGCTGATCTTGCAAAAAACAAAGAACTTATAGAAAAAGCAGCGAAAGCCTGTCCAGTTCAAGTTATTAAATTTGAAGAAGATAATAAATAGTCTAAAAACTTACAAAAAGCCCTTTTTTATACCATTTGTCATAGCAAAACCCTGATGTTATTATATGAAATATAAGTTAAAAACAAAATAATACTCCTGGGATTTTAAAATATGGGCTTAAGAAATAAATCGATAGAACTGTTACTATCAAGCCTGTTTATAAGTGCAGGTTATAAAGCAAGTATAGGGGCCCAATATTATCTTGAATTTGGGAAAGACAGACAAGAGAGTATATCGATAAATCCAGAAGTAACCCTGTCATATAAGTCGCCTGATATATCTGAAATACAAGATTTACTTTTAACAACAGAAGATGACGTTGAATTCGAGGCCACTCTTTTTGACAGAGGGAGCGATACATTAATCGTTCTTGGTCAAGGATTTCCTGGGGGCAAAGAGAGCATGTATGGCTATAAGAAAAAATTCACAACCTATGACCTTATAGCATTTGATTATCGCTGGAACAATATAATATCTTACAGTGCAAATCCCAAAACACTAATACACCCAATTAACAGACTTGTTTTAGATTCGACTAAAGAAATAGAAGCTGTCTTAGAATTTGCCCAAGATTCTGGGTACAAAAAAATTATAGCCTTGGGAAATTGCTACAGTAATTTCTTATTTGCGAGCTTGGCCAACAGATTCGACAAAATAATTTTAGATAGCTGCTGGCTCTCAGTTAACGCTTTTGCTGAAAGTATAATAGAGGATCCATTAATACCTATATGGCCGCAAGATGGTGGAACTCCTGAATGTCTAAAGAAAATTTTAAAAACTAGATTTGTAAAAACACCATTAATGTTTTTATTAAATTTTATTCTTCCCAAATTATCTATAGAAGATCATCTTAAGAAAATAGAAGCCACCCCCGTATTATTTATTTACGGACAAAAAGATCTAATGGTATCAAAAACGCATTTTGAAACTATATGGAACTCGACAAGCAGCCCGAACAAATTTGTGTTTGTTACACCCCATGAACATTCAAATAATACAGAAAACCCTTTAATTTATAGTTACGTATGTAGCAAATTTATAGAAAGCTTGGATACCCCAACTTTTATAAAAAATATTAAAGGGATTGCAAATGAACAAAAATCAGAGAAAAAATCAGAGATTTGAAGAGTTATATAAAGAGATATCTAAAGACGGCAAGATAATTTATTCAGGAACATTGCTTGAAAGAGCAGCAAAAAACTGGCCACACAATATAGCTATAATCTGTGCCGATCAAAAAATAACCTACCAAGAACTTTATAATAGAGCAGCAAATTTATCTTTAGAACTAAAACAACTGGGTCTGCAAAAACAAGACAGAGTAATTTTGTTTTATGAAAATTCTATAGAGTTTTATGTTGCTTATTATGGCATATGGCAAGCAGGTGGCGTTGTTGCGGCGCTTAATATTTTTTTAGGGCAAAAAGAACTTGAGCATATCATAAAAGACTGCTCACCTAAAATTATTATTACATCAAGCACTTTAGTAGAAAAAGTTAATCTTGCATTTGAAGCTTTAAAAAGTGCAGGATTCTCCGGCGAACTTCCAAAAATAATTACAGATCTGTCTGGTAATGCAAACAAAAACTTGCCTGAAAATTTTATTATAGAACAACTTGAACCCGAAAGCATGGCGGCTTTATTATATACATCCGGCACAACAGGCATGCCAAAAGGCGTCATGCTAAGTTCAAAAAATATTATGACAAACTTAGTTCAGGGCGCATCACTATTAAATGTCACACCAAAAGATAGCGTCTACGGTGCGTTGCCATTATTTCACGCGCTTATGCAAAATGCATGCTTATGGGGAGCTGTTTATGTCGGCGGAACAACGATACTTGTTCCAAAAATAGACAGAAAAAACTTAATTGACGGCTTAAAACAAAAACCTACTATAATTATAGCTGTTCCTGCTCTATTTGGGCTATTCTGCATGATGAAAAATTTAGATTTTTCACGCGTAAAATACTTCTTCTGCGGAGGTGACGCACTGCCTGATAAAATTCGTATGTATTTTTCGCTGATATATGGCAGGAAAATATGTAACGGTTATGGTCTCACAGAAACGTCGCCACTAATTGCAGTAGACACTGACGACTACGTACAACCCACTGACACTGTTGGTTATCCTGCGCATGGAATAGAGTGCCAAATTAGGGACGACCAAAACAATGTATTAGATAGCAATAACACTAATAATATTGGAGTTTTGTGGGTAAAAGGGGATAATATCATGCTCGGGTATTATAACGCCAAAGAAGCAACAGAAAAAGTTTTAAATAATAACTGGCTAAATACTGGCGATCTTGCAAAATTTGATAGCTCAGGAAAAATAGTTTTGGCTGGACGCGAAAAAGATTTGATAGTAAATAAGGGCCTGAAAATTTATCCTCAAGAAGTTGAAAACGTTTTGATGTCCCATCCTGCAGTTTTTAAAGTTGGCGTTGTTGGCCAAAAAGTTGATGACACAGAGATCCCGGTTGCATTTATTGCAACCAAAGAGAAAGACACTGAGAAATTAAAACTAGAACTTCAAGATTTATGTTCAAGAAATCTGGCGCATTATAAGCATCCAAGAAACTATTTCTTTAAAGACGACCTGATATCTACAGCAACCGGAAAAGTTGACAAAAAAGCACTGCGCCAAGAATTATAAAGTCTTTTTTTAATTTTTTATTTTTTTACTATTTTTTTGTGCTATGTAAACTTTGAATGTTGTATTAGCACAACTTACAGATTCGAAAAATTTATACGGGCACCTAACCTATGCACAAAACAAAAATATTACATGTTATTTCTAGTTTGAAACTTGGGGGTGCGGAGCAGGTTTTATATAGTATTTTGGATAGTCACAAAGACAATGTTGAGCATGAAGTTGTTTATTTTCACGATGGGCCGATCAGAGAAAAAATAGAAAATTTGGGGATTAAAACTACTAAGATTACAGGGTTAATAGTTAATTATGACCCTGTTTTTTTGTATAGATTTTTTAAAAAAATAGTTAACTTTAAGCCAGACTTAATAAGTTCAAGTTTGTGGGCGGCCAATTTACTTTCAAGAATTTCAGCTAAAATTTTAAATATCCCAGTTATAAACGCAATTCATGCGTTGCCAATATTTGAAGGCAAATTTAGAAACAAACTAGATAATATAAGCTTAAATCTGGCAACAAAAATTATTAGCGTAAGCAATAATATATCTCAAGAACTGTTAGCAGCAAAAAAAATTGCTCCCGAAAAGCTTGAAACAATACAAAATGGTATTAATATTTTGGATCTTCAAGAAAAATTTACAAATTCTAACATAACCAAAAATAGTTTGGGGCTTACAGAAAAAAATATAGTTATTGGCACAGTTGGCAGGTTTATCGGGGAAAAAAATCAAGATAAATTAATCAAAGCTTTCAGTATTGTTCACAAAAAAAACCCAGATTCTAGATTATTATTAGTTGGCGTGGGGCCATTAGAACAAAATTTAAGAGAACTGACAAAAGAGCTAAATCTTGAAAAATCTGTGATATTTATTGTTGGACAACCAGCATATAAATATTTACCTATTATGGACATTTTTGCATTACCATCAAGATTTGAGGGGTTACCCATCGCCCTTCTTGAGGCGATGACGTGTAAACTGTCGGTTATTGTCACGGGTAAAAACAAAAATCACGAAGTTGTTCAAGATTTACAAACAGGACTTATAATCGAAGCTGATAATATCGAGCAACTATCAGATTCGATTATAGAACTAATCTTAACTCCGGAGCTTAAAAATAAACTCGCAAAAAAGGGGCAAGACTTAGTTAAAGAAAAATATAATATCAGCTTAATGTCCAAAAAGTATCAGGATTTATTTAATAAACTAGCTGAGCAAAAAAATCTTTGATTATTCCGTCGACTATTATAAATATTTTGTGCCAAAATATTTAAGGGACAAAATTTTATAAAAAAGGGGCGGATCGTGAAAAAAAGTTTATTTTTATTTCTGTTTTTTATTTCGGCTTATTCTAATGTTATTTGTCGGGAACGACGGCATCATAACCGGAATCATAATTGGCCTAGTTATTATACGCCACAAAATACAGTTTTTGCGTTCGATTTACATGACGTGCTAGTAAAAACCAACTATTGGGAAGCTGTTAAAGTCAGCTTTAAAGAGTTATCTATATCTGACATGATATTTATAATCACTCACAAAGAAGTAAGAAGAAGCTTTAAAGCAGCATTTAATAATCAAATTACTGTAGAAAAAATGCTTGATAATTTGAGCCGAAAAGAAGAACGGGTCAAAAAACTAAAAGAGCCGATTATAAAAATTATTAACTGCCAAGATATAAACCAGGACGTCTTGGACCTGGCACACGAGATTAAAACTCTGGGGTTCAGATTATACCTGCTTTCAAATATAGGCATCCAGGCCCTAAACAACTTATACACAAAACACCCTAATCTAAATAAACTTTTTGATGGATTTTATGTACCTAGACCTGAGAATTTTTACATGCGAAAGCCGTCTTTATATTTCTTTTCAGAGTTTAAAAGATACTTAAGAGAGATAGGGGATAAGCAGAAAAATATTATATTTATCGATGATCTTAAAGAAAACGTCGAAAATGCCCGAAAATTGGGCTTTAAAGCTATACATTTCACATCTAAAAAACAGCTTGAATATGACCTTAAAAAAATGGGCTTTAACCTGCAAACCCTACCTGTTGCCAAAAAACAGCAATAATTTACACTTAGTAATATATCACTAAAGTGATTACTAAGAAGAATTAATGGAGGAGTATCATGTTAAAACACCTAAAATCAGGTTTATTAAAGTTATTATGTCTTTCTATGCCTTTTGGCATAAATTCGACAGCAGAGTCCATCTCTGTTCAAAAAACTGAGATTAAAGCCGAAAACAAAAAAGAAACTACAAGTAAATATGCTCAAATAAAAAAGTGGGCAAAAGATAACAAAAATCTGCTACTTGCTGCGGGCGGGACGGTAATTTGCATATGCGCCTATTACTTTTTTTCAACAAAAACAGGCAACAATAATTTATTACCTTCTGGTGGGGAACTTTTTGAGAGCAAAAAAAGTGTCTCAAGTAATTCTGAAACATTAGTGCCTCTTGAAAATGCTGACCTATACACCGGTTTTTTAGAACAGCTGAATAATGACGAAAATTAAATTTTAAAATATAAAATAACTCTTAAATGGAGAAGTTATGAAATCTGTTATACAAAAAATTAATTTTAATATTTTATTATTACTGGCAGTTTTTAGTGCCCAGTTTAATATAGCCTGCGCAAGGCAGTTTACGCCTGAAAATACGGTATTTGCGTTTGATTTACATGACGTTGTCTTAAAAACTGATTATACAAGGGCAATAAAAACTGGTGTCAACGAGCTGCCTAAGTTGCCAGCTTTAAAACTCTTGGCCAACCCTTGGGCAATATCAAAAATGGTAGAGACCAAGAAAAGATATGGGGTCAACGAAAAATTCTTTGAAGAAATGGCAGGCGAATACCCAGAAATAGCCGATTGCAAAGAAACGATATTAAAACTTGCAAACTATCAAAATATAAACGCCCCTATGCTTAAAACTATAAAAGAGCTAAAACAACTTGGGTATAAAGTTTATATTTTTTCTAATATTTCGACAGAATCTTTAAATTACTTAAAAACTAATCAGCCCGAACTTATGTCGCTATTTGACGGAGTTCAAAATCCAAATCAAGAAAATAATTTCACAAGAAAGCCAAAATCTCAAGCTTATTTATTATTCAAAGAACAGCTAGAGAAAAATGGGGATCAAAATAAAACTGTGATATTTTTGGACGACAATAAAAATAATATAAAAACAGCTAACAACATGGGCTTTATTGGAATAAGATATAAATCACCCGAAAAATTTAAATCCAGACTGTGCCGACTGGGAATTAAGTTCTAAAATTTAGCTATTGCCTCCCCAGCTAAATGGTACCAAACTTGCAAATAAACTCTGCTGTTTTTTTACGGGCAAGATATTAAGCTTTACTAGCTCGCCTCTCAAATTGGAACATTTTTTGTCGACCAATATCCCTTGCATGCCACACAACTTTGCGGCTTCAATATTTTCAGGCTGATCGTCAATCATTAAGCATTCTTTAGGCGAGATTTTATAGTTAGTTAGGTGTTCTAAAATAATTTTATAAGCCAAACTTGATGGCTTCATAATTTTCGTAATACTCGAGATAAAAATATTTTCTCTCTCAAAATAACCAAAAATTTCTTGCATGTTTTCAGAATTATAAATCTCATTAAAAGAATTCTGTTCCCAATTGGAAAGCATTAACAGTTTATAATCTTCATGCTTAAGAGATTTTAACTCAGCCAAAATAGAAACAGACCCTTTTATGGGCAGCGTAAATTCGGCAAGTTTTTTTGAATCAAACATAATTCTTACAATTTCGCTAAGAACCCGTCTTTCTGCTTCACTTTTAATCTTGTCATGCCCTATTTGAGATAAATTATTCAAATAATCTTGCACTTTTGCATTTGCATCTTCACCAGAAATATGCCCTCTTAACCACTGGCACATGACTTCCGGAAGATCTGTGTTGCCATGTTTTGCAACTAGACCGTTGTCGCATTTCTCTTGATGGCCAAGCTCACCCATTATTTCCAAAACTTTTTCTTTAAGTCCCAAGTTAGAAAAATCCAGAGAAAAAAGATCAGTAATACCAAGTGCTGCAAGATTGGCTAGCCCTATTTCCCAGGCAAATTTACTTTCACTTGTTTTTGCCAAAACTCCACCAAAATCGAATATAATCGCTTTTATTTCACAGCGTAAGTGAGAAAAAGATAGTAAGACAAAAAACAAAAAGAATTTTACTGATCCAAAAATTCTGTTCATATCACCCCAAAATCAACAAGTATAAAAACCCACATAACTCGAGTATAATAGCACTTATTCTTTGGAGATTACAAGAAATAGTATAATTATTTTTAGATCAAAATTTAAAACTATTTCTTTAATAAATTCTGCTGAGCAAGATATTCAAGTAATATATTTAAAGCTTCGTCCACATCATCAGTAAATTTCACAAAATCAAAATGCTCCGGCAATATTAACCCATTTTTTAATCCTGACTCTTTGGACCATTTTTCAATATCTGCCCAATACTGTTTTCCTATAATAATAACGGGCGCATATTTTAAATTATTTGTCTGCATCAGCGTCAAAACTTCGGCAAGCTCATCAAGTGTCCCAAATCCACCAGGAAAAAAAACATATCCGTTAGAATAGTTAATCAAGAGCCATTTTCTTGCCCAAAAATAGTCAGTTGTTATAATCGCATCCATACATGGATTTGCTTCCTCAAGCTTATCCAACCCCTTGACAGTGATCCCTATAGTTTTTGCTGTTTTTCCACCATGGGCCGCACCACAACTTGCCGACTCCATAATGCCAGGTCCTCCACCGGTCAGAACAGAAATATTGTGTTCTATTAAATTACGACCCAAATTATGGGCCATTGTTGCATATGGGTTGTCCTGTTTTAATCTCGAACCACCAAAAATAGTTATAACTGGGTGACGCAGTTCTGAAACGGTCCAAATGAACCTAACCTGTTGGAAAGAAATTTTAATAAACTGGGCCAAAAGCTTTATATATTTTATAACTTTTCTAATTCTGAACATCACAACTTCCCGCTTTTTTATAGTTTTTAAAAACTTATCAGTAGCAGTTTTAAAGTATCATAAACTCTCATGTATAAACAACACAATAAAGCAATAAAAATTATTTATATGCAAAAAAGTTATTTATATTATTTTATAAAATTTTAGTTGTAATTTTATTTTTTTTGGACCAAAATACTAATATCTGAGAGTAGATACCTTAAACCTATATTCAATTCTGGTTTAATAATTTATAATTTCGATTTAAATTTAATTTGGTAGCCCATGAAAAAAATCAATTTTATTTTAGTCTCTTTAATTTTTAATATACTTATTGGCCAAAAAAACCCCCAAAATACGCTTTATTTAAAAAACAAAACGGTTGAAAATATCAAACTACATGGCTCTGCCAATCTAAATAAAGTCTTGGTAGAAGATGAGACCGATATTACCGGGGATCTTGAAGCAGATAATAGCCAATTTGCCTACGCACCAAACAAAGACTTCAGCTGGGCTTTAAACCTCAAAGGCGGGGCTAAATTAAAAAATAGCAAAATTCATGGCAATGCCAACATTAATGGCAATATTTCTAGCATAAACTCGAGCTTTTTTAAAGCCCTCTTGGTCCACGGAAAATCTGACCTAATCAAGACTCTAATTAAACAAAATTCGAAATTTTATGGGAACACAAAAATCTCGGATTCACAATTTCACGAAGATATCTATATTGCCGATACTGATCAAATTACCGCTATTAATTCAGTATTTGAAAGAGGTTTAACTTTAGACAGCGATTCAAGACAACCGGTAATAAACCTTGTAAATTCGAGAGTACAAGGCGAAATAGTTTTCAAGGGCAGAGCTGGTGTTGTTGTTTTAGCCCAAAAAAGCAAAATCAGCGGCGTCACCAACGGAAAAATTGTTAAAGTTAAAAAATAACCCCAAACCTGCCAGATTCAGCAAATAACCCCCCCCACCATCCCAACCTATAATCCTGCCTGAAATTTAAGCCCCCTTAGGGCTTTTGCTGCTTTATTTAACCCGTGCTATAATTATAATACAGGCTGAAATTGGCCCCAATCTGGGCCCGGAAAGCCATACCTGTCTTACAGGTTAGAAAAAAGCAATAAATTATAAACAATGGGGCGTTAACATGAAAAGTCTATTAAACAAGCTAATTTTATTTGGTCTTATATTATCCCCAGTATTAGTTATGGGGCAAACAAGTGAGCCAGAAACGAAAAAAGCACAAAATTGGCGAGAAAAAGTTGCTAAAAATTGTAACTCTTTAACAAATAAAGCCAAAAAAGAATTGGGCCATTTAAAAACTTGGATTCGAGAAAATCCAAAAACTTATGCTGTAATAGTTGGACTAATAGCTACAACGTTACATGTTGGTACGAAAATGAAACTTGAAAGAGTTCAAAAATCAAAGCCATAAACTAATGTCTCATCAATAAAGGATTATTTAATATGATTAACAATATACTAAACAAGCTAATTTTGACTGGATTATTATTGCCTAGTTTATCTATTGCCAATAATCAGCCAGAACAAAATCAAGTAGTAGAAAGCCAGGACAGTAAAAAAACAACTGAAGCTGAGACTGAGCATAACGAATATGCAAATCGATCAAAATTGAGCCTTTGGGCGGAATATATGACTGCAAGAGGCGAAATTGCTCTTGAAAATTTTAAAGAGAGAATTGAGCCGATTACAACACAAATCAGCGACGGGCTAAATAACGGCTATTTGTGGATCAAGAAAAATCCAAAGAAAACTGTTGTCGGAATAGCCGTTTTAATTTTGGCTATTATTGCTGCCAAAAAAACTAAAAATGCACCTGATAATGTTATCAATCAAACGGCTGAACAAAAGCAGCGCCTTGAAAAAAAATTAGACGAATTCAAAGCACGCCAAAAACACCTCGAAACAAAATCTACAATTTCTGTGCCAGCCGCCCCGACATCCATAATACCCAGTAACAACCCTGGTTATCAAAGCATATATGGCGACGTCGGCAATATGATGCAACCCGTTGCAGATGATCTTGCTGCTAACAATCCCTACAAAGTAGTGATAAACCAAGAAAGACAATAAGCCCATGAAGAAAATATTTTTACTACTAACAATAACTTTGGCACAAGCACAAGTTTGTCTTGCTAATTCTGCTGAAATCGCGGTACAAAGCGCTGTTGAAAATTCTCAGCAAACAAAAGATAATAAGCCACAAACATGGCGCGAGTATTTTGACAGCAAAGTTGCTAGCACAAAAAACAGACTAAATAATGGCTATTTGTGGGTTAAGAAAAATCCGAAAACCACAGGAGTGATAGTCGTAAACATAGCCATCATTTGCGCATTAACATACGCAATTGTCTCTTATAAATCTGCAAATGATAAACTATCTGCAAATGTAGGATCTTTACAAAATCAAAATGATAAACTTCTTGGCAAAGTTGATACCCTAAGAGGAGAAAAAGCGAGTCTTGATAACAAGGTGAGCACACTACAACTCGAAATGAGCCAAGAAACGAATGATTATGGCAAAAAAATATCTGCCCTTAGCGAACAAAACCAAAAATTAGCTTTTGATAATGGGAATTTAGCAAAAGAAAAAGATGCTTATGTTTCACAACTTAGAACTGCTTATTTGGACAAAAACAAAGTAATAGAAGCTCTTAATGAAGAAAAGAACAAATATGAACTTTTAGCTAAAAAAGAAACAATAATTAAAGCTATCGCCGATGCCGAAAATCTTAGAGAAGCGAACAAAAAATTATCATTATACAGAGATGTGTCCGACAACACAATTGAAAGTTTGCGCTCAGAAATTGATAAAAAAGCAGAAATTTTTGCTAAAGAAAAAACAGCTTTGGTTTCAGAAATTACAGAGCAAAAGCAAAAATATGAACTCATGACTAAACCCAAAGATGGGATAGAGAAAGCACTTAGTGACAAGATAAAACAATTATATGATGAAATCAGAAATCTAAAGACTTTATCCGAGAAACAAGAATATTTTATAAAATTTATAACTCAAAATGAATATAACGTTGTGCTCGCTAACTTAAGAGAGGCTGCGGAGTTTTTGCTTAGAGAAAATGAAGCTCTGAAAAGTGGGGTATTTCCATGGATTGGGCGCGATGCTAGAATAGAACAGAGTATTCGCCTGGTAAATCAAAATTAATGCTGCCAAGTTCACATCGCTGAAAATTATTAGTAAATAAGAGAAAATATTTCATTTACAGAAAATCTTGTTCTAGAATTCTAATAATTGAGAAAGATCTAATTATGAAGAAAATATTTTTACTACTAACAATCACATTATCACAAGCACAAGTTTGTCTTGCTGATTCTGCTGAAATAGCAGTACAAAGCGCTATTGAAAATTCTCAGCAAACAGAAGAAAACAAGCCAGAAACATGGCGCGAGTATTTTGACAGTAAAATTGCTAGCACAAAAAACGGGCTAAATAACGGATATTTGTGGGTTAAGAAAAATCCCGGAAAAATTATCATCGGGGCAATAATAACATTAATAATTATTGCTGATGCTCATAGATTCAAAAAAAGACACCTGTCCAATTCAAATAATGCTAATAATAACAACAATATTTTGAATGATGCAGCCAGGAAATTACTTGAAGAAACAGAACACGATATTGCCGCGGAAGGCGATAACCCGTTTGCAACTGATGATGAAAAACGCGATCCAAAGTTTTTTAGATTAATTAAACGCGCTAGGGGCATAAATTTGAGCAAGCAAGAAACTAATCCTAGCGAGAATTCAGATACTGAGAGCGGCGCAGAACAGATTTAACTATTAATCTTGTTCCAGAATTCTAATAACTGGGGCTTGGTAAGTTGCTGGGCGCGGAGAGTGAGAAGTTCGGGCTGCACAGCGTCTAGATTGTAATGCGTTTGTTGTAAGTTATTTTTGATCGTTCTTCTTGGTTGCTTAAACACAAGCTTAACAAATTTCCAAAACTCTTCTTCGTTTTCAATCTTATCCAAAACTTTTCTTGGCTTAAAATATAATAATCGAGAAAATACTTTCGGTGGTGGGTAAAACGCATCGGGAGAGATTTTATCTAGTAATTTCCATTCAAAAAAATGCTGAAAATATACAGAGACAAAGCCGTAATCACGACCACCAGATTTGGTGATCTTTTGCGCAACTTCTTCTTGAACCATTATTACACCTTCAGAAAAAATATCTCTATTTTTCTGAAATAAATATAAAAGCGGGAACGTAATTTGATACGGCAAATTTGCAAGTAGTGTCCAGGGCTTATGCTCTTGAAATCTTGAAAAATCTACATCAAGAATATTTTCTAAGTTCATAGTAAGACGAGGATCCGGATAGGTCTTCTTGACATAAGACGCCCATTCCGGATCTATCTCAAATATCCAAAGTCTGGCTATGTTAGTATGCAAAATAGATTTAGTTAAAAAACCGTCACCGCAGCCAATTTCAAACACGCTTGTGTTTTTATCAAGTTTCACATGATCAAGCATAGAATCGATAACCGATTGTCTGCGCAAAAAATGCTGCCCGTATTTTTTCTTTAATCTAATTCCGTCTAATTCTGCCATTTTATTATTTTAGTAAAAATTTATTTTATTATATTTAATTTACGTTTTCATGAGTGCGTCTTTGAAAAAGTCTAGTTGCTCTAGAACTTTTCCCGCACCATTTACAACACAGAATAATGGATTTTCTGCTATTCTTACAGGCAAACCTGTGTCTTGACTTACAAGTTCACTAAGACCGCGTAATAGCGATCCGCCACCTGCCATTACTATACCCTTATCCACCAAATCTGAAGATAACTCAGGCGGTGTATTTTCAAGCGCAACGCGAATAACATCCACTATGCTCGCAACAGTTTCTAATAGAGATTCATGCACTTCTGCGCTGGTTAAAATAATTGTCTTTGGGACACCGGTCACGAGATCGCGACCCTTAACTTCCATTGTTTCAATATTTGAGTTATGCAAAACTGTACCGATCTGAATTTTAATTAATTCTGCAGTACGTTCACCTATTAATAAATTATACTTTCTTTTTACATATTGGACAATGGAGCGATCCATGCCATCGCCACCAACTCTTACGGATCTGCAGAAAACTACGTCTTTTAGAGTTATAACAGCAACTTCGGTTGTACCACCACCAATATCAACTATCATGCTGCCCGACGGATCCTGAACCGGAAGTCCTGCGCCAATTGCTGCAGCCATTGGCTCCATAATTGTATAAACTTCTCGCGCACCAGCCTGCTTTGCTGAATCTTCTACTGCACGTCTTTCAACTTGTGTGATTCCTGAAGGTACACCTATGATCATACGAGGACGAACCAATGTTCTTCGGTCGTCATGCACAACCCTGATAAAATATCTTAACATGCTTTCTGTAAGCTCAAAATTTGCAATTACACCATCACGCATTGGCCTGCATGCAATTATACTTTCAGGAGTTTTTCCTAACATTTCTTTTGCTCTACGACCCGCGGCAAGAACCTGATTTGTGTGAGCCTTAACCGCAACCACAGATGGCTCATCAAGAACTATGCCTCTTCCAGGAACATAAACAACTGTGTTTGCTGTTCCTAAATCGATAGCCAAGTCGTTAGAAAAAAAACCGAAGAGCCTTTTGGCTGGAAAAAATTTATCATAAAAAGTGTTCATATTGCTCATATATTTTTTACCTACAATTAAAAACAGGACTCTATCAAAAGCGATACAAAATTTGTTTTTGGCGTACGTTTTGGTGTCACAAAGAAGTTGGTCGGAATATCCCATGCAAAAGATACAATGGGTGATAGCCCGCGGTCCTCTTTGAACCTTCCAAAATCATAACGAAACTCTAAAGTAACATGCTCCATAACCCACGAAGATCTTTTGTATACACATGCAAGTGCAGCATTAACAGATTTATCGCATCTCATGTCAGTTATATCATCTTTTTGATGTTTGACAAATGTGTAGCCCACTAACAACCCGAAGCCCTCACGCAAGCCGTCAAGTCTAAAATATGGGGCAATAATAAACGTAAATCCCGGATCGACTTTTAAGGGACCAACATTGATGCCATAATTGGTTGGCTCCAATAAAACTGGAAACCTGCTTTGTATTGTTTTTGTAAAACGCTTGTTCAACCGCAAAAGTGCTCCCAATTTCATATCGCGCTTTAACTCAAATTCTGCGTCAATTGCGCCATAAATACCCCAAAATCCATTGCCACCAAATGGCACCGATGCGGGGTTATTTATATCTAGTTTGCCACCAGTTGGAATTATAACACCAAGACGACCGCCAACATCTATGCTGCGCATCTTAAGTAGATAATCAAATCTGTCGCCTGCTCTTAAATAAATATCAAGATCTCCAAATCCAAATGCGCTAAACTCTGGAGAACTTACGCCAATCAATCTATTCATTGTTTGCTTTAAAAGTAAGAGCTCGTTTTCATCACCTTCCGGCTGGGCTGGCAAACTTGTCTGAATACCCCCAACTTCTCTTCGAAACTGCTGATGATATCCCACGTGCATAAAAAGAGCTGAGACACCCAGAGCCATGTGGCAACCAAGAGACTGATGATATAAAAACGCAACACCTTGTGTTTCTAAAAGGCCATAAGGATCCCAAGGAACTGTCGCTAGACCCATCCAATCTGATCTGAATAAACTGCCTGAAGTTTTTCCTGAAAGTTGTAACGCTTTGTCTATTTTGACCATATCGTATGGTCCGTTAAAAGCAGTTATTGAAGTAGTTTCGCCCGTGTCATTGTAGGCACTGTCTGCCGTTGAAGCAAATGGCTGGACTATTAAATGTGATAGATAATCTTCGAATTTTGTGTACTGTTTTTGATATAATGGCACAAATCTGTTATCAAAAGTCATCGCCTGTGATTTATTCAAACATATAACCGAAATAAATACGGTTGCTATAAATTTGAGAAGTTTGTCTGTATTTACTGTCATAAAGTTTCCCGGTTATACTCTGCTTATATATTTTGAGAAGGGATCTTTTGCCCAAAACAACGTATACATAATAAATTAACTATCTCTTTTGGGCAACTTCTACTTGCTCTTATCGTGCAAAACTTAATTAATATTTTTAAAAATAAAATTTTTAATAAAAAATTGGGCCCGTAGAAAGTGTATCTACGAGCCCAATTAATTTAAAATCAAAAAAATATTTTTGAAAAATTTGTAAAATTATTAATAGTTATTTATTTCCAACAACCAACTTGCCATAAGCCGCCAAAGCATACTGCATCTTTTTAGCTGCCAAATTTAATAGCCGAAGTTTTTCAGATTTTTCAGACAATTTTTCTATACCGACTAAAATAATAAATGGGCCATAAGCCGGGGCAAGAAATATTTTCTGACAAATTGGCCTCTCTAAATCTTCTTCATCTTTACATAGAGGGCTATAAAGCAAACCAAAACCTATAAGTTCTAGAGCTAACAAAGTTGTTATGGCACCTGCTTTTTTGGGATTATCTTGCGCCCATTTTGCCAAACTTGATTCTTTAATTTTATCCAAGTTTTTTGAAAAAAAAGTTTTATTTTTATCAGATTTTTCTTGAGCTAGTTTTTCTTGATCAATATTTTTATTAAATTCTTGCGCTGCACCGAGACATACCCCAGTAAATAAAATTAATAACAAATATAACTGTGCTTTAAATATTTTATTCATGATTACACGTGATCCTCAATAAGATTATCTAACAGCCACTCTTTAAATTATTTTTTTATTTTTTCTAATCCCAACAAAGTTTGCTTGATAAAATTTTTCATAGCAACTTTTACGGGATTTTGTTTAGAAACACAAATACTTACTGTTTCTTTAACAGGCAATAATAATGCAGCCAAACATATTAACGGAAAATCACAATTTTCAAGAGCACTAATTTTTTTATTGGCTTTAAACTTTGTATAAATATGCAAATAACTAGCATAGCTATATAAACCAAAGCCAGTTAATGCAAGAGAGATTGCTACTTTTTTGGGATTTTGCTTGATC
Organism: uncultured bacterium; assembly: GCA_963717435.1. Taxonomy (GTDB): domain Bacteria; phylum Babelota; class Babeliae; order Babelales; family Babelaceae; genus MFD05580-245. Next base: position 143,127 of record OY970332.1, read on the forward strand.
CAATTGACAGCTTTATCACGCCCAGATTTTACCTGTTCTTTTGCTTCTTTAATAGAATAAGCTGAGACCAGATTGGGGATTAAGCCTGTAAAAGCAAGATATAACATCAGTTTTGATACAAATTTCATATTACTTCTTACCCACAAGTTTTTCTATCGAATATTCTAAAAAATCCAAAAGATTATTTATATAAGCTGGATTATCAAACTCGCTTCTATTTAATAAAATTTTAGTTAAAACAGCTATACCCGCCAGAGGAGAAACGATAGCTTTTCTCCACAATGGGGCCTTGATCTCATCGTCTTGGTTTAAACCATGTAAACCCAAGCCACTAATCGGAAGTAAAACTGCAAGGGCTAAAAGCTTTTTCTTGTGTGTTTTAGAAAACAATAAGGCTTTATCACAACCCGCTTTTACCTGTTCTGTTGCCTCCTTAATAGAATAAGCTGAGATCAGATTGGGGATTAAGCCTGTAAAAGCAAGATATAACATCAGTTTTGACACGAATTTCATAAAAAACCTCCAAATTAATACTTTTAGGTTATTTTCAGGTATAAATTATTAATAAATATATCTAAAAATCAGCCAGTATATTATTAAATTTAATATATATTGCCAGGTTGTCAATTGGGTGGGCCTCCAAGAAAGAGTCAGGAAGCGGCAGAACCCCAAAAACATCCCTGAACAAATCTAATAACTATAATAATTAACTGTAATATTTAATATATTTTTAGACTTGCTTGTAAGCTCATGATAAATTACAGATAATTACGGCGCATATATTAGCGTATATATTTAAAATATTTTGAAATTAAAACAGTTTTAGAGGAGTCGATTATGATAACCCAAAAACTTCAGGCAGTGGTTCTTGCAGCAGGAAAATCGTCAAGATTTAATACAAAAAATTCGAAATTAAGTTACAAACTTTGTGGACAAGAGATGATCGCATATCCAGCAAAGTTGTTAAATAATTTGGGAATCAACACAACACTTGTAGTCGGTTATCAAAAAGAGTTAATCAAAGATATTTTGAATAAATATAATTTAACGAATATTAACTACGTAGAACAAAAAGAACAAAAGGGCACAGGACACGCTCTTATGTGCACAGAAGATTTTTGGAACGCAGATAATATTTTGGTAATGAACGGCGATATGCCATTAATATCACAGAGTTTGATAGAAGAGCTAATAGAAAAACACCAAAAAACTGAAGCCGCTATAAGTTTTGTTATAGCACATAACGATGACCCTACTTTGCCAGGATATGGCAGAGTTGTGGAAGAAAATGGCGCGATTAAAATTATTGAAGCTAAAGAATTTAATGGTGACTTTAACACACATTGCTGGATAAACGCCGGGGTTTATATAATCAGAAAAGATTTTTTAAAAAGTTATAAAGATCTTTTGACAACAAATAGAACCAGTGGCGAAATTTATATTACTGATCTAATATCACTTGCAAGTTTAAACGAAGAAATCATAACACCGGTCAAAACGTCTTTTGATCAAGTACGTGGCATAAACACTCTAAAAGAATTGTGGACAGCTGAGCAGATTAAAAGATCTGAGCTTATAGCTTATTGGAAAGAGAACGGCGTATATTTTTCACTTGCGCAAAGTGTTCATATCGATCTTGAAGTTACTATAGGTGCCGGAACAATTGTTGGAATTGGCGTACAACTTCTTGGAAAAACAAAAGTTGGCTCACGCGTTCAAATTGGCGTAGGCTCTGTAATATCTAACAGCCTGATTCATGACGATGCTTTTATACACCCATGTTGTGTAATTACAGATTCTGAAATTCAGTCTGAGGCAAAAATCGGGCCATTTGCGCACATAAAAGATAAATCAAATATTGGCAAAAATAGTTCTGTTGGAAACTTTGTTGAAGTTACAAGATCGACGCTTGGAGAAAAAACAAAAGCTAAGCATCTGGCTTATATTGGCGACGCAATAGTTGGCGCAAACGTTAATATTGGCGCAGGGACAATAGTTTGCAACTATGACGGCTTTAATAAGAACAAAACTTTTATAGAGAATAATGTTTCTATTGGGAGCAACAACTGCTTGGTCGCTCCTGTTACACTTTGTGAAAGTTCAATAACAGCTGCAGGGTCCGTCATAACAGAAGATGTTCCAAAAAACAGTTTAGCTATCGCAAGAACTAAGCAAGTTAACAAAGAGGGCTACGCTACAAAATTAAGGGATAAGTTAAGCAAAAAAATAAAAAAGATAAATCCTGCAAAAACAGAGTTTCAAGAACTGGCATGATCAAATTTATACACACCGCTGACATACATTTTGGGATGGAAAACTATGGCAGAATAGATCCCCAGACTGGAATACACACCAGATTATTAGATTTTGAAAGAGCATTAAATTTTTGCATAGACTATGCAATCGACAATAGTTTCGATTTTTTTCTATTTTCTGGAGATGCATATAAAACTGCGCATCCGACGCCAACTCAGCAGAGATTATTACTACAGTGTTTTCTGAGATTATACAAAGCAAATATTCCTGTAATTATAATTGTTGGAAATCATGATAACCCATTAAGTTTTGGAAAAGCGCATGCCCTTGAAATATTTGGGCAGCTGCCAGTTGATGGATTTTATGTAGTTAGCAAACCAGAAATTATTAATTTAAAAACTAAAAACGGCCCCATAAATATTGTGGGAATACCCTGGCCAACCAAAGGTAACATAGCATCTTCAAATCAACACTTATACTCTTCTGCTTTTGAACTTACAAATTATATCAGTGCCGCTATAAGTTCGATAATAAAAAAATTTGCTGCCGAACTTGACCCAAAAATACCCGCGGTTCTTGCAGGACACTTAACAGTCACATCTGGTATTTTTTCAGGATCTGAAAAGCGTGCAATATATGGCAACGATCCAGTATTTTTGCCGTCTCAACTTGCAATAGAGCCATTTGATTATGTCGCACTGGGACATCTGCATAGACATCAAAATTTAAATATTAATGGCTATCCGGCAGTTGTTTATTCTGGCTCTATAGAGCGTGTTGATTTTGGTGAAAGAAAAGAAGAAAAAGGCTTTTGCGCTGTTACTATTACAGAAAAAAATAAAACAACTTATGAGTTCATAAAAACACCCACTCGTAAATTTATACAGATAGAAGTCGAACTCAACTCTATTAATTCTAGTAATTCTACTGAAGATCAAACTGATCAAATAATTAAAGAGATATCAAAATATAATATCACTGATGCTGTGATAAAAATTCTTTATACTGTCCCTTCGGGCCAAAAAGACAGGGTTGACCTGCAAAGGGTTCAAGCTTATTGCGCTGACGCGATTTACATTGCTGGAATTATACCCATCAGATTTCATGAGATTAAAGAGAAAAGAGCAAATTTAAAAGTCGATATGGACCTTGTAAATTTGCTCAATGCTTATTTTGAAACTAAGCCAGAGTATAAACAACAAAAAGATAAACTTATTTTAAAGGCTCTTGACCTGGAATCTGAATGTTGTGATAACGAATCTTAACTGAGTCGAACAGCTTGTTTTCATAATCTTTCATGCGATCTTCGTATGCTTTTAATTTTAAAATTTCTTCGATTTCCTGACGTCTTTCCTCAAGCGGAACATTATGGGCCTCTGTTTTTGAAACCAACTTAACTAGATAAACTCCGTCGTCAGTTTTTTTGAATATAGAAACCTGATCTATACCCATGCCCGTTATAAATTTCTGATCTTCAGAAAACTCAGATAGTTTAAATTCTACCGGTTCATCCCAAGAAACTGCGTACTGTATATCGCCACTATTAATTAGTTTTTCTATGCCCGCAATATTTTCTTCCGGTGTTTTTTCTTTGTTAAAAGCAAAAAAAGTTTGTGAAATTTTATAGCTTTCTTCTATTTTGATTGGATTTTTATCGTTATAGTCTTTAATTGCTTCGTCACTAATCACAACTTGGTTTTGTTGTCTGACTCTATAAGATACAACTTCTTGGACCATGTTGGTTTTTTTTAGCTCTTGCCTGCCCTCTTCAGGCGTTAACCCAAGCTCTAAAAAGCCATTTTCTATTTGCTTCAAACTGTAACCTGTCTGCTTTTGCAACATTGCCAAATATCGCTCAACATCTTCGTCTGAAACCTCGACATGTAACTTTTTTGCATCTCTAAGCGCCAACTCCTGAAATAACAGGTCTTTTAATGTTCTTGGGCTCCCATCAAGAGAAGGTCTTATATCTGAAAGTTTAATTAAAATATTTCCCTCGGGATTGTATGCCGTTGCCACGGTTCCATCAAGAATATGTAATTTGCCAAACAATGGCGTTAAAAAAGCAGCCAATCCAAAAAACAGTATAATTTTAAATTTCATATTCACTCCTTTAGGCAAGTCACGTAAGTTTTTTATTATTTTAACAGAAATAAGCAATAACAGAACATTAATAGAGAAAATAAGTATATTGAAAAAAAATATTTAAAAAAAATTATTTTAAAAATCTTGCAAAATCATAAACAATAGTAGCAGATTACTACAGGAACTAGATATTACTCTGTGAATTTTATGTTCATAAAACTGAAAGGGGCGTTATGATTCAATCAAAGATTAACTCTATGTTTCTTGTCCTGTCTGTTTTTTTGTTCAACCCAAAATATTCTTTATCAACCGGAGGTGATAGTGAGTGGACCGATTGTGAAGACTCAGCCGTTGAATCATCAGCCATGAGCGAATATAACCCAGGTGACGATGAAAGCTATGCACCAATAATTGGAACCCTATTGCCCTCGTCCAAAACCGCAAAAGAGGAAGTTTCTGAAAAAGACAAAGAAGTGCTAAGACTTAGCGCAGAGGTTAATGAATTGACATCAACCGTAAAGTACCTCTTACGTAAAGAGAGGAGAGACAAAATCGAGCAAAGACAATCTTTTGCTCAATATAAAACCGATATTGACGAGGTGCTAAAAAAAAATCTGTTTGAACAAATACAGGACGCAATGATGCATAATAGAGATTCAAATAAAGAATTTTTAAAATCGGAGATATTTAAATTTAAAAAGCATATAAATATGAGGGACAAAAATGGCGACACCCTTTTGCATATGGCCGTACAAGTCAAAGATTTAAAGGTTATAAAATATTTAGTGGCTAATGGCGCTGATTATAATATTAAAAATTCGCTAAACCAAACTCCTGTGGACCTGGTTAATATTCTCAGAGCGGCTTCAAAAGAAAAAGATATCGATCCCGCAGTGAAAAAACAGAACAAAGCATTGGTATCATACTGGCACAAGAAAGTTATGAAAAAGAAAGATATAAACTTTGAGGACCAAGAACTGAACAAGTTTGAAAAATTAAAACTCGGGTTTGCAAAACAGATCAGCAAATTTAAAGGTTTTAATTCAAAATTTTCAAAAAGCGCAGACAATTAAATTTTTGCATAAAATTTGAATAAAATATTAACACAAGTAAAAAGAGAGAGCGTAAAATAAGATTTTTATTTTACGCTCTCTCTTTTTTTTATACTCTTAAATATCTGTTAAATTATAGTGAACCGCCATTTGATTGAGCTTGAGGCTGAGCTTGGGTCGCAGCTTCAGGCATAGCTTCTTGGCCTTGTTCTGCTGGAGCCGGAACAGGCTTTGCAGCGAAGAACTCTTTGTTCTCAACAACCTTCAAATTATTTTTTACTTCATCGATTTTTGCTTTGAATATTTCAGGAAGCTTGCTTTGTTGAACAACTTCTTTTACAGCTTCTTTAACTTGCGCAAATGGAGCAAACTCCGTATCTCTTTTTCCTTTAATTCGAATAACCCAGAATTTTTTATCTGCACCTTTAGAAAGAATAACACCTGTGATATCGCGTGCTGAAAGAATATCTTTTTTTACGTTAGAATCCACATCTTGGCTTTGCGCACTTACTGCACCAAAATCAGCCACACTCTTTTTAATGTCTCTTGCTAAATTAGCAAAATTTGCTGCAGCCGCTTTTGCTTTAGCCATAAAGTCTTTTGCAGATTTTTCAGAATCGAAGCTTACGCCTTCAGATTCTACGCCACCAGCAGATACAACAAACGGTTGTTGTTTAAAATAACCAGATTTGTCTTTATTTTCGTTGTAATATTTTTCAGCTTCTTCATCAGATACAAGATTTGCTGCATTTTTCATAACATCTTGCTGGAAAGCTTCGATTGCTAATTTGCGATCGATCATTTCATAAGCTTTATCTCTATTTTTCTTGTAATCAGCGTCTTGATCTTTTTTGTTACGTTTTACCCATTCTGTGAAAATATTTTGGTAAACCAACTCTTCAAAAATACCTTTTCTAATTTCGTCTTTAACTGCAGGATTAATTGCCAAATAAGACTGCAAATCTTGTCTCATATTTAAAAAGTCATTATAAAAAGTTTCATAATCACTTTCGTATATTACCGGCTTGCCATCTATAGACAATAGAATTGCGCCTGATTTTTTCTCGGATTTTGTCTCTTTTCCTGTATCCATGCAACCTGGAAGAATAAACAGAGAAGAAAGTAACAATACAAGATTTTTCTTCATAATAAGAACCCTTTTGATTAGTTATAACTGTTGAACTTCTAAAATAATTTAATATTTTCTAGTAGATTATCACATAAGAACACATGTTGCAAAACTGCAGCCTGTTAATTTTGATAATCTTAATTTAAGATTATATAGTCCTGCACCCCACAACCGCGATTATAGAGCTTGGTTTTAATTTTTTTATCTCTTTTGCTAAATTTACCAAAGTCGATCCAGTCGTCATAAGATCGTCAACTATTAAAATTTTTTTATTTTCGAAAGCCCCTCCCTCGATACATTCTACTTCGCCAAGGCTACGTAGAACACTCGGGACGAGCGGGTGTTTAATTTTACTCTTAAATTTTATAAAAAATATATTTATTAAATTATTTAAATAACTATATTTTTTTAATTCAAAAGCGTTTTTTAAATTTGACTGTCTTTGATGGCTCAGAAGAGCTCTCTGGAACAAAGTTTTTTTATTTCTCCGCACAACATCAATTACTGGTTTGCCGCTAAATTTTGATATTTCTCGCGCCATTATTTCAGCCTGATTAAATCCACGACGCGAAAGCCTTGTCCAGTGTAATGGCACAGGAATTATAAAATCAAAGTCTAGATTTGAAATATCTGTTTTTTGCCAAATAATCTGCGCAAGCTGCTTGCTTGCCAATCTATCAGAAAATATTTTTGCCAAAATTAATTTTTTGAGCGGGTATTTATACTCTGATGCTGCATAAACTGACATCTTGTATTTTGGCGTAACTTCTAGTGTACAGGAGACAACCGGAGTAATTTTTTTAAAGCAGTCATCACAAAAAATATAATAATCTTTTAGAAATATATAGCAGTAGGCACAATATGGAGGCGATAAAATTTTATAAAATTTATCTAAAATAAATTTCACAAATTTAAAATTAAAAAGCATTAAATATAGCCAAAATTAAAGCCAAGAAAAATATATAAATAAATTTAATATAGCGTTGCTGATAAGTCCGGCAGCAATATCGTCAGCCAATATACCAAGCGCACCAGGATATTTTTCGACTTTATTTATGCCCATGATTTTTGTTATATCAAAAAATCTAAACAGCAAAAAGCCAAGAATAAAAGCTTTGTAAGAAACCGGTATCATAAAAAAAGTAAATAAACATCCTACAAATTCATCAAATACAATCTGGGACGGGTCACTTGAATAAAAATATGTAAGCGCATTTTTGATTATAATATAGCCAATAACTGTTAACAAAATAAGTATCAGAGCAGACGAAAACATAGAACGAGATAAATTCGGGTTATTATTAAACACCCACATGAAAATTAAACCGGGAACAGATCCCCAGGTCCCAGATGCAGGCAAATAACCCAAGGGCCCAATCGTTGCAAGCCAGTTAAAAATTGTATCAAGATTAGTCTTCATAAAATATTATCTTAATAAACATAAAAAAAACCCCTAAAGTGATAAAAATATCTGCGATATTAAAATTTGGAAAAGAAAAACCGCCAAAATTAAAAGCCAAAAAATCAACCACGCCCTCGTAAAAAAATCTGTCTATCAAATTCGATACCCCACCAGAGAGAACCAAAAATTCTGCAAAGACAGAGTGGCCCGAATTTAATCTATTAATAATATATAGCCCCAGAAGAGCCAAAACAACTGCTATTATAAAACTTATTAAATAGAAAAAAATAATATTATTTGTGTGAAATACACCCCAAGATATGCCCCTATTAAAGCTTAAATCAAAAGAAAAAAATTTGTTTATATAAACCGGGGTTTGCAAATACGATCTTGCAAAAAATTTTGTTAGTTGATCAAGCAGAATAATAAATATACCCAGAAAAAGTAGCCCCAGAAGCTCTTTTTTTCTTAAAATATTTTTTAGCATGTTTGTGTTACTTTCTCAGCACTTATTATTAATTTTTAATTATTTTTTATTACTATCTTATTGCAGCACCAAGTTGTTGAAGATCACTGACCACAGACTCGTAAACTTCGTCTATTTCGGGCTTTGTTAAAGTTTTGTTTTCGTCAGAAATCACAAACCTCATAGTTATAGATTTTAAATCTTTCCATTCAGATTTATAGAAATGGTCAACAAGTTCAACAGACTTTATTTTGCCGTCAGCAGATTTTATAACTTTTTGAATCTCCCCGACTGTAACAGTTTGAGGTATGAGCATGCTTACATCAAGATCGACTTCAGGATATTTTGATAAATGCGCAAACTTCTTAACTTCGGGTTTATAATTCAAAATAAAGTCAGCGTTAAGATCAAATACAAAACTGTCCCCCTCAAAGAACTTTGAACCAAATTGCGGCAAAACTTTCCCCGCAACTCCAACTAGAGCATCTTTATGGTATATAGCGGCAGTTTGGTATTTATCAAACCAAATATCAAGATTAAAATCGGGCTTGGCAAAATTCACTTCGATAGACATAGATTTAAAAAATCTTTCAAGCTCAGATTTTATCTCATAAAAATCTACAGGAGACTTTCTGTCTGCGACTATCCCTGATAGTCTTAAAATTTCTTTGGATTTATTTTCAAGTTTCAGCCAGGTTTTATTAAGCTCAAAAAATCTTAAATTAATCTGACTTGCCTGAGCAGTAACTATAGCTTTAAATAAATTTGGAATTAACGAAGTGACAAGTCTTTTGTTGTTTTCAGATATTGGATTAATTAAATTTATAGTGTTATCAGGCTCAAAATTTATTTGGCGCAGAAAATCTTCGTCGTAAAGGGCATATGTATAAACTTCATGCATATTAGCAGAATGCGCAAAAAAGTTTTTGACTTTACGCGTATTTGTTACATTAGTTAAGTCAAAATTCCCCATAGCTCTTTCTGGCAGCTTGTGGGCGATATTTGTATAACCAAAAAATCTTGCTATTTCTTCAAGTATGTCTTCTTTTATTGTCACATCTTTTGACGATCTTGAAGTTGGAACAGTAACCTGATAAGAGTTGTCTTTCAAAAGTCTTACGCCAAAACCCAGTTTTGAAAAAATATCCAGTATCATATCCTGACTTACTGAAACACCCATTCTTGAGTTAATCATGTCCTGAGATATTGTAATTATTTTTTCTTGTGCAAGATTGCCCAAAGATATAATATTTTGCGATGACTTATAAGCAATTTTATAGTCATCTAACAATTTTAAAAATCTGGTTATTGCTGTAGTGTTTTGGTTTGGATCGAGAGTTTTTTCAAAACGGGCCGAGCTTTCTGTCCGTTTTTTTAATCTCAAAGATGTTTGTCTAATTATCGACGCTTCAAAATTTGCAGACTCAAGTAATATAGACTTTGTCGAATTACTAACAGCTGTCGATTCCCCACCCATTATGCCAGCAAGTGAAACAGGAGTTGTTCCGTCATAGATAGCTAAATCTTTTGAACTAAGAGTTACAGAGCTGTTATCAAGCAGATTTAAAACTTCGCCGTCAGTCGCAAATTTTGCAGCAATTTTTTTATTTTTTAATTTGTCTGCGTCAAATGCGTGCATTGGCTGCGACGTATCAAGCATGACGTAATTTGTTAAGTCAACAATAAAATCTATTGGGCGAGAATCTAGTCTTGCCAATCTATGTGCAATAAATAAATTAGATGCGTTATTTTCTATCTTACTTATATACAAACCAGCAAATCGCTTACAGCTATTCAGATCCTGAATCTCAAACTCAAACGGATTATCTGTGCTATCAACAGATTTTTTGTCGTAATGCTTTATCGACTGGTTAACCATAAATCTCTCTTCTGGCCATAGTTCCAGATCCAATATTGCAGCTATTTCACGAGCAAATCCGCGATGACCCCACATATCGGGTCTATTGGTTATCGATTTATTATCAACAGTTAAAATATAATCTTCGGTTTCAACATGCTTTCTCCAACCGCCCTTTAGATATTCTGGGTCAGAGATCCATAAATTTGTTAATAAGCCGTCTTTATCGGAGTTTAGATCTTTTAGAGTCGCCCATTTTAGTTTTTTATTTTCTTTACGAGCAAGATATATCCCGTTATTAATTAGATCAGTTCGGTTATTATTTTCTGCAAGAATTTCTACTAGCTTATTATTTTCTGTATTATAAAACTCAAAAGAGTTACTATTTTTTACAGCTTTGACCAAAATAAAATTATCTGGATTAAATTCGACTTTATTAAAGTGCTCAGTTTCTGCAGTAATCTGATTAAATCTTTTGACCAGATCAACTATATCATATTTTTTCCAGTCAGCGTTTATATGATCGAAAATCCAAGAAATAGAGAGTTTCATCTTTGGGCCTTAATTAATTACCAAACTTTTACCAAACTTATAGAATAATAAAATTAGAAAATTAGCTCTTGCGCTATATTCTGTGCCATATAAAAATTATTATATAAAAAATTATATAGAGATTAAGATAAATTAAAACAACCAAACCATCAATTTTTTATTAAATACTCAGGATCCAGAATTTGAACTTTCCCGGTTAATTGCAAGCCCGACGAAGTTAAATTTAAATCTAATACCCCGTGGCCCTTTTGGGAAATTGGAGAATATACGTTTTTGTATAACTTAGCTTCGTTCAGATCGTCAATTTTATAAACAGATGCCATATATCCTGATGGACATAAACCACATTTTGAACAGTTTTTGTCATCGATCACATAGTGCTTATATTTTATGCTAAGCTTCGATGGCTTTCTTTGCCCTAAAATACTATACACAATAAAAAAGCCACTCGCTGGTCCCTCAGGGGTCTCAAAACTAAACTCATCAAGTTTTATAGAAGAATTTTTTCTGATTTTGAACTTTTTTTGCTGACTAGAGCTAGGCAACGACTTTATCGAATCTTTTAACGTTGATATTGTTACCTGCACAGGTTTATCTGTTGAATTTATAAAAGAACCCAACTTTAAACCTGCTGATTTTAAATTAAAAAAAGCCAACACAACAATCAAGCAAAATATTTTGCCTCTATCCATATTGTTCCACCCCTAACCCTAAAAGTCTGCACTAATAAAGAAAAGCAAACTTTTCTGTTTTAATTATATATACCAGCCAAACCTGACTGCAATAATTTTATTCAAAAAAAATTTATAAGAGAGCAAGTGGGCTGCCCTACGACATGTGTCCTGCGTAGCCTTGACGTAGAGGGAAACCTGCCAAGCTCCGTTGTGGCCTGGGGGAAGTGGGGCCTGCCCGTATCTTTGGAGTCGTAGGGGGGCCTGCCCTCCGTAGCCTGCCAAGCCGGGAGGCGTGGATAGGCGTAGGGGGGGCTTTTGAAAAAAAATAAACTTCTTCTATACTATAATTATAGGTAAAATTATAGCTAAACAGCCCTAATTAGCCCTAAGTCTCACAAAATGGAGCAGATATGACAAATTTTAAAAAACATATATTTTCGATAATTTGGGTAATTCTAGGGGTTTTTACGCCCTTAAATGCCTCAAATATCGCTTTAAACCAACAAAAATATGAATTTTTGTGTTCTACCCTGCTCTCAAATGAAACTAAGGACCAAGAGGTTTCTGAGGTTGAAGATAAGAACCTACAACAAGGGAACATTTGGAGCAGACTTTCTGAGCTTGTCTTAGGAAAAAGACAAAAAACACCTGATTTGAATATAAAGACATTAAATAACTACGAAAAACTGGATTTAACTCTAAGTAATATTTCACCCTGCCAAGCCGATTTTGGGGTCGTTGAGGAGCATGTGATGAAAGAACTTAGTTTAACTACAGGTGCAGGTTCAAATAAGCAGGAGCATTTGGTTAATTCTATAAACAGATGTTCGAGCATATTTGGCTATATTACGCTTGCTCAAGAGATTTCAAACCCTACGGACAATATCGAACTCTTGGAAAAAAAGCAGGAGCTTTGCAAGCAGTTTTTAAACTCTGACAAGGCCAGAGAAAAAATCACTCAAAATCTTAAAGATATTAAAACGGGCGAAGATTCTTTACTTAGACTTTATGAAAAAAAGAATATGTTTCACCATAAAGTTAAAGAGTATAGTATCGAGAAATATCTTTCTTCTAACCCTGTTCTTAAACCACTTGGAAAAGAACTTGATTCTAGCCCAACGGCTCTTACCCACTGGAAACGTGCCGCTATTTTGAACAAGCTGTCCGGAACATTAAACTTCCCATTCGTTGGAAGTGTTGCAGGTGGTGCATTCTTAATAAAGAACGTTCAGTGGTTACTATCTACGGACATTGCGCAGGGCATAAAACAGGTTAAAGCTCTAACTGAGTATGTTAAAGACACACAAATGGTCAAGACTTTAACAACTTTTACAGACACAAAATATCTATACAAAAGCTTTATGGAGTCTGAGACAAGCACAAAAGTTAAGTTGGCGCTTTTAGCAGCAGTGCTGGCGGTGCCCTATGGGATAATATACAGAGTGCAGCTAGATAACATATTTGGCGGAATAGACTTTGATAATCAGTTGGTTAACAAAGTAAAAACCGAAATCCAAAATATTTCGATATTAATTAAAGCTTTAATTAATATTAATAGTTTCGCGCAGAATTATAAAAACAAAAAATATTTCGAGCATATTAAGGGCCTAGAATACTTAAATAATGTATGCACAAAGCCTGAACTGATTTCAGAAAAATTAAAGCAGCTATTAGAAATAATATTATCTGGAAAAGAGATTACCGATGGTGAAGCTCTTGCTTCATATTATCTTCTGGATGACGTCAAGAAAGAGATAATGCCTGCTCTAGAGGTTATAGGTCAAATTGATGTTGCAGTTTCAACAGCTAGTTTAATAAAAGAGTTTGAAAACAAAAGAGTTAAATTTAGCTTTGTTAAATTTGTTAAATCAGATAGGCCATATTTAATAATCAAAAATGGCTGGACCCCGTTAGTTAATCCAGAATTTGTTGTTGCGACAGATTTTGAAATTAATGGGCCAAGAGACATAAAAAACATGATGTTAACAGGACCCGGTGGTTGCGGTAAATCTACAAGTATGAAAGAGCTTTGTAATAATATTATTATGGCTCAAACACTTGGTATTGCCCCTGCTGATAGCATGGAACTTGCGCCTTATAGCAAAATCTGCACGGCTATTGGTGTCGAAGAAGATTTAAGCAGAAATAAATCTAAGTTTATGGCCCAACAAGAGCGCATGAATAATATAGAAAAGACTATCGACGAAACAGACAGGCTTGTGTTTATAGCAGTCGACGAGTGCTATAACGGGACAACTGAGATTCTTGGAGCAAAATTATTATATAATTTCGCATTAAAAGCGGGTCAGTCAGAACACACCACTTCGATAATTTCAACCCACTTTAGGGTTGGCGCCGAAGTGCCGAACTTCTCTAATTTCCAGGTTGAATTACTTGAACCTACACCCGGTAAATTTAAAAGAACATTTAGGCTTCTTGATGGAGTTTGTGAGTGGTGGTTGCATGATGCTGAAAAAGCTGCGCGCTTTGCTCGTTGGCTCCATGGTATGGAGATGGTCTCGGGCATATAAGCTATAACTACTTTAATAAATCATAAAATAGTACACCGTAGAACCGTGTACTATTTTTTTTACAAATCTTGGAATAAATTAATCTTTTAGATTATATTTAAACTATATTAGTATATTTACAGTATATTTCACAACAATCTTTCTAACTTTTTTAATAAAAATATGGAAAAAATAATTCTCTTTTATAAATACGTAAAACTAACCTATCCACACCAAGTTATGAAATGGCAAAGACAGCTTTGCTCGCAACTTGGCCTAAAGGGCAGAATCGTGCTTGCAACAGAAGGCATTAATGGCACACTGGGCGGATCGGTAGAGGCTTGCGAAATTTATAAGAAAGAGATGGAAGCCAGCGAATTCTTTAAAAATATAGACTTTAAAGAAAGCGAAGGTGGAGCAGACTGCTTTCCAAGACTAGAAATCAAAGTTAAAAAAGAAATTACACATTTGGGTCTGGATACAGAACTTTATACAGCAGAAAATGGTGGAATACACTTAACGCCAGAAGAAGCCCATAACTTAATGGCAAATCCTCCAAAAGATTTGATTATTCTTGATGGTAGAAATAATTACGAAGCGGCAATTGGCAAATTCGTAAATGCTATAACACCTGATGTTAACCATTTTAGAGAGTTTCCAAATTATATAGATAATAATTTAGAGCAGTTTAAAGATAAAGAAGTCTTGATGTATTGCACGGGTGGGATACGTTGCGAACGCGCTTCAACTTACCTAAAATCTAAAGGCGTAGCCAAAAACGTTTACCAAATTCTTGGTGGAATACACAGATATGCAGAAAAATATCCTGATGGCTTTTTCAGGGGCAAGAACTACGTATTTGATGCACGAGTAACTGTAAGAATTAATGACGACATTTTGGGTTCTTGCAAGTTTTGCAATATCCCATTCGATGATTATACTAACTGCGTTAATTCTGTGTGCAATAAGCAGATTATAGTTTGTCCAAAATGCTGCCAAGAGAATATTAATACGTGTAGTGCTGCATGCGCAGAACTTGTAAAAAACAAATCTGTAGTTGTTCGTCAAAAGCCTAAAAAGATTAATATATCAGCTTGTAGTATATAAAATTAAGGGGTTGATTATCATGACCGTTCAAACTGTAACTGAAAATTATAATAATTTAGTTAATTTTGATCATGAGTTGATCCAAGTTAATATCCCGCTTAAAGACAAAATTTGGTTCAGAACCGGTGGTCCCGCTAAATATTTTTGTGAACCCAAAAACGCACAAGAATTCGGGCGAGCACTCGATTTTGCAAAATGTAATAATCTTGAGATTTTTGTTCTCGGCCAAGGCGCTAATGTTCTTGTCAGCGATGACGGCTTTGACGGACTTGTTATCAGGCCAAAAATAAATTTTATAGAGTTACTCGATCCCTCGATACAAAATTCCTGCGGAATTTCACTCGGGACGAGCGGGTCATCTTCAAATAATATAAGCACAGTAGATACAAAAAAAACAGAAGAAATAAACAAACAAGAAGATCTCAACAAAGAAAATTTATCCCACCGCTCGTCCCGAGTGTTTTTCGAAAGCGAAGCTGAGAAAAATGTATCGAGGGATATTGCGGACCAAACACTTGTAAAATCAGGCTCGGGAGTAATCTTTCAAGATTTAATTAATTTCTGCTTAGACAATAACATGGTTGGCCTAGAAGAATTTAGTGGAATACCCGGCACAGTTGGCGGATCAGTATTTATTAATATTCACTACTTTGAGTTTTTATTGAGTCAGTTTTTAGAATCAGCAGAAGTAATAAATAAAAATAGCGGCGAAATATTAACTGTCGATAAAAACTGGTTTAATTTCGGGTATAACTATTCACAACTTCATGAAGAAAAATATTACTTAATCTCTGCAACTTTTAAATTAAAAAAAGCTACCGAACTTGAAGCTGCTTATTCTCGCGGACGTAGCCATGAGATAGCAAGACAAAGAGCAAAAAAATATCCTGTAACAAATACATGCGGCAGCTTTTTTAGAAACTTTCATGATCACGAAGTTACGCTTGTAAGTAATAATAAAAAATTAATTTATGTTGCTTACTATTTAGACAAAATAGGAGTTAAGGGGACATTATCTGTTGGTGATGCGATAGTATCTTATCAACATGCTAACATGATAGTTAATAGAGGCGCTGCAACTTCTAGTGATATTATTAATCTCGTAAAAACCATGCAACAACTTGTTAAAGAAAATTATAATATAACACCACAACCTGAGTGCAGATTAATTGGTTTTAAAGAATACCCATTATTAAAGTAATTTTATCACGCGACCCTTCGATACACCCTGCGGGCACTCAGGGCGAGCGCGTGAAAATAAATTATATAAAACTAAGCATTAAATTTGAGAGTTTATTTTTATGACACTAATATTTGTTTTATACGCACTTATTGCATCAACTTTTGTTATGGCAAAATATGCACTGTTTTATGCAAAGCCCATATTTTTGATAGGGGTCAGGATGGTACTGGCCGGAACAATATTATTGGGCTATTTAAAATTATTTGATAAAAACAATTTTAAAATCGACAAAACTGATACTAAAAACTTTCTTCTAGTAGCTTTATATCACATATATTTGTCTTTTATATTAGAGTTTTGGGCGTTGCAATATTTAAGCTCATCAAAAACTAATATTATTTATTCGATTACGCCGTTTATATCTGCTTTTATAGCTTATTATTTTTATAAAGAAAAACTTAATATATATAAAAAAATTGGAATGCTCTTGGGGATTTTGGCTATAATCCCAGTTTTAGTGGCGCAGTATAACCCACAAGAATCTGGCTCTATACTTAATTTCTCAACTGCTGAAGTTGCCATGCTTGCGGCAGTTTTTTTCGGCGCTTACGCTTGGTTTTTGATCAAAGATCTTATGAACAAAAATTATTCTTTAATTTTAATTAATGGCTTTGCAATGTTGGTTGGCGGAATCGGAGCTTTGGCAACATCGTTAATTTTTGAAGTCTTAATACCAGTATTTTCAGAATATAATAAATATGGTCAAGTTAGTTTTGCCAATATTAATTTGGTCTCAGATTATTATAAGTTTTTTTTGTGGATCGGGGCACTAATTTTAACAAGTAATATTATTGTTTATAATTTATTTGGCTTTTTAATAAAAAAATATTCGATCACTTTCTTAACATTAGCAGGATTTTTGTCGCCAGTATTTGGAGCAATCGGGGGGTACTTTTTATTAAAAGAGCCCATATCTTGGCACTATTTGGCATCCCTTGCTTTAATTACTCTGGCATTGTATATTTTCAATGTCCAAGAGCGGGTTTCAAGAAAGTTATAAAATCTTTGATTTTTTATAAAACTTGGTTTAGATTTATATCAATAGTTAATTAGATAACCTCCATTTCCCCTGTCCGTGACGTTCTGTCTGGATAGGGGTAAATTTTGTATAAATAAGCATAAAAAATGTTTCAGGAAAAAGATAAATCTCACAAGATTGAACCTTACATATCAGAAAATCGCTTTTATAACTTCGCCGGCGAAAAGGCCGAAGGATATGTTCTGCGTTCAATTGCCATGTTCTTCCAATCCTGGTGGCACCACAAAAGAAGCCGTTTTAACCCTCAAGAATGGTTTTTAGAGAACCAACAAATTCAGGACAAATCTGAATCACCAAAAATAACGTGGATCGGCCATTCAAGCTTTCTTATACAAATCGGCGGGTTTAATATTTTAACTGACCCGGTTTTTGGTAGTCTTGCCGTAGTTTTTCAAAGAATCTTTGCACCCGGTATACAACCAGATACGCTACCCAAAATAGATTTTGTGTTAATATCCCACAATCACAGGGATCATATGGACAGAAAATCACTAGAAAGACTAAAAAGAGATCACCCAAGTGCAACTTTTTTGGTTCCCCAAGGTGACAAATATTGGTTCGAATCTCGTAATTTCAAAAAAATTCTTGAATTTAACTGGTGGGAAAAGAAAAGTTTCACCGGGCAAATAAATCAACTTGCAGGCATCGAGTTTACTTTTTTGCCTGCGTTTCATTGGTCCGGGCGGGGAATTTTGGACAGAAACAGATCTTTGTGGGGCAGCTGGATGATCAGTTGCAACGGCACAAATATATACTTTGCCGGCGATACAGCCTACGCGGATCATTTTAAGTTTATAAAAAAAGAGTTCCCGGTTATTGATATAGCTCTTATGCCAATAGCGCCATGTGAACCGAGAGAATGGATGAAAAAAACCCATGTTAACGCTGAAGAGGCCGTTCAGGCTTTTATAGACATGGACGCCCAAAATTTTGTGCCTATGCACTGGGGAACATACCATTTTGGAGTTGAATCTTTCCTGGCACCAATCGAGAGACTTGAAAAGTCTTGGATGGAGCAAAATCTTACACAAAAAGATAAATCTTTAAATATCTTAAGAATTGGCGAGCAGATAACGTTCCCTGTAAGCTCTTCAAATATTATCCAACCAAAACAGCCTAATATTCTTAGCCTGTAAGCCTCAAAAAGCCCCGGCCCCTAGATCTAATTAGCGTCATTTATTTTATATGTTAAAAGCCAAACTATTGCTTTAATAATACATATTTTGATACATTAAATTTATAATATATTTAATGGGGATGTTATTATGAAAAATTCAAGAATTTTAGCGTTAATTTTAGGCCTAAGCCTGTCGCCCAACCTATCAGCCATGTGGTGGCCGTGGTCACGTAAGCCTGAGCAGCCTAAAAAGGAAGAACCTGCTAAATACGGTGATCTTGATGAGAAAAAAGAAGAAAAATACGAAATTAAAACTCTTGAAGGTAAAGATTATATCTCCCAACTTCCCGATGAAATAATTTTGGACATAGTTTCAATGACTATCAATAAAACTGCTGATACAAAAAGTAAAGCTTTTGGAGATGCAATAAATCTATTATCAACAAGTAAGAGGTTTAGAAGACTTTATAGCAAATTTATGGAAAGAAAAGACGTTAAAGAGCTAAGAACGGAGATTGAGGAATTAAAGAAAGCGCTCAAGATAATTAAAGATTATAAAGCTTTGCCTGGAAATTCAGAACATGGAGATGTGTATATTGCTCGCGATAAAGGTTTAATTATTTGGTTCAAATATTACATGGATACTCTGAGTCGCGAAGATAAAACATACGTGTTGGGATCATTAATTTCTCAGTTTCGACGTGAGGCGTCCTGGAATGAGAAAAATAAAGACACAGAACAACATTTAAAAATAATTCAAATGCTAATTGACAATGGAGCTTATATCAACAGTTCAATGGCTATACCTCTTTATCAAGGTGCTAGAAGAACTATGAGCTTTTTAGCAGCTTCGTTATTTGAATATTCGGATAACGAAATACTTTTATCTTTAGCAAAAATATTATTGGATAATGGTGCTCAAATTGATAAGACCGTTAAAGATCTTATGGAAGAAGATCCCAAAATTAAACAATTTATAGAAGATTATTTAGCAAAAAAGAAATTGAGTAGCAGGCAAGATTAAGAAGCAAATAAAGCCTAATAAATCATGGTTTTTAGGGCTGCCTAATTTGACAAATATGCAATATATTATATCATTAATGCATGATACAATCCCCCTCAAATCTATCGTGGACAAATATGATTGCAAATATTTTTTGTTTTTGTTTATTGATAATAATATTTGCTAGTAATTTGATGGCTATGGAAAAAAAATATAATAATATGACAAATAATAAACAAGAGATAAATTTTAGTTTTAAGAATATAAGCGAAGAGGATATCCCGTTGCTTTATTCTTGGCTAAAAGAACCACATGTATCAAAATGGTGGCCGACGCCAGAAAAAGACGAATTCTATGAAAAATTTCTTCAAAGAATTAGATCAAAAGATACCGTCGGGTATTTGGTATTATTTAATTCAAAGCCCATTGGTTATATACAGTATTATAAAATTGATAGAAGTTTAGAAAAAGCCGGTTCTTGGTTGCCGGAACTTCCTGAAAATACAGTCGGAACCGACCAATTTATAGGCGATAAAGATTTTATTGGCAAGGGCTATGGGACATTGTTTGTTAAAGAATTTATTAAATATCTTAAAAACTTGGAACCTGAGTTAACTACTGTTATTGTCGATCCTGAACCTGATAATATTGCAGCCATCAGGTGCTATGAAAAAGTCGGGTTTAAAAATGTAGGGCTTTATGATACGGCCCATGGTAAAGCTCAGCTGTTAAGATATGATATTAAGTAGCTTAAATTAGACATAAAAATTTGATTTATAAAAGTGCCACAGCTTGTGGCACTTTTATACTTTTGGTCAATTTCTAATTTAGCGCTTGATGCTATTCCGGGTAAGTTTCAAGTCTTATTTTAAGCAAAAATATTGTCTCTGTGAGTAGCTTTTCTTTGACCCATGCCTTTTGCTTGGAATCAAGCAATTCACCTAATCCGGACAAAATATTACGATTACTCATCGACTCAAGCTCTTTAATGCATTTATTTAAAAACTTGCGCATCGACAAGCCGGTTCTTTTTTCAATAATCTGGCCATTGATCGGCCAGTTATTTTTCAAAAAAAAGTATGTGTCAAAAATGTCGCGATTTGCATCACCAATGCGTTCAAGCATAGCAACCATTTTATTTGCGACCATATCTTCTTTGACCATTACTTTCATAGGAATTCCAAGATAAGACTTTACTTCATACTTCGATCCGAAATTTCTACGATTAACTTCAACTTTAATATTCTGAGATCCGTCACTATAAGAAATTCTAAAAAATAAGGTATATTTTTTTTCGTAGGAATCTTTAATGGCGCCATGTTGTTCGAGAATTTTTTTTAGCTGCTCAAAAACCTCATGTTCTTTGGACGCATCAAGTAAATCAAAGTCTAAATCTACGGAAAAACGATTAAGGTCATAAAATAAAAAGGCTGCCGTGCCTCCCTTAAAACCTAAAAATGGCCCTATGAACACATTTGTATAAATTTCTTTCAAAATACGAATCAAAATAGTTTTGTGAACTGTTGTATCTAACATTATGACAATCTCCTATTAGCTTGGAACTCTTTGAAATAAGCATGTACTTTTTTGACCATCCGTTGCCTATTGTAGATGGGCAATAATGCGAATACTTTGTCAAAATCCAAAGGCGAGAGATTATCAAAGTGATAACCCTTATTCAAATATAATATATCTAAAAATGCCCGTTCTTTACTCGCTATAAAATAATAACCCCGTTGTTCAATACCAGCACTATTAGTCAGAATGGTATCTTTAATTTTTTTGAACACATAAGTCTGACCATCACAAACAATCTCTTTACTTTGATAAGTTGCAACAAAAATCGTAGAATAATGTTGAAATATAACACCTGCTTCAATAAGAACTGTTTCAAAGCTCACATAGGATGGGGTAAATATCTTAGTTGCAAGCTCCAATTTGTCGTAATTTTTATCTTTCGCATACAACCCACGCCTGATATGGTAAAGCTCTCCATTTTTAATATAGTGACTCAAACGTCTTTTTAAGAGCAAAGGCTTAGCTTCAGTGCTGGCTAACAATAATTCTTTGAAGGTAAAAACTGAGGATTTAGATCGCAAAATATTAAGTATATTTACTTTGTTCATATTCATCCGTGAGTTAAAGGTTACATATAATGTTACTTTTAACTCATATTATAGAGTTTGGTTAAAAAATACAATAACAAAACAATTCTTGGTTAATTTACAATTTTTTGCTATATTTATTACTAATATATATTTCCAATTCACAGTAAAAACATCAAGAATTTACCCCTAAATTAAGCTTAAAAACTAAAATAAAATTAAAGTAATATAAGCACTAATGGAGAGAGTATGTCATTATTCAAATTACACGCGCCGTTTCCGCCGGCGGGGGACCAGCCAAAGGCGATAGAGACTTTGGTATCAAGGAGACCTGGGATATCGACACTTTTGGGTGTAACAGGATCCGGAAAAACTTACACTATTGCAAACGTTATAGCAAAGCAAAACAAGCCAGTTTTAATTTTATCACCTAATAAAACACTGGCAGCGCAGCTTTATGAAGAATTTTCACTGTTTTTTCCTGAAAACAAAGTGGGATATTTTGTAAGCTACTACGATTATTATCAACCAGAATCTTATCTGCCAGCGCAGGATATTTATATTGCAAAAGAAACCAAAATAAACAGTGAAATTGAGCGTCTGAGAATAGAATCAGCCGCGTCTTTGGTTAATAGACCAGATACAATAATTATAGCTTCTGTCTCATGTATTTATTCGTTGGGTAACCCAGAAGATTATAAAAATCTTTCTATGAAGCTGCATGTGGGGCAGGAAATATCAAGACAAGAGTTCTTACGACAATTAGTGTTTATACAATACAACAGAAACGATATTGAAAAATCTTCAGGGACATTTAGCGTTACTGGTAACACTGTTGAAATTATACTGCCATATCAAAAAGAAAAGCTTAGAGTCGAAATTTTTGGTAATAAAATAGAGAGCTTGCAGTGGGTAAGCAAACAGGATAATAAAATTTTAACAGAACTTGATAACACTTTAATATTTCCTGCAAAATATTTCGTAACTCCACTGGACAAAAAAGAAGCGGCTATTAAATCGATCGAACGAGAGCTTGAATGGTGGGCGCCGCAACTTAAAAATCCTTTGTATCAAGAGCGCATAAAAGCACGCGTTGGGCATGATTTAGAGATGCTACGAGAGACTGGGTTTTGCACAGGAATCGAAAACTATTCGAGCCATTTTGATGGCCGACTTCCTGGCAGCAGACCGTACTGCTTGTTCGATTATTTTCCAGAAGATTTTTTGCTAGTTATAGATGAGTCGCATATAGCGGTCCCACAACTTCGTGGCATGTATGCAGGCGATAAAGCTAGAAAAAAATCTTTAATAGATTTTGGCTTCAGGTTGCCATCAGCAGCAGATAATAGACCATTAAAATTTGAAGAAACAGAAAAATATTTTAACGATGTAATATTTGTTTCAGCAACACCATCTGAGTACGAACTTAAAAAAAGTGACGTTTTTGTTGAACAGATAATCAGGCCAACAGGGCTTGTTGACCCGATAGTTGAAACTCACCCAAGATTAAATCAGCTAACACATTTAAAATCACAGATAGAAGAGACAAATAATAAGGGTTATAGAACTCTTGTAACAGTTTTGACTAAAAAACTTGCGGAAGAACTTGCAAGATATTTGCAGGAACAAAAAATTAAAGTCTGCTACTTGCACAGTGAGATGAAAACTCCGCAGAGAACAGAAATCTTGCACAAATTAAGACTTGGTGTTTTTGATTGTATAGTGGGGGTAAATTTACTTCGTGAGGGGCTTGATTTACCAGAAGTGGCGCTTGTTGCGATAATGGACGCAGATATTGAAAGTTTCTTGCGTGATAAAAGATCGTTAATACAAACTATCGGACGCGCAGCAAGAAACGTCGAATCTAAAGTTATTTTATACACAGATAAAATAACACAGTCTATTAAGGGCGCGATGGAAGAAACTTCACGCAGAAGAGAGCTGCAACTTGAATACAACAAAAAACATGGCATAGTTGCTCAATCTGTTAAGCGCGAAGTTACAAAGAGTATCTCGAATATCCAAAAAGCCATTATGGAAGCGAGCAAGCTTAAGCCTAGAAAGCAAAAAGAAAAGCCCGAGAATCTCGGTATTTTGGAGATACAATACAAAATCGAAGATTTGGAAAAAGCTATGCAAAAAGCTGCTGAATCTCTTAACTTCGAACTTGCTATTAAACTGCGCCAAGAATGGTTCGATCTTAAAAAAGATTTAACTGAAAAAGACAAGAAATAATTTTGATTGATGCCGCCATAAACTTATATTTTTATATATAAATAACTGAGGTTTTACCCAAAAACCAGGTATTTTCGGGGTATTTTGGCCCCAAAAAACCATGTTTTTAGAGAATTAAAGAGAGGGGATATGTCTTGAACCTGTATACCCCCCTTTTGACATATAATTCCCATAGTTTAAACTTAAATACAGATAGATAATATAACTCAAAACATGAGAGGTTTGAATGTTTAAAAAATTAACAATAGTAGCTCTAATGGCTTTTGCTAATGCTAATATGGTAGCTGAAACAGCTAAGCCAGAAGAAAAGTCTACTAAATCAGAAGAAAAATCAAATATTAGTGATAATAAAGAATCTTTATCGATAGATTCAGGATTGATATCAGCTATCGAAACTTTAAATATTGATGAAGTTAAGCAATTTATCGCAGGAAGAGCCTTTAATTCTGAAGCAGAAAAACAGCAAATTTCGACGCTTATAGAAAATACGCGTGGATCTATAAAAAAATGCTCACCTATGGATTTTATAGAACAACATAGATATATTTTTACAGCCCTGAATCTACTGCCAACGTTTTTTGCTGAAAGATATTATGTAGAAAAAGAATACAGAGCTTTATCATACGCTGCAATGTCGCATCAGGATAATTATGATAATTCGGTAGGTGCAACGAGTTCACAAGCGCTTAAAAATTGGAGAATTGCGATAAAGGCCTTAGATGCTTACAATGGTCGCAGCTGGTGGGATAGAACAGGTAAAAAAACCGCTATTGCTTTAGGTGTACATCTGAGTTGTCTTGCAGTACTGGTATACGGTCCGATCTTCTTATACGAACTTAAAGTAATTATCCCCAAGTTAAAAAAATTAGAAGAAATAAATGAGTTGATAACCCAAATACCTGTTAGCGAGCTTATACAATAAATTTCTTGTTGGAGGCAAAATAACGGGAACTTCAAGAAAATAGCCGTCTATGTTTTATTAGGGTATAATTTATCCCGCTAACCCATTATTTTCTCAAATCCGCAATAATGTGTACTTAGCACAATTGTATAAATCTATTGAGGCCCGAAAAACCTTGAAGAGGCTAAACAAATTTAGCATAAAAATACTATACGTAATTTAATATTACCAGATTAAAGCCATAACAAACAATATTTATTGTTTGTTATTTTTCAGATATAAAATTAAATATAGCATTAAAAAGGGGGCTTTTTTGAGCCCCCCCTTAATTTTATTAATTTTTCTCTTACTGGTTCGGTCTGTAATTTTCAAATATTTCAATAATAGCTTTTAGCTTTTTCATATCTTCAGAGTCAGACATCGATTTCCCAGACATCCAAGACACCCAATCTTGATTTTTTTTGTTTTCTTCAGCTAATTTAGCAAGCGTTTCTTTTGCATAATCTAATACACTAGATGATCGCCCATTTAACACAGCCAATGGGTCAGCGCCATAAGTCATTAATAGCTTAACCAAATCTACATCACGGATTTCAATCGCTGTTACCAAATAGTCGTCTTCTACATCTAATTTGGCTCCCAATTTAAGAAAATACTCGATATTCTCTCTCTCAGTTTCTCTCAAGGCGGGTTTTACACCTGGAAAAACTAACCTGATCATGGCCATTCTCAAACGGGCTTCTGGATACTCCAGAGGAACACCGTGGTTAGATATATTAGCCTTAGCCAAATCGGAATGCTTAGCAATTTTTTGGCATCTAAACCAAATCTTTGCATCTAGATCAACTGCCGCAGCAAGTTTTTCTTGCTCAGAGGCTTTTTGTCCAACCTTATCTTTTATCTTTTGATCAAATTTATTGTATAGATTTTCAATGGCATCATTTTTAAATTTGCCATAATTATACTCATTGATTAATCTGGATTTTTCTTTGGGATCAGCAACATTTTTATACTTATTCAATGCATGTGTTTTAACCAAATTAATTATAGTCTGCTCAGATCGGCCACCAAGACGTTTCATTGAGTCTGTTAACTTGAAGATTTCAGCCTTGGTTGAGGCACCTATATTAATATTAATACCAGCCTTTGCTATCTCTAGCAAAACCCCATTGGGCATTTTTTTGTCTATTTTTGCAATTTTTAAGACTTCTCTTTCCCTTCTGGCTTCTTCCGCCCCCTGCTCCATGCCATTCAAACCTGCAAAAAGGGTAAAAAGACCCAATAAGCTTAATAATCTTAGATTTTTCACGATAACCTCCAAAAAACAAATTTTTGCATAAAAATACTATACTTAATTTAATATTACCACATTAAACCCGAAACAAAAGTGCCCCTTGTGATTATTTTTCAAATATAATATTAAACAAGCATAAAAAAAGGGGCTTTTTAGCCCCCTAATTTTATAGCTTTAAATCTTACCCGATTAACTTGTTTGTTTCATCGTCAGCTTCAATATCAACATTAAGATTTTGTGGTTCATTTGCAGGATTTAGCTGTACGTCTTCACTGTAATAAGTGTCCCCGTTTTCATCAGTCACCATCTGCTTCTTTTCTGCTTCTGCTTTCTCCACGATCTCGTCAGCAACAGATTCTTTTTTCTGTAATTTTGCTTTATTTGATTCTTGTGCCGTTTGTGTTGTTACAGTTTCTTCTTCCGGATTAAACACCAATTCTTCTTGTGTTTTATTTTCTGTTTCTTCTGTATTATCAGTCCCGTTGTGGTTTTCTGATTCTAAAGAAACATCTGGATACACTATTTCTTCTTCTTTTGCTGCTTCTTGTGTTTCTACTTTTTCTTCCGGTTTTTCTTCAGTTGTTGTTATCACATTGTCAGTTTGTGCTTCTAATTCAGAAGTCTGTGCGGGCTGCTGTATTTCTTGCGTTTCATTAGATGGCGCAGCTACTTCTTCTGTAGTCTCAGCGGGTTGTTCAGTTTGCGCAGGTTGTTCGGTCTCCTCCGACAATTCTGGTTTTTGCTCAGTCTCAGTTGTTGTCGTTGCCATAGTTGTAGTTGTTAGATCATCGCTAACTTTCTCACCTTCTGCAGCAGGTTCCTCAAAAACAACTTCTGATTTAGGTTGCTCCGTAACAGCATTCTCAGATTTGTTCTCAGACTCTTCTGGTGCAGTTACTTCTTGGGAAATTTGAGGAGCTTCTTCTTTTTGTTCTTCCTGAGCTTGAACAGGTTCTACACCAGCTGTTTGCTCAGTGCCCTCAACCGGGTTAGCACCAGGCTGAACAAGTTTTTTTGTTGTATCAGTAGTCATCAAAGTCGAGGTCGACAAATCTGAACTAATTGGCTCAGGCTTATTTTCTGCATTAACTTCAGTTGCGATACCCTGCTCATCAGATAATGCGCCACGTGTGGCATTAACTGCAACACCTGACAATAATAATATTATCGAAAGATATTTTATATCTCTTAGATTCTTCATAATAACCTCCAAAAACCAAATTAAGTGCAACTTAATTCGATCATTAACTATATTTTAACTATTTATTCTAATTTCAGAATACCAATTTTGAGTGACAAAAAGCAATAGTTTGCGATAATTATAATCTTTTTTAGCTGTTTTTAACCTATTTTAAGCTTAACCCGGGTAGCGGTTCAGAAGTCGCCAAAGACGGTCTTGGGACGCCCAAAATGTAAGATAAGCTTACAGGTACAGAAAGCATAGAAACGTTCTTAAATATCGTCTGCTTTTGGAACCTGCTGGACTGATAAAATATTAGCGGCACCTGGCGGTCATAATTTTGCGGGCTCAAATGGGTTGTACCAGAAGGCAAATTATCCATAAAATTATACGGTCTTATTTCATAAATTAACTGCCCACTTCTACCTGGGAAAGTTTGATTTTTAAAGTACCAACCTGGATCGCCTTCTTCAAAAATAGCACTTTTAAGTTCTTTTTCTGACCAAACCCTACCTATCCCGGTCTGAGATAACAAATAATCTTTTAAATCTTTATTAATTTTTTCCTGAGTCTCAGGATCAAGTTTATTAAATTTGTTAAGATCATAGTAAAAAAACGGGGCCTTAAATTTAAACACAAACTTATCTATGTCATATTTTTTCTTAACCAGATCGTTCATAGCAGCAAATATCTCTTGCTCATTAAGTCTTTTTGCCATAGGCATACCCTGATCCTTTGTAACCTCATAAATCGGTTGCATGCCATGATCGGCTGTCAGGATAAATAGAACATCTTTTTTATCAAATTTAGAGTATACAAAATCCATAAACTCTTGAAGCTGGTGATCCATTTGATAGATCATATCGATATATTCAAGGGTTTGCGGACCATACAAGTGACCGATTTTATCAAGACTACTTAAACTTAGCCACATTAATATTTTATTATTATTTTTCTTTTCTAGATTTTCTTTTATCGTATTTTCAAGCGCAAGCTCAGCCAGATTCACCAAATTTTTATTTGCCATTGGCGTCGCCAAAAATAACGCATACGGCTCTTTGGTTTTACGATCTATGCCAATATATTTGCCGATAATCGAGTGACCCAAAGTAGAATATTTATAGTTGTCTATTTCTGGGAATTTGTACTGCTCAGCTGATTTATCAAAAAGCGGGTTCCATTTAAAACTCTTAACTTGGTCGATTTTTTGGTCTGTGTTAAATTTTACGAGCCAATCTGGTAATTTATCAAAATAAGCTTTGCTTGAGGTAAAAAATGCATCTTTTTCATCAAACCATACGGCTTTTGCACCAGCTTCTCCGGCCAACGCCCCCATATGTCCGGCCAATGCTATTGCGGCCCTGCTTTTTAAAGAAAGCGATAATATACTGTATTTTGAAATTGGAGAATGGGCCAACACGATCTGATCAGACAGGTTATCAACCAATATATTCTTGGGAGATTTGCCTTTTTTATCTTTAATGGCATAAGTCGAAATACCATCTTTTTTAAATACTGCAGCTGATTCGGAACTATCATCATCGGCTTTAGTTTTTTTCTCTTTGCCTTGCTCAAACCACTCATTATTTACTATCCCATGATCTTTTGCATATGCCCCTGTGGAAAGCGCAGTATGACCTATGGCTGTCCCAGGTGCCGCATGGGGAAAAAACGCACTCATGTAACTTGTTCCGTTATCCAGCAAATTACCCAGGCCCCCTTTAAGATATGGTCTTAAAGATCTAAGCGAGTTAAAAGATAACTGGTCGATTACTATAAAAACGGTCAACTTAGGCGCTTCAACAGCCTTGGTACTTTTCTCTTCAGCAGCCAAAGCCGCAAAGTTTATTATTATGGCAATCAGGGCAATATTAAACCACCTTATAACCTTCACACTTCCCCCAGTTTTTCTAAATTTACAATTTTAAATATAGAAATAAATTTTAACTAACAAATTATAATATATTTCTATCTTCAATTATAAATATACAAAAAAGAAACCAGGAAATGCAATAGTATGCATTCCCCGGTTTAAAATGTTCAATTATTAGTTTAAGTCTGAGTTAAATTTTAATGATAAATACCAACTTAACCAATTTTGGTCCAGACAGGTATCTAAACAAAAAAACCGGGGAAGGCGTTTATTCCTTCCCCGGTCAATAAAATTCGATTTAAAGTCTAAGTGTTACTTTTTTGAACCAAAAAGCTTTTCGAAAACTTCTGGAAGCAAATTAGCCTTTAGCATATTTCTATAGCGTTTAGAAAAAGCGATTTTGTTCAACGCTTCTTTAAAGTTATTCAAATAACTCTCTGATTTTTCTGCTTTCAGGACATTTTCCCAACCCTGAGCAGCTGCTTTACCATATTCCGCATTGCTGGCTGTAAACGCTTGATTCGATAGGTCAAGTTTTGCTCCAAGCTTGGTCAATGCTAAGTTATTAGATTCAATTTCTGCGTTCAATGAATCAATTTCCGTTAGAGCAATTTGCTTCACTACATCATATTCTCGTTGAAGTGCTTTAAGTTTTGCATCTTTTAAAGTAGTTGCATCAACTGTGCTTTGGTACCCTTCATTCAATAGAGCAAGTTTGGCTTCAGATTGTTCCAGTTTTTTAGCCAACTGTCCCTTTGATTTCAAATCTGCAAAAGCTTTTTTAGAATATACGTCAAACAATTGACCATATTTCTCTTGAGAATTAGCCTTTTCAAGAGCAAGATCTTTTCTTAGCTTATAAATATAAGCACCGCCAGCAAGTGCTACAACTGCGGCAGCAGCGCCAATTGCGACTTCTTTTTTATGAGCAGAAGCCCATTCTCTAGCTTCGTTAAACTTTTGTTTACCAAAGTTAATAGTTTTAACAGCTGAATCCTTAACTCCAGTTGTAACTTGAGAGAAAGTAATAGCTTGAACATTTGCAGCAAATACTATTAAAGTAAGTGCCATTGATTTAAATTGTAGTTTCATTAGAAACACTCCATAAAAAAATTATTATACGATTAAACTCAACGATTTTTATCAATATTCAGTTAAGATTTAAGATAGGATTTAACCCTAACTAATAATCATAATACCATAACAACCCATATTTTCAACTGGTCAATAATGCTGCCAAGAATGGGGTGCCAAGGGCGCCTTGGAGTGGAAAACTCAAAGAACAGCTATTCTCAGGTTAGAAAATACTTAAATACAGCATGTTTTTCATATTAAAAACAAAAAACTGGAGAAGGTTTTTATTCC
This sequence comes from uncultured bacterium, assembly GCA_963717435.1. Lineage (GTDB taxonomy): Bacteria > Babelota > Babeliae > Babelales > Babelaceae > MFD05580-245. Next base: position 173,573 of record OY970332.1, read on the forward strand.
TTCTCCAGTTACTTTAGTGAATTAATAAGGGGCCACAAGGACCCCTTATTTTATTTTCAAAATTAGTTAATAATAACTAAATTATGCTGGAATAACACCAAAAAACGTAGCTACTATAGCGTTACCTATTTTTTCTCTATTATAAGTAAGAGCACCAGTTGCAACTGCTCCTGCTACCAAACCAACTGTTGTTTTCTTGTGATTTTTGATCCAAGAAGCAACATTATTACCTGCTTGTTTAGCTTTAGCTCCGACGAAAGAAGCAACATTGCTCGCTGCTTTTTTAGCGTTAGCTTTAACTGATTCTAATTTACCAGCTTTGTTAAGCTTATAAAGACCTGTAACTGCAGCGACAGGAACAAGAACTTTTGCAGCTGTTTTTGCATTATTTCTGGTCAAAGAAGCTTTAGCCAAAGCCGCAACTCCTGCAAACTTATATTCTGCTGCTTGAACATTAGATGCAAATACTATTAAAGCAAGTGACATCAATTTAAATTGTAGTTTCATTTGAAACACTCCATAAAAAAATTATTATACGATTAAACTCAACGATTTCATAAATATTCAGTTAAAATTTAAGATATCTTTTAAACCCAACTAATAGCCATAATACCACAACTGCCATTATTTTCAACTGGTCAATAATCAATGCCGGAGCCTACCTGAAAAAAATGGGCATATTGTGAAAAAATCTCTAGCAGCTTGTCTTTGTCAGCAAGCTGTTTTAAGCTACTTTGAACAAAAAAGTGGGCACAAAAGAGCAAAAGAGAACAATAAAAAAAGCATAAAAAGAGTAGTAAAGAAAGCAGCATGAATAACACAAATAACTTTAATAAGACAAATAATCAAAAACCGGGTATTTTGCGGGCCAAGTTTATATCTATAATATTAACTGCTATTTTGGCCACAACTTTGCCAATTGTGGGGAAAAAATCATTAAAAACGAGCCAGACATATTTTCTTGCAAGACCACTGTATCACAATATGCCCGCGCGGCAGACCTTGTGGACGCCAATTATTAATGACGATTGTAATGCTTGTGAAAATGGGGTAAAAACGCATGTGTGCGGAACAATTCAAGCAGTTGCGCTGTATCAAAAATCACTTTGCGATTCGAACAAAGATGTCGCAGGATATTTTTTGTTTAAATGTAAAAATTGCTTAACTGTTAAGGGTGATAATGCGATAAGCAATATTACCCAGCGTGATATTCGAGCAGAATGGATCGGGCTGCCAGCAGATTTTTCAGGCGATTTTTGCATAAACCCCAAACAGAAGCAAGAGGGCTTTATGCTTGAATATAGCCAAAAACTGAGAAGATTCTCGAGCCATAAGCTATTTAAAAACTTGTATATAAATGTGATAATGCCATTTGTTTGGGTAAAAAACCAGACAAATCTTACCGGAAACACGCAAATCATTCAGGCATTTAATCAAGAAAGCTGGCAGTTTGCCAAAATTTCAGATCATGAACAAAGCAGTCACGGGCTAGCCGAAATTCGAGCATCTATAGGGGCAACTTTGTATAATCAAGACGACTTTTTGGTCGCAACTGAAACATTTGGAATAATTCCATTAAAAAAATATAAATACCCGCATTATTTGTTTATGCCTATTGTTGGTACCAACAATAAATTAGGTTTTGGGACAAATCTGAGATTTGATCTGCCATTGCAAGAATATTACGCTGACTATAAAGCTATATTATATTTCTGCATAGAAGGGCAATATTATCTAAAAGATACCCAGCGCAGGACCCTTGATTTGCGCCATAACCCCTGGAGCAGGTATTTGTTATACCAAAACCAATATTCAGGAGAGATTGTTCAGGGTGTGAATATTTTAACCCCTTGGGTTATCGTTAACCCTTACTGCTTTGTTGAGCTTGATGCCGGGGTAAGATTTGAATTTGGGGGCCTCAATTTTGAGCTGGGCTATAACTTTTGGTCAAATGGTAGAGAGAAGCTAGAATTGAATGAAAACTGCTGCCAAAAGACAGAATTTGTTTTCCAGAACTATGGCATATCTGGCAGCGCCCCACTAACTTCAGCTTCAAACAGTACTATAAACAATCTGGCCCCTAATGACAGTAGCTTTGTAACCTTAATGGCGTCAGATTTAGATCTTACATCGGGGGGGTCTCGTGGGGCACAGGTTAATAAATTTTATGGATTTCTGGGATACCGAACCGCGACACATAGATTATTAACTCTTTTTGCAGGGCTTGGTGGCTCCATCGAAGTTCCAGATTCAAACACTGCATTTAAGCAAGCGGCAGGATGGTTCAAGCTGGGCTTAGAATTTTAAATAAATTATGTTATAATTTTCTTCAAAAAGTGGCAATTAAAAGCAAAAATCCAAAATATTACAAAAATATTAACACTTTCACTATCAAAGTTATAACTTCATGAATAAACACAAAATCAAATTACTTTTTGCAGTCAGTTGTTATTTGCCAAGCTTATTAGCCCCCCTGCGCCCGGTAGTAACAGAAGATAACAGGCTTATCTTTGAGAGTGATGAAGCAGATGAAAACTCTAATGAACAAAATAAACGAGTTTTAACAGAACAACAGGCGATAGTCGTTAAAGTATTATGCATAATAAGCAAAGAAAATAATTGGCCGCAAGAGTATATCTCTTACTGGGCATATTTGGCTCTAGCAAATTCAAATTTAGAGGCCATAATAATTCTCAAATTTATGGCCAGGGAAAAATATTTTTCTGAAAAATCTTCTGGCCAATCTGAACCCAGACTTCAAAGTCTTTTAATTTCAATGGAAAAACTGGTTTTCCTAAACCCCACAATCGAACAAATACTTAATAGTTAAACTTGCAAAAACTTGATTAACAAAAGAGGGCCGGATTTTCTCCAGCCCTCTTTTTTTAATTAAATATTATTAATACATGCCTGGCATGCCGCCCCATGCGGCCATGGCCAGCATGAGCAGCCGTCTCTTTTTTCTCTTCAGGAATATCAGCAATAATCGCTTCAGTAGTTAACAATAAGCCAGCAATAGATGCTGCATTTTGTAATGCTGAACGTACAACTTTAGCAGGATCAATAATACCCGCTTCAATCATATCAACAAATTCACCAGTTTTTGCATCAAAGCCGATATTGCCACGATTCTGCACGAACACTGTTAACAATAACAGATGCTTCAAAGCCAGCATTTGAGCAAATAATACGCAAAGGCTCTTCAAGCGCACGATGAACAATTTGTGCACCAAGTTGTTCATCACCTTCAAGCTTTAATTTATTAACAGCTTCTTGAGCACGTAGTAATGCAACACCACCACCAGCAACAATACCTTCTTCAACAGCAGCACGTGTTGCATGTAAAGCATCTTCAATGCGATCTTTTTTTTCTTTCATTTCAGTTTCAGTTGCAGCACCAACTTTAATAACTGCAACACCACCAGCAAGTTTAGCAAGACGTTCTTGAAGTTTTTCTTTGTCATAATCAGAAGTAGTATTTTCAATTTGAGACTTTGATTTGCATAACGCGGCCTTTAATAGCTCTGTCGCTGCCAGAGCCTTCAATAATAGTAGTATGTATCTTTAGTAACAACCACTTTTTTAGCGCGACCAAGATCAGTTAAGTGTAACATGTTTCAAGCTTTAAACCAAGATCTTCAGAAATCAAGTTTACCACCAGTTAAGATAGCAATATCTTCAAGCATTGCTTTACGACGATCACCAAAACCAGGTGCTTTAACTGCTACAACATTAAGATGCCACGAAGTTTATTAACAACTAATGTTGCAAGTGCTTCGCCTTCAACATCTTCTGCAATAATAAATAATGGACGTACCAGATTTTGCAACTTGTTCAAGTACTGGCAATAAGCTCTTCATGCTTGAAATTTTTTTTTCAAAAATCAAAATAAATGGATCATTCATAACTGCTTCCATTTTTTCTGCATCAGTTACAAAATAAGGAGAAAGATATCCACGATCAAATTGCATACCTTCAACAACTGTCAATTCACTTTCCATGCCTTTTGCTTCTTCAACGGTAATAACACCATCGCGACCAACTTTTTCCATAGCTTGAGCAATTTGTTCACCAATAAAGGTGTCTGAATTTGCAGAAATAGTAGCAACTTGCTCAATCTCTTTTTTGCTACTTACTTTTTTTGAACGAGCTTTTAATATCTTCAACAACTGCTATAACTGCTTTATCGATACCACGCTTTAGTTCCATAGGATTAGCGCCAGCAGTAACATATTTATTACCTTCACGGAAAATAGCTTGAGTCAAAACTGTTGCGGTAGTTGTTCCATCACCAGCAACATCTGCTGTTTTGCTTGCAACTTCACGCACCATTTGCGCGCCCATATTTTCAACAGGATCCGCTAGTTCAATTTCTTTTGCAACACTCACACCATCTTTGGTAATCGCAGGTGATCCAAATGCTTTTCCATAAGCAACATTACGACCACGGGGCCCAAGGGTTACTTTTACTGCATTTGCTAAGGTATCAACGCCATTTGCCAATTTTTGACGCGCTTCTACGCCAAATAAAATTTTTTTTCCAGCCATGATGTTCCCATTTTGTTTTAAAATTTTTGTTCTGTTAATTAATAAACCCCGCTCGTCCCGAGTGCCCGACGTAGCTTTAGCGTAGACGGGTGTATCGAGGGATGTTCTGGTAATTAATTTTATTTTTCGACTATTCCAAGAATTTCATCTTCACGAATCATAATGTGCTTATCGCCAGTTTCGGTTCCAGCATATTTGCCAAAAAAGACCGTATCGCCGACCCTTACTTGCATTGGAATAACTTTACCTTCAGAATTGCTCTTTCCCGGCCCGACTGCCAAAACTTTGCCAGTTTGACCTTTTTCTTTTGCACTATCAGGGATAATTAAGCCACCTGCTGTTTTTTCTGTGTGTTCAAGACGCTCAACCCAAACTCTATCACCTAAGGGTCTAATTTTGTCATTCATGCAATCACCCTAAATTTGAAACTGTGTTTGTAAAAAAATATTAGTTCTAAAAATCACAAGTTAATTATACAATAAGATAAAAAGAGTTCAATAAAAGAGTTAAATGCTTATAGAAACTCACTCAGATTTTTTATATTATTTTTTTAAACTTATAAAAAATTAGTTATAAAAAATAATATTACTATAATTATTAAAATTAATTATTTCGGAGAGTAGTAAAATGATACAAATATACCCTTCACTAATCGCGTGTAGTATTTCAAAAAATATTTCCCAGGTAGATAAACTAGATAACTGCATAAAATCAACAGAACCTTTCTCGGCAGGTTATCACATAGATATTATGGACAATAAATTTGTCCCAAATTCAAGCTGGAGCCCAGAAGAGGTTAATATAATTAGAACAAAAACAGACAAGCCATTTTTTATTCACTTGATGGTCGAAAATCCCCAAAACTATTTAGATCTTTTAAATTTAAATAATAAAGACACTATCTGCTTTCATGTTGAAACCCATGACGATCACAATAATTTACTCAAAAAAATTCATGAAAAAAATCTTCTTGCAAGCTTGGCGCTAAAACCGAAAACTCTTGTAGAATCTATCTTAAATTATATTCATGATATAGATCATGTATTATTAATGTCAGTTGAGCCGGGTTTTTCTGGACAAGAGTTTTTATTACAATCTTTTGACAGATTTAAAGCTTTAAAATCACTTAAAGATCTTAACCAAGCAGCGTTTAAAATTGGGCTTGATGGTGGGATTAATAAAACAAACATAAAAGAGATAAGCGATCTTGGAGCAGATGACGTTGCAATCGGCTCAGCAATATTCGGCAGCAGCACCCCTGAAAAATCTATCAAAGAGCTTTATGATATTGTTCACGAAGATAAGGATATTAAAAAACTTGAAGGGGCATAAAACACCAAGAGCTAATTTAAATCTCCCGCAAAATACCCTTTAATAAATTATTCGCACAAATTTATTTCAACTAACCTTTGAATAATTTACCCGCACCTGAATATAGTTAGACTATATCCGCATATTTCTGATACAAAAAATTAAAGAGGCGCTCGCCCTGAGTGAAATTCCGCAGGAATTTAGTATCGAAGGGTCGCCGTCTCAAAACCTTTAATCCTAAGGGGGAGCAACCATGAAACACCCAAACTATCTTTTGTCGATTGCCTATAACCTGGTTCCGGTCTTTTTAGCAATAAGATTAACCAATATCGCCGCAACAAAATCCGATCTTATTAAATTTCAGATAGAAAAACTATTGCATTTTGTCCATCAAATACTTTAACCTATAAATAGGGAGAAAATTTTTCGATTATATTATTTTTTTCAAAAGTGGAGAATTTATGTTAAAAAATTTAAAAATCTTAGCGATATTAGGGCTATTATTGTCAGTAGGCAATAGTTATACTTTATCCAAAACACCCAAAAAATATGTTACTCAAATTGAAGCTCGTAAGTATGGTGTTATTTTTGACAAATATTACGAGGTAGATTCTTTGAATAAAGAATTTAGAGACCAGACGTTGAAAAAAGATTTTATTATAACAAGCCAAAACTTTGAATTGCAAAATAAAACTAAATCAAAAGTGATGGTAATTGCAGAACTATTTAATCAAAATGATGGCTCTTGCATCTTTCTAGGATCTGAGACTATAGGGCCAAAGGCAGCCTCTAATAAGTTTAAAAACATAGTGATACGCGACGCCTTCCAAATAAAAATAGTTTATCCAGATGAAAAGGGCAATATAGAAATAACACGCAAAAATAATGGCTGTGCTGAAACTGATTCTCCTAAAGCAATTTTTGCAATCAACACAAAGTCTGACAAAAAAGATATAAAGACATTTTATTTTACATTAAAGGGCGATGATTTAACGACAATCAGCTTAAAGCCGGAAACGGGCCAATTAAACGGTCTATCTGGCATAACTGAGTCTGGTCTATATCTTGGAGATAACGTAGAACAAAGTAATATAAAGAGAGAGCGGTAATAATAAAAAATAAAAAAAGTGGAGAATTTATGTTAAAAAATTTAAAAATCTTATCGATATTAGGGTTATTATTGTCAGTCGGCAATAGTTATACCTGGTCCAAAACTTTACTAAAAACACCCAAAAAATATGTTACTGCAACTGAAGCTCGTAATTATGGCTACACGGATGATTATAACTCACTAGATTCTGCGAATAGAGAATTTACTGACACCAAGCTGAATAAAAAGTTTATTATGACCAATCAAAACTTTGAATTGCGCAACAAAACTAAATCAAAAATAATGGTAATTGCAGAAATATACAATTCAATTACCGGTTGTAAGTTTTTAGGCCTTGAAAAAATTGAACCGGGCAAAGCCTCTGAGACATTCACAAACATAGAAATACCTGAACAACATATGTCGCCTGCAGATAGATTGCAGATAAAAATAATTTATGCAGATAAAAACAAATCCCTGCCTACCTATGAAGCCAATTATGGTAATCACTGCGCCAAAAACATGGCGCTCGACCGAACAGTTGGTTTTTTAATAGCAAATCCACAATTTAAAGATGGCAGCCCAAAAGGGACATTTTATTTAACATTGGATGGAGATTCTGTACAAAGTAGCAATTTAAGACCCCAAACAGGACAATTAGGTAAATTTATGGGGATAGAAACGGGTCTAGCGTCAAAGACTGAGACTGGTCTTTACATAGGAAACAATATATTAAAAGGAAGCATATCTAAACAAGGAACTATAATTTCCACAAATCCATTTATAAAAACAAATATACAGTATTAATCTTAAATTAAAAAAAGGAGAGTTTATGAAGAAAAATTTACAAATCTTATCAATGTTGGGGTTATTATTGTCAGTAGGCAATAGCTACACTCTATCCAAAACTTATCTTGGAGTAACAGAAGTTTATGTACCAACCACGGAAAGAGATGATTTGGGACTAAGGGTTGGTGACTTTTATAAATATGACTACTTTAATGAGATGGATAAGATAAACAAGACATATGAAGCTAAGATAGAAAACGCAAAGGTGGCTGATAAGAAAAAACTGGAGCAAGAACAAACTGCAGCCTTAGAAAAGCTTAAACAATCATCTAAAGTAGATGAATTAACTACTCTCAACAAAGTTACAACAATCATGATTAGCGACAAAAATTTCGAAATTTTTAACAAATCAAAAGGCCCTATTACCATAGCTTTACAATATATAGAGCCTAACGCACAAAGTGGACCTTTATTAAAAATCAATCCTAATAGTACGGCTGATAAATATACGCAAGTCATAAATCCTGGAAAGGAAAACCAGTTCCAATACACAGACGTATTGCCAATATATCCAGCAAACAAAGATGCGAAGTTGAGATTATATATTTGGGATAAGTCGGTAAAAGTCGAAAAAGAGGAATCAACGGTAGATTGGGCCAAGAAAGGACTTATCAATCTGGGAGCAAAACTAATCGGCGATGAATACAAAAAACCCACTTCCTACAAAATAAAAAATCCACAATATATATATGAATTTAGAGATCTATATACTTTAAATCGGTTTAATATGATAGAACCAGTTGCAAACAAAGACAAAAAACCTATATTAACACTTTTGTTGACATGGGACGGAAAAGAAAAGAATCCTCTAAGGCCTGAAACTGGGCAACTGGGACCACTACAGTCGCTTGGAATTCCTAAGAAAACTGAATCTGGTTTGAGTTCCGAATTCAATCTCGAGGCAAAGAACATAGTTCAAGTGACGGCCAAGTAATAAGTTTATTTAAAAATTTGGGGCCGGAGGTAAAACTCCGGTCTATTTTTTGCAGATTTTTTTCACCGGCCCGAAATCTATTATTTCAGATAGAAAAATCTATTGCATTTCGTCCATAAAATACTTTACTCTATAAATAAGGGGAAGATTGACTTCGATTATATTATTTAAAAAAGGGCAGAAGTTATGTTAAAAAAGCTAAAAATATTATCGATACTGGGGTTATTATTTATCTCTAATGCTTTTTCTATAAGCAAAAACATACTCGACACACCAAAACTATATCTCCCGGGTGGCATCGCAAATTTAAGCTCGATCGATCTTAAAGATTATGAAAGTAAAAAATATGACACTTCGAAGGATCCTGCTAAAAATGCGATAGATAAAATGGGGTTAAAAGATCGCCCGAGTAAGGTGATATTTACGGAGCAAAATTTTGAAGTCTTCAACAAAACAGATAAGTCCATAACGATAGCTTTACAGCTTTCAATACAAAATTCGCTCCACGCATCGGGGGAAATTTATTCCAACCCGACATTTGAAATTATCTCACCTAAAAAGCAATCTACTGTAATCCGAAATCTTCAAACCACAATCGATGATATGCCTGAAATTAATAAACTTAGCCGTTCTAAGAGATCTTTAACACTATATATTTGGCCAAATAAATCTGCATACAAAGAACAAAGAGATGGAAAAATTCTAAATCTTTCACAAAATCCTGGCTTGGTCTACGTTTATAAATTTAAAGATTTGGAAAAATTTAACAAAAAGAATAACCCTAAATATACAATGTATTTAACATTTGACGGCAAAATAAATGATAAAAAAGGTGATATTGGTCTAAGGCCACAAACTGGTCAATTAGGTAAAATTTTTGGAAAAGAAACGGGACTAGCATCAAAGACTGAAACTGGTTTATCTCTGGTAACTAATATTGATAAAAATGACATAGAGCAATTTAAATAGTCTAACAAAGCGGTAGATATATGTTAAAAAATATAAAATTATTGTCGATAGTGGGATTATTATTATTTATCTCCAATGTTTTTTGTATAAGCAAAACCATATTTGACACACCCAAATTATATTTCCCAACTGTCATCAAAGATGCTTACACCAATATTAATTACACAGATAAATATGATACCTCAAAGGGTATTGCTGAGCAGGCAATAGAGACAATGGGGCTAAAAGATTATCCGAGAAAAGTGATATTTACAAATCAAAATTTTGAAATATTCAACAAAACAGATAAGCCCATAACGATAGCTTTACAGTATTCACGAATAAATCCAGTGCCTAACAAGTCTATTTTTTCCAAACCGATTTTTGAAATTATACAAGCTAAAACACAATCTACTGTGATCAAAAATCTGCAATATGGTGGCGTAATTGACACCGAAATTAATGGAACTGGCTCAGGAACATTAACTTTATATATTTGGCCCAATAAATCCACCTACATCGCTCAAAAAAGTGAGAAAATGCTAGACGTTTCAAATACTGGCCCGGTTTATGTTTATACATTTAATAACCTACAAAGACTTAAAAAAATTCTGAAAGATGGTGACTATTACTTCGAAGGCAACCCCAAATATACAATCTACGTAACATTTGACGGCAAAATCGATGAGGACAAAGGCGATATTGGACTAAGACCACAAACTGGTCAATTAGGTAAATTAGGTAAAATTTTTGGAAAAGAAACGGGACTAGCATCAAAGACTGAAACTGGATTATCTCTGGTAACCAATATTGATAAGGGTGATATAAAATTAACCAGAATTGAAAATCAAAAGCGAAAAACAGAAGCAGAAATACTAGAACAGAAGTAATTTGTATATCTGTAGAGAGGTACGATTTATAAAGGGTTTAATTAAAATAATTTTTAAAAAACGGGGAGTTTATGTTTAAAAATCTAAAAATATTTTCGATAGTGAGTTTATTGCTGGGCCTCTTGGGATTAGCTGATATCTATTCTATTAGTTCAACACTAGTAGAGCCTGTGAGGTTATATTTACCCAAAGCAGAAAGAGAAAGAAAAAAGGTTAAAGTTAATGAAAATCTCCAAACGGACGAATATTTCTATGAGACAGATCTAAGCCTATCTCAACTCCTAAAGGGAACTGATAAAAAAGCCAAAGTCACCTTTGATACTATTACATACAAACCAACAAAAAGCCCCAAACCTTGGGACGTTGAAATTACCAATCAAAACTTTGAAATATTTAATAAATCAAATGGACCTATAACATTTGCTCTGCAATATAGCGATAAGGGACCAGGTGGCAGATCATTCTTAGGCGAGCCTTATGTAGAAAGAGTCTTAAAGGGCAAGGCATCTAAAAACATTGAAACTGCGCAGGGCGATGCAAACTTCTTAGAAAACATCAGTCAATTATATCACAGAGATCAGGGACAAGATAATCCGAAAATACTGCTTCCAACTGAGCGTCAAATACTGCTTCCAACTGAGCATCTTTGTTTATATATCTATAAAGGGGAATTTGAAATCCAAACAGAAAGAGATGTGATGGTTGGAAAGGGGGACGCACAAAATCCTAACAGAATCGTAAGTGATCCGTATCGTGTTTATGAATTTAAAATTCCAGTACTTAAGAATAGCAAAGGCAATCCTATAACAACAATTTATTTAACATGGGACGATAAGGCAAACAAAAAAACATACTCGACTGGATTAAAACCCGAAACTGGTCAATTAGGTAAAATTTTGGGGATAGAAACCGGTCTGGCATTTAAAACTGAATCAGGTTTGTCGATTATAACTAATTTGGATCAGGCCAATATAATAGACATTACACAAAAGGTTAAGAAAGAATTAGGAAACGATGCGGTAGCTCCGAAACCATATGTTAGGAAAAAAAAGAAGACAGAATAAAGACCAACCTAAATTTGTAGAAAATAATTTTGGGCCGGAGGTAAAACTCCGGTCCATTTTTTTGTAAAAAAATAGCTAAAATATTGCAGTTAAATTTACCTAAAAAAATTAGCACCCAAAAAAATTGCTTTAAAACTATATTAAATTAACCTGATTTGTGCTAATATATAAATAGAGTTAGAGATTCGCACAAGATAATGTTTTTTTTTATAAAAAAATTAAAAAATTTGGGGGACAAAATGGCGTTTTTCAGAAGAGATATAGAAGAAACAGTGTTGAGATTTGCAAAGTTTCCCGTTGTTGCAATATTGGGGCCGAGACAGTCAGGAAAGACGACTTTGGTAAAACATGTTTTTTCAAAGCATGTTTTTATAGATCTTGATGATCTTGAGCTCAGAACACTGGCAATTGATGACCCTAAGGGTTTTTTTAGAAAATTTGAAAATGAACACGGGATAATACTTGATGAGTTCCAAAACTGCCCGGATCTACTCTCTTATATTAAAGTTATATCAGATGCACAAGACAGGCCCGGATATTTTATCTTAACTGGTTCACAAAATTTTTTGGTTAACGAAGCAATAAGCCAGTCGCTTGCTGGAAGAGTTGGCATATTAACCCTACTGCCATTGTCTTTGAATGAGCTAAAAAACAACAATCTTATCGATAAATCTAGAGCGCCCGAAGAGGTTATATTTAAGGGCTTTTACCCAAGGGTTTATAAAAATTTTGAACCTGAAGAAGTATACCCTTCTTATATAAACACTTATGTTGAAAGAGATATTAGATTGCTAACAAATATTGAAAATATAAGTACTTTCCAGAAATTTATAAAGCTCTGCGCAGCCAGAGTTGGGCAGCTGGTAAACTATTCCGATTTAGCCGTAAACTGCGGAATTAGCGTTCCGACTGTAAAACAATGGCTATCGATACTTGAAGCAAGTTATATAATATTTTTGCTCAAACCACATTTTCAAAATTTTAATAAGCGAATAACAAAGACGCCTAAGTTATATTTTTACGATACGGGACTTGTATGTTCGTTGCTGGAGATTAATAGTAGCAAAAATTTATTACTAAATCCGTTTTATGGACATCTTTTTGAATGCATGATTATTTCTGATTTGTATAAACAGTATTTTAATCAAGGCAAAAACCCTCCACTATATTTTTGGCGCGATCAGAACGGCTTAATAGAAGTTGATTGCATAGTTGATATTGGAAAAGAACTTCTGCCAATAGAGATTAAATCCGGTGAAACTTACAATAAAAAATTTTTAGAATCACTTGATAAGTGGAACAGTATCGCAAAAAGGGAAGCCGCGGAAAATTATCTTATTTATGCTGGAACGCAAATATTTAGAGGCACCGCTTATACTCTTTTGCCATGGGATCAAATGGCAACTCTGGTAAAAGATATTATAAGTAAAAAATAGCTAAAATATTGCAGTTAAATTTACCCAGGCGGCGAATATTTTGGTGTCATACAATTTTAATCTGCCAATATTTAATCCTGCCCCTAAAACTATCGGGACGTTAATGCCTGGGCAACGCTTAAAGAGATGATTAAAGTTTGCGTAAAAACTGTTTCTGACAAACCAGTGGCTCTTAATCTCTCTTGTGGGCAACAAAATAGCCTGGTTGCTAAAAAAAGTTGGGTTATAACCGGCTTCAAGTAAATTAAATTTGAATCTATATTCTAAAGTAAATAATAAGTCCGTTACGTTTCCCGGTTGAATTTTTGCGCCTACTGGCAACACAGGGTAAAAGTATCTATTAAAAAAGTGTATGAACCTGTTTTGAAAGACAAATATTACGTTTCTTTTTTCTTGATTTATAAAGCTGTAAGAAAACTCGGAGCCAACACCCAGACTATAAAATCTTGTTCCAACAAGTGGATCTTGGGCATCAAAAAGTGTGATTTTTCGATTTGTTGGAAAGCCCGTAAGCGCATATAAATCTATCTGTAAATCTTGAGTTGGAAAGAAATTATAACCACCAGAAAAAACTATGTCATCGAGCCCAGTTTTTGATGTTTTAAAACTTGATGCAGGGCTAATTTTAGAATCGGATCGCACATGTTCGGTTTCTATGCCAGTTGTTGCTTCTAGCCACCAGTTTTTTGATCTAATATAACGTAAGTTTAAAATCGCACCGTCAGTTAGACGATTCTCGCAAATATCTGTTGGGACAAGTATATCGTTAACTATGTGCCGATCTCGCTTATAAACTATTGGCAATACTGTTGGCACCCAAAATGGTTTTTGCGGTATCGTACCAAGTAGCTTATTTACTCTGAAAACTCGCCTGATTTTAAGGTTATAAACAAGTGAAATTGGGCAAATATTTGCCGCATTAAATATTATTAAGCTTAAAAATATTAGTTTGGATTTTTTTGTTAAAATTAAAGATATAAAACTGTTGCCGGACATAGCTACTCTCTTAATTTTTTATTAAAATTTTATTCACAATTTAATTATAGTTCACAACAAAAAAATATATTTGTAAAAAACAGTAATTTTGCCCCATGCTTTCTGTTTTAACGCGCCGCCATTTCAGGAAAATAATCAGGAGGCTATTTTGACATCAAAACTCATTATGTTAAGCTTTTGGCATGTGGAGAAAATATTAAAAAACAGTCACAATCGGAGTCATATATGAAAAAGATATCTTTATTAATATTACTAGCAACTACGAGTTCTGTATTAGTCGCAGAAAAAAGTGAATTAGAAATTCTTAGAGAAAAGCATGATGCTGCACTTAAAGAAGTTGTAAAACATATTGATGACATGTGGTACGAAGAGGCAACAGTTAATTCGCACACAGTCAACCCGCAAATAGGTTTTGTCAGCGGCCCAATGGGTATTACTGATGGCCACTATGGTGCTTCATTTGGAACCACTCACACATCAACAACAATAAACAAGCTTTTTTTCAATACCCCTGAGGCTGGAAGAGAATACAACAAATATCTAAAAGCGTTGTCACCATTTGAGTGGGACATATTCAAAAAAGACTTAATCACAAGTATTGCAACAGGCATTGTTTCAGGCTTAGCTCTGAATCAAAAATTACTTGACCAAAAAACAGAAGCAGAGTGGTCAACTGTCGATAAAATTGCGGTTACAGCACCTTTCTTGGCACCGATTGCCGAAATCATCGCAACCAACTTACTTGAAAATCCTATGAAATATTTTAACAGCCGAACACTATCGGTTCATGATAACCTTTATGGAAATCTAAGTTGGAAAACAACTGGTAGAATATTGGGGCATGTTATTATGTCATATGTAACACTTGGTGGAACAGCAATTGTAAAAAAAGCTGTATTAGCAAAGTAAAGTTTAATTAAATAACTTAGTATGGCTCGCAGATAACTCTGCGGGCCATTTTTTTGTTGTAAAATAAAATATAAATAGTAAACTTTCGTGAGCAAAATTAATTAATCAAGTTTCATTTAACCCGATTCTTTAGGAGACATCATGAAAAACAGATTTTTCTTCCTGCCGTTTTTTTTTACCCTAACGACTATTAATATTTTTTCTAATATTTCTAATAATAAAGAGCTGATTCTAAAATTAAATAAAATAGGCGCGATAAAGTTTGAAAACGTAACACTTGAGGGAGGCATAGTCTCCCCATTTTATTTTGATATGAGGCTTATAATTTCTTATCCAGACGTGTTAATAAACTTTGCAGACGCGATAAAAGGAAAAATGGAAAATATAAACTGCGATGTGATTTGTGGCGTGCCTTATGCCGCTGTTCCTGTTGCAACTTTGGCTTGTGCGAACACAAAGACGCCCATGATCATGCAACGGAAAGAGCCCAAATCCCATGGCACAAAAAAGATGCTTGAGGGGAACTTTAAAAAACAGGATAAGTGCTTGATAATCGAAGATGTGATTGTAACCGGAAACAGTATTAAAAAAAGTGCAGTAATATTAGAAGATCATGATTTGATTGCACGCGATGTTATTATTCTGATTGATAGAGAACAGGGGGGCGTTCAGCGCCTTGAAAAAGAGGGGTTTAGGGTTCATACGATATTGCAGCTATCAGAAGTGATTCAGGTTTTACTTGAAGAAAAATTAATCACACAGGCACAAGTGGATATTGTTAGAGATTTTTGCGCAAACAATAGAGTTTGAGTCTAAAAAACTGGAGATGAGTTATGAAGAAAAATCTAATCTTAATAGCTGTATTTATAAATATAATTTTTATAAATACAGCTAATTCTAAAAGCTTAAATTATAACATTTTTGGATATGCGATTAATTCTCCAATAGGGGTTGCTGCATGCCCGATAACAACAAGTAAGGGTATAAAATCTATATCAAAAATGGGTTATGATATTATAACTTATAAGACAATTAGAAGCTGCGAACAACAGTGTCATAAGGCTCCTAATATTTTTTTTGTAGACTGCAAAAGAAAAATTAGGAGATCTGATATTTGTGGAAAATTTTGTGCAGTTGGCGAACATGAACCAACTGATCTGATAAAAAGAGATAATAGTGATAGTTGCTCTGACGAATTTTTAGATAATTTAACAATTACTAATTCTTTTGGGATAAGTTCTCAAGATCCAGAAGAAACAATTAGGGACATAAAATTAAGCAGAGAAATGCTTCAAGATGGCCAGGTCTTAATAGTATCTGTTTATGGTTCAGGAAATACATCCTCCTGCGCTAAAGCTCCGGAGGACAGGAAAGAACAGATAGATGACTTTGTAAAAACAGCAAAAATAGCTGTTGCAGGTGGCGCCCAGATTATCGAAGCTAATTTATCCTGCCCCAATATTGCGGACAATCAAAAACTTATATACCAGGACCCAATATTGGTCCATGACATTTGCAGAGCCATAAATCAAGAGATCCCCGAGATTCCGTTAATTGTAAAAATTGGTTTGTGTGAAAATTTAGATATCATGAAAGATATTTTTGTCGCTGCACATAACGGCGGAGCTAAGGGAATATGTGGAATAAATACTGTGCCTGTCAGTGTTGTTGACGAATTGGAAAGACCAGTATTTGATGAACAAAGAAAGATGAGCGGACTATCAGGTTCTGCCATATTTGATTTAACTTTAGAATTTGTAAAAAATGCAAAAAAAATAATTAAAGAAGAAAAATTAGATCTAAAATTATTTGCAACTGGAGGCGTCACAAGATGGCAGCAGTTTGATATCTTACTTGCTGCAGGCGCAGATATTGTGCAGTGCGCAACTGGTGCGATGTGGAACAAAACTCTTGCGTTAGATTATCATAGTAATCATAGTTCAAAAAATTGTGACCCAGAAAAAGTGGATCTGATTAAAACACTTTTTGGTATCGAAGCAATAAAAATTAAAGATATACAAATAAAAAGTGGCGCAATATCACCGATATATTTTGATATGAGATTAATTATCTCATACCCAGAAGTTTTAAAGCATATTGCGATAGAACTTAAAAAATTATTATCAAAATATAAGTTCGATATCGTCTGTGGGGTGCCATACGCTGCTGTGCCGCTAGCAACCAGCGTCTCTTTGCTTGGCAAATATTCTATGATCATGCATAGAAAAGAGGTAAAATCTTACGGCACCAAAAAAACTATAGAAGGCAATTATTCACAAGATAATATTTGCGCCGTAATTGAAGATGTAATTACAACAGGTTCCAGTATTTTAGAAACAGTAAAAGTTTTAGAAAATAATGGCTTAATTATTAATGATATTTTTGTACTTATCGATCGAGAACAGAACGGCGTTGAAAATGTTCAAAAACATGGCTACAAAGTTCACCCATTATTTACGATCACCGAGATACTACAAGTTTTACTTGCCGAAAAACTTATCACTCATAACCAGTTTGCTACAATCAAACAGTTTTGCCTGGATAACAAAATTAACATATAAATAAGTAAATAGGGCCCGAGATTGGGCCCTATTGCTTTAAACACAAAAATTATTATTAAAAATTTATACTGACACTTGTGTTTGTGCGTCTTCGATTTTTGTATACTCAGATTGTTCTTCAAATAAATTGGAAAGCTCCATGGCGCGGGCAAGTCGCGTTAAGCCGATACCACCACCAAATCTTTCGATCATCTGTAAAGACAAGTATTCATCAAGTTCTTTTAGTACTCTATCTTTGCCAAATTTTGAGAATAATAAGCTACAGTACTCGCCATTTTCTATAGTAAAAAATCTTTCGCGCATGCGGTTAATATCTGTTTCTCTTTCTGCTGACCCAATAGTCTCCATGCCATGCAACAGGATATCTATTTTGCTATAAACGCCATCCCCTTCTGATTTCATGTTCCAAAATGGATTTGTATGCTCTGGAAATTTTTCAAGACTTATAGAACTACCATATTTTTTTGAAAGAGCAGTTTCATGTATAGCTTCAAGTATATCAGTTTCATAAGCTTGTGCGGCGCTTAAATAATCTATAGTGATTGGCAAATCGAAACCAAGAAATAGAAGAAGTTCTTCTTCAAGTTTTTTAAGTTCATCAAATGTTCCATGGGACTCAAACTCAAACATTGGAAACACTCTTTTATGACGACCCTCGATTGGGGTCGGCTCGTCGCGATAACTTGTTGTAACACAAAATACGCCGGGCCAACTTGGATTTTTTAGCATCTCATATTCCAGCCACATCTGACCCGTCTGTGGGAGAGGGAAAACTTCGCCTCCAATACTATACTCTGTTATGGTCTTGGGCTGCTCGCATGCTGCCAAAATCGACGTCCGTGATTGGGCCGGGACCTCTATAAAGCCCTTTTTTTCTTGAAAAAAATTACGCAACTTACGAACCATAAAGTTGTACTGTAATGTATTATTCATAAAATACTCTCTCTTTTTTTTTGGGGGTTACTAAACGCCTCTTGTACTTTTTTTGCACAAATTGGAACTAATCTAGTGTTGGTGCAACTCAGTTGTCAACAAAAATTAATAAGATAAAAATAATTGAGTTTTTTACTTGCGAAGTAGTAAGTTAAGCGTGTTAGAATTTTACGCTAATTTATCAGAAAAAAAGTCTGGAGTTTTATGCTGGCTTCAAAAAAATATCTGTATTTAATTATATTTGCTTACGCATTTTCTACGTTCGCTCAAGGGATAATCGTACCCATATATGCATTTTTTGTTCAAAAAATTGGGGGCGGGCTTCTTGAAACTTCTTGGGCAATTTCGATCTATTCCATAACAACTGGGGTGCTCACAATTTTGATACACAAAACTAAATGGAGCCATAAAAATAGAAAGCTTTGTTTGTGGCTGGGTTGGTTTTTGTGGCTACTCAGCGTGGGCATATACTTTATAATGAAAAATATTTTTATGTTATATATCTCACAAATATTAAACGCAATCGGCGACTCTATGGCTCAGCCAGCATTTGATGCTGAACTTTCTGAGATAGTAAGTGATGATTTATCAGGTGGCTGGGCGCTGTTTGATGGCACCATTAGTATTTTTTCTGGCATTGCAGCATTATTGGGAGGGTTTATTGCGACATATTACGGATTTGGTGTCTTAATAAATTGTGTAATTACGATGGCCGCGATTTCTTTTTCTATGATCGCTTATTATACATATGCAACTGAGTAAGTGGGTAAATAATATGAAAAAAATATTTTTTTTATTAGTTTTTTACAATTTAATAATCTTTTCAAGAGATGAAGACGAAGTTGGTCATGTCTTTGAAGGCAACTTAGCATTAAAATCATCGCAAGAGCCTGGCCCACTATTTTGTTTTGGACAGACGGTTATAGATAAAGGGGACAAACAACTTTATATTTTTGCAGACGATCTTGGAGGCAAAAATAATAATTTTAGCGATATTGTTCCCTATTTTATTTATGGGGTATCAGATAAATTGGCTATTTCCTGTGGATTTCCATTTGCAGCAAAGTTTAAATCAGACAATTATTGTTCTTCAGGAATAGAAGATATATTTATCCAGGCAGAATATTCTTTTTACAACAAAGACAGCTCAAGATTTGCAAATCAGGCAACATTTCTAACCGCGCTTAGTTTGCCAACCGGATCAACCAAAAAAACACCTAATACGGGCCTGGGTTCTCCAACCCTGTTTTTTGGATTAACAGCCACACACACTTCAGTGGACTGGTACGTTTTTGGTTCACCAGGAATATTATTTAACACAGGAAAAGCTCGCCTAGATGCCGGCCAAATTTATTACTATCAATTTGGATTTGGAAGAAATTTGTATTATTTGCCCCATAAGAGATTAATAACTTTAATTCTTGAATTTTTTGGAGCAAGCTCTAAAAGCAGTAGTTCTTCTTCAGGCACATCGGGAACCGTTAACAAAAATTTAATTACAAGCGGATTTTATATTGGCCCATCTTTGTGGATCTCAACCCCCCAATTTATATTTAATCCGGGAATAGCTTTTAATGTAAGCAAGGGCAAGAGCAGTAGTGACAATTTAAAATACTTTTTTGCTGTCGAACTAGGTTATAAATTTAATTAAAAGTTAAAAGTTCTGTTGAGTTTTACATAAATTGCGTAGGCAAGCAAAACCGCTCGTCCCGAGTGATCACCGTAACGCAGTGGAGGTGATTGTATCGAGGGATGAGCATTTTTTGCTCTTATAAAAATATATAAATTATTATGCAATATGCACTACCATCCCTCGATACATTTTTCTTCGCTATCGCTACGAAAAACACTCGGGACGAGCGGGGTTAATACTTTTTTGCTGTCGAACTAGGTTATAAATTTAATTAAAACTTAAGGGCTTATTTGTAGTTTTACAAATAAGCCCTTAATAACTAATAATTTATTTAACCAACTTTAATAAGTTCAACGTCGAAAACAAGATTTGCATTAGGTGGTATAACTCTGCCGGCGCCGCGTGAACCGTAGCCAAGAGCCGCTGGGATAAACAGACGACGTTTTTCGCCAAGCTTCATGCCAAGAACGCCTTCGTCCCATCCTGCAATAACATAGCCCAAACCTATCTTAAAACTAAATGGCTGATTTCGGTCAACGCTGCTATCAAACTTAGAATTTAAATCTGGCTCGCCATTTTTTTCCAACCAACCAGTATAGTGCACAGCAACCTGCTGACCCGGCCTTGGATTTGCTCCAGAACCCTCTTTCAAAATTTCGTAACTTAATCCAGAGTCTGTTTTTTGTCGTGACATTTTAATATCCCCCTGCTGTTGTTTTTCTGTTTTCTTGCCAGCTTTATTAATTTTGCTAACTGTATCGGTATTATTACTGTTATTATTATCTAGTTTATTATTTTTATCGCATGCTGCCAATAATACACTCGAAAACATGAGACAGTTTAAGCCAATTATATTTTTCATAAATCTCTATTTTTATCTCTCTGTATAAATTTTACGCGATTTTTTACGCAGATAATATAAGATATAAAAGTTTTTTCCACAAATCTTAAATTTAAATTACCCCAACTCTACAAAATTATAATTTTAATTATTTATGATCAGTGTAATATATTTTGTTTAAATTATAATTTACTATAATTAATAATTATAAAAGTATATTAAAAACAAAACTAAACAAAATATAAAATACAGATCGGGATTATTTATGGGAGTAAATATGTTTTCTCAAATCTTGAACAAATTAAGTGAGTACGGTGAAAGTCACCAAGCACTTTTTGCAATTATCGTTACCTTAAGTTTAATATCCATATCATGGGGCGTGGAAAGCATCTTGGAACAATACTTTTTTCCCCAAAAACCTGTCTATGGCTATATAATTGCAATCGCAATGGGAGTAATACTTTTATGGCTAACTAAGCACTATATTTTGCACGAAATTTAGTTATTATTTTAACTTAACTTTGTCACACTTAGAAACCAGAAAAGTCGTAAACTGCCACTCATCTTCGGGCCCAATAACAGTTTCGTCATTATATTCAAAATAGTTGGGTTTACGGGTGAGTGGTGACCACTCGACAGACTTTGATACAAATTTACCCAAATATGGCTTTGAAAATTTTAAAATTTCTTCGTGATCAATATCGTCAGGTAAGCAAATCCCCTCATTTGGGTGATTAATCATATAACTAATCGAAGCAACGACAGAGACGGCAACCTGAACAGTTGTTGCATTTTGATGGGGAACCAATTTTCTTGCCTCATGAATATCAAGCAAGCTGCCGATCCACCAGGCTCTAAAATCATGCCCAAGCAAAAAACAACCCAGCTCGTCTTGACCATCAATAATATCGTCGTTTAAAATTCTCAATTTCGGTTGCATCTCAAGCTGACGCATTCTGAGTTCATATAACGACGCTATCGCAGAATCAGAAAGACAATATGCATAATATACTGTCGGCCTGTATAGAGCGGCTCCATTTTCTCTGACAGTTAATCGCTCAGAAAGACCGTAAGCTTCTCCATGTCGTATGACCATGCCGATTATATCACCACTTGGAACCCAAGATCTTACAAGCGTATCTATGCCCATTGACTCAAGACAAACTTGATTTTGAGGCCCAGCTTTATGAAACATTGTGCCCTTTGGCGCAAATCGCTCGTGTGTTCCCCAGCCAAGTTCTGCCGGAGCTATCCCCTCTTCAAAGAGCCCTGGGATCGACCATGTGTTAACAAATTCGTTAACTTTTTTTGGATCAGATGTAATTTGGGAATCTCTTTCAGATATCTGAATAATTTTTAATCCGATAAGTTGGGCAAGCTTTGCAAAATTTTTGCTTTCTAAAGCCTTTTTTAGCTCGGGTATTCTTGTATCAGATTTTTTTTCTGCAATAATCTTTGATGCTATATCGCAAATTCCCTGCTTGGTAAAATGTGAAACCAAGCCAGGATTAGCACCATGATCGATAATAGCAGTTGCGCCTTTTTTGTTGGGCAAACTTTTTATAAAATCGATAATTTCCATCTGACGGGAATATAGTGTTAATTCTCTTGGGTCTTTTGACTTTGCGTTTTTATACGGGTCCCAGAGCTCTACCGAGCTGTTAATATATTTTACATTATTTTCATGGCACCATTTTAATACCGAGACAGTATCGATATCATAACCAAGATCAACAAAAACGTCCCCGGAAGAAAGATATTTTGGAAGCATAGTTTTGTAGTTTTCTTCTGTCAGCTTTTCTCGAACATAATTTACGCCTTTTTTTATTGGTTCTGAGATTCTGTGACTATTATCAACATAATCCATTACTGTTATATCTTTAGGAGAAACTGTTTTCAACTCTTTGATTAAAATTGGCAGAACGCATTGCGCCACTGAACCACTGCCGATCATAAAAATACGCATCTTAACTAACCCTTTTTATTTTAAATTTTAAGAACAAACGCTATAATTAATTTGTTAAATTTGATTTTTTACCCGCTCGTGGTGAGTGTTTTTCGTAGCGAAGCGAAGAAAAATGTATCGAACCATAAAAAATCAGTTAAAATAAACTTTAAAATTTTAATATACAATATATTTCTAATATTTCTATTACTCAAATACAAACTTGAAGACCAAAAAAATAATAAAGCTAACTCCGCCCAAAATTTCCATAAATAATATCAAAGAAAAGATTACCTGCATTCGTGCCCACAGGGAAAGAATTTTCAATGTTTCTTGTGAAATTATAAATAACAAACTAGTTATTCACAATTATGGCCAAGGCGGTGCCGGCTGGACGTTTTTATTCGGCTGCGTTAACCAATCAGTAAGAGAACTTGAAAGAAAATTAAAACAAAAACTAAAAACAAATCCTGAGTTTAATAATAAAAATATTTCTGTTATCGGCGCCGGCTGTTATGGGCTATTAACTGCAATTATTTTGACACTTAGGGGATATTCTGTAGAAATTTTTGCAAAAGAGACAGAAACAATTTCTTCAAATAAAGCTGCCGGGTTCTTTTTCCCGAGAGCAAGAAAGTGCTCAACAGATGCTGAACGTGAAATTTTCAAATCTATGGGCCTGGAGTCTTATAGGACATATTTGGAAATTATTGATGGCAAGCACCCTTTTATTAAATCTGGCCCTAAAATATTACCCGCATACTTTGGGCCCGATATTGATCCAGGCTTTGCGCCCTATATAGAAAAAAATTTGGTAAATAAGCCAGAAGAAGTTTTAATAGATTTTGGGAACGGCAAAGTCTACGATGCAATTCAATATAATACTGTTTTTGTTAACTCTGCAGGAATTATGCAAGAGTTGCACAGAAATATTAAAGAGCTAAACATAAAAATTACAAAACAAGAGATTAATAATTTTTCAGATATTAAAGATCAAATAATTTTTAACTGTTCAGGGCTGGGCGCAAAAGAACTTGCCAATGACAAGAGAATTATTCCGGTTCAGGGACATTTAATAGCGCTAAAAAATCAGCCAGATATATCCCAACTTCAATACATGATAAATTTCAAAGTTACACAGCTTAACCCATCGGGAAGGCCAAGGGACGAACTTATATATTTTGCACCCAAAGAATCTGGAATATTGGGAATTACGTTTATTAGGGGTCAAGATTCACTTGTTGCAAACCAGCAGGAGTTTGATAGATTACTACAGCGTAGCCAAGATTTTTTTGGATTTTTTGGAGTTAGTTTATGAATTTAAAAAAGTTTGTTTTTTTTAGTTATTTTATTTTTATCGCATCTTTTGCACCAACAAACTTGCATAGCATAACCGAGACTAAGAAATCGCACTTAGACAGCAACTGGTATCCTGATCAAAAAAAATTATTACAACAAAAAATTGCAGAGTTAAAGAAAAGATCTCAAGAGCTCTATAAAGCATCTCTAGATTCCAAATTAATCAGAGCAATAGTTGTGCCCCATGCCGGATACAATTATTCTGGCACAGTTGCAACAGCTATCTATAGTCTGCTTGATAAAAATAATATCAATAAAATAGTTATATTGGCGCCTGCACATTCAGTATCGTTTGAAGGTGCAGTTTTACCTGAATTTGAAACATATAAAACGCCACTCGGGGAGATTAAAGTTAATACTTTAGATGTAAATAAACTGTCAAAAAACAACTTATTTAGTTACTCTAATACTCAGTTTGAGAGCGAACATTCTTTAGAAATACAGTTACCCCTGATCCAATATTTTTTAAAACAAACTGTTACAATAGTGCCACTAATAATCGGGCAAATAAGCTGTGCGCAGGCTGAAAAAATTGCTGAATCTTTAAAACAAATAATAAACAATAAAACTTTGGTTATCGTGTCTTCAGATTTTACCCATTTTGGGAAGAATTTCGATTTTGAACCCTTTGATAAAAGTATTAGTGATAATATAAGACAACTTGATTCCCAAGCAATAGAACATATTCAAAGCAAGAATTGCCCCAAATTTGAGAAATTTATTCAAGAAACAAAGTTAACCGTGTGTGGCTACTACCCACTAAAAATTCTGCTTTCACTATTAAACAACAATATTCTTGGAGACACGCAACCAAGACTAATAGCATACGACACGTCTTTAAATCAGGATCCAGGCGCTAGCAGTTCTGTAAGCTACGTGGGGCTACTATTTACCCAAGAAAAAATCGAAAATTTAAATATAAACAAGCAGTTAACGCAAGAAGAAAAAAGACAGCTCATAACAGAAGCTCAAAAAAGTTTGAATAATATTTTTTCAAAAAATATTTCTGGACAGTCTAACGATGCACTTTTATATCCAATAAAATCTTTTGGAATTTCAAGGCCACTTGGAGCTTTTACAACGCTAGAGATTAAAACAAAAAATGGCAAAGAGTTGCGTGGGTGCATAGGCAGAATAACAACCACAGAGCCTCTATATAAAACAGTACAAGAAGTTACTCGTGACGCTGCGCTAAAAGACCAAAGATTTTCGCCCGTTAAAAATACAGAATTACCATTAATATCTTTAAAATTGTCTATTCTTTCTGAGCCAAAATCTATAAAAAGCTATAAAGACATAATTCTTGGGAAAGATGGTGTTATCTTAAAATACAATAGTTTATCTGCTGTATTTTTGCCTGAAGTTGCCATAGAGTTCAATTGGACGATCGAAAAAATGCTTGAAGAGTTGAGCACAAAAGCTGGTTTAGATAAAGACGCATGGAAGAACAAAGAGGCAAAATTCGAGGTCTTTGAAACCGTGACCATAGAACAATAAGCTTAAAAAAATATTTTAAAGCATTGCATTAAAAACAATAATCAACTTAATATCTTAAATAGTTTTAAACCATTTAAAAAAAAGGGTATTTTATGGCTATAAAATTAAATAAGACAGCTTTTAATAACGCACTTAAATTAATTCAAGCTGGTGAAGTAGAAAAGTTTGATTCTAATTGGAACGAGGAAAAACCGGACGCAAACGAAATAGCAAATTTTCTCAACACCCACTCTATGGAAGAATACGGCCTATGGTTTCTTGGCAAGAACGACCAGTTTAAAGAAAACACCAAAGAGCACTATGTTTATCCATATGGCGACCTAAAAGAGGTCCAAAAAAGCGCCCTTATAGACACGCAAAAACAGGCTCAGAAAAACGGCGACCATGAAGTTCTGAACGCAATAAGACAGTTACTGGATATGATCAACAAGAGTAAGTAAAGATTTTAGGGCAAAGTTTTAAAAGCTTTGCCCATATCTCTCTCAAACTCCCAAACCCATAAAAAATACAAAAAACAGCTATTTTGGTGCTTTTATGATCATAAAAGCTAACTAAATTTTGTATTTAGGCCAATTTTTGGGTATAATACTCTTACATTTCTAAATATCTTTGAACTAAATTTCGTGCCCCAGGCTTCTCTAAAGATACGCCGGGCGCAGCCGTAGCTTCCAGCCTACGCATAAAGCTTCCCGCTTCGCTGAAGCTTCGCAGGACACGTCGGCGGACATGCAGCTGGATAGAGTAAGGCGTTTGATATATACTTAATACAAATTTAAGTGCCCGTAGCTCAGCTGGATAGAGCAACGGATTTCTAATCCGTAGGTCATAGGTTCGAATCCTATCGGGCACACCAGTCATTTCCTTCAGAAATGACTGGCGGGCCAGTCTTCTTCAAAGAAATAAATCAATTATTTAACCACCAACCTAAAATTATCTAACCTTAACTTTTCATGTTTTACGTATATTACCTTCGATCAATACTTTTTCCCGCTAAAACATATATTGGCTTCACTTCTAACTTAAAGCAAAGACTAGAGGAACATAATTCTGGAAAATCTGTATATACAAAAGAATTTAAACACTGGAAGTAGGTACAGTTTTATTTCATAATCTGCTAAAATATAATCATACAAAATGAAAACTTATCTTTTAGGGACGAAATGAACATAGAGTCAACAAAAATATCTATTTTCCACGAGAAACAGATTCGAAAAATACTTCTTAATAACGAATGGTATTTTTCGGTAATTGATGTGTGCGCAGTCTTAGTAGAAAGCACAGACTCCGGCGCATACTGGAGAAAGCTAAAACAACGATTGGTGGCTGAAGGAAGTGAAGTCGTGACATTTTGTCACGGGTTGAAATTAACAGCACCAGATGGCAAAAAGCGTGAGACCGACTGCGCAAATACCGAAGGCATATTTCGAATTATTCAAGCTATACCGTCCCCCAAGGCAGAGCCGTTCAAACTTTGGTTGGCTAAGATAGGTAAAGAACGCATAGAGGAAATAGAAAATCCTGAATTGGCTATGAACAGAGCTAAAAGTCTCTATGAAAAAAAAGGTTATGAAAAAGGTTGGATCGATAAAAGAATGAGAGGCATATCGGTAAGACAAAGTTTAACTGACGAATGGGCCGAAAGAGATATTAATCGGTCTATCGATTATGCAATTTTAACTAATGACATTATGCAGGGTGCTTTCGATTTAAAAGTTCAAGAATACAAAGACATTAAAGGTCTTGAGAGAGAGAACTTACGCGATCACATGACGGATCTTGAACTTATCATCACGATGCTCGCAGAAGCGACAACGAACCAAATTACGCAACAAAAAGATTCAAAAGGCTTGGATAAACTAAGAGTTGATGCCAAACTTGGCGGAGCGGTTGCTGGAAGAACTCGTAAAGATATAGAGTCTCAAACTGGCAAAAAAGTTATTTCAGAAGAAAATTTTTTGCCCAACAATAAAGTTAAAAAAATAAAAAATTATGAACAGAATTAAAAAACATCTTTTATTATCAATATTTTTTATTCCGCAAATTATCCTAGCAATGGACCAGAGCATGGCTCCAATGGATTTTGATCCACGTCCTTATAAATTAGAAGCAATTAACCTACAACGTTATATATATCAACCTAAGGACGTAGATAAGAAATTCTTAAGTTTGGCTACAGATTGTGCTCCGCAAGAAATTTTAAAGATAGCTCAGGATAAAAAACAATCACAGGAAAATAGCGATTCAATTGTTAACTGTATGCTTCTTACAGGAGATACTGGTATTGGCAAATCGCTTCTTGCCAAAGCAGTTGCATTTGAAACAGGTTACGTCTTTTTGCATATTCTTCTTGGGGATATATTAAGATCTCATAGAAATGAAACTGGGTTATTGTTATATAAGATAGTAGAAAAGGCGCAAGAACAATTTGAAAAAGTTGTGATTGTTGTAGATGATATAGATATTCTTTTACGTGCCTATAATAACAAGCATCATGATTCTGACTTTACAACCCATGTTTTATGTAAAATCTTGGAAAAAAATTCTAATAACTCAAATTTTTTATTTATAGGAACAGCATTTAATCCTGAGTTAATTTCACCTCAAATGATGCAAAAATTTGGTAAAAATATTTTTAATCTATCTGTTCCAAATGATTTAAATCGCAAGAAAATTCTTGAAAGTTATTTAAATGGTATGGGGAAAGAGGTGGATATTAGGGTTTATCGAAACATAGATTTCCTGGTTTCTAAAACTCAAGGCTTTACTCCTAGATACTTGCAACATCTTATTATATTAGCACGGCAGAATTCATGGAAAAGAGAAAAAGTAGATATGTATTGCTTTTATATGGCAGGTAAAAAAATGCAAGAACTTAAATCAGAAGAATAAAAGTTTGAACGTTTTTATTCTTGCCAATAAAAAGTATCCCCTCTATTTTCTGCATCTAAATAAAAATTGTTAGCTAATTTTCTCATGCAAAAAAGTTGCTGAAATAGTGTGGTAGAGTACACTTCTTATAGAAGACTTTTATATTTTTTTCCTAGATAATATTGTTACAAACATATGATACCCAAAATTATTCCTAGAATTTTTAACGGCCCTTGGCAATTAATACTTTCTGAAACATTACCCTGCATCCCATCTCAAGGTCTGGAGATCCATGTCCCAATCAACAACGAAAAAAATGCTATCTTCAAATTTGTATTCGAAACCCTAGATAATTCAATTTTAAAAAACGCTAGCGTTAATCAAGCAGATAATACATTAATTTTTACACTTACAAATTTTTTGAATTCTTTAAGCTCGTCACTTTCTGATCCATTTAAGTTCACTATTGGAGAAGACCATTTCTTTCTCCAATTATACGGCACGTCGACCGGGTACGATGTTCTCTGCCTGACCATTGCAATTTTTAGGGAGAGAAAGGAAAGACTATAATGACTAAACGAGCCCTGAAGAGTTCTTATTCAAAATACAACGATAATGTTATGAATCCATTAAAATGGACTACTATCGCTTTCGAAGCCTTCTTTTCTGCTACCCTATGGGTAACCAACCAGTTTTGGATTCAGATCGTATGTTTTTTATTCATGGCCACTATATTGTCAGTCTATTTTGGTATTTATATATTCTGGGCGTTGAGGGATCCAAGTAGACTACAATCAGAAGGATTTAACTTGGAAGAGGCTGCAATGATAAGCAGTAACGACAAAAGCACTGAGATAAAATTGGAAAATAATAAATCAGATATAAAGTGATACATAACTTATGTCATAGATTCGAATTCTACCATACCTGCCAAATCTACCCAATCCCTCTTTCATAAAATTGTATTTACACTAGCCTCGTCATCATTTATAATTTCAATGTCTTTTTTAGTTTTTTAAAAACCATCAATATTATACTGGAGCCGAACATGGAATATGCTTATTTATTTTTTCTGTCGATATTAACAGGATCAATTTATTCTATGAAGCAAGATGGACCTACAAGAATAAGAGAGATAACTGGATTTGAAATGGATCGTGAACTAATAACAGTTGATAGAGTAATTGTAAAAATTAATTATTTTGTTGAAAATAATAATTATGATGAGGCTCAAAGATGGTTTTCTAGATTGGAACTATTGGCTTCAGCAGATTGGAAATGTTTTGATATTGACCAAATAGAAAAATATCAAGAAATTTATTCAGAGCTTTATGATAAAGTAAATAGTATAAAGCCTAAAAATGGTCCTAAGCTGAGTGTATTTAAGCGCTTGGATCAAGAGGGTAAACTGCAACAAATAGAAAATGATTGGCTAATAGCAAAGCTAACAAACAACCAATGTGCTATTGATTGGACAGAATTGCTGGGTAAGAGCAAAAACACAGTGCCGTCTCCCAAAACATTAAGAAAAAATCGCATTGAAAGTCTTGTTGGAACTGGGCAAATAAAAGAGATGGATAAATAATTCTAAAATACTAATCATTTTGTTATTGTAAACTAAACTGCCATACCAACTTTAATGTTAGTACGGCAGTTTATGTAACGTTTCAATTTATTTTGTCTCTAGATAATCAGGCGATGCGTAATTGTCACGCGGCTCAATAGTATATTTAGTAGTATCATATTTAGTAGTTGAAGTAGTAATTACAATATCTTTTGAACATTTTTTACACGTTACAACATATTGTAAATCTGGATAAATATTAGCTTTCATTTTATGGTTGCAATTAGGACAGCTTATATCCACGCATGAGACTTTTTCAGCTTGTTTTTGTTCTTGCTTTTCTTCTTTCTTATCTTTCTTTACCGCAGATACAAAAGATGGCATAACAGCAAGTGTTGCTATTAATATTAGTATAGTTTTTTTCACAATATTTCTTTCAAAACATGTTGTTATTTAATCTGTTGTTTCTAAACTTAAGTTACAGTTACTTCACCATCAAAAGAGATGCTAATGTAAAAATAACGCTTGCAGCCTTTGCATTTTAGAGAACCAGAATGAGTAATTCCAGGCGCAGATAATGTCTCATTTGGTAAATCATATGAAAAAGTATTTTTGCAACGCGGACATTGAATTGGGAACGCACTATAGTTTACAGATTGTCCAGAAGACTCGTAAGTCTCGCTTTCTCTTTCCTTTGACTCTTTCTTAGAATTGCCCCGTTTTCCAGCAATTAAAAGTAAAGGCATGAAAACAAGTGATGCGATTAGTAGTCTGTTTGTTTTTTTCATAAATGTTATCACGTGTAATTTTATTACGGAACTGCGACAATTCTAGGATTACCTAGCCCAACAAATCTAGTATCCAAGATATATTTTCTTTCACAAGCCTCACATTTATGTGTGGTCAATCCTTGAACAGTAGGACATGGTATTATACGCTCAGTAGAGCAGTGTGGGCATATCATTGTGTAAGTAACAGCCACCGATGGTTGATACTCTCTTGTCTGTTCAATTTCTTCACGTTTATTATCTTTATTTTTGCCTTTTCCTGCATTAACTAATGTTGGAGCCGCAAAAAGCATTGATAAAAGCAATATTGATATTTTTTTCATATTTTTAGCTTTCTTAGGTTTTATTTTAGTATAACTTATTTCTTTTCTTTTTTTTCTTTCTTGCTCTTCTTATTCTTCTTCTCTTTTTTTGATTCTTTAGAGTCGTCTTCCGTATTTCCGCCCTGTCTTTCTATGCTTATTATTCTGGCATCACTAGTACTACCAACCGGAGGAATCGAGCGGCGACATTTTCTACATGGGAATGCGCATGGAGTTGGGTTTGAATCTTTGCATTCATATATAACGGTATTAATAAAACCACAATTATCGCATTTGATTTGTGCATGACATATTTGATCCATAGGCACAATTAAATTGAATTTTTTCCATTCATCTAATCTAGGATCAAACCAATCAATTGATCTTTCTGCCCAATACGCTCTTCCACCAGCTTCATCCATTGCCATAAGAGATATTGAAACAAGATTAAAAACCATCAATAATATTAAAAATGTTAAATTTTCTTTTATTGACAACTTTGCCATATATTAATTCCTGATGTGAATTTTTTGTAGAAAAATGCTGTATATAATATATATTATATTCTGAAATAATTTAATTCTATTTAAAGATAAGTCAATAATATTTAATAAATTTTTAATAATCATAATTCAAGATTAAAAGCTAAGTTTTATCGCATGCAATATCACGAACTACAGACACGACTACTGCTAAAATTATACACAAAAAAACTGATATTTAATGCTTTATTTTTATTTTTAACAGTTATTAGTCCCAGTATTATTAATTCTATGGGCTCAAGTAATTCTAGCGGTTCTGGCTTAAATTTTGAGGGTATTTTATTACCTAATGACATTGACATTGATAAACCTATTTTAACTATTATTAAAAACTGTCCATATTGTAAAGTTGCTAATCAAATAGCTTATAATGAGGGTGACCAACCAGATTATTATAAATGCAATAATTGCTCCAAAAGTTTTTCTTTGAAAGAATCCAAAAGTAAAAAAATAGTTGCTGCAGTTGGCGGGGCGGGCTTAATTGGTGCAAAACTATGGGAAAAATTTTCTGGAGATAGCAATGATCCGATAGCAAATTCGGTTATAGTTCATCTAAAAGATAAAGATGCGAAAACAACCCCTATTCCATTTCATTATTTACCCGATCAGTTTAAAGAAAAAGTTCATTTATTAAAAAATGATATTGGCACCAAAAAAGTTATTATCGATTGCGCCCTGTTTGGCAATGACACTATAAAGCTAATCTCTGAGATTTTAACTTATGAGGCTGGAGCCAAATTTATAAAAAACAGTAATGTTTCTTTCTCGTTAAAAAAAATAAAAGATTTTTTGCAAGATAATAATAATAATAAGCGCGCAGTTATTGAGAAAGCACAACATTTATTAAGAGCCTTAAAGTTTTTTAAAGTTAATGACAACTTATATGATCCTATCTATAAAGAGTGTAAATCTATCACGGGTTGCAAAAAGAAAGAGCTCTTGTTTTTGCAAGAAGATTTACTTGAAGAGCTGGAAGACGAGAGTATTTATTCATTAGGGCAGGATGAAAAAAAGTATAGAGAGAATGCTCCAACGTCAGAAAGCGAAAACCATTATCAAGAGTTATTATTTAATCAATTTAATCTATCCCCTATCAATAAAAGAAAAATTGCTTTTTATTTGTTAAAAAGAAGATTGCAGCAAGATCCTTATACGCCCGTTGTTGAGCCATATGTTATAGATAATGATTCTTGGCAAGATTTAGAAATAGTTGCCGGTTCTGGTTCGACCAGAAATACTTACTTTGCCGCATCGATCGATCAAACTTATTCAGAACTAGCAAAAGTTTCATTATATTTAAAGCTATTGCAGCCCACTGATAATATAGATGAGATTGAAAAAAACAAAAAAATTATCAAGCTGTTCTTAGATAAACCTGAACTTTTTAAAGACTTAGACCTAATTTTTAAAGAGTTTTTCAATAAAATCGAAAATGAAAATGGAATGTTGTCTTTTTTTCATGATAGAGGGGACTACTTTAAAAACGAAGTTAGAAAGGCATCATGGCCAGAATTTCTTCCTAATAAATTTGTTCAGTGGCTAAATAGTAATGAAATAAGTGTCTCTTTTTGGAACGCAAAAGAAAAAATAAGCTTGTGGTTTACTGAGCGCGCCACAAAACCAGTTGATTATATTCACTCAAAATTCCCTTGGTTTTCAGGTGCGGCATCAAGTGTACTTGATATTGCTTGCTATATACCCATTGGAATACTTTATCAATTTAACCCATATAAAGCTTCTTTGAAAATCTCAGATATTATAACCAAGCAGATTGTCTATGTTTTTAATAAAGAATTCGGAACATCTTTTCCTACTACTATTGAAACATTTTTAGAAAATGAAATATCAAAAATAGCGGGTGATTTTATTTTATGCTTAAAGGACCAAAATCATCGTAAAAGCATTGTAGGAAGAGTTGATGTAATTAATTGTCTTTATGAAAAACTATTTATTTTGTCAAAATTTATTAATTCTGCTAATCAGGTTCACAATATTTTGAAAGAAATGCCTGAACTGCAAAATCATTTACCTTGTTTAAAAGCTTTAGATATTTTAAATAAATCAGATATAGGCAAGCTAGATTTTCTCTTAAATGAAACTCGCGATCCAGCAAGCTTCGAGCAGTTTATGCATAAGTTGGGGAGTAATATTTTTGAAGAAAAAAATAAAGCATGGACCAAAACACATTTTGGAAGAATTATAGCAACTTATTATTTGGTAAGTGTTCATAAAGAAAAACTTTTTGATATCTATATGGCACTTTGCGAATTGGACGTCTATCTTTCAATGGTAAGATTATACAACAAACATAAAGGAACCACTCGACCATTTTGCTTTGTTGACCCAATTGTATCTGATGAACCAGTGATTGATCTAGAGGGATTATGGAATCCTATGCTAAAATCAAAAGCAGTTTCTAATGATATCGCACTCGGCTGTAAGCAAAATTCCAAAGATGCTATTATTACTGGCCCTAATGAAGGTGGTAAATCAACTTTATTAAGAAATATAGTGTTTGCTATGCTTATGGTAAAAATGGGTCTTTGTCCCGCCAAAAAAGCTGTTATTACGCCATTTTCAAACATGCGTGCTTATTTAAATATAACTGATGATGCGGCCCATGATCGTTCTCTTTTTAGAGTTAGCACAGAAAGAGCCAATGAGTTGATCAATGTGGCTGGCAATACTCATTCTAATGGACCTTCACTTGTATTATTTGATGAATTATATAATGGCACCAAGCCATCAACAGGAGAGGGATTGGCTTATGGGACGCTTAAATATTTAAATCAGATAAAAAAATTCCCAAGAAATATTTGTATTGCTTCAACCCATTACCCTTGTGTTGCAAAATTAAGGGCAGAACTGGATACTGATTTTGTTTATCTAAGAGTTTGCGATAAAAGCGATGGTAAAGAAAACCGCTTTAAGGTGTTGCCGGGTATTTATAGAGACTCTAACGGATTTGAGGTTGCTGAAAGTGCAAATGTTCATCCTGAAATTTTACGTTTTTCTCGAGCTCATTTTGAACAGAATATTAAAGATGCATATGCAGACGCTTATAAGCTTTATTTGGGCGCATTATCACATAAAGAAATTTTTGATGATTTTATTAGCAAACTTGATGAACATGATATAGAAGCAGTTAATTTTTTTCATAAAATTACCTTAATCCCTGTTTACTGCAAATTACTGTTTAAACAGGCAGAATCACATGGCTTTAATATTAAAAAATTAATTAATTATCAAGATGCACATGGCAGAACAATTTTGCATCACATTGCAATCAATGACATTAAAGATCAAGAATTTATCAGTTTTTTAATCGAACATGGCGCAAAAACCAATCTTAAAGATGTTAATGGTTATACCCCAGTTGATCATGCTTTATACGCAAATAGCAAAACTAAATTAGAAGAATCTTTAAATGAATCTAGTGAGTAGTGGGCTGACAGTTAAGACAAATATTTTATTAATTATTAAAACATTAAAAGTATATTATGAAATTTGTATCAAGATTTAAAGCTCTTTATTTTTTATTTATTTGCTTTATTGCCACACCAAACCTGATAGCAATGGAAAGCTCACTTGAGACTGAATCTACTGAAACTGTAGATATTGAAACCACTGACGGCCAAGAGCTTGTTTTTCAAGAGCCAATAGTTCCAAATGCTTCGTTAGAACTGGTTAAAAAAAATAGAGAAAAAATTGATAAGCAGCTATCGTTAAACTCTTGTAGAGTTGTTTTTGATATTTTTGCAATAATGCGTTTTATTGAACTTGATAATTCACTTGAGCTAGATATGACAAGCGAAGGGAAAAACCCTTTTATTAAACATAATCTCAAAAGTAAAGACGCAAAAAAGATTATCGAATTATTATTAGCATTTAATAAAGATTCTTTAATTAATAACGAAATACTACATGCATTTATACTTTTTATAGATTCTATAGAACAAAAGAGATACTTAAAAAAAATAAATTTTAGAAAACCGGAAATCGATTTAGAATTTCTTAACAAATTGGATGATAGCCTAAAAACAACTCTTGATAAGTATAATTTTTTAAATTTCGATAAACACTTTAACCTGCCTATTGAGCTTTTGGCACACATATCCATAGAAGAGTTAATTAAATTTAAAAAGATAAATACAAAAATTATTAAAAACAAAACTGATAATAATCTGGTACTTAAATTAAATAAATGCTCCCTGAAAACAGTTGATGGCTGGCAAGGGTTATCTAATCAGAATATTTTAGACCCCAAACTTGTGTGCTTTATTGACCTGAGTAATAATAATTTAAAACAACTTCCTGCTAATATGCTCAAGGGATTTACTAATCTTAAAAAGCTTAATTTGGCTAATAACGAGCTTGAATCTCTGGAGCCACAATTTCTTATTGATTGCGTAAATATTATTATTATCGACTTATCGAATAACAAATTAAAAATGCTTCCCGAAGATTTTTTATCTTACTGTAAATCTAAGCCTGAGCTTATTACAGTTAATAATCCACTCTTGGTTGATACAACAAAAACACCAAAAATTATTTTCATATCTGGGAATAATAGCAGGACTTCAAATACCCAAAACTCCTGCGAACCCGTTTTCCAACCCCGTGATGATAATGATTGGTACTGGTCCTGGATTTATGGTGCAACTACAATAGCAATTACCGTTGTTTGCGTTATCACTTATAAAATAGTTAGTAAAAAATAGCTGGTTATTTAATCACTTATTTGCGTTAATATAAATTTTTATACAATTTCTAAGTTTGTATTTTTCAAGAAAGTAATAAAAAAATGACAAAAAACAGGTTTTCAAAGCTAATCTTAAGCATATCTTTATTAACAAGTTTTAATATTTTCACTATGGAACAACCAGAAGAGAAGCAGGAAGCAAATCAGAATGGCCAAATTAACCCCAACGTAATTTGGATGCACGGCTTACCGTACTTTATTGCCACAAATGACCTTTCTTGTTTTGCGCACAAAAATTTGGAAGAAATAAAAAAACTAGGTGCAAAAAGTGATAAAATCCCTGATTTAAATAAAATTAATAGTGTAATACGAATAATTAGAGATAAAAACGGTCATACATATGAGTTGGTATATGGGTTGGCTCCTCTAAATGATTATGAGTTCGTCCCAAAACAAAACTCCAAAGGTGGCGCTAATCCAAAGCCCTTAATTGAAGATTTAGATTAAAAAGCTAAATATTAGTAATAATTGCATGAAATACCTAAATTAATGAAACGCATCGGGGCTGAGGGTTAATTAATTTCACGCTAGTCATAAAAATTGTAAAATAGACCCCTAAATTAGTAAAAAAAATAGTGGTAAGCTATAATAAATAAGCTAATTATTAGATAACGATTACAACTTAAAAGGCAATATTATGAAAAAACATATTTTGTTAGGCACATTAACAATTTTAAGTATATCTCGCTCGAATGGGAACACCAATCAGGTTGCGGACCCGTCAATTAGCGAATTGATCGCATCAAATTTTTTACAAGCTAGAAAAAAATCGATAGAAGATTATTCCTGTAGTACTTTTCATAATGATACAGTTGAGAAGAAAATTTTTGATATTAAGTGGGATGTAAATATATATGATGTTGAAATGAAGATTAAACGTGAAGGAACAGGCGATTCTTCTACTGTTATTCTTGAAACATCTGTTAAAGGTGCCCCAGAAGATTTTGAAGGCAAAAATGTTTTAGAATCTGAAAGAAAACTTTTCAAACATGTCCTTATAAAGAATTATCTTGAAAAGCTTAATGAGCAAAAAACTGACTCCTCAAAAAAACCCATAGTTGTTCAAATCGATAATAATACCAAATCTATTATGCCCCCAACTCCAATGGTAAGAGTCACTGAGCAATTTTTTCAAAAAAGTGTAACAGAGTGCCAGGATCGAAAATCGATGTCATTCATGACGGTTTTTTCAGCACCAGAATTTGATATTTTAGTTAAGAAATATTTCTCTGAAGATGTAAATAAACAAGAAAAAAAATCAGGCTGGTTTTGGTAAAACAATAAGAATTTTATAAATAAATCTTGAAATTATGAATATTATTAACGATCTAGAGAAATTATTTATTAAACATGCGAATCAAGATATAGCAGAAAAACAGCAAGCTTATATGAAAAATATAAGCCCGTATTTGGGCCTCCAAAAGCCAACAAGAGCTGCTTTGCAAAAATCTGTATTTAAAAATTATAAACTTAGCAAAGAAGAGTTAACTAAAACTGTAAAATTATTATGGAACAAAAAAGAGCGTGAGTACTCTTATGCTGCGCTTGATTTATTATTGAGTAATAAAAAATTATGGTCTTCTGATTTTATTAATTTATTCGAAGAATTAATTGAAAATAGGCCATGGTGGGACACAATAGATATTCTTGCTTCTAACTGCGTTGGACCACTTATAAAAAATAATCCAGATTTAGTAAAATTTATGGATCTGTGGATCAAAGATGAAAATATGTGGAAGCGTCGTGTTGCGATATTACATCAACTAAAATATAAAACGGATACCGATACAGAGAGGCTTGATAAATATTATAAAATTACGATGCATGAGCGAGAATTTTTTATCGCAAAAGCTATCGGTTGGTCCTTAAGAGAGTATTCAAAAACTAATAAATCTTGGGTAAGCGAATTTATTAATAAATATAAAGATAAGCTGGCGCCGCTCTCTGTTCGTGAAGGCAGCAAATATTGTTGACACTTTTTATTTTGTAACTAACTTTAACTAAGTCAAATCTGTAAATTTTTCTAAAAAAAGGAAAAAGTAATGGGAGCAAAATCTTCTACTCTATATTTATATTTATTAATTTCTGGGCTTTTTGTCTTATCACAAGATTTTTTATATTGTGCTCAAGCAAACACCGTCGTTGCAACAATAAATGTTGGTGTGACGCCTGCAGGCTTGGCCATAACGCCAAATAGTTTATACGCCTATGTCGCAAATAATAATAACTATGAAATTG
Source organism: uncultured bacterium (assembly GCA_963717435.1). Lineage (GTDB taxonomy): Bacteria > Babelota > Babeliae > Babelales > Babelaceae > MFD05580-245. Next base: position 212,381 of record OY970332.1, read on the forward strand.
CCGGATCTGATTCTGTTAGTGTCTTAAATTTATCTAATAATACTCTACAGCAAACAATTCTTGAACACAGTGTTACTAGCACAACTTTTACTCAGCCTTACACTGTAACTATTAATGCAGCTGGAACATTAGCTTACGTCACCGATAGTAATAGCTCAACCGTGACAATCATAAACATAGCAACTAATACAGTTTCAGGGACCATTACAGGCTTTGATGGACCGTCGGGCTTTGTAATAAATCCAGCTAATCCAAGTATTGCTTATGTTAATAACTATGGCGGACCCGATGGTGTTGGTAGCGGGTTTGGCAACACAGTGCGGGTTGTCAATCTCAATACAAATACTGTTGTTGGGCCTTCGATTATTGTTGGACAAGCTCCTGCTGCCATGGCAATATCACCAAACGGCGCCTATCTTTATGTTGCAAATTATGTTGATGGCAACACAGGTACTGGGACCATTAGTGTAGTTCAAACAAGTAATAATACAGTTGTTGACACAATAACAGGCTTTTCAGGTCCATTTGCAATAGCAGTAACCCCTGATGGCAAATACGCTTACGTAACAAATTTTGGTAGCAATAATTTTATGCCATACGGCACAACTGTAAGCGTTGTTAATTTAAGCACGAACACGATATCAGCAACAGTTGTTGATTTGGGTATACAACCTGCTGGGCTTGCAATAACACCTGATCAACAATACGCTTACGTAACAAATTATGACACTCTTTATACTGATTCAAATTTTAGTAGTTTGGTTCCTGGGCAAGGCACAGTAAATATTATAGATATCGCAACTAATACAGTTGTTCCGCCAACTATCGCCGTAGGACAGTCACCTGCTAATATTGCAATATCACCTAACGGTTTTTTTGCTTATGTTACAAATTTTACATCTAACGTAGTTAACGTTATTGCATTGCCAACTTTCCAGATTACAGCTCAGGGGTGCAAAATGCAGAATAGATATTTAACACAGATAGACAACGTCAATAAAATAAGTTGGTCAGCAACTGGCTTCTCTTTGCCTGTTTATTACTCGATTTATCGCGACGCAGATTTAACGCAACTTGCTGGCACAGTTTTAGCTTCGCAGCCGTTTGTGTTTTATGACCATAATACTAACCCCAACACAACTTACACCTATTATGTTGTGGGAACAAATATTGCAGGAACAAGTTCTGCACCTGTAGCAGTGACAGTTTCACAAAATTGTTAATTTTTAAAATTAAAATTTTAAACTAGAAAGTAAATCATGTTTAAATCAAAATTATTAAATTATATTTTGGCAGTATTATTTTTGGCTCCAAGCTATACAAGCTATATTTATTCACGTGATGTATTCCTGGAATTTAAAGGCGCCTATTTCCTTGCCACAGATAAATGCTTCAAAGAAATCTATAAAAATGGTGGCGGACTTTATGGCCCAGAAGTGACTTTTCAGCTGACATGTAACAATAACTGTTGGTACGGTTTTGCAAGCGCAGATTTTTTTAGCAAAGAAGGGCGCACGATTGGGCTCTGTGAATATACAAAAGCATTTATTGTGCCAGTAGGGCTCGGTGTGAAATATCTCGCGCCATTCTCTTATGGAACATATTATATCGGCTTGGGTTTTCAGCCAACATATTTAAAAACAAAAAACTGCTCTCAATATGTTGCTAACACATCACATTGGGGATTTGGCGGAATTGCAAAACTTGGTGCATTTTTCGATTTATCACACTGTTTCTTTTTAGATCTTTTTATCGATTATAGTTTTGTAAAAATTGGTTGCAAAAAAAATTGTGCCAATTCAACAAATTTTACAACGCCAGTAAAAGCTAATATCAGCGGCACAATATTTGGCGCTGGATTGGCATACAGATTTAATTAAAAAATTATTTTATTGCAAATCGGCCCAGTTTATTTCAGGCAAATTGTGCTTCTTCAAAAAAGCATTTGCCTTTGAAAAATGTTTGCAGCCCAAAAATCCTGTAACTGAAAGTGGTGAGGGGTGCGCAGATTTTAAGATTAAATCGCGATCTTGGATCGATATGCAGCGTGTAAGTTTTGAACTTTTTTCTGCGCATAAGATCCCCAAAGTAATAACACCGTCGGGTGTTTGCGTTTTAGTATTGCTTCTATAATAGCGTCTGTAAAAATCTCCCAGCCATGATTAGCATGACTTGCGGGAGAGCCCTCTTCAACTGTTAGTATTGCATTAAGCAATAAAACTCCCTGCTTTGCCCAACCAGTTAATGTCCCATTTGTCGGGATTTTCATGCCAATATCGTTATGCAATTCTTTAAAAATATTTCTTAGAGATGGGGGAATTGTGACGTCTGGCGGCACACTAAAACTTAGGCCGTGGGCCTGACCTGGACCATGATATGGATCTTGACCAACAATAACAACACTAACTTTATCAAAGGGCGTTGCTTTTAATGCAGCAAAAATATTTTGTTTTGACGGATAAATTTTTGCACCCGCAGATTCTCTATCTTGCAAAAATTTAACAAGAGAATCTATCTCAGGTCTTTCACAAATATCTCTTAACGGCTCTTTCCATGAATCTGGCAGCGCCTCATAAAATTTCTTTTGTCTTGGTGTCATATTTTTCATAGTGGGTTTATTTTGCATTTATTTGATTATACTGTCAAAATTTTTACTCAAAAATTAATTGACAGAATAGTTTCCGTCATTCTAATATCAGTTTGCCACACGGCGCGTGCAAGAAAAATTATATTTCAAACTCAATTTGTCTAAAATAAAATATGAATAATAAAGATCAAAACGAGTCTAACCAACAATATATATTGGCAGAAGAAAGAACTTTGCTTGCTTCAGAGCGGACTTTTTCTGCTTGGATAAGAACTGCGCTGACAGCGATGGCAGGTGGCCTGGGAATTTTAAGATTGATTGTTTTCAAAACTTCGCTTCACAAAATAATTGCCCATGTTATTGGAGAACTGCTTATTCTTTGGGGATGCTTGATAATTATTTTATCTGCGATGGACCACAAAAGAACAAGAGACAGATTACATATCTCAAAAACTTATAAAAGCTCTAAACTCGGATTTGCTATAGTTCTTCTGCCACTACTTATAATATCTGTATTACTTGTCTGGGTTACTTTACCGTAAAATAACTAAAAAAGTTCCTGCCAACAAACTGTTCCAAAAAAATTTGTTGTTGATCCAGACAATGACAGACCTGTGATTGTAGCTGACTCACCAAGATTCAAAAAGATCGTTAAGTTTTCTAATGGAATGAAATATGTTTCGGGCCCCGAACCACCGGCCGGGGCGCCAGTAGAAGGTATTATAAAGTATTGGGTACCAGTCCCGGCAACATATGTTCCAACTGTGCTAAATTGAGTCACAGAATTTTGAGAATCAACATCAGAAAATGAAAGGCCCGTAACCGTAGCATTCTTTCTCAGATGAAGAACAGCCGCATCCGCCGTTGTATTAACAATTCCGCCGCCAATTACCGTAATTTGTATTTGTACCTGATTGGTCACCCCTTGATAGGTTGTTTTATTCTGAATTGTCAAAACGTGCGTCTCGGAAGTTGCTATTGTGACGCTGTTGCTTTCCGCAAAAAACCTGCTTCCAGCGGTACTGGGTTCTCCTACAATTCCCGCATTTAAACTTGCTGTATTAATTTGCAAATTTGATGTACCCGCTGTTTTTTTTACTTCCATTGCTATGGGCAAAACTGGATTTAAAAAAGTAGGTCCGCCGGCACTGTTTGGCCATTGAATTTTATGAAAATTTATCCACTGGCCAGTAGAAGTCAAAACATAATACTTTATTGGCGCGGCACCCAACCAACCATACGCAATTCTAAAAACATTAAGAAACTGCGGGTTAATATTAAACCCACTGGGACCCGCACCGTTAATTGTATCTATGTTAAAATTTGTTTGTGTGATTATAGTATCAACACCGCCCTGCCTAAACAAAATAGCAAAATTTGTGCCGCTATATCCTATAGCAGCTCCATTTTGGCTATCAAAAAGACCGGCCCATTGGGTTGAATTTGCAGCCAATCCATTCGGAAACATTGCTGTAAAAAATGCGTACCCCTCATGGCCCGGTCTATATCTTAGCTTTTGGATAGTTGACATATTTGCATAACCGTTTGTCGCTGCCCCTGTGCTTAACTGCGCCATGGATGAAGAGTTAGTGATTGTTCCAGTTGAAACTATTGTGGTCGTAACATCAATTGGCGCAACACTGTACTGAAATTGCACAGCTGTGGTGTCATCGCGTCCACTTGTAATTAAATCTCCGAAAGTAGATATAAATGGATAAGTTGTCGGACTTTCAACAACTGTTGCCTGCGGTGGCGAGGCAGCTTTAGAACCTAAACAAAAAAATAGAATAAAAATATATTTTTTTTTAAAGTGACGCATTTTGGAAAGTACCAATCACATTTGACAATGGTCCATTAAATATAGAAATCGTATTAGCTAAATTGTTATCAAAGTTCAGTGTATTTAAAGAGCAATAATTACCATAAAATCGGTTAACGCTAAATGTAGCAAGTGTATCCATAATACCAAATCCTCCAGACCCGCCAACATGACCAACAACTAAATTTTGCGCAACAAAACAGCTATAAGAATTATCCAATAAGATCCCGTAGGCGGTACCTGTGACCGCCAAATCTGCATCGATCTCATTTTCATAAAGGGCGATTCCCGTGCTTGAAAGCACCCAGCAACCGAGACCATTTGCACCAGAATTGTTTGTGCCGATGGTGCATCCTTTAATGGCGCCTGTAAAACAGTTGCTCGTTAAAATTCCACAAGCCGTACCATATGTACTTGCGCTTCCTAAAGCTTCACATTTTAAGCACCCAGAAGAGGTACAATTTTCAAAATAGTAACCCACAGCCGTATAAGTGGAAACATTCCCCGCAGCAGTACATTCTTCAAAATATACGTCGTTGCAATTTTTTAAATGAAATCCTGCTCCAAGGCCGGAACTTGTTGTTCCTGTGTAAATATTTTGAGAAGCAGCCGTATCTAAAAATAAAATGGACTGGCAATTAAAAAGGTCGTAGCCTATTGCACCCAATCCTGAAGAAATATTATCGCTTGCAATACAACTCTTAACTCTAATATTTGCAGAATTCTCAAGCTTTACACCATAAATGCAAGATGAAGAGTCGCTAGTATTTCCGGTGCCAACATTATCTAGGTTCATTATTTCACAATATTTCCCCCATATCCCATATACAGGCTCACTACTTACACTTTGAAACTCATTAATTGTTAAATTTAAAAATAAAATATTATTTATTGTGCTGCTACTTGAGAGACCATCAAGATACACCCCAGCTACGCCACAATAAAGAATAATTAGATCATGGATATCCATAACTTCTACAGTATTTTGCACATAGATACCATATCCACTCATGCCATTTATTGTTCCATTTCTAATTATAATATTGTTAAACCCTGGAGCAACTGTTACACATGACACACCCGTATAAGTTGATAATGGATCTTGCGTGATACTTTTCATATTGAAATCGATCATAACGTTACTAGCATTTATTGTTATGTAACTATCTCCATCAGACTGGGGGGTATAAATAATATCATCGGGAATAATATATATACCAGACTCATTAATCGTTGTTTGGGAAATTAAATATCGTGGTTTATTAAATCCGTCGACTCTGGAGTTTGTTCTCAAAGCTCGGTTAAATTCAAAATATTTGGGAGCGAAAGCCTGAATATTAACTATAAAAATTATACTTAAAACAAGCTCTATTAAGTTTAAAAAAAACATTTTTGGTTTCATTATTAACTTCTTTCTTTAAAATTCTTCCTGCCAAGAAACTGCACCAAACATATTCGAAGCGGCACCAGTCAAACTTTGGGCGGTAATTGTTACCGAATCTCCGGGATTTAAAATTATTGTTAAGTTTTCTTGTGGGATAAAATAAGTTTGGGGACCGGAGCCCGTTGTATTGTTCGGGATAATAAATAGCTGCGTTCCAGTACCAGCCGTATAGGTTCCAGCCGTTGTATATCGCATTACAGAATTTAGCGAGTCGACATCGGTATATGATGTTCCTGTCACTGTGGCATTCTTTCGCAAACGAATAACAGAGGCGTCGGCAGTGGTAGTCGTTGTACCTCCACCCACAGCAGTTATTAGTACCTCGACATGATTGGTTACCCCCTGATAAGTGCTCTTATTTTGGACGGTAAGCACATGCGTTTCTGCGCCACCTGCCCCAACACTAATATTATTATTCTGAGAAAAAAATCTGCTTCCTGCTGTATTTGGCTCACCAACAATTCCAGCATTCAAACTTGCTGTATTAATTTGCAAATTTGATGTCCCAGCCGTCTTTTTTACTTCCATAGCTATAGGTAAAACTGGATTTAAGAAAGTAGGTCCACTGGCAGTGTTTGGCCACTGAATTTTGTGAAAATTTATCCACTGGCCACTAGAAGTCAAAACATAATATTTTATGGGCGCAGCACCCAACCAACCATATGCAATTCTGAAGACGTTCAAAAATTGTGGATTAATATTAAATCCGCTTGGGCCGGACCCATTGATGGTATCCAAATTAAAATTTGTTTGGGTAGTTATAGTATCAACACCGCCCTGCCTGAACAAAATGGCAAAATTTGTGCCACTATAACCTATAGCGGCTCCATTTTGGCTATCAAAAAGCCCCGCCCATTGGGTTGAATTTGCAGCCGATCCATTCGGATACATAGCTGTAAAAAACGTGTAACCCTCATGGCCCGGTCTATATCTTAGGCGCCTATTTGTTGACATATTGGCATAACCATTTGTCGCTGCCCCTGTGCTTAACTGCGCCATGCTGCCTGAACCTATAACGGTGCCAGTTGCCAATATGCTTGTTGTAACATCATATGGAGCAACCCCATACTGGAACTGAACCGCTATTGTATCATCTCTACCACTCACTATTTCATCACCAAAGGTCGAAATAAATGGTTGGCCAGCGATAATTGTTGTCTGTAAGGCATTAATAGCCGTAAATGTATTATTAAAATTTTGCTGTGTTTGCTCGCAACATACTGTTACCGTACTTTGAAGTTCTGCGATACTTGTGAATGTATTAATTACGTTTGTGTTTATATTTGCAAGTATTGTCCATGTGCCATTGAAATCGTTAACAACTGTGTTTTGAAGAGTTGCGATACTCGTGAATGTATTTAACACGTTACTATTAATTGTCGCTAATATTGTCCATGTATTATTAAAGTCATTAACAACTATATTTTGTAAATTCGCAATACTGGTAAACGTATTTAGCACATTGGTATTTATTGTCGCCAGTATTGTCCATGTATTATTAAAGTCTTGCTGTGTTTGGGCGCAACAAGCTGTCACTGTGTTCTTCAAGTCTGCGATACTTGTAAATGTATTTAGCACGTTTGTGTTTATTGTATTTAACACTGTAAATGTATTTGCACTACTACTATTTATATTTGCAAGTATTGTCCATGTATTATTGAAGTCTGAAACTATCGTATTTTCGATCGCAGCTAATATTGTCCACGTGCTATTAAAATCGTTAACAACTGTATTTTGTAGAGTTGCGATACTTGTGAAAGTATTTAACACGTTCGTATTTATTGTCGCCAGTATTGTCCAGGTATTATTAAAGTCTTGCTGTGTTTGGGCGCAACAAGCTGTCACTGTATTTTGCAACTCTGCAATTGCTGTGAAAGTATTCACGCTGCTTATATTTGCAAGTATTGTCCATGTGCTATTGAAGTCTGAAACTATCGTATTTTCGATCGCAGCTAATATTGTCCAGGTACCATTAAAATCATTAACAACTGTATTTTGTAGATTCGAAATACTTGTGAAAGTATTTAACACGTTCGTATTTATTGTCGCCAATATTGTCCAAGTATTATCAAAATCCTGCTGAGTTTGTGCGCAGCATGCTGTCACTGTGTTTTGCAACTCTGCGATTGCTGTAAATGTATTTATGCTGCTTATATTTGCAAGTATTGTCCATGTGCTATTAAAGTCTGAAACTATCGTATTTTCGATCGCAGCTAATATTGTCCAGGTACCATTAAAATCATTAACAACTGTATTTTGTAGATTCGAAATACTTGTGAAAGTATTTAACACGTTGGTATTTATTGTCGCCAATATCGTCCAAGTATTATCAAAATCCTGCTGAGTTTGTGCGCAGCATGCTGTCACTGTGTTTTGCAACTCTGCAATTGCTGTGAAAGTATTCACGCTACTTATATTTGCAAGTATTGTCCACGTGCTATTAAAGTCTGAAACTATCGTGTTTTCGATCGCAGCTAATATTGTCCAGGTGTTATCAAAGTCTTGTTGTGTTTGTGCGCAACATGCTGTCACCGTCTCTTGTAACTCTGCGATTGCCGTAAATGTGTTTAACACGTTTACATTTATCGTATTTAATACTGTAAATGTAGAACCCACTGACAGGTTATTTATCTCATTGCTTATCGCAGCTAGTATCGTCCATGTATTATTAAAGTCTTGTTGAGTTTGTTCACAACATGCTGTTAACGTGTTTTGTAATTCTGCAATTGCCGTAAATGTACCCGACAGGTCCACAATGGCCGTTGGTGTTGATATCTGAAGCTTGTATCTGTGCAAGTATCGTCCAGGTACTGTTGAAATCTGTAATTATCGTATTTTCAATCGCAGCAAGTATCGTCCAGGTATTATCAAAATCTTGCTGAGTTTGAGCACAGCATGCCGTTACCGTACCTTTAAGATCCGCTATATCGGCGCGAATGTCCACAATCCCGGTCGTTATGCTATTCAAAATTGTCCAAGTAGCATTGAAATCATTTTGTGTTTGAACGCAACATGCTGTTACCGTGTTTTCTAGCGCAGCTATTGCTGTAAATGTGGCATCAAATTGTGCACCGAATGTTATAACTATAGTCGGTGTTGTTAATGTTGATAAAATCTCGTTTAAGAGAGAAAACGTTGTATTAAAATTATTTTGAGTTTGAACGCAACATGTTGTTACAGTATTTGTAAGATCAGCTAAAATTGTAAATGTGCTATTAAATTCTGTTGTTACTAAAGCAATTAAAGTATTTAATAACCCTATTATTGTACTTATACCCTGGCACTGCGTTGAACTTATTGATGCCTGAATATTTAAAAGTAGCGCCAAAATATCAACACCACCAACACAAAATTTTCCATTAACAACTAAATTGCCGCAAATTCTTAAAGAGTCTAAAGATAAATGCGCCAAGTCTTTTTATTTTGGCACCGCGCTGTTTGCAAAATCATCTGATGTTGAAAAAGAGTTTTTATAACTTCGTTTTGATACTTCTAATTTTGCCTGAATACTTTTTAAATCTTGAATTAAATTTTTCGCATCTTCTGAAGATAACCCGTTATCAAAAACCGCAGAGCCTACAGATTCATTGGATTCACCATATCTCTGATGCATACTTTCGGTAAACTTTAAGCAACAATCTGATATTGTCTTTTCAATTAAAGAAATCTTATTTTCAAGTGGACTCAGGTCATACACAGATGCTATAGAATATGACATGTTCCAAAATTCAGATGGCTCGATTTGGTGCACATTTGATATATAATCTACGGCGCCTTCTGGGTATTCATTTTTGAGTTCTTTATAAGATTCAAGATCACGGGTTAATTGCTCCAGCGTCCCATTATCTTTTGCTGCTCTTTCTATTGCTTGCGCAAGTTGGGCCGTCTTTTCTTCATCACCTAGCTTGCCACTTTCAGAAAAATTATCTTCACAAAATTCGGTTATTAAATCTAGCGGACGCCCGTGAGATAAGCCAAACGGATCAGAATTTTCTGGACAAAAACTATTGAACCAAAAAACAGAAACAAAAAATATAAAATAAATTGAAAACTTGAAATGCTTCTTACGTATATTCATATACTCACCCTTTTTTTACCCATTTCATTTTATGCATGCTATAGAGTTCAAAAATTGAAACAAAAAAAATAGGCGAGCTTTTTTCGGCCCGCCTAAATATTAAAATCTTTAGTTATTTTTGCTTAAAAAGCTCTTTGCTTTTTTCTTCAACAACCTTGTCTATCACTTCTCTAATAATTTTGTAAAACTTCTCACATAACATAGAATTGCCCAAACATCTGGACTTAACCTCACTAAATATGGGAAAAGTCTCAGCGTCAACAATTCTTGTGTGAAGAGTCAATTCGATATGATCCCTAATCTCTGATTCTGATTTTACGTGTTTAAACCCACTTAAAAAGCTAGCATCGCTGTGCAAAAACTTATTTATCTCTTGTCCGGCTTTTTCGATCATAGAATCAGTATCAGACTGCGAAAACCCTTGTTCTCTAGCATCACCAGCACCACTTTCTTTCTCCATAGCGACAACAGATAAGTTGGCAAGAATAATCGTCGATAAAAACAAATATTTTTTCATGTTTATTTTCTCAAAATTGATATCTAAATTTTTATTTAGTTGAGAGAAAGTTCTTTAGCTTTTTTGTCTACAAATTCGCTCTCCAACTTAGTCATAACTGTCACAAATTTCTCATTTAAGACGCGATCGTCTTTACACTTCGACAGGGCAGAATTAAATAACGGAAAATTTTGGGCATTACGAGTACGTATACTTAATACCCAATCAATGTGCCCTCTAAGCTGCGATTTTGTTTTCATTGATGTTGATTTGCAGTCATTTGCCAGTTCGAGATCGTCATAAAGAAATTTACTTATCTCTTGCCTGGCCTGCTCGATCACAGAATCAATATCAGGCTGTGAAACTTGCTGCTCGATGGAAATATTTTCTGTCATAGAAAAAAGAGACAAATTGGGGAGCATAAGAATAGATAAAAACAAATATTTTTTCATAATTTCTCCAAAATATTAACAATAAAAATTCAGGGTATAGTATACACTATAAAGTTAAAAAACAAGCTCTCAAAGTATAAAATCTCGTATTAAAATCTCTTTGGAGTAATTTATTTATTTATAGTAACTTAATTTTTATAAATTAATTATAAATCTGGGAAATAATCTGGGAAGTAGTAATGGGAAAAGCAAATTTTAAAAAATTATTAATTTTAACTATTTTTATAAGCTCGCAATTATCAAATTCATATGCAATATCGATCGTATATAACTTCAGAATTGCGCAAATTACAAAGCAGCCAATAGCTGATCCTACAACAAATCTAGACAATAAAAAATATACAGTCTTGGGTCTGGTTTTTGATGTCTATCAAAAAAAATATACCCTAGGTATAACACAAAATTTTGCAGGCGCATTGGGCGCATTTACTTATAATTTTAAGCCCTACTTTTTTAGAACAGATTTTGCTGTGTCCCACATAAAGGCAAAAGCTTATGATACAACAACTTTTTCTGGGACCGAAGCAGATGATATTCTTTTTACTTTTGGACGCAATTTTGTAATTAATGACAAATCGCGCGTGACGTTATCGGGTCTATTTGGGGTGCCTACTCACAGAATTACTACTTTAGAACATGTTGGTTTTGGGTACGGCCAAATTGGTTTAGGCGCGCAATTTGACGGAACATACAGATTTGATCATGTTCATCATCTTCTTTACGGCACGCGTTATATATATTTCGCGCCGCGAAATGCACTTGATGCAACATGCAAGAGTTACAAATTTACAATCGGAAACGTGGCTGATTTGTTACTCGCCCTTAATAACAGGTGGGTAAAGCATGGCGTTGAATTTGGTTATACTGCAAGATTCGATTTCGGTTCCCATATAACTCCAAATTTAGATGATATAGTCGAAAAAACTAATTATATAAGAAACAACTTTTATCTTGTTTATAAATATAAATTTAAGATTCACGAAACTAATAATAGACTTCTATTCAATATTGCCTACGGCTTTGATAGCAAACCTAAAAGATTTGGCAATAAATATATTATTACTTTTTGGGGATCTTATAGTGTAAATTTTTAACTTAATCTATTTTTGATTTAACAAATTCAAGAATTTGCCCAGCATACTTAATAGCAATTTCAACTGTCGCAATATCAGGCAACACGAAATTGTCATCAGGATACCTACTTTCTGTAAGATATGGATTCAATTGAATGGCAATTTCTGAAAGATCTAAAAACTCTTTATCAAAATTACTGCATTGCTTGACCAGCAAAAGCAAATCATGAGTTCTCACAATTTTTTGGCCTTTAAAAATCAAATAACCTTTTAAAGCCTTTTCAGCACATTGTTGCGTAAGAAAAATAGCGGGAGGAACGACGGCATCGGCGCCAGAAATCAATTTTTTTGCCCCATTTATATCTTGCTCTGCTATAAATAACCAATCATTATGCTTTTGCATAGATTAATAACCCCTTGTTTTTTATTTTATAGCAAAACTTTGTAACATCTTGAGAATATTGGTCAAACTCGTCTTTGGTGAAAATCAAAATATCTTTGCCAATATCCAAGTTCATGAGAGCTCTGTGCCCATCAACCAACATATCATGTCTGCTTTTGGTATAATCATCGACAACGACTAATAAATCCAAGTCACTTTCTTCATCTGGCTTACCCCAAGCGTAGGAACCAAAAACATAAATTTCTAAAGGGTTATAAGTAGAGATTAATTTGGTTTTGACCTCTTCTAATATTTTATTATTTATCATAATTTAACTTTATTTTAGTTTGATATTAACAATATAATATTAACAAATTTTTAATTTGCTCCAAACAGCTTGCTGAATTCTTTGGCAATAACTTTAAGCTGTTCCAAAATTTTTGGAGAAATATCTTGTGTGTCGAAAATATTTTGATAAACATCAGAGTAAACGTTGTTAACGTAGCTTACAAACTGTAATGCAAACTTGCGAACCTCTTTTACTGGAATTTTATCAAGCATATTTTCGCGGAGCAGATAAAGCATCAAAGATTGGTCAACAAAGTTAAATGTCTGATACTGATCCTGCTTGAAAAGCTCTTCGATAATCGCACCGCGAGCCAATCTTTTTTGGGAAATAATATCAAGCTCTGTGCCAAATTGTGCAAAATCTAAAAGCTCATGATATTGTGCAAGCTCAAGTTTAAGTGCTTTAGTGACAGACTTAATAGCTTTAGTTTGCGCAGCACTGCCAACACGTGAAACAGAAATTTCAACGTTAACAGCTGGTCTTATGCCGTTATTAAATCTCTTAGTGTCCAAAAATATTTGACCATCAGTTATAGAAATCAAGTTTGTTGGAATATACGCCGTAATGTCATCGCTTTGAACTTGAACTATGGGAAGCGCGGTTATCGAGCCACCTTTTTCTAATTTACCCGCACGCTCAAGCAATCTTGAATGCAGATAAAAAATATCTCCCGGATACGCTTCACGACCGGGTGAACGGCGCATTAAAAGTGACATCTCACGATATGCAATAGCATGATTTGAAAGATCATCATAAACTATTAACACGTCGCGACCTTCATCTCTGAAATGCTCAGCTATAGTGCAGCCGACATATGCTGCCAAATATCTATCAAGCGCCGCTTCAGATGCATCGGCGCTTACAACAACTGTGTAGCCAAGTGAACCATTTTCATCAAGAAGTCTTACTGTGCGGGCCAAGCTTGCTTGCCTGCCGCCGATAGAGACATAAATACAGATTACGTTTTTGCCTTTTTGATGCAAAATCGCATCGAGAGCCATGGCAGTTTTTCCGGTATTTCTGTTGCCAATAATTAACTCACGTTGCCCTTTTCCTATTGGAATAAGAGCATCAACGACCATAATTCCTGTTTCCAAAGATTCGTTAATTGGGCTTCGTTCGATAATACCCGGAATATCAACTTCGATTGGCCTGTATTGATTTGTTTTTAATTCCCCAAGACCATCAATTGGGTTACCTATCGCATTTATTACTCGTCCTAGCAGAGAATCGCCAACAGGTGCTTTGAAAACGGACCCTGTTCTTTTTGCTATTTCTAATTCGGCAACATTAATATGAGCATAAATTAAGAATACTGTAATATAATCTTCGTCCATATTCAAAACTATGCCTTGGTTGCCGCCATCAAATTTTATGAGCTCGCCATACATTGCATTGGTCAAACCATGAACTTTACAAATTGAATCACCAACTTGGACAACAAAACCAATTTCTTCTATATTTCGATCGGGAAAATCTTCAAGAGATTTTTCAAAAAGTGATACCAGATCTGTAGCTTTTAAATGCATAATTATCCTTTAAAACGACGTTTCAATGGTTCCAATTGTTGACGTACCGAATATTCCCACAATGCTGCGTCAGTATTAAGTCTGACACCCGCTATAAGAGATTTATCTAAAATATATTTATAGTGAATACTTAGACCCAATTTTTCTTGAAAAGAATTTTCTATCGCTTTTTTTGTTGCGTTATCAAGCTCGTGGGAATATCTAAATTGGGCCTCTGCTATCTTATTTTTCTTATTATAAATTATTATAACCTGGGCCAGCACATGTGAAATAATTTGAACTCTATTTTTAACGAGCAAAACATCAAGAAGTTTTTCAAGAACAGTATTATCAAGTTCAAAACCGGCAAAAAGTTTAAGCAAAACTTCCCGTTTTTTTTTATTCGGGATCGTAGACATTCTCAAATATACTTCTGATTGCTTATGGGATTTGAGAAATTCTGATAGTTCAGAAAGCTTTACTATAAAATCGGGCTTAATATCTTTTTTGAAGATATTTAAAAAAGCAGTTGCATATTTGCGTGATAAAACGCGTATATCTACTATCATTTTGAACTCTTTTTTAAGGACCCAGTACTCGCTACAATTTTAGACATATAATCTTTTGCATTTGATCCAGAACTATAATAGTTATAAAGTTCTTGCTCTAGCCCATTTAAAATATCTGGCAGCATTTGTGCTTCTATTTTTTCTTGTTCGTATCTTCTAAGTTGATAAGATATTTTACTATTAAGAGCTGATCTTAATTGCTGAACCTGTTCAATTTTATAATCTCGTTTTTTTTCAAAATTCTCTTTCCACAACACAACTCTTGTGTTAAAAGCTTCACAGCTTTCAAGCTCTTTTTCTGTGTCAGATTTTGCAATATTTAATTTTAGAGAGTTTTCTTTTTGGGTAAACTCAAGCGTATCGAGATTATCTTTTTCTTCTTTAATTTTATTTTTAATATCTTGAAGATAAAATTTTTTAAAGCAATATATTATAATCGCTAAAAAAACAAATAAATGGGAAAATCTAAAAAAAATATCAAGATTCATGGGCACTTTCCAGAACTAAGTTTTTAAGATCCTGAATAACTGCTTTTTTATCAATCTTTTCATGCTTTGCATGAATATCTGATTCGATCTTTTGAAGCTCAAGATAATCTGGCTTAAACGGGCTCAAATTTAATTCGACTATATCTGGCTTATGAGCATTGGCCTGCACACGACAATCTTGTAAAACTTTCTCTTGCCGTTCTTTTTCATGTCTAATTTCTTTAGCTGCCGTATCTATTTTCTTCTCAATAGATTTTTTGTGAGCCATTTCTGATTCAACAACAATCACAGCGGGCTTTAAAAATATTCTTTTAAAGAGCCAGTAAAAAAACAGAAAGTTGATCGCCTGAACAAATAATGTCCCATTAATCAGCATAGATTAAACCGCCCAGTATCCAACCGCAATAAGACCTATCGCAACTATAAGTAAATAAACTGAAGAAGTTTCGATCATACCCAGCGCTGCAATCATGGCCCCTCTTATATTACTTGCGCTTTCAGGATATTTCCCTATATTTTCACAAGCAGTTGAACCAACTTTACCTTGAGCAAATGTGGGCCCTAAAACACCAATTCCTAAAACAAATGCTGCGCCCAAATATGCCGCAATTTTAACATAAGCTATTGTATTTTCCATATCGCACCTCAGTATATTAATACACCAATTACAAATTTTATTAATATTAATCTAACCAACAATATCAGTTCTTTACAATATATCTTTTATATCTTTAATCTTTAAAGTTTTTAAATTACTTGTGCCTCTTTAAAATTAAAATTCTTAAAAACAAAGTCTTCAACAAATTCAGTTTTGGCCAACTTTGTTGGATTAAACCCATAAGATTTATCCAAGAAAGCCAATATTTTCAACATATTTTCTTTTTGTAAGTTTATATCATTTTCAAAATCTTTGTTGCAATCAAGAACCAAAACTGGAACGTCATAAAGCTTGTCAGAAATATCCAATTTATTTACGAGCCAATCTTCATGCTTTTTGTGCAACAACTTAATATATTCAAGTGGAATCTCTGCTTCTTCAGATCTGCTTCTTTTTTTAATTCTAGAAAAACAGACATCTGGGTCAGTTTGCAAATATATAAACCCGGATGGGGGAGTAGAATAGTTTTCTATGAGCCAAGAGAACCATTCTTTATAAAGTTCCCATTCAAGATCGGTCATAATTCCAAGTTCATAACAGTTTTTGGCAAAACAGTATCTATCAGAATAAACTGACCGCTCAAGTATCTGTATCCCATTAGAAGCAAAATGGGCCTCTTGCTCCAAAAACTCGGGACACAAAAGCATAAGACTGGAAAGTATATGCCCATCGTTTGGGATCTTTATAGAACTGCTCTAATAGATTATGCCCCGCAACGTTTTGCCATTTTTGATGTGGTTCATAAATGATTTGAATATCAAGATATTGGGAAATTATCTTTAAAAAAGTCGACTTGCCCGCCCCTATGTTACCCTCAACCAAGAAACTCTTTTTTGCTGCGCGAGCATCAGTAGACATTTTTAAAGCCCTTAAGTTTTAAAAGTTTTTATAAATACTAAAATATACTAGCCAAATTTTATTAAATAACATCTTAACTCTGGGCAAAACAAAAATCGAATTTTTTTTAATTTTGGTTTTAAATTTAGTTTTTGTTGAACTTTTAAATTTTAACAAATAGTCTTCTATCCCGCTCGTCCCGAGTGTTTTTTCGTAGAAAAAATGTATCGAGGGATGGTGAAGGCTTAAGTAGCCGTTTTGCTTGTATATACAATCTACCAATATTACAGACCAGGCTAATAATCAAACCTGTAATTATTTAAACCTGAAACACTCCTAGGCTAATTATTGACAATTTGTAATCAAATTGGATAGTATTGAATTATATGGGTTATTTTACCAAATTTTGATTAATTTAGGTTAGTAGTATTAAGTATTTAATTTTTTATGTGAGGTTACGATGAAATTCTTAAGATATCTTGGCATTAATATCGCTTTATTACTCACATCTTTTGGTTGCATTTTTGCAATGGAACAGGACATCAAACCTGCGCCCAAAATACCTGAAGGTGTCTTTCGAGAGTTAACTAAAGCCGGCATAACGATAAATGAGAACGCAAAAACAGAAAAAGAGATTTTTGCTATTGCAGATAAATTTATGAAAGCCGGTGGCGGTGCCGCAAAGTCTGTTTTAAATTTAGTTAAAGAGACTGGCTTAAAAAAAGGCTTTAAAGATTACACTTATGGCGATTTCAAAGCTGATATAATGGACGATATTATTGATGTAAGGGCGAGATTAGAAGCTTGGAAAAAGGTTATAGAAGAACACCCTACTTATAATGACGAAAATTTTAAAGCAGTTTTCTCAAAATACCCAGAAACAAAATTAATGTTGCTAAAGCAATTAGGCTATCCTAAAAATAAATTTTCTATAGCTGCTAAAGCCGAAGCATATAATTGGGCAAAACATCAGCTGAAATATGACAATGAGTTTAAAGAAGAGCTACAAGACTTGTTCGTCAGAACTTTCTTTGATACACAAAATATTGATCTTAAAGCACTTGAAGTGTTATTGAAATTTGGCGCAAATCCAGATGCTTATGAGATTGGCAATACGAAACTGGATTTTATAACATCTTGGAGGATTGTGAATCCTAGAGGCCACGAATATAGTGATGATTCAAAACAATTAGAAATTTTAGAACTACTGTTAAAGTACGGAGCCAATCCGAATATTAAGTCTAATGGCCTTTCCCTTGGCAGGAATATTCACAGGAACAGCGGCATGTATCCTAATTATCCATTACACAGAGTTTTGCTTTGGAAGGAGGTATCTCTTAATAATGATATAAGAAACGAAGTCTTTCAGGACCGCTTAGATGTTGTAAAGTTATTATTAAAATATGGAGCTAACCCTAATCTAAAAGATCCTAGTGGGGCAAAACCTATTGATTATGCAAAAAGTCTTTTAAAATATCTTCAAGGAACAGTTGGTTATTATTCTGGTCTTGGCAAAGAAGATGAAAAAACAAAAATTGTTAAGCAGATAATTAAATTGCTTGAAGAAGAGATGGCAAAGCCTGATAAAAAAAGAGCGCAAGAGAAAGAAGAAAATCCGCATATCGGCATGTATATGATGGAATAAAATTTTGAGAGGTTACGATGAAATTCTTAAGGTATCTTAGCATTAATATCGCTCTATTACTCACATCTTTTGGTTGCATTTTTGCAATGGAACAGGACATCAAACCTGCGCCCAAAATACCTGAAGGTGTCTTTCGAGAGTTAACTAAAGCCGGCATAACGATAAATGAGAACGCAAAAACAGAAAAAGAGATTTTTGCTATTGCAGATAAATTTATGAAAGCCGGTGGCGGTGCCGCAAAATCTGTTTTAAATTTAGTTAAAGAGACGGGATTAAAAAAAGGCTTTAAAGATTACACTTATGGCGATTTTAAAGCTGACATCATGGACGCCATTATTGATGTAAGGGCGAGATTAGAAGCTTGGAAAAAGTATATAGAAGAATACCCTATTTATAATAGTGAAGATTTTAAAGCAGTTTTCTCAAAATACCCAGAAACAAAATTAATGTTGCTAAAGCAATTAGGCTATCCTAAAAATAAATTTTCTATAGCTGCTAAAGCCGAAGCATATAATTGGGCAAAACATCAGCTGAAATATGACAATGAGTTTAAAGAAGAGCTACAAGACTTGTTCGTCAGAACTTTCTTTGATACACAAAATATTGATCTTAAAGCACTTGAAGTGTTATTGAAATTTGGCGCAAATCCAGATGCTTATGAGATTGGCAATACGAAACTGGATTTTATAACATCTTGGAGGATTGTGAATCCTAGAGGCCACGAATATAGTGATGATTCAAAACAATTAGAAATTTTAGAACTACTGTTAAAGTACGGAGCCAATCCGAATATTAAGTCTAATGGCCTTTCCCTTGGCAGGAATATTCACGGGAACAGCGGCATGTATCCGAATTATCCATTACACAGAGTTTTGCTTTGGAAGGAGGTATCTCTTGATAATGATATGAGAAACGAAGTCTTTCAGGACCGCTTAGATGTTGTAAAGTTATTATTAAAATATGGAGCTAATCCTAATCTAAAAGATCCTAGTGGGGCAAAACCTATTGATTATGCAAAAAGCCTTTTAAAATATCTTCAAGGAACAGTTGGTTATTATTCTGGTATTGGCAAAGAAGATGAAAACACAAAAATTGTTAAGCAGATAATTAAATTGCTTGAAGAAGAGATGGCAAAGCCTGCTAAAAAAAGAGCACAAGAGAAAGAAGAAAATCCGTATATCGGCATGTATATGATGGAATAAAATTTGTGAATAATAATTGATTTTGATTATTATAACAAACTTTACTTTGCTTCATACACCCGACCCTTCGATACATTCTACTTCGCCAAGGCTACGTAGAACACTCAGGGCGAGCGGGTGTGGTTTAATAATCAAGTTAAGATATAAGTTATAAAAAAGGGGCGTTGTTATTTTAATAACCGGCCCCTTTTTTTGTTGCCAATTTTATGGCACAAACTTGGCTAAAGTTCTTCTGAAACTAAATAAAGTTAATTATTGGCCGGATCCCTCGATACATTTTTCTTAGCTCCACTTTCGAAAAACACTCGGGACGAGCGGCCAATTGTTTTTTAAAGTTTCAGGAAGATATCTACTATTAAACTTGACTCCAGGGGGGTACTTTGTCAAATTAACAAGAAGCTGCTATACTGTCTTTACTTTAATAGTCAAAAACTCCTAAAAATACAGCTGTTTATAAAAAATTATTTAGTTCAAAAAGCTGTTATAAAATTTTTAATCAAGCGGATATTATGCAAGCAAATTTTAATAAAAAGATTCTGTGCTCTTTAATTTTAGCCTCCTGCGTGGCAAATATTGGTGCCACCGCCGCCGAAGATGATTTTGATTTAGATGAGGCATTAACGATGGAGCCGGGAGAACCAAGCAAGACCGCTCTACGTGATCCGTCAAACGATTGCCCCCCCTCCCAACTTCTTGAGCTACTTGTAAATGGCGGAGCGGTTAGCTTACTTCAAAAAAATATCTATCTAAAAACTAATCCTATTAATGTCAGAAGTTTGCTAGATATGCCCAGCTTATACCCAATAATCGACATGCGAAGCAAATGTGACAGGCTTGATCTTTATATGATCCCGTTTTATAACCAGATGTCCAAAGCGTATTATACTGAAAATAGCCCTTTTATATCCAGTTATGTTAACTTATCGGCCCAAGATCTTATTGAGTCGTTGGGTGAAGATACTCCGTTACAAAGTGTCGGCTTTGATGAAGTTCTTGATTTATTTCAGGGGATGAAAATACAAGAGCGTCGCTTGGGTGCAATGTTTGGTATTTTCGATCAGACTGACCATTCTATATATAATATTTATTTGCCGGTTTATTATCTTGAACATAACTTTTTCTTAACTGATCAAGAAAGAAATGCCCTAATAAATTCACAATTCTTTAAAGATTACGGGATTCAGGGGGATAGCGAGGGGGAACTAAATTTTGCGTTTGATCATCTTGTTAATGACAGACTTGGAATTGGGGATACTCGCGTTGATATAAAAACGATAGCCCATGAAGGGGAAAATCTTAATGTTTGGGTGGGCATGCAAGCCACAATACCAACTGCGATGACATTCAAAGATGGAGTAATGGGCGCCGTATTTAATCCAGCATGCGTGTTTCCGCAGTTTAACTTAACCGAAGTCATGACAGGCGTAGTTTGCAACAAACCAGGCACTTATGCCTTCCAACAGGCGAAACAACAGGGCGTAGACCTGATGGTGGGAGCAGTTGACAGACTTTCAGCTATGTTAATAAATGTCCCGATGGGTAATCGTGGACACTTAGGATTGGCCCCACAAATAACATTTGATCAAAGAGTCGGATGCAATTCAACACTTATAACCAATATTTGTCTTGAATATTTTTTTGGCGCAAAGGAAGAACGCTTTTTCCTAGTTAATAAAGATAATATTAATTTTAATAGAAATTATAGTGACGACTCACAAGCACTTGCTAACCTGAACTTTCTTTCGGACCAGATAATTAATACTCTGTTTCCTAAAGTTTGTGAGGTTAGGGTTACTCCAGGGTATCTTTTGAAATTTAACGAAAAGTTTCAACATAATACAGAAAGATGGGATTTTATATTCGAGTTTGATTTCTGGAGACAGGCCCAAGAGAAGGTTGATCTGCAAAACAATCTTCTTGATTGCTCAAAGGGCATAAAGCCGGCAGCTTATCAGGGCAAACTTGTTGGACAATGCGTATATAATTTCCGATCAGACAGATCGGGCAATGGGAAATTTGGCTTAACCGGAGATGTTACAATATTTAATAAGGGCATAGGAAAAGACTTCACTGTAGGTTTTTATGCCTCAATGGATTTCTAGGGATTTTTAAGTAATATATTTTTTAAGTCAGTTAAACTTTACTAAACTTTACTATAGGAAAAAGAAAGTATGATAAGTCTAAATTTTCAAAACAGATTGGCTCTATTAATTGCGATAGTTTTTTTATCGGGAAACAGTAATCTGATTTCAAACGACTCAGGCACCGACGCATCTGCGGGGGTTAAGCACCAAAAATATATAAAATTACAGGACCCGCTTTTACACACCATAGACGGAATGCCGAGCCCACTAGGCATAGATGCTGACGCCATTAAAAATATAATTCAAGTATTACAGTCTGCAAAAAGCATGCTCTTTGGGTTAAAGCCGAAACATTCTGATGGAAGCGCAGGTGAAAAATCTGGTGATTATAGATATAAAGATACTAACTGCACCTTGATGGAGCTTGTTGAATTTGAAAAACATGCCAAAGCAACAAATAATAGTGCCGATCTTGCTGAACTTAACAAAGTTTTTTCACAAGCAAAATCTGACTTTATGAACTTAACAAAACCTTTTATCGGCGATATTTCTGTTCCCGCCGTAAAAGACTACATGACAAAACTGATCAATGAATCATGTCGTGAAAGAAAACGTCACGACAGTTACTTGTTAACTTGGTCAAGACAAGATGGAACAGATATTGCTGTAATGGACAGGGACATTAAAGATATACAAACATTTGCTTTATTTACTTCAGATTTATGCAATTTCTTGGGTGATTTATTACACAGTTGCCCTAGAGGTTTCAAAAAATATAAAGAGAAATATTTGCCTAAAAACTAATTATAATTAAATAGTTTTTATAGTTTTTATTATAGCCAGGATTTCTCCTGGCTATTTTATTGCTATTTTATTTTAAATTTTAAATAAAACTGTAAACTGATTTTATGGACCAAATAGAAACCACAATTAGTGGGACGATAGAAAAATTTATATACCAAAATTCCGAAAATGGTTTCTCAATATTTGTTATCAAGTCTTATCACGAAGACATAACAGTAACAGGATATTTGCCGCAAATTCAGGCCGGGCAGGAAGTTAAACTTAACGGAGCCTGGGGATTTCACAAAAAATTTGGCAAACAGTTTCAGGCCAAAAGTTGCGTCACCAATTTGCCCGCTACAATTACTGGTTTAAAAAAATATTTAGGCTCAGGTCTTATTAAGGGCATCGGTAAAACTTATGCTGAAAATTTGGTTAACAAATTTGGCATAGACACTTTAAAAATTATAGATGAACAGCCAGAGAGATTAAAAGAAGTTGCCGGTATAGGAGAAAAAAGAGTAGAGATAATAATAAATGCTTGGAAAGATCAAAAAGAGATTTCAAATATTATGGTCTTTTTGCAAGACAAGGGAATCTCTGCAAACTATTCTACAAAAATATATAAGCAATATAAGAGCGAAGCGATAGCGATTTTACTTGAAAACCCATATAGACTAGCAACAGAGATATGGGGAATAGGTTTTAAAAGTGCCGACGAGATAGCAAAAAAATTGGGGTTCCCGTTAAACTCTCCAAAAAGAATACAAGCTGGGATCTGCTTTACTATTACAACTGCCGCACAAAATGGGCATTTGTATGTCGAACTTAACGAGCTAAAAGAAAAAACTATAGAAATTTTGGAACTTCAAAATCTTGAAGCTGATCAACTTAAAAGTTTATTAAAATCATGTTTTATCGATCTTTATGATAAAACTGTAATTAAGCTTATAACTTATCAAGATACGCATTATGTTACTCTTTCCCAGTATTATTTTTCTGAAAGTTCTGTCGCAAATAAGATAAAAAATCTGTTGCAATATAAAAGTGTATTAGATTTTGATATCAACAAAATTTATGACACATTAAGAACAGAAACATCTGGAACTATTAACCTGAACGAAGATCAACAGCGGGGAATAATAACTACGCTACAAAGCAAAGTTACTGTTATTACCGGCGGACCTGGAACCGGTAAAACTACGTTGATTAAAAAACTACTTGGTGTCTTGGATCAAAATAGAGTTTCTTATAAACTTGCAGCGCCTACAGGAAGAGCAGCAAAAAGAATAACTGAGGGCACAGGAAAAATAGCGCTGACAATTCACAGATTACTAGAATTTGATCCTATAAATATGGGTTTTACCCACAATGAGCGCAACGCTCTTAAATTAGACTTTTTGATTATAGACGAAGCGTCTATGATCGATATTTTTCTTGCAAACTCGGTTTTAAAAGCTTTGCCGCATCATGCGCATTTGCTATTAATCGGGGATATTGACCAGCTACCATCTGTTGGGGCCGGAAATTTTTTGAACGACATAATATCAAGCGAACAGGTGCCGTGCGTAAGATTAACCCAGATATTCAGGCAGGCAAAAGATAGTTTGATTATTGTAAACGCCCATAAAATAAATAAAGGCGAATTCCCGGTATCTTTATTGCCCGATGCAAAAAAAGATTTTATTTTTATAAAAGAAGAAAATCCTGAAAAAGTTTCAGGGATCTTGCAAAATCTTCTCACGACAACTTTAAAAAAGCATAATATCCCACTTTCAGATTCTATAGTTTTAACACCCATGAATAGGGGCATTGTTGGCACACATGGGATAAACCATGAGATGCAAGCTTTTTTAAACCCGGCCGATATCAACAAATCTGAAATTGCCCATTTTGGAGTTGTTTTTAGAGTTGCAGATAGAGTGATGCAGATAAGAAATAATTATGATAAAATTGTATTTAATGGGGATATTGGCTTTATCGAATCTATAGATAAAGAAGATAAAATCTTGAGAGTTAACTATCAAGATAGAATTGTCGAATATGATTTTGATGAGCTTAACGAAATAGTTTTAGCTTACGCTATATCTATTCACAAGAGCCAGGGGTCTGAATACGGCGCCGTTATTATTCCAATTTTTATGCAGCACTTTATGTTACTACAGAGAAATTTGATATATACGGGCATAACAAGAGCTAAGAAACTCTGCATCTTTATTGGTCAGCCCAAAGCACTGGCTATTGGTATCAGAAATAATCAGGGCAAAAAGCGAATAACTTTTTTAAAGCAGTTTTTAAATGGCGAATTAGCAGTAATTTAATTTTTTAATAAATTTTTATGAACAAGCTTAAAATTATATTATTTTTTTTATTATTTTTGTTTTCAAATACTAACTCACGAGCAATCGAAGTTGTTATAGAAGATAATTTAACTAGCGATGTTTCTGGCACTATTTCTGAAGAGCCAGAAAATATCTCAGAAAATAACCCAGAATCAGCACCAGAACTAGTAGAAATAGAAAATCAAGAGATATTACAAGAATCCCCAAATATAAAACTTAAAAACAAAATAACTACAGTTATGCTTAACCCAGCGGGGGATGCGCAAAATACGGGCAAAATAATTGGCGATGGCTTTGAGCGTAATTTAACCCTACAAATTGCACAGGAAATAGAGAACTTTTTCAAATATGACGGCTCAACCAAAATAATATTATCACGATCAGCAGGAGAGAGCCTAGAACCGCTTCAGAATATATCTTTTGCAAATAGGCTTAATATAGATTTTTATTTAGATATAAACGTGGCCCAGAATAGTCTTGAAGATAAAAATCAAAATTTTGATAACAATAAAAAAATATTTATTTATTATCATATAATAAATCCAGTAGAAGACAGGTGGCCGAAAAAATTTGATAATCTGTCTTTAATATCGATCGATCAAATCTATCTTAAGAATATTTCCAAAACTATAGATTTTGCTGATATTTTTTCAAAGACTTTAAAAAATTACACAAAAAAAATATCGGTATATAGCGGTGGTCCCATAGGCGTGCCTTTAAAATCACTTCTAGGGCTAAACTGCCCGGCAATATCATGCGAAATTTTAGTTAACTCTAAGTTTGATATAAAAGAGTTTATTGAACCCATTTGCCAAGCAATAAAAAAAATAACCGAGCAAATTTCATGAAGACAAGAAAACTATTATTTTGGGTATTAATATTCTTTTCTGGAATATTATTTTATGGCTTTTATAATAATATTATAATAATAAGACTCCCAGAAAAGCTTAAATTAAATAATATACAGAAGCCCAATCAGAAAAAACTAACAAACTTTTTTATCTGGCAAAATAACAAGTGGCACACAGAAGATGCTGAGATTATCTGGTCCGACTCTCTTTCTGAAACTATAAATAATATCTTAGTAAACTGGCTAATAATTAATTACGAATTTAATAAAGACTTTGAAAAAAACTTCAAACAGGTCAGCATTCAGACAGTTATGCTAGATTCTGACAAAAAATATGCTTATATAAATTTTGATAAAAATCCCATAAACAAGCACTGGCCAATCTATAAAAAAATTAAATTTATAGAATCGATTTTAAAGACTTTGCACGAGAATAAAATCAAAATTCAGGGATTATACTTTTTGGTCAATCACAAATTTTTGGAAGACTCGCACTTAGACTTCTCCCACGCCTGGCCAATTACCGGGTATACTGAAAATATTTAATCTCTGTTGAGTTTTTAAATTTAACGAATTTAAGCAAAATAATTTCACACACCGCTCGTCCCGAGTGTTTTTTCGTAGCGATAGCGAAGAAAAAATGTATCGAGGGATGGCGGTGAATACTAACATCATAAATAATTTATCTACGGTAATGGCTCATCCCTCGATACAATCACCTCACTGCGTTTCGGTGATCACTCGGGACGAGCGGTCGAGAGAAATTGCCGCGATCAAATATCCTTTTCTAAATATTTTACAGCATCGCCAGTTGTATTAAAAACAAGTTTTTTGGATTCTAGTTTTTCGAATTTTCGTGATGCCTGAAGCATGTTTTTGATATACAAATTATTACTTACGACAGCAACTTTTTGCTTCTTCTTTTCAATTATTTCGATAATCTCGTCAATTGCATCAATACCATCAAGATCTATATAAAAAATATCTGATAAAATTAAAATTACCCCAGAGTACTCAGAAAAATCAGACTCGAATCGCAAAATATGTCCCTGGGCGTTCAAATAAACAAGCTCACCTTTTATTGTGTACTCTAATATATTTTTTTTCTTGCCAGCGAGTTTTACAGATCCGGTAGAATCTTCTTGAATATTATCTTGCAAAATATTTTCATGAATCTTTGTCTCATAAAAACTTGTTGCTATCTGGTTTGATAATGCAAGCAATGCTATAACAGTCCCTGATAAAATCCCCAAAATCGGATCCTCGTATATTGTCAAAAATGCGACAAGCAAAGAGATAATAAAGTTTGTTTTGTCGTGTAAGTATAGTCTCTCAAAATGCTCACGCCCGATCATGCCAACAGCAACATTAACTAATATTGCAGCTATAACCGCCATGGGGATATATCTAAAATAAGATAAAAACAGAAAAGCGCCTGCTGCCATAAACAAACTACAAAATGTTGCTGAAATTTTATCAGTTGCACCAGATTTGATATTAAAAGATGTACGCGCCAATGCAGCCGTTGCCGGGATGCCGCCGAATAACCCAGAAACTATATTGGCAAGTGAAAGACCGAACATCTCTCGTCTGACATTAAATTTGGTCTTTGTAGCAGCATCAGCTATCTTGGCTGACAAAAGTGTTTCTAATATTGCAATAATTGCAACAACTACTGCTGTAGTAAATAAAGTTTTTGTAATAATAATAGATTTTATATCAAATAATACTGGCTTAATTTCTCCAAATTTATCCCCCAAAGTTTCGATACTTATAGACACCAATTTATTATTAGTTAAGTAACCCAAAAATATTCCAATAGGGGACATGACTAATGCGCCGGGCACATTGGGCAAGATAATGCGCAAAATAATAAGTGCTACAAAAAAAGCAGAAAAAATTAGAAAAGTAATACCCGAAAAATCAGCTATATGCGAAAAAGATTCAAAAACATTTTCTATAAATTTTTCATGCTTGGGCAAATTTTGTAACCCTAAAGCAAAATTAAACTGATTTAAGATTAATATAAGAGCTATACCCAAAGTAAAGCCGTGAATTACACTTGATGGGACAAAAAACAGATATTTTTCTAATTTAATTAAATAAGCTAAAAATATTAGTATCCCAGACACTATTGCAAGTGTCGCAACAGCCGCGGGCCCGTTAATTAACGCATATGAGGCAATAACCCCGGACAGTGCGCCTGTAACGCCAACAATATTATAATTGCTTCCACCAAATAAAGACGCTATCAGCGCGGCCCATATTGCGGTAATTAAACCTGTTGTCGGGCTAACGCCTGATGCAACTGCTAATGGTATAGAAAGTGGCATCGAAACCAAAGATACGGTTAAGCCTGACTTTAAGTTTGTTTTTATTAAATCAGAATCGAAAAATTTTCGCGCCATAATAATTTTGAACTTTCAATTAATTTTCTGTTTTAGTTAGTTAATTTAATTTTGGGGCTTATAATTTTTTTTACAAGCAAATAATTAATTTGGCTATATATTTTGCAGGTGCAGCCTAATTGCATCAAACTCTCTACGTAACTCTTTTTCCGTATAACCAACTAATTTGTGATATTTGCCATTTATAATTATACCAGGTGTTGAGATAACCTGATATTTAGCCATTAGATCTTGGCCGGTTATTGAATTTGAATCAACTTCTTGCGTTACCAACTCAGGATAAGCCTGCTTTAACATGTCCAACAAATGTCGAACTTTGATGCAACGTTCACAACCCACGGTGGTCAAAAGTGTTACACGAATCATAAAATTTCTCCCAAAATTTTTAAATTACATAACAATATTGTGAATCAAGTTTGGCCACTTTTGCAAGAAGAAATAAATTTTTGACTTTTTAATATAACTAAACTAAGTATTTATATTAGTTTATTTTTTTATTTTAAAAGGGAGAAGAATATGGAACTAAGAGAAAACAAAGACTTTATCAAAGGGTCGTTACTAATTCTTACCGGGGTTGCGTTGCTTTTACACACCCTTGGTGCCTTTCAAGCAATCTTATATTACGTTCTTATCGCGATCAGCATAACTTTGATAACCTACGGCGTGTTCAGAGCAAAATTGATCCAAGAACTTTCAAGAATGATCGACAAAAGAAAGTAATTTTTTCTAAAATTTTGCTTTTAAAAAAGCCGCTGATATTTGCAGCGGCTTTAGTTCTCTAAAATTTATTTTTTATAAAATATAACTAATCTTGTTCTTCTTTACTTTCTTTGCCAGTAACAACTTTTTTGCTCTTACTCTGTTTTTGATTTTTTATAGCTTCATCCATCATCTTTTTCATTTCATTAAGATCTTTTAAAACTTCCGGCATATAAAAGCCAGTATAATATTTAAGCTTGTCAATCTTACCCATTTTATCTTCAACTTCTTTAATAGCAAATGAAATTGAATCAATCGAATCATGCGGCTCGTGTAAAATTTTGCCGTTAAGCGAGAGGTTTACTTTGTATACAGATAAAGGATCGGCACCGTATTTTAATAAAATAGCTAAAGTATCAATATATTTATGGATACTTAAATTTTCTTCTGCCCCCTCTGTTACAACATTGTCCACGAAACAATGGAATAGAGACAACTCTTCATTCCCAATTTGTACTAAAAAATTCGGATCAGACGAAAATTCTAGCGTCTTCTTAAGACGATCTATATCATTATCGAATAGGTAATGTCTCGAGGTCTCAAATAGTTCCTGCTTTGTATATTTAAACTTAGCCCAATTATAAGCTTTTAATTTTGATACCGTTTCAAATAAATCAATCAAGGTAGGATAGGTTCCAAGCTTATCCCTTAAGATTTTATTCAATACGTCAGCCTTAAACTGCTCGTAGCTGTAATTTTTTTTGCCCTCTTCAACACCAGTTTTATCAATCAAACTCTGAAGAGCCTTTCTTAATCCGGCCTGATCTTGAACTTTTTTAAGATCGATTTCGGCTCTAGATTCAGAATCTTTTGCTCTAGGTTCTTTTGCCTTTTTAGGATACATCATCAAATCCGTGATCCTAAATATTTCTGCTTCTGTTTTGCCAAACGGATTAATCAAACCTAACTCTGTAATTTGGGTCCAAATATTTTGCGGCAATGGCTTTGTTGCTTGTCCCCCAAGTTTACCGCCACCAATATAACTTGCAGGTTTGTATTTTCCTGGACTTTCGCCCTCTTCCATAGAGACAGAATCGATAAATATTACGCTTGAAATTAGAACAAGATATATTAAATTTTTCATGAATCCCCCCCCAAAAATACAAAATTACAAAAGTATAATAACTAAATTTACAAAAGACTTAGCTTATAAAATAAGTTAAGCAAATTTTGATACAAATAGTCAATACAAATATATAAAAATATATTTTGCAAATTAGTGAATAACTAGTCTAGTTGTTGTCCCGTTTCTGCTTTTCTATAGCTTCATCAAATAATTTCTTAATCTCTTCAATCGCGCTTAATTCAGTTATATCATACCTGTCCATTCTATATAACATTAGTGAGTCAGCATATTGCGAACTTATCTTTAAAATGTCATAAGGCGTTAGCACTGACTTCTTTTTAGGGGAATTGCAATGATAAGAAAGTTCAATAGGAGAACTTAATTCTAATAATGGGTCGGCTCCATGTTGCAAAAACAATTTTATTCTTTCAATATAATATTTTGAATGGCGGCGACACAAAAAATCAAATACCAACTGAAAAAGTGGCGACATCAAAGGCAAGGGCTTTGGTTTGAATTGATCCGAAATACTAACCATGGACTCACAGGGCATATTTGGATCTGCACCTAATGCGAATGCAAATTCAACTACGGGCTCAGAAGTTTTTAATAACATTCTAGCAACATCTTCTCGTGTTAGATAAAATTTGGCCCAATTATAAGCCTTTAAGTTAGTTGCAGTTGTTAATAACTTCG
Organism: uncultured bacterium; assembly: GCA_963717435.1. Classification (GTDB taxonomy): domain Bacteria; phylum Babelota; class Babeliae; order Babelales; family Babelaceae; genus MFD05580-245. The sequence continues at coordinate 242,956 of OY970332.1, forward strand.
TGGAATAATAAGATTCACCAAGTTTTTTTCTTAAAATTCCGTCCATTATGTCAGCTTTAAATTGCTTATAACTGTAATTTTTTATTTTCTTTTCAGCACCAATTTTATCAACCCAAGATTTAACGGCTTTTCTTAACCCTGCCTGAGCTTGAACTTTTTTAAGATCGATTTCGGCTTCACATTTAGAATCTTCTGCGCTGGATTCTTTTGCCTTTTTAGGATACATCATCAAATCCGTGATTCTAAATATTTCTGCTTCTGTTTTGCCAAACGGGTTAATCAGGCCCACTTCTATAATTTTGGTCCAAATATTTTGCGACAATGGCTTTGTTTCTTTTTCCCCAAGTTTGCCACCACCAATATAACTTGCGGGTTTGTATGGTTCTGAACTTGGTTTTGCTGAACTTGCGCCCTCTTCCATAGAGACAGAATCGATAAAAATTATGCTTAAAATTAAAGCTAGATATCTTAAAACTTTCATGAATACCTAAATAAATATTACAAAGATTGATAACTAAATTTACTATCTAATAAAATAAAAGTTAAGTAAGCACACTTCTTCGCATTAGCTCAGTCGGGCACTCACCACGAGCGCTTATAAAAATGCTGTAAATATAATTTTTTCAAAAATTCTGACTACGGCTTTTCTTCGAAGTTTGGCATGCTGCCGGAAGTGACACGCAAGATACGTGTAGGCTGTGCAATTTCGATGCCATTCTTCTTCATAAGTTTAACAAGCTCGAATCTAATCTCTGAAGATATTTCCCATTGCTCCAGAACTTTGTCAGGACTCAAAAACCCACGAATTAAAAATAAAAACCCGTTTTCGGTAAAATCATTAAGTTGAACTATAGGCGGTGGGTTTTTTAGTATATGCGGATTTGAAGTAAGAACTTTAAGCATAATCTCTTTTACTTTGGCAGGATCAAGATTATATGGGACCGTAATTAAGATATCGTTAAAAGCAAAGAAAGACCGTGAAACGTTCCAGTTAAATACCGGTCTTACTATCAAGTGAGAATTTGGCACAACTATAGTGACGCTATTTTTTTTGCGCAACATAACAGATCTTGGTGTTATGTGTCTGACAATACCGGAAATCTGATCGTCGATCATAATATAGTCCCCAATTTTGATTGGACGCTGAACTAAAATAATAAAATAAGATATTACGTCGCTTACAGGCTCTTTCATTGCAAACGCGATACCACCGGCAAGCGCTGCAATATACCATAGAGTCGAACTCATGCCAGCGTTCTGTATGCCGATTAATATTGCAAGTATCACAATAAAATATCTTGTTAATGTAAGCAGCATGCTTTGAATTCCAGTGCTTACGAGTAAAAGCGTAAATATGCGTTGCAAGATAAATCTATTAACAACGTAAGCTATTAAAACACCAGTTGCGCCGAACATGATTATCTTGAAAAATGAAAACGGCGTTACTTCTATACGTTTTCCTGATGTATCATAACCCGCTATTGGCAACTCTTTGTTTATCCAATCTGAGATTTCATTAAATGTTATTGTATTTCCCCAGATTCTTGCAGCGATTATAAAGCCAAGAACAGCGAAACAGATAAACATCGAAATCACAAAAAGACCGTACCAAGATTTACTTGAACTGAACCGCTCTTTTACAACTTCACCGTCGTTATAGAAAAATAAATCAGATGCGCCCCGCTTGAAAAAGTTCTGAACAAAAGAGAACATCGGGAATAATAGTAGCGTAATAAATATACGGGACAAGAAATAAAATACTTGTCTGCCAAATCCAACATACGGGTTGGACATGATTATCACGACAACGATAAAAGCAACAAATAAGTAATAATATTTTTTGACATGTTCATGAACCCATTCCCATAGTGGCGTATTAGTTGGAACGATAGCCAGAATCTGTTCGCGGCCAATCAAGAAAATCAACGAGACCTGCAATATTATAAAGTTTATTGCTATTAATACCGTCGGTACGTCTGAGTGTGGATAGTTGCCAAGCAAGAACGCGAGCCTGAAAAGCTGCAATATCGCGGTGCCATAAAGCAGCCCAGAAACAACAACAATAAATCTGCGTTGATATCCCTGGTTTAAGATGATATAGCCACGACTCTCGTTTACCTGAACAATATAATCGATAAACTTGTTGATCATATAGATCAAGTAAATTATGGATCCCAGATAGAAAATTATGCTGTAATATGGGCTAAATATTCCTGAAAACCTGAAAGCCAAAAATAATATTAGCCAACTATATAAAGATTTAAAGTGTATGATCACAAAATCTAATAATATGGCCAGAGCATGCATTAAATAGCCAACAGACTGATTCTCTTCACCAATTTTATAGACGTATAACTTTAAATCGGGCAAATATCTTTCGCCCGCAAAAAATAGTCCCAAAGTTAGAAACAAAAACATTAAGAAATATAAAAAATATACTGGGCGCGCAAGATAGATATAAATATTTTTGATTAAATCAGTAAAACTAAATTTAGAAATTCGCTTGATACTAATTTTGCTTAAATCCCTAAAGAAGAGATCAATATCGGGAATAAAATTAACGATTCTGTTAAATAGCGCCTCGTTTGCTGATCTCCAAAAACTTTTTGTTGAAAGTTCAGCAACGACGTTATCGATTTTTTTCATTCCAGAGCTAATTAACAAAATATTTGCAGAATAAGCTTCAGCTATTTTTGAAATAGAATCTATTCGCATTTTCATCTGCTCTTCTGCATTATTTAATAATGCCAGACACTCTGTGTAATCCCCAGAGTTTTCTCTAAATACTGTGTCTCTTTCTTGAAAAATAGATTTAATTTTCGATTTAAGCTTTTCAACTGTAGAATTAAGAGAATTTAGAAGATGCAAAATAGAGTTTCTTTTTTCAATATTTGCCGCAAGCTCGGTAGAAAATTCAGCTTTTAAACTATTATAAGATTTAATCTCTTGATCGATTTCTTCGTCGTTAGAAAGCTCAAACGACCCTGAGGTCATCTTGTGCCATGATCTTAATATCTTATTTTTCAACTCTTCTTGCTTAAATTTCGATTTTTCAATATCGATTTGTGAATCAAGATAATCTTTTTGAGTTTCCAGAAGCGCATTATGATTCAAAATATTACCCAAAGAACATAAACCCGCCCATGATATTAAAGTTTTTGGGTCAAAGGTCCATTCAGAAATCGAGTTAATATCAGCTTGTGAAAAGTCAAACCTTTTTGCAGCCGCCGCTATCTGGTTTTTGATGTCATTTTTTACGGCCATCACGACTCTGATTTTCTCTTGTATTCTTTCTTGATTGGACAGAGATTCTTGGCGGCTTCGCTCCAGTGCAGAATTTGATTGGGATATAATATTTTCGTCGATACGAATTATTTTTTTAACTCGCTCATATTCAGATTTTACTAATGCAGTTTGTTGTACCGAAATTTCGATTTGCGATCTAATTAAAGACTCTTTAAAATCATCTTCTGTTGCCTTAAGATCAGCTAATTCTTTTTTTACTGCCCAAAGTTTTTCGTTTTCATCAAGCAACATACCTTGATCTTGCAAACGGGTGCCCCCAGAAACTTTTTTCGATTTTGATGCAAAATCTTCTTGTAGCCGTTTTTTTTCTTTATATTCTTGGGCCACTATCGCCTGAGTTTTTTTTCTATTATTAAGGTCAACCAAATTTGTTTGTTTTTTCTCTTCAAGCGCAGCAAGCTTTTCTTCATATTCAAATCTTCTTGAACTTAATTCTTGAAGGTCATCAAACGTATAATAAGCTTTTACTGGTACTTTTAATTTTTTAAAGTCAGGATCTTCTTTATATTCTAAAAGCAGTTTTATATGCTCGTCTAAGATATTTACGCACTGTTGCTGTGCTTGATCAAGCTCGATCAAAATCTGATATTTTTGGTTTAGAATAGATATCTTATGCTTCAAAATATCCTGTTGGTCGTAGCTTAAATATCTAAGTCTTTCTTTGCAAGAGACAATTTCATTATTTAGAGAATCTATATGAGCAGCAATTTGTTCTTTTGTTATAAGGCCAGCTTTGTCAGCCTCTAAGTTTTTAAGGCGTTTCTCTATTGTATCGGAAAAATTTACCACTTCTGTTTTTTCACCTGGCAAAAATGGCATCAGCGCATTCATGTCAGAGTTTATATTAGCAACCTGGGCAACAGTCGCTAATATCAGAAACCTGAAAAGTTTTCCTAAAAGTTTATTGGGGTAAATCTTACTTTTTTTCATGTCTATCCATATTCTTTAAGAAATTTGTTAAGAAAAAAGTCGTATTAAATTTGGAAGCTCTTGGATGAATAATAGTACAATCCAGCAACCAATGTGTAAGCTCTGCGTGAATCTTTTCATCACATTCTCTATCTAACATAATATCGATAGGGGAGCAAATCAAGTGCCTAAGGGTCGGGCTATAAGAACTGATATTCTCGTTTGCAACTCCAGTTAAGTCGAAAAATTTTGCCAAAAATATCTTTTTGGTAAAGCAGTTTTTTAGAGTATCGGGCACGGTATACAAAAGAAGTAGTAGATCAAAAATCTCTCTTGCCGGCTGATTAACTGACAAAAAATTGTAGCACAGCTCAAGAACATGGTGCAAAAACAGAATATCTTCTTTGGCCAGTTCCATAGGAGCTGCAAGTAATTCTATATCAGAAGCGATATAAATATTATTAAATTTGGCCAAATTATATTTTATTAGCCCGCCATTAACACTGGCCCGTCTTTTCTTGTCAAACTTTATAATCAGCTCTATCTTGCCAAGATCCCGATCCAAGACAGATATGTTTTTTTTACCGGATCCGGCCCCATAAAGCATGATCCCCGAATAACTCTTTAGGTCCAATTTATTACTTTATTATTAGTATTATTAATTTTAAACAAAAATTCCCGGCTTTTTACACCGGGAACATATATAAATATATATTAAATTATTTATTATTATTTACAAGATTTGCATGAAGAGCAGCCTCTTGATTTTCTACCCCTTTTTGCCGGAGCAGGTGCCGCTTCAGGCGCAGGAGCCGCAACAACTGGCGTAGCTTGTTGCATTGCAGGCATAGATCTTGTTGCTGCACCGCCGGCACCAGAGTTGTATTTATTAATTTTTGATTTCATTAACTCCAGGGTTCCTGCAGAAAAGCCCGTTGTTGAATCGACTTTCTTTCCATCTACAAAAAATACAACAGTCGGGTAACCTTGAACCTGATACTTGCCAGTCAAACCTGCTGGCTCAGAAACACTGGACTCAATCTTGTAAAAACCGACATCTTGAAACTCGTTTGAAAGTTTTTCATAATGGGGGGCCAACTGCTTACATGGTCCACACTTTACCCAATGAAAATCAACAACAACCAGTCCTGGCGCATTGGTAACTTTATTGTTAAAATCTGCCTGAGTTGTTATTTCAGTAACAACAGCAAAAATACTCGCGCTAAAAGCAGAAATTAATAGTGAAAATAGTAAATTTTTACTCAACATACAAAAAACCCTTTCTTAAAAAATTTATATACGTATTTAGGCTAGCAGTTAGATAAAAGTACCGCAAGCTAAAAATTTATTTGAAATAAGCCCACACAAATTATTCTAATTGAAATAATTACTGGTAGAACCGGCCACCGCTACACATATTCATAAATTCTGCTATATTTAAAGCAATAATAGTTATTATAGATATGTCTAAATATATTAACGAATTGGAAAATATGTTTCTTTTAGCACTAGTATTATCTCTGGGTTTTAATATATTTTCTAAAGAAAACCTGCAGCAAGACTCAGATAGCGGCCTAAAAACGAGTATCCCACACTCAGCTGACTCTAATCAAACAAAAACCGCTCAAGAAATAAAAATTAAAAACAAAAAAATTCTTATTCTATATAGCGATGGTGGCTCCTGCCATAAAGCTGCGACTGCTGCATTAAAAGAGCTATTAGACGGCTGCAATTATGACATACATTCTGTCAACTTTTTCAAAGATGTGGCCGGTTCTATCGATACCGTAAAATCATTAACGTTTGGCTATATATCTTGCGAAGATGCTTATAACAAAATGCTCAGTAATGGCTGGAATACCCTGGTTAATTATTATGCAATGGGGCTTGCCCCGATTTTGATGGAATGGAAAGAAAATGACATCAAAACGCTCGCAAAAGATTACTTCAAAAACTTTGGTGTTGATTTAGTAATATCCACCATCCCCATGATAAACCACAGTGCGGGCATGGCGGCAAAAGAATTAAATATTCCCTATATTATTTTGACCCTAGATTGCGAGCTTAAAACCTGGCTTTATGGCTTTTCAAAACCTGATTTTTATGAAAAAATGTCGATAACCTTATGGAACGACAATCCACAAACAAGAGAACGCCTTAAAGAGCATTTTGTTCCGGAAAATAAGATTAGGCATATAGGGTTCCCTGTAAGAAAGCAGTTTTTTGAAAAGAAAAACATCTCAGAACTGAAAAAAACTTACGGCGTACCTGAAGACAAATTTGTCATAATGATAATGATTGGTGGAGCGGGCGGGACAGCAACTTATAGATATGCAAAAAAGATTATTTCTATGAACATACCTGTGCATATTATAGCATGCGCGGGGAAAAACGAACGAATAATAAGAAAGCTTAATAGACTCAAGCCCAACAACCAAGTTTCGATAACTTCTTTGGGGTTCACGCAAAATATATCTGATATCATGGCAATCTCTAATTTACTAGTAACAAAACCTGGCCCGGGCACGCTAAACGAAGCTATACAGATGGAACTGCCAGTTTTGATAGACTCAACAGGAACGGCCCTATTTTGGGAAAAACCCCATATTGATCTAATAAAAAACAATAATTTTGGCGACTCTTTCTCAAATATTCAAGAATTCGAGTCTAAAATTTTAGAACTTATCTCAAAGCCCAAAGAAGAAATTAAAAGCATATATGCAAATAAATCCAAAATCACTCCTGCGATTACAAGAGAAAAGCTGGTAAATTTAATCGAAGAATCTTTTAGCCCCCTTTTATCACGGCAATTGGTTTCAACTTCGCAACCCTGCTTGCAAGCCCCAGACTGGACACAACCTCAATAACATCCTCAACATCTTTATAAGCTGATGGCGCTTCTTCGGCAAGTCCCGGATCTGAATCGCATTTTATTATTATGCCCTGTGATTCTAAATCTTTTCTTAATTCTGTGCCTCTAACAGTTTTTTTGGCTTTAATTCTTGACAGCCGTCTGCCTGCGCCATGGCAACATGACCCAAATGACTGCTCCATAGAACTTTCGGTTCCAGAAAGTACATAAGACGAAGTTCCCATTGTTCCGGGAATCAATACGGGCTGACCAGGAAAGGATCTTGTTGCTCCTTTTCTATGTACTATCAACTCTTTTTGTTTGCCATTAATTTCATGAATCTCTTTTTTGCCAATATTATGAGAGACATCATAAACAGTTTTTACCAATATCCCAGACCCAAAAACTTTGGAAAAAGATTCCCTAACTTGGTGACCAATAACATGTCTATTTGCCCAGGCAAAATTGGCGCAGGCTGCCATCGCGTCAAAATATTGTTGCCCTTCTTTACTATTAAATGGCGCACAGGCAAGTTCAGGATCTGGTAGTTTTATTTTCCACTTTTCTAAGTTTGGCAACATATTTTTTACATAATCCGTGCATGTTTGGTGCCCGAGCCCACGTGAGCCACAATGAATCATAATTGTAACTTGATCTTTTTTTATACCAAAAATTTGCGCAGCAGCTTCATCAAAAATTTCTTCAACATACTGGATCTCCAAAAAATGGTTCCCGGAACCCAGTGTGCCTAGTTGGTCATAACCCCGTTGCTTTGCTTTATCGCTTACCAAATCTGGGTTTGCATTTTTTAACACACCATTTTCTTCGCAATTTTCGATATCAGAATCTATGCCGTAGCCCAAAGAAAGTAACCTAGGCGCACCGCCAGATAAAACTTTATCTAGCTCTTTGTCTTTAATTTTAATTCTACCGCCCCGACCAATGCCTGATGGCACAGCGTGAAAAAGTTCTGTTGCCAAATCTTCTAACTTTAATTTAATCTCTTGGGCGCTAATATTTGCAGTTAATAATCTCACACCGCAGTTAATATCGTAACCAATCCCACCCGGCGATATCACACCGCCGTTATTTATGTCCATAGCAGCCACGCCCCCTATGGGAAAGCCATATCCTTGATGAATATCTGGCATTGCGTAGGCAAATTTTTGTATCCCCGGCAACGTTGCTACGTTGGCTATTTGGATTAGCGACCTGTCATCTAAGATATCTTCAAGCATTTTTTCACTTGTGAATATTCTTGCCGGCACCCGCATATTTTCATTAAAACTTTTGGGTATATCAAAAACATACTTGCCCGATTTTAACAACATCTCTTTTGTTATTTCACCCATAATTTTTCCCAATAAAATAAGTAAAAATTAAAAATAATTTTATATAACTCTAATTAACTTATTATTATTTTATAAACTTGTTTATCAATATAAATGTTCGTAAACTAATACAATCAGATTTGATAAAAATTTTAGTCTCTCTAGATTCTATGAACCAAACTTAAAAAACTAAAGCCCATGAATAAAATAATTTTAGTTATTCTTATTATATTTTCTAGAAACATATTGGGCATGGAAAGTGCTGAAGATTCCGTGAAATTTACTGAAAGATCGCCGCTTCTGAACCATGTGGTCGTAAATATCCCCAGCCAAAAAAAATCTAGTTCTTCGCCAAAAAATTTTAATAATAAAATTGATTTTAATAATATAAAAACTGACAAAGATTTTATAGATTTACTACCCATCGAAATTTGGCACGAAGTGCTTGAATACATAGATATTAAAAATAAAGAAAATTTAGGAATTTTATATTTTTTCGCGCCGAGAATTGGGTTCCCGCCAAAATTGGTTAAGTCTCTTGCAATTAATCTTGGCAACTGTGCAGCAATAAAATCTCCAACTCTTGACGATTGGGAAGACAAGATCAATAATCCGTGTAAAAGCTGGGGTAATTTAAAAAAATACAAACAATATTCTGCAACAGCAAAAAAATCACGGGAATTAATAAAAAAACATTTAAAAGATATAAACAGTGAATTTTTGGACAAAATAAAAACTATAGACAGCGCTTTATCTTCAAACAATAAATCAAAAGAAGATTTGGAACAGTTCTGGAATAGCTTCTGGCAAGACTATGAATATAAAATTGCAGCAATACTTGGATTAACAAATATACTTTACCCAGATTTGGACGAATCCGATGGGCCAGACTTTTCTAACTGCGCAGAAAAGGATTTAAAAAAAGCATATATAGAGATACAAAAGATCTTGTTACTTGGAAAGCGTAAAATTATTGTTACAAGCTACAAAGCTATTGGTGTGATTATTTTGCTGTTTGTAGCTATACCGATATTGGCGGGATTATTTGTTGGAATAATGAAAGACGACATTGGACTGGGATTCGTGGCAGCTGGGTCAGAATTTGGCCTGGGACTTCTTTTTGTTATTACCTGGTTCAGGAAGAACGTCAATGTGACAACATCGGCTTTGAGATCTATAATAAATTTATTGTGCAATAAAAAAACTAACCAGTTCGATATTAAATTATCCAGAAATTTAATACTCGCAGAAATGGATCTTAAAAAATTAATTAAAAATCCTGATAAAATCGAGGCTTATCAAGATATTTTTGAAGAAGAAAAAAATCTAGATAAAATTTTAATTGAAGCATTAAATGGGCCGGATATTGTGAATGAAGCAGTTTTAGCTTAGACATAAAACATGGCGCAGGTTAAATCAATTTAAATATCAAAAACAATTACAGCGTACCAAGAATCGTCAGGTAATTTTGCCAGTTCAAGATCATGATAAGTGACAGCTTTGATCTCAAACGCTTCAAAGCCCGTTATTTTCACGCCGTATATTTTTGCTTTTAAATAAAAATTCTTGTCCCCAATTTTATTATTTATTAATTCAGGAAATTCAATCAAATCAGCTTTAAGGTAAGCCTCTTTATTATAATCAGAGAGATATAGTGCTTCAGAAAGAAAGTCGACAAGCAAATATTCTAGTTTATCAGATTTAACTTCTAGTTCATGAGTCACGCTAAGCTTGCTACATGTAATATTATCGCCATTATATTTGCAAGCTGGCGAAATTGGTTTGATAGATTCGAACATCCCAAATAGAGCGTTTTCAAAAAGCTCTTTTAGATTTTTACCGTAAACTTTAATTTTAAAATCAGCAGTATGTGGCAATATCTCATATTTTTTTGTCATAAAATTTTTCCAGAATAAATATTTACAAAAAATTTATCTAAATAATCTTGTAACATAAGTTTTTGAGTAAATATAATTTAAGTATATTTTTTAATTATGGGAGAAAATTTATGTGGATAATATACGCGCTGTTGTCAGCATTTACCGCAGCATTAACAGCGATATTTGGAAAAATTGGGCTACACGAAATAGATACGACACTTGCAACAACAATAAGATCAATAATTATGGCTCTATTTTTGATAACAGTTGCCGGTATATCCGGAAAACTAAATTTTAACTTGTCTCAATGGGGCAACAAAGACATGATCGCAATTTTACTTTCAGCACTCGCAGGCGCCCTTTCTTGGCTATTTTATTTTGCTGCACTAAAACAGGCGCAAGCACAACAGGTTGCTGCGATAGACAGATTAAGTATTGTTTTTGTTGTTGTTTTAGCGTTTTTATTTTTAGGCGAATCATTAACTATATTTAAAATAACTGGGGCAGTTTTAATGGTAATCGGCGCAATCGCGATTATTAGTTAAAAAATTATTTCAAAAAAATGCGTTGACCAAAAATTTGATCAACGCATGAAAATAACGCATGAAAAGTATTAGAACAAGAACTAATTTTGTTCAGTATTTGCAGTATGTTCAGCAGGTCCAGTAGACTCACTGCAATAGTCAAAATTTGAAACAATAACCGTTTCTATAAACAGTTTTAACATATCTGGAGTTGCTTCGCTAAGTCTATCTATCACAATGCCATCTTTAAAAACTAAAAAAACGGGCAATTTTTTTGCGTCATGTTGTTGAGCAAAGTCAGGAAACTTTGCAACGTCGATAGATAAAAACACCATCTCATCTTTATATTTCAGCGATAACTCTCTAAGCGGCTCAACTATTTTTCTTGAACGCATCGATGCTTTCTTGCAACATTTAACTAAAATTAATCTGTTGCCACTAAACTGAATTATTTTATCAAAATCCTGGAGCGCTTCTATGTCTATAACTTCAGTTTCCAAATTATCTACGACTTTGGTCTCGACATCATCTTCAAAATCGAAATCATCGTCATAGTCACCAATATCAAAGATCTTATTTGAAACTGGGATTTCTGACTCAGGAGTTGGCAACTCAGTAACGTTGGCAGAAATATTTGGCGATTGTACACCTTCGTTTTTAACAACCTGCGTGGTTAATGGTTGCGCAGGCAATTGCGCAGCGACGGGCATCTCCGGTCTGGTTGTTGAACTATTTGGCGCAAATCTTGACATATCAAAGTTAGAAGAAGAAAAACTGCTTGAAATTTTACTATTGATATTGGTCATGCGCCTATCAAAAATATCGCCATGTCTTTTACCGGAATTTTCGCTTACATATGGCGAATATTTGTATCTGACGCCATTTGGAAGCTCTATATTTCTTGCGCCAGTATCACGAGCCCTTTGGCCCAGGCGATTCACTCTAGAAAATGATACCCCTCTGGGCGCCATACCAAAACATTGAAAACTAAAGAACAAATTAGCCACAATAAAGTATAATGTATATTGTTTTTGCTTTTGCATGTGTTATTCCAGATTTATAAAAATAGCTTATAAAAATTTTATAACTATTTATCTTTATTTTCTTTAATATAAGCAGCAATTTGTTTAACTAATTGCTTTCCAGCTTTCTTTATAACAACTCCAATTTTGCCACCATTTTTGAAGTATATAACAGTTGGCAGCGATGAAACATGATATTTATTCGCAAGACCTCCAAACTTATTTACTTCGATCGCGAAAATTTTAGCACCCTGAAGGTCTGTCGCCTCGGCAAATGCCTCTGATGTTCTTTGACAATGTTCGCAACCCGCTGAATAGAAAATAGTCACAACAAATCCAGCGTTTTCACTTTCAACTTTATCCTTAAAGTCTGCCTCGCTAGTTATATTTGTTACTGGCCCAGTTAAAAACAACTCTTCACTTATTATTGAACTTGCGCTTGCAACTAAAATTGAACTCAAAAATAAAAACTTTTTCATGAGACTCTCCTATAAAAAATATAAAATTAAAACACTAATAATTATCTATAGTAATTATCTGTAATTTTTATTAACACGAATTTTAAAATTTATAAATATAAAAATATAAATTATTTTATTTTTCTTTTTATATAAAAAATTGTGTGATAAGATTTTTTTAAACTAAAAAAAGGGAGTTTGCAATGTGGTTCGTGTATGCACTTTTATCTGCGTTAAATTCAGCATTAGTAGCGATTTTTGCCAAAGTTGGGCTGCACTCAATTGAGCCCGTAAGAGGCATATCTTTAGGGTCGATAGTATTGGCTCTTTTTGGCTTAACTTTGGGAGTTATTTGTAATGGTTGGGCCATATTTCAAATTCCACCATGGTCGGTCAGAGATTGGCTCTTTTTTGGATTGGCGATAGTCGCCGGGGCTCTTTCTTGGTTATTTTATTTCATGGCACTAAAAACTGGAACGCCTGCAGAAACAATTTCTGTAACAACGCTAAGTATAATATTTGTTATTTTTTTGAGCGCAATTTTCTTAAAAGAAGTAATAACAGCAAAAATGTTTGCCGGGGCATTTATGATGGTCGCTGGCGCTGCTCTTGTTATAATTAAATAAATTACCAACCCTCTTCTATATATTGCCCAATGTTTGTTCTATAGCACATGATGGCGTGCCGAACATGTATAACTTCTGCTGGAATATTATCAAGTTCAAACCATTCTAAAAGATCATGTTTATCAGGTTCTTTATTAAACGGCTCGCCGAGCCAGTTAGTGGCAGAAAAATAAAACGTAATATATTCTGAGCCATTTTTATTTCTTCTGTGAACAACATGCACAAATTTAAGATCTTCTGGACTTACGATAATTCCAAGCTCTTCTAAAGTTTCGCGCGCAAGGGCTTGACGAACGGTCTCGTTGCCATCAACGTGTCCGCCAGGAAATCCATAAAGCCCTCCGCCATAAATTTGTGGAGAACGCTTTAATAATAAAACTTTATTGTCTTTAATTAACAAAATTCCGGCAGCTAGCTTTGGAGAGAAGTTTTTATTTTCCATAAATATTTTTATTTTACTTATAAATTGTTACTCTGTTTTAAGTTAGTTTATTAAAGCAAAAAAAAATTTAAAATAAAAATATTATGAGCAAGCAGCTGAAAAATCTTCTTGAAAATATTATCAGTCCCGAATCAGACTGGAAGATTTGCCTGCTTTCAAGATGGCAAGAGGTTGTGGGAGGGCTCAAAACAAAAGTGCGTCTTGAAAAAATTAATGACGACACGCTAATAATTGGCGTTTATGATAGCGCTTGGATGCAAGAGATTTTTATGCTCTCTAATGTAATTTTACAAAAAGTTCACAAAGTTATCGGCAAAGATAAAATTAAAAAACTTAGATTTAAGCTGGTTGAAGAAAAAAAACTTGAATACAAAAATAAAAGTAACCCAGCCAGTAAAGAAAAAGCTTATAAAATAGAACCAAAATTCAAACGCGCGCTTGAAAATATTAAAGACACTCAGCTTCAGAATGTTCTTGAAAAGTATTTAATACAATGTCTTAATAATAAAATTTAAAAAAATTTTTAGGAGAGTTTGTGTTAAAATTAATTAAGTTATCTCTTATTTTATTAATCAGTTTATTTTTCTCAAATATCTCAAATACAACTTGTACAAGCCAAGAACAAGATAATTATCAAAATTTTTTTATGGGCGCATATAAGCACAGAACGGGAAAAACAAAAGCAGCCCAAGATAACTTTGATAAATTTTTTGCCTCAAATAAAACTCCAAATAAGCAAGCTTATAGCGAATATTTGAATTTTTTGTTTGAAACAAAGCAATATAGCAAATTTGAATCGGTTTTAAACTCTCATGCAGATATGTTCAAAGATGACGAGAAAATTCAACTTTACCATGCTGCTATCTTAAAAAATTTGGGTGCCAAACAAAAAGCGCAGTCTATATATCAAAATTTATCACGCCAGTTTCCACAAAACCAAGAAATTGCTTACGAACTTATTTTAAATCTCATAGAAGATAAAAACTACGATGCGGCGCTTAAAATTTTGCAAAAACTTTTACAAGAGAATATTGCTGCAAATGCAAATTATATTTTTCATCTAATAGCCTGCAAAATTTATATCTCGCTTGGGAAGTTAAGCTCAGCAAAAAGTTCTGTAGAATCAGCTTTAAATTTGTACCCGCAGTCGGGAGAAAGCTGGCTCATGTTTGCGCTAATAAATCAAGAATTAAACGATCTTAACGATGCAATTTACGGTTATAGTAGATTTTTGGATATATCTGGAAAAAATAAATCTATAGAAAGTGAACTTTTAAAATTAAAACTTAGGCGTCATTCACTTTCGCAATCGAATCTGGCTGAGAGCTTACTCGCATACAATTCAAAAAATTATAAGCAGGCGCTAATATATTTAGAAAATGTTTTGAAAGACGACCCGGGCTCAATAGAAGCAAAACTTTTAAAAATCGAAATCTTAATAACTTTAGGTGATTTGCAAAAAGCCCTAAATATTATGGAAAAAGAGATAGAATCAGGTGAAAATGAAAAAATCTGGCTTGAATTATTATATTTGATATTTCAATATACAAAAGACACAAAAGATAAAAATCTTGTAATTAAAAATCTAAAACAAATCTTAAAAAATACTGGTAAAAGCTTGCTGGTTAATTTATATGGCGCAGATATCTTTTTTAAAATCGATGATAATATTAATGGCATAAAATATGCAGAAAAAGCGCTTCGAAATACTGATAACTTAGAACTTAAATCAAAAATAATTTACCAGATTGCAACTATATATTATCAAGATAAAGATTACAAAAAGCTTAATAATATACTTGATAAAAATATATTATTAAAAACAGATTACGCGCCGTTATTAAATTTAGCTGCTTATTATTTTGCTACCAAGGGAAAAAACTTAGAGCTTGCCCAAAAACTTCTTGATAAGGCTTTAAAAATCGATCCGAAAAATCTGCACTATTTAGATACTAAAGCTAAAATCTTGTATAAACAGAAAAAATATAAAGAAAGCTTGGAAATTCTTGAAAAAATAGCAAAACTATTACCTGAAGATAAATTTGTTAAAATTAATCTTGAAAAAACTAGAAGCAAGCTAGCAAATTAACGCATACCCCGACCCTTCGATACATTCTTCTTCGCCAAGGCGTCGAAGAACACTCAGGGCGAGCGGGGCTTACGAGCAAAAGTTTTTGCTAAATTTAAAAGTAAATTTAAAAACTTAATTAGAGAAAATATGGGGAAAAAATATATTTGCGCGGTTGCAGGAAAATCTGGCGGTCATATAATCCCGGCCCTGACTTTGTGCCAAGATTTCTTAAAAGATAATAAAGATTTTGGTGTTATTTTTTTTACAACAAATTCAAAATTAGATTCTGAGATTTTATCAAACTATAATTTTATTAATAATCACATAAAATTGGATATTAATAATTTGTCAAAAAACCCGATTAAACTATTTGGAGCTATTTTTGGCTTAATTTTAAGTTTTTTTTCAAGTCTTAAAGTATTAAAAAAAATTAAACCAGAAAAAATAATCTCAACTGGCGGGCTTGTGTCGATACCGGTTTGCATTGCCGCAAGACTACTTAAAATTCCTGTCGAACTTTACGAACTTAACGCAATACCGGGCAAAGCTGCCAAATTATTAGCCAAATTTAATATTAAGATTTTTACTGTGTTTTCAAATACATGTAATTTGCTTAAGAACAAAAACTGCAGCTTAGTAAATTACCCCGTGAGATTTACAAGTTCTGATATAATCCCCAAAAAACTAGCCTTAGAAAAACTAAATTTTTCTGAAAACAAAAAAACTGTTTTAATTCTTGGCGGATCCCAAGGTTCAGTCTCGATAAACAATATTGTAAAAAGTTTTTTTGAAGCTCAAGCTTCTTCTGAAAAATATCAGGTTATTCACCAAACCGGAAAAACCCAAGTTGACGATCTAGAGAAATTTTACAACAAACATAAAATCACAAATCTGATATTTGATTTCAAACAAAATCTAGCAGATTATTACTGTGCCTCTGATATTATTATCTCCCGAGCAGGTGCCGGTTCTATATTTGAGATTTTGTATTTTGCAAAAAACACAAAAAATAAAAAAGCTATAATTATCCCGCTGGAAAATACTGCCGATAATCACCAAGTCGAAAACGCTCTGGCAATATACCGGCAGTATCCTGAAATATTTGTTGTTGAAAGACAGGGAAGTATTAAGCCACAGAATCTAATTTAATCATATCTGGGTTCAAAAAATTCTTGCTGCTGTTTTGCCAAAACAGCTTTTAATGCATCTTGCTCGCTTAAACGCCACCATGCCATATCGGGCACGTCTGCTAGTCGTTGTCTTAATGAAATTATCAAGTTATCTTTTTCATCTAAGGCTTTGCTAATTGCATTAAGATCTAAAATTGTTTCGGCATCTCGGACAGCAATTTTACTGCTATACTCATAAAATTTGTTACCGAGTTCATAATATTTTATTTTTTGCTCATTCATATCGATGCGCTGGCTAATTACGAACATAAGCAAAGCTGCTATTCCCAAGGTAACAACTGGGTTTTCACTGATCCATTCACCTGTTTCTTTGCAAAGTGTTTTCGCTTTTTGAAATGCTTTTTGAAATACAGATAAATTTTGGGCCGGTTCTGAAATCTTGTTGCCCAACTCGAGATTATTGTTGCAATTTGCCATACTCACAGAGAATAGCAAAAATAATTTTAAAAATTTATGCATATTTTTTCTCCATTTAGGTGTTATTTTACTTATATTTAATATAATAACATACCATTTTTTGGAGTCAAAAGCCCCCCTCATTTACTGCATAAATTACGGGCGGGCCCCATCTATTTTCAGGTTTGAGCCAGGTAGCTACTCAAGAATAGCTATGGAACCCTCGCTACCTTCAGAGACTTTTTGGCCCGTATAAGGGTCAATAAACTGTTCGAGCAAATCAGAGTCGTACTTAAATGTTTTTCTTGTAGTCTCGATTTTGCGATTAAATTCGAGCCATATTGGAAATGCAGTTCGAACTGCAAATACATTATCTCCCATGGGCTGATTATTATCCAAACCAATATAAACAGCTGTTGTTAATTCCGGCGTAGAGCCCGTGAACCAGCAGGACCTTGAATCATTAGTGGTTCCAGTTTTTCCAATTATTTCTGATTTGAGCCATTTCTCATTTAAGATTTTTGAAAATCTTGCCATGCTAATACTCAAAACTTTTGCAACCTGACTGTTAACTATTGGCAAAAGAGCCTGATGCATCTCGGGCTTTGCCTGAAATATTTTCCTGCCCAATTCGTCTTTAATATAGCTTATTATATAGGGCTTTATGTAAACGCCAGAATTCGCGTAAACATTAAACATTGCTGCAGACTGCAAAACAGTAGCGTCAACGCAGCCCAGAGCCAGTGACGGGTAAATATTATCGATTTTATCAAGACCAAATTTTGAGGCAAGATTTATAACTTTATCTATCCCAACCGATAATAATAACTTAATTGTAACAATATTATTTGAGCGTGATAAAGCCTGCGCAAGAGTTATAGGGCCCTCAAATTCGTGATTAAAATTATTTGGTGACCAAGCCTTTCCATCAAATTCAAAAGTTGTCGGTTCATCGACAAGAACATCAGAAAATTTTGCCCCTGTTTCTATAGCTTTTGCATAAATTATGGGCTTAAATATAGAACCCATCTGTCGTTTTGCACTAATTGCCCTATTAAACTGGGATTTTCCATAATCTATCCCGCCAACCAAAGATCTAATAGCACCAGAATTAACATCTAAACATACGAGCCCGCCATTCAGCTCAAGTTTTAATTTTGATCTTAAATTTTTAACTTGGGTATTAAAAACCTCTTGTGCAACTTTTTGTTTCTCTAAATTTATTGTCGTCTGAATTTTATACCCACCTGAGTATAATTGCTTTTTTCCAATAATATTTTCAAGTAAATTTGTAATATACTCTCTCAAGTGGCCATTCAGTTTTTCGTCTACAATTTTTATTTTAAGGTCAGAATTTTTGGCTTCTTGATATTCAGAATCTGTAATAGATTTTGTAAGTTTGTGCATAGAATTTAGAACAACATTTCTACGACTTTTTGCAAATTCAGGATTCGAAAGCGGACAATATTTTCCAGGGGATCTTACAATACCTGCTAGCGTAGCGGCTTGCGCTATTGTTATCTCTGCAACACTTACACCCCAGAATCTCTGACTCGCGGCCTCTACGCCATATATTCCGTGGCCAAAGCATATATGATTTAGATAAATTTCCAAAATCTGGCTTTTTGTAAACTGACGTTCAACAACTACCGCCAAAATTTGTTCTTTTATCTTTCTTGCGTAATTCTTCTTTGAGTTAAAAAAAAGTAATTTCACCAACTGCTGGGTTATGGTACTTGCGCCCTGAACTTTTTTTAAATGATATAGGTTAACAAGCATTGAACGGGCAATACCACGAAAAGAGATACCAGAATGGGAAAAAAACTTATGATCCTCGGCAGCCAAAAATGCATTTTTTACATGGTCTGGAATATCAGCAATATTAACAACATCGCGCCTATCAACCTGAAAACGCATGATCTCTTTGCCTGTTTCATCTAAAACTATGCTTGGCTTGCCAGGATTGTAATTTTCAAGCACAGAAAAATCAACAAATGGGTGATAAGCAATATAAAAAATAGCACCCGCTGCCATAAACGAACAAGTCAGAAAAGAATAAAAAAACAAAGAGAAAATTTTTCTAAGCAATTTTGTCCCAGTAAACTTATTTGAAGAAATTTGTTTTAGCCAGTAAATTGTAACTATTATTAACTATTTTTAAATAAGTATAAATATTTTAAAAATTTTATGAACAAAGCAAATAATCTAAACCTGAGCCCCTATTTTATCGCAACTGCTATATTTATCGCAGATCTGATATTTATGTCATTATCAGGTAGGCCGTTTACATATATGACAAGAGAAGCTTATTATCTTGACTGCTTTGACCAGATTTCTATACCCAGGAGAATATTTTTTTTGCTGTTGGTTATAACCCAGTCACTTATATTTGGCTTTCGCCTGTTTTATGACTTTATATTAATAATTATAATTAATTTATTGGGGTTAGTTTTTGCTAAATTTATAAACCATTCTTATCTGTCAGGCTATCTCATAGCCTCAGGATTAATGCTTATTACGGGTATCTTTTTAAAGCTACCATGGACAATTTTAAGCGTAACTGTTAATCTAATTTTAATATATTTTGTAATAAAATATCTCAAGGCAACCTAGGCGATCGCTATAAAAAGTTAAAATGTTTTATAGAGGAAAGTCCGGACTCCAAACGAAAATGACACCTTTGACCCAACTATGCAAATAATGGGTCTTAGGAGGGCGTAAGTCCATGGAAAGTGCCACAGAAAAGAACCGCCTTTATTATTTATATTAGGGGTAAGGGTGAAAATGGGTGGTAAGAGCACCCAGTAACAGATAGTAATATTTTGTTAAGGGCAAACCCTGTCAGGAGCAAGACAAAATAAGTAGTGTACGTTTTTTCGTTACGATTTAAACATACGGGTATGTCGCTAAGATAAATGGTTGCTAATAAATATAAATATTTATACAGAATCCGGCTTATTGGTTACCTTGAGAATTTTCTTAAAATCTTAAGAATTTAAAGAGAAGATGAATATGAACCCCAAAAATCCCATTTGGCTCGCCATCCCATTCTTACTATTCTTCTCGGGTTATATTCTTATGAGCTTTGTTACCCAAGTGCCTGAAGTGGACACTCCCTCACTGCTGGGCAAGCAACTCAACGAAGCTGTTTCAATACTTTCTAAGTTAAATTTAAACGCCAGAATTTTAAATCAAAAAGAAGATCTAGAGCTTCCTGAGGGCACGATTATAAGCCAGACTCCAAAATCTGGATCAAAGATCAAGCCAAATCAGTCGGTTTTTATTATAACCACAAAAAAGCCGGGCAAAGAAAAAGCCCCAAGCTTTATCGGGTTAAAAATCTCAGAAAATCCTGATAACTCTCTAAATAATTCTGAAGTCGCGGAGTTTGCAAACTCTAAAGAGATAAAGACAAAAATCTACAAACTTAAGAGTAATTACCCTACTGACACTGTAGTATCACAGTCTCCAGAAGTCGATTATGAGTTTCCTGATCAAAAAAATAAAACTGTTTTATTATATGTAAGCTCTGGCAACGAGACATTAAGAATTTTCCCAGATCTTCGCAGCAAAAGCGTAAATCATATAAAAAGCTTTTTAAGCGAAAATGGGCTAAAATTTGAGATCATTCACCCATATGCCATAGAACCGTCCCATACCTGCCAAAACTGCGCCGCAAAGGACCAGCGACCTCTAGCCGGCTCTTTAATTAATCCCGAAAAACCATTCACTGTTTATATCAGTGCCGAATACAATCACTAAAAACCCCAGTCTTCGTCTATCCACGCCATCAGGCTTGGCAGACTACGCCCGGCGCAGCCAGTCTTAGGTTGCTGCGCAAAAACCCAATATTACTTACCAATACCCCCATCCATTGACTTAATTTTCCATTTGAAATATAATTAATAGTGGATATGGGGAAATGTTCAAAATTAAAAAATTTTGACTGAGAGGTTATTTTATGAAGTTTTCAAAAACAAGAAATCTATTATTTATACTACTGGCTTTTAGCCCAATACTTTCAATATTAGGGGCTGAAACCGGGAGTAAGTCTGAATCTAAGACAGAAGAAACGAGCTCGATAAGTTCAACATTTTCAGGCGCCTTGGAGGCTTGCAAAGGGTTAGCGGTTACCGCAGGTACCGTTGGATATAAGTTTGCCGGTGACGCCTTCAGAGATTGCGTTCAAAAGCCCGCATTTGGATATGTCCAGTCTTGGATCTTTGTTACACTCTTGCAAAAAATGATACTGGAAAAAATTCACCCCGATGAATTCACAAACAAAGAAAAAGCTGGGGCGGGTGTAGTGCTGGCCGCACTTTATATATTCTACAAACATTACACAGGTGATGACCAACCAAAAATTGATATGATGCCCAAAACATTTCAGGGTTTCGTATTACTTCTTGCTGAAAGAGATTCGGGGTTGGCTGTCTTACGCGACTTCAGGTATCAACTTGATACAATAAAAAAAGACTTAGCCACAGAGAATAAACAAGGTCTTGAATTGCTTGCCCTATTATACCCTGATCTAATAGCTGCTCTTGAGCCAAATCAAAGACTATACTTGAACGACTTGATAAAACAGGTTACAGGTAACGATACAATAGTGATCCCGGCTAAAGAAGTCTAAAGCTATAAATTGATAATATTCACGGGTATGGATTTGAATTCCATACCTGTTTTTGTTCCTAAAAAATACCTATAATCCCAGATATAGCCCTAAAATTACCAAATTTGAGCTCCAATGGGCCATTTTTATTTGAAACTATTAAAGTGCTGCCCCCATAAAATCCTCCCCCAAACACACGATTTATACCCATTTCTTAGAGTTATTTTTACCCCCCCTTTAAACCTGTATTTAACCGGCCCGGACCCCACCCTTTTGACATTAAAACCCCCTAAGTTAAACTGTTATTATAATACAATTAGAATTAAGCCAGGTATTGATACCTATACATACCTGAAAAAGCAATATAAGAAAATAAATGGAGGTTATATGAAATTCTACAAAAAGATATTACCTATCTTGATGTTAACCCTAACTGGTTCAATATTTGCTGTTGATATCGCCGCAATTCAAACACCGGCAGTAAATCATGTAATAAATAGTGAAAAAACAGATTTACAATCAACAGACTTGAATAGCTTGTTGAGTAAATTAGATTTAAAAGAAAAAGAACAAATCCTAAAAGAACTTGCAAAACTTGCAAACAAAGAAGAAAAAGAAGAAGAACCATATTTTGGATTAATTTCAGAAGAGGACATGCAAACTATAAAACCATTGTTAACAGTGGGTTTCATAGTTGCGTCAATGTATACTAGCCAATGTTTAATTGCACCGGCGTTTGGAGAAATGCTAGGTGGAGCGGGACAATTTCTAGGCGCTCTGGCTACGCTTCCTACCTTGCCGTTTAGAAATCCTAGTATTGCAGATATAATGAACAATAACATTCTCACATACTCAGGTACATTAAAAAAGGCTGGCTTAGGTTTGGTGAACATCGGTTGGAACCTTGCAAAATTTCAAGTCTACAGTAGTGCCTTGCTATATTTAAAAAGAAAATTTGCTACCAATGAAAAAGATTCGCAATCTGATGAAAAAGATTCGCAAATTGGGGATGCTTTCGAGCAATTTCTAGAACAATAAGAAGTTTTAGAGTAAATTATAATTTATGAATTTTAAAGACAAACAGGAACAAATCAGGGACAAATTATGAAAAACATACTAAACAGCTTTTTAATAACAGTTTTATTGGCATCGCCAGTAGCGCAAGTTATTGCGCAGGAACAGACTCTCGAAGCTGTTGTTGTTGCTGAGAACAAACAACCAAACCAGGATCCGTTGAATAAAAAAGTTTTATCTTTTGTTAAAGAAAACCAAAATGCGATCAAATCTGCAGGCTTGCTTGGATATTCGGCATATATCGCTTTTAAACTTGTCCAAGACTTAGGCTACGAGTATGCAAAAATATCAAACAAAGAATACAGAGGTTGGTACAAAGCTTTAGAACTAATGATAATTGAGTTTGGGTTTGTAATCTCCGGGTTAATGTCTGCGGGTTATGCGCTAGAACTATCCCCCGAAATTATTAAAAACTCACCCGAAATACTACAAAAAATAGAAAATAAAATTAAGACAACCAAATCTGATATCTTTAATTGGATGAAGAATAATAAGAAAAAAAGCTTAACTGCCATAGCCTTCTTTTCGATGAAGAATACATTTGATGTTCTTGTTTTTTCAGTGCTTAAGGCGACACGCGATAAAAGACTCCTTGCTGGTACTAAAATGAGTTCTGAACAAATGGAAAAGTTTATGGACAATATACCTAATCTAGAAATTTTAATGGCTGCTTCTTCTGCGATATTGTCTGCAGGGCTTGCATATGACGTGGCTAAAAATAAATAAGTAAATAATAATTATAATCTGCTATGCAAATGGCAAGTAATTATATTTAAAATAAAAATTAACAGAGGCGGCAAAATATTTTGCCGCCTCTGTTTTTGTATAACTTATTGTGTGTAAAATTTTAATAAATTAGTTAATACTAATTTATTAAAATTTATTGACCCGCTGGAGCCGCAGGTTGAGATAAATTTTGTCCAGCAAGAGCAGCTTGCAAATTCTCAATATCAGATTGTTCAAGTGCAAGATGTCCAAGTGCTTTGTTTGTAAAGTTTTGCAATGATGCCAAGAATGCTGTTCTTGAATCAAGCATACCTTGATAGGTATTGCTAACTGTTGTTAGTTGGTTAATTATATCAGCCGCTTTTTGAGCATCGGAATTAACCAATGCTGCATACGATTGTTGTGCTGCAGCCAGCTCTGAATTTAGTTCTGTAATTTGTTGGTTTAAATCTGCAATTTCAGCCTGAGTTTGAGCAGTTAAATTATTAATCTGAGTCTGAAGCCCGGATATCACTGCAGCATCTTGAGTTGTTGTGTTAAGAGTGTCCGTTTGTGCTTGGGCCAACTGACTAGTTAGTTGAGCCACGTCAGACTGAACAACTTGGATCAAATTTTGACGCTCAGCAGCAACAGCATCAAATTGAGCAATATTAGAATCTAAATTACTTGCAAGTCCTTGGTAAAGTGTGATGTCATTTGCAAATGATTGTTCGATAGTCGAAAATGTTGTAAGCAAGCTTTCAACCTGATCAGCCCAATCTGATACATCCCGCATCGCAGCAGAAGAAAAACCTGGAACAAAAAGAGGTGCAATCAATAATAATTTAATATTTAATTTCATACTATTCCCCGAAAATAAAATTTTTATTAATTTTTAATAATTGAACACAATAAATAATACTTTTTTAAAAAAAGTTGCCCTTTCTTATTTTTACGAATTAAAAATCTTCTTACTCATGCGAACTTAATTGATCCACAAGCTTGGTTAACATAATAATGTCCTTTTGGTTCTTATTTGAAAATTTTGGAAGCTGATTAACCAAAAACTTTATTTTTGCCTGCAACTTCGTTTTTGCATCAAGATCCATATTAATTTTATCAACCTGTTCCCCAAGTTCAGTAAGTGTTAACTTGAATACATCTGATGTAATTTTAAGAGAGATCGATTCGTTTACCAATGTTAATATATTATTAAAAAGCTGCATCATAAGTTTGGGGTCAAGAGTTTGAGTGTTGGGGCTATCTGGCCAGAAAAGACCCTTCTCTTCATTTTGGTCCTGTCCCTCAACAGCAACATTCTCTGCAAAATGAGCTTTTTCAGAACTATTTTCACAAATATTTTTTGTCGGAAAAAATAGAGCCAAAAACATAAAAACTAAGTTATGTCTAAAAACTTGCATAATCATAAAAACCCTCTTTTTTTAACAATCAAACTAAGACAACTTGAAGAGGGTAACACCCATTTTTTTCCAAAACAATATAAAATCAAAAAAGTTTTGAAATTAAAGTCTCAACTTTAAAGTTATTGTAAACGATATTATATATCGCTTTGCATATTGGCAGATCTAGATTATTTTTTTCAAGAATTTCATTTATAGATTTTATAGTATTAGCGCCTTCGGGCACAAAATTCACCTCTTTTAAAATATCACAGATTTTTTCACCGCGGCCTATATTAAAGCCCACCTGTTTGTTACGCCCCTGCGACATAAATGCAGTCAAAACAAGGTCCCCAATCCCGGAAAGCAAATAAACTGATTCTGGATTACCGCCAAAATATTTTATTAGAGTTTTTATTTCGTTTATCGACTTATAAAAAAACAGCGCTTTGGTATTATCACTGTACCCGCACCCATCTAAAATTCCGACACCTAATGCTATTACGTTTTTAACTGCCCCGGCAACCTGAACGCCTATTATATCTTCTGTAAATTCAAGATAAATATTTAGCCCACCACCGCTCGATACATTTTTCTCAGCTTCGCCTTCGAAAACCACTCGGGGCGAGCGGGGACGAGTAAAATTCTGATCTGACAATTTGTTGTCAAACTTGTTATTAAGAATCTCAGAAATCGAAGTTGTAGCTGATTTGTCTTTTGATGCCAAAACTAAACCTGTTGGGTTTAAAAGTGCCAAATCAACAGCAAAGCTTGGGCCCGAAATTACAACAAGTTTTGCTTTAGAATTTATTTTTTCTATAACCTGAGTTGGCAAATCAAAACTACTGCCTGTCGTGCTGTTGGCAAGACCCTTGGTGAGCACACAAATAATTTTATTACCTAAAGAATCTGCTATATCGCGCAAGCTTGAATGCAAAAACTGCGCAGGAATAGCTTCAAAAATAATATCAGTATTATTTAATGCAGATTTAATATCTGTCGTGGCAAAAATTTTAGAATCTAGCTTAATATTGGGCAAATAAATATTATTAGTTCTAGTTTTGATTATCTCATCATAAACTGTGCTGTTATAGCACCATAAATTAACTTCGTATCCATTTGAGGCAATAAATTGCGCAAATGCTGTTCCAAAGGCTCCATCACCGAGTACACATATCCGTTTTTTCATGCTCCAAAATTCCTTTTACAATCTTCAAAAAAATTTAATGCTTGATCCAAATCTGAATCTATAAGATCGGGCCAGAGTTTATCAATAAAATAAAGTTCACTATAAGCTGCGTTATATAACAAAAAATTACTTAATCTGTGCATGCCACCCGTCCTGATAATCAAATCAGGCGCTGGGGCTATGCTTGACCAAAGTAAATCCCCAAAACTTTTTTCGTTCAAACTAGCTATATCAAGTTTATTGTTTTGCACCAAGTTTATAGCAGCTTTAACTCCAGCAACTATTTCTTGTTGGCCACCGTAACAGAACAAAATATTTAGATCTAAACTTTTACAGTCACTGGTTTTTTCTTCCAAATTTTCACTAGCTGATAAAACGTGCTCAGGGAAAAGGGATCTGTCTCCAACAAAATTTACTTTAACTTGGTTTTTTAATAAAAAATCTAAGTTTTTAGTTGCCTGGTCTATTAATAGCTCAAAAAGATAGGTTACTTCTTGTGGGGAGCGCTTAAAATTCTCTATTGAGAACGTATATAAAGATAAATATTTGATTCCCTTTTTTAAACAAAATTCAACTGCCATTTTTACAGTTTCAACCCCCTTGGAATGACCCTGCCAAGGCATAAGACTGTTTCTTTTTGCCCAACGCCGATTACCGTCCATAATTATAGCAAGATGTGAAATCATATAAGCAAAACCAAGGTTTAAGGTGTTAATTTTTTTAACAAATTTACTGTAATAAGGGTAATTTTGCGCAAAAAAAAAGCAAATCTATGGGCCAAATTTATTTTTGAAATCAAATATTATTGACTATTTGAAATGAGATTATATAAAGTTAGTTGTAGAATGGACAAGTTTAATCTAAATGGGATGGTTATATGAAAAATCTTAAAAATATTAATTTTAAAAATCTGTTTTTAACTCTAATCACAGTTTACACAAATAGTTCTTGCACAGACGGAAAAGCCGGGCAACAATTAACTGCCGCAGAAATATTCAAGCAGTCTCAAGAAATGGCCAGACAGCATCGATCTCGAGCAATAGAAGAATATGTCAGCGCGGCAGAAAAGAAAGTTGATGCAAAACTTAACGAAAATAGAAGAGCATTAATAGAGGCCATTATCGAAGGTGATCTGGAAACAATAAATTTTCTTTTTTATAACAGAAAGATCGACCCTGAGTTGATCGACCAAACAACTGGAAAATCTGCTTTGCAGATCGCCGAAGATGAGCTAAGAAAACATGATACCGCTTATAGAAAACTTATAGTTGATAGAATAAAAAAAGAGATAAGTGAGAAAAATTTAAAACTTGGGACAAAAATACAAGGCTTTGAAGAGTTTGAAAACGTAAAACGATCGGAAGAACGCCCATTTTTGACTCTTTTGGTTAAAGATCTAAATGTCTACGTACAAAGATTTATTGAGAAGAAAATACAAGAACAAGATCTTAATAACGCGCTACAAGATTTTAAATATAACGTTTTTGAGTATATAGAAGACTATAACCCAACCGACAAAGACTTCAAAGAAGCAATTAAAATCGCCAAAGAATATGCAAGTGAATATCAAAAACAGGCGCAAAAGAACATGAGTTACACCCAATGGGCCACTTCGTATCTTTATGCTGACCCTGTCACTTCGTTTTGGACCAATGTTATTAAAACTCTGCAGAGTCGTATAGAGTAAGAGAGAAAAGCATCCCGGCACCCTTCGATACATTCTTCTTCGCCAACCTGTTCTTCGAAGTTCGTAGAACGTAGTAGAAGGCTTCGAAGAACACTCAGGGCGAGCGCCGGACGGCTATCGAACCTTAAAAATTAATTTTCCAGAATTAAAAGTTTTGCTGAACGAGCCAATTCGCCAAATCTAGATTTAGCAAAAACAATTAACTTATACCCGGCGGTGATAAAGCCGGCAAGAATTAGGCGCTCCATCCATACTATTTTTGCCAAATTTGCCCACAAATTCACGTCAGATGGCACAGAATATATAAAAATCACAGTACCCACGGCATGGGCAATAAACGTCGATTTTAGAGCATTTAGGAATAGATTTTTAATTCCCAGTGTAGATCCTAAAATAGCTATAACTACAGGTATAACCCAATAAAGAGCATAAGCTGGTATTTTAGACCCTACAGGGTTGGCTATAAATAAAGCTGCGCAGGTTAATGGGATAATATAGCTTACCAGGCTTGGAATCAGGTTTAAAACTCTATTTTTTGGCGTTAATAAAGCCAGGGATGCAAAAAAACTTGGGATATGATATACTGTCGATAATGAATATAAACTAAATTTAAAAGTAAAATTACTAATCGCCGACAGGACAAAGAGACTGATAATTCCAAATCCTCCCGTAAGCATTCCAGATATAGGCATTATAACTTGGCTGGCCAAGAAATTGCCCTTTATGGCGCCGAACATTGGCCCAATTTTTATAAATTTGCAGATAAAAAATAGTATAAAAAAGCCTAGAGCTGAGAAAACTTGTCGTTTAAATATCTTGAGCATACTAAAACCTTTTTGTTATTTATGGTTAAGAATTTACAGTTTGCAGTTAGTTTAAATAGTTTACAAAATTTAAAAAATAAATTTAAAAATTTAAATAATAATAATTATAATAACCAAAAAAATAAAAGTGAAAAATATGAAAAGAGAATTTAAGGCAATAATTTTTGATATGGACGGCACAATTGTCGACACCGAACATATCTGGGTCAACGCGACCAATCATCTAATACGTAGCAAAGTTGCCCACTATCCTGATGATTTACAAAAAGAAGTAAATAGACAAACTCACGGGCTGGCTATACATAAAAGCTGCAAGATTATAAAAGATTTGATGAAACTTGAAGATACACTTGAAAGTTTAATGCAAGAAAAATCTAATATAGCTTCAAGCCTGTATCAGGACGGAATTAAATTTATAGAAGGGTTTCAGGAGTTTCACGAGCTTGTACTGTCTCATGATCTAAAAACTGGTATAGCAACCAATGCTGATGACAGAACTTTAACAATCACCAACGAAAAGTTGCGACTTGATAGATTTTTCGGAGAACACATATACAACATTTCCCATGTTAACAACGTCTGTAAGCCAGATCCAGCTGTGTATTTACACGCAGCAAAACAGCTTGAAATAGACCCTCTATATTGCATAGCAATCGAAGACTCTGCACATGGCGTTAAGGCTGCAAAAGCTGCCGGCATGTACTGTATTGGGATTAACACCCATGGCAAGCCTGAGCAGATAAAAGAAGCTGACGAGATTGTTAACAAATTTTCAGAAATCAATTTAAAAAAATTATTAAATAAGTAACACGACTCTCCGCTCGCCCTGAGTGTTCTTCAAAGCCTTGGCGAAGAAGAACGTATCGAAGGGGAAGGGGATAAAATAACATGAACGAACTAATATTTTTTATATACGTGATAATCTTAAGCGCAAGTTCGATTTTTGCTTTAAACTTGTCAAAAACTGCCCTTATAAGCTTTATTAGCTTGCAAGCTGTTCTGGCCAATTTATTTGTGACAAAACAGATAGTATTATTTGGGTTTATCGCGACAGCATCAGATGCATTGGCAGTTGGCTGCACACTCGGGCTTAATTTGGTTCAAGAATATTATGGAAAAACTGAAGCCCAAAAAGCTGTTAACGCAAGTTTTTTTACTCTTATTATTTACACTATTTTATCCCAACTTCACTTGAATTATATCCCTGCAAACTCAGATATTTCCCAAACATGCTACAATTTAATTTTATCTGGCATGCCAAGAATTATAGTTGCATCTTTAACAGCTTATTTTGTTAGCCAAAATTTAGACTGCTGGCTCTACGCAAAGCTTCAAGAAAAGTTTAAGCATAAAAATTTTACCTTAAAAAATTATATTTCAGTTTCTATTACCCAGCTACTGGACACAGTTATTTTTACTTTCTTAGGGCTGTATAAATTAAATTCAAGTTTTGAATCGATTAACACTATGTATCAAATAATATTTGTAAGTTATACTATAAAAATAACAACTATTTTGATTTCAGCCCCAGTTTTGACAATTTTTAAAAAACTAGCAAACAAAGCAAATAAAATAAGCAACACAGACAACTAAGATATGCAAGATAAAACCAACAGCAATTTCTCAAATAATTTTTTCAAATTTGAAATTGTTCACCAATCAAAAAAATCTCGCGCTCGCGTCGGAAGAATTCACACTCCGCACGGGATAATTAACACCCCAGATTTTGTCGCAGTTGGCACAAATGGGACACTAAAAGCTGTCGAATCAAATATTGTTAATGATCTTGGTTTGCAACTAATGTTCTGTAACACTTATCACTTATTATTGCACCCGGGTCCTGATGTTGTAAAATCAGCAGGCGGGTTGCATAAATTTATTAACAGAAAACAGCCAATAATCACCGATTCTGGTGGATTTCAAGTTTTTAGTTTGTCTTACGGAACTGTAAAAGATGAGCTAAAAAGTAAGGGTCAAAAAAAACAAAATGGCTCAGTTGTAAAAATAACAGAAGAAGGCGTAATTTTTAGGTCTTATAGAGACGGCGAGCAAATATTATTAACTCCAGAGACATCTATACAAACCCAAAAATCTCTTGGCGCCGATATTATTATCCCCCTTGATGAGTTGCCTCCATATCATGTTGAAAAAAAATATTTAAAAAATTCTTTGGATAGAACCCACAGATGGGAAAAACGCTCACTTGATGAACATAAGAAAAATATTAATAATCAAGCGATATATTCTGTTATTCACGGTGGAATAGATCCAGAATTACGTTCACTAAGTTGCAAAATTTTAACAAATTTGGATTTTGATGGTTTTGCAATTGGTGGAAGCTTAGGAAAAAACAGGCAAGAGATGTTTGAAATGTTAAAATATTTGATGCCACAAATTCCTGAAGATAAGCCAAATCACTTACTTGGGATTGGCGATCTTGAATCGATTCCTGAAATTATTAAACTTGGCATAGATACTTTTGACAGCTCACATCCAACAAAGTGCGCACGTCATGGATTATTGTTTACTAAAAACAAAAATCTTAAAATACTTCATGGCGAATATAAACGAGATTTTGGACCGATAGACGCAACTTGCAGCTGCATTGCTTGCACAAATTACTCACGAGCGTATATTCATCATCTTTTTAAAGCAAAAGAGATGACAGGCATAATTTTGGCAACAATTCATAATTTAGCTTTTATGATAGAATTAATGAAAAATTATAGAAACAATATTTTGGAGGATTTAATCTAATGTTAAAAATAAATACTATATCAAACGAAACAGTAAAAGAACTTGTAAAATTACAACAAGCAAAATACAGGGCACAAGCGGGCCTATGCGTCGTTGAAGGCCAACGCGCAATCGAAACTTTTTTAAATTCAAAGCGATATGCGCTACACACGCTTTATATAACTTTTGAAAATCTTGAAGTTGCAAAAAGTTTGGTGGACAAAGAAAAAGTTACTATAGTTGCCCCTATGGTCATGAACAAAATAAGCTCTGCTACTACACCTAGTGGCTTACTTGCTGTATTTAAAGTAGGTAAGGCTATGCAAAAAGTTGGTGAATCAGGAATCCCGCTCGTCCCGAGTGTTTTTCGAAGCGAAGCTGAGAAAAATGTATCGAGGGATGTTGCGGCCAAGTCGGGTGTTGTTCTTGCGGGCATATCTGATCCAGGAAATATGGGGACATTAATTAGAACTGCTGCAGCTATTGGCATGAAAAATGTTGTGATAGTAGGCGGCGCTGATTGCTGGAGCCCTAAAGTTATTCAAGCAAGCGCAGGGACCATATCTATGGTTAATATTATTCAAACAACCTGGCAAGACTTAGTAGCAAGTAAAAACAAAAATAAAAGCAAACTTATCGGCTTGATAGTAACCGGCGGAAAAAAAATCTCAGAACTTGATAAAGCAGATTTGAAAAATAGTTTAATTGTTATAGGCTCAGAGGCGCATGGAATCGATTCTGATAGACTAAAAGACTGCGACGAACTGGTTACGCTTGAAATGCCAGGACAAACTGAAAGTCTTAACGCTGCTGTTGCTGGTTCTATCGCTATGTATTTAATAAATATTTAAATTATTTTTTTAAATCTAAAAAATTTAAAAACTAATCAAGAAAGTAATTTGATGAGCAAACATAAACTGTCTTTATTAGCTGCAATAGTTATTAATATCAATATCATGCTTGGTTCAGGTATTTTTATTAATACAGTACTATTATCAAAAAACGCAGGTTTACTTGGAGCAGCTGTTTACCCAATAGTTGGCCTGCTTATTTTCCCCTTAATTTATTCAATCTCAAATTTGCTTAAATTTCAGCTAGGCGGCACGTTTTATCACTTTGGGACTGTTATTTCGCCATATATTGGCTTCTTAAGTTCTTGGGCATATTTTACGGCTAAAATGGCTTCTTGCGGGCTAAGTATTCATGTTTGCTTGTCTTTATTACAAAAAGTGTTTTCTGGTATTTCCCAGATTAATACACTGTATCTTGATCTTTTGGTAATTTTCTTATTTGTGTTGCTTAATAGATTTAACTTAAAAATTGGCAAGTCTATACAGATATCTTTTATAGCCCTAAAACTTATACCAATTTTGTTCGTAATTTTATCCAGTATATTTTTATTTTCCGGGGCAAACTTTGATAGTTCAGCTTTAGTTTGGACGGGAATACCGGCGAGCATACCCTTTGTGCTTTTTGCATTCAGCGGATTTGAAGCAAGCTGTTCTTTAAGTAATTCTATCGAAGACTCAGAAAAGAACGCCCCTAAAGCAATTTTAATATCTTTCTTTACAGTAGTTACAGTTGTAACTTTGTTCCAGTTTTTGTTTTATGCAAACCTGGGGCCAGAACTTTCTGGGCTTTCAAGTTACCTAGAAGCTTTCCCAGCACTTGTAGGCAAATTATTTGGGTCAGGGCATAACTTAAAAAATACAATTATTGGGATTTTGCATATTGGCATAGCTTCTTCTGCATTGGGAGCCGCATATGGCATCATGTACAGTAACACTTGGAACTTATACGCTTTGGCTGAACACAAACACATATTTGGTCATAATACTTTAACAAAATTAAATAAGCACAATATACCATTTTATTGCACAGTGATTGAGGGCTTAATTGCAGCAAGTTATTTGTTATTTACTAAGGGCAACCAAGTGCCATTACAACAAATTAGTGCCTTTGGCGGCGCAATCGCTTATACCATTAGCGTTATCGCTTATACAATTTTAGATTATAGACAAAATAACAGATTATCCTTTCTGCCTGTAGCTAGCTTACTAAGCTGTGCTATTTTAATCGCTGCTTGCATCAGAAGCTTCTTGCTTACGGGATTTGCAGCACTTGCTAGCCTGCTTTTAATAATAGCTTTCGGCAGCTTTATGTTCTTTAATTTGAAAAATAAAAATAAAGTAGCTTAGTTTAATCAACATTTTAAATTTATTTTAAGCATCAAAATGGGCGCGTAGTTTACGCGCCCATAATATTTTATAAAGCTTAATTTATTAAGCAGATTTTTGTTTCTCTTCCTGCATTTTTTCCCACTGCGGCTTCAAGCTCTTAATATGAGCGATTCTGTCTTCTAATGAAACCAAATGATCCACATGTTCCTTAAAGAGAGGTAAAGATATAACAGGCAATACAAATTTTTCTATACAAAATTGTTTAATTTTTGCGTACAATGGCCAGTTTTTTGTATCTGGATGATGTAGGTATCTCATCAATTTCACACCACCATCAGGATTTACCCCTGCGATGGTTACTGCTTGTGTATCTGCGCGGGTTTCAAACGACTGATTAATTTTACCCTTCAACAACTCAAGAAAACTCAGATTAATACCGGGCAATGGCAATAAAAATTGTATAATTTTTATTATTATTTCATTGCTAATGCCTAATTTAGGTAAAAGCATCCAATATGGATGATAATTAATACCATAAGTCATATATTGCTTTGCGAAATTATCATTTTCCCCATCAATAAAACCTTTTATGGCGCAACTCTTAACTATAGCGTCCTCGACTCGTGGAAAAGCTATGTTATTAATAACAATTTTAGAGAAGATATCATGATTGAGATGATGATCAAGCTCATGTGCCATTAAAAATTGCTTCGAGTTATCATCTATTTCATTGAGACAATCTTCATTGATGTATACCCTATTGGTTTGCGGGTAGGCCATGGCATTATTATAACCAAAAAACAGTCTCATTATTAAACCAGAATTTCGGGCTTTAATATCACGATGATCAATCCCCAATTTCTTGGCTGTTTCTTCAAACATTTGCTTATGTTTTTCACTAAGCTCACCACGTGTAAGTATTGGGTCAGTTATAGATCCTAATTTATCAAAAACTTTGTATATTACACTTGTATCAATGGCATTTAAAGAGCCAAAAAGCAGCAAACCTGTTAAGGCTATTTTTTTGATATTTTTAGAAAACATATTGTTTACTCCATTATTCTCTATTCAATTACTATTACTAATCACTCATAAACCATTATAAGACATATTATTAAGCTTAAATTATATATTCTAGTTGTCAATTGGGTCAGTTTTTATGGGATTAATAATTTTTAGACCAAATTTGAGTAAAGTCCCAAAAATAGTTATAAAATACCGGTGAAGTTAATAATCAAAAAAATTATTAATTAAAACAACCTAAAAAAAAGGGTCGTGTATGAATAACAGGCTATTTTCAAAGCTATTATATTTGGGTCTATTTGGTCCGGTGTTGGCAGATTGTGAAGTTCCCATATCAAAACTTAAACCTGCGGACCAAGAAGAATTTAATAAAATTTTGGATGCAAACGAACAAAGAATACAGCAGGCCTTAGACGCCAATCCAGTTCAAGTTTCTGAAATAAAAGCTTTATCGATAAATAATAACCCATATTCCAAAACTCAGGCCAAAATACGTGTCGGGGAACTTTATAACGAGGGAGAAGCCGTATTTATACGCAAAAGGTCCCAAAAAGTTAAACAAGAACTTAAAGATTTGGGAATCACTGTTAAACATGTGCCAAAAATATCTGTCTGCTTCAGTGGCGGCGGGTATCGTGCCATGATCTCAACTTTAGGGTTTTTCAGAGGCCTAGAACAAACGGGGTTATTAAAATTATTAACTTATGCCAGCGCCCTTTCAGGTTCAACATGGACCCTTGCGCCATGGACCTGCAAAAACTGTTCACTTTCAGAATTTAGAACATATTTACAAGGTCGTACTGAATTGGGTCTTGGGCCAATAGAAAATCCTGTCCAAATGACATACTTTACCGATACTCTGCTTGATAAAGTGATTAACCTGCAACCGATAACACCTGTGGATATTTATGGCGGACTTTTGGCTGACAAAATTCTTAAATTTTTTGATAAAAAAAGACAGTCTGTAAGACTCTCTGAATCGGCCCATTATATTATGACCGGCGACAAACTTATGCCAATCTATACCTCGGTTTTATGTTTAAAAGGGGATAAATACGAATGGATGGAATATACGCCATTTGAAATTGGCAGCAGCTATCTCAAATCTTATGTTCCAACATGGGCATTTGGTAG
Source organism: uncultured bacterium (assembly GCA_963717435.1). Taxonomy (GTDB): domain Bacteria; phylum Babelota; class Babeliae; order Babelales; family Babelaceae; genus MFD05580-245. Next base: position 278,526 of record OY970332.1, read on the forward strand.
AAAATTTAGTAATGGCATATCAAAAGACTACGCACCTGAACAAAGCTTGGGATATTTGATGGGAATTTGGGGTTCTGCGTTTGAAATCGCAATGAAAGATCTGATTCAATCTGAAAGCGAAAAAATTAATCAGTCCCAGTCTTTCCCTTATTCTATTTTTGATCACATAGTAGAAAACACACCTGTTGGCAACTTGAGATTATCCCCTGCGGCAGTATTTAATATATCAAAACATATTCCCGCAAGCCCTTTAAAAGACGAAAAGTATATATCGATGGTCGACGCTGGATTATATTTTAATCTGCCACTTCCGCCACTTCTTGAACGCAAATCTGATATTATTATTATCTTTGATGCTTCTGCTGGAAATGTTGGTGGAATGGAGTTCAAAAAGGCATACAAATGGGCAATCGAGCATGATTATGATATGCCCGAATTTGACATGAACGACGATGATATAATAAACCGCAATATTACGATATTAAAAGACGAGGACCCTAAAGTGCCTGTTATTATTTATATGCCGCTTGCCAACGAAAACGGCGCGTATTTAAACGGCTATAATTGGGAAAAGCAGTCTTACACAAGTACATTTAATTTTAAATATAAAAAGAACCAGTTTGACGCACTGGCCGGCTTGCCTGAATTTAATGTGATTCAGAATGCTGATGCGATTTTTGATGTGATCAAAGAAGTGGCCGCAAGAACAAATTAAGTTTGTTTTTAAACTAAAACGGGAGCGTGAAATACACCGCTCCCGTTTTTATAATATTATTTTGTTGTAGGTTCACTGAAAACAACTGTCCAAGAGACTTCATAATCCCCGGAATCAAAAATCTTTTTTATAAAGGGCGAGTCATATAGTTTAAAAAATCTAACCAGTGGAACTAGAGGCGAACACAAAATTCTTTTATAAGCAGGGACGTTCATTTCCCCAACATTTTTTAATTCCCCAGTTTCATCGTCAACTTTCTCCCACTTATAAACTATCTCAGGCGCCGTAAAAAATCCATATGTCAAATACGCGGTAACAAGAGCGGTAATAAGATTTGAAATAATTATACCCTTATGGTCTTTTGCAAATTTCAAGAAAGTCTGTATCTGTTTGTTATTTTTAATAAATTCAGAAAGTTGTGCTTGTTTATTTTTTGAATTTTCCAGATTTTCTGAACTTAATCTTAAACCAGAAAACAGTAATGAAACTGTTAATAACTTTTTTAGATTCTTCATAAATTACATCTCCTGAATTATCTCTTTTAAGTTAACCCATTTTTAGGAGCATTAAAGAAACCAGACATAGAACAAGAGAGATAATTCCAAATCTGGTAGTTATTTTCGATTCCTGCCAGCCCAGTAGTTCAAAATGGTGGTGAATTGGCGCCATCCTGAAGATGCGTTTGCCAAAAAATTTAAAAGAAAAAACCTGGACAATAACAGAAAGTGCTTCTACAACAAACAGCGCCCCTGAAATTGAGAGTAAAATCTCTTGTTTGCACATAAGAGCCATAAGGGCCAGCCCTGAACCAAGAGCCAGTGAACCAACATCTCCCATGAAAATCTGTGCAGGGTAAGCGTTGTACCAGAGAAAACCCAGGGAAACGCCGAGCAAAATCGTCCCAATGATCGCTATTTCTGAGGTATCAGCAAATGGGATATTTAAGTATTGGGCAAAGCTGGCATGGCCCGCCAAGTAGCAAATTAGTGAAAATGTAGCGAAATTTGAGATAAGAGAGCCGATAGCCAGGCCATCTAGCCCATCAGTAAGATTAACAGCGTTGCTTGTTCCTACGATGATAAATATGGCCCAAAATATAAAAAATATACCCAAATCTGGCCTAAAATTCTTAAATAAGGGCAAAATTAGGCTAGTTGATGGGTTTACAGTGTAGATCCAGAGAAGAACGACTATAAGGGCGCTTAAGATTTGTGCCCTGAATTTATGCTTTTCAGATATCCCCTTTTTGTACCAGATTTTATTAATATCATCCCAAAAGCCTATAGCGCCGAACAGCAATAAGCAGAGCAAAAATATCCAGACTTCTGGGCGCGATAGATTGCACCAGAGTAAAGCAGAGATAAAAGTTATGGCGAGCATAAAGGCGCCCCCCATGGTTGGCATGTCATCTTTTGCTCTATGATTTTCGGGGGTATATTCTCTGGATTTCGATCTAAAAAATAGTCGTGATTTGTTAATGAACCAGTCACCAAAAAGAAAAGATAATAAAAGCGCGGTTAACAACGAACCCATGCACCTGAAGCTGACATAGTGAAATACGTTAAAAGCACTTATATAATTCTTTAAGTAAAAAGAAGCATGATATAGCATTAATACTCTTTCAAAAAAATTATTTACTCCAACTAAAGTCACGAACCCCTGAAGAACGGGGTGAAATAGCCCCGTCCCGCCATAGCTTTAGCGACGGCGGAAAAAATCTCTATCAATTTTACACAAAAAACTGTTAATTTGAAATTAAGGGACAATTGTTGAATTGTTGATATTTTTTTTATTTTAGGGGTGAAAAGATGAAGAATAATAAATATTCAAAACTATTAATTCTGGGTATATCAGGATTATCGAGCATATCCCAGAATACCATTAAATCAGACTGCTCATTATTCAGCTGCCATGAAAGAGAAATGTGTCATGAGGACAGGGCTATGAAAATCTTAAGAGATTTTTTAACTCCTGAATTACATGTAGATAGAAAATGGCGTGAATGGCTTGATCAAGTAATAGAAGAACTGAAACATGTTAATAAATATAAGGCTTTTTGTGATGATCTAAAAAGGCTTAAAGGCGAAAAGGACCCTTTAAAGGTCGGCAAAGTGCTGAAAAAATATGACAATATACTTTCAACAGATTTAAAGACGATTATAGATACGATGTATGACAACGACCCGTATAAGCTTTATGTTATAGTTAGCACAAGAATGAAGGTTAAGTAACCTGTAAAAACTGCTTGGCCACCCCCCCTTTTGACATAAAAACCCTTTGGTTTACAATGGAAAGTATAGTTGAGCATTAAAAGCTTTCTACTTGGAATCTATAGGGTTAAAGTTTAAACCTGTGGGTTTTAACGCAAAAGGGAATTAATATGAAATCTATAAAAAATATAAAGTTTTTAGCTTTACTGGGGTTACTAGTAACAGGCCAAAGCTTAGTATTATCTAATGAAAATGAGAATGAAATCGAAGCAGAAGTTAATATGGGGGAAATGGAGCTAGAATCTGCTGAAGTCGATATTATCCGTAACGATACAAAGATAACAGTAGATGCTCGTTCACCAAAAGACCGTGCAATGGACTTACTTAAAGACTTCTTGGATCTTGCCAAACACCCTAACAAAAAGTGGCATGAATGGCTTGATGAAGTGCATAAAGAATTAAAAGAACTTTCTGAGTTCAAACAATTCTGTACAACTTTGGTTAAACTTAAAGCTGAAAAAAGTGCGGTAAAAGTTGGTGTGGCCATTAAGGATTACAAACACTTATTGCGCGACGACGTACGCTTGCACATAGAAGAAATGTTAAAGAATGACTTTGGAAAGCTTCTGGGAATTCTAAATACACGTATCAAAAAAGCGTAAAATATACTAAATCTTGATATTATTTCGGCCCCATTAAACCGGGGCCGTTTTGTTTGCCCAAAAAAATGCTAGCACACTTATTCAAACCTGAAAATATTAAAAAAACATGAACAAGTCGATAAAATTATTGCATATTGGATAATATAATTGCTAAAATTAGCTTATATATAAAATAATTTTAATAATAATAAAATTCGATTCTGTTCCAAAATGAGAGGCTATTTATGAACTTTTTCAAAAAACTTATGGTTTTAAGCCTGCTGATAAGCACTTGGTCGATAATGGGCCAACCCGCACAGCTACCAAGCGATCAACAACTTGCCACTGATATAAATCTCAAAAATATATTTTATGAAAACTTAGCAAGTCCTAATTGTTCAAATGAACCGGTAATCTACGATATCTGGGCAGCAAAACTGGCTTGGATTTTTGAGACATTTTTCTCAGGCCCGAATTTAGAAACTAAAAATCTGGTCGCCCAATTAATTATAAGCTTGAAAGATCAAACAGAAAATCTTTGGGTGAAATATATGGCCATAGTTTACTATGTGGATTTGAATATACCCTTATTGCAAGAAAAAAGAGGATTTAAAAGCACAGATGTCATCACATTATTAGACCCAAATAATGGTCTAAAAATAAAGGAGCTACTGATCCCTGTAGAAAAGCAAAATATAAATATTAGAGCAAAAGCCGAATCTGCTCTTTTGCTAGGAAAAATCAGCCACTTCTATGCTAAAACTAGGGACTATTCATTGACAATAAAATATTTAGATAGTGCTATCAATCAAAGCTGTGATTTAGAAATAAAAAAAGATGCAAAAGATTTAGTAAAAACTACTGAATTAAAGGGACGGATTTTGACGACGAGAGATGTACGAAGTGGTGAAGGTATTGAACCTGAGTCCTTTGGCAAGAAGTCTAGAAAATTAGATGAAATGGAAGATTAAAGGCTGATTAATTTTTTCTAAAATTACGCTTTATAATAAAAAATAGTATAATAATAACTGCAGATTAAATTCTGTGGTTATTTCTTTTTGGGGGCAATTTTTAATGGTAAATCTAGAGCTTAATAATAATTTTGATGTAATCGTCGTTGGTGGTGGTCATGCCGGAATTGAAGCAGCTTATGCGGCTGCAAGGTTGGGCTGCAAAACTCTTCTTGTGACCTTAGACATTAATAAAATTGGTCTTATGCCATGTAATCCTGCAATCGGTGGTATTGGAAAAGGGCATATAGTCTATGAGATTGGTGCGCTTGGCGGCCTTATGCCTCAACTTTGCACGCAAACTTATCTGCAAGCCCGTATGCTAAACACTCGAAAAGGGCCCGCTGTTCAAGGTTTAAGATTACAAATAGATAAAATTGCTTATAGCAAACTTAGCCAAGAATATTTAAAGAAAACTGAAAATTTAACTCTGCTTTCTAGTATGGTAGAAGAGTTGATAGTAGAACCCAGCTGCGATAAAAACCCGCTCGTCCCGAGTGTTCTACGAAGCGCTAGCGAAGTAGAAAGTATCGAGGGGCGTGGCACGAAAATTACTGGAATTAAGACAAGAGATGGGCAAATTTATAATGCACCGACTGTAATTATTACTACAGGAACATTTTTAAATGGCCTAATTCATGTTGGTCAGACAAATAAAACTGCCGGAAGACAGGGCGAAGAAGCGGCTGTAAATCTTTCAACAAGTATAGCAAAACTTGGCCTAAAAATGGGAAGACTAAAAACTGGAACCCCTGCAAGATTATTGCGATCCAGTATAGATTTTAGCGTAATGGAAGCACAGGGCTCAGACGAGCTTACACACCTGTTTGAGTTTTACCCGCATAAAGTTACAGGCAAAATGGACTGCTATATAACTTTTACCAACGAGAATACTCATCAAGTTATAAAAAATAATTTTGAATTATCGCCCATATTTACTGGGCATATTAAGGGTACTCCGCCTAGATATTGCCCTTCTCTTGAAGACAAAATTTCAAGATTTGCTGACAAAAATTCCCATCATGTTTTTGTTGAACCTGAAAGTGCTTCTAACGACGAAATATACCCCAATGGGCTTTCTACATCTATGCCACTAGAGGTTCAAGAAAAATTTATTAGAACAATTAAGGGCTTTGAAAATGCTGTGATTGTCAGACCGGGATACGCAGTAGAATATGATTTTGTTGCACCAAATCAGCTTAAACACACACTTGAAGTCAAAACTGTTAGTGGTTTATTTCTAGCGGGTCAAATTAACGGGACAACAGGATACGAAGAGGCTGCTGGTCAAGGGATAATTGCGGGTATTAACGCAGCATTAAAAGTGCAAAATAAGCCTGAGTTTATTTTTGATAGAAACATAGGCTATATTGGGATCATGATCGACGATCTTGTTCTGTTGGGCGTAGACGAGCCTTATAGAATGTTTACGTCACGCGCTGAAAGAAGATTAATTTTAAGACAAGATAACGTATACCACAGACTTGGAAAAATATCTTACGAACTTGGGTTAATATCTGAGAGCTTATATTCTGATATTCAAAAAGAAAAAGATATGGTTGATGAAGCTGTAAAGCAGATTAAATCTAGCAAAAAAAATGTAGAAATAATGCAATTGCTAACTAATGGCAAATTAGAAGAAGCAAAAAAGATTATGCTTGAATGCGCAACTGGCGAAATTACTGAACGTGCCCTTCAGAGCATACATGCGGAAGTGTTATATGAGCCCTATTTAAAGCGCGAAGAAAAAGAAGTTGAAAAGTCCCATTATTATCAAACATTAAAAATTCCTGAAAATTTTGACTATAAAAATATTCCCGGATTGTCGATTGAGCTACAACAAAAACTTAAGAAATTTAAGCCTGCCACAATAAGTCAGGCTGGTTTAATTCAGGGCATGACCCCTGCTGCTATATCACTTTTAATTTTTAAAGTTAGAGAATATACTGACTTTAAAAATCACACAACTGCGTGATTTTTATTTAAGTAAAATCTTGATAGAACCCAATCCCGCTCGTCCCGAGTGCCCGACGCAGCTGAAAGCGTAGACGGGTGTATCGAGGGATGGTGGGCGAAATAAAAATAACTATATGTACCCAGTTTTGTTTAACATATACGGCCCGATCGCAGTTCATAGCTATGGCGTTGCTATTGCAATTGGACTCTGTGTTATGACCTATTTTGCATTAAAAAGCGATCTTGGAAAAAAATATTTAACGCTCGATATCGCCGTGTCTATTCTTTCAGGAAGTATTATATCTGCAGTTATTGGTGGGCGAGCTTTGCACGTTATTAGCGAATGGGATAATTATAAAAATAATTTACTTGATGTATTTAGTATCTGGAATGGCGGCCTGTCTTCACTTGGCGCTGTAATTGCCATGGTGATATATTTCCCTATAGTTTTAAAAAAATATAAATTGCCGTTACTTCCGGTTGCCGATATCGCGGGAATATATGTCCCATTGTTTCAAGCAATAGCAAGATGGGGATGCGTTTTTTCAGGCTGCTGCTACGGTTGCAGGACCGATATGTTTTGCGCAATAACATATACAAACCCAGACTGTTATGCTCCGCTCTATGAGAGACTGCACCCGACACAAGTGTATAGTTCGATTTCTTTTTTTATGATTTTTTTGCTTATATATTACATAAGTAAAAATTATTATAAATCGCCCGGACAATTAATATTTACCTATTTAACATTAATGGCCGTTGAGCGATTTTTTATAGACTTTTTAAGGGGAGATAGAAATTTGGGGAAAAATATTTTTTTACAATTTTTATCGATCGATCAATGGATAGCACTATTAATATTTTTTGCATCTCTAATAGCTTTAATTTATGTAATTTGGAAGCCAAAAGATGAACATCTTCAGCTTCATTAAATCCAACATTTCTATTTTGGATGTTATATCAGAATATACGACTTTAAAAAAAACCGGCGGCTATTATAAGGGCTCCTGCCCATTCCATCAGGAAAAAACCGCATCTTTTACAGTTAGCCCTGGAAAAGATATTTTTTACTGTTTCGGATGCCATGCCGGTGGTGACGTTATATCTTTTATTTCAAAAATAGAAAATTGCTCCCAAATTGAAGCAGCCAAACTAATTTCTGAAAAATATTCTATAGCCATACCTGATGAGTATACAAAAGCTGGCGTATGGGAGCATGAAAAAGATGCAAAAACTGAAAAAATTTATAGAAACTGCCACGAACTAGTCGGCAACTGGTGCCATCAGCAAGTTAATAATTACAAAATTGCGACAGATTATTTAAAATCTCGGGGCATTAGTGAAAAAACTATATCAAATTTTAATATAGGCTATTTTCCCGCGGGCCCTGTAGCTATTAAGAATTTGATAAGCTATTGCAAAGATAACGGGGTTCTGGCCCAAGATTTGATCAACGCAAATATTTTAATAGAAAGTAAGCACTCAAACGGATTATACAGCCCTTTTGAAGACAGAATAATATTCCCCATAAAAGATCATTTGGGAAGGGCTTGCGCATTTGGCGGCAGAGTATTTAAACCAGAAGACACAAGAGCAAAATATTATAATTCACACGATCATGCCTTTTATAACAAGGGGTCTATATTATTTGGTCTTGATATAGCAAAAAAAGAGATCCAAAAACATGAAACTGTTTTTTTGGTTGAGGGCTATATGGACACGGTCATGATGGTCCAGTATGGCTTTACCAATACTGTAGCAACACTTGGAACCGCCTGCACAACGGAGCACCTAAAACAACTTTCTCGATACGCCCAAAAACTTTCTGTTATTTATGATGGCGATTCTGCAGGACAAAAAGCTATTATAAGACTTACAAAACTGTGCTGGGAATTTAATATGGACCTTAACGTGGTGACATTGCCAAAACAGGACGACCCTGCTTCGTTTTTAACCGGTGGTGGTAATTTACAGGAGCTGGTTGAAAAGTCACAAGACATTTTTGTGTTTTTTATAAACTTTATTTCAAGCGGGTTCAAAGAAAAAGGCCTAAACGAAAAAATGTCTCTAACTCAGGAACTTATAGAGACGGTGAGCCTAATTTCTGATCCACTAAAGCAAGATATATTACTTCAAAATGCTTCTAAGGCGTTGGATATCCCATTTGATACATTAAAATCTGAGATGAGTAAAATATCCAAAAAACGCCTGGGAAATGCTCATCAGGAGCATAAAGAAACACGCATGAAAGTTAACATTTCTGATGAGACCCCAGAGTCTCTTGAAGAAAGTACTATTCTGGAAAATAAATTATTTTATGCTATACTTAATTCAGATGGCGGGATCAAAGAGGAAGATGCAGAATACCTTCAGGACAATTTCAGCTCGCCAATAAAAGAGATTTTCATAAAGTTCCGATCATTTAAAAAAAGAGAAGAAAACGGTGATTTTAAATCATTTTTCGCAATTCTTAATGAAGAAGAAAAAGAGACAGTCACATTTATAATTTTTAAGAATGAACCGCTAAACCAAAGTTTCGACTCTATATTGTCACAATTTCAAAAGAAACATTGGAAGCAGATAGTAAATAATGTAAAACTTAAAGTTGAACAAGCAAAGACAAGTGGGACAAACTTAGAAGATATTAAGCAAATTTTATCCGAGTTTCAGGTATTAAAAGAAAAAATGTTACGTAGGGGACTCATATGACGGCTAAAAAAATTAAAAAAACTACTACTTCAAAAACAACTATATCAAAAAGAACTAAAACTGCTCCATCGGCTTCAAGCGCTAAAGCGATAAAAAAAGTTGAAGGACAAAACCTGCAACAAGAACTTATCGAAGAACTTATTGAGCGTGGCCGCAAAAAAGGCGTTCTTGCTTATGAAGAGGTAATGGATTTTGCAGAAAGAAATCATCTTGGCGAAACTGATACAGCAGAGCTACTAAAAACTCTTGAAAAAGAACATATAGAGCTTGTTATGCAAGAAGAACTTGAGGCAGATTCTAGCGCACTTGAGGAGTTTGAAGAAGATTCTTCTGATAGCAAAATTCTATTTAAATCTCAGATAGAGAGCTCAATAGATAATATTAGTGCCGACGAAGAAGGCGAAGAAGAGGGCGAATCTGAAGAAGCAGAAAAAGATGTAAGAGAGACTTCTGAGTCAGGTTATATTTCTGATAGCGTTAAATGTTATTTGCGTGATATTGGAAAAATTCCACTACTTAACAAAAAGACTGAAGGCGTAATATCTGATCAGATATTTAACAGTAAGAAAGAGTCTATCGAAGCTCTTTCTAAGTTTCCGTTTATTCATAAAGAGATTATTTCTATTGGCGATAGACTAGCAAAAGATACATTGCCACTTAAAGATAGTGATTCAGTTTTCTGAATTTGACGAAGAAAATTTACCAAAGTATGAAGCAAGAAAAGAAAGCTTTACTTGAAAATATCGGTCAGATCAAGGGCTTGGTCGAAAACGAAGTAAAAATATATAAGAGCTATAGAGATAAGCTTTCAAGTGAAGCCAAGAAAAAAGAGATGCTTGAAAAAGTAAAGCAAAATAAAGAAGAGATCGCTAAAGCTATCCAGACAATCAAGATATCTAATAAATTAATTAAAAAACTTGGCAAGCGCATAGAAAAAGCGTTCAATAAAATTAATGAAAAAGAAGAAATTGTTAAACAATTTGAGCCAGTATTAAATAAATATCTTGCAAAAAAGAACCCAACTGAAGACGATAAAAAAGAGATTGAGAGATTAACTGTTCTTGTAAGAAGTTCTGCAAAAGGGGTTAAGAAACTTGAGCAGGAAATGGGTCTTCCTCGCGATGTGATAGCAAAATATTTAAACAATTTATCAAAAGCTCAGTATAAAGATAAAAGAGCTAAAGATGATCTTGCACAAGCGAACTTGCGTCTTGTTGTTAATATTGCAAAAAAATATGTTAATCGCGGCCTACACTTCTTGGATCTAATTCAAGAAGGTAATATCGGTCTTATGAAAGCTGTTGAAAAGTTTGAATTTGAACGTGGTTACAAGTTTTCAACTTATGCAACTTGGTGGATCAGACAGGCGATTACCCGTGCAATAGCTGACCAATCAAGAACAATTCGTGTTCCGGTTCATATGGTTGAAACGTTAAACAAGATTAATAAAATTAAGAGAACATTTATTCAAGAACATGGTCGTGAACCAGTCACATGCTGAGCTTTCAAAAGAGCTTAATATTGATGAGAAAAAGATCAAAAATATTATAAAATATCAAAAGAGCCGATTTCACTAGAAACACCTGTTGGTGATAGCGAAGATGCATTTATCAAAGATTTTATCGAAAGTGAAAATGATTTTTCTCCTGCAGATACGGTTGCAAGTAGTGATTTAAAAGAGCGAGTACGAGAAGTTCTTAAAACATTAACTCCAAGAGAAGAGAAAGTTCTTAAGATGCGTTTTGGTATAGATGTTGCATCTGAGCATACTCTTGAAGAAGTCGGAAAAGATTTCTCTGTCACTCGTGAACGTATAAGACAAATCGAAGTGAAAGCTTTACGAAAGCTTACGACACCCGTCAAGAAGCAAGAAATTGCAAACATTCTTTGAAAAAGAACTTAACTTACTTCTTGAAGAAGATTCTGATATAGATAATAATATGGATGATGAAGAATAAAAAAGTATCGCAGATTACTTTTGTTTAAAACAAGTAAATTTATACACCCGACCCCTCGATACACCCATGCTTCGCCAAAGCTTCGCAGGGCACTCGGGGTGAGCGGGTGTAGCGCTTAAGAGATAGTGATTAAAATCTGCGTGAGTTGTAGGTAGTTAAAATTTTGTTTTTATATATGTGTTTAAGGGCAAAAAATAATGGAACCGGCCAGTTCGTACTTATATTATAATTTAATAATTTTGGGTGTTTCTTTAATACTTTGTGCAATATTTTCATTTCTAGAAACGAGCGTGACCGCGCTTAGATTATTTAAGCTTAAAGAAGTTTCCAAAACCACAGATAAGTATAGAGCGTTATTTGATGCACTCGAGAATAATCCCCACCGAATTTTAATTACAATCTTAATCGCCAACAATTTGGCGAACGTAACGGCGGCAACTGCAAGTTCCGGAATTATGGAATTTTTGAGTGCTACGTTTAATCTCTCAGAAGGTCTAGCTTTCTCTTTGGGCATAGGGCTTACGACTGCAGCAATTTTAGTCTTTGGTGAAGTTATTCCAAAAAATATTGCAAAAGTTTATGGCGAAAAAATGTTCCCTTCGACGTTATGGTTCATAAATATTATCTTCTGGGCGCTATACCCAATTGTTAACGTACTGGTTAAATTTGCCAACTTAATTGTAAGATTAATTGGTCAAAAAACTTCTCCTGAGGGAAGCGAATTTGTCACTTCAGAAAAAGAGATACAGTTCTTAATAGATTATATAAATCAAAAAGGTCTTTTAGATCATCAGAAGACTTTAATGTTGAAAAGTATTTTCGAGCTAAGTAACACGCAAATCAAAGATATTATGGTCCCAGAGACTTCTATAGTCTCTATTGGTACTGATAAGAGCCTGCAAGATGCGTTAAATCTATTTTCTTTGTATCAGTTTTCAAGAATTCCTGTATTTGATGGCGAGCCTGATAATATTATTGGCATGTTGCATCAGAAAGATTTGTTTTTAATTCTTTCCAAAAATCAGGATAAATTACTAAAAGATATAGTAAGACCCATTATATTTGTCCCTGAATCTGTAAAAGTTTTACAACTTCTTAAAGAGTTTCGAGAGCAACGCATGCACATTGCTATGGTTGTTGATGAACATGGCAGCATGTGCGGGCTTGTTACTCTTGAAGATGTTCTTGAAGAAATTGTCGGAGAAATCACTGATGAATACGAATCTGTCGCTGAAAAAATTATGCCTCTAAAACCGGGGGCCTGGTTAGTTGATGGCTCAATCGAACTTGATGATCTTGAACATGTATTAAAAATAGAGTTTGAAACTGAAGATGCTATCACTTTGAGCGGTTTTTTAACCGAACAGATACAAAGACTTCCCAAAAAAGGCGAGCATATTTTTTACAAGAACTTCCACTTTCAGATTCAACAGGCTAGCCCTAAACGCGTATTTCAGGTTCTTATTTTTCAAGACAGCTTGAAAGATCAAGTTTAGTTTCGAAAATTAATTTTTTATGGTTCGATACACCCGTCACCCGATCCCGCGCTCGCCCTGAGTGTTTTTCGAACGTAGTGAGAAAAATGTATCGAAGGGTGCCGGGCACTCCCGCCTACGTTAAAACTACGGCGGACGCAGCACCACGACTTGTGCGTCGTAGCTTGCCAAGCCGGTAGGCCTGGATAAGCGTAGTCGCAGCGGGTAAAAAATTAATTCTTTTGTTATTGTTAACCAATTTAATTTCCGGATAACATCTGAATCACATATTATTGACTATTTAAAACCCGTGTATTTATGCTATTTATATAGCTGTATATGTAAAATTTATTTATTTTAGGGTGGCTATGAAGTTTTCAAAATATTTTATACTCAGCGCGTTAATAATTAATTGCGCAGTTTTAAATTTGCCGATAATGGGTATGGACACTTTGCCTCAAGACATGCTCCTGGAGATTGTTACAAAATTGGGAATAAACAAAGATGCGCCAACCGAAAAAGAGATATTTCAGGGTTTAGATACACTACGGCTTGTAAACAAAGATCTTAATACTTCAGTGCAAAATTATATAAAAACTTTAAAATACAAGAACTACGACGAGTTCAAAGCCGGAATAATGCAAAGTATTTTGGCTGAAAGAGCTAAAAAAATTAGCCCTTTACCTGGCAAATCTACAACAAAAGAAGATCTCAGAAAATTTAAAATCGAGCTTTTAGAACAAGCCATAAAATCTGAAAGTTATACTTGGGCAAACTATAGAAGAAAACAGGAAAAAGATTTTCAGAAAAATTTGGATCATCTAATCTACAAAATAGTGATGATCGAAGAAAAAAAACCAAGTCTACTAAAAAAAGCAGAAGTTGCCCTAAAATTTGGCGCAAATCCAAATCAGGATGGTCGCGCAATGCCAAACTTAAATATTATCTTGATGAAAATTAACGAATACAAAGATAATGCCCGCTTCGATACAACTAAAAATAAATTTGATAGTGTAGATTCTGAAAAACTAAACGTATTAATCGATTTACTTAAATTATTATTAAAATATAAGGCTGATCCGGAATATCAAAATCAAGAATTTAAATCAGATGTTCCCATTGAAGTAGCAAAAGGTTATCTAAGCTCCATAAATAAATATTTTGCTAATAAACCCGGTCCCGGTAAAAAGATAAGTGAAGTTTTTGAATCTATTATAAAATTATTTAAAAATTCAATCGAAGAAAAGAAAAAGAGAGCAGAAAAAGAAATACGGGCCAAAACCATAAGCGAACTTGATTAAGCTTGTTTAATATTTAGGGTCCAAATTCAAATCTTGACGCAGGTATATTATAAATTTTAAATTTAACTCCAGAGAAAAAATATTAAGAATATTAATCGCTTTTTCGGGGTAAATTATGGAAATTTATAGTTTTAGAAAAACAAGCTTTAGATCTATTATAATTTTATTGGGTTTTATTAATTTGGCATGTGAAAACGGGGAAAGCGCAGAACTAAACCAAAAAGAGATCTCCAGATGTGCTTATTGTGGCCAGTGCCCAAATTTTCAAAATAATCAAAATAATTTATACACAAATAATAGTAATAATAATCAGAATAATAACCCAAATTCTAACCAAGCGGTTTATATCGCAAAAGACCCCACGGCAGCGATAGTTCTGACAAACTTTGCGCAAGCCGCTGTACATCTTGGAAATATCGTGGCGGACCCGAAAAACAAACCTGTTGTGAGCCAAAATGTATGTAATATTATTGCCGATGTTGCCAACGCCGCCGCGCAAGCTTTTAGAAACTTAAAACTAGATGAAACTTTGGAATCTTCTAAATATCCTGAAGATTCCAGCTATTCAGAAGAACTGTCACAAGAAACGGCAGAAAAAATTTACAGGTTTCTTCTGAAATCAAATTTAGCTGAGAACTTAAATAGTAGCTCTGAAGAAGTTCTGTTTTAGATTTTAAAATTAATTTTAAAATTTTAGAACAAGTTTATAAGACAAAAAACATTGTAATAATAACTTTATCTGGATTTTTATAAATTTTTTGGGTTTTTTGGGGCCAAAAAGCTACTTGCTTTTTTTTAAAATTAGCATAACATTTGTCTTGAGCTAAGAAGGGATTGTAGTAATGAAGCTCTAGATTTCTATGTTTAAAATCCAAAAAAGACGCCTAATATTCTAGATAATAAGCCACTAGTTGAATCTTCCACGCCTTCTTTCTCTTGATCCAAATACTTTTCAGCCTGACCACTTATTGGCAAGCAAGATTTTTTAAGTTGATTAAACTCGCGATAATATGCCCCAATAATATTTGGTTCTTCGATTACCAACACATTTTCTTTGTTACTTGCATTAGCCGAACGGGTGCAATTAAAGGACCCTGTTAGTAAAATTTGCTTATTTTTAACGTTTTTCTCAAAAATAAAAAACTTATTATGCATTATGCAGTGCGTGTTGCTATTATCACTATGCGGCGGCTGGTAAACTGTCACAAATATTTTTGCATTTGCAAGCTGGTTAACCCTGCTAAATTTGTCAGCTGCGTAGCCACGATCAACCACAACTTCAACCCTTATTCCACGCTCATGGGCATCTATAAGCGCCTTGGCTATATCGGGATCTGTAAAAGAATATATCGCCAGACTTACTCTTTTTTGCTCATGCTCGATAAGATTTATAACCACTTCTTTAATCGTATCTTGGGGTGAAAATAGTGCCCGACTAATAACCCCGTCTTGATTAGTTAAAATTTTTGAGAGCCTAGCGGTCGAACTTGTTGTCTCATGTATTAATTCTGAAGCCGCCCAAAATATGCCGATAACAAAGACAAAAGAAAGAAACAAAACAATTTTCTCTATATATTTTTTAATAAACATTAGAATTTCCACCTCATCTCAAGTTCTGCACCCAAATCTCCACGCTCATCACGAATTGCACGAATCGAAGAATCATCAGAAAGATCATAATCAACTTCGAGCTTCACGTCTTCAGACAGACTAAAATTTTTCTGAATTAAGCCCCGAAGGCGATCGTTTACATCAATTTCGATCGAACCGCGCAATCCACCTCTACCCGTTTGATCACTAAAATCGGGAATTATTCTTACTTTTTCAAATGGCTTAAAAATATTTTTAAAATATCTCTGAGCTTTAGAAACATTATCTTCTTGGCCAAAAATCAACTTTTGAACGTTCTGCATAACAACATGGGGCATTATCATATAGAGTGACCCTGCTTCAGAACCTGCCCACAAAAGCGAAATTATCTGTTCTTTTGATAATTGTGGCGTAGAATCAAATTCGATCTGTGGATCACTTAAGTTACCCGTAATATTCATAAAAATGTCGTACTTCTTAATTCTTTGCTGTGCTTTAAGCTCTATCGTCGCATCAGAAAGCTGATTAGGCAGTAGATCAATTTTACCGTAAGTTATAAATAGTGGCTTGTATGGAAATGCAAAATTTCCACCCACAACTTCGATTGCTCCTGAAATTATTGGGTTAAATATTGTTCCGGAAAAATTCAAGTTTAACTTGGAAGTTGCATCCAAAAATGAAGTTTTAATCTTTAAAGAAGTTTTTGTTAAAAGATTAATATTAATATCAGAATCGGTTTTATAAGAAGTTAATGGGCTAACTGTCGCAGTTTTTAGGCTATTTATTAATTCTGAAGATAAAATATTGTCTCTTAAATAAGATTTATCTAAGATTATTGTCCCTGTTATTTTCGGCTTATCAGGGCTTAAATATTGCAATAAAACAGAGCCTGAAACTATAGCAAAAAAATCTCGCTGGAAACTTAACATAAAGTCTTCTATTTTTAGCGGCACGTGCGCAAAATTTATATTGGCAAAATCAGTAAATCTTAATACAGATTGCGACGATGTGATAACTCCCTTTGCAAAGCCTAAATTTAATTGTGAAATTTTTATATTTTTTTCAAAAAAATTAAAATCGAGATCACAATAAAGCTTTTTAATTAAATTATTGGTTCGTGCAAGTTTTATATTCGCATCAGACATGAGCAAATTTGCCTTGAGCCCTCCAGAATAAAACTCACCGTTAATATTTAATGTCCCGGTCCCAGTAAAGTCTTCTATCTTAAAATGGGTAAGTAAGTTTTTTATCAGATCATAATCGACAGTCAAATTAAAACTCGAACCTAATAATTTATCAGAACCCATATCAAGAACAGTTTTTTTGTCGGGGCTTTTAATCTTGAAAGATTCTAAAGATATTTTATCTTCTGATTTTAATTTCAGCTCAAAATCTGAACTATTAAAATTTCCAAAAAGATTTATTAAGCCAGATACGCCTGAAAACCTTGAATTAATGTCGTAGGTTTGCTCTATTCTTGGGTGGGATATTTTTAACTTAAACACGCCATCAAAATTATTAATACCACTAAAATTAGAAACTAATTTAAAATCGCCGGGCAAAATTCTCCAGAACGCCCCAAAATCAGCCTGTAAATTATTTTCTAGAGTACATGAGCCGATATTGTTCAAGCTATCCCAAAGTAAATTTCCATTTAATTTTGAACCATAAAAATTGTCGACAGATATTTCAGACTTAAGACCCAGTTCATCTTTTAAAATAGACATGTGTATATTTTCTAAACTTATTGGGCCAGATTTGATTTTATCTATATTAAGATCGCCTGAGAGTAGTATATCTGAATCGTTAAAATCTATTTCGCCTTTAAATTTACAGGTACCAGTCTTGTTATCGCTGCTTAGGAGTTCTTTGTCCGAAAGATTAATACCTAGAATCGAAAAGATATAATTTAAATTAAAATTGCCATCAAGTTCTAACTTTTTTGAATCTGAAGCTTTATATTGCAAATTAATATCAAGTTCTTTGTCAGCTGAATTAAGTTCGAATTTGCCGGTATTATTTATTAAATTGCCATCAACAAAGCAAGTTTTAAAATTTTTATTAAAACTATTAATATCAAACTTAAGTTTTACGGCAAGATCAAAGTTATCAAAGTTATTATTATCTGGATAAGTATTACTATTTATACTGTGCGTAATATCTCCAGATAGCTTATTTAATTTTTCAATATTACCCAAAGTTAATTTGCCGTTATTTAAATTTAAAGACGTTTTAAAGCTGTTTGAAAGCGTTGCGCAATTGAGCCAGAATTCTGATGTAAAAATTGTTTCTTGTTCTTTATTGTATAAGTTTAAATCGCCATGATTAACATGAAAAGATCTCAGAACTATGGGCAGGTCCACAGGCGAGATATCAAGCAGTAGCTTAAGATGCGGCACAATTGCCAGATTTTTAGACTGATCAATTTGCGAAACTAAGTTTAAATTATCAAGCGAGATATCAAGATCTATTTTTGCGTTCCAAAAAAAACTAAAAAATGAAATTTTACTTACCGCTTTTTTTGCCTGCCAGCTCCAAGTAAATTGGGAAAGTTCTTGTTCTGAATTAGATAACCCAATATCAGCAGGAATCGCATGCAAATCTTCTAGAACAAGCTCGCCTGTAAATAAACTTATTTTTGAAAGCCTTGCCCTAAAGTTACATGCAAAACTATTTGAAAAATATTGTGAGATTTTATCTTCAACATAAGACTTAAATGCAGGATCATCTTGCAAATAAAATATAGAAAAAGTAGTTCCAATTAATATGGCAATAAATAAAATTCGAAATTTATACCATTTAAAACTAATCATGCGATAAGAACCCAAGCGTTGTTTCTATAAATATATCTTCTAATAAATGGAAAATCGGAAACAGGAACTGATATGGCACAGGCCGCAGTGCTGTCTTTGTCTGTTAAATAGATAACGCCCGACGAAACCCTACCATCGCCATAAAATATAACTTTGTTATCTGTAAAACTGCACGGCTTTGTTATTATATTTTTAGGATTTGATGGCGGACCTTTAACGCCTATTGGGACCCCTATTTTTAAATAATTTCCCAAACTAATTACCCTTCCATCAAAAGAATAACTATTTGTTTCTATAGAAAAAATCAGTTCATGATCCCTGCGTTCAAATATAGCATTTCTTTGCAAGATTATAAATACACTGTAAAGCTTTTCAAGCTCCGCTTCAACCAAAATTTTTCTAGAAGCTCCCACAAAATTTGAGCTAATAAGAACAATAATAGAAATAAGCCCAAGAACAACAATTAGCTCAACAAGCGTTGTCCCCTTTTTTGCCATTATTCAACAATACCTTCATTTGACGTTGCGACAGCAAGCACTTCTTCTATTGTTGTTAAACCAAGAGCAATTTTTCTTATGCCGTCTTGGACCAACAATGTCATGCCATCTTTGACGGCCTGATTTTGAACTATAGAAGAATCTGCACGATCGACCGTAAGTTTTGCAATATCAGGAGTCATCTGCATAATTTCAAAGATAGCTAGTCGCCCTTTATAGCCAGTATTGAGGCAATTTTCACACCCAACGGCTTTATAAAATTTAATAGTTTTTGCCTGTTCTGCAGTTATTCCCAATTTTGCAAGCGCCTCTGCCTCAGGAGAATAAACTGTTTGCAATCTGGCGCATAGCTTACGCACAAGCCGTTGTGCGCAACACAGCGACGATCGTCGAAGCATTAAGAACGGTTCAATTCCCATATCAATCAATCGTGTAATGTTGCCGCTGCGCATTATTAGTATGTAAGGTACTCAAAACTAAGTGACCGGTAAGGCTGCTGAATAGCAATTTGGGCCGTTTCTTGGTCACGCGTTTCACCAATCATGATAATATCGGGGTCTTGACGCAAAATAGATCTTAATGCTGCTGCAAACGTAAAGCCATAGCATCTTTTACCTGCACTTGACCGATCCCTGCCATTTGATATTCAACAGGATCTTCAACGGTAACTATATTAACCTCAGGAGAATTAAGCTGATGCAAAATAGAGTAAAGCGTAGATGTTTTACCAGAACCGGTAGGACCCGTTAACAAAAATATCCCATTTGGTTGCTCAATAGTTTGCTCAATAACCTCATAATCTCGCTCACTAAACCCAAGATCTTTCAAGAGCTCCAAATGTTCTTCGTTTTATCAAGCAAACGCATAACAATACGTTCCCCAAAAGCAACTGGAAGACTAGAAACACGAATATCGATAGGCTTTATCTGCAACCTTGATCTGAATTCTACCATCTTGCGGCAGCCGCTTTTCAGCAATATTCATCTTCGCCATAATTTTTATACGGGAAATTAATGCAGCCTGGGAACGTTTTGGTGGAACCATGACGCTGTACATGATACCATCGATTCGATATCGAACATGCAGTTCTTTTTCATAAGGCTCAATATGAATATCTGACGCACCTCGTTTTACTGCTTGAAACAATATATGATTAACAAGTTTAATTATTGGGGCTTCGCTTGCCATGCCAAGAATATCTTCTTCGGCAATTTCACCCAAATCTAACCCCTCGTCGATCTTTTCTTCAGCAAGTTCTTCAATAACCTGTTTTGTTCCCTCAAGCGGGTAAAATCGGTTTATAGCATCTATAATATTTGCACGCGTTGCGACAGCAATTTTAGTGTCGCCACCAAAAACCAACCCCAATTCGTCTATGGGCTGCAAATTATTAGGATTGTTTGTCACAAGAACTATCTTGCCGTCAATATAAACGGGTATAATAAGATTTTCCCGTAAAAACTTTAACGGTATTTTGGCAAGTAATTCTGGATCAGCCATCTTGTCGGTAATTTTTTCTATAATCTCTATCTGGAACTTTTGTGCCATCGCCTCGACCAAAACTTGGTCAGTTATTAGGTCATTTTGGCGCACATAATCCACAAAATCGATATTTTGTTGAGCACTTTGAGCTTCATATTCTTGTAGTTGCTCTTGAGTTAGGGCACCCTTGCTTAATAGAATCTGCCCAATAGTTTCTTTCAACATATAAATCTCCGCAAAATTAAAACAGGCTATAGGGGTCAAGATACCATAATTTGAATAAAAAAAGTAATATCTGGAATAAGCGCTTGATACCTGGCAACCCCTATGTTAAATTTAGAATATACAAAGAGAGCCCAAAGAAGCTAATACAAAAACAAAAATTGGAAATCTATGCTAAACAAACTACTGAAAATCACAAGCTTAATATCTCTTGTCCTGTTAAGCTCCTGCGCATTTAAAAAAGATGCTAAAAAAGATACTGCTTCTAAGCCAAGCTTATCTATGCCCAAAGAGGCAAAAAAGAAAATCGAGTCTATGACCACAGAAGAGGCCATAATCTCAAAAGATTATTTTGCCCAAGTAGATAGATTTGAGACGGCAATAAAATGCGGCGAGAGATTTTTGGCAAAATCTTCTGATCAACAAGCCTGCGCCGGCGTCTGCTTAGATTTAATCGATTACTGCATAAAATGCGAAAATTATGAAAAAGCTGAAAAATACGCAACTGAGTATAAAAATTTATACCCGGGGAGTACAAAGTTGCAGGACGCATGTTTTAAAGAAATAGAGGCATCGCTTGCCCAAATAAGCGACTGTGAAAGGGATCAGTCAAAAACCAAGCAAACAATAGAAATAGCAAAAGAGTTTATAAATAATTTCCCAAATTCAGAGCATATAGAAAAAGTTAACGAAGCGCTTAAAATCTGCTACGAAACACTCTTTGAAAGCGAACGTGGAATAATCGAGTCCTATTTGAAAAAGCACGATCTTACAAAAACAGAGTTTCCATTAAAAGCTGCCGAGCTTAGAATCGCAAGCTTAAAAGAAGGGCTATTCGAAAATGTAGAAAGTGGCGCTGCCCGTGTTCTTGATTTGGAAATCAGGCTTGCGCAGGTTCAGAAAAAAGATCAAATTGTAAACTCTAAGTTGCAAGAACTTAGCACCAATTTTCCTGAATTTGCGGCACAACGCTCTGTAGTTGCGCAAAAAGCCAGACGCCCTTATATACGGTTTTAAAATATGACAATAACAAAATCTGCTGAAACTCGAATTACACTGGGCAAGCATGGCGAGTCACTAGTGGGCCATTATCTAGAAAAAATGGGATTCAAAATTTTGCATTATAATTATAAGCAAAAGTTTGGTGAGGTTGACATAATAGCCAAAAAAGAAGAGGTTCTCGCGTTTGTTGAGGTAAAGTTAAGAACCAACCCTCTATTTTCGATGTCAGATTTAATTAACAGAAGTAAAAAAGACAAAATTATCAAAACAGCGAAGCACTATATAGCCAATAACAGCTTTGTCGATACTGTTTTTAGATTTGATGTCGCATTTGTTCATGAAGTAGAAAATAATGGCAATCTAGATTACGAAATCGAATATTTGCAAAATGCGTTTGCCCCATATGATATTTAAAATAATTACATCGAGCTCGCACAACGAAGATACCCGCTCATCCCGAGTGTTCTTCGTAGCTTTAGCGAAGAAGAATGTATCGAGGGATTGAGCGTGAATAATTTAGCAAAGAGAATAACAACGGCAGTGATACTTGGCCCAATTTTTTTGGGCATTATGCTTTTTGCTCCCGCCATAATTTTTTCATACCTGCTTGCTCTTATTCTTGCGGCGATTTTAATATTCGAGTGGCCCAAGTTGTTCCCAAATAATTTTTTACTAGCCACATTAATTTCTCCAATTTACCCCATACTCCCGTTTATATTATTAATTATTCTTAACCAGTCGGGCCCAGATTATAGACCAGTTATATTTTTAATATTCTTTGCAGTATTTGCATTCGATTCCGGTTCATATTTTGCGGGAAATCTTTTTGGAAAAACTAAAATTTTGCCACAAGTTAGCCCAGGAAAAAGTTGGGAGGGGTTTATCGGCGGAGCCTCAAGCTGCTATTTAACAGTATTAATTTTTTTTAATTATTCAAAAATTATAAATTTATTTAAATTTTCTCACCAAAATCTACAGCCAAAATTATTACTAATCTCGCTAATAATTTCTATACTTGCGCTTATCGGCGATCTATTTGAATCTTATCTTAAACGCAGAGTAAATCTTAAAGACTCTGGCGACATTCTGCCTGGGCACGGCGGGCTACTTGATCGCTTTGACGCAGTTATGTTCGTTGCATATTTAATTATTTTTTTAAAATTTATTTAAAGTAAACATTTTCTAATTCCGGATTCAAAAACAATACTGCCGTAGAAACATTAGAAAATGTATGCAAAAACTTATCACATCTTGATAACAAAACAGCTTCTATCAAAACTTCTTCGCCCTTAAGGGCTCTGTCACCACCCATTAGATGAATAGGATTACCTGTTGTTGATCTATGACTGTTATAATAAATTACTCGGCCATGAAGCTTTTTCTTGGCCATATCAAGAAGATATTGCTCATCAGTTGCAACCAGAAATTGATATCCGGAGAAACTATTTGCGTAATCAAAGATTATATTTAGATCAGTGGGAGCAACTTCAATTTTTTTATCGGTCCCCCTTAAATGTATCCCTATAGTTTTTTTACCTAACATTCCCATGTTATAAAAATTTTCTATTTTCTTTAATATATTGGGCTTAATTTTAATATATTTTTTTATAATCGCATTAACCCGCAGTCTCTCGAGCTTATCGGGATTTTCAGCTTGGACTACGCAACAGTTATCGGGAGGATAAAATGCGTAAAATATTTTCTCGCCTGGAAAGTATTTAAATTTATTAATGGGCTCAAAATAATATTCCCAACAGTTTTGGCTGCCATTATAGCCATTTTTTTGATAATAAAGACAATAATTCTTACTCCAATAAATCGCCAATTGCTGCCTATTTTTTTCTGCCCAATCTAGATGGTTTATGACATCAAAAACGCAAGAGAATAAACCTGCTGATCTGCACCCTAAAACATATTTACTGTGAATATTATAAGAAGAACTTAAATATATAATAAATAATAGTTTTTTATTAAAAAACATAATATTGCCCCTATTTTCATGTCCCCAATAAGTAGTTTAAATTTGACTAAACTAAGATAAAAATAATATTATTGCATCAAAATTTACAACGGTTTAAACAAAAAAAAGTTGAGCAGATTACATGAAGAAATCTCTATTATTAGCTATATCTCTAATATCAGTTGTTCAAATTCAAAGCAAAAAAGTTGTCCTACTGCCATTTTCTTACATGCAAGACGAAAGAAGCTTTTTCCAAAAAAATACCCTCTGGGATAAGCTTAAAATAAGATTAAAAGAAAAAAGGGGCCTGGATTTAAGATTATATTCCGCATGTAGGGGCGAGATTTACCCGGATGACATAATAGTGTCGTTTAATGTTCATGATCCAAGTCTGAGTCTAATAAGAGTATATCCTGAAGCCAAACACGTTTTATATATTTTTGAGCCACCGACAGTTGATCAAAGAAGCCATGACAAAAATTATCATAGACACTTTCAAAAGATTTTCACATGGCGCGATGATTTTGTAGATAATACAAGATATTTCAAGTTTTACTTGCCCATGATAGTAAATCTACCAGATACACTCATGAATTTTAATCAACGCAAATTCTGCTGCACAGTACTTGCCAACAAGCACTCTTCTTATCCACTGGAAATATACACCGAACGCAGATCGATAATTAATTTTTTTGATAAAAATTATAATAGTGATTTTGATCTTTATGGCCAGGGCTGGTCAAATAACGAATTTTCTTGCTACCGCGGCGCTCCCCAAAACAAAGATGCGACAATAAAGCAATACAAATTCTGCGTATGCTATGAAAACACAAAAAATATTCCTGGTTATGTAACTGAAAAAATGTTTGAGTGCCTATCATCAGGGACAGTGCCCATATATCTGGGTGCCCCGAACGTGGAACAATATGTGCCCAAAAACTGCTTTATTGATAGAAGAGATTTTGCTTCGAATCAAGAAATGTACGACTATTTAAAAAATATGCCAGAAGAAACTTATAATAATATTATCGATAATATTATTAACTATTTAAAAACTGATAAAGCTAAGCTTTATTCTTGGGAGAACTTTATAGATATTTTTGTTGAGGGAATTTGAAACCGATAAATTTTAATTTAAAAGTATAAAAAAGTGAGAAAATAATCATGAAGTATAAATACTTACTGCTGTTAATATTATTAAATACAAGAATCTGCTCTGCCAATTTTTATAGCCAAGTTGGACAAGATAAATATGTTTATGAAACTTTTTTCAAAAATAAAACTATCGGAACATTTATTGATATAGGAGCGCATGATGGCGAAACTTACAGTAATAGCAAGTTCTTTGAAGATTTAGGGTGGAACGGGGTTTGCGTAGAACCGTTACCAGAAAAATATGAAAAATTGGAAAAAATAAGAAAATGCAAAACTATTAATGCTTGCGTTGCGCCGGCAACTGGGAATGTAAAATTTATAAAGGCTATAGGTGCAAATGGTTATTGTCTTGAAATGCTGAGCGGCATGCTGGATACTTATGATCCTAGACACCTAAGTAGACTTAGAGCTGAAATTCATAATCATGGCGGAACTTATGAAGTTGTCGATGTTCGAGCTAAAAATATAAATGAAATTTTGGATGAAGCGAATATCAATCACGTTGACTATTTAACACTTGATACAGAAGGAGGCGAACTGGAAATATTAAAGACTTTAGATTTTTCAAAATATTATATTTATATAATAGATGTAGAAAATAATTATCAGGACCCACACATAAAAAACTTTCTACAAGAAAAAGGGTTCCTCCATATTCATACAATGCTAATGGATGAAATATACGTAAATACAAAATCACCAACAAATTAAATTTATGAAGATTTAAGAAATTACAATCAAGAAACTTAAATTTGATGATTAATTATTCTTTCTCCAATAAACCCCAAAACCGTCAATATTATAAATGACATCTTTGATATTATGCATTGCACGATAATCATTAACAGCTTTAACGCAACATGGCATATTAAAATCATCAATGATTACAAAACCTCCAATTGATAATTTAGGGTATAAATTTTTTAAGGCATCCATTGTGGATTCATACAAGTCTCCATCTAATCGCAACAAAGAGATTTTGTCCATCGGTGCTTTTGGCAATGTATCTTTAAACCAGCCCTTTAAAAAAATAACTTTATCATCTAAAAGACCGTATCTTCGAAAATTTTCTTTAACGTCTTCTAGTGATACTGCTAAAAATTTTTGTCTATCTAAATCCATGCCTTTATCTTCCGGATAATCTGTCACATTAGGCGCTGGCAGCCCTTCGAATGAATCAGCAACAAAAACTCGTCTTTTGGAGTCTCGATATATCTTTAGAGCACCTCTCATTAATATAGTTGCTCCGCCTCTCCATACCCCAGTTTCAATTAAATCCCCCTCAATATCATCTTTTAGAATGGTTTCAATACAATTTTGAATATTTGTTAGTCTGTGCCATCCAATCATAGTATGACCTGTCAGGGGCCAATCTTTCCCGCCTAATCTTTTTTCCAAATTAAAATTAATTATGGTAAATGAATTGCAGCTGCCTTCTGCAGAATCCGTTTGATAAATTATATTCAACAATGATCTTTTAAGTAAATCTAAATAGGACGATTCAGGAGTTTGGGGTTGTTCAAAAGGTAAAGTATCTGAATATGCCAGAAGCGAATAATTAAACAAAAAAGCTATTAATAAAAAAAAATTAATTAATTTCATCTGATTCCTCTTTTATTAAAAAATTGTAGCTTTAAAAATATTAAATATACAATAGTTGTCAAATTAAAAATTATTTAAAAATATTTTTTAATCACCAAGTAGAATTACCAATATGTTATCTGTGTTACACCTGTTCCAAATATATTAGCTTCAAGATTTAGATTATCAAATTTCTTAATTTTTACTTTTGTTGAAATTGAATTAATAAATTGTGCCACCTCATATTCTATGTTTATTTGAAGCCTCTCCATGTGTTCAAGGTCCAATTTATTAAACATCTCTTTAAAATATTTAGCTCGCATGGCAAAACAACCTGTGAAAACTTGCCCTATCGAATCCAATTTTATAAAAATATCGCTTTCTGGATCAGCTTCTATTGATCTAATAAAATAATCATTAAGAAATTTATATCTTGCTGTAATTTTTAAAATAATATCATCATCATTAAAATTAAAATTGTCCAAAGCTAAAATAATGGATTTTGCTTCATTAATTCCCTTATTTTTTAAATTGAAATTATTAGATTTAGAATAAAATATATTTGTGGACAATTCATCTAGAAACGTGGGACTGGAAGAGCAAGATTCTACAATAAATGGTTCATAACCATATTTTTTTATAATATTAATACCAAATATATATTCTTGTTTGCGCATTTCGAATTGATTAGAAATTAAAGCTGCTGTAGCTAAAATCTTAAGACTCGCCATAATATTTGCTTCAATTGAACAAAAAAGTAAAAGTCTTATAACTAAAGTTAAATTAATTTTCAAATGATCCCCTTCGAATTTAAAATAAACTCATAATAAAATTATTAATTAAAATCTTGTTACTAAATAAATTACTTGACAGTAGAAGATATGTAAAATTAAATTATTTTTTATAAGATATTTATTAAAAAAAGGGAGAATCATAATGGGAATTAAAAATTATTTTATTTTTATAAAATTTATCAATTTAAAAAATAATTTTTTTATTATAAGAATATTATTTTTATTTTTATTAAATGTTAATTTTATAACTATTTTTTCACAAGGAAATAAAATTATTGACATTAATAGATTATCTAATGAATGGCCAACTGCTTCTATTGATAAACAAGAAGCTTTGCTTACAGAATACTTAAATTATGCTCTTCAACCAAGTGCACCAAATAGACATACTGCTTTAGAACGTCTTAGACAACTTCAAAGTGTTGTAAAAAAATTTGGATTTAATACACAAAATTCATCGCTTAAACAGACACTTGAAACTATAGTTAACCAAGAAGTTATTTTAGTTGATGCGGCTATTGGAATGAATATTCCAAATTGGTGCGGTACTATTTCAACGAGTTATTTAACTGGGGACAATATTGCTTTTTTATGTAAGCATAGGACATTCAAGGTTAATGGATATTCATCATTTTTTTATAATTTTGATCCTGATAACGTTAAATATGGTGATACAGTATTTGTGGTTACAAATTATTTAGATCTTTTTTTTGATGTGTATCATAAACAAATTAAAGAATCGTATGTTTTAGTAACAGATAATTCGGATTCTCCTGTACCAGCAAAATTTTCAAATTTTTTAGAAGATGAAAAAATTTTAGCTTGGTTTTGCATAAATCCTGATGAAACAAAGCATGAAAAATTGAATTATATTCCATTGGGAATCAAAAACCATGGTTATGGCGGAGAAGAACCAAACTTTATGGATAAAATGTTGGGATATAAAGGTCTTTCTAAAAACTATCTTCTATATATAAATTTTAATTTAAACCATCAAGATCGCCATGATGCAATTCATTTTTTCAAAGATAAAGCATGGGCAACGAAAACTTCTAGAAAAAGCCCACATGAATTTTTTAAAGACATAGCACAATCAAAATTTGTCCTGAGTCCACGTGGATGCGGTCTTGATTGCTGGAGAACATGGGAAATATTATTATTAGGTAGTATTCCGATAGTAAAACATTCACCATTAGATAAACTATTTGAGGAGTTCCCCGTTTTGATCGTTAATAATTGGGATGAAATTACGCCAGAATTTTTAGAAATAAAATATAAAGAGATATCCGAAAAGACTTTTGACTATAATAAATTATTTGCTGAATATTGGGGAAGAAGAATTAATTCTTTATTTAAGAATAATTAATATTATAAAAAGTTAGTTTTTTTAATTCTTGACAACGAAATATATATTAAATAATGATAGAATAAAATATTATTAAAAAAGGAAAAAACATGAATTTTAAAAAATATTTAGTTTTTTGTTTTATAACTTCAATATATTCAGCAGAAAAAGTATCTTTAGAAGAACAGAATTTAATTAACCATGTGAAATTAAGCATATCAAAAGCAGAACAACATGATTCTAAATTATCTGGCGGAGTAATTGATGTTTATGGAATGACCAGTTTAAAAGTTAAATGTTTGCTAAATAATATTTGTTCATTAAGGGATTCAACTTATTTAGAAATTGGAGTTCATAAAGGCGGGACATTTACAGCAGCATTGTTTAATAATAAGAATAGTTTAATTGAAGCAACTGCTATAGATAATTGGTCGCAATTCGGTGGGCCAGCCGAAGAATTCAAAGAAAATTGTTCAAAATTTATATCAGATATTGCATTTAAAGTTTGCAATGAAGATTGCTTCAAAATAAACAGAGAAAATTTTCTAAAATATCCTATTAAAATTTATTTTTATGATGGAGATCATACTGAAGAAGCGCAATATCAGGCCTTTACATATTATGATTCACTCTTTGCAGACAGCTTTATAGCCATAGTTGATGATTGGAATTGGTCGTCAGTAAAAATTGGTACTAAAAAAGCATTTGAAAATTTGGGCTATAGTGTCCTTTACGAACAAGAATTGCCAGCAAAGTTTAATGGAGATAAAGACCTATGGTGGCACGGCATATATATCGCTGTAATTCGTAAATAAATTATCTATACTTTTGAGCTTATTTGCATAAAAAATAACAGACCAATTTTTTGAATAATTTTATTTTGTGATTTTTGTAAAATAAAATTAAATTTTCTTGCGGGTGTTAATATTTTGAAATAATTTTTTTATAGAATCTTTTATATTTGGGATACTTGGAAATTCTTTAAGTAATTTATTAGCATCTAGTTCATTATTTGAACGACGTGCTTTTAAAATTTTATCTTGTTCTTCCAGCGAAAAATTGGTGTAACTAAAATTATTGTCTATATATTCTTTATATAAATCTAAAATCTCATTATGGGAAATAACTCCAGGATTAACAAAATTATAAACCCCTACAAGTCTGCGTTCTGCCATTTGTGGAATTAGCGGCAATAAATCTGATAAGATGCTCATTGAATTGGGGACGTTAACAACTTTTTGATATTTAGTAATTTTTGTAACAAAATTTCTTGGATGAAAGTCATCTGAAATTGGCATTCTCAGTCTTAGATTTAATGTATTTGGATATTCTTTAAGTAACTTATCTAGCATAATCTTTGTATAAGAATAAAACGATCCGGCAAAATTAGGTTCCTCTTCTTCTTTAAATCCAATTCCGCTATATATTGGATGATTTTTATCGTACTCATAAATGCATCCGGTTCCAATATTAATAAAATGGATATTATTTTTAAAAGAAATATCTGCCAAATTTAAGGCCCCAATTATATTAGATCTTATAGTTTCTTGCTTATGATCTTCGCACCAATCAACATTGGGAACACCTGTAACTCCTGCAGCATTTATAACGCAATCAGGTTTTTCTTTTTGAATCTCTAATTCTAAAGACTCTCTATTTTCTAACCTAGTTTGAGTGGCAACAACTTGGTAATTTGCATCAGTTAAGATTTTGACAATTTTTTGTCCAATCCATCCGGTTTTTCCACCAAATACTAAAATTTTTTTAATTTCTGGATCATTATTTGATGAGTTTAAGTTAATAGATAAAAATATAAAAAAAATAAAATTATTTTTCATGTTTTTCCAGTTTAACGTTTAAAAATAAAACAAATACCACAATAAAAATGGATTCCACGTATTTCATTTTGATAATAAGACAGATCTTTTAATATGGAATCTGGACACGCGCCTTTATTTGCACAACCAGATTTTGCTCCAACGAAATTTAAATCATGCACTAATTCTAATAAGAAATTTATGGTTGTTTGTGGACCGGCTTGAGGATTATCTTGAGAGCCGCCGCCCCCCCAATTTTTCCAGTATGACGTGTGAAGGTCTTCTATAATATAAACTCCGCCACTTTTAACATGCGGAAAAAGCATTTTAAAGCTAATTATCTGTTGATCCATCGTATGTCCACCATCATCTAAAATAATATCAAAATTCCCACCCGAAAATTGTATAAATTTTTCCAGTTGTTCTTTATCGGATTGATCAGCAACAAAAAAGTTGGATCTTGTAAGTCCATGGCTGTATTTTAAAAATGCATTAGGATCAATATCAATAAAATAAAAAGATGCCTTTGAAAAATACCCTTCCCACATTCTAGCGGAGTTTCCAAGTAAAAATCCAATTTCTAAAAATTTTATAGAAGAATCTTTGAGCTTAGAAAAATACCATTCATATATAGAAGTATACTTATGACTTATTGAGCTTTTATCTGTATTGCAATTTTTACCAATAATATCCAATTTATCAGATGACTCATCAATGATGCGTTCTGCAGAGGTTTGATGAGAAAATGATAAAAATATAAAGATAAATGTCGGTGCCGCTAATAAATTATTATTTAACATATTTTTTTATTGTAGTTCTATTGTTTCGCCATTTGTATAAACTGGTGTATATGCTGTATGTTCCATTTTTTCCCACCTTTCTTGATTGTCCAAATACCATTGTATTGTTTTATGTAGACCTTCTTTAAACGAAATCTGATATTTCCACTCAAGCAATTTATAAGACTTATCAGTAGATGAACAATGATATCTTACCTGGCCAGGTCTATCCCCAATAAATTTTAAATAACTTTCTGGTAAATTGAAATATTCTAAAATAATTTTGGCTATATCTAAAATAGTTGTTCCAATACCCGTGCCTAAATGAATTAATTGATGTTTAATTTGTTCAAAATTATCGGCATGTAAAATAATATCTAAAGCTCTTGCCAAATCTTCCGTATGCAACCAATCTCTTGCCTGTAATCCATCCCCATGGATAGTAAGAGGTTGCTTTTTTATGGCGCTACATATAAATCTTGGTATTACTTTTTCAAGATGCTGCTGTGGTCCGTAATTATTAAAGGGTCTAACTATCACTGCCGGAACATTATACGTGCAACAATAAGAATAAACTAGTCTATCAGCGCCAGCTTTAGCAGCGGCATAAGGTGACCTGGGGTTAATTGGATGATCTTCATCCATTGGCGAATATTCAGCTGTTCCGCAGACTTCAGAAGTGGATATGTGAATAAATCTTTCAACTGTTTTCTTATGTTTAACCAAAGCTGTCATCATGACTCTTGTTCCCATCACATCAGTTTCAAAAAAAGTTATATCATCACAAATGCTTTTTGTAACATGGGATTCTGCGGCAAAATGAACAACAAGGTTCGCGCGTGACATGAGTTTTTCAACTAATTGATAATTTGTAACCGAGCCATAAAAAAATTCGAATCGATTAGATTTTCTTATATAATATGGGATATTTTCTAATGAACCTGCATATGTTAAAGCATCTAAAACAATAAAATAATAATTACTATATTTATCAAACATATATTTTAAATAATTACTACCAATAAAGCCTGCTGCACCAGTTAGTAAAACAATTTTTTTAAAAGATGATGGTGATGTAATATTTTTCGATTCTTCTGTCTGCAATTTATAAGCACTTAGCATAAAAATTTGAAAAAATAACAATATGCTAATGAGATTTTTATTTAGTTTCATATCCTATCCTTTTTGTTATGCAGGATATTAACATGAATTTTAGTATTAGGGCAAGTCCGATTTTTACTTTTGGGTCTTTCACTTCTGCTTCTTGAATTTTCTAAAAAACCAACTAGTATTTTCATGGCCCTGTAGTCACTATCCTTGGAGAAATTTATCAAAATTCTATATTTTAATTTTTGATATTGATTTAAGAAAGATAATATCTTGAAGAAAAATTTTATCTTATTTTTGTTTATTTTTAGCAAAATCAATTCTAAATTTTATCTCGATTTAAAGATTAGTGTTTTTGAGCAGTTACAAAAAAATTCCCTTATTTATCCTGAGCAACCCATTAAATTGCATCTTGGGTGTGGTGAAAGTTATCTTCCAGGATATATCAATGTTGATTTTCCTCCATCAGATCATACTGTGCAAACTAAAAGCGTGGCCGATGTTTATGCCGATGTTATAAATTTGCATTTTCCTGAAAATTCCATTGATGAAGTTAGATTGCACCATCTTTTTGAACATTTTGATAGGCCAACCGCATTGGGTTTATTATGCAAATGGCAAAAAAGCTTAAAAATTGGGGGTATGGTTTTCATCGAGACGCCCGATCTTGAAGAGAGCATGAAATTGTTCTTAGGTGATCTTCTTTCTTATGAAGAAAAACAAATAGTGTTAAGACATGTTTTTGGTTCTCATGAAGCTAGATGGGCGATTCATTGTGATGGATGGTACGGTGAAAAATTTGTTAAAGTCTTAGAGCAGCTTGGTTTTTCAATAATATCAGTCGAAAAAAGCTCTTGGAAATTGACGCAAAACATTACAGTTAAGGCTATAAAAATATCTAATTTATCTATCCATGAACTTAGATCTAAAGTTTTTGATATATTTGATTCAAGCTTGGTAGATTACTCGGATGGAGAACAAAAAATTAGATCTGTATGGATGTCAGAATTTAACCAAATTTTTAATAAATAAAAACTACTTTGGACTCAATGCTATATAGCTTGGACATCTATTTTATTTTTTTAACTTTTTTCAAATAAATCCAATAATTTTTGAGTTGTTTTTAAGTCGGTCATATTATTCAAAACCCATTTTCTCGGTTTGAACGTTAATAAGTTGTCATTTATATTTAAAATTATTTCACTAAATTGATTAATATTAGACCAAAACAAACCTGTTGACTTACTAAGGTACGGAGCCGATGAAATATAAGCATAGAATACGCCACAGTACAAATGAGTGCCTCCTCTCTCCCAAACTAAGGTTGGAACATCCATGGACCAACTTTCTGCAAGCGCCAAACCTTGCGATTCACTTGTCGATAAAAAAACTGCAAATTTTGCTCTCAATAAAGCCTCTTTGAATTGGCTGTGATTATGATTGCCATATTTTATAATTTCGACTCTCCAGCCATTATTTTGCAGTATTGTTTGAACATTATTTAATAAATTATTATCACAATTTTTGCAATATATAAGGGCAATTTTAGAATCATAATTTTTATTTACTGGGTCCCAATAAACTTCATTAACTCCTGCGGGCCAAATTTTAATTTTATTTCGTAATCTTATATCTAATTTTTTTTGAGCATCAGCCACCCACTCACTTGGAACCAAAATTGTATCTATCTCATTTGCCATTAAAAGTCCTCTTTCTTCTAGTGGTGAGCCCGCCATATTGGGACCAACTAATATCTTTTTTACCTTACCAGCATTTTTTAAATCTATCGCTTGTCTTAATGCATGAAAATCAGATAAAACAAGAACAAATTCACCAACATCTGAGGTATTTATTGGATTATAATTGAAATCCATATTTAGTCTTTTTAAGCCTTCATAAATACTTCTTGTTACCCCGAAATGGCCAGAATCATGGAGATTTTGAGATCCATTGCCAATGGGTCTTGTTAATAAAGTTATTTTTGAATGCGTAGTAACAAATTGCAAAACTAAAAATAAAAAAAACGATAAAAAAGTAAATTTTTTTGACATAATAACTTTAATTTTTTAAAGCTAGGGATATAAATAAGAGACCAAGCTTTAAATATTTTGAATTTTTTGATTTCATTATAACTACCTTATTTAACTGGGATTATTTTTTAAAAAACTTGTTTCTTTCCTGATTGATTTTTTCTACCCAGTATTTCATATATAATTTTTCAAAATTGTAATCTTTTTTGCTCATTATTTCTTCATATTTTTTATTTAAAAATTCTTCTGTAATCTCATTCCAATCTTTAATAACAAGAACGGGCAAGTCGCTAAAAAGGTCATCAAGACTGCAAGATCTAATTATAGGGATTGAGCCTACCAATAATGCTTCCCAATGTCTATAACAATCAAGCATGTCACCCCAAGGAGAAAGAACAAATTTAAAGTCAGCCATTTCTTCAAGAAATTCAAAAAACGGCTTTCTTTGAATTTGATAATTTTTAATTGTGCATGTGCAATATGCCTTATCTTTAAATAATTTATAAACAGGCTCTCTCTCTTGCGTATTATTTTGTATACAAAAATTCATATATAATAATTTGGTCTTAGGTTTATTCTTTAATCTATTAAATGCTTGGAACGCTTGCTTTCTATTTTGATATATAGACTCATCCCTAAATACTCCCAATGGGATATTTATAAATTTTGGAAATGCTAAATTATTAGCATTTCCAAGCCAAGCAATTATTTTAGGATCATATATATATGGCTCAATTGCGCCACAAAATAATGAAATTAGGACATATGGATATTTTATTTTTGGATGAATTTCTTTCCAAAACTTGTCCAATACGAATGCATTTGTAAATATAATACTTCCTGCAGGTACTTTTTCGGGTGAAAATGGGTATGGATTTATAAAATTATTTGTTCCGCCATCCCAAGGCGTAGCGTACTGAAAATCAGCTATATTCCTCCAAGATTCTCTGTGTATAAATATTTCTTCTAAATTTTCTATGAGCTTTGTTTTTGGAATTTCATAAAGTCCATATTCTGATTCTATAGCAAGAATATTGGCACTTATGTTAAAAATAATTGTTAATAAAAATATGAATAACATTTTTTATCCTTAATTTTATTTATTTATAGTCAATTTATTTTGCTAGATTGACCCAAAACATTGCAAGTAAATCCAATATTTCTTAAATCCTCATGGGGTAAAATATTTCTTGTATCAAAAATTATTGGCTGATTCATAACGGAATAGATATTTTCAGCATCTAAAGTTTTAAATTCATCCCATTCTGTTAAAACAACAAGCATATCTGCATCTTGAGCTGCTTCGACGACATTAGGACAATAATCTATATTGGGAATAATTTTTTGCATATTGATCATAGCTATCGGGTCATATGCTTTTACTATGGCCCCTTTTTTTAATAATTCTTGAATTACTGTAATTGCTGAAGATTCTCTAACATCATCTGTGTTAGCTTTAAAAGCTAAACCTAAAATTGAGATGGTTTTGTTGTTTACGTCACCGCTTAATATTGAACATATGCGCTCGACAACCCGAAGTTTTTGAAGTTCATTAGTATCAATAGCGGCCCTAACTACACTTAAATTTACGCCTACTTCTTCTGCCGATTTTAATAAAGCATGTGTATCTTTGGGAAAACACGAACCACCAAATCCTGGGCCCGGCTTTAAAAATTGATGTCCAATTCTCTTATCAAGTCCCATGCCACGAGAAAGATCTTCGCAATTAGCCCCCACCTTTTCACATAGGTTAGCCAACTCATTTATGTATGATATCTTAACCGCAAGAAAACCATTAGAGGCATATTTTATTGCCTCAGCTGTCACAATATCTGTAGCTAAAAATGGCACTTTGTTTTCTATTAATGGCGCGTATAAATTTTGCATGATTTCTTTTGATTGAGTTGTATCCGATCCAATCACAATTCGATCAGGATTAAAAAAATCAAAAACCGCGCTTCCTTCGCGCAAAAATTCTGGATTTGAAACTACTGTAACCAGATCAAGAACATTTTTTTCTTTCATTATAGATTTAATTCGATTTCCTGTTCCAATAGGTACCGTACTTTTTGTGCAAACTATTTTGGGGGAGTTTATATTATCAGCTATTGTATTTGCAACAGCCAATATTTGGGAGATATCAGCTTTTCCATCGGAAGATTGCGGTGTTCCAACGGCTAAAAAAATTATCTCAGAAGCTTGTATCGCCCCTTCAAGATCATAAGTGAATTCCAGCTTTTGCGCCGCAACATTTTTTTTAATTAATTCAGTTAATCCCGGTTCATAAATTGGTATGATCCCTTGTTGTAATCTATGGGCAACCTGTTTTCGTGTTATTTTCTCTTCATCAATATCGGCACATATTACAGTATGCCCGAGTTCTGCTAGTCCAGTACCCAAAACTAAACCCACATATCCGGTTCCCAAGATAGTGACTTTGTAGCTATTTTCTAAAGAAAATATATTTGAGCTTTGAAATAATAATAAAACACCAAAAATAAAATTCTTTAACATTTTTTACTCCCAAAAAATTATTCTAAATTTTTTTATTAAAATTATCAGCGAAAAAGCTAAAAGTTTTTTCCAGTCCCTCCTGAAGTTTGATTTTTGGATTAAAGCCTAAAATTTGCGCGGCTTTTGTAATATCTGGGCGTCTCATTTTAGGGTCAGTTGGATCAAACTGTGGAATTTCTATTATACTCGCGGGCTTGGATGAAAATGTTTGAACCAAGTCATTTAAGCAATGAGCCAGTTCGTAGATAGTAAATTCTTCGGGATTTCCCAAATTAAATACGCGATCCTGTATATCTATTTTTTTTGCAATATCTTCACAACTTATTAATTTTAACATGCCGTCTATTAAATCTGATACATAAGCAAAACTCCTTGTTTGTTTACCGTCACCATAAACTTCCATCGGTTTATTTTGCAATACAGCTTTAATAAAATTGGTTACAACGCGCCCGTCATTTAGGTCCATGCCCGGACCATAAGTGTTAAATATTCGTGCAATTCTTACATCTAACTTATATTTGTCATAATATAATTTTATTAATGTCTCTGCACCCCGTTTTGACATATCATACTGTGATCTTTTTCCTATTGGGCTCACTCTGCCCCAATAGGTCTCAAATTGTGGGTTAACTTCAGGATCTCCATATGTTTCAGAAGTAGAGGCCATCACATATTGCGCTTTTTTTCTTACGGCTAACTCTAATGTTTCCCTTGTTGCATGAAGACCACTTTGTAAGGTCTCTATCGGCAAATTATAATAAGAAGCCGGGCTTGGAACAGATGCAAAATGAAGAACTGAATCTATGTCACCGATTACATCAAAACTCTGAGCAACATCAAATTTTTCAAAATAAAAATTTTTGCTTTCTAATAAGTCTTGAATATTTTCTCCAGAACAACAAGATAAGTTATCTAAACCAATAACCTGGTGCCCGTCACGTAAAAGGGCCCGTGATAAATGGCTGCCCAAAAATCCAGCGGCCCCAGCAATTACATATCTTTTTTTATTTTTTTCAAGCTCTGGCAATTTTGCATCTATTATTTTAGTTTTAAATTTTTCTGGTTCAAAGCTTATTAATTCTAAGCTGTATTTATTAATTTTTGTATTTATAAAATTTAAATTATCAAACTCAAATATACGTTTTTGAATATTCTCTTCGGGCGTTTTGCACGAATCAACTATCTTTTTTGATAATAAATCTTGAATCGCAGCAACTATATTTTCTTCAGCTAACTCAACACTTTTTTGAGTATTATTTTTTATTTGAACTATTCTAGCATCTATATTCCCAAGTTTATTAAATCTGAAATAGGCGCTTGCCCAGGCAAGGGCAACCCGCGCACCCTCCAGCCAAGGGGCATTATCATTTAACTGATAGACATGTTCAAGTACCTCAGGTATCACCAAAATAAATTTCAGATTATTTTCTTTGCAATATTCTAAAACCTGGGGCAACTCGAACGCCGCTTGTGAGAAAATTTGCGAGCCATCTTTATTATTAAGATAATTTTGGGGTAAAAGATCTATAAAAACCACGGCAGATTGTTGATTATCTTGATAAAGATAAAAGTCGTTTTCAAAACTGCAAAATGATAATTTATTAAGTATCAAATAAAAAAGAAATAGATTAAATCTAGGAAAAATTATTTTACTCATTAAATCTCTCTTATTTTAATTTTGAACAGGCCAACTAAAATATTTTCTTCAAGATACAATTTCCTACCATAATTTTTCAATATGTTTTTAAAAAAAATATTTTTTTGATATTAATATTTTTTTAAATGGATTTGTTGAAATTTGGGCTGAATTTCACGAACAATGGAACGCTAATATTTTGTTTTTTAATGAAAATGTTAAATAAAGCGTTCACCGGACTAAAATCCGGTGAATCGCGCTAAATTTCGACTATATTTGCGATTTTTGTAAATAATAATATATTCGAGGATCACTGTATGATCTTTCTAATACATTATTAAAATGGAGATAAGCGCGTTTGCCAATTTGTTCTCCTAGACACATCAATCCGGACCAAAGTTCATGGTGAAATTCAGGATCTTTATAGTGATTCATACCCTCGCACAGCTTTTTTAAAAACTCTTTTTCAGGTCCATCAACTTTTGAGATAATCAATTCAGCTTCAATTACTTCATCATTGGTATAATTTGAACCGTCGAATAAGCGGCTAACTGTGCAAGCTTTAACAATTGGCGAAAAATCAACCGCATATTTGGTTTTATCATAAGCAAGAAGCATATCCCCTACAAGATAAAAAACAAATTTTGAATTTATCTCTAAAAGATTAGAACACACATCTTGAACAGTTGGATAAGCCCAGCAGCCAATAAATTCTTTATCATCTATTTTTGTTCCAAAGCCACGAATATCATCGACAATAATTACGCAATTTTCTGTTTTACTATTTTTAATTGCGTTAATTTCTTTTCTTATTGCAGTTATTCCATCTCCGGAATCAGGCCCCTCTTTATCCACAGCTGTCCCTTGCCCACAATAATGGGCATCTAGAAAAAATAAGACATTTTTATTTTTTTCTAAATCGGGTAGCAAAGTTTTAAATATTTCTGCAGAACTTCCCTCATATACAAATATCTTCTTATTATGTTGAAATTTATTTTTCGCCTCCGAAAACATTTTTTTATCGAGTTCTATAGTGTGAACTTCGTTAAATATCTTAGAAGCGATTTCCGTTGTTCCACCATTATAAGTTCCAGATTCTACAAAAATATCTATATTAAATATTTTTTTCATCTGATTTAAAAAATCTGCATCTAAAGAACCTTCGGCAGTTTTGTGGCTAGTAAAAAGAATTTTTTCTGCACATATTATATTAATATTAAGCAGTAACAATAATTTAACCAACGCTTTTATAGTTATATTTTTTTTCATCATTAGCTTTCCCTAAATAATTTATATAAAACTTAAAGTGGCCTATATGGAGGCAGACTTCGAATGTGGTCATCCATGCGTTTTTGCAAATCAACATCTTTTTTATGATCACTAATTGGGTTCATGTCGTTATAAGTGTAAAGAACCTTTGAGATAAATCTAAAATGTCCCCTACTTGCCATTTCTATCATAGGCACCCAGGTTGCCATATCACCAGTCATCTGCAAAAATTCTCCATTTATCATTAAATCTTCTTTTTTTATTCTTTTGAATAGCCATGCCCTGCAAGTTCTTAGGTGAGATGGGATATGTTTATACCCTCTGAAAAAATTATTCTTATAAACATCTTCTGGCATAGCACGGCAAAAGCCAACTTGTCCGTTAGAAAGATGTTTAAACTGACCGTAGGTTAACCAAACATTTGGGTCACTATAAACTTCATTTAAATATTTGAAAACTCCCGTGTTGGCCAGTCCGTCGTCTCCATCAACAATAATAATAATATCATTATCATTGCATTTCATGATTTCTTCATACTGGTTTTGAAGGGCACCCAATCT
This sequence comes from uncultured bacterium, assembly GCA_963717435.1. Classification (GTDB taxonomy): domain Bacteria; phylum Babelota; class Babeliae; order Babelales; family Babelaceae; genus MFD05580-245. Next base: position 318,654 of record OY970332.1, read on the forward strand.
TTTTGTATTTGTCCTATACTTGAATTTCGGCCACAAATTTTTCTGATTTACATAAGTACGTATAACGTCCTGTTGACCGTCAGTTGAATTATCATCTACATATCTAATTTCATAATTAGAATAATCCTGTGCAAAAATAGTTTTTAAGCTCCACAAACATGTTACGTGTTGGCCAAGTTGGTCCGTTCTAAAAATTCTATTGTTATTATAAGATGCCATTATAACAACAATTTTTTGCTCCGGTATATTCTTGGTACTATCGGCTGAAAAGAGATTAAAAATTGAAAAAATCGATAAGATAGGCCAGAAGAGCGCCGTGATGTAAAAACGCTTTGTATATAATTTTAAATGCAACATTGTCTACCTCAAAATTAATTATTACGGTTTACTTTCTAGCGGAGTATAAATTGGCAACTCGTGACGTATATAAAGATCTATGGCACGCTGCATAGACTTATTTACTCTGTGATCACTTATTGGGTTAGAGTCGTTATACCAATACAAAACATCAGGTATAAATCTAAAATGTCCCTTGCTTGCCATTTCCATCATGGGCAACATTAAAGCCATGTCATAGGTCATGGGGAAATAGTCGCCTATATAATTTTTGTCAGGGGTATTAATCCTTTTACCTAGTTCTACAGTAACTTTAAGATGTTCTGGTTTTATTCTTTTTGCCAACCAAGCCTTGAACGTTCGCAAATGGGTAGGAATCGTCGGATGGAATCTAAAAGTATTTGCAAGAACGACACCTTGCGGCATTTCCTTGTTAAATCCAAGTTCGCCACTATGAAGTTCTTTGTATTGTCCGTAAGTTATCCAGACGTTTTTATCTTTATATACTTCGTTCAGAAATTGCAAAACCTTGGGATGAGCCAGTCCATCGTCGCCATCCAAAATTAATATTATATCTTCGTCTTTACAGCTATTTATTGCTTCCCACAAATTATGCAAAGCAAGCTTTCTCGTCTCATTAATTTGTACGGATATTTTGTGTCCCATATCATGTTGATTGACGTACTCGTTAACATAGTAACCTGTTCTATCAGGAGATTTGTCATCTATTACTTTCATCTCCCAAGTAAAATCCCCGCCTTCCTGTAGCATTACCGTCTTTATATTAAACTCACAGGTTCTCATCTTATATGGAACACCAGGGACATCTATAAAGCCGGCATTTTTGTAAGACGGGGTGATAATCACAAAGTGATTTTTTTCAAGATTTTTATCAAACACCCGACTTGGTTCTTCCAAATTGAATTCAGGATTTTTCTGAGCATCGAGCTGACCAGCGGAATCTCTGCCGTGCAAATTGGATTCAGGATCTTGTTGAACAGCACATTGCTCACTGCCGCGCAAATTTGCAAAAATCACAAAGCAAAATATCGATAATTTTGTTTTTAAAAATATATTTTTTCCCATTTTATCTCCCATATTTAAATTATTTTCTCATTTCGACATGATTTTTATCAAGCGCCAATAGTCGCCTTTCATAAGGCAAATTCCATCTTTCCGGATAGCAATATGAAGGCGATAAAATTTTGGTTGGCGCATTATCGATAAAGTATCTATTTAAATGACTCTCATCATGCCAAACAGCTATAAAACTTTTATGCAAATCTTTGTCAACGTTATCAATACATGTTTTGATCAATTTTAGAAATTCATGGGCTCTGCCGCCATAAAATCCACCCGCAAAATAATGTTGGCCCTCGTTGAATCTTACGCAAGCTGTCGAAATTGGATTGAATTCATATGTGCCCCGCTTTCCAACAAATCCAGGGTGTTGGGTGGCAACGCGTTCACTGAATATTTCGTCGCCAACTGTATCAACAAAAAGCATGTCAGCATCAGTGGCATAAACATAGTCCATATTTTTTAGTCTATCCCGTTGCCCATAATAGACATGAAAACGAAGCATGGTGTCGTACGGCCAACCGAGACGTTTTTGAAATGCGTATATTGTGTTGGATTCTAAAGCTCTTTTCCCATCAAAAACAGAACTGTCATCTGTAAAAACAAAATATGTTACGTCGTGCCCTGGGCAAAAATATTTTTTTGCAGATCTTATCATAGTTTCTGCATATGAAAGATATTTTCCGGTGGCCATAACACATAATGCAACTTTTGCTGAATTGAGACTATAATTTTGAAAAAGTATGATAAATAAAAAAAATGATTTGGCAAAACGCTTCATCGGACTCTCCTCCAAGCATATATATTACAAAATTAAAATTCAGGAGAAGCGTAGTCACTTTTTTAAAAAAATTCAAGAAATGTGGCTTTTTGATAAAAAATCTAATTTGCGTTTTTGACTAAAAACATGTTAATATCCTGCCGGACAACAAAAATGGGTTGCTGCTGGTAAAGAAACAATATGTTAACAAAAAAAATATCTTTAATAATTCTGTTTTTAATCACAACTAGCGATAGCTTCAGCATTAATATAAATAATATAAAAAAAGTTGTGATATGGGGACATAAGCTCCACTCCCACACGCACTCATACATACATATGGGATTTGAAAGAGCTTTCAAGCATTTAGGATTCCAAACCTATTGGTTCGACAACAACGATAATGTTTCAAATTTTGATTTTTCAGGTTCTCTTTTCTTAACTGAGAGTCAAGTGGATCAAAATATTCCAATAAGAACAGACTGTTTTTATATCTTGCACAACTGTGACGGCAAAAAATACAAATCAATATTTGATGCTAATAGGGCAATCATGATTCAAGTTTATACCCATGATTGTGATACTAGAGATTTAGAACAATATTCCGAGTGTAAGTATATTCTGTTTGATAGAAAGGGTAAGTTAGTCTACATGCCTTGGGCAACAGATTTATTGCCTCACGAAATTGAAGAAAACAAAAAATATGTTTTAAGTCATAAAAATCAAGTTATAAACTGGATTGGCACAATTGGGGGCGGATATTTTGGAAATATAGAAAAAATCGGACCCTTCCAACAAGCCTGTCTTGAAAACAACGTAATATTCAAACGAGCTCACAATGTAAGCACAAAAGACAATATCAGATTAATTCAAGAATCTTATATGGCGCCCACAATAGTAGGCACTTGGCAAGAAGAAAAGGGCTATATTCCCTGCAGAATATTCAAGAATATAAGTTACGGCCAGATGGGGATAACAAATTCCCATACTTGTTATGATCTGTTTGATAAAAAAATAGTTTACAATTCAGACACTTATCAATTATTTTATGACGGCCTAAATAGACTAAAAAATATTAAGCCCGAAGAAATATACGAATTAATGGATATTGTTAAAAACAAGCACACATATATAGCCAGAATAAATTTATTATTAAAATTTTTTGCTGAAGTAAATTAAACAACAACATTGAAAAGCCACATAAACATGCGAATTAAAGTAGAAATAAAAAAACTATTTAAAAAATAATTTTAGGAGAAAAAATGCTGCATAACTTGAAGACAAAAAATATTTTAGCGCTTTTAGTCTTGTTGCCATACGGCAAAATATTGAGCGAACAAAGTAATAGCTCAATTGCATGTCAGAAACTAGAAAAATATAAAAATTTTATCGAAGACGGAACTTACGCTGGTCAAGATTTTAAATGTTTTTCAAGACACCCAAAATCAAGATATCACACTTTTGAATTTGCATTTAAATATTTTGAACAAAATAATGGAAAAACCGTAGTGGAACTGGGAACAACAAGAAGTTATGTTCATGGCGGGCTAGTAGGATGCAATAGTAATGACACGCGATACTGGACACCAAATAATCCTGAAAATTGGGATTGGGGTGCAGGCGCATTCACACTGATGGCTTGTGAATGTTTGGAGCATTTAAACCCCAAAATTTATACTATTGATCTGATGCCTGACCATATTGAACGTTGCAAATTAATGACAAGAAGATTTAATAATATTACGCATATAGTTTCTGATTCAAGGGCCTTTTTGAGAAGCATGCCTGCAAAAAGCGTGGACTTGCTTTATTTGGATACCGGAGATATGACACCTATAGAGCCTACTGCACAACTTCAACTTGAAGAGGCAAAATTAATTGTTGAACGAAATATAATGTCAGACAATGGAATTATTGTAATTGATGATGTTAGAAATCCCACACCAAAACAATTTGGTGAAACATCTGATCTTGGCAAATCAAAATATGCTCTAGAGTTTTTGACAAATAATGGGTTTGAAATTTTGGTTGACGAATACCAAGTTATTTTAAAAAGAAAAAATCCAAAGTAATAAAAATGGTAAAAAATTATGCTATATAAAAAATTACTACCAAAAATTATATTGCTCTTAAGTATCAGTTGTTTTAATCAACCTACAATTGCTAAAGAGTTGAGTGACATTAAAATATTGCATGTAAGTTTCCATAAAGGCTGCCTTAATGACCTAAAATTTGTAGCGGCCAAACTTGGGCTGAATATTACATCATTTAATGCAGCAGAAATTCCAAGAAATCAATGGGATGAAAAAAGCCCAGGATCTGCTATATATTGTATAGGTCACGAAAGGGCCGAGCGAATCTGGCTCAAGAATAAAGATTTTTTCAATCAATTCGATATCATAATAACATCTGATATTGCCCCACTTTCTCGAATATTCCTGCAAAATAATTGGCCAAAGCCCTTAATAGTTTGGATCTGCAATAGATTCGATTATTGTGACGGCGCCTCAAACGACTGCGGTTTTCCTGACCCAGAATATTATTATTTACTTAAAAAAGCTTTAGAAAATCCCAAGGTTAAAATAATTCCCAATGCTGAATTTGAAAGATTTTTCGCAGCAAGAAGAAATGTATATTTAACTGAAGCGGTTATTCAACCATCTGGTGGAATTATTGAAGAGACCCTTGAACCAGAGGCCCCCAATATAATTGACAAGGAAAATAAATTTTATATACCACCATATATTGTTAATACCGAGTTTGTTAAAACAGAGCAAAAGTGCAAGCAAGCAAATATCGATGTTTTTTGTGGAAGGTACGGTTCAAAGTCGGATCTTGGCAAATTCAAGGGAATAATTCATATGCCGTATCAGTGGTCGACGTTCGCATTTTTTCAAGATATTCAGACAGGTTTGCCACATTTTGTTCCATCAGCTAATTTCTTCAAACAGCTTTTAAATTCGGGTGAATATTGGCACGCCAATTGTGATTATTTTTCGGACCAAAATAAATTCAAACTTTCTGAGTGGTTTTCCGAAGAAAATAGACCGGCAATAATTTATTTTGATTCCTGGCAAGATTTGAAAAAGAAAACCGAAAGCACAAATTTCGATGAATTAAAACCCAAAATAAAAAATTTTGCGCTCGAACACCAAAATAAAGTTTTAAATTTATGGGAAAAAGCAATTGGCGAATTAGCTCAATACGCCAATTAAAATAAAGCGGGATACACATGAAGCAGATCAAAATTATTTTTATCAGCGCCCTTTTATATACATTAAATATAAATTCAAAATTATTAATAATCACACATAGTTATTCACGACCTGATTTTATAGAGATTCAGAATAAAACTTTCAAGAAATTTATGCTTGATGAATATGAATTTGTTGTTTTTAATGACTCCCCAGATGCAAATATGGAAAAAGAAATAGCAAACAAATGCGCCTCTTTGGGAATTAAGTGCATAAGAATACCACAAGAGATTCACACTCGCCCATATTTATATCGATTTCCAGGCGAACAATACCCCAACGCATGCACCCGCTGCGCCGATGTTGTGCAATACTCACTAGACATATTAGGATTTAATCATAATGGTTTAGTTATGATAATAGATTCTGATATGTTTTTAATTAAAAAATTTGGCGCCAAAGATTTTATGAAAGATTATTGCATAGCAGGAGTTAAACAATCACGTGGGCATGTAAACTATTTGTGGAACGGATTAGTACTGCTTGATATGAGCAGTTTGCCTGAAAAAAGAACCTTAAATTTTAATTGCGGGATTATAGATAATCAACCGTTGGATGTTGGCGGTTATCTTTATGAATACTTTACAAAACACAAAGAAATAACGCCTTTGGCAATAGATCTGACTCACTCTGACCATTTTTTATGTGCTCAATGCCAAGATGAACCCTTATGCGATCATAACGACGAATTCTTAAGAAGCTTAGACTTCAATACAGATGAAATAGAGTTTATTAAAAATGCGAACAACATTGAATTCTTGGCAAAACATAGTTTTCTTCACTATAGAGGCGGAACAAACTGGGATAGAAAATCAGCGCGCTATCACGAAATTAAGACCAAAGCACTAGACGCGTTTATGAAAAAAATATTAAGTTAGCAATAGCATTGTTAATTTAAAATTATTTCAGAACATTGCCGGTCATATGGTACCAGAGTATTAGATCTAACTTGTCTTGAGGGATATTAAATTGTTCTAAAATTAATTCACACTCAAGATATTTTTTGGGAGTGACAGTTTTTGGAATCTCTTTAATTAAATTATATTGATGCATGAATCTCAGTATATGCCTGTCGATAATTGCAACATCAGAGTAACCCACGTTACGCAAAAAATGGGAGGCTTCTTTAAAGCCAAGCCCCTTAATATTTTTTGCCAAAAATTCACGCGCCTGTTTGCCAGACATGCCCGCAAGTGCGTCTTTGATATTCGAATATTGTCTGGCCTCCACTATATATTTTGCTTTATTATTATGAAATCTATGATTATGGGATCTTATAACCTGAACTATTTCTTCTTTAGGTTTTGACAAAAAACCCTGGGGCCCAAGTTGATTTTGGATCGCTATTGCTTTTTTTGCTTGAGAATTTGCAGTAAGCAAACAGAAACATAGCTCGCTGAACCAATATTTATTCTCTTGTGTCCCAAGATTTTTGAACTCTGATATTCGCTGGTCGATTACGCCCATCACATTGGGCTCGAACCCCGAGATAATTTTTGTTAAAATTTTGTCCATAAGTTAATCCCCGCCAAAAGTTGCTACTCGTCTCCGAATAACTCAAGAAGCTCGTAGACGCTCTGAAATTTCTGTATCTTACACTTATTTTCTTCGATTTTTTGATTGCTGGCAATAATCAAATTTTCAATTCCGAATTTTGTTGCTTCGTTTAAATGCAGACTAATATGATTTATAGGCTTGATTTGACCTGTTAAGCCCATCTCACCCATAATCAAAGATTTCTTAGGCACGGGCTTTTGAAAATAACTTGAAAGTAGCGCCAAAGCTATCCCTAAATCAGCGCCGCTGCCCTTAATTTTAAAACCACCAGATACTTTAAAGAATATATCTTGCGCACTGAGTTTAACTTGCAAATATTTTTCCAATATCGCAGCGATTAAAATAACTTGAGTTTGATCGATACCGGAAATAATGCGTTGTGGCATGCTAAATTTTGTCGAAATTGTAAGCGCCTGAAGTTCTATTAATAAGGGGCGCGTCCCTTCAACATAACTTATTAAAACTGAGCCAGGTGTATAAGACGTGTCTTCTATAAGTTGCTGGTTTATATTTGGAACCTCTTGCATGCCACCAGGACCCATCTGAAAAAAACCAACCTCAGAAACGGTACCGAATCTATTTTTCACAGATCTAAGCATACGGGTCTGCCAACGATCGTCCCCCTGCAAATAAAATACTGCGTCAACTATATGCTCTAATGTTTTTGGGCCCGCAATATAGCCTTCTTTGGTTATATGACCGGTTACTATTACAGAGATATTATTATCTTTTGCCAAACGCATAAGCTTAAAAGCAGCTTCTTTGAGTTGCCCCATACTGCCGGGCAGTGCCTGAGCATCTTGAGTAAAGCAGTTTTGTATCGAGTCGATAACAACAAGATCGGGCTTGTGAATTAATGCAGTATTAATTATGTCATCAAGATTTGCTTGGTCTGAAAATAACAACTGCGGGCTCAAGCAGCCCAATCTTTCAGCACGAAGTTTGACTTGCTCTAAAGATTCTTCAGAAGAAAAATATAAAACTTTATAATTTGCAGATAAATTATTCGCCACATGTAAAAGCAAAGTTGATTTACCTATGCCCGGGTCGCCTGTTATTATAACAAAACTTCCTGGCATTAAGCCCCCGCCTGCAACACGATCCCACTCTTTTATTCCGCTAAGCATTCGCCCCTTTGGAACAACTTTGACATCAACTAAGCTTGTCATCTTAAGAGCTGTCGCGGGGCTAATATTAATATTTACATTGTTGGCTCTTGCTTGTTCTATCGTGTTCCACTCTTTGCAATCTGGGCAGCAGCCTAACCATTTTAAAGTTTGATAATCACAATTTGTGCAAGAATATGAAATTTTATTTTTACTCATGTTTTGTCCCTAAAACTTGGCCCCAAAATTTCAGTTAAGCTACTTTTGTTTCAGATTTTGCAAATGGCATCTGGTCAATTTTGTAACATGCACGACAACGGGCTTGATAACATTCTTGAGCGCCTATCATAATTATTGGGTCATGAAATTTTGCAGGTTTTCCATTAACAAGTCTTTGCGTAAAATGGGCATCAGCGCCGCATGTCATACAAACGGCACAAAGTTTTGTAACGCTGTCTGCTATAGCCATCAAAGTTGGCATCGGCCCAAATGGCAACCCGCGAAAATCCAAATCCAAACCGGCAACAACAACGCGTTTGCCCGAATCTACCAAATCAAAAATAACTTCGACAATTTTAGGAGAGAAAAATTGAACTTCGTCGATTGCAACAACTTGAACTTCGGGATATACCAAAGATTTAATATCTTCAGGATTGTCGACTGCTATCGCTTTTACTTTTTCTCCGCTATGAGCATGTATATGTTCAACAGTTGCGCGATTATCAAGACTATGCTTAAAGGCAAGAACATTAAGTTTTGCAAATTCTGAACGTTTGATGCGTCTTATAAGTTCTTCGGATTTTCCCGAAAACATAGACCCACAAATTACTTCTAATCTTTTTCCCAAACCGTTTGTATACATAAGCAACCCGTATAAGTTTAATATTTTTTTAGCTTTGAATCTGAACAAAATTTAATGTATTTAATTTAACAGCTTTTAATAAAAATCCCAAAATAGTTGTTTTAAAAATTTATTTAACAAGATAAAATTTTAGAGTAGAATTTAAAGAGTAGTATTTCATAACCAATAAGCATCGAAGGATCTGTATATGATTTCCAACAAAAAATTTCTTCTTTTATCTTTATTAATGACCCCGGCTTTAAGAGCAGATTGTTGCGACAAAGAATCAAGTTGCTGCAATATGCAAGTTGAGCAAGCTGATGTATCTCAAAAATCAGCTGATTGTGTAACATGCGAAACTATGCCTGAAACCGGGATGGCTCAAAAAGCATCTGACTGTGTAACGTGCGAAACTATGCCAGCAGTTGAGTCAGCTCAAAAATCTGGTGACTGTGTAACATGTGCCGTTATGCCTATGGTGGAGATGGAAACAGAAAAAAAATCTAGCGAATGTTGCGATGAAACAGTTTGCGAGTCACAACCTGAAAGCTGCACAAGATCGTGTCAAATGGATAGCGATTCAACATGCAACGAAGAAAATGACACAGAAACAAAAACTTGTAGTTCATGTTGTTGCGAAGAAAACAGCGAGATGGATGACAACGATGACATGAATTTTGTAGCGACGGTAGAAGAAAATGATACAAAATTTGCAGTTGTTGCAGTAGTAGAGGCTGAAAGAATCGTTGCTCATCTTTTTAGGATATGCGGTGGACTTTCACAGGCATATATCGCTATGTCACAAGATCACAAAATGACTTTCGCAAAAACATTGGTCGATTTTTTCATGAACATTCAAAATGAGATAAAAGCTCATTCAGAATTGTTTAACAAAATGGGTTCTGAGTATGTTAAGGCTTGCGAAAATCTTAAATTTACCTTCACTCAGGATCCAACAAAATCTGAAGAGGATAATTTGAAAGCCAATTTTGCAGTTCTTCTAGGCAAAATCGCTCAGTTTTATGTTGACTTTGGATATGTTTATAAAAATCTAACTCCAGCAGAACAAGATGAACTTGCTCAAATTCCTGCCTCTGTATATTTACAACAGAAAGAACTCTGCAAAGAAAGTGCTACTTCTTTGCGCGAGATAGTTCAAATTTTTAGCCAAGTAATTACTGCAAAAATTTAATATTTAAGGTAATTTTTAGGGGTGCATTTAGCACCCCTATTTATTTTATTAAGCAGCCGCTGTAGTTGCTATATGTTGAACTGTTTGCTTATGGGCCGCCAATTTCTTGGTCGGCACAATATCTTCAGAAATAATTCCAAAATTATTACGCGCATGGGATTTGGCGTGCCCGTCAAAGACAGCGCTTTTTAAGTGTTGAAGTTTTGGAGTTAAAAATATTTCCTGTTCTTCAAGAGCAAGTATTGGTAGCTTCTTTTGATCCAAATCTTTTTCTATATCAAGATAAGCTTCGTGATCCAATTCTGAGCCCGCTATTTCTAAAAAGTACGTAAACCTGTGAACCAAAGACCAATAAAGTTTATCAAGTTGGGTCAAATCAGATACTCCGTTGGCGTGCAACAGATCCTCTAATTTTATTGATATCGCTTTAAAAGATTGCCAAATATGTTTTTTGTAAGTCGTGTTCCACATTAATTTGCTTATAGATATTTCCAAAAATTCAAAAATTGAACGCTGAAGTTCAGATAAAGTTGCGTCATGTTCTTGAGATTGAGAATCTATTGTATTAATAAGATCCAAAGAGACCATTTCAAAAAATTTATCTGGATCTGATTTTGCCATGCTATAATTATTTATAAAATGATTATATAGGCAGTCTTTGATAACAGTTTTACGTTCGTAAAGATCCTGTTCTATCGATATATTTTTCTTTAAAATATCTTCAAGATCATGCAAAAAGTCTACAAACATATAAGAGTTTATATACATAGTAGATTTTATTTTTTGACCAAAAAAATCTAAAAAGTTTTTTGTGCATGTTTTTGGATATAAACTGCGCTTGGCCGTATTTAAAAATTTAGTTATATGTGAAAAATCGTGTGCGATAAAATTTTTATATTCGCTATCATTGAAAACATTTTTAAAATAATTTTCCATTCCAGAACGAGTAAACTGTATGGGGCGCAAAAATAAACCCATTTTATCAAACTCTTTTCCAGGTTCAACACTGATATGTTGAGGAATATGTTGCACAACTTCTTTAGATAGACTATTACTAGAAAAAGATGTAAAGATAGGCAAGACAAAAAAACAAAGCCAAAAATAAAAACTTAGGGCTTTCATAATCTGACCTTTCGAATATTTAGTATACTAATATGAAAATAAGTTTGTAGCCCATAACGGAGCTTGTCAAGAAACTGTTAAGTTTGAGGATTTTTTCAATGGCACTATATTCTTACCAGGCATTTACGAAAGACGGGAAACGAGTCTCAGGAACAATTGATGCTGCAACGAACCAAGCTGCAAAAGAAGCTATTGTTAAAATGGGCCTACTACCAATAAAGATCGATGCAGCGGTAAGCGATTCGGCCGCAACAACATCGTGGTTTAAAAATATTTTTGCAAGAAGAGTTTCCATAAAAGACAAAATATTTTTCACAAAACAGCTTGCCGTACTTTTAAAATCTGGAATTCCGTTACTTCAAGCACTTGAACTTATGGTTGAGCAAACTGAGGGGCAACTAAAAAATATTGTTATCTTTTTAAAAGATAATATTAAAGAGGGTAAATCACTTGCTGATGGACTTTCAAAATACCCAAAAGTTTTTGACAATATTTATATCCAGCTTGTAAAAGCAGGAGAAGCCAGCGGCAAATTAGAAGTAATTTTGGAAAGATTAACAATATATTTAGAACGCAGACAGGCTATATCAAAAAAAGTAAGCAGTGCTTTAAGATACCCACTAATACAACTTGTTGTGGTTGTTATAGTTGTTATAGTTTTGTTAACCGGAGTTGTGCCACAAATTTCTGAAGTGTTCTCATCCAAGGGCGCAGCGCTTCCATTACCTACAAAAATATTACTCGCAATGTCAGGTTTTTTAACAGGACATTATATAATTTTGCTTGGAATAATTGTGAGTATTACTTCAGCTTTTTTATACTGGAAATCGACAGATTCTGGAAAAAGAACTTTGGACAAAATAAAATTAAAAATACCTGTTCTTAAGTATTTTGTTAAAATGAGTGCGGTTGTACAATTTTCAAGAACATTGGGAATGCTAATAGAAGGCGGTGTAAATTTGGCTGAGGCTCTAAATATTGTAACTAAAATTGTGGACAACAAAATTTTAGTGGACGCTTTAAACGAAGCAAAAGAAAATATTATAAAGCAGGGTAAGATATCGCAATATCTAAAGCAAACGAATATTTTCCCTCCTGTTGCGATTTATTTAATTAACACTGGCGAACAAAGCGGACATCTTGATACCATGTTGATAACTGTGGCAGAATATTATGAGGCTGAACTTAGCGAACTTGCTGATAGTCTTGCAGGATATATTAATCCAATAATGTTGCTGATAATGGCTGGCGTTGTTGGATTTATCGTTATGGCTATCGCGCTTCCGTTACAGCAACTTACAACTGTTGTATCTCAGTAATAGAACTAGAATAACTGTAAATAATAATATGAAAGGCGTATTTATGACTCAAAGTCAAAATCTAGAAAACAGCAAACATTCAAAGCGCGGCTTCTCGCTAATGGAACTTATTATAGCTATAACCATAATAGCTATTTTAACTGCGGGAACAATAGGCGTTGCTGTGAACTATGTGGCCCGCGCAAGAAAAAGTAATACTTATTCGGCATTGCAAGCTGCTCAAACCGGAATTGATGGTTATTATATGGACACGAGCCAGTATCCAACAACATTGAACGACTTGCTTCAGGCGCCGTCAGATGCAAAAGTCTCCAAGAAATGGGCCGGACCTTATTGGCCGAAAAAAAATGTGCCGCAAGATGGTTGGGGCAACGAATTGGTTTATAAAGTTACCAAAGGTGCGCACCCATATGAATTATATTCTTGGGGTCCTAACGGAGAAGGTAGCGATGCAAAGGAACATATAAGTGTTTGGGAACTCGAGTAGATTTACTAAAAAACTCGACACCCCGCTCGCCCCGAGTGTTCTTCGTAGCCTTGGCGAAGAAGAATGTATCGAGGGGTCGGCGTTGAGTGTACGGGGATTTTCTCTAATAGAATTAGTTGTTGCCATCATGCTTATTGCAATGATGGCAACACTGGTTGTTCCAAGATTTGGCGGCAGAACATATAGGGCCGAGCGGGATAAATTTGTAAATAAATTTAATACGATGGTACAGTTGGCTTATCAAAATGCTTTATCAACCGGCAAACTGCACAGAGTGTTAATTGATATAGATAAAAAAAAGATAAAGTTAGAAATCGAATCTGGCAAAGATTCCCAAAATAATTATCAATTCGCGACTATAAATATTCCGTATGTAAAATCGGAACTAAATTTTGAAGATTTCGAAATCATAAATTTATACTTAAAAAAAGATGATAAGTTAACAGGGCGTGCGCGAACCAGAGAAGCCTGGTTCTTTATTTCACCGGGTGGAATGGCCCAAGAAGTTACGCTAAATATTAGATATTTAAAAAATCCTGAAAATATTAATACAGATTTTGCGCTTGTTTTAAACCCTTTTACTGTGCAATTTAAAACATATGATGAATTTCAAAAGCCATAAGAACTCCGGATTTTCTTTTATCGAAGTTTTAATATCACTAACCATTGTGGGAATCATGGTAGGAAGTCTTATTGGTCTTAATGGCGCAATATTTAGAACCACTCGTAGCGCACATGACACTATAGAAAATAGTATTTTATTAAAAAATTTTTTATTACAATCTCGGCAAGATGCTAAAGAAATTAAAGCTGGTAAAAAAATAGAAAAACAAATTGAAAATACTAAAACAAAATTAAGCTACAATATAGAAAAAATTAAAGAAAATTCTGTGATTTCAAAGCAAAAGATCCCAACACAAAACTTGTTCTTAGAAAAAACTGAAATAGAGTGGGAAGCTGGATTTGGGGTAAAAAGAAAAGAGAGTATTATTACTTTTGTTTTCAAGCAAGAAGAACAAAAAAATGAAAAAGTTTAAGAATGCAAAAACGACCGACCCTTCGATACATTCTGCTTCGCCAAAGCTACGCAGAACACTCAGGGCGAGCGGTCGCCTAAAATCACTTTTTGCAAAACCCGAGAATATTCTGAGTGATGCAAGTTTGGGCTTCACATTAATTGAAATAGTAATTGGAATCATGCTATCTTCGATTGTAAGTTTGGTGCTCTATAACATGCTAAATCAAACAACAAGAGTTGTTGAAAACGTAACTTCATACACAAATTTAGATAACAAGATTGCCGTACTTTATAATCAAATTGATAAAACAATTTCTGCTGCCTTTTTGCCAAGAATAGAAGAAGTTAGAAGTACACTATCAACAGAAACTGTGACAGTTATAAAGACAAATAAAACTGGAAAACCAGAAAACAAAGAAGAAAAAAAGCAGAAAGTCGAAAAAATATTTTATTCTGAAAACGACGGCGCAAATTTAAAGCTGCTTACATTTCTTTCAACAGGCGCAGTACGAGGCTACGATGAATCCGGTGGGAATATAACTCGCGTTGTTTATAGATTAGTAAAAGATGAACAAAATCCAGGTTTTTTTAAATTATTAATTCAGCAAAACTCTAAATTTTTAGATCTTGATATCTTAAAACCTGAAAATTCAAAAACGCGCAGCTATGAACTTGCAACAGGAATTAAATCTTTAAAAGCTGTATATTACGCAAGAGAAGAAAAACAAGAAGGCGAAAAAAATATAACAAGAACCAAGTTGCCCGACTGGGGTTCAAAAGAAATGCTAGAAAAATATAAACAAAAACTTCCAGAATTTGTTGACTTAAATGGAGTTATTTGGGACGACGTAAAAAAAAGAAATACTGAAATAAAGTTTAAATTTAATATTTATGGTTATGTAGCACCTGAGACTAATAAACCTAAAGAAGATAAAAACAAAGCGGTGCCTGCGGAACGTATACAACCATCTACCGGCAAGCAACCAGCAACACCAGCTCCTAAAATAACAGCCCAGCCTGACCCGAAGCTTGATGAAATTAAGAAAATCGCAGCAGATAATCCCAATATTTTTGGATAAAACTCATGATCAAGAATAAAAACGGTTTTATATTGCTTTTAACATTAATGATCATATCGCTTTGCTCAGCAATGATACTTGCGGTGCTATCGCGATCTGTTGCTCACAAAAGTTTGGCCACGATTTCACTTGAAAAAGAACAGGCCAAAATGGTTGCTCTTGGCGGAATTCAAATTGCGATAAGCGAACTTACTTACACAGATACAACAAAAAGCGCTGAGAGTTCTGCTAAGCAACAAGCTGGCAGCAATATAATAAAGAGTCTAGTTGGTGGTGGGTCCGGCCAAGAAGATAACAAGATGCTATTACAAATTTTTACGGTATTAAACACGTGGCAAACATTTGAATTTACAACAGGTTCTGACGGCTTTGATGCAAAGTTACAAATATATATAAGCTGTGAAAATGGGAAAATAGAACTTAACCAGTTTTTTGATTCTGAAAAAAAACTTTTTACAAAACTTCCTAATGGCGCAGAGAGCAGAAAAATATTGCAATGGATCGAAGAAAAAACACAGCAGTTTGGAATAAAATCAGTTGCTGAGCCACTTGAGAGATTATTTAAAAAGCAGCAAATACCGTTTGTTGATGTAACACAAATTATGGAAGAACCAGAATTTAAAAATCTAAATATTTTTCCCACACCACCGGATAAAGCAAATAAAAATTTAAAAAAGCAGATATATCTTGCTGATCTTTTTACGGTCGATTCAGATGGGATGGCGATTATGCCGTGGGCAATTTCAGACAGCTTGTTAAATCTTATGGGAGGGAAGCAATTACCCAAAGAAACCGAGTCCCAGAAGGCAGGACTGGCGGAAAAATTAAAAAGTAGTAAACTATCAATTGATCTTGAAAAAGAATGGAACAAATTGGTGACTCCAATTTACGGAATTGAATGGAACAACATCAATACAGATTTGAAGCAGTTGTTTTTAAGTAAGTTTGAACCGACTGCTTTTTCTGTTGTTTGTCAGGCAACTGTTGGGAGAACCACTCAAAGACTCGTTGCGATAATCGCAAAAAATCGAGAATCTCGGGCAAAATCTGCTGGATTTACAACACGAAAGCTGTATTGGCTTTAACATCAAAGGGATTAATTTGCAGATTCGACAAGAGACCACTGTGGGTATCTTTATTTTAGCTGCAATTGGTGCGCTATTCATTTTAAGTACACATATAGGTTTTTTTAAGTTCGATAGAGCCAAGTACAATTCTTATTTTGTATATTTTAACGACGTTTCTGGTCTTTCAAAAAAGGCTGATGTCAAAATCGCGGGCGTTAAAGTTGGGTGGGTTGACCATGTCAATTTACAAAGCGAAAATCAGGTCAAAGTTCAAACCGCCGTCATGGTTCTCAAAGATTATAAACTCAAATCAGACGCATATGCCATAATACGCCAAGAGGGAATCTTGGGTAACAAATATT
Organism: uncultured bacterium; assembly: GCA_963717435.1. GTDB lineage: Bacteria > Babelota > Babeliae > Babelales > Babelaceae > MFD05580-245. The sequence continues at coordinate 335,234 of OY970332.1, forward strand.
TAGAAATAGTTCCCGGAACACCTACAGCAGCAGATTTAAAACCTGGCGATTCTATATCAAAACAAGCGCGCGAGCCTGTCATAATAGATGATATGATGTTCAAAGTTCAGGAAATAGCAAACAACGTCGAACAGGTTAGTAAGTCGCTAAAAGAAGTGTTTGCCGGTGATGACGGCATAGCGTTATTAAAAACATCTGTTCAAAATTTTAGTAGCGCGGCACAAAAAATTAACGATTTTTCCAATTCACTTGATAGAATTTTATGCTCAAACGAGCAAAATATTAATGGGATAGTTTCTGAAGTCAGAACTTTAGTTAAAGATCTTAAAGATCAGATTCCTAATACTATTAAGCACTTGGACCAGGATATAAGCAAAGCTACCGGTCAAGTCTCAGAGATTGCTGAAAAAATAAATTCCGGTAAAGGGCTAATTGGAAAATTAATAAACGAAGACGAAACTTATAAAGACATTCAAAGCACTGTAAAAGGCGTAAAATCTTATTTTGATAAAGTTGGCAAGCTTTGTGTGATTTCTGATATCCATTCAGAGAGCATGACCGGTCTTGCTGAAAAATTCTGCTTTAGGGACAATAAGGGCATATTTAATTTAAGAATTCATCCCAACGAAGATTATTTTTATGTTGCGGGTATAACAACTTCACAAAAAGGCTATCTTGTCAGATCGGAATCAAATTCTGAATATTTTGATGAGAAAGGCAACCCAATTTTGCCGTCAGTAGAAAACCAAAGACCTCAAACGGCTACTATTATGGTCGCTACAACAAAAACAAAAACTGAGATTTTAGACGACTGGAGATTTAACTTACAGTTCGGCAAAATTTTCAGCGATGTAGCTTTTAGAGTCGGTCTTTTTGAGGGCTTTGCGGGCCTTGCCGCTGACTACGAAGTTCCTATAGGATTTGATAATTTCAGATGGGTCACGACACTAGAGGCGTATGACTTTAGGGGCCGTAACCACTATTATAATGACGCCAGACCTCATTTAAAATGGCTCAACAGAATGTTTATCGGCAGAAATATATATGTTGTATTTGGAGCCGATGACTTTGTTAGCAAATGGAACAAAAATGTATTCTTTGGTGCGGGTATCAGATTCGCTGACGATGACTTGAAATACTTCATGCCAGCGGGAGTATCCGTAATCGGTTAGGCAAAATTATTTCGGGCCATGCGCTCAGCACAGCTTTTTGCCATAAACTCGTTAACCAATTTTTCCATATAACTAAGTTTATTTAATCTTTCTTTAGAGCTTTCAACAATTTGGTTATCTACAGGAAACATAAAAGATATTCTCAAGAAAGCCAGCGCGGCGCAGATTTTTGTATAAGCTATAATCGCCGCCTTTTCAGCAGCGGCCTGCTGCATAAATTTTGTTAAAGCTATGGAACAGTTTTCATATGCCTCTGGTCCGGCAAATTTTGTGCATATAGTTTGAAGCAAATCTTTGGTAAGTTCAGGCGTAGATGTAGAAAATATGTCAGCTAAAGCTTTCCCAGACTGCCAACAGTTGGTCAAACACTGGCTGGACGCTAACGCAGATTTTAATATTACAAGTTTATAGAATAACACTGCCACTATAATAATTATCGCTACAATTATAATTTTGTATCTGTGCCTATACAAAAAATTTCCAGTGGAATTTGAATACTCTTTTAATAAATTATATAACTGCTGAACCAGAGTTATATGTATCTCGTTACTATTAGCAGCATTACTTTGACTTTGGCTCGTATTATTTAAATTATGGCTGGAATTAACATTTATTGTAAAGTGTGGGGTCTGGCTAGAATTGGGAACCGGGCCAGCAAGATTAAGTGGGACAGCACTCGCCGCACCGCCAACATTATTAGCTACCAAGCCAGTGCCCACATTATTTCTTGCAATATTATTAGAGCCATGGAACTCCGCCAGCTTGTTCGCCGCAATCTTTGCAGCAGAAGATAACACTTTCTTATTCGACAAAACTGTGGCCAATAAAGCCCTCTCATCGTTGGTTAGTTCTCCCAATCCAGCTTGAATATTAGAATCAATTTCAGGTTCGAAACCGGAGCCATCAACATCCTGTCCCGTATTATTTGCCCCGTTAGTACTGTTCCCATCTGACTTGCTCCAACCCAATCCCGCATTAATATTGATATTATTACACAAAATTAGCAGCAAAATTAAAACACGCTTCATAATTCAGTCTCCCCCAAGCTCCAACTCCCCTTAATATATTTCCCTTAGAAGATTATAGACCAATAATCCCTTAAAATTAAAGAGATAATCCCCAAGTAATTTAATTCTATTATAAAAATCAGCTATTTATACCTGTATTTGGGCAATTTTGGGCGCTATGCTCTAAGGGCTCAGTTGAGATATAACAGAACCATGCTATAATGTTACTAATAGAAAATAACGAATTAAATCCAAATGACCCGGCTGAACTTAAAATTTTGCAAAATAGTTTAAGTTCTTCAAACTCAAGCAAGTAACAAATTAATAAAAAAATAATTACAGAAAATTATCGTGTATAAAAAAGCTAAAAACTCAGAATTACAGAATAAACTTGAACTAATAGAGTTTTTGTCTTCGCAACTCACGGATACAAGACTTCAAAAAATCAAAGATAATGCGCGGTTAAGAACAAAATATTTGACTGTTGTTCTTGAAGATGTGTTCCAGTCCCATAACATGAGCGCAGCTGTAAGGTCTTGTGAGGGTTTTGGAATCCAACAGGTCCATGTAATTGAAGATCGCAACAGGTACGTTGTTAACCAAAAAGTTGTTAAAGGTGCAGCTGATTGGGTTAATATTATTAAGCATGCTAATTATAGCTCTAATCACTCTAGTCACGACGCTAATTCAGGCGAAAATAATAACAGTAATATTAATAAAGAAAATTTTGAAAATACTCGTTCATGTTTTGAAAAACTACGTGCAGATGGCTACAGAATTGTGGCAACTACTCCGCACGAAAAAGATAAATTAATTTATGATCTTGATCTAGAACCTGGCAAAATTGCTCTTGTTTTTGGAACAGAAGAAACGGGCTTGAGCAAATATGCTATGGAAAACGCTGACGAATATGTCAAAATTCCAATGTACGGATTCACTGAAAGCTTTAATATTTCTGTTAGTGTTGCTATATGTCTTTATGAACTTACAAAAAGATTGCGCGCGTCTGATATAAATTACAAATTAAGTGAATCAGAAATTATTGATCTTCAACTTGAATGGCTCCGAAAAAGTCTGCCCCATTCGAATCTACTTGAAAAATATTTTCTAGAAAAAAAACAGCCATAAAATTTATTCACAAATTTCTTGGTGCCAAATAAATAACCGCATGTTAGTATATAGTTAATTTTTTGAAAAAATTATAAAAAATTATTTTTAAAATTAACTGGAGCTGGCATGGAAAAAGTTATAGAAATAGAACGTCTAGAATATTCAACAGAATCCCAAACTTTAAAATTAGATCCGTTAGGTGACGGCATAAGTTCTGTCGAGCTTGTGCGTGTTTCTGGGTCAGATTTGGATGTTGTTAATGCAGCACGCGTAAGTTATGGCAAAGTTAGTAATGAAATAACTGAACGTGATAAAAAGTTAATTAATTATTTAATTAAGCACGATCATACAAGTCCATTTGAGCATAACCAACTATCTTTTAGAATAAAATGCCCACTATTTGTTGCGCGCCAATGGATGCGTCACAGAATGAATTCTTATAACGAAATCAGTTATCGATACGTTGAGTCCCCACTTGAGTTTTATATTCCAGTAAAATGGCGCTATCAAGATGAAACAAACAGACAGTGTTCTACTGGTGAGTTTGAAGATGATATTGCTTTGATAGAATACAAAAAAGCTTTAGCAACTTCAGGAGACGTTTATTTAAAACTTTTGGAAAATGGTGTCGCGCGTGAAATTGCACGCGGCGTTTTGCCAATGTGCACTTATACAGAATATGTATTTACTTGTAACTTACACTCGCTATTTAATTTCTTAAAACTCAGACTCGGGCCCGGGGCCCAATGGGAAATCAGAAAATACGCCGAGTGCCTATTTAAATTGGCGCAGCCACATTTTCCTGCTTCTTTTGAGGGCTGGCAAAAGAAGAACGCAGAATTTGAATTTTTAAAGAATATTTAATTTTAATTATTTTTAATTATCGGGAGATAACATGAAACAACAAACAATTATAAAAACTGGATTATTACTATTTTCAGTTTTTGTGCTGGGAGCGTTTACGAGAAATTATCTATGTTTATGTGGTACATGGAAAGAGACGGGGAAAAACATGGCAAAATATTTTTTCTGGAACAAAAAATCAGATACAAAATCTAACTGCTGCCAAACAAATTGCTCAAAAAAATCTGACTCAGAATCCTCCAGAAGAAACCTGGAGATGGCTGAGAAAACGAGAACAACAGAATACCCTATTTTGGACATAATAAAAAATAGATGGTCACCAAGGGCCATGTCTGGTGAAACTATAACAAAAACTGAGCTATTTACGCTGTTTGAAGCAGCAAGATGGGCCGCTTCTTCTTATAATAATCAACCTGAAAGATTTATTTACGCAACCAGAGACAGTAAAAACTGGGAAAGGTTCTTGAATCTATTGGTACCATTTAACCAAATGTGGGCAAAAAATGCTGGGGCTCTAATAGTTGTTGTCTCAAAAAACAGCTTCGATCATAGCGGCGAATTTATGCCAACCCACTCTTTTGATACAGGCGCGGCTTGTGCAAATATGGCCCTACAGGGTTCAGAAATGGGGCTTGTGGTTCATGGCATGGGCGGGTTTGATTATAACAGGGCTAAAACAGAGCTTAATATACCTGAGGGATACGCTGTCGAAGCTATGTTTGCCATTGGCAAACCTGGAAACGCAGATATGCTTCCTGAGCAACTACGTGGCGGCGAAACCCCATCCGGGAGAAAGGCATTTGCCCAAATCGCATGCGAAGATAAGTTTAACTTTTAGTTAAAGCGGGGGTATAATTACCCCCCTTGAAATAAGATAATTTTTGACATTTCGAGAGATTTTGGGCATAATAAACCTTGAACATGAAAAATGAATATAAAAATCTTATCTGTAAATCAAATTTCTTTAAATTTTTAAGCACAAATAAAGGATTTCAATGGCAACGAGTAAATCTGGCGGTTCTACCCAGAATGGTCGTGACAGTCAAAGCAAACGTTTAGGCGTAAAGCTATACGACGGCGAACAAGTAACAGGTGGCGAAATAATAGTTCGTCAAAGAGGTACACAATTTCACCCTGGAAAGAATGTGGGCTTGGGTTCTGACTACACAATTTTTGCAGTTGGACAAGGTTCAGTTAAGTTCCATTGGGGCAGAAAAGGCAGAAAATACGTTTCTGTTGTCTAAGCTACCATTTTCCCAGTTTTAGTAAGTAATTTATTTCTTTCAGTCGGAGAGTGAAATGATTGATTTTCTGAAGTATAGAACAGCATGCCTGATATTTTCAGTGTTGATATTTGTGACTTTTATAGGCGCATGTGTTTATAAGTACCAAACAACCGGAAGAATTTTTAACTACAGCGTTGATTTTACCGGAGGAACCCAGGTTCTATTTGGTTTCTCAAAGCCAGTAGTGTCGTCTGAAATATCAAGTATATTAAATAAAAATGGATGGACGGGAGCAACAATCAGAGAATTCTCTCAGACAGAGTTACTTGTCAGAACAAAGGAAGTAGCTGAAGATGTCAGCGGCCTAGCAGAGAAAATGCGCTCTGACTTACAACAGGCTCTTCCTGAAAACACCGTTGAAATAAAACAAACTGACAGCGTCGGGGCTGGTATCGGGGCTTCTTTGAGATTGAAATCTTTGCAGGCTATACTTGCAGGACTTGTCTTGATGTTGCTATTTATAGCATTCAGATTCTGGTCATTTGCCTACGGGATGGGAGCGTTGGTCTCATTATTTCATGATGCTATTGTAATCTTGGCCGTGTTCTTGTTATTGGACAAAGAGATATCGATAAATATTATCGGCGCAATTATGACAATATTGGGTTATTCGATTAACGACACAATTGTTATATTTTCAAGAATCAGAGAAAACGTTAAAAAGTTGCATAATAAATCGATGTACGAAATAGTTAATATAAGTATTAACGAAACACTTAGAAGAACATTACTTTTAACTACAGCGACATTGCTTGTTGTTATATCATTGTTCTTATTTGGTGGCGAAGTACTAAGAGACTTCTCTCTTGCATTGCTGGTTGGTATGATTTTTGGTACATACTCTTCAGTTTATATAGCAAACCCTGTAATGTTGTTTTTGTTAAAGGGTAAAAAGTAGATTAAATTAATTTTATATTCTAAGTTATAAACCAAAGTTAGAAATCAAACTGCGGCCCATAATAATAAAAAAGTGATATGGGCCGCACAATCAAAAGAAAAAAAAGAGTAGTTTCTATATAATTACAAATCCAAAAGATCTTTGTCGTCAAGCAGAAAAACAAATTAGCAGTTAAATTTGCATAATAAAATTTATATAAAAATAATAAATCGCGGGGGAAAAATAATATGTTTTTACAGGAGATTCATGCATGAGAGCTCAAGAATTAAAAGAGATGAGCCTTAATGATCTACACATTCTGGCAAAAAAGCTAGGAATAGTTGGAGCAACTTTATTATCAAAAGCTGATTTGATCAGTAAAATTATCGAATTTGAAACAAATCCTGACAAAGAACCCGAAGTTGAAGGTGTTCTTGAAAAGCTTCCCGATGGATTTGGTTTTCTACGTTCAGCACGATTTGATTATGTTTCTGGACCAGACGACATATATGTCTCACCATCCCAAATTAGAAGATTTAACTTAAGAACAGGGGATATGGTTTCTGGTGTAATCAGAAAACCAAAAGATAATGAAAAATATTTTGCATTATTAAAAATCAATAAAGTAAATCAACAGGATCCTGCACTATTATCTGACAGGCCCATGTTTGACAGACTTACTCCATTACATCCAAATCAAAAATTTAATCTGGAATACGATCCTAACTATATTTCAACACGTGTTATGGATCTTTTCACGCCAATTGGTAAAGGACAGCGTGGTCTGATTGTTGCACCCCCAAAAGCGGGTAAAACTGTTTTGTTAAAAGAGATTGCAAAGACTATAGTCGCAAATCACCCTGAGGTTTATCTTATTGTTCTTCTAATTGACGAACGCCCTGAAGAAGTCTCTGATATGCGCCGAATTATTAAAGGCAATAACGCCGAAGTTATAAGCTCGACGTTTGATGAGGCTGCTGAAAGACACGTTCAGGTTGCTGAAATAATTTTGGAAAAAGCTAAAAGATTCGTAGAATCAGGACAACATGTTGTAATCTTGCTTGATGCAATCACAAGACTTGCTCGTGCATACAACACAATCGCTCCGTCATCAGGAAAAATTCTTACTGGTGGTATCGACGCCAACGCGTTACAACATCCAAAGAGATTTTTTGGTGCCGCAAGAAACACAGAAGAAGGCGGCTCCCTTACAATTATTGCAACAGCTTTAATTGAAACAGGTTCTCGTATGGACGAAGTTATTTACGAAGAGTTTAAGGGTACTGGTAACATGGAAATTCACCTGAGCCGTAAACTTGCTAATCGTAGAACGTTCCCTGCGTTTGATCTGCTTCTATCTGGTACAAGACGTGAAGAGTTGCTTCTTTCTGAAGCTGATTTAAACAAAGTTTGGATCTTGAGAAAGTTCTTATCAACCATGAACACTGTTGAGGGAATGGAATTCTTAATCGAAAGAATTAAGAAATACAAGACAAACGAAGAGTTTATCGACGCTATGAATAAGAAAAATGGTTCTGCCTTGCCTACAGGCAGTTCAAATGGCAGTAACGGCAATATCTAATTAATTTTGGCCCTTAAGTATGCGTGTATTTTTAAAGCACAAATCTTAAGGGCCTATTTGTTTTAAAAAAATTCAGAATATAATACAGTGACTTAGAAGTATTAAATTATTTTTAATAATTTTTCTGGATTAGCCCATGAAAAAGTTTATTTTTATCGTGTTTTTGCTTTTAGGAATAAATTATATTCAGGCTCTTAAAGTCACGTTGCCAAGCGCAACTGTTTTAATTTCAAGATTCTTGTCGACACGTGAAAAAACAAATCATGCACTATACGATTATCTGATAAATCAAACAGAATTAGTGATAAAATTGGAATATAAAACAATAGAAACTTATGAAATCAGAGCTATATTAGACAGAGTTATAGAAACTATGCTCGATCCTGAAATTGAAGAAAAAGCGATGCAAAAAAGACGAGAAATATTATTAATTATTTTGCGAGATTCTTATGAAGCAGCAAAAGAACAAGAGCTTTTATAAACATAAAATTAAAATATTAAAAGAAAAAAACTATGACAATTATCAAAACAAAAAAAATCACTCTCAAAATTCTTAAAGCAAGTTTTATTGCATTTTGTTTTAATTCACTAGCCATGGAAAGATCTGACAGATCTGACAGATCCCAAGAATACTCACGCTCTTACGGCAGTTATGGTTCATATGGCTCATGCGGCTCATACGCCTCCATCCCATCATTTCAAGAAGTATTTCAAGAGAATTCAAAAGAATATGCGGAGGCAAAAGCAAAATTTGAAACTGAATTTATAGACCGTAAGCCAGAACATCTGCGCCTAAGTACAGCTTTTGGATTTTTGTTTAATAGCCAAAGCGCGCACGCAGAACTTATTGGTTGGCTGAAAGCAAATATAGAAAAATATAAAGATTATATTAACGACAAAATTTACCACAAAATTAATAACGAATTTACTGAAAGTGACGCAACTCCGCTTAATCTTGCAATAAATTATAATTCTCCAGAAATCGTAAGAATATTATTGGCTAACGGGGCAATTATTAACTACAGACCCGACAAACAAGATAAACATGGCAAAAAATTAGTAAGTTTATTGGAAATCGCAAGAAGACTTAAAAACAAAGAGATTGTGGCGATATTAGAAGAACATGAAAAAAAGATAAAAAAACATGAAAAATAGGTTATATATGAAAAAATTACTTTTTGGCGCTTTATTATTAAATATAATCTTGTTCACAAGTGCTCACACTTTAAAAGCTGTAATATCAACTTTGCCCTGTGCCAAAGTTCTCGATTGTCGTTTGAGAACTAACGGATTTGGTTATTTTTTGGATAATACACAACTTATTGCTCAATTAGCAAATAAGAATTTAGATACTATGAAAGTTATATTAATATTGGGCCAAGCTATAAGAGAGTATAGAAATTGCGCCCAAGACGACGCGCCCAACATGCTTTCGAGTAGATTTCAAATACTTTCTCTTATTTTACACGGTTCCCAGCCAGCTATTGATGAGCTTAATTTACTTAGAGAAGTTTTAAGCTTTTAAAATTATTATTATTTAAACTTAAGAAAGTTTAATGTCTAAGTAATAATCATCAAACTTGTTTTGCTGAGCAAGATAATGTCCTACAAAAGCTATCATGGCAGCATTATCTGTGCAAAATTTAGGTGATGGGGAATAAAAACTTAGGTTATTATTTTGGGCAAATTCTACAAATCTGTTTTTAATATACTTGTTACAAGCAACACCGCCAACAAAAGTAATCGCGCGCACTTCAGGATATTTTTTCAAAGCTAACTGCAAGCGCTTTTGAAATATATCAGCCACGCAAACTAAGAGCGAACTGGAGACATCAACCATTAATTCTTTGTCGTCAGGTTTTAAAAATTTCTTAGATTTTATGTCATAAGCACCGAGCTCGACAAGATTATATAAAACCGCAGTTTTTAAACCAGAAAAGCTAAAATCTAAATTATTGTGAGTTAATCTTGGGTATTTATAAATATCCTGAAAGCCGTTTTCGGCAGCAAGTTTTTCAATTATTGGCCCGCCAGGGTAACCAAGATCCATGAGTTTGGAAATTTTATCGAACGCCTCGCCTGAAGCATCATCAAGCGTCTGCCCTATGAGTTCTATTTCACCATAATTTTTTACTAAATACATAGATGTGTGACCGCCAGAAGCCGTAAGACAAATATGGGGGAACTCTGGTGTGTTTTCCAAGAAACTTGAAAAGACATGCCCCTCTAGGTGATTAACACCTATAATTTTTTTAGATTTTGCCCAAGCCATACTTTTGGCAAAATTTAACCCGATTAATAGAGAACCTGGTAACCCCGGCCTGTTAGTAACAGCAAAAACGTCTATATCATCAAGGTTTTTGCCAGATTTTGTCAAAGCTTCTTGAACTATATAATTTATTTTTTCTATGTGGGACCTAGATGCTATTTCGGGAACAACACCGCCATACTTTTTGTGCAGCTCAATCTGGGAATATAACTCACTTGAGAGTACGCGCTTATCTGTTTCATAAACGGCGGCGGCTGTTTCGTCGCAAGATGTTTCGATTCCTAATACAGTCAAATTCATGAATTTACTTTCGTACTCACAGACATAACCGTTGATGGGACCGAAATATCAATTTTTTTTGCTAATAATTTATTGCTTTCAACATGTATAGGCTTTTGATCTATTGCAGCGATAAGAGCATGATCAAAAGATTCTTGAAAAGATTTAATATCTTTTGTGTCATTATTTTTTAACTTCAAAATCAAAACTGGAAGTCGAATGATCACAGCTTTGCCATTAACTTCAAGATTTTTTTGATTATCAAGAACCCTAAAGTCATCTACATATTCAGGATCAAGTAAAATTACGATCGCATTATCTGGCAATTTTTTCGGCATTTCTTTGAGATTAGTTTCTTTTTCTATGTGCCATTCGATATCGTAATCGGCTGAATTTTCTGATTTTGAGGCTTTTTCTACTTGGTTCACGTAAAAAATCTTACAGGGCAAATTCTCTTTTCTTTCAAGACAGTAGACATTTTTGTCTTCGGCTTTTCTTGAAATATCAGGGGTGACAATTATCGTAAACGAACTCGTTTTTAAGTCTTCATGGATTATGCAAAAATTGGAATCAAAATTTAGCTGCTCACCTTTATAATATCCCAAAATTGTCGGTATATCCCTGACAACAGCTTTTGGCATTTTTACCGTGAAAATATAAGATGCACCAAAATTCTCAACTTTTTCAGGAGATTGCCCGAAATTATAGTTGCGCCCAGTTGGGGCAACACCAAATACCAAATCTGCAAAATTGTCTGAAAAGTTTATATTTTCACAGATAGTATCACTTCTATTTTCTGCCCTGATCAGACTTGGTCCGGCTAACAACAAGTTTAAGAGAAAAACAGATAAAAACATAAAAACCCTTTGAAATAAACCTAAATATAGCTTACCAACTCAATTAATAGTATATTAAAAATTGTAAGTTGTTCAAAAAACCTAACTTTTTGGCCAAATCTCATGAAACAAAAAATTAAAAATTTAATTCTTAAAGTTATACTCCAAGAACCAAGCCCTCACAAATTGGCCCTTGCTGTTTCTTTGGGGATCTCCATAGCCGTATCGCCATTTATTGGGCTACACACGCTAATAGGCATAGCTTCAAGTTTAATATTAGGCTTAAATTTGCCATTAACTGTTTCAGTCATATACATAATAAGCAACCCATGGTCCATGGTCCCTCTATTAATCACAGATTACGTTTTTGGACACTGGCTATTTTCAAAGATTTTAAAACTAGATTTATCTCAGTATGACCCTCATTTTATGAATTATATAAATAAACAGCTAGAATATTATCTTGGAAAATATGAATTTATTGGCAAACTAAGCCTATGTGAGTTTATACTTGGGGGAACAATCTTAGCCATAATCTCAGGTTTGATCGCCTACCCAATAACAAAAAATTTAATAAAAAAATATGAAAATTATAACTCAAAATAAAAAAGCATTTTTCGATTACGAAGTTTTGGACTCAATCGAGACTGGAATTGTTCTTACCGGAGACGAAGTAAAGTCTCTAAGAGCGGGCCACGTTTCCCTACCCGGTTCATTCGGGAACATACATAATGGCGAACTGTTTATCATAAACTGCCATATTGCCCCATACTCCCATTCATATTCAAAAGCGGACGAACAGGCTGCACGAAGAAGCAGAAAACTTCTGGTGCACAAAAAAGAATTAAATAGAATTATTGGGGAAGTTTCGCAAAAAGGGGTTACTCTTGTCCCCTTAAAGCTTTACTTTAACAATAAAGGCAAAGTTAAAGTAGATCTGGGAATTTGCAAACATAAAAAAGCAAGGGTCCAAAAAGAAGAGATCAAAGAACGGGACATCAAACGCCAGACCCGTCGTGAACTTAAAGACGTTTATAAATATTAAATAAACCCCCATATTTTTTTGCATATTTATGATTTTATTGCCCGCTCGCCCTGAGTGAAATTTCGTAGAAATTTAGTATCGAAGGGTCGGGCCATGGGTCAACCTCGCCTGAAGTACTCTTGACGGGCCACTTGCCCTGAAAGTCTCGTCATAAATTTTAACTATTTTTAGCCCGGCCCGAGAAAATAAGTCTTCAAGTTCTGCTTCTCTATACCAAGTGACAGTTATTAGTTCGCTTTCCCGTTCAATAACTTGGCCGTCAACTATAAGCTCATAGTTACAAAAACCGTCAGCAAGTTTATTTTCAAAATCATAAACATATCTTGTAGTTAACTTAATTACCGTATGATTATCTATCCGAGCTACTCTTTCACTTCTGCTTTCATCATCAAAACCGGGGACGAAAAAATCGATCAAGAAATTGCCATTGGGCCCCATATGGCGAGCCAAATTTTTAAGAACTTTTAAGGCACTCTCTGGGCCACAAATTAACTGGAAAGACCCTACAGCTATAGTTATGGTCGAATATTTATGTGGCAGGTTTAAATCTTCTAAATTTTGCTTATAAATACCGTAAATTTCTGGGGAGATATTTAACTCTTTAAATCTTGCATGACAACGCGCGAGCATGCTTTCAGAATTATCCACCCCATCAACAATATAACCACGCTGAATTAACGGGATCTGCAACCTGCCTGAACCGGACATAGCCTCAAGAACCCTGCCAGGATTTTCTTCGATAAATCGTGAATAAAAATCTACTTCTGCCTTGGGGGCATAAGCTTTAGTTGCATCATAAAATATACTACAAAGTTTACCGTATGCAGTTGATTGATCGCTATTCATAATAATTTTTCTCTAGAAGTTAAAACAAACCCAAAATACAAATAACCTAGATGCCCAATTTTTTGGCAAGTTCATCGGCTTCTTTTCCAGTTACTAATCCCTTGCGATTTTTTGCATCTTTAATTGCTTTAATTGTTGTTTCATTGGGGTAGTGATTGCAATTCGAACATTCTCCAATAAAGTCTGTAAGTTCTATAATAACTTTGCTCACAATTTTATCCCTAAATATATGATTTTTAATAATTATGCCACAAAGCGAAAACTATTTAAAATTTTAGTAATTTTATACGATTGACAATAAGCTCCCAAACCTGTATTATTACATATAGAAAATATTAAATAATATCTATATTTATTTATATTTTACCAAACTATTCTTTGAAACTTTCGGGGGCGTAAAGGTCTCGACGTGGTAAAAATGTCGACCAGAGCATGTCGAGCTTTGTTTAAGTGCTCGTTAAAAAAATAAACAAAACAATAAGTGCAACTGCACAACCTGTTTACTTAGCGTAAGCTAGTAAGCTTTGTTTATTTGCTTAGGCAAATAACACTTGCTAATTTAATTTGCCTATAAATTTTTTTAGCTCGTATTACCCAAATAGGACCTTCAAGCAAGATTTACCGGATTTGTGGCTTGATTGTATACTAAGCCGGCTTGCCTGCTTACCCTGTTCTTGGGGTTGAAGACAAGTATAAACAAGAAATAAGCATGTAGTGCTTGTCCACTGCTTTATTGCGGACATGGGTTCGATTCCCATCGCCTCCACATTTCGTTCTCCGAACGAAATGTGCCCTGCGAAGTTTGCCAAGCCGGAAGGCCTGGATAAACGTAGCATGGGCTATTTTTAATCAAAAATAAACCTCTTGCACATATTTGCTTCGTTCTGCGAACTACGCGCGGCGCAGCCACTCTCTTTCCATCATATATTCCCCTTTAACTGCCCAAACCCCCAATTTTAGGGTATTTTACCCCCCTTCTGAATCTGTTTTAGGAGTACGCCCCACCTCAGTTCCCCTTTTTTAAGACTAATAGGGGGCTTTGACCTAGTTCATATACATGTGAGACTAAAATAAACTAAAATGGATCTCCAAGAAACAGTTCAATTTTTCTAAGGAGATCCATCATGATACAAACAAGTATCATTAGTAAACGATATTATCACATAAATAATATTGATGAAACTGAATATTCTAAGATTGTTTGGGAACGCAAAGAAAAGCTTGAGAAATACGAGCTACTGAGGTCAGAATGCGTTTTGGATGAGACAATATTTGATGTTTTAAATGTTTCCAGATCAACTCTATTTCGTTGGAAAAAACAGTATAAATTACATGGTCTTGAGGGTTTAGAGAATCAAAGCAAACGGCCAAATAATGTTCGCAAGTCTACCTGGACAAAAGAACAGGAGCAAAGAATCTATGTATTGCGTAAAAAATACAAGTTATGGGGAAAAGCAAAAATAGCTGTAATGTATGAACGCGTGTATGAAAAAAAGTTATCAGTAAGCACTGTAGGCCGAATTATCCAGAAACTGGTAAGACAAAATAGAATCAAGCCCGTAAACTTCTTGTGTAACAAAAAAATATCAAAAAATAGAATATTCAATGGCCATGCAAAACGTTGGAAGTTAGGCATGAAATCAGGTTCTCCTGGTGAGCTAGTTCAGTTTGATCACATGACAATTAATGTTCCGGGAATAGGCTATTTAAAGCAATTTAGCGCTATTTGCCCTACAACTAAAATTGCTGTGGAAAAAGTTTATAAAGAAGCCAATAGTCGCAATGGGGCTGACTTCCTTCAGTTTGCAATAAAAGAATTCCCATTCCCAATTAAATCTGCCCAGGTTGATGGTGGAGGTGAATTTATGGCGGACTTCGAGGCTTTATGCCAAAAACTTAACATCCCTTTATGGGTTCTTCCCCCTAAATCTCCCGAATATAATGGAAACGTTGAACGTGGCAATGGAACCTTTAAATACGAGTTTTATAGCCAGTACGACGGTCCGCCAAACCTGGAAAACCTACAAGCTTCACTTCAAGATTTTGTTGGATTCTACAACAGAATTCGGCCACATCAGGGGGTGGGGTATTTGACCCCAAACGAGTGTTTTGAGAAACTTAAAGACAGGGAGATCTAGTCTCATATGTATTGAACCAGGACAGGCTTTTGACATATAATATCTGATATTTAAACTAGTTAATATGGAGGCTTTAATATGTTTAAATTCAAATATTTTTCACTATTTTTTATTTTAAGTTTATCAATGCAATGTCATGCAGGCTTAATTGAAAACTTTGACAAACTGATGTCTATTACTCATTGGGGATTATTATTATCTCCAGGTTTATTATTATCAGGCTCACTACTTGAACAAGCAACTATAATTGACAGAAACTATCCCGATGCATCTCCTGAGTTAGAAAAGTTTCTTAAAAATGAATTAAGAAAGAATAATACATCAGAAGAGCTACTAAACAGCATAAAATTTAAAATTCATAATAGACTAGCAGCAATTGCCTCAACAGAAACAGATCAACCTCATATTATTACAATAACTAGCGCTATCCAGAAAGCATTTAATGAGGGATTATTTGGAAATTCTGAATCAAAAAATGATCAAAATGATCGAGAAGAAAAATTTTTAAATGCCAGTATTAGACATGAAGTTGCACATATTGAGCATAAAGATTTATATAAAAATATGACAGCGTTAGTTTTATTTCCACTTGCAGCTCATTATATATTTAAAGTTTCAACTTACCATATTCATAATGCAGTTAGCCCTCACCTAAATTCCTTTATAAAATCTATATTAAAAATTCCTTCCGTCGTGGTTAAATTATATATAGCACGTGCTTTGTTTGTTATTTACTCCAAGCATAAAGAATATAGAGCAGACAAAAAAGCCGCTGAATCTATTACAGATAAAGAAACGTTAAATATATTTAGCAATAAATGCCTTGAAGGATATAACGAATATGAAAGAAAACATAAATTAAATCCAAAATATAGAAATAATTTATTGCGTTTTATATATGATGAAATTTATACACCAGATCTTTATCATCCAAATTATTTGCTTAGATCTGAAGTATTTAACAATGCCGCAGAAAAAATTGTTTCTTGATTTTTATAAACATTGATCTAATTTTTCTTTAAAATTACTCCACCTAAAAGTTCGACCGTGTCCACCATAGTTCTTCTTGAACGACAGCTGAAAGTGCGACAATCTCGACCACCAGTCATTTCCCTCAGAAATACCTGGCAGGCCACTTTCACTCTCTTTCCATCATATTCCCCCCTTTAACTGCCCAAACCCCCAATTTTAGGGTATTTTACCCCCGTCTGAACCTGTTTTTTATAGGCACCCCCACCCTTTGACTATCTGTAATTATCTAGTAAAATTAAATATACGATCAAATGGGTAAATAAATGGAAAAAATAAGCATTCTTTAAGGCAAAAATCATGGGAATTAATCTAAAAAAATTAGCGCTTATGTGCATCTTAGCGGCACCGAGCCTACCGGCTAATAATGTTGATATTAAAGATTTAGCGTCAACAGTTAAAAAGATTGAAGAGGCGTTGGCTAAAAATAGCATAACGCAAGAGGATAAGGCTGCTCTTTTAAAAGAGTTGGATGTTTTAGAATCAAAAGCAATTTCGGTTTTGAATGCAAAGTGGTATTTGCAAGTCGGCGCGGGAGTCATATCTGCTGCTGCAACCGCTTGGTCACTTAATAAGCTTTATAATATTCATTATAAAAATCCTCAAAAAATTCATAATATATTTTTTTCAAATGGCGATAACCCTATACATGAAAATTATTCTAATTATGGTGGTACATTTATATATTATTATGGAAAGAGAAACGATCAAACAGTAAACAATGCGCTTCTTAAATCAAAAGTTCAGACAATTTTAGACAGCCTAAAGGAAATGGGGGTAAGCGCAAAAAAAGAATCGGATCTTTATGATCCAGAAAAATATTCTTATTATCACAAATTATCCTACAGAAATATTTCTATTAAAGCTTTAACAATACCTATAGCATTAATAGCTGCTGGGTTAAAGTATAAAAGCCAGATATCTTCCGCTGTAAAAAATATTTTTGGTGGTGGATATAAAAAAGACTTAGAAAAAATTAAGCAAATTCGAGAGCTGCTTAAAGCTCTAAAAACAGTTTAATTATTTTTCAAAATTCACATTTGAAGAGCAATAAGAAGGCGATATTATGAATTATAATATCGCCTTCTGTCTTTTATCTAAGATTATTTCATATACGGGCATTTTCCCCTAGAGATATCTAGTCTTATAGGCATTGTACTTGGTTCCCACTAAGTTAAAATTTCGTAGAACAGGCACCTTTTGACAAAAATGCTTTAAGTTTATAAAATAAATACAATCTGAATATAATAGATATAATAACTTGGGGGCGCTTTTATGAAAAAATTACTTTTGTCTATTCTAGCCATTATGGCTCTTATCCCTGCTTGTGGCGGGCACAAAAAGTCCGCTGTCAAAATGTTGTCTCTTCAAAAGAATATGTCCATGGGTCAGGTACGCGCTCATATGGGTGAACCCGATAAAGTAGCCGCTTCTTCAGTTGATCACAGAGGGAATCAAATTGATGTATGGGAATACAATCTCGGCATTTTTGATGAAGATAAGAATAGCACCAAAGTTATGTTTCAAGTTGGCGGTTGGTTAGCCTTCTGGCCATTATTGTGCTTTCCACAGGCGTGGAGATCGTCATGGACTTTTGACACGTATTTCTTTAAATTTGTAAATAAAGCACTTTTAAAGTGGGGAAGAAAAATCGATATCATCGATGTTTCAAATGAATACACACAGGCAAATTTATCAACTTACTAGAAGATATGTTTATGAATAAAAAACTGTTAATATCTCTGTCTTTTATTTCTTTCGCGTTACCTGTAGCTTCTCAAGCATACGGCGCTGCGACTCTTATACTTTATGCTATTGATTATTATGTAAGCAAAGAAAAAGTGGGTTTTAATCAAGATCTTACCCAAAGAGCAATTAGAGAACATATTACTTTTGAAGATGTAATAGGCGCACAAAAGGCAAAAGATGCTCTTATGGATATTGTTAATGCGCTAAAGAATAAGAGAATATATGACACTATTGGGGCCAAACTTCCAAAAGGGGTGCTTCTTGAGGGCAATCCTGGTAATGGTAAAACATTGCTAGCCAAGGCACTTGCTGGTGAAGCCGGGGTCAATTTTATCTCTATAAATGGTGCAGATTTTGCCGACAAATGGGTAGGCGAAGGCGTTAAGAAAGTTAAAGAGCTTTTTACACAAGCACGAGCAGAATCTCCATGTATTATTTTTATAGATGAGATAGATGCAATCGGAACCCGTGGTCAGGAATTTGGTGGTGGTGCGCAAACAGAAACCAATAGAATAATCACTGAAATTTTGACAAACCTTGATGGTATGAGCACTGATAATAGCAAGCCTATTATTGTAATTGGCGCAACAAATAGCAAAGACAGACTTGATCCAGCGCTACTGCGTTCAGGACGTTTTGACGTAGCCGTACGTGTTGAAGATCCAACGCTTCAAGAGCGCATAGAGCTTTTCAAATTTTATAGCAAAAAAGTAAAAATATCAGGTTCTATCGATTTTGCTGCGCTTGCCGCTCGAACCAATGGTTTTTCTTGCGCTGACTGTGCAAACTTGGTTAATCAGGCTGCATTAGGCGCGGTACGCAGAAAGTCTACCTACGTCGAACAACGTGATTTTATAGAAGTGCTTGAAACGCGCGATATTCAAAAACGCTAACTCTCTAAAATCTGGAATTTTTACAACAAAATAAGCCATATATGAATCCAGAAGAAACTAGTCGAAAAAAAGTTTTCGAAAACACAATTTATTATCTTGAAAACTATCTTAATCCAGATATAAATTGGGATAGAAATGTTACTCCTAAACAGAGAATTAATCAGATAAGATATGCTGATGTAAACTGGAAAACAGTGTATGTTCATATCAAAGCTATGGACTACTATGAGTTTTTAAAAACACCCTACTGGAAAGCAATTTCCGCCCATGCCAAATATAAAGCTGGATACAGGTGTCAGCTATGTAACAACTCTTATTATTTGGTTACACATCATAGAAATTACGCTATACACGGCCGCGAACATGATTACATGAATGAATTAATAGTGCTTTGCCGTATTTGTCATAATAAATTTCATGAGCAAATTCCCAAATTCAAACGCGAGACTAGAGAATCATCTGAACCCCAGATGGGAATAGCATTAATGCTATTATCTGCTTTTTTTATATTTTATATGTTTTTACTGTTCGTGAGTTAAATTTCCCCCGTCTCCTAAAAAGACTTCGTTTTTTGATTATTTTATTTAAAAGTCTCAATTCAAAACCCTAGCTATTTAATTTTCAAGATTCGTATACTTTATCTCGAAATAAAAATCGGGAGAAACAATCTTGAGAAAACAAACTCTGAAAATATTAGCAATAATTTTAATTTTAAATTTTTATAAAGATTTAATCGGGCATGGTTCGGGAGAGCACCGAGAATGGGGCGTGCTGTTTTATATTAAGTCGGGTTTATCATCCAATGTCTTGGTACAAGAAAAGCTTGCTCAAATCGAAAATGGAGCAAATGACAACTGTTTTATTTCAATAACAGTTGATCAGGAAATAGATTCTGAAAAACAAAGTCGAATAATAACAGGCTATGAAATCGAATCTGATAAATTAATAAAAAAATCTGAAAAGCTATTAACTCATGAAACGAGAGTTGAATCTATTACTAGCTCTCTGTGTTGGGATGAGCATAAACCTGCCAAATATTTTTTATTGGTCCTAGTAGATCTTGATCAAAATAATCTCAAAAAAAGCACGGGTATTGAAATTGGCATATTTAATCATAACAAAGCTGACTTGTGTCTGACTGATGAAGATCTTCAAAAAATTACAGAAATATTACATAAAAAACTTAAAAAACAACTGGATATAATATTCTTAGATTCTGATGCATCGGGAAATATTGATCTAGCTTTTGCAGCAAGAGAAAATGCAAAATTATTAATATCGTTTCAGGAAAGATATAGCCCTAAAGTGGTTAATTATTCAAAAATATTAAATTTAACAAAATCTGGGCATATTAGCCCCAAAGAGTTTGGCAAAAATATTGTAAAATCAATTGGCGAAAAAGGCTCAAAAGAAAACAAATATTCTGTAAGTTTATTAAATCTTTCAGAAATAAATTTAAGTTTTTTGGATGCATTTAATCAAATATTTTCGAGCTTGGCATTAATTGTGAGCAAAAGAAGCTGCTTTCTTGAATATATAATACAAGCAAGAAAAGATTCGGTTGGACTTAAAAATAAAATATTTATTGATTTTATTCTGTTTCTTTTAAAACTAATAGATAAAATTAGAGCGATAGACTGCAGCTATGATTATACTTTAGATATATTAGAAAATAATCTAAAATCTGCGTATAAACTCACAGAAAGTTTAATTATTTTTCATAAAGCCAATTTTGATACGCGTGGTATTTCTATATACTTTCCAGAATCGGGCTTATCTTACACAAACTATGACTATAATACATCTTGGGCTAGGGCCACGCACTGGCCCGATTTTTTACTGCACTTGGGAAATGCGTTAAAAACAGCTTTAAATTTTGAGAGGGGAACATGAACAAAAACCAAAATCTTTTAATATTATTTTCACTAATATTCTTAAACTACTTAGTTCTAAAAACAGATACACAAATTGACTCTAATATCGAGTTAGCAGAAGAATTTACAGAGATCTTAAAAAATCCTGACGAAATTAAAAAAGATACGCGAGATTGGCTCATTTTTGTATATATCGCTGCAAATAATAATTTAAAAAATGCGGCACTTAAAGATATAGAAAGATTAAGACTCGGCTCCAATGATAAGGCACATGTTCTTGTCTCACTTCACACCAAAAGAGATGGCAAAAGAGTCTCTGAACGAATGGTTATACAAAATAAAAAAATTAACTTTGACGGAAAAATCCCCGTAGTAGATAGTGGTCGCCCAGAAACATTGGAAGCTGAATTAAAATGGGCATTAGGATATCAAGCAAAAAATATTATGGTCGTGTTATGGGGGCATGGAACCGGAGCTTTAAACAAAAGTGAATACAACCCCTTAAGAGCAGTATGTGGTGATGATGATACCGGAAATAAATTAACTGATGCTGATATAAAAAAGACATTTGAATCTGTCTTAAAGTTATATAATAAAAAAATAGATTTACTCGCATTCGATGCATGTCTCATGGCCGGTGTGGAAGTGGGTTATGCAGTCAGAAACTGTGCCAATTTTATGATAGCTGCTGAAACTTCACTGCCCGGAGAGGCCATCAGCTACACCGAGATCCTAAAATTAATTGAAACAGAGAAACTAACACCTTTAAATCTTGCCAGATCGATAATTAAAATCTATAGAAAAAATTTTAATGAAAATACAAAGTTTTATTCTGTGTCTGCTATAGATTTATCCAAAATGTGGGATCTTTCAAAAAATGTATCTATGTCTTGCAATATGCTAAAACTTCTAGAAGAAAAAAGTACAGAAAATGTCTCCACAATAAAAAAGGTTGCCCGCGAGAGCTTGCGGTTTGGCGACAGCGACTACGTGGATCTGGGGGACTTTTATACGAATCTGCAAAACAGTCTTTATTATAATCAATCTTTAAAGCCCAATCAGAAAGATATATTAGACGCTTTGATGGAAGAAGTGCAAAATGTATTACAAAAAGCCGTGATCGAATCTGCGTTAAGTGCAACTTATAAAAAAGCTTCTGGACTAACTATATACTTCCCACTTTCACGGCCGTATCACGATTCTTATGATGATTCTGTCTGGGCAAAGGAAAATCTCTGGCCATATTTTCTCAAACATCATATTACTTTATCGACCACGCCGTATATAATATAAATAATTAAATTTTGTTATAATATTACGTGATAAATTTGGTTAAAAACTTACAAAACAAATTAAAATAAAAAGTAAATAAATTATGCACAAAACAAAACTAAGCACAATATTTTTTAGCCTAATTTTATGCAAAATATCAGTAATGGGTATGGAGCCTGAAGAAAATCCGGATAAAAAAGTAGAAAATGTTGAGAAAAATTATAATTTCAACTTCGTCAATTCAATTTCGACAGGCGATGAAAATATTTCTATTGGAGGATTTGCAACAGCTGGAAGAAGGCCTCAAATGGAAGATGTATCCCAATACATCACAGAATTTGGTCCAAAAGGAGATTGCATGCTTTTTGCAATCTTTGATGGCCATGCCGGCAAAGAAGTAGCTAAGCATTGCGCAAATTGGCTTTATAAAATAATACAAACACATCCAGAATTTGAGACAAACACCGAAAAAGCACTTATAGATTCTTTTGAAAATTTTAATAAATCAGAAATAATACAGAAGACACAGCCCATTAATTGCGGGAGCTGTGCAATAGTTGTAATAATAAAAAACAACAAAATTTATTCTGCAAATTTGGGTGATTCAAAAGCTATTTTGTGCAAAAATGGCAAAGCTATTAAATTGTCAAACGACCACTCTGTTAATTCAGAAAGCGAATGCGAAAGAGTCATAAAAGCGGGAGGCTATATTAAGACAATTATTAAAGAAAAAAATATTGTAAAGCGATTCGTAGTGGACAATCCAACTGCTTTCCTTGATATAATAATGCCATCTAGAAGATTTTGTAGGCTGGGAAAATATGCAGGGATTATTTCAACCCCAGAGATTATGGTAGAAAATTTGGATTCCAATACTGAGTTTTTAATCTTGGGCTGTGATGGAATTTTTGAAGAGAATATGACCGAACAAGATGCTGTTGATATTGTAAGAAAAGTTTTATTAGAGGATTTAGCAGGCAAATTGATGAACTCAACTCTAGCGGCAAAAAAGCTTGTAGAAAAAGCCTATGACAGACAAAGCGGTGATAACTTAAGCGCTATTGTTGTCGGATTTAATAAGCCAAAAACAAAGGCTTTGGCTAGACTACTGGTAGAAAATAACGATTCTGAGGATGTTGCTATGGCAGAAACATCTAAATTTCAAAAAACTGAAGATAATTAAATTTTGGGCAGCTTTTGTTTGATCTTAAAAAACTTTGCCCAGGGGTCCGCGATGCGCGAGATTCTTTTAAAGATATTTTTTATATTATATTTTTGCGCATTTAATTTTGGATCATCAAGCTCTTTCCAAGAAAGAGGCGTTGCAACCGGAGCGCCTGGTTTAGCTCGTACTCCATAAGGTGCAACGCCCGTTTGAGCAAATGCATTTCGTAAAAAATCTATAAAAATTTTATTGCCCCGTTTCTCTTTTCGCATTTCAAGAGTAAAAAGATCAGGATGTAATTTTAAAAGTTGTTCACTAAGAGTTCTTGCAAAATCTTTAACTTGATCATAATCAGAAGATCTATCAAGCGGGATAACTACGTGAAGGCCCTTAGAGCCGGTTGTCATGACAAAAGACTCTAACTTTAATTTATCTAAGATATTTTTTAAAATTTTTGCTGCTTTGCAAACTTTTTCAAATTGGGGCTCTTCTGAATCGAAATCAAATATTAATCTATCTGGGTAGTTTAATTTATCGATCTTACTTAGCCAGATATGGGGCTCTATCATGGCAAGATTTGCAAGATATACTAAAGTTTCAGGATTATCACATACAACGTAAGATGTACTGCCACCAGATTTTTTTGCTATTTTTTTTATATGCAACCAGCTTGGAACGTTACCCTTAATGTCTTTTTGGAAAAATCCCATAGAGTCTATGCCATTTGGAAATCTGCGCAAATTTAGCGGACGATCAGAAAGATACGGGAGCATTATGGGGCTAATTTTATTGTAATATTCTATTAGGTCGCCCTTAGTGATATTATCTTCGGGGAACAGAACTTTATCTAGATTTGTAACTTCGATATCTGTTTTTCCCGCTCTTATTATTTTATCCAAAATAGTTTACCCAGTTTATAATTTTGTTTATTAATCTTTTTTGATTTTAAATAGCAGCCAGTTCTCGTTTTTTCCATCGCCAAGCTTAGTTTTTACAAGAGCGTAACTGCTATCAAGTTTTTTTCCGGAAAATTTAACTTCAATTGCGCCGCTTTCAAAGCATTGTTGCATATCTTGAGTTTTTAGATTTTTATAGGACCCTGAATCCCATTTTTCTACAGTTCCTGCGCCATACTGACCCTCGGGGATCACACCTTCAAATTTTGCCCAATTTATATCGTGATCGGGTTGCAAAATAGCAAGACGCTTTTCACCAAATTTAAGCGGCGGCCCTTTTGGAACTGCCCAAGATTTCAAAACGCCACCTATTTCGAGCCTCACGTCATAATGCAAATGTGATGCATCATGTTTTTGGACAACAAATATGGGTTCTTTTTTGGGATTTGTAGACATATTTTTATCTAAAACCCCAGGAAAAAAGCTATCACGAATATTGACAGGAACAGCAAGAAGAATATTTTCGCGACATTGGTTAAGCTTTTTTCCAGACCAGAAAAACCCAAAACACCTGCTAATAACCCCATAACTAGAAACGCTAGCGACCATCTTAAAAACATAATGAACCCTCAAATTTAAAGCTTTAAGTTTTATAAAAAACTTTCTTTGAACTTTATTAAAACAAAAATATTTATTCGATTTCAAGCTTCCTGAAAAGTTATCCAAAAAATCTTATAAATAAGGGCTAATTTTGAAACAATTGTACCACTTGACAAGATAAATTTTGTGCCCAAAATAATCTAGATTATAATATTTTTAGGGAACATTTAGGTAATATTATGAAACACATGAAAAACATCAAACTCAAATTTCTGATCTTAGGGGCGTTATTAAGTTCAAAGTCTGCTCTACTCTCCATGGCTGACGTCGAGCATGATATGCAAATTGATGCTACATCCATTGAGTACAGCGACCCCGACGTTAAAGCACTTCTTTCTATGCATGATGTCGAGCAGGATGACTCGTTAATGGCTACTATGCCTACAGAAGACACTGATAGTCTTATTGATCCTAAACTACAAAAATTCTTAAAAGCCAAGGACCTAAATACCTTTAGTGAAGCCGAAAAAACAGAAGTTGCAGAAAATTTGAGGTCCGAGTTGAAGGCATTTTTTTTCCAAGAATTTTTGCACAGATATGATTCTTTTAACTATGGCGGATACACGGATTACTGCGAAAAACTGGCGCTTGCGGCAGTATATTCTGATTCACCGTTTCATAAGCCATCGTTAAACCTAAGATTAGCATTTAGACAGGATAGAGAGATGGCTCGCGAGCTATTATCTGAAATTATAGAAAACAATGGAAAAGCTTCTTGGATTTCTATTGCTGCTCGATTTGAACTAACCATGCTTGCGACAGAGCTGAATCATAAAGATGAATATACTGATTCCAGCAAATTGGCGGCAGCAAAATCTATAATTACACTCTCTAAGCAAGATATAAACAAAAAAACAAAAATTGATGCCTCCAGACTGCTTGTAAGATGTTGGCTATATAAAAACCAGTATCTCCATGGAACAATCTCTGATATAAACGATGCGATTGTTGGTCTTTTGGACGATTTGGCACAACTGAATTCTTATAAATATATGCTTCACTTGGCCAAATATGGGTATGGGCCAGTAAATAAATATATTACAGAATATATAGAAAAAGAGATTGCTGCTATGGAATCGCTTAAACAACTAGGATATGGTTTAGTTCCCACGCAAAAATCCCCGAATAGGCCTGAAGCAAGACCAAAAAAAATTGTCGAAGAATTTGCAAATGAGCAAAAATATATTTTTGCGTCTGAAATGGTCCCGCAAGAAATTACCAGGCAGCCTAAAAAGCAGCTTAAAAGGGCTGGGAAAAGAAAAAAAGGATGGAAAAGTTGATTAGCTCTTCTCTTTTGTTTATGTGAAAAAGCTGTATAATAGAAACATATTTTTGTTTAAACTTTTAAAAAACATTATTAAATCGGGACTTTTCCCATGAATAAAACCAAAAATCCAAATATATTAACCATAGTTACGGGCTTTGCGATTTTCACGATGCTATTCGGTGCCGGGGACTTTATGATACCTCCTACACTCGGTATTCTAGCTGGACAAAAATCCCTTTTCGCTTCACTTGTATTTAACTTCACGGCTGTCGTGCTGCCAATATTGGGTCTAATCGCGTCATTTTTATTTGAAGGTAATTATAGAGAATTCTTTTTAAGATTGGGTAAAATTCCTGGGTCAGCTTTGATAGCCATATGCATGTTTATAATTGGACCCGGATTGGTTCTTCCAAGAATAGTTACACTATGCTATAGCATGATTAACCCATATGTTCCTGTATTAAATTTACTTGTATTTGCAATACTATTTTCTACCGTAACATTCTTGTTAACTTACAGACCAACAAAGTTTATAGATGTTCTTGGATATTTAATTACGCCAATCAAATTAGCTTTTGTTGGCTTTATGATAGTCTTAGGACTGTTAACAGCAAAAGAGCCCATATATTCAACAATTAGCAGTAAAGAACTTTTGGGAACTAGCCTACTTTACGGATACGGCACACTTGGCCTTTTGGGAACGATATTTTTCGGATCTGTAATTTTTGAAATATTTAAGAAAAATTTTGGGCCAGAAAAATCTAAAGACACAAGAAATATAATCAAA
Organism: uncultured bacterium; assembly: GCA_963717435.1. Classification (GTDB taxonomy): domain Bacteria; phylum Babelota; class Babeliae; order Babelales; family Babelaceae; genus MFD05580-245. Next base: position 362,137 of record OY970332.1, read on the forward strand.
CAGGGACTTATATCTTCTGTTATTGGCGGCACAATCTTGTCGCTTGTGTATGTTGGCATGACCTTCTTGGGCGCGTTCCATGGTGCCGGATTAGAAGGCATGGACGAGGGCAGCATACTTAGCGCCGTATCAATACGCATTATCGGAAACACTGGTGGATTCTTTGCAGCGCTTGCGATAATGGTCGCGTGTTTGGCAACAATGATAGCGCTTTCTACCGTTATATCTGAATATATCCAAAAAGAGATCACAAAAAACAGATTAAATTTTGTTTATAGCTTGTTATTGGTTTTGGGTACAACAATAATTTTGTCGCTGTTGGGTTTAAAGCAGCTAATGAACATTTCAAGAGATCTTGCATTTGTTCTATACCCAGTGTTAATTGCCCTAACAGTTTGCAATATGGCTTATAAGTTATTTAATTTCAAGCCGGTAAAAACGCCTGTTCTTGCGGTATTGTTATTCTCTGTGTTTATCAAATTTGGCGGTATTGATTTCTGCCAAGACTGTTATATAAAATACTGTTCGCCAGAAATCTGCATAGAAAAAGTGACAGAAAAAACTATTTCTTAAAGTATATAACTCAAGTTATATCACGTTATATTTAACTATATAATCTATATTATATTGACAATAACTTTGATTAGTAATATAAATTTAACAGACTTTTTGTTCACAGAGCTGTTTGATTGACAGCTCTGTGAGATTAAAACAATACAAATTTACATTACAAAAGAAGTTGTCACATGAAGCCAAAAAAACAATTCTGCATTTTATTATTATCTTTATTATTTTTTAATTCCCACTCAGACAAATTAGAGCAAACAGACCAAATAGTTCCAGTAGAAACTAGTGAACAAGCAGAATCAATAGAGTCTGCAAATCCCGAATCTTGCAAACCCAAGAGGGACTGGTGCGTAGTAAATGCAGTCAGCCCAAAAATTGATTGGTCCGGATACGTTCAGTTTTACCCTTATTGGGATACAAGACAGGTTTTTGGATTTAGAAACGGACACGAACTGTTGTATCCGCTACAATATCTTCCTGATGTTAACTGCAAAGATATAAACGCACGCGGGCAGTATTGGATATCGCCCATACAGTCACGATTAAAAGTATCAGGACATGGAGTTGAGGTCTTAGGAGCAAATGCAGTTACCGTTATTGAAGGTGATTTTTTTGGAGCAATAGATAGCCAAAACGAAAATTTCAGATTACGTTACGCACTTATTACTTTGGATTGGGAAGAACAACAAACTTCTTTACTTCTGGGTCAATATTGGCTCCCATTATGTCCTGAAGATCATTTCCCACGAACAGTTGATTTTAACGGTGGTGCACCGATGGCGATAGCATTGCGGGGTCCGCATGCAAAAATAACAAAAAGATGGAACGACACAGAATTAATGGGGGCGCTTGTTGCACAAATTGACAGCCCAAGCAACGGACCTCTTGGTCAAAATGTTATTTATTCACGTAATGCAATTGTTCCAGCAATCGATGGACACATAAGACATTATTATGGAGAAAATAGTTTCGTTGCGGCAGCTTTTGAATATAAAAGACTGACACCTCAACTTGTAACTGGTGATAATTATAAAACAACCGAAACAACTTACGGCTTCATAGCCATGGCGTTTACGAGATTTGTTCACCGTAATTTTATTCTGAATTCATCACTGGCTTATCTTGAAAACGGCTGCTGCCCATACTTCTTCGGCGGCTACGCTGTATCCACGCAAGATCCCATTACCAAGTGTCAAACTTACACCCCGTTTAAAGATGTCGCTTGGTGGCTCGATATGTACCATGCAAACAACTGTTTAACCGTTGGGTTATTTTTGGGTGCGATAAAAGATCTTGGTAGCACGAAACCACTTTATAACAATAACGGCTCTCCAATTCTTTACATGTTCCCAACATCAGAAAATATAGATTATGTTTGGCGCGTTGCTCCCAGAGTGCTTTGGGATTTCAAGCCTATGCAGTTCTGCCTAGAACTTGAAGTAACTGGGGCAGCGTATGGAACAAGAGATTTTGCAACGGGTAAAGTTGTAAATGCAAAAAATGTTACTGACGTAAGATTCTTGGGCGCAATTTATTATTACTTTTAAAAAATTTTTAAAAGTAATTTTTAAAAGTAATATATACTCTTGCTTTGCCAAAAAATCTAGTATTACTATTTACTTGTAATTTTTTAATTCACAATTAAATAGGGCAAAATTATGACATTTGTTGAAAAAGTAGAAAATGCAAAAAAGTTGATCAAAGAGTCGATTGAAAAATATCCCAAAATAGTCTGTGCGTCTTCTTTTGGTAAAGACTCGATGGTCATGTTACATTTGTGCATATCAATAAAAAAAGATATCCCAGTTTTTTCTGTTGTCTCAGATACAGAATTTCCCGAAACTTATCAATTTATTAAAGATGTAGTTAAAAAATACAATCTTAATTACACCGAATATAAATTCAAACAAGAGGGCGGAATAGAACAGTGCTGTGGTGAACCAAAAGTTGCTGCAACAAAGAAAGCTCTTGCAAATTACGATGCATGGTTCTCGGGTGTCAGAATGGACGAAGGAGCAACGCGTAAAAACTTTAAGCTTGTTGAAACCAACGGGAACTTAACAAAAATAAACCCAATTTTGTATTTTACAGAACTGGATACATGGCGATATCTTGCCCTATATAACGTACCTGTTAATCCAAAATATAGAGAGGGCTATAGAAGTCTTGGCTGCAGCAGATGTTCTTCTCCAGAACGGGATGAGCTCGAGCTTGAACGCGCAGGCAGATGGCGCGGCACTCCAAAAGCCGGCGGCGAATGCGGAATCCATCTTGAAAGACTAAAGTAGAATTTCCTGATCCAAATTTTATTATTTTTTTGATGCCCTGACGGCTTCAATAAATTTTTCGTCGGGTTCCCAATATTTTGCTACTTCTCTAGCGCAATCCAATGGGATTTCAGAACCGCCACGCGATAAAATACCTGCAACATATTCGCGCAGTACATGCTTCTGGATATCGAGTTTTAATACTGGGCAATATAAAATTTTGTTTTCTTTACAAAGCTTCTTAAGTAATTCTTTGCCCGCTGGCGATTTTAAAAATATTTTCAAAATATTATTATAATCTTCTAGGCATTCTTTTAAATTATCTTTTTGCTCATGCGATAGTACAAAAAAATATTTAAATACGTTTTTAAGAAATCTAAATTCAGGTTTACAGTTTTCTTCTATCATATCCTGAGAATTTATAATATTTCTTGCCAATATTATTAAATTGCCTGCAACAATCTGAGGGTCAAATTTATATGCACCATGTCTTAATTCATTAAATACATACTCAATAACCAATTTTCTAAATAATTTATAATCTTTCCAAGATTTAAACACTTCACTAATTCTGGCTCCATCTTTATAGTTCCAAACGATTAAAAATGAATATACAGTAGCTAAAGAATCCAAATCCAAATATTTTTCTTTATATTTATTTTTTTCACAGGGTTGAATTTTAATGGAATTTTTACCTAATAAAATGCTTATATGAATCGATTTGTCATAAACGCTGTAAACCGTTCCCATCCGAATAATTTCATTATCAATTTTAGTCAAATCTGAGCATGTGCCTATTTCAAAACGCGGAATATCAAATTCAATCTGAGCCTGCATTATTTGATCCTGAAATTTTGAAATCTCAGAACGTGCCCTTTCAATCTCCATTTTTGCAGCTTGTTTATCCTGTTCTGAATCGCCGCTATATTCAATTAACCTTTCAATTGTATTAATGTCTGTATATCTGGCCGCATATTCCATCGGCGTTAAATTGCAAGTATCTTCGCCTGCAAAAAAGTTGTTGACCATAACCACTTTTGCATTATTAAGGGGTTGTTCCATAAACTCCTTAAGCGTACATATTTTGCCATTATTTTGTAGAGAAAAAATAGCGCTATTCTCTAAGTAATCTATAGAATCAACAGAAGCGCCCTTTTGCAATGCTTTCAAAGCATCTGATTGATAGCCCATTCGACATCCCAAAAGCAGCCTATAATCTAATGCCTTTTTTACAAATTCGGGATCATAAACATCGTTATACGTTTTTACATCCGGGTCACCTATAATTGGTGAAAAATATACATTTTCATCTAAAACGACCTGCATAAATAAAAGAGTGTAAACTATATTGGGGTTACGTGATTGATCTAACAATTTAAGTTGCAGCAATGGGTATTTATACATAGCACTTTGTATTTCGTACTCATTAAGTTCTTTACGAAGCTTGTAATGCTTTATTGATTTTGGGTGCTCTTCTGCAAGAGAAGAAAAAATATTAGAAAAATTTATAACTAAAACTATAAACAGAAATCTGTTTAACTTTTTAAACATAACGTCCCTTAAACTATTTTAAACTATATGTTGTTTAAACAATTTTAATTTAAAATAGCAAAGAAGCCAATTTTGGCCCTGAAGAACAAGCAAAAAGGCTACTATTTCTCGTCTGCAACCAAATCTTTAGGTGTATAATATTTATCTTGAAACTTTTTCAGATAAATATCAGTGACGTCATTATCAGTTAAAAAATCCATGGCACTTAACGCTGCTTTTATGCAATCACCAGAAGAAACTGCCGCCTGGGTCCAACGCCCCTCGCAGCATGAACCACCCGCAAAAATACCGCAAACCGAACAATCTTGTGTTCTGCCACAAAGCTCAATATAGCCATTTTTATCCAAAGATATTTGTGATTTAAAAATTTCAGTATTTGGAATTTGTCCAATACCAACAAATACTCCCGAAACAGCATAATCTTTTGTGGATTTGTCAGATTCGTTTAGAATTTGGGTCCCGGTAACTTGGGTCTTATCGCCAGTAATTTTTGTAACACGAGAATTATAAATAACTTCAACGTTTTTGTGATCAAGCAATCTTTCCTGCATGCAAGCAGTTGCGCGCAATTTTGGCCCAGCAACAACAAGCGTAACTTTTTTTGCATTCACGGCTAAAAGCATAGCTTCTTGAATGGCTGCGTCTCCGCCACCAACAACGATAACTTCTTTGTCTTTATATAAAGCTGCGTCACATATTCCACAGACTGCGACGCCCTTGCCCAAATATTCATCTTCGCCCGGTATTCCAAGTTTTTTCATAAGACCGCCGGTTGCTATAATCACTGAAAGTGCATTAACTTTATCGCCCGATTCAGTTTCCAAAACAAACGGCCAAGTCGAGAAATCAACTTTTGTCACGGTGTCGTTTGCGATTAGTGCCCCAAATTTTTCAGCCTGTTTTCTTACGACTTTCATGATCTCTGTGCCGTTTGTATGTTCTGTGCCCGGCCAGTTTTCCACAAATAAGGTTCTTGTAAGCTGCCCCCCAAGATCGGGCCCTGAAAAGACTACTGTTCTAAAACAACCTCGAGAGGTATAAAGCGCTGCACTGAGCCCAGCTGGTCCGCCACCGATAATTGCAATCGGTATAATATTATTTTTATTATCAAGATTTTTTAAATTTAAATTGGTGCATTTGTGATGATAAGACTTATAAGCCCATACTCCCAATCCCAAGATAATCCCCAATACCAAAATTAAAACTTTAGTAGCCATAGATCCCCCTAAAAAAAATAAATTTATCTTATGTTTAAGTTACTAACTTAATTTACTAACATGGCTTGCCCAAATGCAATAATTGCCAAAAAACTCTGAATATTATAATCTCTGCCGATAACAACAAAATTTTAAAATAATTTGGAGATACTCGTGAATTCAAAGATTAAGAAATATTTTTATGACGCACCCAATTTTAAAAAATTTTTTATATTATTTCTGGTAACTTTTTTAATTAGAGGCTCTGTGTTTTATTTTTATATACAACATGAAGAGAGATACCACCAAGCTGATAGCATGGACTACCATGCCGGGGCACTTTTTATAGCTCTAGGTCATGGCATGTATAACCCACAGGCTGATAGGCCCATATTTTGGCGCACCCCGGGATATCCAGCTTATTTAGCAGCTTTTTATAATTTTTTTGGAATCACTGACGCAAATTTTGAGGGCAACGCAAAAGCCCAGAAAGCTTCGATTTGGGTCCAGATAATTCTAAGCTCTTTTTTGCCAATTTTAATATTTTATCTCGCGCTTATTCTTTTAGACTCTTTATTTATCGCTTGGGCTTCTGCTTGGATCTCAGTTTTTCATATTGGTTTTATACTTTCTAGCACTTATATATTAACTGAGGGTCTTGCTACTATATTTTTTGTTGCTTATTTAATCTGTTTTTTTAGCGCGTTACGCACATCGCACCCTTCGATACTTTCTTTTTCGCTCTTTCAGAGCTCCAAAGAACACTCAGGGCGAGCGATAAAAGAACAAAATCATGGGCACGATCCCGCTCGTACTGAGTGCACGTCGCAGCCATATGGCAAGACGGGTGTATCGAAGTATAGCGGGACAAATAACTTACGTTGCCTAATTAGCGCAGCGATAGTTCTTGCGATATATACCTGGATAAGACCCATGGGACAAACACTCGCGATAGTATCTATTGTTTTATTATTGTTTTCAGCGGGTAATACCGGAAAATTAAAAAACAGCTGGAAAAAGAGAGTCTCTAATTCTGCAATATTTTTTACAATATTTTTTTTACTAATATCCCCATGGTATATTCGAAATCACAACTTAACGGGCCAATATTTCTTTTTCCCAGTATTCGGACCATACCTAACATGCTTTTGCGCCCCAAAAATACATGCAAAAGTAAATAACTTAGAACTAGCAGAAAGTCATAAAATACTAACAAGGCTTGGTGGCCATTTTACGTATCAAGCTATGTTAGAAAATCAAAATTCTAATTCACCATATTATATTTGCCCGGAGATAGCGTGCCTGCCGGCTGCTATGCCATTAATCAAAGAGCACCCATTTTTATTTGCACGCGACTGGATAGTTGAAGTTTGCAAAACCACTTTTGATTTATATTCAAGCCAACTTGTTGCATTTGCAACAAACTGCTACAAATTCGATGCGCTTATAGAGTATCTTGATGAAAAAATTAAAGCGTGCATATACTCCCAGCCTCTGCCAATTTGGATGAGGATAATAGCCTGGCTAGAACTAATTTTTTCGATATTACTCTGGATCGGCATATTTTTTGGTATATTATTATTTATGCTCGTGCCACTATTTACAGGCAAACTAAAAAAGCCTGAAAATTGGGACACTGCAACTATCTGGCTCCAAACTGGGATAATATTTATAGCAAGCGTAATAGTCACAGGTGGATTTGGATATGCGCGACTAAGATTGCCAGTAGAACCACTTATAATAATTATGTCGCTAAGTTTTTGGAGATATATTTATAGTAAATTACAAAATCGAAAATTAATTAAATCATGAATCTACTATACGCGCCCTGGCGGCAAAATTATATAAAATCCGAAACAAATAATAATAAAAATACTGGCCAAAATAATTCTTGCGTATTTTGTGACCAGATTTCACAAAATAAAGACGAGCAAAATTATGTATTAAAAAGATTCAAATATAATTTTGCAATCATGAATCGCTACCCATACAATGCTGGACACCTGTTAATTATCCCTTATGAGCATAAAAACAAACTGTGTGATATAAAAACAGAAACGCAAATAGAGCATATAAAAATTGTAGCAGCAAGCTGCAAAATTTTGGAAGAGAGCTTTAAATGCGACGGCATTAACGTTGGTCTTAATATGGGTAAAGCAGCAGGCGGAACGGTCCCTGAACATCTTCACACACATGCGCTGCCCCGTTGGGTTGGCGATACAAATTTTTTGGCAGCTATTGCCAATACCAAACCAATATCTTTTAATTTGCAAGATATTTACGCACGCTTAAAGCCGGGATTTGATAATCTTGAGATCTAAATTTGGGGCAAATTTTGTAGCATTTCTAAAAGTTCTTTTATCTGTTCATCAGAAATTTTACCGTCTGGCCCGCCAAGCGTGCCTGTAGATAAAAACTGCGACAAACCACTTTCTTTCAAAAACTGTATTAGTTCTTCTTCATCTATATCTATATCGTCAAAATCACTTTCTCCGTCAGCGTTATCTACTAAATCTTGAGAGTTATCACAAAGTTCACTAGAATCAACACGCCGCTCGTCCCGAGTGCCCGGCGTAGACGGGTGTATCGAGGGATCGAGATTTTTTATGCAACTGAACCCTGCTATATCTTTAATATTATTATTATTATCAGGTGTCTTATGGGTATTTAAGCCTGAAACAGATAATATCAATAATAAAAAAAACAGTTTTTTATAGTCAAAAATAGTTATATTCATAATGCTCCTAGCTTCTCCTAAAATTTATTTAAAGTAATCTAAAATCTGCTGCGCATGTAAATTAACATCGAAATTTTCCAGAATCTTTATAATTTTTCCAGTTTCATCTATCAAAAAAGTAACACGTTTTGATACTATATTTCCCATTGGGCCAGCAGCACCATAAGCTTCAGCAACCCGCTTATTTTCATCGCTTAATAAAGTAAACGGCAGATGATATTTTTCTTGAAATTTTTTATGGGATTCTGGTGAATCGTAACTTATACCCAGAACATTTATACCCTTTTCTTGGTAAGAACCTTGGGCGTCCCGAAGCCCTTCTGCTTCGATTGTGCAACTCGGGGTGTCATCTTTGGGGTAAAAATATATAACCAGTTTTTTGCCTGCATAATCGGATAGCCGCACAACTTGGTTATCTTGGTTTTTTAGGCTAAAATCTGGCGCTTTCATGCCTACACTTAGCTTGGGATTAAGCTTTTGGCGCTTATATATAGTATATAGTTTTATGAGCAAGAATATTAACAAAAAAGCAAATGCTATAAATATCACTAAGAACTTCATAGTTGGCCCTTTTTAATAAATTTGGATAAAAATCTCTATAATAATTTATCGGCCACAATAATTTACCCCATGAAAAAAACATGCGCAATAGATAAATTTTATATTTTTGGATATTATGAGAATAACTTTATTATCCCATTTACAGTTACCTCCATCCCTGCGCCGACGCCAAGGCTATGACGCACGCGGTCGATACACTCGGCCTGCCCGGCGGAGCTTTAGCGAAGCCTGGGGACGAGCGGGGCTCTTTGTAAAAAGCATGCGCTTATAAGAGGGTGTAACGTTTTTATAACTTTTAGGATATAACTATGACGTCTTACGATATTAGAAAAAAATTCTTCGATTTTTTCATTAAAAATGGACACACCAAAGTTGAAAGCTCTTCACTGATTCCAGCTCAGGATCCGACATTACTGTTTACAAACGCCGGCATGAACCAGTTCAAAGATGTTTTCTTGGGCAAAGAAAAACGCAGCTATAAACGGGCTGTTTCTATCCAAAAATGCATACGCGCAGGGGGCAAGCATAACGATTTGGATGCAGTCGGCTTTACGGCGCGCCACCTGACTTTTTTTGAGATGATGGGGAACTTCTCTTTTGGGGATTACTTCAAAAAAGAAGCTATAAGATTCGCTTGGGATTTTCTAACCAAAGAACTTAAACTTACCCCTGAAAAGTTATATATAACAGTTTTTACAAATGACCAAGAAGCCTACGACATCTGGAACAAAGAGATAGGCGTACCTGAATCGAGAATTTCAAAACTTGGAGCAAAAGATAATTTTTGGCAAATGGGGGATACCGGTCCATGTGGGCCATGCACAGAGATCTATGTTGACCGTGGTGCTGATATAGGCTGCAAGACAAAGGCGTGCGCGCCCGGATGCTCATGCGACAGATTCATGGAAATCTGGAACAACGTCTTTATGCAATTTGATAGACAACCCAACGGTCAAGATAAGACATTAACTCAAACCGGCGTTGATACTGGCATGGGGCTTGAACGCATCACGATGATCATGCAAGATAAAAACTCTGTTTATGACACAGATCTTTTTAGTTTTATAATTAAAGAAACAGAAAAAATTACTGGGAAAAATTATGAAACCAGCGAAGCTGAAATTCAGGCGGCATTTAGGGTTCTTGCCGATCATATAAGATCTTCAAGTTTGGCAATCTCTGACGGTTGCAGCCCATCTAACGAGGGGCGCGGCTACGTTTTAAGAAAAATAATCAGACGTGCTGCTCTGTTTGCGCAAAAACTTAGCGACAAGAGTTTCTTCCCCGAACTTTCTGATTCTGTTGTAAAGCAACTTGGTGGAATTTACCCAGAATTAGAAATTAACAAAAACTTAATTAAATCTGTGCTTAAGAGCGAGACAGAAAAGTTTGAAGCTAATTTGATTTCTGGCCAACAGATATTAAAAAAATATTTTGAAGCTAATAAACAGTCAAAAAATATATCTGGAGATCAGGCGTTCAAGCTTTATGACACATACGGATTCCCATTAGAGCTTACAATTTTGATTGCACAAGAAAATGGCTTTAATGTTGACTCTGCGGGTTTTGAAGTTGAGATGGAAAAGCAACGTGAACAGTCTGGCAAAAAAACAGAAGTTAAAGAAAAAGTAGAAATTTCACCAGAGATAAAAACAATATTTACCGGATATCAAGAGACAGAATCGACAGGCAAAGTTTTGGCGATAATAAAATATGACCAACTTGTTAAAGCTGCATCTAAAGATGAAATTGTAGAACTAATTTTGGACAAATCGCCATTTTATGTAGAATGCGGCGGGCAAATTAGCGACCAAGGTGAAATTGAGATTAAGGGCAAAACAGCTCAAATTCTATCACTTAAAAAAATTAACGGCGCAATTGCTATCGAAGTTAAACTGCCTGAAACTGTTAATATTTCTGATTCTGTAAAACAGGTTGTTGATAAAGAGTTCAGAACAAATACCATGAAGAATCATACAGCAACCCATTTACTACAAGCTGCGCTTGTTCAGGTTCTTGGCAAAACTGTAAAGCAATCAGGGTCGGTTGTAACCCCAGATTATTTGAGATTCGATTTTACGTATCATGAGAATCTAACTCAAGATCAAATTACAAAAGTAGAAAACATAGTTAACGCTAAAATCACAGAAAATATTGCAACTAACATAACTGAGACAACTTATAAAGCTGCAATAGACAAGGGCGTAATCGCTTTCTTTGGTGATAAATATAACCCTGAAAGTGTGAGGGTTGTCGAAGTTCCAGGATTCTCTGCAGAACTTTGCGGCGGAACACACGTAAGAGCAACTGGCGATATCGGTGCGTTTAAGATTACAGAAGTAAGCGCACTTTCTGCTGGAAATAGAAGACTTGTTGCAGTAACTGGACCTAAAGCGATAGAACTTTTTCAACAAGATTTTAATATCATTAAAAGTTTGTCTCAAGAATTTAAAGTTCAAACAGAGCAAGTTCTTGATGCTGTTAATAAACAAAAAGATCTTTTAAAAACAGCACAGGCGCAAGTTAAGCAACTTAAAAAGCAGTTACTAGCAAAAGAGATCCCAGCATGGCTGTCTAAGATTCAAGAAGTTAATAAACTACCGTTCTTATTTTTAAAACTTGATAGTTTTGATAAGTACGACATCTCTGAACTTCGTGATATAGCACAAGAACTTACAAACAAAAAATCTGGCTTATATTTTATTGTTAGTTTAGTAGACAATAAACCAGTCTTTGTAAGCGCGATTCATAAAGATCTAAAAAATATATTTAATATGAAGAACTTTGCTGCTTGGTTAAAAGAGCATGCGGGAATTAACGGCGGCGGAAGCGACGTGAGCTTCCAAGGTTCTGCTTCAAGTTTAGATAATAACCTTGAAGATAAGATTAAAAAATACTTACAAGAAACCCCAAAATAACTTATAATGGCTCGATAAATTCGGGCCATTACTTTTTGAAAGAACTCTCATGAATCACAAAATCAATTTATTATTTTTTATATTTTCTTTCGGCGCACTAAGTTGCATGGAAGACAAGCCAGAACAAGCTAATAAGAAAAAATTGCGTGTTATCCTGCTCCCTAATAAGCATGCAGCTGAAGATCTTCTTCGCATACGCCAAGAAGACATTCAAAAAAAACTTGCTCGAAATGATTTTGAATTTTCAGAGATTTATAATTCGAATTTCTTATATCGGGATGTTGATTTTTTAGCTCTACAAAGTGGTGCTCTTTATAATGAGCTACAAAAAATTTCCAAGAACCCAGTTCCTGAAAAATTACTTATTTATGCAAGGTGGAATGGCGGGACCACTGCCCTAACTTATATTCAAAATAATGCGATCCCAAATTTAAGGGGGATGGTGTTAGAATCGCCAATTGAATATACAAAAGAACTAATACAATTCGATAAATTACATATCTTAAAATCCACCCCTATTATTCTTTTAGAGCCTGCCGTACGCAAAAAAAATGCGGGAAAATATTATGCTACTTCTTTGTATAATAAACTTAAGGAAAATGGTTACAACGCCCATTTGATAGAGATAATTATTGATTCAGACGATGATGATGAAGATGAAATTAAAATGGGAGAAATGCGTAAAATTTTAAATACTGCTATAGAAGAAAGACAAGATTATATCGAAGAAGTTCAACAGGTTCCTGAGCAAGTTAGAGAACAAAGACATGAAATAATTGGTAACGTAATTATTGTTGTTTGTGCAGTTGGTGTAATGGTTGCCTATACATGTTTTATAACATACGCATACAGCAATATGGCTTGAAAACCATTTACATAAGTTTTTAAAGTAAATTATGATGGCCCGTAGAAATATGGGCCATTTTTTATGGGGAGAATATAGTGAAAAATAAGTTTTTACTTTTTCTGTTTATAATTATCTCAAGCAATTCGCTTATCTGTTTCCCGCCTAATAATCCACAAAATTCTGGAAATCAAAACTATATCGATCCACAGGATCCACCAGGATCTATAACGCGCAAGCAAATATTTAAAGCATTTGCGCTGCCAGCAGATAGAGATGCCAAAGTTGCGGGAAAGAAGTGAATTTATATTTTTTGTTTTATCAGCTCAACAGCTTGATCAATTAAGTTTTGGATTTCAGATTCTGGTTCTCTAAATTTTTGTAAGACATAATCAGGAACCAAATTTCTATCTTCTGGTCTTGAAATTCCAAATCTGAGCCGCCAAAATTTATCACCAATAACAGATATTATAGATTTGAGCCCATTGTGCCCCTTGGCACTTCCTGAATCTTTTAACGCAAGTTTGCCAAATGGCAGCTCAAGCTCATCATGAACAACCAAAATCTCTTCTGGCTTTATCCCCTGTTTGATTAAAAATGGGATAACTCTTCCGGAACTGTTCATAAAAGTTTGCGGCTTAATTAAATATACTTGCCCTGAATCTGAATTAAACTTTGCCAGTTCCATTTCATCTTTAGAACTAAAATTTAGATTTAAATTTTCAGCCAAACTATCTAAAACTCTAAAGCCTATATTATGGCGGGTATATAAATATTTATCTCCCGGATTTCCAAGCCCTATAATCGCTCTTATTTTCATGTATTATCTCAAATTAAAATTTTATTAATAAAAATAGATTCTATTGAGTTTATAAATTTACATAAACCCATATATATGCAAGAAAAAAATTATTTTTTCCCGCTCGTCCCGAGTGATCACCGTAACGCTAGTGAAGGTGATTGTATCGAGGGATGAGCATATACGCGATATATAAAATTTTTTGTTTTTGCTTGGTCATTACCGCCATCCCTCGATACACCCGTCTACGCTAAAGCTACGTCGGGCACTCGGGACGAGCGGGTTAGACTGTAAAACGTAACTGAGTCTAATTTAACACATAAGATATAATCTTCACAAAAAAAAGGGGCCGGATAAATTCCAGCCCCAAATAAACTTTAAAGTAATTTATATATTACTTTTTAGCTGCAGCTTTTTTAGCCTCTTCAGCCTTCTTAGCTTTTGCATAATCTGCATCAAGTTCAGTTTTAATTCTGTCGGTAATATCAAATTGTTTGTCTGTTACAACTTCCATACCACCATAGTTAATAATTACTGAATCCCAACCATCAGCTTTGCGAATCTTTTCAACAATAGCTTTTGCTTTATTTTTTAGATCTTCAAAAGCAGCTTGCATTGTTTTTTGATAATATTCTTGTCCAGCTCTGATTGCCATTTCACGCTCTTGTTGCTTCTTCATCAACTCTTCGCTTCTTTTCTTCATGGCATCTTCTGAACCAATTCCAGATTTTTTCATATTCTCTAAAGCTTCGATTCCCTTGCGTAAATCTTGCTCAAGCTTCATAACGTCAGCTTCTTTCTTTTGCAATTCTTCTTGCAACTTAGAAACTTTCTCATTAAATTCTTGCAAATTATTAACCGTATTTTCCAAACTCATAAACATATTAAAGTTAGCAAACGCGATTTTATTTGCTGTAGCCCTTGGAGCGTCAGCTTGAAGTGATGATAATGATGTAAACATAGCGCACAAAGCTAAGCCTTTCTTGTTCAACATGATTTGACCCTTATTTAGATTTTTTTATAACTTCTTAACACAGGTTAAAATAACTTTTTTAAAATAAATCGTCAAATAGCTCTGCTTGCTTTTTTGCATAAACTTGAGAATAATTTAACTAGAAAAAAGAGTCCCCCAAAAAAGAGTCACTGAGATGAAAAATATGAAAACAAATTTTATTTCAATAATTTTTTTAATATTTTTTTCAATAAATTTATCTGCTTTGGAAATGGGTTCTGATCAAGAATATCCTGAAAATCAAGAAGAAACGGCAAAAGCTATAGCAACAAAAATAAGTTTGTTTGCCACTTTATCTTGCCATACCCTGCCTGAATGGGAATCACTAGTAAATAATATAGAAAAAACTTGGCTTGTTTTGCTGCACAATAAACAAATAAAACTAGAAGATAATCTAAAAAAAATTAATATAAAAACTATAAAAAAACTTAAACAAAAAATAATTAATCTAATAAAAATTATTAACTCAGAATTTTTAGAAGCTATAGATAAATCGCGTGAATTCAAGGGGGATCTAACTGACGAGCATCACGAACAATTTTGGCAATTTATAGCTGATAAAAAAGTTAATGGAGTAACTGTTTTTGATTATTACGATATGTTGCATGATGTTAAAGAAAAAGAAGATTTTTCTGAATCTCTATTAAGCAAAAATAAATTAGAACAAAAAAATTTAATCGATCTATATATTTACTCAAAAAACTTGGAAAAACTTGTGCAAAGCCGTTGGGCCGAAACGGTAGCTGAAGCTGGATGCTATCTCTTGATGGGCCTGACCATATATTTGCTTTATGAGGCCCACAAAAATTTCAGCCAAGCAAACATCGGGCTTGCAATGTTTTTCTTTTCCTCTGCGGCAACCACAGCTTTCTTGAATTTTATATTTTTAAATCGATATAGGGCCAGCAGCGCAAGATACGATAATAAATTTGAAAAAACCAAATGGTTCAACCCATTTGAATTGGAACTTACGTTGTTTAAAGATCTTCCACTAATGGACCGAGTAAGAAGATATATTCTTGCCGATAGAGTGTATTATTTAGAGTTTTTTGAAAATCACGTACGCGAAATTTTAAATTAACCTAGGAGTTTTATGAAATTAATTTTATTGTTTGTTATTTTGTTTTCAAATATTAGCGGCATGGAAGACGCAAATCAAAGCCTGTTGGGCGACGTTGAAATGGGGCTAACAAATCAAAATGTTATGTCACCTCAACCACCACCTGGCCTTGCCCCTTGGGAAATTAAAAAAGCAAAAAAATTGGCTATTCAAATGGTGAACGAAGCATTAAAAACATCAAAAAAATTTCCGCTTGAGTCAAACAAAGAGGCTCGTGAACATTTTATTAGCATAATTGGAAATAATAAAGAGCTTAATAGATTAATTAATAAATTTATTGAAAAAATTAATAAAGATTTTAATAATTTTATCGATGAACATAATGCTATTTCAAAAAAGTCTAATCGTGTAACAAAGAAGCGCCTTTATAAAGAATTCTGGAAAAAAATTAGAGAAGATATTTGCAAATCTTTAAATATAAAATATGACGAGAAATTTGAGACACTCACAAAACAACTTCCAGAATTTACAATAACTGATTTACAAAAACTACAACTCAAAGCTACGCAAGCCAAAGTTCTTAGTTATAGTGCTGCAAAAATATATTGCCGTCTAATTGGAGCTTATATAATTCCATTAGTACTTGGAAATATAGCGATACTTGCATCGTCAAGTGATGAACCCGCTAGATACATATGGCCTTCCGTAGGCTCACTACAGATTATTGCATGCATATGTTTTTTAATTTATGCAATACGAAATCTTGATCTTGAAAACACATCAGATATTGATGCGCTTATTGAAAACGTTGGTGAGGCGATAAGAAATTATATCGATACAGATATAATCTCAGATGATGTTGACGATGACAATGCTGGAAAAATAACTGAGATAGCTTAAGTAATTATTAATGGGCCCGTAAATGGGCCCAATTAATTTTAAAAATTATTATAAACTTTTCGCACGATAAGTTTTCGTATCTCCTCAAAAATTAAAATAGAAGAAGAGACGCACAGAATCTGTACCCATGCAAATAAACTTAATGGCACGGTTTTAAATATGTATTGCAAGAATGGCACAGTTGTAACCAGAACTTGTAAAATCAAAACAAAGCCGGTTGCAAGAACCAACCAGAAATTTGAAAACAAACCAATTTGAAATAGTGATAAATTTTCTGAGCGACAGTTCCACGCATTGAACCACTGGAACATTGCCATACAGACAAGTGTCATAGTACGAGCAGCAGCCATATCGACGCAACAGTATTGGTCAAATAAATAAATTGAGCCTACCGCCATTGGAATCGACATATAGGCAACTTTTAGCATTAGCATAGGATCGATCAAACCCTTTTTTAAAGACTCGCGAAGCCAAGATTTTTCTAGCAGCCCTGGTTCAACTGGTTCAGCAGCAAGTGCCAAATCCAGAAAGCCGTCAGTTACTAAATTTAGCCATAGAATTTGCGCAGCTAAGATTGGGACATCAAGTTTTAATAAGAACGCAAGTAACACGACCAAAACTTCGCCAAAATTTGTGGCAAAAAAGTATAATACAACGCGTCTTAGAGTGTAAAAAATATGGCGCCCCTGTTCGATAGCACTCAAAACAGTTGAAAGTTTATCATCAAGAAGTATTAAATCTGAAGCTTGTTTTGCAACTTCTGTGCCAATTTGCCCCATCGCAATACCCAAATCAGCAGCAACCAACGGCGGTGCATCATTTACACCATCACCGATCATGGCAACCGTTTTTCCGGAACATTTTAAGAGTTCTATAATTTTAAGTTTTTGAGCAGGCGTTACTCGCGCAAACACTTTTATGTTATTTATTTTTTTGAAAAATTCTTGATCCGAAAATTTTTCAAACTGTTCTCCAGTTATCACTTCTTGGCCAGGTTTTAATATTCCAACAGATTGCGCAACGAATCTTGCAGTCTCTTGATGATCTCCTGTGATCATAACAAAATCTACGCCCGCTTTATTTGCTTTTGAAATTACACTTGCTACATCTTCTCTGATTGCATCTTGCAGGCCAATTAGTGCATCAAATTCAAAATTGCCAAAACTTTCACGAATAATTTTATCCCAGTTAAGATCGACACCAGGCGTGCTTACTTGCGCACATGCGACAACACGCAGGCCACTTTGTAAATAATTTTCTAAGTTAGCTTGAATTAACTCTTTAGAATTATTTTTATTATTAACAATATTTAGTATCGCCTCAGGAGCGCCAAGAGCAAATATTTTATAACTCAAATCGGGAAGTTGAAAAACAGATATGTGTAATCGAGTTTGTGTGTTAAATGGTATATCAAAAACTTTTTTGTAATTATTTAAATTATTTTTATCGGCAATTTTTTTCGCAAAGACGCCAATCGATACTTCTATCGGGTCACCCTTAACATGATAGTTTTTAGTTTTTGGGTCCTGCCAAATCTCAGACGAATTCATTAAATCTAAATAATCTTTAATTTCATAAAGTTTTTTATGCGTAGAATAATCTGTAACTTTTTTATCATCAAACAAAATGTCGCCGTTTTCAGAATAGCCGTAACCAGTTACTACGTAATTTTTGTTATCAGCAAAAACTGCATGAACCATCATTTCGTTTCTTGTTAGAGTACCGGTTTTATCAACGACAATTATTTCAGTGCGCCCTAATGCTTCAACCGCCTGCAAGCGCTTTACAAGAACATTTTCTTTGGCCATTTTATATGCACCGGAAACCAAGATAACAGTAAACACTACAGGCAGCCCTTCTGGGACAACACAAATAAACAGTGCTGTTAACATGACTAATAAATCACTAAAAGTTTTGCCCTGCAATAAACCAATAATTAATAAACCAAAACAGATTACTATTATAGATATCAAAACCCAATGCGAAAGCTTATCAAGCTCTCGTTTAAGTGGCATATCGGTTTCTATTGATTCTGATATTTGTTGAATTTTGCCGATCTCACAGTTTTTTCCTGTAGCGGTCACGAGCATCTTGGCATTACCGTTTAGTATATATGTCCCCTTAAAGGCCATATTATCTTGATCAAGAATAGATTGTTCTTGCAAAGTTTGCGATGCAACAGATTTTTTTTCAACACCGATAGATTCGCCCGTCAAAATAGATTGATCAACAATAAGTCTATAAACTTCGACGATTCTGCCGTCTGCTGGAATCTGCTCCCCCTCTTTTAAGATTACTATATCGCCAGGAACCAACTCAGAAGTATTAATTATAATTTTTTCTGAATTTCTTATAACCGTGCTGGTTTCGGGCACAAAGTTTTTTAAACTTTCTAAGATTTTTCTTGTGCGCCCCTCTTGAAATGTGCCAACTATTGCGTTAAAAGTTAAAACACCAGAGATTATAAATGCATCGAGCCGCTCGCCCATAAAAAAAATTATTGCTGCTGCAGTAAGTAGTATATAAATAAGTGGATTGGCGAACTGATTTAGAAAAATAATATAAAACGGCTCAGGACATTCTTGTTCTATTTTATTACAACCAAACTTATTTACACGCGACTGAACTTCTTGGTCAGTTAATCCGGTAATAATATTTGTATTAAATTTTTTTTCCAACTCTTCTACAGTTTGGTTATATGGCTTCATATAAATAGAATCCCAATTTAAATTAATTTTTTATTATTTCGAATCTGTTTTTTTATAACCCATAGGCTTAAATTTAGCGTACAGTCCTGGATCTGTACCCACAAACATCGTTATTAGTTTATGAAACAGCGTGCGCTGTTCTTTATTTGCTGAATTATGATTATGACACTCGACTAGATATTGCAAAAGCTTTTTGTTATTTACAACAAAATTTGTGTCAGCCCCAGACACTACCAATAAGTCTATTGTTTTAACATCTTCAGGAAAAATATTTTTTTCTTTATGAACCTGCATAATTTTGCAAGCAAGAGGGGTAAGATCGCAGTTTAGCTCTTGATCAAAAATACGTGCATTTATATTGTTTCTGTCTAATTTATCATCAAGTTCGTCATAATTTTTTTTTACTAAATCAAAAAGTTTTTTTGATTCAGAATTCTCCATGCAAGCTATATAACTGGAAAAACTTAACAACATAAACGACAAAAAATATAATTTTTTATTTAATTTTTTATTCATGATAATTTTTAGATAAATTCAGGGTTTAATTACTTTTAAATAATTTTGCCAAAAGTTTAGATTTATAGCCACAAAAAAATAGTGGGCAGATTTACTGCCCACTATTTTAAATTTCACTCAAACGCTGTAATTACAGTGATTGAAAAAAACTAATTTCTTGTTTAGCTGTATCTTGAGCATCAGAGCCGTGAAAGCCATTAATGCCCATAGATTGTCCAAACATTTTTCTCAAAGTTCCAATAGCAGCTTTGGCAGGATTGGTGGCTCCGATAAGATCGCGCCATTCTTGAACAGCGTTTTCTTTTTCAAGAACCATAACAACCACAGGACCAGAAGTCATGTATTCAACTAACTCACCAAAAAATGGCTTGTCTTTGTGAATGGCATAAAATTCTTGCGCCTGTTTTTGCGTAAGTTGCAACTTAGAAATCTTAGAAATATTAAACTTATTAAGTTCAATAAGCTCTACAACTGAACCGGTTCTGCCAGCAGTTACCAAGTCAGGCTTAATTATAGCTAGTGTTTTTTCTAACATAATTATTCACCTTCCCCAGACTTCTTTGCAGCAGCATGTTTTTCCAATGCCAATTGCAACTGTGACTTACCCTTAGAAGAAGAACTTGTTTGTTGAACTTGTTGTTGCTCTTCACGTTTTTCTTTGCGAGGAGCTGCAGTTTTTTCCAACAACTGAACTTTTTTGGTTGGACGACCCTCTTTCTTTTCAGAATGGGTTTCTTCAGTCTTCAAGCTTAAGCCAAGTTTATGATCTTCTTGGTTAACTTTGATAACTTTGAATGTCGCTTTTTGACCAACTTTGATAACGTCTTCAACTTTTTCTACGTTATTACCAGAAAGTTCTGATATATGAACAAGACCTTCGATTCCAGATGGAAGCTTAATGAACGCACCAAAATTTGTAATCTTGGAAACTTCACCTTCAACCAATGAACCCAATGGATATTGTTTTTCAATATCTTCCCAAGGATTTTGTGAAAGCTGCTTGATGCCAAGAGATATTTTCTTGCTTTGTTTGTTAACACCAATAACAACAGCTTCAACCTCATCGCCCTTTTTGTATCTGTCAGCTGGATGCTCAACATGTTCTGTCCATGAAAGATCAGATATGTGGACCAAGCCGTCGATACCAGGAGCTAGTTGAACAAATATACCAAAGTCTGTGATATTGCTAATTTTGCCCTTGATTTTTGTTCCAACTGGGAATTGTTCTTCAATCGCATCCCAAGGATTCTTTTCAAGTTGCTTAACAGATAGTGACATTCTTCTGTTTTCTTTATCAAGAGAAACAACAACAACGTCTATCTTGTCGCCAACTTTGTAGAATTTATGCAGATCAGAGATTCTATCTGTCCAAGAAATTTCTGAGATATGAACAAGACCTTCAACACCTTTATCAACTTCAACAAATAGGCCGTAGTCAGTGATACTTGAAATAGTACCAGTGATTTTTGCGCCAACTTGAACTTCAGGACGCATAGCTTCCCAAGGATTTGATTCTAGTTGTTTTAAGCCTAGAGATATTTTCTCATTGTTCTTGTCAAAAGAAAGAACTTTGACTGCGATATTATCGCCAATTTTTACTAATTCACTAGGGTGTGAAATTCTACCCCATGTCATGTCGGTGATATGCAACAAGCCGTCAACTCCACCGATGTCGATAAATACACCATAGTTGGTGATATTTTTAACGATACCCTGAATAACTTGACCAACTTGCAATACATCAAGAACTTTCTTACGAACTTCAGATTTTTGTTCGTTAAGATATTTACGACGTGAAATTATAACGTTGCCACGTTTTTGATTTACTTTAATAATATGAGCTGTAATGGTTTGACCAACAAATTGATCGAAATCCATAACTCTTTGTGTATCAACTTGAGAACCAGGCAAGAATGCAGGAATTCCAATATCAACACTAAGGCCGCCCTTAACCTTATGGGTAACAACACCTTCAACAGGTTTGCCTTCTTTATGCAACTTCATGATTGCATCCCAAGCTTTTAGAGCCTTGGCTTTTTCATAAGATAGGGCTACTGTTCCATCAGCTGTTTCTAATTCATCAAGAATTACTTCAACTTCTGAACCTTTAAGTAGTTTTTTTAATTCAAATTCAGAAAACTCATAAAGTGGAATTAGTCCCTCAGATTTGAAATTAATGTCGACCAAAACACCTTCTGGTTGGACACTAATAACTTTACCTTGGATCAAGCCACCTGGTTTGAACTTGCTAACGACGCTACCATAAAGATCTTGTAAATCTTTCTTTTGCTCGTCTGTTAAAACAAATACGTCATCAGAAAGCAATTCGGATTTGCGAAATTGAGAAGATCTTATTAACTCTTTGGACATCAAGTCCTCCTATAGAAATACTTAAAAAACAAGAACTGTTTTTTAGTGTTAAGTTGGTTAAACATATAAAATTACATGTTTTATTATAACAAACTGGAAATTATTTACAAATTGGCACAGCAAAAATATAGACAAATTTGCCAGGCAAATAGAACTTGTTATAGTCTAGGTGTCGAAAAGACTTAGTACACAAGCTATAAGAAAGAGATTTGGTGTGAATAAGCTAATAATTATAGTTCTTATAACAAGTTTTGGTTATTCCTGGAGCATGGAAAATGAGCAAAAGGGAGCTGGTTCTGGCAAACCAGCTTACAAATCTTTAAAAACAGAAGTTAGCATAAATAACGCTGAATCTTCTGGCGAAGAAGACACAAGTGAACTCGACGACTTATCTGACAAGGGCAAGGGCAAGAAAAACAGTCGCAATAATAACAATAATAATAACGGTAATAAACACAAAAGAGCCGGCAGTGATGCCGTGATAACGATACACCTGGAAAATGGGGATTTTTCTATAGAGCAAAATAAGATAAATACAGAAAAGCAGGGGAATTTGAAACTTAAAGCGGCTGGGGCGGCTTGGAAAGCCTATTGTACCCCCAAGGCATTCAGGGATGCCTCCTGCGGAACCTTGGCCATATTTATGGTCTTTTTCCTATATAAAATGGCTTTGGCGGCAGAAAGCATAGCCAATGCCACAATATCTGATTAAATCAGCTAAAAATGGGCCCAAAATTGACCCAGAATAGGCAAGACAGCTGAAATATAGGATCATGACTAATTGGGGCAAAAATCGGGTTTGAACCTGTTTTTTAATTAAAATTCAAATAACTTAAAATATACTGACTGAAAACATATTTTACATTATTTAAAATACGTGCTATGATTGATAGTAATCAAAAGTGCCTGCAGGTTCAAATAACCTGGATCCCCCTACGCCAGCACAGTTCTTCAAAGTTTGCAGAACATAGTAAAGGCTCCGGAGGACAAGACTGAAATCCCATCTTTTAAAGATTTAAGCAAGGCACCCACAGATTGTGCGTTTACCCGTTTCGGGCTTGCTGTTTAATACCCTAAGTTTCATTAAATAGTTGACGTAGCTGATGTTTATAAGTGCCCCCCAAATATTAAAAATAAATGGGTAAATGGGCTCGAATATACTAATTTTTATTTAAAATTTAGTTATTTTTGTTCTTAAATAGTTAAAACAAAAAAAGAGAGTTTAATAAAAAATTTAATAAATTTTATAACCCAATTAATAATTAATCTAATTAATCTAAAAGGACGAAACAATTTTATGAATAAATTTACAGATTTAAATTTGGATCCAATAATACAAAAGAGTTTAGAGTCTCTAGGTTTTACAGAACCTACAGAGATTCAAGCAAAATCTATCCCTATGTTACTTGAAAAAGAAAAAGTTGATTTTCTTGGTCAAGCACAAACAGGGACAGGTAAGACTCTTGCGTTTGGGATACCACTTTTACACAGAATAGATAAATCAAAGAATATTACACAGGCGCTTATTGTTGCACCTACAAGAGAACTTGCGGTTCAGATATGTGAAAGCATAAATCCACTTGCAAAAGCTTTGGGTATAACAATAGAAGCTGTCTATGGTGGTGTTTCTATGGAAGACCAAATGCGCAAGCTAAAACGTGGAACACAGATCGTTGTGGGTACACCTGGTCGTCTTAATGATCACTTAAATAGACGTACATTAAATTTAAGTACTTTAAAAACACTTGTTCTTGATGAAGCTGATATCATGCTTGATATGGGATTCAAAGAAGAGATCACAGAAATACTTACATACGCTCCAAAAGAACGTGAAATTTGGTTGTTCTCAGCGACAATAAAGGGCGGTATAGCTGATCTTATGAGAAGTCATATGACAGATACAGTTTCAGTTAGAGTAAGTAAAACACAAGTTGGAACACAGGCCGTTAAGCATTATTACTGCTCACTGCCTTCAAGATCAAGATTAAATGCACTATGCAGATTTATCGATAGCGCACCAGAATTTTACGGAATCATATTCTGCCCAACAAAGATCATGACATCTGAAATCGCTGAAAAGCTTTCAAAGCATGGATACCAAGTTGGCGCGCTTCATGGTGACATGAGCCAGTCTATGAGAAACGTTATGATTAAAAAGTTTAAGGACAAACAACTTAGTATTATCGTTGCAACTGACGTTGCGGCTCGTGGTATTGACGTTGCAAACTTAACTCACGTTATTAACTTCTCATTACCAGAAGACCAAGAAAGCTATGTTCACAGAGTTGGACGTACAGGAAGAGCTGGTAAAGATGGTATCGCTATAACATTTGTTGGAAGAAACGATACAAGAAATATTCAAATGTTAGAACGTAAGTTTGGCATTGTTATTAAACCTATCGATGTCCCTTCAAAAGAGACAATCATGCAAGCACGTGCTGAACAAGCAAGTGAACTTGTTACATCACTTATATCTGATAAAAAAGAGTATAAGGGAATAGAGCTTGTTTCAGAGATTACAAAAAATCTTACACAAGAACAGCTACAAGTTTTAGCAAACAAGCTACTACATGCTAAATTCTTAGAAAACGTTGCTACACAAGAGATACAAATTGAGCACTCAGTGCCTAACAATTATAACTCTTCTTCTAACTCAAGATTCTCAAGAGGTTCAGGAAACTCAAGATTTGAGCGTGGAACACCTGAAAATATTCAAGAGATTTATATTGCTCTTGGTATCGATGATGGAATCGAAAAAGAAGATGTTGTTAATTACTTGTTGAGCTCTAAAGCGATTTCTGAATCTCAGATTCGTAAGATCAGAGTGATCAAAAGAAGAACATTTATCGAGATTCCTATCGATTTAACATACAAGATAATAGACGCCCTTAAAGGCAAAAACTTAAACGGTAAAAGAGCGCGCTTAAACATAGTTAATTAATTATTAAGAAGTGCAATTAAAAAACTGTGTTATTAAAGTTTTAATAACACAGTTTAGTTAAAATCAGAAGATATTATTTACTAGTTTATGGGTGGTTGATTTGAGTTTTCAGATCAACCACTTTTTTTGTGATTATTATTTTTTTAAAATTATTTTGCTCTAGATTCTAGTTCTTTAACTATTTCAACGGCGCGTTCGCGCGGCAGAGAATCTACGATTTTCTTGAGTCTATTGAACCTACTAATAACGTCGCAAACATAACTGTAATTAAAGTTTCTAAATTTCTTTATCTCTCTATATTTGCCAACAACTTCGTGGTAGTTTTCTCTTAATTCTTTCTCTAGTTGTTCAAGATTATTAGCTTTAAGCCCCATAAAAGACAGAAACAAAATTGTGTAAAATATTTTCATGTTCGTATTTCAAAATTATTTAAAAAAAATTTAATTATATTTAATTATAATTTACAAAAAAAGAGGGGATTTTGAAATCCCCTCTTTTAATTATTATTGCTTGATCACAAAACTTATCATGCGATTTTGCACAAAGATAACTTTGATTATCTCTTTGCCCTCTAGCCACTTAGATATTTCTTCTCGCGCAGCTTTTTCAACAACTTCTTGCGACGCATTAATTGGCATAGTTAAAGTCGCACGCAACTTGCCATTAACCTGAACAGGAATATTAGCCGAGTCAACAACTAATAAATCAGGATTATAAGTTGGCCATGTGCAGTTTTCAAACTTCTTATGCAATAAAACTTCAACAACTCAGAAGCCATATGTGGCGCCATGCTTGATAAGATTACAAGAATTATCTCCAAGCTTTCTTTTGAAACAACCATCTTGTTGTTAATTAGCGTCGTTCAAGAATTCCATAAATGCAGATATAGCAGTATTAGGCTTAAAGATATCTATTCTTTCTTGAAGTCTTTAATAAACCTGTGCAATCTACGAGTAACTTTTGGATCTTCTTGTCCAGATTGCACTATATTTTCGTCATCTGTTAAATAGTTCCAGAGTCTATTTAAGAATCGTTTGATGCCCTCAAGACCAGCATCTTGCCATTCACAATCAAGTTCTGGCGGTCCCATAAATAAAATATACATGCGCAATGCATCAGAACCATAAGTCTTTAACAATATCGTCAGGGTTAACAACATTGCCTTTAGATTTTGACATCTTTTCAACAAGACCAGATTTTTCAGAATATTTATTTACCATGCCCTGATTAAACAGATGGCTAAATGGCTCATCAAAAGGTAAATAGCCCAAGATCATATAAAACTTTTACATAAAATCTTGCATATAATAAATGCAAGATAGCATGCTCGATACCGCCAACATATAAGATCTACTGGTAGCCAATATTTCATATCATCTTGATCAAACGGCTTATTTGTCAAAGTCGGATTTGGATATCTTAAAAAATACCAACAAGAACCTGCCCATTGTGGCATAGTATTAGTTTCACTTTTTGCAGGACCACCACAATTTGGACATTTAGTATTTACCCAATCGGATATATGCAGCTAATGGCGATTCGCCTGTTCCTGTAGGTTGATATTTTTCAACATGGGGCAACGTACTGGCAACTCATTTTCAGGCACAGGAACAACGCCACATCTTTCACAATGAATAATAGGTATAGGTTCGCCCCAATATCTTTGGCGAGAAAATATCCAATCACGTAAGTTTATAAGTAGTCTTTTGCGATGCGCAAGACCCTTTTCTTGGCAATATTCTATAATTGTTTTAGCTCTAACTTCACCGGCTTTATTACCCGCAAACTCAGCTGGTGCCGTTAGAATCGCCACTCTTTCATATCTGAGTAACAAATTTCAAAATTCGCCACTCTTTTCGCTTCTTCAGGATTTGCTGGAAACAACAACTGCTTTAAGCATTATTCCATATTTTTTGGCAAACTTAAAATCACGTTCATCATGAGCAGAACATCCAACAATACCAGTTCCATAATCTTTTAAAACATAATTAGCAACCTAAATTGGAATCTCCCGTTACTTACAGGGTCAATAACATACGTGCCAGTAAATATTCCCTCAGATTCTTTTTCATCGATATTATGATCTTCTAAGACGTTTTTTAATTAAATAATCGCAAAATTGTTCTATCTCATTCTTATTGCTGACACTCTAAGATTCTTGTAATAACGGGTGATCGGGCGCAATAACCACAAAAGTATCAGCTTCAAAACGCCTCAAAGTGAGTAAAAAAGTTTGTATTTCTAAATTTGTATCTTTAACTGGGCCTTAAATACTAAGCCCTTCGCTTTTGCCGATCCAGTTACGTTGCATTGTCTTAACTTTTTCTGGCCACTCGAGTTTATCAAGACCATAAAGTAGTTTTTCAGCATATTCTGTAATTTTTAGAATCCACTGTCTGAATTTTTTTGTTCAACTGTGGTGCCGCAACGCTCACATGTGCCGTCAACAACCTCTTCGTTGGCAAGCCCTGTCAAACATGAAGGGCACCAATTTATTGGCGTATCGGCTTCATATGCAAGACCAGCTTTGATACATCTTCAAGAATATCCATTGCGTCCATTTATAATAATTTGGATCTGTAGTATTTGATTCTTTGGACCAGTCATAAATAGCCCCAATTTCTTCCAATTGCTTTTTAAAATGTGCAATATTTGCGGCATGTGCTGACTGCGGGATGAATACCCTTCTTAATTGCATCATTTTCGGCAGGTAACCCAAAGGCATCCCAACCCATTGGGTGCAAGACATTATACCCTTGCAACCATTTTATACGAGCGTAAACATCAGAAAGCACATAGCCTCTCCAGTGGCCCACATGTAGCCCTGAACCAGAAGGATAAGGGAACATATCAAGACAATAGAATTTTTTCCTGAACCTGTAGGCTTGGTTTTGGCAACCGGATTTTTTTGCCAAATATCTTGCCACTTTTTTTCAATACTTTGTGGGTTATAAGACATAATTAACCTAAATTTTTTAAATAATAACTATATAAATTATGTTAACAGTAAAATGGAAAAACTAAAAAAGATTTGTGTAGAAAAAGATATACTGCCCCTAAGGCAGGAGTAAACTTGGGATATTTACTGAATAGAATACTGGCAAAACTTGTAAAATACAGCTTAAAATCTTCATATGTTATATTTTTGATGTTTTTTAGATTTTTGTCAAAAATTGATTTTGTATAGGGGTTATCGATCTATCAGAGTGCTATCGCCATTAAACGATATCATAGTATTATCTTTAAGATTCTTATATTCAAATATTTTCCCACCCATTAGAACTAAAATTGCCTCGATGCCAGCTTCGTTAAAGTACCCACACCTCTCAATTGTCCATCGACCAATTAGTTCCCTGCGTAAATTTGGGATTACCAACTTGTTTTTATAAACTATTTTTCTGATCTTCACCGGGACAGTAGATGTATTTACAAAGTAAACTGAGTTTAATGAATTAAAAAATAGTGTGAGAAAAAACAAAACAAACTTAAAATTATTTTTTACCATAACCGGGTCTCTGTTTTTTAATATTCAAATTTTAAGCCTGGCGTGATTTCAATAATTCAATCAATTTTTTCAGAAAAGCTTTTGTGTCGTACAATCCTGTAGAAAGGTTTCTGGGGCCTCTACAAAACCAATTTAACTCTCCCCATGACAAATTATCTTTAATAACCTGTTCTTGAACCTTTTTATGCCACGCTTCTGCCCGACTTAATTTTTCTTCAACCAACTTTGACGCATTTTCAAAAAAATCTTTTGATATATTATTGGGTAATTTATTTAAAATAAGTTCCATAATGCTGATTAAATTGTTTTTTAATTCATATCTAACGTTATAATAATCAAATTGTTTCATACCAGAAAGCAATAATTCACCGAGCTCTTCCAGGCTAAGATCTGTGCTAAATTTAAATAAAATATCAAAAAAGTTATAATCGTATTCTTCGATAGCAAATTTTAAATACGGGGCTGCACCTGCTCCTAAATTTAAAAATTCGCGAGCAATCCCAAAGTGATCCGGATTTGAAATATTTTTTGGTTTAAGCAATTTTCTACGAAAAAGGCTGTTTAAATATTTCAAGTATTCTGGATCAGATTGTATTTTGTTTTTTGACCAATTATATGCCTTGAAATTATATGCCACATAGGGAAGATATGATTTGGTTTGAAATTTAGTTTGATATTTTTTAAGATGCGAATTCAAGATCTCGCCAACAATATAAAGCTTTAATTTTTTATAATTAAGCTCTAAAATTTCAGCAGATTTTTCTTGCACATATTTTTCTGTAATTTTCTTAAATTGGCTGTTGGATGTAAAAGAATCGAAAGCTGCAAGCAATTCTTCTTCAGATTCAAATCCGGGTTCTAGTACATTAATAAAAGCACAAATTGGATCTTTTATATATTCTGGCAAATCGGGCGTAGTTTCCGTCATGTTAAAAAAATCTGCAAGCACATATTCTTGCTCATTAATATTTCCCACAAGATCAGTCTCCATAGAGAAAATACCAGGGAAAATATTTGTAAATACTAATAATAAAATTATATAAAATTTAAGTTTCATAAAATCCCCAATTTTTAAGATTAAGCTAATAAGTTACTTATTCTTATCAATTTTATATCTAATTTATATCTAAATCTTCTTTAAAACTATAGATGTTCTATTTTTTCTCAATTTTGTTATCCTGACAAAATATAATAATATTTAAAAACATGGCGAGTAGTAATCCAAAATTAAACCCCAAAAAATAATAAAAGAAAGATAATAAATGAGTGTTCAACCTCAAAAAGTTACAGTGGTGCCAAACCCACTAATGGCCCAAGAAGATGAAAATATTTTAGTAGTTAAACGACAAGATCTTTTTTCAGCTGAGGGTGAATATGCGGCATGGCAGGGCCTAAAGGCTGTCGATTTTGTTAGTTATTTGAAAATAATAGATGAAAAAAAAGAGTTTAATCCAAGATCAAAAATGGAATCTGATGAGAACTACAAACAGATTATCCCATATTTGATTTTTCAATATGGCGACAAATATTTTCTAATGCAGCGCCAAGCAAAAGCAAGTGAAAAGAGGCTCCAAAGCAAATATTCACTTGGAATTGGCGGGCACATAAGAGAAGAAGATATCGCAAGTTCAGACGTTGTTGCTTGGTCAAAGCGTGAATTTGAAGAAGAAGTTAACTACTCAGGTAGTTATACGGTCGAGCCGCTAGGAATTTTGAACGACGACAGTAATTCTGTCGGGCGAGTTCATGTCGCATTTGTTTTAATTCTTAAAGGCGACTCAGATAAAATTACGGTTAATTCTGAACTTAAAAGCGGCGAGTTGCTTACACTTGAAGAATGTGAAAAGTTTTATGATCACATGGAAAGCTGGACGCAGATAGCTTTTAATTTTATCAAGAATAATTCTAAATAAATTAGGGCCCGGTTTTTACGGGCCCTTTTTATTCTTAATATTTATAAATTATTAATCCCAAATTTCAACAGTTGTAGTTTTTCTTACAGAATAACCAGATTGCTGTCTCGGTTGAGAGTACTGATTTCTTGCAGCCTGTTCAAGTAACTTAGTTTGCCTTCTTGATTCATAAAGCTGACTTTCAGCCAACCTGCGTTGATCTTTTGCCACACGTTGCTGCTCAATAAACTGAGATTCGTTAACGTACGTCTTTTGCTTTGCAAGAACTGGCAAAATCTCAAGAAGCACACGTCTTAGATTTATAACTTTGTCATAAACTGGTCTGCTGCTTAAAAGTCTTGATTCAAGCGCATGAGCATGTCTTTCAAGCTTACGAATATCATTTTTGATAATATATTCAGCTTTATGTAGAGGCGCCCCCTCAGAAACAACCAAGTGTTCGTTGCCAATCAAAGATTGGCCCAAGCCTTCCCAAAAGCCTAAACCTGATCTTGAACCCAATAGGCGGGATTCTTCAACCAAATCTTTGTCGCTGGAATATGCTCTTATCATGTCTCTATAACGCATAGAAAGCACAGAAACTTCATTTTCTGCTTCGCAAAGTATATCCGTATCTGATAGTTGGCCGCAGCCTGAAAGTATTAGTAAACCTGGAAAAGCCAGAATATGACTTAATTTTTTTAACATATTTTACCCCTTTATATTATTTTTACCCTTAATTTAAGTCTAACAAAATATGCTGATCTCGCAATTGGGTGTCTTCCAGGCTCAAATGGTCCAAAATTACAATATTTAAGCTTGGGGACCCAAAAAACTGGGTAAAAAGCTCTGGTGTTTTAGCTGGGGGGAGATATATATTCTTGAGTCCATAATTTTTATGTAAAAATTTGGCTATATTTAGCGTTAATTTTGTTGGGCGCAAGATAATCAAATTATCGACATTAAAGCTACCCGTTTCTTTAATTAATTCTGGAATAAGCTTAAAGCTGACCCAAGATCCTGGGGAAAGTCTTGAAAATATTGGGGCATCAAAAATCACAGTTGTCTGATTTTTATGATTTATAATACGGGCCGATTTAGAGCCGCACTTAATATTTTTTATTAATTTTGCTGGCTTATGTAAATATAAAAGCGAAAAGCCCAAAATAAATATAGAGATAAATCCGCCAATTTTGTGCAACTTAGTTGAAAATAATTTTTTATTTTTTAAAACAAAAAACGTCAAAAATATTATTAATACTGAAAAATATACGGGCGGCCTGACTCCTGCCCAAAGAAAATAATCTGAACCGAATCCCAAAAAATATTCCCAAATATCTGTAGTCTTATCTAAAATAAAAACTAGAAAAAAGTTGGGAATATTTAATATCTCTGAAAAAAACAGTAAACCTGAAACTAGAATAAATACCAAAAAAATCGGCGCAAAAATAATATTACCAATTGGGCTCAGTATCGAAACTGGCAGACCCCAGTGAAGTAATATTGGCCACGAAACTAGATTTAAGAAAATCTGAAATTCAAGAAACTTTAAAAATTTCTCAAAAGCCAGATTTGTATAATATTTAAATTGCTTGATAAAGCTTTTTGAAATGCCAAAATTCATACTGTTTGTTTTTTGCGACTCACCCTAAATTTTCCCGTAAGTACAGTATAAACCGGCAGAATTATTTGTATATTAAGACTTAAAGCCCAAGTTTTTTAAATAGATCTTTAGCGTCTTTAGCGCGAACTAAATTTTTGCCCTTTTTTACGTTCTCAATGGCTTTAAGTGTGCTTTTATTTGGCACGTGAGTGCGTTGACACTTATTATTCTTAAAATTCACAAAAATCCCTATCAAAAATAAAATTATAAAGACTTATTTTTTGACAGGCTCTGAAAAGTTATCCCAAACCTGTACACCTACACCACAAACCAGAATCACGCCCACGCAAATAATAATATTTCCCCCCGAATTTTTTTATTACGCCAATTATTAGGCCTGAGCAAAGAAGCCTGCAACAATTAAAACAAATAATGAACCATAAGCTACAATAAAAAGCGTGACTTCATTTTTATAATGGACTCCCCTTAGGCCTTCTCTTAATTCGTTCAATTCTTCTTCTTCTCTTTTTTGTTGGGAAAATTCGAGCGCCTCTTTTTCTGTTTGTTGCTTAGACAAGTCAAGAAAGAATAGCTTAAATTTTCTCAAATTCTCATCACCCGCATCATAATGATTTATATGTCTTAATATTTCTGCCAAAGTCTTGTGTGAGATTTTTGCATCTTCTAAATCAATTATACATTTTAATGATTCTTCTAATTCCTCTAGCTCATTTGGTTTATTTTTTAATTTTTCCAAGCTATTTAGGAATGATTCTGCGGCTTCTGGCTCAATATACTTGAATTTTTTCACCAGTTGCTCATAATCAACAACTGGTTTCTCATTTTTTGCAGGATCCTGTTTCTTAGAAAAAAAACTTCTTATCAAAGTATTCTTATTTAGCTTATTATTTAATAATAAATTTTGTTTCAAAAAGCTTGAATTGCTAAGCTTTATCTTACTTAAATTTTTCAAAGCTTTTGGCCCAAACATGCTAAAAGTATTAAAACTTAAAAATAAACTCATAAAAAATAAAGATTTTGCAAAATTCATAACTGTTCCTAAAGTATATTTTTAACCAAATTTCTTGAACCCAATATCAATTAGAAATAGATCTTAGTATTATTAAAAGGCTAAAACCGATCCAGACTCCATACCACCTCTCTCGGTTTTCGGCGCGTTTTTCTTCTTTCAATTTATTTGTCTTTTTATTCTCTTTTTCTTCTTCTAGTTGACGCTGAGCCTCTTCAGTCTGGTATTTTGACAACTCAAAAATGAATGTCCTAATTTTTCTCAGATTCTTATTTTCTGGGCAATCATGTTTTATATATCTCAATATTTCTAACATATTTTTAGGCGATAGGTTTGCGCCTTCTTCCAAATCAATTATGTTTTTTAAATTTCTTAATGCTTCTAACCCATCTGGTTTATTTTTTATTTCTTCAAAGAAGGCGAGCAATTTTAATGCCGCCTCAGGCTCAATAGAATATCTGAATCTTTCATCTATTTCCTTATAAGTAATAAAATTTTTGTCTCTGTTAGACTTATGATTCTTAATAGTAGAAAAATCTCTTATTAAAATAAGTGGCTTGGGCCCGATAATATTATTTAAATTATTTTTTTGATTTAAATAACCTAGATTATTCAGTTTTAATTTATTTAAGCTCTTTAAAGCTTGTGGTCCCCTCAACATAGAAAAACTATTAAAACTTAAAAATAAACCCGTAAATAACAAAACTTTTGTAAAATTCATAAAGTACCCTGAAGCTAAAAAATTTATTTAATTTAAGTAATTTTACTAGACATACATAATATATTTTTTCAATAATAAGCAAAGTTATATAGCTATTAAAAGTAATAAACTCATCCCTCGATACTTTCTACTTCGCCAAGGCTCCGTAGAATACTCCCAGGCTTCGTGCAAGACTTCGCCGGGCGCGGAGGGACGAGCGGGGGAAATAAATTTTTAGTAATAAGTATGGTTAAAAAAGTTAATGGGAAAAAGGTAATGGATATAAATTTTTTAAAATATAAAGCTTATAAGTTAAGAGAGTTATCAATTAAAGCAACAACGCAAGCGGGCAGTGGGCACCCAACTTCATGTCTTTCAGCAGCAGATATAGTCGCAGTTTTATTTTTTGATGTCATGAAATATGACCCACAAAATCCCAAAAATATTAATAACGACAGATTTATTTTATCAAAAGGGCATGCGGCGCCGTTATTATATGCCGCCTGGGAACAAGTTGGTGTAATCACAGAAAAAGATCTATTAACTTTAAGACAGTTCGATTCAAATTTAGAAGGTCACCCGACGCCAAGATTTAAATACAACGAAGCAGCAACCGGGTCACTGGGCATGGGCCTATCAATTGGTGCGGGATTTGCTCTCAGCGCAAAATTAAATGGGTTAGACTTCAAAACTTATGTGCTTATGGGTGATGCAGAAATCGCCGAAGGACAAATTTGGGAAGCAGCAGAAATCTCTACGCATTATAAACTTGATAACTTAATTGGCATTGTCGACGTTAACAGACTTGGTCAAAGCACAGAAAACTTAGACGACCATAATTTAAATAAAATAAAAAACAAATTTGATGCTTTTGGTTGGCAGACTTTTGAAGTTAATGGACATGAAGTTAAAGAACTGGTTGAAGTTTTTGCGGCAGCACAAAAAATTAAAAATAAACCCGTTATGATTCTTGCCAAAACTTTTAAGGGTCACGGGATCTCCGATGTCGAAAACAAACTTGGTTTTCATGGCAAAGTTTTCCCTCAAAAAGATCTTGCTAAGATTCTTGATGAACTTAAAAATAGATTTAAAAAAGATTCTGAGTATCAGGAAAATAGTAATTGGGAGCCTGAGAAGCCCGACCGGTCAACCGGACAACTAACCGCTCGTCCCGAGTGTTTTCAGAGTGCAAGCGAAGAAAATGTATCGAGGGATGGCGGCAAAAACCATGGCGAGAGCGCGATAAAATTACCAAGCCCGGAATATAAAGTTGGCGAACAGATCCCAACAAGAAAAGCATACGGACAGGCACTGGCGCAACTGGGCAAAGTTTGTGAGCAAGTTGTAAGTTTAGATGGTGATGTTAAAAACTCTACGTTTGCAGAGATATTTGAGGCTGCATTTCCAAAAAGATTCTTTCAGTGTTTTGTGGCAGAACAAAATATGGTCAGCATGGCAGTTGGGCTTGCAAGCAGAGGCAAGTTGCCATTTGTTTCGACTTTCGCAAGCTTTATAACCAGGGCGCATGACCAAATCAGAATGGCGGCAATTGGCAGATCCAATATAAAAATAGTCGGATCCCATGCCGGGGTTTCTATCGGGGAAGATGGGCCATCTCAAATGGGGCTAGAGGATATAGCTTTAATGCGCACTGTTCCTGAGTCTGTAATATTATACCCGTGCGATGCTGTGAGCACCCAAAATTGCGTAGAACTAATGGCAAATTACAATTCCGGAATTAGTTATTTAAGAACAACAAGAGGGGCAACTGCTTGCATTTATGACCCATCAGAAAAATTTGAGCTTGGTGGGTTTAAAGTTTTAAAAAAATCGTCCCAAGATTTGGTTTGCATAATAGCAGCAGGAATTACAGTTTTTGAAGCTTTAAGGGCTCACGAACTTTTAGACAAGAAAGGGATAAAAGCACGGATAATAGATCTTTATTGTGTAAAGCCAATAAACGCGCAAACACTAGCAAAAGAAATTTCAGAATCATCAGGCAGGTTAATAACGGTCGAGGACAGCTATATTGAGGGAGGAATTGGGGAGGCTATATGCACGGCTCTAAAAAACAGATCTTTTTATATAGAACACATGGCTGTAACCAAATTGCCAAGATCAGGTTCTCCTGAGGAACTATTGGCATTTGAGGAAATAGATCATCAGTCGATTATTAATATGACAGAAAGAATGGTAAAGCAGTAATAAGAGCAAAAAAAATTTATAAATTAAGAAAACTATAAAACTATTGAAGTTAGCATTAACATAAGATCATACTTGTAATTAGAAAAGACTAGGAGTTTTGACATGGAAGATCAAATATTTTACTGGCTATCATTTTTTATATTTTTAGTAATATTTGAAATAGGTAAAACCAAAAAAAATCTGCGTCTTGCTATAATAATTTCAGCATTGGTGCCAGTTGTTGTCAGTTTTTGTGGATTTAAATTTGATCTGCAACTTGCAGCTTTTGTATTATCTACCGCAGTTACTTATTTTGTACTCAGAAGTCTTGAGAATAAAAACAAAATTGATAATAATTTTGAACTTTTAGAATTGCATGGAAAAAGGGGAATTGTCACAGAACCATTAACGCCGTTTAAGTATGGATTTGTAAAAATTGATGGCCATGTTTGTCCTGCACAATCACTCAGAAATACGTCAATTGAAGTAGGCGCACTAGTTGAAGTTATAGGAGCTTCAAGCTGCCACATCGTGGTTGAAAAGATCCACGAGTATTAAAAAAAGGGGAAAGTGTATGTTTGGGGCAAGTTTTTTATTAAAAAATAGATTTAGATTTATTACATGCTTAATAATTATTAATATATTTTTGTCAGATTTTAATAATATTATTGCAGATAAAATAGAACTGTCCCCAGAAAATCTTGAACAAAAATCTGTACCAGCAGTAACACAAGCAACATCAGTACCAGCAGCAAAAAGAAAAGCCAGAACAATAACAATATTTGTTCATGGCTCAATTTTAAAACTGCCAATCTTGTGGCGCGCAAAAAAGGGCTGCGTAAACGGGCTCGTGCAATATTCTGATATCTGCGACGAATGTGGTTACAAAAAAGTATTGAAACATCTTAACGAAGTTGATCCCAATAATTACAGGGCAGAAGATAATTATATGTTCGGTTGGTCGGGTAGCTTGCGATCAGGACGAGGGGAAGAAGCTTCGATACAACTTTATGATCAACTTGCAGGACTCGTAGAAGAATATAAAAATAAGTACGGCTATATACCAAATATAAGAATTATAACTCATAGTAATGGCGCCCGGATCGCTTTATATTTGGGAAAAACTGCAAAAAGACGAAATAATAAAAACTTCAGGGTCCAAGAAGTAATCATGCTTGCGTGTCCAGTTCAACATATAACAAGTAAGCTAATACCACAAAGATGCTTCCGAAAAATATATTCGCTTTATTCACTTTCTGATTGGGTCCAAATAATCGCACCACAAAGCTATAAAAAATTTAAGAAAAAAGAATGCAAAAAATGCTTATCTCCATTCTTTTCAAGCAGATTCTTCCCTGATTACCCTAATTTAATTCAGGCAAAAATCAGGGTAAATAATCGTGGGATATCACACTCAGGATTCTTAAGACATAAGTTTATAAGAAAACTTCCACAAGTTATTAACGAGCTTGATAATTTGTGGGATAATCCAACACCAAGTTGTGAAAAAAACAAACCCTGCAGCGTAATAATGGTTAAAGTTTAAAAAATCAATTTTTAAGGTTTAAGGGAAAGTTGATGAATAGTTTTAAAAAAATATTATTTTTAATAAGTTTAGCTGCAATAAATTATAACTTAAATGCTTGGATCGCTGAGCTAAGAATAGAAAATGAAACAGAGTATCCCATTGATGTCCATGTTGAAACTAAAACAACATTTAATGATTATAATATAGAGCATAATAGAATACTTGATCTAAAACCATTGGAATCGGAGAATCTTAAGAAATTCACAATCAAATATTCACCTAAGTATTCATCATACTTGTCAGGCAAAATGAGCCCTCTTGATATAGCAAAAAACATTGAAGAGATAGTTGAAGAGCAAAAGAATATTCACGTCGATAATAAGTTAAAAATTCAGATAAAAGAAAATAAAGGGTGGACGCCAAAGGTTGGAGGTTATGGCCTTGTCCCTGAAATCAGTACTAATCAATTAAATGTTGGCACCGTTTCAATAGACGCTGAGGTTACAATCGAGGGCTTCAACCAAAAAACAAGTTTAGGCCATCAAGATTATAAAATAGATCAAAATCTTAGGACATTCAAAGACATTGTAAATCTTATCATCCAGGATTATAAAACTAAAAAACTAAATTCTTACTATTATACTGTCACAGTATATAAATCATCCGGAAAACTCATGAGACTTAAGCAAGAAGATTTAAATAAAACTTTAAAGGAATTCGGTTTTATTTATCCGGATACCATTGATATTTATTTTCATGAGACAAAGGAAATGCCTTTAATTAATTTAAGGGCTTCCATCGTATCGTCAGATTACCCCAAAAAGCCAAAAACAGAACAAATTACTATAGATAAATGGGACAGCCTAGAAAAATT
The DNA here is from genome assembly GCA_963717435.1 of uncultured bacterium. Classification (GTDB taxonomy): domain Bacteria; phylum Babelota; class Babeliae; order Babelales; family Babelaceae; genus MFD05580-245. The sequence continues at coordinate 400,400 of OY970332.1, forward strand.
AATAAGGGTTCTTTCGGATGCTCATCAGGGATTTGCCAGACTAAAAAAAGATAACAATTATCAAATTAAGTTTGGTGACAAGACATATAAAGGTCCACTAAATAGGAGTTTAGGCGAATTAAAATTGAGTGACAATGATGTTATAACATTCATATACCCCTTTATAACTATAAAGTGCAATTTAGTTGAAGTAGAACAAGTCCCTTCTTTCAGACAACCGAATAAAACTATAAAAGATTCAATTTATATTGCTATTGAAGGTGATAAAACCTTTGGAGAATTAGAACAAAAAATTAAAAAAGAATCTAAGATTTTTTCAAAAACATTTAGTGAATTAAGATCATTAGACAAACTATATTATGTAGAATTTAATGGCAAAAACAGAGCAGAATATGAAATTTCAAGCGATGAGACATTATATTCGTTGGGCATAAAAGACAATTCTTTAATCATTTTTAACTATTATGTGGAACAAAAATCCACTTCCAAAACTCAAGGACCCCAAAAATCTGCGCAGCAATTAGCAAATAGCCCGTACTACATACTTGGCCTTCCTGACAAAGCGGATGATGCTCAAATACTTGGTTTAACTGAGGAACAGTTAAAAAATAAATCTGAAGTAAAAAAAGCATACTATAAATTAGCGGTGATCTGGCATCCCGATAAAAGAACAACTAATGAGATTGCAATAAAGCGTTATTCTGATCCAGAAGTTTTAAAAGCTATTGGACCCGATCCTGATGGCAAAAAAATTAAAGCTTTGTCAGAAGAAGTGTTTAAGCTTATTTCTAACGCTTATGATCGTAACAATTAAGCAAATTAGTTTTAGTATTATAAACAAAACAAAGTTTTAGTTTAGTGAAAGAGGATCCATGAAAAATATTAAAAAAATATTATTTTTAATAAGTTTTGTCCTGTTAAACACAAATATAAATTCAAATATAGACGTCACTGTTAAATTGCAAGGCATTACAGGTGAAGATATAGAGACAAAAAGTTTTCCAATCTCAGATACGAATACTTTGCAAAACTTCATAAACAAATTCTTTTCTCTATCCAAAAAACTTAACAAATTTGACAAAGATAATTTGTATTTTATGAAAATTGATGACAATGAAATAATGTACGATCATAGCAAAAATAAACCATTAGCAGATCTTGGTGTACGAAATAATTCTATAATAGTTTTAATATATAATTATTCTAGATCAGACAGCTCGCAAAAACCAAAAGCCAAAACCTCTTTTGAAAGTAAAAATATCAAAAAGATAGACGTTACTGTTAAATTGCAACCCATTATGGGGCAAAATATAGAGACAAAAGTTTTTTCAATCCTACCTACGGATTCTTTGGAGACTTTGATCAATACATTCTTCTCGCTATCGGAAGCATTTGATAAATTTGAAGAATATCTTTTGTATGATATTACAATTGATGGCAATCGAATAGATTATACTTATTATAACAAAAATAGATCATTAGCAGATCTTGGCGTACAAAATGATTCTACAATAGTTTTAAAATATTATGATAATTCGAGATCAGGCAGCTCGCAAAAACCAAAAGCCAAAACCTCTTTTGAGAGCAGAATAACCGTTTATGTAACATTGATAGAAAGAGTGGGGGCAGCCGCTGTAACAAAAGAGAATAAAATTTATAAAATTTCAAATCAAAAAAGCTTAAGGGATCTGCTTAATGCTTACTCATCAAAATCTTCAATTTGGGATTATATAAAATCAGCAAACATGCCTTACTCAATTTATGTTGATGGCCGCCTAATAACTCAATATGATTACTCAAAAACTTTAGACGCTTTGGGTGTAGAAGACGATTCAAAGATAAATATTGAATATGAAGGCGTTTCCGAAAAACCGCGCGCCCAAAGACCTTATGAATATTATCCTAAACAAGAACAGCCACAAAAAACTCAACAACCTGCGCAGCAATTAACAATTAGCCCATACTACATACTTGGCATTCCTGATAAAGCAGGTGATGCTCAAATACTTGGTTTAACACGAGAGCAGCTAAGAGATAAATCTGAAGTTACAAAGGCTTACAGAAAATTAGCGCTGATCTGGCACCCCGATAAAAGAACAACTAACGAGATTGCAAACAAACGTTATTCTGATCCAGAACTTTTAAAAGCTATTGGACCCGATCCTGATGGCAAAAAAATTAAAGCTTTATCAGAAGAGGTGTTTAAGCTTATTGCTAACGCTTATGATCGTAACAATTAAGTAAATTAGTTTTAGTATTATAAATAAAACAAAGTTTTAGTTTAGTGAAAGAGGATCCATGAAAAATATTAAAAAAATATTATTTTTAATAAGTTTTGTCCTGTTAAACACAAATATAAATTCAAATATAGACGTCACTGTTAAATTGCAAGGCATTACAGGTGAAGATATAGAGACAAAAAGTTTTCCAATCTCAGATACGAATACTTTGCAAAACTTCATAAACAAATTCTTTTCTCTATCCAAAAAACTTAACAAATTTGACAAAGATAATTTGTATTTTATGAAAATTGATGACAATGAAATAATGTACGATCATAGCAAAAATAAACCATTAGCAGATCTTGGTGTACGAAATAATTCTATAATAGTTTTAATATATAATTATTCTAGATCAGACAGCTCGCAAAAACCAAAAGCCAAAACCTCTTTTGAAAGTAAAAATATCAAAAAGATAGACGTTACTGTTAAATTGCAACCCATTATGGGGCAAAATATAGAGACAAAAGTTTTTTCAATCCTACCTACGGATTCTTTGGAGACTTTGATCAATACATTCTTCTCGCTATCGGAAGCATTTGATAAATTTGAAGAATATCTTTTGTATGATATTACAATTGATGGCAATCGAATAGATTATACTTATTATAACAAAAATAGATCATTAGCAGATCTTGGCGTACAAAATGATTCTACAATAGTTTTAAAATATTATGATAATTCGAGATCAGGCAGCTCGCAAAAACCAAAAGCCAAAACCTCTTTTGAGAGCAGAATAACCGTTTATGTAACATTGATAGAAAGAGTGGGGGCAGCCGCTGTAACAAAAGAGAATAAAATTTATAAAATTTCAAATCAAAAAAGCTTAAGGGATCTGCTTAATGCTTACTCATCAAAATCTTCAATTTGGGATTATATAAAATCAGCAAACATGCCTTACTCAATTTATGTTGATGGCCGCCTAATAACTCAATATGATTACTCAAAAACTTTAGACACTTTGGGTGTAGAAGACGATTCAAAGATAAATATTGAATATGAAGGCGTTTCCGAAAAACCGCGCGCCCAAAGACCTTATGAATATTATCCTAAACAAGAACAGCCACAAAAAACTCAACAACCTGCGCAGCAATTAACAATTAGCCCATACTACATACTTGGCATTCCTGATAAAGCAGGTGATGCTCAAATACTTGGTTTAACACGAGAGCAGCTAAGAGATAAATCTGAAGTTACAAAGGCTTACAGAAAATTAGCGCTGATCTGGCACCCCGATAAAAGAACAACTAACGAGATTGCAAACAAACGTTATTCTGATCCAGAACTTTTAAAAGCTATTGGACCCGATCCTGATGGCAAAAAAATTAAAGCTTTATCAGAAGAGGTGTTTAAGCTTATTGCTAACGCTTATGATCGTAACAATTAAGTAAATTAGTTTTAGTATTATAAATAAAACAGGGCCAAGAGATTTAACTTGGCCCTGTTTTATTGTTTTCGCATCCCTCGATACATTTTTCTTCGCTTTCGCTCGAAAAACACTTCCAGGCTTCGTGCAAGACTTCGCCGGACACGGCGGGGCGAGCGGGCGTGCTTGCCCTGTTAAAATTTATATAAACCCCTAGAGAGCCTAATTATTTAAAGATAGCTTATCGATCAAGATGTTAAAGTCTTCTGGCATATTTTCGGTGAATTTATAGTCTTGGCCCATAAAATTAAACTTTAAACTGTAAGCGTGAAGTGCTTGTCTTGAGATTAACTCTGATTTAATTCCATAAACCGCGTCACCAATTAATGGGTGTGAAATCGCTGCAAAATGGACACGGATCTGATGGGTTCTGCCAGTAACTGGACTTGCTTCTATTAACGATGCGTTATTAAGATGCTTTAAAGTTTTATAATTTGTTAAAGACTGTCGACCTGCGCCGTTAGTGTGGGTCATCTTGTGGCTGTGAACAGTATGTCTTTTAATATTAAAATCTATAGAAGATTCTAATTCTGTGTGGCCATTAACTACAGCTAGATACTTTTTGTGAATTAGCCTATTTTTGAACATATCTGAAAATATTTCGTGTGAGTACCCTGAACGGGCGATAATCATGATTCCGGATGTGTCTTTGTCCAACCTATGAACTATGCCGGGCCTGTCGCCAATTCCAACAGAAGCGAGTTCTTTATAATTTAATAATAACCAGTCGACCAAGTTTGGAGAATTATCATCTTTGTTTGCTTTGTGGACTATTAATCCTGCAGGCTTAAAAACTATTAAAAAGTGTTCGTGTTCAAACACTGTTTTGACGTTTATAAAAGCCGGATTATTAGTTTCTTGCTTAGATTCAGCAACCTGTCTTTCTGGAACACTAACTGTGATATTATCTCCAAGTTTAACAGATGCGCTGTGTTTGGTTGCCTTACGACCATTAATTTCAACATGGCCATGGGTTATCAGCTTTTGAAAGAAGCTACGAGAAGTACCTTCAAAATTTTGCGCCAAATAGTTGTCCAAGCGCATTACAGATATAATATCTGAGTTTTCTGAGCTTATGGATTCTTGGGATAGTGCTTGTAAATTTTCAACTTTGATGCCATAAGATTGGCCGGGTATGATGATAGACTCCATTTTTGTCTCTCTTGTAGTTTATTTTATTGCTATAATTTCAGGGTAATTGCAGAATTTTACAAAGTCAAATGGACAGGCTAAAATTAATCGGTTACCCTTAGTCTTAAAATAGCTTAAATAAGCAGATAAATCCCAATTTTTAGCGCCTATAATTCGGAGTTTTTCTTATGATAACCAATAAAATCTTTGAACAGATCAGATCACACATTGATGAAGTGGTTGAACGACAAACCGAGCTTGGCGTTTATCTTTGGCAAGAACTTTTAAAATCCCACCCTGCAGATATAGCCGAATTTCTGGGAAGTATTAATAGAGAAGATTGCAAAAAGTTGTTCTCAGAATTCCCTGAAATATTAAAAATTAACGTTTTTGAATATCTTTCAAACCCAACAAAAGTAACGTGCTTGTCATTCTTAAGCGACACAGACAGAAGTGCGATATTAAACAAATTATCTATAGATGAGCTTACAGACTTCTTTGATGACCTATCTGATGACGAACTAAAAAATTATTTGAGACTATTACACAAAAAAGATAAAGAGCTTGTGGTCTCACTTTTGCAATTCGGACCAGATACCGCCGGTGGCATTATGGACACCCAAGTTATGACTTTAATGCAAGATTTTACAATCGAAAAAAGTATACAGATACTCCAAAGACTGCAACCAAGTCGCGAACTTCACCAAGAGATTTATGTAACTGATCAGAATAACGAACTTGTGGGTCATATAAAATTAGAAGACTTGGTGCTAAAAAATCCCAAAGAAAGACTTTCTTCGATCTTGCGCCAAAACGAACTTGTAATTAACGTCGATGAAGACAAAGAAGCAATCGCTCAAAACATGATCCACTACCACTTAATGACCGTTCCTGTTGTGGGAAATAATAATCAGTTTTTGGGTATAATTCCAAGTGAAACGCTTGTTGAAGTTATCGAAGAAGAGGCAGCAGAGGACGTATACAGAATTTCTGCTATGACAAATATTAAAGAGTCTTATTTTGAGACATCTTTTTTTAGTCTGTTTTGGCAAAGAAGTTCAATTTTATTAATACTTCTACTTGCACAGTCACTTTCAAGCATGATAATCAAAAGCTACGAAGCGATATTAATGGGCTTCAGTTTGTTTTCTTTTATTACAATGTTAACCAGTACAGGCGGCAACACAAGCAGCCAAACTTCAGCTATTGTTATCAAGGGGATCGCATCAGGAGAAATTAATAAGTCAAACACAAGCAAATTTCTTTTAAGAGAGTTTACAATGGCAGGTCTTATAGCTCTGTCGCTTTCTGTATTTTCGTTTGCCAGAATCTATTTTGTGTCCCAAAATCTAATAAGCAGCTTGATAGTTAGCTCGTCACTTTTTGCAATTGTATTATGTTCTGTGGTTCTTGGCAGCTGCGTGCCACTATTACTTAAAAGATTTAATGTCGACCCTGCGCTATCAGCAGGACCATTCTTGGCTACATTTATGGACGTAATAGGCTTGTTTATTTACTGTTCTATAAGCCAACTAATTTTGGGTTAAGTTTTTTACAAAATTAATAATTTTTTTAAATTGGGTCACAAAATCAAAGTTTTTTGCAATATTACAGCATTTTTCTTGACAAATAAGCCCCTGATCTATACCTTATTAATTACTTATTTTTAGAGCCGCTAGCTCAGTCGGTAGAGCAACAGCCTTTTAAGCTGTGGGTCGTTGGTTCGATTCCAACGCGGCTCACCATTCATTTCCAGTGGAAATGAATGGCAGGCCAGTCTGAATTGAAAGACAGCCAAAAAAACCTGAAAATAAGCTCAGTTTGAAATCAAGATATTCTAAATTCATATAGAATAAATTCCGTCCCTATCGTCTAGCCCGGTCCAGGACGTCGCCCTTTCACGGCGAAAACAGGGGTTCGAATCCCCTTAGGGACGCCATACTTGATCATCCGAACATTTTAGGATGAGATCGAATGGCGTTTGCGCGATGTAATCGATGTTTTCACCTTTCACCGTCAAGTTCGATAGTATAAATTTGATTAATTGCCTTTTTTCCTCAACTTCAGAACTCACAAAAAGATCATGCGCTTCGCTTGCTATCTTCAGCAGGCACTTTGTCGTAATATAATAGTTATCTTCTGCATCTTGTAATTGTTCAAGTCTTATAGAAATATCTGTGATTTGATCTCTAAAGGTTTGGTAAAATCTGTCATACTCGCTATCAGTAATACGCCCTTTGAGTTTATCAAGATAAAGATTATCCATCATTTTGCTTATTGTTTTTTGCTCCCTAGTGAGATTCTCAAACTGCTGAGTTTGAAATTCAACCTTGTTTTGATGGAGCTCGCTTAAAGTATCAATAACCTGCTTTGCAATATCTTTGGGCATTTGAAGATTCTTAAAAACTCTTTCAAGTTGTCTGGTTATCTCTTCTTCTCGCAACCATGTTGCATCATGTTTGCCATTATATTGCGTGCAATGGTAGTAAACAAATCCTTTATGCTTTTCTGGGGTTATGGCTAAACCACAATCTGCGCAACGCATAAGACCTCGATAGATATATGGCTTACCCGCATATTTAATTGGCTTCTTATTAAAACTTGTTTTAATTTTTTGAACTTTTTCAAAAAGCGCTAAATTAATAAGTGGCGGATATTTATGAGGATAAGTTTTTCCTTTGACTACCATAATGCCATAGTAAAAGTGATTATTAAATACTTTATCAATATAGCTAACTCTCCAATCAAGACCATAATCTCTTTTAATTTTTTGCATAATAAGAGCCATTGAATAAGCTCCAGTTGCATAAAGCTCAAAAGCATTCTTAACAATCTGCGATGCCATATTCATCAACAATAATATCTGTTTTATCACCGGTCAAGTAGCAATATTTTTATAGCCATAAGGAGCTTTGGCAAGCCATTCACCTTTACGAAGCTTTTGCTCCATAGCTCGTTTAACATTGTCTCTGATAGCATCTGAATAATATTTTGCTAATCCAAGACTGATCCCAAATTGAAATTTTTCTACAGCAGAAATTCTGCTATTAATTATTTGACCATCAGAAACAAAATGAAGTTCTATTTCATCATTTAATGCTTTTTCATAAAGAGTAGAGATACTCGTTTATCAAACATATTGCGTGAAAGTCTATCTACTTTATCGCAGCAAACAGCAATCTTTTCTTTTTGCTCGATTAATAAAATCAATTATCCGATCAAATTCTGCTCTGTTGATCTTTATAAGCACTTTCATCAAAGCTACAAACTCTTTATAATATGTCAAAGCCTTTACTTTTGGCAATAATTTTCAAGTCTTGCTAATTTGAGCTGGTAACGAAAGCCCTGCTTCTTTTTGTTCTTCGGTACTAACACGGGCTATTATAATTGCTTGCATGATGCAGCTTTCAGCAATGTTGTTGTGCAATTTTTATATCTATTATTATACCATAAAATGGGATATTTCTGGAGTAAAAAAGTGTGGAGTTTTGAATTTCAGAACTGTTAATTTTACGCATTAAAATTCCCTCGATTTCTCGAGGGAATTTTAAGTTGCTCAAAAAATATTTAAATAATTTTGTATCGAATTCAAACCTCGTTGTTGCTCTTTTCTAATATTCTATCAAGCTGGTCAGAGAGTTCTCTAAGATCTAAGCTATAAGAATAGCTCGATAGGGATTTTTTTATCGGTAAATTGTCTAGTAAGGCAATTAATTCTGCATCAGAAAGATCACTTAATGTTTTTTCAAGGTAGGTAAAAATTTCTTTCGTTGAAGAAAGTCGCCCAATAAATCCATATTTATTGTAAAGCCCAATTGATTCAAATTTTTGTATTGCAGCAAATAATAATAATTTACAATTAGCTATTGAAGGGACTATAAGAGTACCTTGCTTAATTGGAAGAGAAATTCTCGCAGATTGTAATGCAGAAGACTTAGTAGAAACCTTTCTGCAAAAAAGGTGTTTAGCATATAAATTTTGGGAATTGCGTATTTGATTACCAAAATATTCCAATATCTTTGGAGGAATTTGCTGAATATCTGGTGTATGTATTCCTGCTAATAATGCATGCTCTTTTTTTTCAGGAGCAAATGTATGCAAATATTTGATAAATTCTTCGTCCGTTTCATTTTGTGGGTACAAATGTCCGAATTTGTATTTAAAATACTCATACATAATTTTTAAATTACGAACAATAAGTATATATCGTGTTCTATTCACGTAATAATCCACCACATTCATTAACTTATTTGTATGAGTGCTAAATTTTTTTGCTTGCGGCCCACAGTATATTATTTCTTCTGATAACAAATTTTTTATAGCCATAGCTAATACTAAAGGATTAACTTCTGCTTGCTCTTTATCATCACACGACAATAAAATAATTGGATTTATTTCGTTCAAAGCATTATAGCAATCACATAGAGAATCTAATTCAGTTGATAAACAGTGTAATTTTTGAGCACGATATTGCTCATCATCAGCTGGAAGTAATAATTTGGAGAATGCCGCTTCTTGTTCTTGTACTTGCAAATCAACGTTAGTTGTATTGTCTTGTTCCATGCAACAGCCTGTCCTTGCTGTACTTATTGCTATTAACGTAACCATAACAACATAGTTCATTAAAATATCCTTTTTAATAAATTATTAACACATGTTTTACTTAAAAAATCAGTATAAATCTACGAGATACAATTTCCAATATTATAAAATTTTTTTAAATTTATCCAACACGTTCAATTGCTAGAAATTTTTAATATCCTTGAATTCAACAAATACTCTCTTAAAATACTTAAAGGCGTGCTTGGTATTGACAATTTAATTTTATTGGCATCGGTCATAAGCCGGCTCCAGCTTCGTTGGCTCTGCTTAGAAAAAATTGCCCTTAATTCACGGGCATTAAAAGATTCTAAAGCTTTTTTTAACCCAAACATTTGCAAAATCTGCTTTGGGCTCAGTTCAGGATTATTAATGATAAGTGTTGTAAGCAAAGATTTATCATTAGATGGTTTATAATCGAGCAAGACTGAACGTTTGCTTTCAAGCTCGTCAATATAATGCAAAAGTATTTTCTTTGAGATAGCAGGCTTAAAAAGGCTCTTAAGCGATAAATCTGATTTAATATTAAGTGTTTTTAAAAGTTGTTTTATCTTTTGTCGTTTGTTTAAACGCACTTCCATTCGTAAGATTTCTAATTTATTTCTTTTTTTAAAAGCATCAAAAAGTGAAAGCTGTAAAGCACTATCTTTTTCTAAAGATCTTTTACTGCTTTGTTTAGCTTTTTCAAGATCTTTAATCTTGTCGTAAAAGACAACCTCATAGGAGTTGCAATGCCATCTATAACTGTGCCCGTCGTTGCGATAATCAGTTTGATTAACATCAAGAGATAGCTTGATGTTTGCTTCTTTGATCTTATTAATAAAGTGATAAGGTATCGAGCCGTCATTTAACTGGATATTTTTTGAATAATGAATAGCAGAGATAGGCGCTTTTGAAATGTTCTCCTGAGAGGTCTTAATGCCCATTGTTTCTAAGACCAGCACTAGTTTATTAAGAACTAATTTGAAATCTTTAAGCTGAAGCTCATTAAAATTGTTACCAAATAATAGCTTGGGCAATGATAACTCAACTTTTAAAAACATCTCAGGTTTACCAGCTAAATTAACTCTATTAAAAAGTGTGAGTCGTGGCTTATAAATGCCTTTGAGAAGCTCTTTTCTTGTTGGATTTTGTTTTGATTGAAGACCCAAAACATACCCAGAATTTTCTTTTAAAGCCCATCTTGCGGACGGCAAAAACTTATCAGGATCGCTGATATCAAACGTGTCTTTGCTTAATGTTAAAACTACGGTGTCGATCATATAACAAGTTTTTAGCGAGATAAATTTGGTAAAAAATATTTTGTAATTACTTAAAGATACAGGATTTATTAAGAAAAAATAAGCAAAAAAAGACTCGCGTTTTGCGAGTCGATCTCTAGGTTTTGCTTTTGTTTTTTTCGCCTTCCTAGCTTTAGATTTTTCCTTTTTTACACGGTTATTGACTTCAATAAGTATAATAAAAAAATCTGCAAGTCGTTTACGATCAGCAAAAGACAAAACCATCGGAGCTGGTAAAGTCTTTTTAAGCATATAAATACCTTATGGTCTTAAATTCATAAAACCAAAAATAAATTATTAAAAAAATTATTAACTAGATTTATTAAACTGGAGAAGCTTACTTACTGAGTAAGCCTAAATTTAGATATAGACAAATTTCAGTAGAGTTGCTTTTCACAAGCTTATCGGAGAATGTTTGATTCAGGCTCGTTGTCCTGAGGAGTTGTGTGAAAGTCATGATACTCTTCTTAATTATTAAAAAATGTTTTATTAACATCGTGGATACTATATATACAAAATAAATAATTGCAAGAAAATATTTCAATAATCGCCTCTATCGCCGGCTTGGCGAGCTTCACCCTACTCAAAACACTATTATTAGATTAATTACTAGTCATAGCTTAAAATTAGTTCGTTAATTTTTGAGATTCTTTAAACATTAAATTTATTTTTTAGGATAAAAGATTATGAGAGATTCATTTAAAAAAACGGCTGAGACAAATACACAATATGTAAATGAAAATATGCCTGAATTAATCACAGGCGCTTGGCAATTGGCCTCTAGAGTCAACGGGCAAATAGACATTTGCTCAGGATTAGTGGCCCATGATAAAAGAAAGTCAGATTTGATGATTATGATGAGCAACTCAGTTTCTGACATATGTTGTTGTTTAGATGGATTGGAACGGGGACATGATAGGACCATCGAAAATAATTTGCGTATGATATTTGAGGATTTTTACAGCGTCCTATACATGAGTGAAAACGAAAAGGCATATAATGATTTTGTTAAAAGCGATCTAACTCTAAATGATGCTTTATTATTTTCCAAAAGGCAGCCTGGTTTCGAAAAATTTGGTTCTCTTTATGGCTTACAATCCAAAGTAGCGCACCATTACCAAAACTATAATTTATTGGCACGACAAATTGTTTCTATTAATGAAAATGGCGAAGTGCTATTTTCACATTTAAAATTAATTCAACACATAAAACTCACTGGTTTTTTATCAAAGCTTTTATCTATAACCTTTTTTTTGCGAGCCATTGGAGAATTAGCTGAAAAAATTTCTATCGACATACTAAAAGATCCTTATTTTTGGATAAAATCTGAAAATAATCTTGAAAGGAATTTTAATATAGAAGAACAACCCTTTTTAGAGGCACTTATATCTAAATGGGAAGACAATTTTAAGGCAAAGTAGGGTGAAAGCTCGCCGGAGGCATTTTCTTACTCCGGCAGTTATTGTTCTTTAATTTTAGTTTTTATTTTTTTGATGACTTATTAATATTTGATTTTGATTTTGGGATACTCACCAAATTCATGTTAACCTTTTTTCCCAAAACAGAAGCTGCGCGATCCAGGGTCAAAAGCGTAACAGAATAATTTTCTGGATCGAGTAATCTTTGAAGTCCAGAACGACTAGTTTTAAGCTGTTGGGCCATTTCTGTTTGAGTGATATCCATCTTTTCCATATATTGTCTTAAATTTCTAGAAATTACAGCTTTAACGGCTGCAACATTTACTTCTTCAAGAATACCTTCTTGTTCAAGGAAGCTTTCAAAACTTGATCCAATATGTTTTTTTTTATTCATAACTCACCTATAAATTTTTAGCTCTTTTTCTTGCTATTTCAATATCTTGCGCTGGCGTTTTTTGTGTTTTTTTTATAAATCCATGAAGTAAAATTATTGCACCATCATCAAACACAAACAGTATACGTGAAATACGATTTTCTAAATTACTTCTAATTTCCCATAAGCCCTTGCTTAATGGACTTACCAAAGGGTAACCTACAGGCCAATCTATTTGTACAATTCTAATATCACCGCCAATAATTTTTCTATCTTCTTTAGATAACTCATAAAGCCATTTGCGAACAGGCTCATTGCCCGATTCTTCTTTGTAAAAATATACAGGGATTGTTTTTATAAATTCCATCAAAACCTACCTTTTTAATTTTAGATATTATCTATTGTACCAATTTTGGTACAATATCGCAAGTTTATATTTATATTTTTTTATCACTCTGGGAATGGCATTTTAAAGGATCTAAAAATGGTTTGTGTATGCTGTAGACTCACTGTAAACTGAACTTTAGTATTTCGGAATGTTTCTACTATGTGACGCCATTCATTTTCTGCGAAAATGAATGGCAGGCCATCCTTAAATGACTTTTATCTAGCGACCTTCGTACTTAATTTTTTCAATTATGTTTTATACATATTATCTTCGTTCCATTAATACTCCAGAAAAAACTTATATTGGTTTCACTAAAAACATTAAAGATCGATTAGCTGCTCATAATGCAGGGCGTTCTGTTTATACCAGCGATTATCGACCTTGGAGGTTGGAAGCATTTTTTGTTTTTGATACAGAATCAAAAGCTTTACGATTTGAATCATATCTTAAGACAAATGCCGGCAAGATTTTTTTAAAGCGTTATGTTATTGCGGAATAAATAATTGTTGAATTAAGCTGGGAGCTTGTTATTCATATTGATGTAGTGATATGAATAAAGCATTTGCTAAGAAAAGACTCTGGTAGTAAAATTTGTTATACAATCTAAATATATCCATACTAAATATGATCAAAATGATACAAAAAATTTCTTTTTTTATAATATTTGCCACAAATATATCAATTATCGCATTAGAATCTGGCGATGATTTTACGCCTGATATATCCAATATTAGCTATCCAATAGTTTTAAAAGCCCAAGAACTTATTAAATTCAAAAAAAAGAGTAATTTGGGAACGCCGATTATATCAATCGCTGGATGTTCTGCTGCAGGAAAAACTGAATTTACTAAAGCATTAAAGAAGGAACTTAAAAAAGCAGATATTAATGCTTTGATCCTTAAACAAGATGACTTTATGAATCCCTTAGAAATCATTCCTGATTATATATTGCATCCTCATCTTGACCATAAAAAGATACACGAGGTTATGAAAAACATAAAAAATGGTGTATTGAAAATAACAAAACCCAAATTTGATTGGAAAAAGCGAGCTGTTGTTTATGAGAATATTGATCTAAGTGATATAGATATCATTTTATTTGAAGGTCTTTATGTTATCACAGGACTATCTTACGGCTTTGTTGTATATAGTGATATTCGTATATTTATTAATGCAAAAGAAGAAGACATTATAGAGTGGAATTGGCAACGAGAAAACTCAGGTAAAGTAAGTCATACTCCTAGAAATAGAGAAAAGTTTGATAAAGATATTGCATGGGATATGGAAGACTACCGAAAAAATATTTTAACTACAAAAATCAATGCTGATTTTGTCATAGAAAAAGATAAGAATCACACCTATTCACTTACTGTAATTAGATAATTAAAATTATTAAAAATAAAATTAGTTCTAAAATAGTCCTCTGTACCACGCCAGCCTTCGCTCCAATTCTATTTTGATTTTTTTCTTTATTAAAAAAAGAAGATATTTATACTTAACTAAAATATTTTAATTTAAACTTTGGGCAAAAAATGAAAAAAATTATTTATCTACTTATTTTTAACGCCTTAAATTCAATTGCTATGTCTTCTCAAGATAAATATCAAAAATTTACAGATGCCATAATCAATAACCAACAAGACAAAGCTAAATCCATGCTGGAGGGTTCAATTAAGCCCAACGTCTGTCTGAGTTATCAGGGCAAGTTATTGCTATGCATCTCGGTTGCATTAAAAAATAAAAATATCGATATGGCCCGCCTACTAACTAAAGTTTTAACAGACAAAATAAGCACACAAGAAGAGCGTTCCATATGGGAGAATCCATTTACATCAGCATTTCAAGATGCTGCTAACGAGGGAAATATAGAATTAATTGATCAATTAATGTTGCTACCAATTCCTGATCGCATCAAAAAAATTGGGTGCGGCATTGCATATTCTTTAAGTATTTCCCAAAATCATTCTTCTGTAATTAAAAAATTGTTTGATAACTATGAAGATTATTTAGAAGACCCATGTTTTTGTGCCTCATTTGAATGGGCCGCTATATGTTTTCCCGAAAAGCACAATGAAATTTTAGATATTATATTAAGCAATTATAGTGGATTATCTAACTTTAAGGAGCTGATAAAATCCGGCCGCTTAAATTATCCCGATAGAAAACAGCAATATATAGATTTATTAAATCGATATGAAAAAAAAGCCGCACAGGAATTATGATTAAAGATTATTTGTAAATCTATATAAAATTTTCTAGTACAAGCAAGTTCTTCAACTTTTCTGCTTGAATACAAGCATCCCCAAATTCTTGTTTAAAATTAATAAGCTTTATAGAATGCTTTTTGCAATGTTCTATGGTTGCGTCTGCGATATATTTTTTATTAAAAGCATACGATTCCAAAAATCCTGGAAGTTTATCCCAATCTCTTCCTCTTGCTTTAAGAAAAAGTTTCCAATCACTAATATCTATATCAAGAAGAACTACGCAATCAGCATCTGGAAAAACATTTTGATCTAATTTATTAATTTGCAAAAGTATATCTAAATAGGGATCATTCAAGGGGACGAGCCATTCCATTCCGGGCTTATTTAAATAGTAACCAAAAATTTTAAAGAAATAAGTATCTATAAACACGATTTTATCTTTTGCTAAATCTGCTGCATCAAGATACATTTTGGCCCACATTTGGCGAAACTCCAACATCGCTGTAGACGCACCATAAAAATCTCTTTTTAAGATTATCTCCGTCCAATTGCATTCCTCAGGCTCCTCAACGCAAGAAGCATTTATTGTTTTCGAAAGCGCTCTTGCCATTGTGGACTTTCCACTTCCTGAGAGTCCGGAGAATGCTATAATTTTGCCCTTATTTGCACTTATTTGATTTAAAAATAAAATAAGAAATATAGCTATTTTTTTCATTTTTAATCCTCACTGATTCTTACTATATAAAATTATATTTATTTTATTCTTTAAAAATAAAGTTGTCCCGAAATATTGAATTTTAAAATTACAATAATGTAGACTTATATTTGAGTCGACCAATACGTTCTAGGATGGGGATATTATGATAAGAAAAAAATATTTAATAATAACTATTTTAATAACTATATTTTTCACTTCTTCAGTGAAAACTTTGACAATTCTTAACTATACAGACTTTGAAGGCTCCATAAAATTACAAGAAGTTAAATCTGGGTTTAATACTATTGAAAAATCAGAAAATTTATCTCAGCAGCTGTTCATTAAACCGAATTCTAAAATTTCCATAGAGATCGTCCCTAGTAAAATTCTTAAATTTGATGCCTCTTTTCAAAAGAAAAGAAAGTGGGTTATAGGGTTTTTAGCTTACATACTCAATCCAATTAGTGATGAATTTGATATGACGGCAACAATTGGAAAAGATGATAAAAGTATAAATTCTCCAACGATAGATAATAATTGGGCATTAGCTTTAATAGAAAATGAGACTACCGGTGGAATAACCATCTTGGCTTTAGATCCTGAAGCGAAAGAATTTTATCTCAAAAAATTTAGTCCGCTCACTGAGACATCAATTAAAACTTAGCAGAAGAAATATCGTCAGGCACCCAATTTCTATGTTTTTTTAAAAATAATCTTTTCATGTTATTATAGAAACATAAACTAATTAAAATAATTATTTGGGTGAATTATGAAAAAACTTTTTATAGTAACTATCTTGTTTTCACTTTCAACACAAACGGTAAAACTACAATCTATAGAAATGTTAGTAATTCAATTCCGACAAGAAAGAATAGATTTCCCTGAGGGAACTGTAATTTATGGGTTCATAAATGAATTAGCTGATAAAGATTTAACACCAGAAGAGATGGTTAAGGAATTTAAAAATCATTGCAACCAAACAATGCCTTCGGATGTTCCATTGTCAACAAAAGTAAGTTTTACAAGATTATTTCTTAAAATACTAATTTCAAAAAATGGGACTCAAGAAGAGCTTGTTAAAATCCTTACACCAGGATGGATTGATAAAAATTGGTGAAGTTCTAAAACTCATAGGCAAGACCGGCTCCAAATGTGAGGCCGCTAATTTGTACGCGAGCGCCCTGAGAATTTGGTATAGTGCTCTTGTAGCACAGTCGCCCGTATGAGTATTCACCAAACAGGTCCAATTTAAGACACTCATGTAGACTAAACATAAATCCTGTATTAACAAAAAGTCCCCAGCCATTAGAGCGCATATTTGGTGATACGTAAGTCGAATTATTATGCACTCTTGTAATAAAATATCGAGGTCCAAAAGTAAAATAATAACTGCTGGTTTTCTCACAGTTTAGGTCAAACACAGGTTGCAATCCCAGACTTAATGGGACCGCCCATATGGATGTGTGTTGATTTCCCGCTAAAGAGCAACCTGATTTTTTAAAATATTCTACGCTTCCATAAATACGTAAATAATTGATTATAGGGTATCCCCCGGAAACTTGAAAATCAAAACCGTCGCGATTATAAACTTTGGACATTGGAGAAGTGACGAAGAAAAAATATCCAAATTTAGTTTCTACATACGGATCCGGCTTGTTGCAAATTACTGCAGATATGTGAAAAAAATATGAACAAAAACAAAGTAGAGAAAAAAAATTAAGTTTAATTATATTATTTTTATTTTTCATTATTATCTCGCTTTATAATTATTGTTTATAATTTATAATTTACAGTAACTGAGGGTGCATAGCTTGTGCTGCCTGCATTATTAAAAGCTTGTAATGTATAAGTACTGTTTTGTTTAAGTGGTTGATTATGATCCTGATAGGTGACAGCTGTTGGAGCAAGCGTCGAAATAACCTGACCATTTCGTGTTAAGGTGTACCCATTGATCTCTGAAACAGAAGATCCCCATGAGAGAGCATTAAAATGTTCTTGCGCAACTCCAAAATTATTAATTTTTTGTACGCCTGAAAAATATAATGGCTGAAACAAAGGTGCGATTGTAACTCCCTCCGGACATGGGGCGTTCCCATTTATTCCGGGTATGGAAATTGTACCTACCTGTTGATTAGATTGCGTGCTAATTATTCCAATAAGTCCTGGAATTGTTCCAAAATTTCCTGAAAAATAGGCATAATTACCATCGGGAGTGATACCGATTGCTTGAAGACCTCCAAAAGTAACCGGAATGGTAGCGACAGTTTGACCATTTCTGGTGTCCACAACAAAAACATAAGAATTAAGAACATCTACCGTATAAATATAAAAACCATTTGGAGTAACAGCAAGCCCACCAAGTGAGTCGCCAGCACCAGGGCCTGTCAGATTAATCGAAGAAACTGCATACGAAGCAGTGTTTATAACAGTTATTGTAGCCGGAGAGCTTTCATTTGACACATAGGCGTAATTCCCATCAGGACTAAAGACGATTCCAAATGGATTATTAAAAATACCGGTAACAGTTTTTACGATCGAATTTGTTTGCGTCGAAACAACATATAAATTACCATCATTTCCCATAGCATATGCGTACTCACCATTGGGCGTAATGGCCACATTAAAGGGGTAACTATTGGATGGAAAATTAATAACTGCCACAACAGTATTAGTAGCCGTGTTAATCACTGTTGCATTATTTGTTGTATTATCGCCACATATAACAACATACGCATACTTTCCATCAGGAGTGATTGCAACATCTTGAGGGAAAGAGCTGCCTGTAGCTGGTAAAGATATTGTTGCATAAGGAACATTATGTACCGCGTCAATTACGCTTACAGTATATTCACCAGAATTGGTAACATATAAATATTTTCCATCAGGTGTAAGCGCAGATGAGCTTGGATTTGCCCCAACGGGAATCGTGGCCACAATCGCATTTGATGCCGTGTTAATTACGCTGATTGTATTCGTGCCAAAATCGCATATATAAGCCATCGGAGGAATAGCAGTTAATACAGAACTATAAAAAAGCAATAAGAAAGACAATATTACCTTGTGATACATAATTTTTTATTCCCTCAAAAAAATTTCAAAATATTGACGAAGCATAGCTCGAAAACATAACTAAGGCAATGCCCTCGTTTTTGCATAAAAACTTTCTGCTATACTCTATTAACGCGCCAATTTTCAGAATATAATAGTATTGTTTTCAAAAGTTATAATCGAAAAGCTAAAAAACAACAGCGAGAATTTTTCATGAAAAAAGTAATATTGATTTTTAGTTTAGTTATCCCGACTAGTTCGATCAAAAGTATGGATAGACTTACCAATATCAATAACAAAATAGAATCTAAAAAAACAAAAGTTTTAGCTATTCCAGATGCAAATGACATGGGCAGTGAAGCCGATTATATCGCAGAGATCTTGGGTGAAAATCAAGTCAGAGTAAAAAAAGTGTACAACCCAAAATGGCCTGACTTGGGGCAAGATAAATGCATAAAATATTTGAAATATGAAATTGACACTTCTAATAAAACAGAAAAAATTATAATTCATGCAACGGGACAAGGCACCGCCACTGCTTTAAATTATCTTGGAGACGATAAAGATGCACATAAAATTGATGGGTTAATTTTAGAATCTGTAATCGCAAGTGGCAATCAATATATAATAGATCTTCTAAAGTCATCCAACTCTACATTTGTAAATTGGCCGTTGGCATATTACTGGTTGCCATATATTTCAATGGTCAGATGCTTTGTTCCATCATATTCACCATCTGGCAAACAGGCTATCAAATCTATTAGGTCGATACCAATAAATATACCCGTTATAATTATCAACACCAAAAGAGATACTCAGGCATATGATGCCGCATCTGCGTTATATTATGGTCTAAAAGAACATGGTAACTATGTATATTTAATTGGCGACTCAAAGACAAGAAGTGTACGACTTATCGAATCTCTTGAAGAAAAAAATCTTATTCAAAGTATTTTGAAAAATCATAAATTAATTAAAGGCAAAAAGAAGCAGGAAGAAACAGATTTAAGCGTGACTAAACCAGACCGCAGACTATCCAAAAAGATTTATGATGATCTGCTTTCTAAAGAATATAAACATGAAGGAATAAAGCTCCTGGTTATTTCTGCCATCGTTGTCATTGTCGGGTCAGTTTTAATAATAATAGTTTGTAAAGTTTTAATAAAAGTAATGGAAGAAGATACATTTCCAGATCATATTGATTCGACAACACTTGATGAAAAATTCTTAGAACAAGAAAAACTTTTAGATCAGTCTATTCTATTTTTAAAAAAGGTGGGGTGAAGCCCGCCGGAGGCACTTTTTATGAAAATACCATTAACAATTTTGATTTTTGCTATCAGTTTAAACTTAATGGGAATGGATAATAATGTTTCTAAAAATCAACAAGAAATAGTTAATTCTACTTCTGATCAGTTATTTACAGATATTAACCGTCTACACAGCTATGCGCATATACCCAAAGAGCTTAAGAATTTAAAGAAAAAATTAAATTCTGAATTTATGAAAGAAGCTAAAATTAACGATTTAGTTTCATACATTTATTATCCTAGTATAGTTATCGGCGGCCATTCTGAAGTAGAAGCGGAAGGAATTTGTGCTGATATTGATTTTTTTAAAAAAACAAAGTTATTAGACCACAGATTGCGTAAAATTCGTAGAGCAGCGTCTTCAGAAATGAATTTCCCATTTTTTCGTTATGTTATTGCAGTAACTCCAGAACAACTGGCAAAATTAAGAGAAAATATCAGCGAAAGCACTCCAGGCCATTGTGCTTTTGCTTCGCTTACAAAACTTTCAAAAAATTGTAATTATAATGTGCCATTTTTATTTAAACTACCGCCGCCATTGGCCTCTGGGTTATACCTACACTGTGCAAAAGCCTTGGGATCAAAAAGAATTTCCAAAATAGAATTTTACGGCAATGAAAATCGGATAAAAAATCTAATAATATTACCAGGAGTTCTTACAGACTCTATTGTTATATTAGGAGTGACAGGCATACTAGTAGTAATAATTGTTACTACTGTGTTATTAAGCAACATAGATACAAATAGTACTTGCTCAATCGAAGAATATCAATAAATTATTTAGATATTAAATTAAGTAATATATTTCAAAAAACAACAGGAAATCGCATGAAAAAATTTATTTCAATATTACTTTAAAAAAACGCATATGATATTTATAAAAAATTTAGCAAAATATTGTTATCATCAACACACAAGAATTGGAAGGACAATTTTATGTTCAAAAAAATATTTTTACTGGGAAGTTTTATTTTTGTAAATTCGGCCGTGCCAATGGAGAATCAAATCAATAGCCGAAATGTTTTTGGCCATACTCCTCTGCATTATTGCTCAATGTTGCCTGAAGAAATAATTAATTGCTATTTGCCGCATAAGGATGAGCCCCTGGCGGCATTATTGATAAGCCACCAACAGTCGCTTATAAATGATTTACCAAAGCGTGACGCGGCTTCGTCAAATTTTGCTGGGAAGGGATATTGGATGGGAGCAGATATTTATATTAAAGATAATTCAGGATTAAGCGCTTGGGATTATGCCCAAAAAAATAAAAACAAGCTACCTAATGTATTTAAAGTATTTAATGCGGTGAATATTATTAATACTGCAAAAGGCAAGTTGCCTAAAACGGATAGCAATGGTGCATATTCTTGGGACCAACTTGCAAATATGCACCCCATGTCAGATCAAGAACTTATTCAATGGGCAGAGGCAGAAGCTGTACTAGCTCCTTATAAAAATTAAAATTGCTCTTGTAGCATAGGCGCCCACAAGAGTATTCACCAAACAGGTCTAATTTAAGACACTCACGTAGAGTAAACATAAATCCTGTATTAACAAAAAGTCCCCAGCCATTAGAGCTCATATGCGCTGATATGTAAAGTGTTTCGATTTTTTAAATTAAAAAAATAAGTTACTTACTATTTAAGCTAATTGCCTCAATCTCAACATGATCTTGATAATTGTGCTCGTTTATTGCCAGCTCAATATATGGTGGATATTTTTGTATCGTTGTTACGCCACAGGATACTAGAAAACTTTTTAAAAATCTTATCCCATCAAGATAAGACTTAGCAGGAGATTTAAGCTCTACTTCTATAAAAGTGCCCATTAATTTCATGTGTTCCGGTTCTGAAAATGTATCAAAAACCATCTCTATCTTTGATCCTCCATGTAAAATATCATATTTAATTCGTCGTTTTTTTAATTTAATTTTTTCACTGGAAGTTGTCCCGTATCCCAGATTTTGTAAAATCGCATCCATAGTTTCTGTGTTTTCTATTTTCACTTCATGTTCAATAACTGCGCCTGCAGATCGCTTTTTTAGAGTAATAAACGAACCTTTTGGCGTTTTGCGCAAGCGAAGATAATTGGACATTTTTTTATATCCGTCCAATTCTATTTTGGGTATGCAACTTGGCCCCATAAAATATGTTTCGGACATCTCAACAGTTGTGGGTTCATTTGCTTCTAATATTTTTTGCAGCGTGGCCGATTGGCCAGGCAAAATCTTAAATTTTAGTTCTATTTCCTGGGGTTCATTAGAGTTATTGGGCTCATTTAAATCCATGCAAAAAGACGAAGTAGAACAAACTAAAAGCGAGAAAATATATTTTTTCATGTGGGTCCTAAAAAATCTGTAATTTTTTTAATTTTTAAATTAAAGTTTTTTGATAATTATATACAAAATATAACAAGCAGCCAGCTTGAATTTTAAAGTTTGTCCGAAAATTAAATTAGCCTTTTCAAAGGGCGAGTTTTTCAGTTCAGAACTGTTTATTTTTAAATTGTGATAATATAATATATTTGTTATATTTATATGGTAACTTTTTTATTCTTAAAGTGAGAGTTTGATGAGTAAAAGACCAACTTTTGATGAATTCAAAAAAAGAATGTTAAAAGATAAAGAAATTAAAGCAGAATATGATTTACTAGAAGAAGAATTTGCCTTGCTTGAAAAATTCATCAAAGCAAGAAAAAAAGCTCGTTATTCTCAATTAGAACTTGCAAAGAAACTTAAACTTCAACAACCATCTATTGCGCGCTTGGAAAAGGGCGGTTACTCAACAACCACTGTTGGTAAATTAGCTAGAGTTGCAGATGCCTTAGGCTATAAAATTAAAATTTCTTTATCGCCTAAAAAAGAATTGAAGAAAAAGTTGTAATTTAAGCTAGCAACTTAATTTTATTGGCATCGGCCGTAAGCCGGTGCCAATTTCATTGTTCTGTTTATACTAATCCAAATCAAAATAATCTTCATATTTGGGGATAATCACAGTAAATCCAAAACGTTGTTCGATTTTTTCTTTTAAAGATTCAGCAGAAGCAGGTTCGCCGTGTGTGAGAAATATTTTTTTAGGTTTTTGCTCAAAACCGGACAGCCACTGCAATATATCGTTATAATCAGCATGAGCCGATAGCATGCTAAGTTTTTTTATCTGCGCTTTAACAATATGGGGGACGCCATAGATTCTTATCTTTTTTTCGCCGGAAATCAAAGCGTTACCGAGCGTGCCTTCTGCTTGATAGCCAACAAATAAAATCGTATTTTTCGGATCTGAAACAAATTTTTTTATATGATAAACCACTCGTCCACCGTCTGCCATACCGCTACCAGCTATAATTATCGCCGGATGCGTAAGATTATCTATTTCTTTCGATTCTTCGACAGTACGGATATATTTTGCAGTAGAAGTTAAATCTTGGCACAAAGACTGCTCCAAAAGGTGCTCTTCTTTGAATTTACAAAATAAGTTTGTTACTTCTATCGCCATCGGGCTATCCAAATATATTGGCAGATCTGGGATAGATTTATTTTTTTTCAGCATATAAAGACAATAAAGAAGCGTCTGAGTTCTCTCAACAGCAAAAGATGGGATCACAAGAACGCCATTTTTCTTAAAAGTACTGCTTATCACCTGCGCCAACTCTTTAAATATGTCAGATTTGTCATGGACCCTGTCACCATAAGTTGATTCTAAAACTAAATAATCTGTCTGTTTAATATATGGCGGAGCTTTCATGAGCAACTGGTGCTGCTGCCCCAAATCGCCCGAAAAAGTTAGCTTTTGATTGCCACCTGAAACTTCAACAAATGCTGAACCAAGAATATGGGATGAAAAAATCAAATTAACAGTTAATGGCCCAATATTAATCGGGGAATTATAATCTATTGGATGAAAATATTGTAGAGACTTTTCAGCGTCTTCTATCGTATAAAGCGGCTTAATTTCATGTGTATTATTTTGGTCCTGATTTTTGTGTCTGCTTTCATGCTTATTAATTAAATATGCATATTCTTCTTGCAAATTCCCACTATCCCGCAAAACAATGGCGCTCAGCGCAGCTGTTGCCTTTGAGCAATAAATTGTTCCCTTAAAGCCATTTTTGATCAAAACTGGGATATATCCTGTATGATCCAGATGCGCATGGGTCAAAACTATAGCATTGATTGTTCTAGGGTCCACTGGAAATGGGTCCCAATTCCGTTTGGCAATATGCCTTCCCTGAAACAGCCCGCAATCAACCAAAATTTTTGTATTTTCATGCTCAACTAAGTGTCTTGATCCTGTTACAACGCCATTAGAGCCCAAAAAGGTTATCTTCATTGTGATTGTCTTTGACATAAAAAACCAGTTTATTTTTACTCATCAGGGAGTTTTACATTTTTGGGATCCCATTGTAAATAGTTCTTGCAATCAACATGATCAGAGCATTTAAATTGGCACTAAAGGGAATCTCGTGTGGCCGCTCGCCCCCAGGCTTCACTAAAGTTTCGCCGGGCAGGCTGAGTGTATCGACTGCGTCCGTCGTAGTTTTAACGTAGACGGAAGGGTCGGCCAGAAAGTTAATTCTGTATTTTTTCCCGGCGCACCCATTCGATACATTTTTCTACGCTCTAAAGAGCTACGAAAAACACTCAGGGCGAGCGCCATCTTGGATCTCGTGCAAATCCAGCTTTTGCAACAATTAATCTATCTGCTATACTGGCTAATATATTGAATTATTTAACTAGTTGGAATTTTTAAGACTTATTCTAAGTTCAATAAAAGTTAAAAACCAAAACAATTAAACAAAGATAAATCAAAAAATGACCAATTATAAATCAAATAAGCCCCAAAAAACTACTAGCAGTTTTAATAGAAATAAATCATCAGGGCCACGACGCTTTGGCAGATCAAATCAGCCAAGAAGAGCCGTCAAGAAATTTGACCCTTCTATGTTTATAAAAAAAGTAGAAGAACAGGTTGCATCTGCGCCCTATATTTCTAAGCATAAATTTTCTGATTTTCCAATCGAAGATCAAATCAAGCAAAATATAATTAATAAGGGCTATACGACCCCAACGCCAATCCAAGATGAAGCGATCCCATATTTACTAGAAATGCGAGATATTATTGCTACCGCAAATACGGGCACAGGCAAAACAGCTGCTTTTTTAATCCCTCTAATTCACAATATTGTCACTAAAAAAACCCACAAGGTGTTAATTATTGCCCCAACAAGAGAGTTGGCCAATCAGATAAACGAAGAGCTTAAAAGCTTTAAAACAAAATTGGGCCTTTATTCTACAGTATGTATTGGTGGATCAAGTATTTATTTCCAAGAAAAAGAATTAGCCAAGGGCCCGCAATTTGTAATCGGGACACCTGGAAGATTAATAGATTTAGAAAGAAATAGAATTATAAATTTTGGTAAATTTGACTCTATTGTTTTAGACGAAGTTGATACAATGCTTGATATGGGATTCATAAGAGATATTAAGTATATTATCAATAAATTGCCGGCAAAAAGGCACTCTCTGTTTTTCTCTGCAACCATACCCCAAACTCTAAAACCCTTAATGGATTCTTTTTTACGAAATCCAGTATCAGTAAGCGTAAAAACACGTCAATCTGCTGAAAATGTAAATCAAGATATTATAAAAATAGAACATAAAAACAAAATAGATGTTTTGCATGACCTTTTGATTAAACCAGACGTTAAAAAAAGTATAATCTTTGTAGCAACTAAAAGATCTGCTGACAAACTAGCCAAAGCGCTAAAAGAACGTGGATTTGATGTAGCCGCTATTCATGGCGATAAGACTCAGGCACAAAGAAACAAAGCGCTAGCTGCGTTTAAAGAAGATAAAGTTAATATTCTTTTGGCAACAGATGTTGTTGCACGTGGAATTGATATCGATGATGTATCTCACGTTATTAATTATGATCTTCCACAAACTCATGAAGATTATATTCATAGAATTGGAAGAACTGGACGTGCTGGAAAAATTGGCCAAGCAATAACGTTTATTGAGTAAAAAGTCTGTAAAAATTAGAGTGCAAAGTAGCTTTTACCATAAGCTAATTCCAACTCTGTCATTTTATTTTGTGTAAATTCTTGAGCCGTTTTTTCTCTTGCTTCA
Organism: uncultured bacterium; assembly: GCA_963717435.1. GTDB lineage: Bacteria > Babelota > Babeliae > Babelales > Babelaceae > MFD05580-245. The sequence continues at coordinate 426,680 of OY970332.1, forward strand.
AAAGTATCTGGTATAAGATTCAGTCTTACATGTTCTCCTGCAAGACATTTTCCATATTTTAACATTGCATCATAAGCCGCTTGGGGATTTTTAATATACTGCTCTTGTCGGATAGTTAATCGTTCTTCTTTGGTTAAACATTGAGAAAATACAAACATTCTAGCAGCAACATATTCTCGTATTTTTATTAAAGTATGGGCTATCATTTCTTCGTTATATTTAAGCGGGACATTAAGCGCGCGGGCTTTTTGGCAAAATCCTGCAACAAATCTTCCTAAAAGTTCTGTTACAGTTTCCATATTATTCACATAAGAACCATCTTGATTAAAAACATTTTTATCTTCTTCTGACAAATCTTTAAGTCCCCAACTAATTGATGTTTTTGTAATTTCAAACCATTTAAGACAATCCCCCTCTTCTTGAGTTAAGAGCTTTAAACTTTCTTGATTCATAGAAATTAGGGATGAGAAGCAAACTGATATTAAAAATATTTTTTTTATTATGTTCATTTTTGTTTCCTGTATAAATTTGTAAAATTTTATACACATTAGATAAAAATTATTTTCTCAAGTCAAGATATACTTAATGCTTGCATAATATGAGAAATGGCGCGCTAGAAAAAAAGTTGTGAGAATACGGCAAAAATTTTAAATTATGTTATTATTAATATAATTATTTAATAACTAATAAAAATTAAACATCATGCAAGAATTTCAATCACAAGACATAGATCACTTATTAGCGAAATATAATTTATGAAAAAACTTTTCTTAATACTTACTCTTATGTTTTTAAATTGCGCGGCGACGGGTGGGTTTGATGCCAAAGTTTGGAGGTCTATTAATTCCCATGATAAATATCAAGAAGAGAGTATAGAAGAACTTAAAGAAGCAATTAGCAACGGGTTTGACATAAACTCTAATCTACTTGCTGGGTTTACCGCATTGCATTATGCAGTTCTTAGAGACAAACCTCTTGTTTGTAAGTTTTTAGTTGAAAATGGAGCTAATCCACACATTGAAAACTGTGATTGTGATACACCTTATGATCTTGCATGCGGAAATGGAAAACAGCAGTTTAGAGGCAAACGCAAAAATTTAATGGATATTTTGATATTAAGTAAATGCAACGTTTTTCGACCTGGCATGAACAGCAAAAATTATTGGGGCGGGGATGAATCAATTGATGCTCTTAAATCATATAATAGTAGATATAATTTAAACCTTGAAATGGGCAAAGTTTTTGAATAATACTCTGTTTTATCTGCCTTTATTTGTTCTTCTTTAAATCACGATAAAAAATTTTAAATTATGTTATTATTAATATAATTATTTAATAACTAATAAAAATTAAACATCATGCAAGAATTTCAATCACAAGACATAGATCAACTTACGCTCGCACTAATGGAGCTGCACAAAGAATTTGGTGTTGTTGTCGGCAAAGATCGCAAGGGACATAAAGGAACCTACGCTTCGTTGCCATTAATTTTAGACTCAATACACAAAATGTGTTCCAAGCATGGGCTAATTTTAACTCAAGCATCCCGTATTATTAACGGCCAGCCTGCACTTGAGACAATATTGCGCCATCCAAAAAGCGCACAATGGATCTCCTGCCAATCACTTCTTACTCCTAATGCTGAAGTTCAAAGTTGCGATCAAGCCTGGGGTGGTTCAAGCACGTATCATAGGCGCTACGATGCCATGATGTTGCTTGGAATATTTTCTGAAGATGATCCGACTGATAACGACGGGGATATAAATAATACAAGAAGTTTAAATTCAAAAACCAATTCTCTTATTAATGCAAAACAACTTGCGCTCTTAAATGCAAAAATATCTGGCGATAAAAATATTGAAGCCAAAATTCTTACGACACTAAAGATAAATAAACTTGCTGATATTCCATGGAAAGAGTTTAATAAAGTTTTGCAGTACGTTGAAACTTCAAAACCAAACAATAATTAATCAAATTTTAAGCCCATTTGCATGCCGCTTGCCTAATAATAACAAAAGAAGTAAAATCATCCCGCATTTAGATTTTTGAAATCCAGTTAATTTTAAAAGGGAGAGCTTAATGAAGTCAAAAATATCACTTCTACTAATTTCTACGCTATATTATTCAAATTCAAATAGCCTGTTGTCTGAAGAAAATTCACCTAAGCCACAATTATCATTATTAAAGCCTTTAAAGCCAAGAAACATAGACATTATATACGCATCTTCGTTTTTAAAAGAGGATCAGAATACAGCAACAAACTCGCCTGAGGTGATATCTGCACTAATAAAGTCAAAAGTTGATGACGATAAATATATAGAACAAATAAACTCTCTTATGACTTTGTTTTCTTTTGAAAGTGGTAGTAGTAGCAGTAAAGATTTGAATGAACCGGCTAAACCTAAAACAAGTAAACTTTATGCGGAACATGTTTTTCCAAATTTAATCGATACTATTTGTAAAACAGAACCACAAAGTTTAATTCTAAAAACTGCCTGGCAGATATTAAACACTATGCCCAGTTTATATGATACATTTGACGCTAAGGGTGGGATGGAAGGATCTCTTACTAACGGGAAGCAGATAGAAGACTATATAAACTTAATTATAAAAGTTGTTCAAACAGAATTTCACGAAAAAGCTATGCTCTTACCCAGACTAATTATCAACCTCGGGCCTGAAAAAGATGTTCTTTTAACCAGATTAATTAGAAACTTGGGGACCGACGAAGACTTTTTAGATTTGATCGATGAGAAGATTTCAGAACATGAAATTTTCAAGAACCAGATTAAAAATGTAGCAGATGAATATAAACAGCTTGCAGATCTGTCCGAAGATACTTTTAAACACGATGGGCGCGTGCTAGAAATAGCAGGGCAAATAAATTTAATTCATAAAAAAATAGTAGAATTCAAACATGAAATAGAAATGGAAAAATTAGAACAAAGACTTAACAAAAAAATCGTGTTAAAAAAGACTTTTGGCGCCTCAAGTTCTACAAAAGAAGAAAAAGAAGAAGTTGATAGCGCAAAGCAAGAAGACTAGAAAGTAGTTTATTTTTTGCTGACCTTTTTGGTTGCCCCAGGCTTTTTGGAACTCGCCGCTTTATTACGTTTTGCAGCGTCTACAGACTTTTTTATCCACAAATCAAGTTCTTCAGAATTATTTAATATCTCTTCTGGCAGTTCAAAATATGGCAAAGACACTGTTTTGGGGCCAGCAGAATAGACAAATGGTTTTGAGTCATGCGCAAGATAATCTAGGCGATTTTGATCATCGACGCGAAAATATAGAATATTTTCTGCTATAAGACCAAACATGACATCGCCAAAATAAATACCATATCCGCCAAACATAGCACGTGACCTGATCGGCCCATGGGATTCCAGATAAGAGAGAACGTAATCAAGAAACTGTTTTTTATTTTGCATTATTTTACCAGTTATTTGCCTTAAAATTTTTGAAATAAAAAAGTGGGTTATAATTTAACAGTTTAAATTATAACCCACAAATCTTAATTACTTAATTTCTAGATTTACCAAAAAGCATATTAATTAGCGCTTCTTTCTCATCTGAAGAATTAAAGCGCATCTTCTCGATATAATCAAATGGTGTATATCCCAAATGATCGGTAATTGATGTATCAAGTTTGCCCGACATTTTTAATGTGGCAATAAAAGTGATCACTTTGCGATTATCAAGAATAAAATCTTTAGACTTATCCATATATTCACCAATAGACTGGAAGTTAGATCTGGTCCCTTTGTGATTGCGCAAGACTATATGCAATGGGGTATGTTCAATTTTAAAGCATTGCTTATTAACATCTGCGCCATTTTTTATAAGCTCAAGAGCCATGCGCCAATTTGCATTTACAGCTGCATAATGCAGAGGCGTTTCTCCCTCACGATCACCAGCATTAATCAACTCTGCTTTCTGTGAATCTGTAAGGGCACCAAGAATAGCCTTAAGACAATCTAAATTCTTGCCCCATACCGCACAATGGATAGGGTTGCGCTTTGATTTATCGGTCAAAAATTCAGCTCCATTTTCAAGCAAAATATTAACCATCTCAAGATTTCCAGCTACAAGAGCTGTATGAAGTGGTGATATTCCTTGGTTGTTTTGACAGTTAATTTCTGCTTTATGGGCGATTAACTTCTTTGCGCAAAAATTATGAAATTTGAAAATGGACCAATGTAAAGCCGTATCACCTTTTTCATCCGCCAAATCAGGATCCGCACCATATTCAAGCAACATTTTTGCTATAGTATCATGTCCATTACCACATGCCCATTGCAACGGGGTTTTTCTATTGTTATCACGAACATCAACCGTTGCGTCATTTTTTAGCAAATAATTTACTATATCAAAATAACCGGCGTAAGAAGCCCAATGCAAAGCAGTTGACCCCCTTTTATTTCTTACGTCTATATCAACTAACCCAGAAAGTCTTTTTACGCTCTCAAGATCATTTTGGCTTGCAAGGTAAATGAAGTCTGCTTCATTTCTTGATAATAGAAAGCCTGTCTCACTTGTGATATAAGATTCTTGCTCCATGGCATTTATGCCACCGAAACATGAAAAAATAGTTAAAAATAGCTTATTTAGACTCTTTGACACTGTAACCCCACTAGTTTTTTGATTATTATTTTGGTAGATATTTATCATACTAAATATTATCTAATTGTCAATAATAAGCAGATATTGCAGGTCCAAATGGGATAATCCAGTAGCCCAAACTGGGCTATATGAAACAAAATAAAAATAGTTAATTTAAAATTAATTAGCAGGGGTCTTGTATTTTACGGGACCCTAATCTTAAACTAATAGTAGTTTTAAATATTTTCGTACAATTAATCAGGGGTAATCTGTATGAATAAACTATTTTTGGTATCTATTATTTTGTTAACTATTCTTAATTCACAAACAGCTTCAAAAGTGTCAAAAAAAACAATAATCGTCGGGCATCGTGGTGCAAGCGGGTATGAACCAGAAAATACACTGCGTTCGTTCAAGCGCGCTATTAAAATGGGCGCACCCATGATAGAACTTGATGTCTTTCAGTGCAAATCTGGCGAGATTGTTGTTATGCATGACGAAACTGTTGATCGCACAACAAATGGCAAGGGCTATGTTAAAGATTTAAACTGGGGTTATTTAAAAAATCTTGATGCAGGTAGCGGCGAACATGTCCCGTTATTGTCTCAGGTATTTGATTTGGTTAACAAGAAAGTTACGATAAATATCGAGATTAAAGATCCTGAGGCAACAAAATCTGTTGCAAACTTAATTCGTGAATATATTAAGAATAAAAACTGGTCGACTGACAACTTTATTGTGACTTCTTTTAATTTAACGGCTCTAAAAGATTTTCATAAATATTGCCCGGAAGTGAAAACCGGCGCATTGTTTGAAGATAAATTAAATAATTATATAGAACTAACAAAGCAAATTGGCGCGCAATATTTAGTTTTAGATTATAAGCTGGTTACAAAAAATATAATTAATCAGGCACATGAGTCCAATTTAAGCGTCTTTGTTTATACTGTTAACGACAAAAAATTGGCAAAAAATCTTGCCCTACTCGGCGTTGATGGGATAATCACAAACTACCCTGATATTTTAAGCTAAGCTTTTTTAAATAATTTTGTAAAAATATAATGGGTCGGAAAGAAAATCAGTAATGGGAAGCAGATAAATAAAGTTACGACCCACATCGGTTCTGAAATATAGTTCACAGAATAAACTTGGGACCAGAAAACCCAGCTGATATTTTCTTTTGGATCCGTAAAAAAATATATAAAAATCAAACTTGCCCAATAAAGAGCAGTAAAATAATATATCGCACGTCTGTTGTAGCCGTATTGCATAAGATATAAAACCCAGATAATTGGCGTGAAGACGTGAAATAAAGATAGCCCGCGAAGAAGAACGGGGTAAGAACAGTCAAACATGTAATCTGAAAGATGAATCAAGTTAACTTTAAAAAATATATCAATAAAATAATCGACGTTCCAAGCAAGTTCGACTGCCATAACACCAACAGCTGCCATGCTGATTAATAGACCAGAATTGAGCCATAGACCAATTGTAGTTAAAAATAGACCAAAATCAGAGAGCCACAAGAAATTTTGTGGGCCATAATGGCACCAATAAACTGGAATTAAAACTGCTAGATAAATTACCAAAAACCGTTTTAATATTGACCAAAATAGTTCTGAGTTAATAAATATTTTTTTAGACACTAGAGATCCCCGATTTTTAAAACAAATTTTTAAAACTCTATTTTTTGACTGCGCAGCTTTTTGATCATACCCCGGTGGGACTTTGATTTCAACCGTGCTTCTTTGACAGATTTTGATATACGCGTGGCCATGCGTTTTTTGGAGACATATAAAGCTTTTTTGAGTTCATCGGCAAGCTTATCTAATGCAAGTTTTCTATTCTGATCCTGACTTCTTGTAGAACTGTTACTTACAATTAAATCACCATCTGAAGTTAATTTGGCTTGTAGCTTTTCTAATATTCTCGACTTTTGCTCGTCACTTAAACTATTACTAGATTTTACATTAAACCTAACGGTTATTTTTGAACTTGTTTTGTTAACATGCTGCCCGCCCGGGCCACCGGATCTACTTGCTGTTATCTCAAGTTCGTGTTCAGGGATTATTATCCCATTTTTTATATGCAAATCTTGTTTCATAAACTCTCTTTTATTTAAAAGTACAAAAACAGGTTAAAGAGAGTTTAATAAATTTTAAACTTAATTTTCACCAGTTTTATTTATTTTTAAAATATTATCTTAAATATGTTATCATACGATACATTGTTTATTATCTTTTTAACGAAAAACAGTGTATTCATGACAAAATTTATTTTCATCACGGGCGGGGTATTATCAGGAATTGGAAAAGGGTTAAGCGCTGCGTCTATTGGCACGCTTTTGGAAAATATGGGTCATAAAATATCTTTCTTAAAATTGGACCCGTATTTAAATGTCGATCCTGGGACAATGAGCCCACATGAACATGGCGAAGTGTTTGTAACAGAAGATGGTGCCGAGACTGATTTAGATTTGGGCCATTATGAAAGATTCACGAACGTAAAATTGAAAGATCATAATAGCGTTGCCGCAGGAAAGCTTTATGCGCGACTTATTGAGCGGGAACGCAGGGGCGATTTTTTGGGCCATAATATCCAAACGATTCCACATCTTACTGATGAAATTAAGCAAACTATTAACAATGCATCAGAAAATAATTCTGGTCGTGTCGATTTTTTAATTGTTGAAATTGGCGGTACTGTTGGGGATATAGAAATATTGCCATTTATCGAAGCAATAAGGCAAATGGGGTTGCATCAGGGTAGAAAAGACTGCTTGTATATTCACTTAACATATGTCCCATTTCTTGAGTCATCAGGAGATTTAAAAACAAAACCCACTCAGCATTCAGTAAGACATTTATGCTCACTGGGAATTCAGCCAGATATTTTAATTTGCAGATCAAAATATAAATTATCGCAAGATATAAAAAAGAAAATTTCACTGTTTACTAACGTCGAAGAAGCATCGATTATATCGGCGCCTGATCTTGGAATAATTTATGAATTGCCGTTGGTTTTTGCACAAGAGAAACTTCCTGAAACTATAGTTCGAAATTTTAATATTACTTATAAAGAACCCAATCTTGATAGCTGGCAAAATATTGTCGACACTCTAAAAAATTTAAAACAAGAAGTTAATATTGCAATTGTTGGAAAATATATAGAATTCAAAGACGCGTATAAGAGCTTGTATGAGGCGCTGACGCATGCGCAGATTCCAACAAAATCAAAAATTAAATTAACGCTTATAGATTCTCAAGATTTAACAGAAGATAATATAAATTTAAAACTTGAAAAAGTTGATGGGATAATAGTCCCGGGTGGATTTGGAGATCGAGGCATTGAAGGCAAAATTTTTGCTGCACGTTATGCAAGAGAAAATAAAATACCATATTTGGGAATTTGTTTGGGGATGCAGGTTGCGGCTATAGAATTTGCAAGAAATGTTTTAAACATGAAAACCGCAAATTCGACTGAGTTTTGCGAAAGTACAGAATATCCAGTTATTGATTTTATGGAAGAACAAAAAAATATAACAAACAAGGGCGGCACCATGCGACTTGGCGCCCAAATTTGTGGTTTAAAACAAGATAGCAAAGCTTTTAATATTTACGAAAATAATAAAATTTCTGAAAGACATCGGCACAGATTTGAGCTTAATTTAAAATTTAAAAACGAATTTGAAAAAAACGGCTTTATGATATCTGGATCGCACGAGACAAATAATTTGCCGGAAATAATTGAACTTACGGATCATAAATTTTTTATCGGCTGTCAGTTTCACCCGGAATTACAGAGCAAGCCCTTTGCGCCACATAAATTATTTGTAAACTTTGTCCAAGCCGCACTAAAAGAGAAGATTTAGTTAATTTGAAAAAATCCAGAAAATAATGTTAATGTAAATCCTGTATTCAAAAAAACAATCTAAAAAAGAAAGAGTATATTTTTATGAGGATTACAAATACTTTATCGAAGAATCTTGCGTTAACTTTACTTGTGTTTGCGCCGCAATTATTTGCAATGCAAGGCACGCTGGACACATCATTTAATCCAACTGGAACACCTCCCGGCTCAGTCGTCACACCAATTCCCGGCAGTTCAAGTAGCCAAATAAACTCAATAGCAATACAATCCAATGGGCAAATTGTCGCAGGGGGATCTGCGCGCATAAGTAGCAACCCTGAATTTACACTAGCAAGATATAACACCAATGGAACTCTGGACACCAGTTTTGGCAGTAACGGCATTGTTATTACCGCAATTGGCATTGGCGGCAGTGAGATATTCTCAATATCGATACAATCTAATGGACAAATTGTCGCAGGGGGACAGGCAAATATAAGTGGGGCACAAACATTTGCATTGGCTAGATATAACACCAATGGAAGTTTAGATAATAGTTTTGGTACCAATGGCGTTGTCACCACTCAGATTAGTGGAAACACAGGTGGCTCAATATCCTCAATAGCGATACAAGCCAATGGGCAGATTGTTGCCGGTGGATATGCAACCATAGGCGGCAATCACGAATTTGTACTAGCAAGATACAACACCAATGGAACTCTGGACACCAGTTTTGGCACTAATGGCATTGTCACTACAGAAATTGGCAGTTCAGATAGCAATATATATTCAGTAGCAATACAATCTAATGGGCAAATTGTTGCTGGCGGAGATGCAAACCCAGGCGGCAACTTTGAATTTGCACTAGCAAGATATAACACCAATGGCAGCTTGGACACGAGCTTTGGCACTAATGGTATTGTCACTACCAAAATTGGCAGTTCAGATAGCATAATACATTCAATAGCTATACAAGCCAATGGTCAAATTGTTGCTGGAGGAGGTGCAACCATAGGCAGCAATGACGAATTTGCATTAGCAAGATTTAACAGCAATGGCAGCTTGGACACCAGTTTTGGCAGCAATGGAACTGTTACCACCCCAATAGGCGGATCTAGCATCGACATAGCTTCAATATCCATGCAATCGGATGGCAAAATTGTCGCTGTCGGATATAATATAGACTTTGGCTCAACGCCTTGTGCATTGGCACGATACAATACAAATGGCAGTTTGGACACCAGTTTTGGTACCGGCGGGATTGTGACAACTACTAATGAGCCTTTTGGGAAAATGACTTCGATAGCAATACAATCTAATGGACAAATTGTTGCCGGCGGAGTGGACTCAACAGGAAGCAATTTTGCACTGGCTAGATACAATGCAAGCACAAGTTTGACACAAAGTTCGCTGACGCTTGCGCTAAAAAACAAGTACTACGCTAATGGTAGTGGAGCAAAACAAGGCCCCGTATTTTAAGTTTGAACGAAAAGAAATCGCGTATACTTATTTATAACAAACAGCCCTGGGATTTAAATATCCCGGGGTTTTATTCGCCAATAATTTTAAGCAAATCATGGGCGTGGTTGATTATATAATCGGGTTTGTGTTCTTCTAACTTTTCACGGCTATTAAACCCCCAAGTTACCGCTACGCTTGTTATATTATTGGCTTTCGCAGCTTCAACATCTCGAGCCTCATCGCCAATATAAACAACTTGCGCGGGGTCGAGTTTATGAGTTTTTATGATGTCTGCAATAACTCTGCCTTTACCAAAAAGACGCGATTGGCCATGAATAAAGTTAAAATAATTTAAATTATTTTTTATTAAAAATTTTTCTACGTTCTCTTTTGAGTTACTCGTAACTATCCCGATTTGAAAGTTGTGATCATGCAGATATTTTATGACTCTGTCTATTCCCGGATGGGGCTTAATTTCGCCTATTCGCTCATTTAAATTTTTTCTTATAGTGCGTACAACAAAAGGCAACTTAAATTGTCCAATGCCCAACTCTTTAAGAATATCTCTGATATGTTTTTTTCTTAATGACTCATGATTTTCAATTTTTTTAAATTTATAAAAGTCTGCGACGTCGTTAAGACATTCGATAATTACCGGCAATGAGTCGGCCAATGTTCCATCAAAGTCGAAAATAAAAACAGTTTTTTTAATCATAGTTATAAGCTGTTATAAAAATATTATAAAATTATTTTATGGAGTTATATTTTGCCACGCGGTTTACTATATCAGTTTCGCGCCAATATGCAGCATACTTGTCACCATAAGAAAAATGCCAGAATTCGTAAAGATAATTTATGAGCCCGGCTTTTGTTGCGGCAATTAAAAATAATAATCTAGTTTTTTGTTGTTCTTGTGTGAGGCTTGGTGAATCGGAAAAAGTTGGTGCAGCAGGCCCGCTGGTATTAAATCTTCCCATGTCACAAAATTTTTCAGCTTTTTTGCTATAAAGCGCGATATCGACCGCTGCGCCTGTTGAATGGGTCGGGACATTATTGATGTATGGTGAAACCCATTTACTAGTTTCTTCATAAAGCTGCTCTTCTGTTAATTCTGGATTTTTTTTACGCAATTCTTCTAATTTAAAATCAAAAAGTTGTTTTTGAGTAGACAAATCTCGCAATCCCTCAAAAAGTTTTATTTGAAGTTCATGAACTTCGTAGCCAAAACTTGGAGCAAGATTATCCAGTTCTTTAACCATGCGACAGAGTGCGTCATAAACGCTTTTGCGAACAAAAGAATATTTTTCACCCCTTGGATCTATATCTTCTTTGCAGCTATGCGCTTTGAGTAGCAGATCGTCTTCCATGACCCCTATACGGGCATTATTTACAGATTTTATGTCAACAAGTGGCTCACCACACTCTATAATTTCTATTTCTTTAATTAAGGGATTTGCTATCGCCGGAGATTTGCCAGAGATAAACTCTTTATATTGCTTATTAATAAGCTGGTAAGTCTCTTCGCCCATTAGTTTACGATTATCTTGCAGCAAATTTTCCCAATTTTTAGCAGACAAACAAAAGTTAAACATGAGTGTTAGTGTAAGTAGTTTTTGCATATTTTGCTCCAGAAAAAATAAGTAAAGAGTATAGGTCTGTTAAGTTTTACATAAATTGCATGGGTAAGCAAACCCCGCTCGTCCCGAGTGCCCGGCGTAGCTTTAGCGTAGCCTGGGTGTATCGAGGGATGGCGGCAAAAAATAATATTATATAATAATTTATCTATTTTATAATCGAAAAAAATGCTCATCCCTCGATACGATCACCTTCACTACGTTTCGGTGATCACTCGGGACGAGCGGATCAAAGTAAAACAAGCTTATCACATGCGGGTAATCAATTATTTTTAATTATAAAATTAGTCTTTTAAACTACTTGCCCACCAAAGAAGTGCCGCCGCTATTACAGAGCCTACTATAGCCCCGTAAAAATTAAGATTTTGATCTAGTTGAATAGAGAAAAACATCAAAGGCAAAGTGCCGGAAAAAATTAATAATATATGCGTTAATGCATGAAATACTGCTGCACCAGATAAAAACATAGCTATATTTTTTTTTGAAAACATAAAAATCTCCTGAAAAAATTTTAATTGATTACCCAACAAGCAAGTTAAAAAATTAGTTAGAAACTAATCAAGATTTGGTCAACTTGAATTTTAATTTCAAGATGATAATGTTATAAAAACAAAAGGGAGAAGGTTCATGATTATCTCTATATTAATTTTATCAATAATAGGCTTTGCCTGTTCACTATATCTTTTTATTGTCGAACAAAAAATCAAAGTTGACCCGTTATACAAAGCAGGATGCGATCTATCTGATGGATTCTCTTGTTCAAAAACAATTTTGAGCCAATACGGAAATCTATTTTTTATCTCAAATTCGATATTGGGCATGCTTTTATATGCAGTTATAGGCTCACTGGCGATTTTAAATCAAGCAAATTTAATTTTTTATATATCTATTCCGGCAATATTAGTTGCAATATATCTTGCATATATAAGTTATTTTAAAATTGGGGCCTTTTGTCCAGTATGCACAGCAACTTATATTATAGATTTTATTATTTTAGCAATTAGTTTTTTTAGTTTGTAATCTTAAAAAAAATATTTTGGGAGAAACTATGTTTAATATCTTTAACTGGCTTTTTGCAAGTAATATAGCAACAAAAGACCTTGGTTTGTTTGTAATACGCGTAGCAGTTGGCACGCTATTTGTTATATTGCACGGGTTTCCCAAAATAATGGGAGGCAACCAACAATGGATCTGGCTCGGTGGGCAGATGAAAAATTTTGGAATTACGTTTTGGCCAATGTTCTGGGGCCTGGCCGCAACATGTGCAGAGTTTTTTGGTGGAATCTGTTTAATATTGGGACTTGGAACAAGAATAGCGGCATTCTTTATGTGCATTGTTATGCTTGTTGCGCTTAGATATCATTTTGCAAATGGGGACACCAGCAAAGTATACGAGTATCCACTTGCATTATTTTTTATACTTCTGGGATTATTGATATCTGATGGCGGAAGCTACTCTTTAGATTATTTTTTAAAATAAATTTTTGAGAAAAATTTTGTAGCTATAAAGATATATTTTTTTGTAGAGTTTAAAAAACTTAGTTACAACTTAATTAAAAATTACTGGGAGAGAAATAGTTATGTTTTCTTTTTTAAAATCGATATTCAGGAAAATTTCTGGCAAAGACAAGGTAGAAGAGATTAAAGCAGAACCAAAAGTAGGACCGACAGCAAAGCCTATGACGACGGCAAATAAAGTAAAAGAAATTAAACCGGAACAAAAAATAGCGCCAAAAACTGTCGAACCAAAAAAGACAGTAGAAAAAACAGCAATCAAATCTCAAGAGCCAATTAAAGCAGTCGAGCCAAAGCCTAAAGAAAAGGCTAAAGAAGCAAAAGCTATAAAGCCAAAGCGCGAAACGCCTGCTCCAAAAAAGCGCGTTTTAAAACCTCAAGTCAAATTACCGGCAGAAGGTAGTTTTTCTGTGAATAAACCAAATATAGAAGTAGTAAAACAGCCGACTAAGCAACCTGCCCAATCTAGCCAATCTGCTGATTGGAAAACAAAAGCTGATGCTGCTGAAAAAATAAAAAGGGCGTTTCAGGGTTTTTTTTATGACGTTGCCAGCTTGGAAAGTTTAAACGGGCAACCTGAGCTTAAGAAAACTAATTTTGAGAATTATAAAAAAACTTTTAAAGCAAAACTTGATCAAAATCTGCCAAAACTCGATCTACTTGATCAGCAAATTTTACTGCATATAAGTAATAGTTTGCTTGAAAAAGATATTAAAAATATTACTGAGACCCTGGAAAAAGATACTTTGGAAAAAGTTAGCAAAATCCCAGACAAATATATTAGCTAAAAATTAATTTTTTAGATTCAAATTCTATTGATTTTTTGTCTAGATTCGAGAAATCCGCTCGTCCCGAGTGATCACCGAAACGTAGTGAAGGTGATTGTATCGAGGGATCGAGCAGAACCGCCATCCCTCGATAAATTTTTCTTCGCTGCCGCTACGAAAAACACTCGGGACGAGCGGGTAAAAAAACTCAAGTAAATCTAACTATATTTTAGATTTGGCCAGATCTCGCAGTTCAAGCTGCTGCTCAAGAAAAGTTTTCGGCCATTCAGCAGAAACATCAGCTATATTATTATTCGAATCTAGAGCAGGAATAAGTCTTGGAAAAATTTCGGCAACCTCTTTAATATCCCCAATCACGGCTTTTCTATTAGCCTTGAGTATTTTTATGTATTCAGGATGCCTAACACATGTTCCATAAGCTTTCATTAGATTCTCAACATCCTGCCCATCAGCCGTAGATTTTATTTTTTGAACTCTTATAACTAAATCTTTAACGGCCCCCATAGCCAATTTTAAATCAGTGATTTTTAGGCCCAAGACTGTGTGCGAGAGATTATTTACATCTATTTTTTCTTCAACAAGTTCCAAGCCGCCATGATCCAACAAATAATTTAATATTGTTGTGTTTGCTCGCGCATGGGCCTGTGAAATCTCTTTTGCATCATCAGCTTGCGAAACTAGCCTGTATAAGCCAGCCTCTGCCATATGCAAAATTAGTTTTTCAGTAATTTTGTCTTTGGTTAATTTTGTTGGCCAATCTTTAAATACGTTATTTTCAGCAAGTTCATCAAAACAAAAAATACTGATATATAAAGCTATAATTTCAGCTCGAAGTTCTTCAAGACCCGACATGTACCCGCCAATAAACTCGTTTATATTATCGCTAGTAACCTGAATTTTATCGCCAACAGAGTAAGTTTTCCCGGATATGGTTAACTGGTCGCCATCGATAAATATATGCTCCGCAGGGGCGCCACTGGCATGACCAATAGTTTCATGTAAAGTTGTTAATATATCTGAAAGATCGTGATCAAGTTTATTTTCCGGGTCATATTTATTTAGCCACTCAAGATTATCTTTAATATTAAATAATTTTTTATTTAATTCTGGGTTTATTAACTCGCCCAACCCCTTGCCCATCTGATACATAATCTGCTTTGAGCCATACTGGGATCTTATTTCATCATAGTTTGGCAAGCAGTAGGCAGCCGTAAATTTTACTGGCCCAGCGCCGCCTGAACCGAAAAGTTTTGCATTAACAGATGCGTTTGGAATCGCGCCCGATGCATGTAGATTTTGTCTTTTAAATTCTGCAGGAAATGGCAACTTATCTTCTAATACTGGGAACAAATTATTAAGCTTTTCCATGTCTACTGCTTTGATTGTCACGTCTGCCTCGAAAGAACCTCTATATTGCTTTGGATCTTCGTAAACCTCAACAAAACCAAAATTGTAGTCTATTTTACTTTTAGTTTTTAGCCATTCGATACAAAATTTTTTAAAGTCTTGCTCGTCGCCAGATTCTAAGAATTTAGTCATAAGATCTAAGCTATTTTGGATATTAATATCAAAAATAGCTGGGTATTTTTTTACATGCTCCAAAGCTTTATTGAGCCAATAATGGGCGACTTCGAGTTCTTGCGAAAATTTATCACCTATTTTATAGTAGCTGACTTTTGGTACGCGCGCGCCATTAACAATTTCTATTTCAAAATACCCGTTGATTGCGGTTTTTTGGACCGGATCAAGTTTTTCAAAATCTGCATCAGTAAATCCGGGACCATACATATTAGTGGCACTTTTTTCGATACTGCCCTCAACTGTCAAAGTTGGTTCAACAGAAGCATTAAATATAGAGTCTCTTAATTTTGAGATAGTATTTTTTGCATCAGTTTCACCCAGAGCTTCTAGCGCCAAAATTAAATTATTTTGTGTTAATACAAATAAATTAAGATTTTCTGGCGTGCGCTTATTATTTTCAAACTCTTTTAAAAAATATTGGCCATGATTTGCAAGCAAATATACCAAATATATTTCTGATTGTTTTATGAATTGTTCAGCGTCAAATAATTTAGAGCAGTTATCAATTATAGTTTTTTTGTTTTTTATTATTTTTTCGAAAATATCTATTATTTGAGTTGCATCCCTGTGGGTTTGACCGGCTAAAATATTATTTCCAGGGATACTTGCTCGATACATGTAATAAGCAAAAATGCGCTCTTCTGGCTTTAAATCGTTCCATAATTTTGGAAGTTGGTCGTTATATTGGGTGGCGATTTCAAAATACTGTTCAATATTATTTGGAGCTATTTCTAATTTTTTCATTTGTATCTTACTCGATTGACAGGTCCCTAAACCTAATAACAAAAACAAACTTGACAACTGCTTCATAAAACTTTCTTAAATTATACTCTATTTTTTTTGATAATACCCAATAAGCCGCGTTTGAGAAATTACATGATTTTCTATGGCGCTTAATAACTTTTCTTTGTCAACATCACCAGCTAAATCCAGTTTAATATCAAGTGCATAAAGTGTAAAAACATATTCATGCTTCCCAGTTGGTGGGCATGGGCCACCCCATTCTTTTTTGCCAAAATCTGTCAGCCCTAAAGAAAAATCCCCTGATTTTATATTTTCAGGCAAGCTCTTTATATTAGAGCCTATATTATAAACAACCCAATGCACCCACACTTTACCTGCTACTTTTTGGGCATCCGGGTCGTCGACTATAAGCGCAAAAGATTTTGTGTTTGCCGGGGCATCTTTCCAACTTAAGTCTGGGGATATATCTGCGCCCTGACAAGTATATTTTGCCGGTATTTCTTGCCCATTCTGAAACGCTGAACTTGATAACGTAAATTTTCTCATAAGTTTACTCTCCAGATAAGTAACTGACAAAAAAGTTAACCCGAAAAATAATAATACTTTTTTCACACCAACTCTCCCTATATATTTTCTAAAACAAAATGGCCCAGAAAAATTCTGAGCCATTTTTATAATAGCAAAAAACTATTTTTTCTTTCTTAGCATTGGAAGTCCGGTACGCTTGTTTTCCATAACTTCGTAACCAGCTGGCAATGCATCAAGAGAATTAGGTTTATCAACTTCCCCTGCAAAATAATAGATCTTTTGCAAACGATCGCCTGCAAGTTTTACTTGCTTTGTGTGCAAGTAGTACATTTTGCCGCTTTTTTTGGATTTAACACTATATGCCATGGTATTTAACTCCTTGTTACCATTATTTTACATATTTTTGTTCTATAATTTGTAGATACTTAAGACAAAGTAATAGAACAATAAAAAAAAATCCAGAGATAATTGTAATTTTATTCTTGGGACCGAAACAGAATTTAGGTTCTTGGCCGCTCGCCCCGAGTGAAATTCCGTAGGAATTTAGTATCGAGGGGTCGGCAAAAAAACAAATCTTACATCCC
Source organism: uncultured bacterium (assembly GCA_963717435.1). Taxonomy (GTDB): domain Bacteria; phylum Babelota; class Babeliae; order Babelales; family Babelaceae; genus MFD05580-245. The sequence goes on from OY970332.1 coordinate 443,966, forward strand.
TCGATACATTTTTTCTACGAAAAAACACTCGGGATGAGCGGGTGCAAATTATTCTGTTTGTGAAATTTGTCAAAATTTAAAAACTCAACAGAGCCTAGTTAAAACTCAAAAAATTGTTATAATAATTTTCAGATTTAAACTATAAATTACAAGTAAAATAAAAAAACAATAATCAGGAACAAATCATGCAATCAAGACCCAAAATTTTATTATATGCGCTTATAACTATTTCAGTAGCGTGGTTCAGCTGGAACTCCTATAAATATTTTTTCTATAAATCTGCACCAGATTTAACAGTTTCTGGAATAGAAGATAACGGCTACTATTCAGGTGATGTGCAGTGTATTGTAACAGGACATGACGCATATAAAGTTGCAAATATTTCTGCCTGGCTAGATGGCAAAAATTTGGTAAACAAGCATAAAATTAGCAGAAAATATTTTGATTACACAGTGCCGATTTCAACAAAAACTATAACCAACGGCAAGCATATTTTAAAAATAGATATCGAAAATGGAATCTACAATCGAAAATCAACAAGCAAAGAGATCGTCTTCTATGTGGACAATCTCCCATTGCAGGCGGCATTTGTAAAATCTGAATCTGATTACAAAGTTTTCCAGGGCCGCACGCTGCACATTCAGTTCCAAACAAATAAAGAGATTAAATCAGCTCAAGTTAATGCTCTTTCAAAAACATACGACTGCTTCCCAGAATCACAGGGCGCATTAATATACGAGTGTTTTATTCCGATATCTTGCGAAGAGTCGCCTAACGAATATCTGGCATCTATCGATATTCAAGACAAAGTTGGAAATAGCTTAAATTTAAATCTAAAATTTCATGTCGTTGCGTTCCCATTTAAAAAACAAATTGTAAAAATTACCCCTGAAAAATTGAGGCTTGAACAAGAAGCGGGACAAAGTGAAAAAGCTCTTGATGATGCCATTGAAGAAGTTACAAAAAATTCTCCAAAGAAAAAATTATGGCAGGGAATGTTTTACGCCCCAACAGATATTAAAGCAGTAACTACAGACTTTGGCACAGTAAGAACAACTCAGCACAGAGGCCTATATGCGCATAAAGCTGTTGATGTGACAAATACCCCAAGATCTGTTGTTTGGTCAACCCAAGATGGCATCGTTGTCTTAAAAGACAGATTTGCGCATAGCGGCAACACAGTTGCGGTCGATCATGGCTACGGAATAATTTCTCTTTTCTTTCACTTGGATAATTTTGCTAACATTAATGTTGGTGACAAAATCAAACGCGGCAACCCTGTCGGCACACTTGGCATGACGGGTCATGCTACTGGTTATCACTTGCATTGGGAAATGCGCGTAAATAATATAGCGGTTGACCCTCTACAATGGATCAAGCCTGGGTTTTAATTTAAAAAAAGAGAAAGATAATTTATGTTGAAAAAATTACTCTTATTTGCGACAGTTTTTATTTCAGCACAAGTTTATGGTATGACTGGCAGCACTTGCTGTGAGTGCAACAAATTCTTTACTGACATAGACAAGTTTGAAAAACACTTTGAATATACCTCAATTTGTTTCGAAAATTATGTCAAAAAAATGGAAAATCGGTTCGCTGATTGGTTTGGTCCAAACTCAAAAGAAGTGCAGGAATTTCGACAAAATATTGAAAACTATAAGAAAGACCCTAGTCAAAAGAGGACTGGCGGTACCTGCTGCGAGTGCAACAAAAAATTTGCTGACAACGACAAATGGGCAAAACACTTTGAATACCCATCGATTTGTTCCGAAAATTATCTCAAAAGAATGGAAATTTTGATAGTAGATAATTGGGATCCAAATTCACAATATATGCGGGAGTTTCGACAAGATATTGAAAACAAAAAGAAAGCCTACAATCAACAAAAAGAAAGTAGTAAAAATTAAGTAAAAAAGAGAGATTAGTAAAAAAGCATGTTTAAAGAGGGAGTAGTAAGGCATGTATTTTTCATCAAAAGGGTCAAGATTATATCTTAATCTAATTTCACGCCCTAAATATATTTGGTATTTGTTAACGGCAAGCGTCTGTTTATTGTTTTTTTCTTGTTGGTGGGTATTTTTAAATAAGCCCTTAAATAAAATAATTAAATCACAAGCGACAATTCTTAATAATCTAAAATCTGAATCTGATAAAAACGGGGATAATGGTGCTAGCGAAAATAATATAGATAATAGCGGGCCCGTTAATAATTTTGAAAAAAGAAACTTGCAAGAAAGATTGGCCAGACTTAAGGCAGAATTTAAAAATCTTTCTGGCATAGATAATATAGTCAAAATTATAGAAGAAGCTTCAAAATCTGGGTTAAAAGTTAAATTATTTGATTTTAAGCCGGAACTTAAAAAAACTTGGTACTCAAAATATATTTTCGAATTAGATATTATTGGAAACTTTGAGAATTTAACAAAGTTTATGGAAAAAATTAACGATCCAAAGTTTAGGTTAAAATTTTTCGATTTTGTTGCAAAACAAACTACAAATGGGTTAATAAATTTAAAAATGACAATCCAAATGTTGGACCTAAAAAATGAAAAATCTTAATCTTGTATTTATAATTTCGATCTTATTCTCTTTAAATTCAAAAGCATCAAATCTAAAAACAGGTCGTGATCCATTTCAATTTCAACAATATATGGCGCCAACTGGGCCGCGATATAGCATAGTCGGATATGGCAAATCTGGTGACGGAACAAGATTTGTTATTGTTAACACTGGCATGAGGACAGAAACAATAACCGAAGATGATCCTAACTGGAGTTTATATTCTTAAACTAAGTTAAATTAATTATGCAAAAAAAATTTTAAAAGAAAAAGCCCTTCAACTTAGGACAAGCTGAAGGGTTAGGGGGTGAACAACACTATGACGTATTGCTCGTTTAGGGACGTTTTAAAATTTTTTAACTGCTCATGATCGTAACAGCCCAAGAACCAGTTGTCAAGATAAAGCAGGGTCTTATATTTTTGGTGCTGGATTACAGAGTTATTAGAGATAAAAAAGCTTAATAAATATTATTCAAATTAAAATATTGACTTGTGGCAACCCGAAATATGAAACTCTAATTAATAAAAACTATTTAAATAAAAAAGCGAAAGCTTCTTATGATGCCAGAAGTAAAAATTAAAAGTTATATAAGCCCCAGTTATCAATTTGTTAATATGGCGCTGAGCTTCATGATCTTAATATTTTCTATGTTTTATGGAATTCAAAACGACGTTATAACGGACGCGCAGCCTGAATTTTATCCACTTACTCCACAAAAAATTAGTGAATTTGGAGGGAATCCTGGAATAGTTAAAGTTGGCCTATCGATAAAAGATTTTCCAGAATTTGATATGAACAAAGACAGCTTTATATTTGCAGGGCAGGTTTCATTTGAATTTGATCCCAGCTTGATATCGCTTGAAACATTGGGGAAATTCTATTTTGAAAAGGGTGAAATTCTTTACCTGTCCGCACCAACTACCAAGCTTTTACAGGGAAAACTATTTGTTAAATATGATATACGTGTAAGATTCACGACCAATTTAGACTATGAATATTTTCCCCTGGATAATCATAAGTTATATTTGATATTTTCAAACTTATCTTTATCCCCAAATGAAGTGATATTTGAATCTTCTTATAACAGGTTTATTATATCTGATAAAATACTAATCTCAGGGTGGATACAACCGATACGCAATGTGGTCAGTGGATACAACGTATCCTCTCTTGATAAAGCGGACAGCACAAAAAACATATATACACCGCTCTTATTATTTTCGATGGAATATCAACGCCTGACAACCAGAAACGCTGTTACGATTTTCCTACCACTTTTACTTTTATATTATATATCTCTGTTCTGTTTTTCTCTTGATCCTGAAAAACACTTAAGAACCATAATGTCACTAAACGGCGCAAACATAGCGGCCCTTTTGTCATACAGATTCGTTATTGAGAGCTTATCTCCAAAAGTGGGATACTTCATGCTTTCAGATTATATTTTCTTTTTGTTTTTGGGATGCTCATGCCTCACGTTCGTTTTAGCTACTATATTTATGTATCACGGCGAACTGACAAAAAAAATATTATGTTCATTTTTACATCTTTTACTTATATCTGGAATAGTTTATCTCATGTTTGTTTGGATGGATTAAATTGGGATCAATACAAATGAAAAAAATAATATGGGCGTCTTTATTTATTACACTTGAATTAACCTCTTTTTCAACTTTGAAAAGAGCTGAAGAATATGCAAAAAAAAGAGTTGAATATCCCGACAGTGACAACCAAGATTGGACGGACCCCGATTATACTAATTTTATAAAATCCAATAAACCAGGTTTTTTTAAAAAAATATTAAACTATTTTAAAAAAGAACAAGAATATTGGTCGCCAAAAGATTTCAATAAAAATATAGCTGAATTGACCAAAAAAAATAAAGATTCTGAAAAAACTATATATCTTGAAATAAGTGATAACGAAAAATTTATAATATTTGGAGCGCTAGGTGGCGCATATCACTCTCTTGTAAGAGATCTTAATGAGCTAGAAAGAAAACATATAATAAATAATAAACTTGAAATTATAGAAAAGCATACATATATCATATTTGTGGGTAACGCAGTCGGAACGTCACCGTATAATATGGAAACTCTGTTTCTTATAACCAACTTAATACAAAAGAATAATGGGAAAGTAATTTATTTGGAGGGACCGCAAGAATATCGGGAATATTGGGCCGATAAGACTTTTGGAAAAGAACTTGCGATAAAGGGCGTAATGCCGTCCAACAAAAAAGACTCTCTAAAAAATTTAATGAAAGATTATTTTTTAACTTTGCCTAACGCAATTGTTTTAAATCTGCCAAAATCTAAAGAGTCGATAATAATAAGTTTTTTGACAAACCCTGATGAAAAGATTTTTTTGAAAAACGAAAAAAAATTAAGCCCTAAGTATCCGGTAAAACTAGAATTTCATAGCGACAGCCCAAGAAAAGATTTCCCAGAAGGTGGCGCATTCCTGATTTCTGATAAAGATAAAAAAATATTGCAGATAGTTTCTTCTCCAACAAGATCAAATAGATATCTGTATTCTATTTTAAATGACAATTTTGCCATATTGGATATAAAAGACGGCAAATATAATTTATTACAGATATGTGGGGAAGATTCATATTTCAAGAAAAATTTTGTCTGCCAAGAAGCAAGCAAGATGCAGGAGATCAAAAAAAATGAAAAAATAAGCGAAGAAAAAATATCAAAAAAAGAAGAAACTAAGCAAGCCTATGCGCCGTCAAGCGGTAAAATTCTATTCGGGTCGACGATGGATATAACAAAAAGTAATAATATTATAGCGATACCAGTAAAGCAGGGTCTCTCAGTAAAATTAAACAAGCAAAATAGTTCTGGGGGAATAGATAATAAATTAATACAAATTATATTTTTGGATGATCAATACACTCCCCAATTGGCCAGAAAAAATATTGAAAAATTAATAAACGAAGATAAAACAAATTTAATAATCGCTCCTGTAGGATCGCCAACACTTGCTGCCTCTCTAGATTTAATAAAAGATAAAAAGATTTTAGTATTGTTTTCAAATTCTGGATCCCCGTTATTCAGGGCGCCTGAACTTACAAACATTGTTCACTTCAGAGTATCTTATGTTGATGAAGCAAAGGCGCTAATAGCGTATATGCAACAAAAATTTTCACCAAAAAGAATCGCCTTCTTTTACCAAAACGACGAGTATGGCATACCACCTGTTGAATATTCCGCAAAAAGACTTACAGAGATGGGAGTAGATGAAAACAATATTTTGAAGATCCCCTACTCAAGAAATGATATTAATATACAGGTTGCCATGAAAAAAATTATTGAGTTTGGGCCGGATGCTATCGGCTTTTATGCGTTGCCGTTTGTTGGCGGGGAATTAATCAGACAAATGGGCCCAGGAAGACTGGCAAATATTAAAATGTTCGGGCTTTCCCCGATGGGCGAAGAGGGTTTTAGAAACTTACTCAAAACAAATGGACTCAAAATGATTATTTCTAACGTTGTTCCAAGTCCAGATTCATCGAAATTAGAAATAATAAAAGATTACCAAAATGATACTAAATCACAGGGGATATTAAATTATTCCAATATTTATATGCTCGAGGGATATATAGATATGTGCCTAACAATTGAAATATTAAAAAGAATATCAACAACTACTATTGACGCCGAATCTATAATGAAAAGCGCAGAAAGTATAAAAAATTTAGAATTTAAGGGATTAACTTTAAACTTTAATCCTGAAAACAATCAATTAAATGACAAATTATGGCTTGATACGGGAGATCCTGAATGGATAGAAATAAAAACATCTTAAAAAATTTATTTTTTTTGCCTGTTATTTTAATTTTACTACTTACAAATAAAGATAGCTTTGGATTTAAAACTATAAGTCAGGCCGAAAAATATGCCGGAAGTATAGAAGAGTTTCCCAAGCCAGATTCTGATGACTTGGTTAATCCAACATACAAAGATTTTTATGGAATGCAAACTTTAAAAAACGTTATGGGAATGCTCCCTAAATGGATGAGCAGTTTTGCAAAAAATTATATCTTACCAAAAAAACTATGGTACCCGGATGACTTTCTTGATGCGTTGCATAAAGCAACTTTCCAAAGAGAGTTAGAGGGTCTAAAACCTAACTACATAGTAAAATTCACAGCCACGCCAGAAGATAGATTTTATATTTTTGGGCCGATTGCTGGATCATTTCATTCGTTGGTGCGGGATCTTAAAGAACTTAAAAAATTAAAAGTTTTAGATGAGTCTTTAAATATAATCGATAAAAACAGTAAAATAATTTTTAATGGTAACGTGGTTAATGGTGCCCCATATGTGGCAGAGACCTTAAATTTGATTCTTGATTTGCTAAACAAAAACCCCCAAAATGTTTTTTACAATTTAGGGCGCGACGAATACGAAGATGACTGGATGAATTCTGATCTCAATGATGAGGTAAGAACGATTCGATCAACGGTACATCCAGAATTCGATATAATAAGAAATGCAATTTCCAGATTCTTTAAAACTTTGTCTTTGGGGATTTTTATTAACAACTCCCATGAAGAGAATAATTTTATAAGAGTCTCATATTTTGGCAGAAGTATGGAAAAACTCTCAGAAGAAAACTATCCGGATCTTTTGAAGAAAAAAGTTGCACCGGGCGAATACAAGATTATAAAGTATTCTGAAAAAGAAAAACTTTCAGATAAAGTTAAGATTGCTGCAATAATAAAAAGCGATGAAAGACTAAACAAAGTAAATGCTAGCAATGGCATGTATATTATGGAATCTGAAGGCGGAGCAACATCATGGGCCGTACTATCTTCTCCAAATCTGAGCTACAAAAAACTTTATCAGTTTAATTATGACGCATTTGCAATATTAAGCGTGAAAAATGTTATATCTGAAAGTGTTATTACACTGGTGCACCAAGATGTAAGAATAACAAAGGGATTTGATCAAGATCATAATTTTAATATTCTCTCTGGACAAGAATTCAAAGAAACAACAAGCACAGAGATTAAACTTAAACCATCAATAATTTTGGGAAGTACATTAGCGTTAAGCAAAAGTATTGCAACAATGGGCTCTGCTGTTAAAGCCGGCCTGTCGCTAAAAGAAAATCTAATAAATAAATTGGGCGGAATTAACGGCCAACAGATAGAAATAATATTTGAAGACGACGCTTATACGCCAGATATAGCGCTGCATAACGTTAAAAAATTCATCGAAGAGTATCACACAAGTACAATAATAACGCCTATCGGGACACCGACTCTTGAGGCTTGCCTGGACATGATTAAAAAGCATGAAATCTTGGCACTTTTCCCAATCACCGGAGCTTCGATATTTAGAGATAAAAATTTAAAAAATATAATTAATTATAGAGCATCATATACGCAAGAAGTTAGAGCCATGATCAAGTATATTACTAGTCAAAGCTCAGCAAAAAGATTTGCTTTCTTCTATCAAAATGACGCTTATGGTCTTGGGCCTCTAGAAGCTGCCAAAATTACGCTCAGCAAAATGGGACTAACAGATTGGGTCGATATCCCTTATACCAGAAACGAGTTTAATATAGAGTCTGCGGTTGCAAAAATAAAAGAAACAAAACCCGACGCTATAGCTCTGTTCTCAACGGGTGTTGCAACATCTGAGTTAATTAGAAGACTGGGATCAGAAAATCTTACGACAAAAGTATTGTTTACAATATCTTTTGCCGCAGATAATGCATTTAAAAGTTTTGCAAGATCAAAGGGCGTTAATATTATATTCGCCCATGTTGTTCCTAACCCTGAAGAAAGCGATATCCCATTGGTTAAAGAATATAGAGAAGGGATTAAGAAAACTGGGGCCTTAACCAGCACATTCTCGTTAGAAAGTTATATTGCTATGAGCATATTTGCCCATGCCGCAGAAAAAATCAGCAAGAGTAATAATAAAATAACTAAAGAAAATATGATCACAGCGCTTGAAAGTATAAAAGATCTGGATCTTGATGGAATCAAATTAAACTTCGATCCTGAAAGCAGAGAACTTTCACAAACTGTTTGGCTGGATACTGGAGCATCTGAATGGTTAAAATTTGATAAATCTGATCTTCGGGATTTAGCAGAAACTGCAACGCCACAAATTACTCCGACCAAGCAAGATTTAACAGCTACAAATACAGCAACCCGAGACTTGGTTAAAACAGCGACAAAAAATGTAGCAAAACAAGATCTGGTTAAAACTGGCACGTTAACTAATTTAAAACAAACAACAACTATAATTACTGCAACTGCCGCACAAGTTAAAGATCAAATTAACACAGGAACTTTGAAGCAAATTAAACAAGCTGATTTAAAGACAACAAAAACCTAAGATTTTTATTTCAGCCCGCTCGTCCCGAGTGTTTTTTCGCAGAAAAAATGTATCGAGGGATGACGGTTAATATTGCATAATAATTTTATATTTTTATAATCGCAAAAATGCTCATCCCTCGATACAATCACCTTCACTACGTTTCGGTGATCACTCGGGACGAGCGGGATATAAAATTATTTTTGCTTGTGAAATTTCTTAAAATTTAAAAACTCAACAGAGCTTAAAACAGCTCGTTAACAATTTCCTGCACAGATTTAAGCGCAACCTGGTCTTTTTGCATAGCTTTATAGAACTTTTCGTCATACTCTCGCGTGCCGACAACAACAGGCATAGCAATAGCATGCCCAAGCAGCATAACCTGCTTTTTTGTGTCCAAACTAGCAAGTATCGTTCTTAAATATTGCGCATTAGAAACACCAGTTAATATCGCCTGAATATCTTTTTCGTCACTAAGTTGCGCAATAATTTTTGTCCCGATTTGTGACAATATTTCTGGATCAATTCCCGACGGTCTTTGGTCAACAACCAAGAGAGATACATAATATTTTCGCATTTCGCGCGCTATAGTGCCAAATATTGTTTGCCGAGCCGCTTGAGGATTCAAGAACTTGTGAGCCTCTTCGATTACTATCATAAGTTTTTTTGGCTCGTCTTGTTTGTTATGTGTGCCCAAGAAATTTTCAGTTTTATTAACATATATAGTGTGAATTCTTCTTGTGATTATATTTGCTATAAGCAGATACGTAAAAGTTGAAGAGTAATTCCCAAATTCGACAATTACAGAAATTCCGCGGTCTATATACTCCATCATGCGGTCTATTACGTCATCGTGCTTATTATTTGCGTCTGATTCGACTGGACTAAAAAATGGCAGTCTTTCTATGCCCTTTAATTTTCTATATAAAGCAGAAATAGATTCAGCATGGGCACCAACTTCAGCAGCAAAATCTTTTAATCTGTCGCCCTGTTTCAATAGAACATCTAGCCAATCTTTTTTATATTTTGCAGAAATTAAATACGCTGCTTCGCAGGCCGTTGGGTGCAAGTTAAGCTCAGAGTGCAATGACGTTATATCATCAACGTGAATCGACCTGTATGACAAATTTATTGTAAAATCGGGCATTCCCCCGCGACGTCTTGTTGAAGCTGGATCGAGCGAGAATATAGCAACTTGATCGGGAAACAAAGTTTTTAGGCCTTTTACAAAATTTTGCGAGCCCTCTTTTCTTGCTTGCAGGCCATATTCGCTGTGCATATCAAATATCAAGTTAACGGCTTTATTATTTTTAATTAATCCTGCAAGAACTAGTCTTGTTAAAAAAGTTTTACCTGTACCAGTTTTTCCAAATATGCCGTTGGATCTGTCTGCAAGCGCCTCTAAGTTTAAGCAAACAGGTGTATCCATATCGAGTGGACAGCCGATATTAAAATATTTTTTTGAACTATCTGCTTCGTCGCCAAATATTAAAGCAACATCGCGACTATCCGCTTCATGAACTTGTGCAAAATGGCTGGGTATGGTTTTAACTGGCATCACATGATTTTTTTCATCAAGCATCAGCATTGGCCTGATCATTGCTGTTGCGTATATATCTTTAATCTTTAAAGCCTGATTTAGTAAAACTTCAGACTCTGTCGGGGGAAACAGCAAAATATCCGGATGCGTAACTTCTAATTTTAAATCAGTAATTAGCGAAAAAAATCTCTGCCTGTTACCGATTATCGAAACGAATTTTCCAGTTTTTACGGTCTCAAGATCCACTTGTGGGTTTATTCTCATGATAAACCCTTCAGCCAATGACCCTGCTATAACTGTGCCGATTATTTTTTTCACATTAACCCGAATTAAATTGTTAAAATTATTTTAATTATTTATTTTTTATTTTTATTCTTCTTTGCTTGATTTTTCACTTTTTTTACTAAATCAATTATTTCTTGAGATATCTTTATGCCTTTTTTCAAAAGACCTTTTATATATTTATCGGCAGAAACAAAATGACTTTCCTGATCCCAGGTTATTGGATAAGCAGCTACTAGAACTTCATAAAATGAGTGCGGGTCTTTCTTTAAAAGAGCTTTGCAAATTTCAATTTTATTATGCAAAATTGCATAGGCTAATATTTTCCGCCCATTATCATCGACTTGAGAAAGAGCACATTTATTATCATCTGATGCGTGATTAATAAGAAGAAGTGCAATTTTATCATCAATCCCAGACGGCATCGTTGAATAAATGATGTTCAAGTCTCCTCGTATCCCAACTATTGAATACATGTGGGCCGTAATACCTTCTTCTTCTGTAACGCCTGGCTTTGTTCTCGGATCGTTCATTAACATTTCAACAATTTCAAAATGATTTCCAATCACCGCTTGCATTAATGCAGTTTTACCTGTTGATACAATACGACCGTCTTCACCGCGCAATGTATTCTGCCAATTAACATCAACTTTGTCTGATTTTAAAATTATTCTTACAGTATCAATGTCTCCTCTTTGAACTGCATCGAATAACTCCCTAGAAACATTTTCATCGTACTCAGGATGTTCCAATTTTTTATTAGCAAGACGCTGCTCTAAAAACCAAGGCTCATACATGCATTTTAAGCCGTGAGAATTTACTATAATTAAAGATAAAATAATAAAATTTAAATTTTTCACTGTTTAATCCATTTATTTATTCTTAAATTCTTCTTTAAGTGTCAGCTTTACAAACATGCGACAAAAGTCAGCTCTTTTATTTTGTTCAGCAACAAAATAGTTAAATGCATTCCCGTGTCTGAATGCAAAAGTGCTTTCTACGCACTTTTTATATAAATCTTGGGCAGATTTTAGCTTGGCATTAACAAATTCTTGTCTACTGGCATCTTGGTCGTTGTTTTGCTTAATTTCTTTTAAAGCATCACCACGTGGGTCGTTCTGCGTTTTTGCCGTTCCAAATATACGTCCGGCAGATCCGCCAAATATTGGCGCAGATTTTAGTGATAAATTGGCAGCTAAAATTAATAGCCCTAAAAATATTTTTTTCATGAGTTAAATCTCTTTTGTAAAGTTAGTTTTTTTATCTTGCTAACATATATTTTAACTCATTAAAATAATTACTGCCACGAGACGTTTTAACTATAGATAATCTCCCTCTTCTTCCCATTGGTCATACAATCTCCCGAGCAAAGATTTTTCGACTTCCGGCTCGGGCACAAAAGTAACTGCAGGCGGTCTCCATGATCCTCTGAGCATATTTTTGTTTGGCCAATAAACTCTCAATATAAGCTCGAAATAACCGGCTGGAGCAGGTAACCAGTTTGACTTTTTGTTGTCCTCTGGTTGATGCCTTTGAATATAAATATCTAAAGAACCATCTCGGTTGTATTTTAAATTGCCGCGATCACCTACTGAATATCTCTTAAGTGAATTATCCACAAAAAGTAGATTTTTATCATACATGGTTATCGACCAAAATGCTCTGGTGCTTGGAACTTGCAAGCGATCAAAATGTATAACATATCGGCTATGCCCCTGCAATAACTTGCCGTTACTACCTACTTTTACAGTCTCGTAAAGCAAATCTTCTGACCTGCTCACCCCTAAATTGTTATACGCATTCACTGCACGTTTTAAGTAGTTTGCCTCACTTGGCTGTGCGATCATGCTCCAGCCATTATTTATATTATTTTTTAAGTTAAGCGCGCTATATATTCTGTCTAATGCCAAACTTGGAACGTCATCCAAGTTTTCTCTTAAAGATGCGCTTAATCTATTAGCATCAAAATCTTGTTTGGGGATTATGCCTATAGGCTCAAAAGATTTCAAATAATTAAGATCTTCTCGTGATACCGGATTGCTTTTGAGCAAGTCAGCAAAATAATTAAAAAACTTTAACCCATGAATCCGTTCAACAATATCAACAGGCAAAGCATTCATGTCTATATTAGGATCGATTTTGTTTTCAACAGGAATATAATCTTTGTTCAAAAAACTTAAAGGCTTTAATGTAAACTGCTTTTGAATTCTGTTAACCAGTACCAAATCACCTCTTTTATCTTTGGGAAAAAATTTGCCCACCAACCGGACAATATTTGTATGAGATTTTATCATTTTTAAACCAGCCGGAATATCGCCGCGCCAATTTGGACCAACAAAAATCAAGTCTTGGGATACCGTCCCCATTTCTCTTTTTCCAATTGAAGCAATTAGATTGGTCCAGTTATCAAAAGCTTCCATCAAATAATATCTGTCTCTTGTATTTGGAACATGCAATATAATAGGCTCCTTTTCAAGATCGAGCCAAGCAGTGGAATATAGAGTATCGGGTTCCAATTTATTTAACTTATTAAACTTGGGTTTCACAAATTTGGTAGAATGCGCAAACTGATTAATAGGAGCAAAAAATTCTGTGGGAGATGCAACATTGGTCATAACTTTTTTTGTCACATCCATAAGAACGAGCGGATAAGCAAAAATATACGCTTTTACGCCCAAGCCGCTCACAATCTGTGGTGACAATTCTGCTTGAGGTTGTTTCTCGCAAAGATCTTGACCGAGCAAATCAAATAATAAACTACTAAATAAAAATATTTTTATTTTAGAAAACTTTAAAGTCATAATTTTTCCCAAATTTTAAAATTATTTTAATAACTTAAGTAATTTAATTAGAGCAATTATGAACTTTTAAAATCAAGATTCTGTAAAATTAAAATTTTTTCAGGTCAAATATATATTAACTGTTGAACGGCCAATTTCGACAAAGCCAGACACGTTATCGATATTCTCAACTTTTCCGCTGCTTGAAATACAATAAGAAAGCAAAGATTGCGGTTTAAGTTCCACTATCGACGGCGCATGGCCAAGTTGAATAACCATACCGCCAACAACGGTCTCGACTTCTACCCATAAAATAAAAACTGTTTTTACATCAGAATTACTGATTATATTCAGTTCCATTTATTATTCTTCGCTCTTTAATTTTTTGGCTTTTTCAATAGCATCTTCCAAAGTTCCAACCATATAAAATGCCTGTTCAGGAAGATGATCAAATTCTCCATTCACTATCTTGGCAAAATCGTCGACAGCTTTTTCTTTTTTAACGTATTTACCCGGTATTCCGCTTGCAAATTCTGCGCTAAATAATGGTTGCGTTAAAAATTTCTGAATTCTTTTTGCACGTTTGACTAGCTGCTTGTCATCTTCAGAAAGTTCGTCCATACCCAAAATTGCAATAATATCTTGAAGTTCTTTGTATCTTTGTAAAATATCCTGAACTTTTCTTGCTGTTTCATAATGTTTTTTGCCAACAACAGAAACCGTTAACCCTTTTGAATTAGAATCTAGCGGGTCAATTGCCGGATACAAACCAAGTTCAACAAGTTTTCTTGAAAGAACGGTACTTGCATCCAAATGCATAAATGTTGTTGCAGGCGCAGGATCTGTTATATCGTCAGCTGGAACATAAACGGCCTGTATCGATGTAATCGCGCCATTAATTGTGTTTGTTATTCTTTCTTGAAATTCGCCCATCTCTGATGCAAGAGTCGGTTGATATCCAACAGCAGACGGCATACGACCCAAAAGAGCAGACACTTCTGAACCAGCTTGAACAAGTCTGAAAATATTATCTACAAATAATAAAACATCTTTTTTTTCATAATCTCTAAAATATTCAGCCATTGTAAGACCGGTTAGCCCAACACGCAAACGGGCACCAGGCATTTCACCCATCTGACCGAATACTAAAACAGCTTTATCAAGAACATCGAACCGCTTCATGTCATGCCAAAGTTCGTTGCCTTCACGTGTTCGCTCTCCAACGCCGGTAAAAACAGATACGCCACTATGTTCTATTGCTATATTTCTAATAAGTTCTGTAACTAATATAGTTTTGCCAACACCGGCACCACCGAAAAGACCGATCTTTGAACCCTTCAAATATGGGCACATAAGGTCGATAACTTTTATCCCGGTCTCTTGAATCTCGTTTTCTATTTTTTGTTCTATAAATAACGGGGCATCTCTGTGGATTGGCAATTCAAGTTCATGTTTTTTAAGTGGCGGCTTATCGTCTATAGTTTCACCAAGAACATTAAATATTCTTCCCAAAGTCTGTTTTCCAACAGGCACTTTAATTGGGCCACCCATATCGATAACTTTTAATCCACGTCTAATTCCAAAGATATTTTCAAGAGCTATACATCTGACAATACCGTCACCCAATTGCTGAGCAACCTCGACGCTAGCTTTTTTTCTTTTACAGATTTTCCAGAAGGTTCCTGCAAAATAACTTGAAGCTCGTTATAAATTTTTGGAGCTGACTCGCGTGGAAACTCAACGTCAATTATTGTGCCACTAACTCTTAATACTGAACCGGTAGCATTTGCCATTTTTTTAATCCTTAAACATAATCTTTCTTTTAATCGACCCTAATTTAAGTGAAATAATAAGTCAATTAAAACTGTTTTTTAAGTATATATAAATAGTAAATTAGCTACAAATTCTAATTAATAATAAATAAGATAAACTAATTTTTATAGTTATCGACAATTTGTGCAGGAATTTTCTCTGCGGCCATGATGCTCATGATGCTTGTGACGTCTCTTTTCTGTCCAACTAGCATCGCCCGCGCATCTTTTTTCGCAAGAAGTTCTGCACTCAGTAGCTGACATGCCGCTTGTTCTTCTACAATCTCGATAGCACTTTGACGTACAGCTATTTTCAGTATTGTAATAACCTAAAGAATATTTATAATCGGGAGCATATTCATAAGTTCCCCAATAAGGCGCGTAAGCGTAATTTGGATAACCCCAACCATACCAGCAACTAGGGTAGCTGCAGTCGTAATAATAACCTATGGGGTAACCGGTGTAATAACCAACTTCTACACCAACGTAAGTTTTGATATTTTCAAATAATAAGCAGCTAAGTGCTAGAATACCCAAGATACTCAAGATAATTTTATTTTTCATGACTTGCCCCCAAAACTTGTAATACAAAAACTTTGTAACCTGTGGCGGGTTTTTACGCCGCCACAGACTTTAATACCAATTAACTACCAGCAGATACATCGCCATAATTAGCAGGGCCAGTTTGTGCGTTACCAATACTTTCGTATTCTTCAACACACTGTTTTATACATTCGCCCTCAGACATACCTGAACCTGCAACACAGTTATTTTTGCAATTAGCTATGTAATCACCAAAATACTTGTTTTGCACCCAGTCTCCATTAAGATAAACGTTACCACTTGATACATTGTCAACCACAACAGGATCTGACCAATCAAGAGATGACCACCAACCAAGACTCCACAGACCTAGCCCAAGACCAAGGCCCCAATAGCCCCAACCTGCGCCACCCCAGCCCCAGCCGCCCCAACGGCCACCACGACCATAACGTCCATATCCACCGCGACCGTATCCGCCGCGTCCATAAGCTCCACGGCCACCTCGACCAGCAGCACCACGTCCTGCGCCTCCACGGCCAGCCATACGCGCACCACCACCGCGGCCACCGAAACCACCACGGCCCCCGCCGCCTCTACCACCGCCAAATCCTCCGCCGCGACCACCGCCGCCTCCATGTCCTCCACCACCACCGCCGCCACGGGCCTCTAGTGTCATTTCAAATGAAGTTGCTAGCATTGTAAATGCAAGCAAATAGGCTATAAGTTTTTTGTTCATTACTACTCTCCTTAAATAAAATTAATAACTCCAGTTTTTAAAGACTCTCTTTTTTTCTAATTTAATCAGGAAAAAACCCCCATCTCCCCCAGTCAAACCACATATCTTGTGTAATTTATTGATAAATATTCTATTAATAAATTATCAAATTTGAATTATAAATATCAATAATAATTAAAAATATTTTTATATTAGAAAAATTAAATACTAATTATATGGGAAATATTTAAGAAATATTAAATCTAGTTAGAAATAATAAATACAAAAAATATATATTTAAAGCCAAAATTATTATTTACATATTATTGACTATCAGAAATAATATAGGCTAAAATTGTAACTGAGTGGGCAATTACAAGTCAACCCCAAAAAAGGAGAGAGTATCAGTCTTGAACTGTCTCTCTCTTTCCCTGCTTTATTTATTTCGAAAATTAATTTTTTGGCCAACCAGATTCTAAGCCCGCGCTCGCCCTGAGTGTTTTTCGCAGCTCTTAAGAGCGTAGAAAAATGTATCGAATGGGTGCGCAGGGGAAAAATACAAAATTAACTTTTTGGCCGACCCTTCCGTCTACGTTAAAACTACGACGGACGCAGTCGATACACTCAGCCTGCCCGGCGAAACTTTAGTGAAGCCTGGGGGCGAGCGGCCACATAAAATTCTCTCTAGCTAAAAGCAATCAGGCTATTTCTTCAAAACCAGAAACACCAATAGACGCAAATTTTTCTTCAATTTGCTTAATATCAAGAAGCCCCTCTTTGGCATCATAAAAACTAATAACCGAAGCGCTATTAATTAAGCCAAAAACAACAGCTTTTTTTATTGATTCTTGGGATAAGCCCAAATTTACTAATACCCCGACAAAGCATGACGCAAATGCGTCACCGGCACCGACAGTGTTGATAACTTTAACTGGCAAGCTTTTGTGGAACAAAATTTTATTTTCATGTCCAACATATACCCCAGATTTTCCTGCTGTTACAACGACAACTTTTGGCCCCAAATCTAAAATTTTTTTTATAATTTCGGGTATCGAAATATCTTTTTTGAAAAATTTTTGAGATAAAACTTTTGCCTCTTTGTGATTTACGACAAAAATATCAACAGATTTTAAAGCAGATTTTAAAATATCTTCTTCAAATTCAAGTTGCCACTTTGATGGGTTAAGCGCAATAATCGACCCGTTCGATTTTGCGATTTTTAAAATTTTTAATAACAGCAAACTTGAATCGCCAGATAGTGGCGCTATATAAACCAAATTTTTATTTGCAAACATTTTGTCTTGCAGATCTGACTCTTTTAAGCTCGCACTTGAACCCCTATAAACCAAAACAGTTCTATCGCCCTTTGGTGAAGGCAAAATAAAAGATATCCCGCTCTTTAAATCTTCAGAGCGGGATATGTTAGAAATATCAATATTATTTGATTTTAGGTCTTTTATAATAAAATCAGCTGTATTATCTTTGCCGACCTTAAAAAAAGCTTCTACATCAAAGCCAAGTTTCTTAAAAGATACTGCACAATTAGTTGAGCCACCCCCGGTTGCGTAATGCAAACTCGAAATGTCGATTTTTTCAGACTCCGGTATAAGCAAAAAGCTTTTACTTTCACCAGAAATTTCCAAATTTTTGGAAATTATTTCGGCACTTTCCAAAAAAACATCTTGGGTCGCCCCACCAATTGTCAGTACTTTTTTCATTATATATTTCCCAAATATATTTCCCGTTATACATTTCCTGCTGCTTTTTTTGCCATATCTGGCATCAATACATGATTCATGACTTCATCTGCATGGGAAACCCAAATAACTTTGATTCCATCAAGAATTTCTTCCAAACCAATAATGTCATTTTTATTCTTTTGGGGCAATATTACATGAGCAACATTATTACGCTTTGCTGCCAAAATCTTCTCTTTAACACCACCAATTGGCATCACATTACCCTGCAAGTTAATTTCACCGGTCATTGCGTATTCTGCATTAATTGGGCGCTGTGTTAAAACTGAAAGTATTGATGAAAGCATTGTTACACCCGCAGATGGTCCATCTTTGGGAACAGCTCCAGCAGGAACATGTATATGAATGTCGTAACTTGAGAAAAGTTTTGGATCTATACCAAAATCATGACAATGCGAACGTGCATAACTTAAAGCAGCCTGAGCAGATTCTTTCATCACATCACCGAGTTGCCCAGTTAAAATCAATCTGCCTTTTCCTGGCATCTTAACGGCTTCGATTTTTATCATCTCTCCACCATGCGATGTCCAAGCCAAACCGTTTGTTATGCCGATCAAATTTTTCTTATGAACTTCTTCTTCTGAGTATCTATTTGGCCCTAAATATTGTGTTATATTTTCAGGAGTAAATTCAAGAACCTTGCCCTCTTCAACAAGTTGTCTTGCTGCTTTAGATGCTAATTTTTTTAATATACGTTCAAGCTCACGAACCCCAGCTTCACGTGTATAATTACAGACAATATAAGAAAGTAATTTGTCAGAGAAGTTTACTTCGTAGCCTTCAAGACCGGATTCTTTAATAACTTTTGAAACCAAATGACGTTTCGCGATACTTACTTTTTCTTCTTGGGTATAACCTGAAAGCATTATAACTTCCATTCTGTCCCTTAACGGCTCTGACAATGTATCAAGAGTATTTGCAGTTGCTATAAATAAAACTTTAGAGAAGTCGAACGGCACACCAAGATAGTTATCATAAAAAGTTTTATTTTGTTGCGGATCCAAGACCTCAAGCATAGCCGCTGATGGATCACCACGAAAATCTGAACCGATTTTATCAAGCTCATCTATAATTATTACAGGATTAGATGTCCCAGATTTTTTAATTGCCTGTATAAATCTTCCGGGCATTGCTCCAACATAAGTTCTTCTATGACCACGAATTTCGGCTTCGTCTTTAACTCCACCAAGTGAAATTCTTATATATTCGCGCCCCAAACTATTTGCTATAGATTTACCCAAAGATGTTTTACCTGTTCCTGGGGGCCCGACAAAGCAAATTATAGGAGAATGGCCATCCTCTTTAAGTTTTTTTATCGAAATAAAGTCTAAAATTCTGTCTTTAATCTCTTTAAGCCCATAATGCTCGCGATCTAAGACAGACTTTGCATGTTCTATATCCAAATTATCTTCAGAATGCTTGTTCCATGGCAATGACAACATCCAGTCTATATATGTTCTTGTTACCGCAGCTTCCATAGAATCTGGAGATGTTTTTTCAAGTCTATTTATTTGTCTATTTATTTCTGTAAAAGTTTCAGGGGTAACATCAAGATCTGCAAGTCTCATTCTCATCTTGTCTATATCTTGACTGTCTTCATCACCCAATTCTTCTTTTATAGCTTTAAGTTGTTCGCGCAAGTAAAACTCTTTTTGTGATTTGTTCATAGAATCGCGCGCGCGATTTTTGATTCTTTCTTGAACTTCCGCAACCTCAAGCTCTTTTGCTAAGCATTTATATAACCCCTCAAGAAACTCTTCAAGATTTTTCATCTCTAAAAGCTCTTGGGCCTCATGAACATCAAGATTTATATGTGATATTATAAAATCAGCAATTTTTAGTGGATCCTGCATCTTGGAAATTATAATATGAAAATCTGGACTTAACCCGTTACCTGAACTTGAAATCTGTTCAGCAATATTTTTTATATTTTTTAATTGAGCGCTCACCTGAGGTCTATCGTGCATCTCAGATAAAGCAAATCTCTCAATCGATGCCTGCAAGATGTCATTATCTGAAATTATTTCTTGCACATCTGCACGTGAAACACCCTGCACTAATATTTTTACTCCCCCTTCAGGAATTTTTATTAATCTCATTATCGATGCAACTGTGCCCACACCATAAAGATCCTTGGTCCCAATAGCTCCATCGTGACCCTCTGACTGTTTTTTTGAAGCTAGCAAAAGCACAAGTTTGCCTTCGCTTTGTAAAGCCGAATCAACACCCTTTATTATTCTTTCATCAAGAACAAGAAGGGGAACAATCATATTAGGAAATACCACGACATCCATAGTCGGTATGACTGGGAGAATCTCCGGCACAACATCATGAACAGATTTATCTATAGTCTTCATATTACTCCCCTAAAAGTTAGTTATCCCTTAAGTAGAGTTTAGTATTAGTCAAAATTTAAAAACAATAGTTAATGAAATATAGTTTCTGAAAAACATGCGCAGAATCAAATTTATTCAGCTAGACTAATTTTTTCTAGCCAGGCACATTAATGCTCTTCTTAATATTTCATCAAATTTGGCAACGCTTATATCCAAGCTATTTTTAACTTGACCCATGGCATTATTAATTTCAAACCGAGAATATCCCAAAGACTCCAAAGCCTGGTTAACATCTTTTAGCTTTTCAAAATGTTTTAACCCGGCCGTATCTTCAGTCTTACCTGCAAGATTATCCCCTGAACTTCCAGAAGTCTCATAAAGTTCAAATTTTGTGATCTTATCTTTAAGTTGCAAGATCATACTTTCAGCTTTTTTCGCGCCTATTCCATTAACTTTGCTAAGAGATTTAACATCGGCACAGGCTATTGCGCTTAAAAACATAGTTGGGTTCATAGTGTTCAAAACTGCTAATCCAATTTTAGGGCCGCAACCTGAGCAGCTTAAAACCAAATCGAATATAGATTTTTCTGTACCAGTTTTAAACCCAAATAGAGCCGGTCCAGTTTCTTGGTTCCATACCATAGATATATTTAGCTCTACCTCTTTCCCAATATCAAAATATTTTTCATCAGGAACCTGCACCTGAAATCCCAAGCCCGAAACTTCTATTACCAAACTATTTTGATGCGAGAATTTAAGCTTGCCCTTTAAATATGCGATCATAAATAACTTTCTTTAAAATTTTTAAAAAAATCTGGTAACTTAGAAATACTTTAAAAGTTTATTTTAATAACTTAGTTGAGAATAAAAAATTTTGGGAGATATTGTTATATGAATCTTAAGTTAATTTTATTATTGTTTCCGATAAGTTTAATCGGGTATACAGATAAAACAGCCCACTTACACGATAAAAACAATCAAGCATCTGTAATCCCCAACCCAAGCCAACAAAATCTCGATGAAGAATATAATATAGCAAATAGTTTTATAGACGCACTTCTTGATCGCGAACATCTAAATAATCCTGAATCTCAAGAAAATCCAAACGTTACAGAGTTCAAATTGGCACTGAAATTATTTGGAGAGTTTTCCAAATCTGGAAATTTTATTTGTATGAACAGAATTATAATTTGGCTTGAAAGAACTTTCGACAAGTTTAAATGTAATATTTGTCCAGATATTACTCAAGAAAACCAAGCCAACAAAAATCCAGATAATAATAAAATATATTATTCAGTATTAAACGAAGTTGGCATAGCATGCGCCGCTGGGCCAATTTTATATTCGTCTTTAAATTCCAGAACTGATAGGCCTGTATCAAATCAGGAAGAGCAAGAATTTATAATAAAAGAGCTAGATAAATCTTTGATTAGATATCTTAAGTTATTAACAAAATATGGCGCAAAAATAGACCATGTAATTAATAATGCGGGACAATTTGTTGGCCAAGATTCCCAGTGGAGCAAAATAAATGGCACACTTTTGCATATAGCAGCAAGCACTAATCGCGATGATCTTATTGATTTACTTGTCTCACTTAATGCCGATCCAAATTTAAAAGACACTAATGGGAGAACAGCTTTGCATATAGCGATAGAAAATTGCAAAAACGATGAACACTCACATGTAATTGAAGCAATAATATCCAAAGGCGGCGATGTCAACGCTGTTTATGGAGATAATATAAAACCATTAAAAATCGCTCTGCATAAAAAGCTCATGAAAGTTGCATATATTTTAAAACAAAAAGGGGCAAATCAAAAAAGGGAACTAGAGAAAGCTAAGAGTTGGTGGATTTAGTTTTTTTTAAAACAATTAGGGTCGCATGAAAAAAACAATCAAAATTTGCATGTTATTAATTATATCTAAGCAGGCAATTGGCATGGACTTTGAGTCCCTCAACGGGGAAAGAGAAAACCCCAAGCCAGAAATTTCTTCGCGGGAAAAGCGCCCGTATGAACTTATAAATGAACCTGAGTTGACCACCGAAGAAGAAGAACGCGTTAATCGCAGAATCGAGATACCAAGACAGATGCTATTTACTTTTATAGAACAAGATTCTTCTGAGTCTATAGATTTAGTAGTCAAAAATTTTCACGTCGAGCTGGATATAATCGACATGAAAAAAAACAGCCCGCTGGCTTATGCAATTGAAACCGACAAGCTTGTTGCTGTAAAAAAAATCTTAGAATTAGCACTGGCCCTAAAAGTAGATATCCTTGATGTTGGCGTTCCAAGCCCACGTGAGTTGGCAAAAGACAGGCCAGAAATGGAGAAACTACTTCAGGAGCATGAAAAACTCATGCAAGCTTCCAAAACCAAAAATCTGGCTCTGAAGCCCATAGCGCCTCAAGCAGAACCTCAAAAAAACCGAAACGGAATCGGGCGTGGAAGAAGAAAATAAATAGACGCGATAATATCAGAAACAAAAAAAAGCAATTTTTTATCAAAACAAACACTTAGGAGTATTATGAAAAAAAGATCGCAATTAAAATTTTATGCACTAACTGGAGCAGTTTTTGTATGTTCTAGCATGGCCATGGAAAATCAATCTGCAGAAGGAACAAGTACTAGCAATAACAACAATGCAGAGAAAAAGCCAGACTTTGATATAAACAAATTTGTGGAGCTGTATAAAGGCGCATATAAAATCGACAAGAATCGTTACGCAAGCGATATAACTGATTTTAAGGCCGCTTTAAATATCTGGTCCATTTTAAATAAAAAAGAAAATGTGACAGAGGCTCAATTCATGGGGCTTCTTAAAATAATATCGCTTTGGAAACATACGGATGCTAACGAACTAAATGATGCCTTTGATTATGTTTTTATTAGTGGGAACAAAGCCAACTCTAATAAATCATCCGGGATATACCAACAGGATTTAGGTATTGAAGAAGCTACACCGGGATTACGTGAACAAGAGCGTAAACAAAAGCTTCGTGAGATGAAAAACGAAGCAAACAAAAGATTACTAGAAATTTTGGTTGCTAAGGGAGCAGATATTAATTTCAATAAGGTTCCAGATAATAAAGTTGTAAAAATGTCTTCAAGTTTTTCTAGCCACAGCGGCGGATCTTTACTGCACAGAGCTGCAAGAGAAAATTCTGTTGATTGGATAAATTTCTTGATCGACAAAATGGGCGCTGATATTAATAATAAAGACATAAAACATAGAACGCCTATCGTGATAGCTTGTAAAGGGAATAATCTTGAAGCTGTTGAAGCTTTATTAAGCCGCAAAAATATTGATATAAATCTTGCTGATTCAGATAAACATACGCCATTATATTGGGCAGTTAAAAATGAAAACTTCGATATGACAGAGTTGCTACTTGCTAATGGGGCAAAATTAGAACAGGCAGAAGATAGTGATATGGAAGAGAGAGAAGAAAAAGAAGAAGTTAAAAAAACTTCTAAAAAATCAGGTTTTTGGTCTCTTTTTGGATTCAAATAGTGAAAAAAAGAAGCTAAAATAAATGTGATTGGTCTCAAACAGCTGGTAATATTACCAGCTGTTTGTCTTTAAAGACTTAAAATGTTGGCGAAAAATATCTTTTATTTTAAGGTTTAATTTGACAATAATGCTGCTTGTGATACTTTAAAAGTAATTAATTGCGGGAATAGCTCAGCTGATAGAGCGTTGCCTTGCCAAGGCAAAGGTCGCGGGTTTGAATCCCGTTTCCCGCTCCATACTGCGCTTATCCACGCCTTCCGGCTTGGCAAGCTTCGTATGGCAGGCCATACTACGTTTTATTTGGACCTACAGGCTCGGCAAACTACGTAGCCTGGACCACTTTCAATTAAGAAGTAATTCTTTAGGCAAATCTTCGAAAACAATAAACCCCACTCCTAGAGATTAAAACAAGTCATCAAGAACCAACCATTATCCAAATATTTTTATACATGTTAATATATTAACAATTACAAATTACGTTTTATTAAAACTTATGTTTATTATTTAAACCTATATAGGCAAAAAAATATGAAATCTATCATGGAAGAAGGTTCATCCATATCAAAAGCAATAGAAAAGGGATGGATCAAGGCAGGAAGCCCGAAAGAATTCTCTGTAAAAATTTACGAAGATGCAGAAAAGAACTTCTTTGGAATGACATCAAAACCAGCAAAAATTGGTATTTTCTTTGATGAGGGCAGAGAAAGAAGATACGATCACGAACAAAATAAGCCGTATTCTCAGAAACAAAACCCGCCCCAAAAGCAACATCAACAAAAGCAAGCGGGTCAGCAGCAAGCAAAGCCGAAGCATGCGCAAGAGAGCCAAAAACAAAGCCCAGGGTATAAGATCCCATTAGAGGTTCAGGCTCCAAAGCAAAAGCCCGTTGCAAAAATTTCCCAAAGTCAGGAACAAATCAAGCAAGCCAAAGAAGCAAATCTTAGACCAATTGTGAACCAAGTAATTTCAGAGCCGCAAAAGCCTCTATGGACCCAGGATATGATTACTGCAGCAACAGACTGGCTTAATAACATGTTGTCACACACAGAATATTCTAACGTAAAATTTAGTATAAATTCTGATAAATATTATCTTAAGGTTAATTTTGCATCCCCAATCTGCCAAGACTTAACAAAAGAAAGACAGCTTTTTGCAGGAATAGCTTTGTTGTTGATGCAGAGTATTAAGAAAAAATTCGATAACCCGTTTAAAGGGTACAAAGTTATTTTGATGAGAAATGAAATCAATTCATAGTCTTGACGATCAAACTATAATAGCACAGTGCACCCCGACAGGAAGCGGCGCTATAGCTCTTTTGAGACTATCGGGCATCGATGCCAAAGAAATAGCTGACAAATTTTGTAGACTACCTGACGGAAAATCTATCTTAGAAAAATCGTCCCATACGATTCACTATGGTTATGTAGTAAGTAACAAAGCTATAAAAAATTTACGCGGACCGCTCGCCCCGCCGTGTCCGGCGAAGTCTTGCACGAAGCCTGGAAGTGTTCTACGAAGCTTTAGCGAAGTAGAATGTATCGAGGGGTCGACACAACAAGACTTTTCTGAAAATGTTATAGACCGGGTTATGATAATTATCATGAACGGCCCGAGAACGTTTACGGGACAAGATACCGTCGAGATTACCTGCCATAATAATCAGTTTTTGATCGAATCTATAATCAATCAAGCGATAGTTGCCGGAGCAAGACTTGCCCAAGAAGGGGAATTCTCAAAAAGAGCTTTTTTGAGTAAAAAATTAGATCTTTTGCAGGCAGAAGCAATAAACGAACTTATCGGCGCAAATACACAATTAGCTTTAAAAAAATCACTTTCCCAGCTTGATGGAAGCTTTTCAAACTGGGTAAACCAAATAGAATCAGGTTTGATTAGAACTTTGGCCTTTTGTGAAGCAAGCTTTGAATTCTTGGACGAAGAGCATGAGTTTGGCGAAAAAATCAAAGCCGATTTACTTGCTATTATAAAAAAAATAGAAAAAATCAGATCTATTTTTGATCAGCAACAGCAAATAAGAACTGGAATAAAAATTGCACTTATAGGCTCAGTAAACGCCGGAAAGTCTTCGATATTTAATTCTCTTTTGGGTCAAAAACGGGCAATTGTTACTAATATCGCAGGAACAACAAGGGATTCTATAGAAGCTGGGCTGACAAAAAATGGCAACTTCTGGACAATTGTTGATACTGCGGGCCTGAGAGAGACAGATAACGTTATCGAACAAGAGGGTATAAAAAGATCTTTGGAAGAGGCCCAAAAAGCAGATATAATTTTATTGGTTTTTGATGGATCTCAAGAACTCAAACAAGAGACCGCTGATATATATTTAGAAATATTAAATAAATATAAAAACAAAGTAATAATAGTTAAAAATAAGATCGACCAAGATACTAACCCCGATAATAAAATTTTGCTCAATGGGGATATAAATAATAAATATATCGAAGTCTCAAGTTTAAACAATATTGGCATAGAAAGCCTTGAAACAGCTATTCAAAGCAAAATCGATAAGCTTCTTGGCGCCGTAGATTCTCCATTTTTATTAAACAAAAGACAATCAAACTTATTATTTGGCCTAGAAGGCAAACTTAAAAAAATAGTTTTAAGCCTTGATGGCCAAATTCAATATGAGTTACTGTCTTACGACCTTAAAGACGCAATTGCTTATTTGAGCGAACTAACCGGAAAATCTGTAAGCGAAGCTGGCATGAACGCTGTCTTTAAAGAGTTTTGCGTCGGAAAATAATCTGGTCAACAATTTTAAAATTATTCTAAAAAACTACCCAACTGTTGATATAAAAAACGAAATTTCTCTATTGTAATTTATGGGACTCAGTGTCTGTTTTTAAATTTATTATAGGAGCTTGTAATGAAAATATATTATTTAAATAATATATTCTGGAGATTAATAATAATTAATTTTATTTCGGCCGGATTATTATTTTCAGCATCTCAACAAGAAAATATCGAAAAATCAGATTTAGAATTATCCAAAATGGACGATTACTTCAGAGTGTACGATTCCTATAGACGTCTCTGGCCCCTGAGTCTAAGATACGGAGATATTCCCCCAAATAGCAGATACAAGTCTTGGGACTATTCTTTTAAGCTAATAGACGCTATCAAATTTTATGAAATATTATACAAACATTTTACTGATTGGAAAGCTCTTCATGGAGGTTATGGACACATTGATATTTACATAATTAATGAAAATACAAATAAATTTTTAGAAAAAACATACATGGATTCGCTAAGTTATTATTTGATTCAAAAAATTATACAAACTCCAATCGATCCTTATAAGCTAAATAACGTATACAAATACCGTGCTGTAGGGCAAATATGGGGATACTACGCCCAGCATATACGCTGGGCCATCGAAGAATATATAAAGAAAAATAATTTTTTTCCGCAAGAACAAGACCGTACAAAAAAGCCTGCCCCTAAAAAAACTGCTTCTGAAACACCGCATTCAACAATAACACCCTACTATATACTTGGAATCCCGGACAAAGCAACTGACGCTCAAATACTTGGTTTAACTCAGGAACAGTCAAGAAATAAAGCAACTGTAAAAAAAGCGTACAATAAATTATCGCTGATCTGGCACCCTGATAGGCTAATGGAAATGACTAACACGGTTGCAAAAGCAAAATATTCTAGCCCAGAACTTTTAAAAGCTTTTGGACCCGATCCTGATGACAAAAAAATCCCTGATCGCAAAAAAGTCAGAGCTTTATCAGAAGAAGTGTTCAAGCTTATTGCTAACGCTTATCAGAGATTAACATCTTAAGCTGATATTTAGAAAAATTTTTAAAGCAACCACAAGGGAAAAAATTGTGAATTTAAACAATAAGAAACTTTGATAGTTTAGAAAAAGGGGAAAAATAATGAAAAAAATAACCATAATTTTATTATTCATAATATGTTTAGCTAAAAAACCAATTTATGGCGACGAACTAAGTGATTTGAAAAAAGAAAAAGAAAAATTGGAAGCAAATCTTTCTCCGGAAAATTCTGTCTTATTAAACAAGACAATAAATAATTTAACCGAAAAAGATAAAGATGATTTCTTGAGAACTATGACCAAAATAACAGAATTCGTAGAAAGAACAAAATCAGGAGATTTTACTAAGTTATTTGAAAAAGATATATCTCCTATATCAAATAATATATTTGAATTAGCTAAAGAATTAAAAGAATTGGTTCAAGAAATCGATTCAAGTTCATATAGTTCCCATTCGGAAGAATTGGAAAAATTTGAAAAGAAATTATTAATTTTTGAAACACTGCTAAATACAATTAAAAAAAATGGCAACATAATAGTCATAGATAATAAAAAAAAATTAGCCAAAGAAATCTTTTATTCGGTGATCCAATTTTTTAATGAGTTTATAGCCAGGGCAAAAGAATTTCCCCAAGGATTACATAAGACATTTTATGTTTTTGGCAAAGAAAAAAATAGATTAACAGATAGTATAATTGGAAGAATGACAGACATTCCTATTTTAGAAATTGTTAAAACTTATAAAATATTACTAGAACTGAGCAAAGAAAAGAACTACCAACAAGAGATTAGCAAAGTATTTGATCAAAATGCTCTAGATGATAAAAAAACAAGACCTTTTAGGATATTGCATTATATTGTAAACTATAAAAAACAGGGAGGCATAATTCTCAAGGATGAAGATTCGATCAAAATGTATTATGAAAATATAAGTCCAGTCATAAATAAAGTTTTAATGCAACAGGGCTATATAAGTATCCCGCTAAACAAATGAAGCGCTCGCCGGCTTTTAAGCCGGTGTATCGCGCGAAATTACGCCATAGCCAAACCCACCTACGCTAGGGCCACGGCGTGGTTCTTGTCGCCTGCATCCACGGGCTAAAGACCCGCGGTTTTTGCGACGGCGAATAAAACAGGATTTAATTAATAGAATTGGGGCAGTTTTAAAACTGCCCCAATCTGTATAGATCTATAATTAAAGTTTTTTTACTTAGCTTCTAAAACGTAAGACTCAACTCTTCTGTTTGGAGCCTGTTGTTCACGCTTTCCACCGGCAACTATTGGCATCTCGCAACCACGTCCCACGGTTTTGATCATAGACTTTTTAACGCCATTTCTAATTAAGTGTCTTGCAACTGTTTTAGCACGTTTTTCAGACAACATCATGTTATAAACCGCTGACCCGGCACTGTTACATGCGTGACCCTCGATCACAACAGTTTTGCCTTTAGAAGTTAGATCTTTGATAATTTTAGTATCTGCATCTAATTGTGCTTTTTGGTCATCCCTAATATTGTGCTTATCAAAGTCGAAATAGATCGTCTTTAGACCATACTTGGCTGAATCTTTGTGGTCATCGACCATTAGCGACGTGCTTTCAGATTCATCAAGCATCAGATTTTCTTGGCCCGATTCTGGGTTTAGGGCGTTAACATCTTCTTCAAGAACAAATGCTTCTAAATCTTCATCGTAGATCTTTTTTTCACCTTGGGCATATCCGGATTTTGATTTTTCTATATCTGTAGACTTGGTTTGCTTTTTGCCGCAGCCAGATAAAACAAGACAAACTGCCAACAATTTAAGACTGTTAGTTTTCATAATAAGTGCTTCCCAGGGTTTAAATGCTTGTATATATATTTTACTTGGGGGCAAATGTAACATATTTTTAAGCTGTTTTCTACAAAAATTGATTATTGTGGTATATTAAGTTTATAACTGTATAGGGGTCAGGAAAAATATTTATTGGACGTAGATAACGGCCCACAGTAAAAATTATAAAAAATTATAATAAATAATAACGAGCTTAAAAAGCTCATAAACAACTTAAAAAATTAAAAAATATGAAGAAAATTTTAATAAACTATACACCCTGGCAAACCAGGGTTGCTATAACCCGTGATGACGAACTCCAAAACATATACTTCTGGTCCCATGCGACTGAGAGCCTGGAAAGAAGCTTTTTCAAGGGAATAATTACAAAAATATTGCCTGGGATCCAAACGGCATTTGTTGATATTGGCCAAGAAAAAGCAGGCTTTTTACATATCTCTGAGATTGACCGCGAAATGGCTGCCCATAAGATGGGCGGTTCGGATCTTGAAGAGATCGATGAAGATGAAACACCGGTTGTAAAGGATATCGGCCGCCACCAGATGGATATCAGTAAGATTTTAAACGAAAATGAGCCGATTCTGGTTCAGGTTGCAAAAGAGCCCATATCTGAAAAAGGGGCAAAACTAAGCACATGTTTTACCCTTCCTGGTAGATTTATAGTTTTAATGCCAAATATCCCACGAATCGGGATCTCAAAAAAAATAGAATCCCCTGAAGAGCGTACGCGCCTAAAAACTTTGGTAAAAGAAAATTTGCCTTCTGGGATGGGTGCGATCATACGAACAACTTCAGAAAATAAACCTGATGCTGAAATTCTAAAAGATTTAAAATATCTGACCAGCACCTGGGACACGATATTAGAAAAATATAAAACTGCCCAGCCAAAAGAGAAGATTTACGAAGATTTACCACTTTCTCTGCAGGCTGTAAGAGATCATCTTGATAATGACGTTGAACTTGTGATAACTGATAGCAAAGAAAATCATAGTCAGATTTATAAGTTTGTTAAAGGAATATCGCCTGAACAGGCCCATAAAGTTGTATTTTACGAAGGGCCCCCAAGTTTATTTGAAAAATATGAAATCGAAAAGCAGATAGAGCAGGCTCTACAAAGAAAAGTAAACTTAAAATCTGGTGGTTCTATTGTTATAGAAACAACGGAAGCTATGACCGTTATAGACGTTAATACCGGCAGATATATTGGGCAGTCAAATCTTGAAGACACTATATTTAAAACAAATATGGAAGCAGCTGAAGAGATTGTAAGACAATTAAGATTGAGAAATATTGGTGGTCTTATAGTAATCGACTTTATTGATATGGCCACCGGTAACGCTCGACAAAAGCTGTTCAGATATTTGGAAAAAACTTTAAAAGAGCGCGACAAGTTTCAGTCTGTTGTCTTAAAAGTTTCTGAATTTGGTTTAGTACAGATGACAAGAAAAAGATCTGGAAAAACACTTTCAAGAGAGCTTACCGATACATGCAAAAATTGCCATGGAACGGGCTTTGTTAAATCGATGCAAGCGGAAAGTTATGAAATATTAAATGATATTAAACAGGATTTAGAAAAGAGAACTATTTCTGGTTCAATAAATCTTGAAGTTGATCCCGCTGTCTTTAATTATATTACTACAATAGAATACAACGCTATATTATATTTAGAAAAAAATTATCACTGCAAGATTACACTTGTAAGCAAAGTACAAAGTGGAAAATCTAATTATACTGTGTCTTAAAAATTATTTAGGAACTCAACATGGCATATGAAACATATGAAATTAACATTGGTATAGAAGTTCACGTCCAACTTACAACAAAGACAAAAATATTTTGCACATGCGCGAATGAGCCTGAGCAGGCCCCTAATACAAATATATGTCAAATATGCGCCGGTCATCCGGGAATATTGCCCGTATTAAATCAAGAAGTTGTAACAGGCGCTATCAAAGCTGGTTTAGCAACAAACTCTAGTATCACAAGAAAATCTGAGTTTGCAAGAAAGCATTATTTTTATCCTGACTTACCAAAAGGGTATCAAGTAACCCAAAGTAATAGGCCAATATGTGAAAACGGGTATATTACAATAAAACTTGAAAATGGTGAGAAAAAAAATATAAGACTTATCAGAATTCACATGGAAGAGGATGCTGGTAAGAATATACACTCACAGTATAGCAACGAAAGCTTTGTTGATTTGAACAGAGCTGGAACGCCGTTATTAGAGATCGTTAGTCATCCTGACATTTCAAGTTCTTATGAAGCACGTGCATATTTAAAAGAGTTAAGACTTATTGTCCAGTATTTGGGAATCTGCACCGGCAACATGGAAGAAGGGTCTTTTAGAGCTGACACAAATATATCTGTAAGAAAAATTGGCGCTAAAGAGCTTGGAACAAAAGTCGAGCTTAAAAATATTAACTCATTTAAGTTTATTTCTGATGCAATAGAACATGAATTTGAAAGACAGGTTGATCTTGTTGAATCTGGTCAAAAAGTTAAACAAGAAACAAGATTGTGGGATACAAAAAATAAAAAAACTGTGCCTATGCGATCAAAAGAAGAGGCGGCTGATTACAGATATTTCCCAGAACCAGATTTACCGGTAATTGAAATTGCTGAAGAAACTATAGAAAAAATTAAAAACAACTTACCAGAGTTGCCTAATCAAAAGCTTGAAAGATTGGTGTCTGAAAAAAATCTGACGCCATACGAAGCTGAAATTTTGATAGATGATATTGAGCTTGGTAACTATTTTGAGGCTGCGAGCAAAATAACAAGCAGCAAGCATCTGATTAACTGGATCCTAAGAAATTTATTAAGTCACTGCAAAGACAACAAAATTAGTTTAACTGAGTGCAAGTTAACCCCTGAAAAAATGGCCGAGCTTGTTGAGCTTATAGACAAAAATGTAATTAATAACAGATCTGCACAAGAGATTTTAGAAGCTGTTATGCAGTCTGGTAAATCGCCTAAAGATTTAGTTAAAGAGCTTGGTCTTGAACAAATTGGATCTTCTGAAGAGACAGAAAAAATAATTTTAGAGATTATTGCTGCAAATCCAAACCAAGTTGCCAGTTACAAATCTGGTCAGGTTAAACTATTCGGCTTCTTTGTTGGTCAGGCTATGGCTAAAACTAAGGGCAAGGGCAACCCTGCGATTATTAACGAACTGCTTAACAAGCACTTAAGTTAAAGTTTATAAAAACTAAATTCAAAATTTTATCGGGCAAGAAAAAATCTTGCCCGTTTTTGTTATTAAAAAATTTTTAAATTTTTATTTTTAAAAACATAAATTTCACTAAACTGTAAAAATATAAATTTTTGAACGCCACCCCTCGATACACCCGTCTACGCTAAAGCTACGCCGGGCACTCCCAGGCTTCGTGCAAGACTTCGCCGGGCGCGGCGGGGCGAGCGGGTCTCGAGATAAGAATAAGTTATTGTAAATGTTTCAAAAAAGTGAGTGAAATTATGGACCTAAAAATAAAACATAAATCTTTAGAAAAAAAACTAAAGCTCGCGATAGTAATAAATATTACTTTTACAATAATAGAATATATTATTGGATTCAATTCGGGCAGTCTTGCTCTAATTTCAGATGCTTCGCAAAATCTAACAGACGCAACAAGCTTATTAATATCTTTTTTTGGCCACAAAATCTCAAAAAAATCTGCTACAAAAAAATGCACTTATGGTTACGGTAGGGCAACAATTTTGTCTGCATTAATTAATGGCACAATTTTGCTTTGTATAGCTATTTATATTTTCAGCAATATTTATGACAGAATTTTACACCCTCAAGCCGTAGAGGGCAAAATTGTTATGTTAATCGGGTTTATTGGCATATGCGTAAACGCAAGTGTCGCAATGTTATTTATAAAACACAAAGACGATATAAATATTAATAGTGCATTTACTAACATGATATTTGATGCGATTGCATCACTTGGGGCACTTATAGCTGGCATAGTAATTTATGCAACAAATTCAACTTTTATCGACCCGTTAATTAGCATTGTAATTGGCTTAATGCTACTGCGAAGCTCATGGGTGATATTAAAATCGGCAATAGATATTTTACTTGAGGGAGTTCCAAAAAATATCGATATAGACAAAGTGCGGGCGGCAATAAAATTAACAGAAGGCATAGATGACGTTGAAGATCTGCATGTGTGGGCCATATCTTCATATTCTTGTGCACTAAGTTGCCAGATTATTGTTGATGGGAATAAGCTGAACCAAAGTGTTTATCTTACCAAAAAAGTAAAACACAAACTTGAACAAGATTTTAATATCAGACACTGTACTATAGAAACTAATATTGCAAAAGGCGCAAGTTGCCCGATTAATTTATAACTGTTTCAAAAGTCTAGAGGAATAATATGATAGTTCTTAAAAATTTATTTAAATTTTTGTTATCAACTTTAATTTTAAATTTTAACTATGTATTATGCATGGAAAAAGATCAGATAAATCAAAACTACTATCAAGTTTTAAATTCTTTAAAACTTGAAATAGTTGAATCGGGAAAATCAGATCTAGAAGTAGTTTTGAGAAAAACAAAAAAATCTAAAAAAGCAAAAAATAAAGGCTCTTCTGAATCAGGGATTACTAACCATATAACAAATCCTGATGCATCAGAAGAAAACGAAGATTACAATCGCGAGTTTGTACAAAAATTAAATCTCGCGGTAAAAAGTAATAATATACCTGTAATTCTAGCTTTAATGGAAAACAAAAATTTTTACCAACAAAAACAGATAATTAAATTAATGAGCGCAAACAAGGCCGCACTTGAGACAATAGAATCTAAAAATGAAGCGAGAGAAAAAAAAGAAAAGTGCATGCGCATCGCCCAAGTAGCCATTACTTTAGTAATAATCGGCATTCTTGAGGCAATTATTAAACTTACGCCACCAGCTTAAATTTTAAGTATTAAAAATTTAAAATTTATTTTTCTTTTTCCGGCAAGACAATCTTCAAGCCATAATCTTTAAGCTTTTCTTGAGAAACTGGCGTTGGTGCCTGCATCATCAAATCCGCGCCGCTTTGTGTTTTAGGAAACGCTATAACTTCACGAATAGATTTGCAGTTAAGTAACAACATAACCATTCTGTCTAACCCTAAAGCGATACCACCATGTGGAGGAAAGCCAAGTTCTTGCGCCTCTAATAAAAAGCCAAATTGCTTTTCCATTTCAGCTTTATCAAATCCCAAAAACTCAAAAATCTGTTTTTGAATATTTGAGTCATGAATTCTGATAGAACCTCCACCGAGCTCAATACCATTAAGAACTATGTCATAAGCACGCGCTTTTATTTTGTCCGGTGTTTGTTCTTGCCAACCAGCTTGCGGCGATGTAAATGGGTGATGCACAGATACCCAACGTTTTGCATCAGCGTCATATTCTAGAAGTGGAAAATCTACGACCCATAAAAATTTAAGTTGATCAGCTGCGATTAAATTAAGATTTTCACCAAGTTGTAATCTTAATCTGCCCAAATATGTCCAGGCGTCTTTATAACTACCAGCAATAATAAATATTGTGTCGCTAGTTGTTAGGTCCGGTAAAAACTTTTTAGCTTGTTCAAAGAAATCTGCAGGCAAGAATTTTGCTATAGGTGACTCAGCTTGTTTTTGTTCATTAAACTTGATCCAAACAAGACCCTTTGAACCAATCTTGATCGCACGATCAACCCATGATTCCAATTCTGAACGAGAAAACTGCTTATTTTTTACGTGTAACGCACCAATTTTTCCTGAAGTAGAAATAACTGACTTAAAGAAACTTAATTCTGTGTTTTGAAATAAATCTGTTATATCGTTAATTTTTAAATCAAATCTTAGGTCAGGCTTATCGCATCCATACTCTGAAAACGCTTGATCGTATGTCATGCGCAATAACGGGAGCTTCATGTCTATTGCAAATACTTTCTTCAAGATAAACTGCAGCAGGCCCTCAATAATTCCCTGAATGTCGGCTTCGTTAATAAACGACATTTCCATATCAAGCTGGGTAAATTCTGGCTGCCTATCAGCTCTCAAATCTTCGTCTCTGAAGCATCTTGCAACCTGAAAATATCGTTCCATTCCAGCTGCCATTAAAATCTGTTTATATAATTGCGGAGACTGTGGCAGAGCGTAAAAACTGCCTTTATGAGTTCTTGATGGAACTAAAAATTCACGAGCACCTTCAGCTGTATTTTTTGTAAGAACTGGAGTTTCGATTTCATAAAATTCTTGATTTGATAAATACTCGCGCATAGCAAAAATCATCTTGTGGCGCATCGCCAGTCGATCGTGCATGACCGCCCTACGAAGATCTAAATATCTATATTTTAGACGCAAATCTTCATCGATTTCATTACTATCTTCAAGTGAAAACGGCAACGCTTTAGACTTGTTCAAAACTGTTAGCCCAGACGCTTGCAGCTCAAATTTTCCAGTAGGCAGTTCTTTATTAATAGTATTAGCGTCTCTAAGAACAACTTTTCCAGTCACGCTGATAACAAACTCGGAGCGCAAAGATTTTGCAAGTTCGTAGCTTTGTTGTTCGATCTCAGGGCTAAAAACAACCTGCATTATCCCGCTTCTGTCTCTCAGGTCAACAAATATTAAGTGACCATGGTCGCGGCGTTTTGCAACCCATCCACAGAGGGTTATAGATTGGCCCAGGTGATTTTCTTTAACAAGCCCACAACCCGTGGTGCGCTCAAACTTGCTCATGTTTTATCCCGTAATAAGATTATTTGGTCAAAATTTATCCATAAATCATATAATAATTTTTATTCACACACCCCGCTCGCCCCGAGTGTTTTTCGAAGTGAAACGTAGAAAAATGTATCGAGGTGTGTGGCTTTTTAAATTTTTATAGAATTTTACTATATATATCAATATTATCAGAGTTGATAATATTATCAAAATTATAGGGTAATTTTAGCTTTTTAAGATAATTATTCCCCAATAATATATCAACCAAAATAATTAAAAATTTGCAGCAAAATGGCCAGATTTCTCCAGCCATTTTGTGTTTTATTTAGTTAACTATGATTTATATTATTTATGCACATGCTGCTTCTAGATACTTTTCAGGATTTAAGTCAAGATTTGCATCTTTACCCGAAAACACACTTGAAGCTCTATTAAGCAAGATATTAATAAACACGTCGTAGTTCTTTATGGCGCCAACAGTCTTTTGACCCATAAATGCTCTTAATTGTTTAACGAAGTTTTGAACCTCTTGGTAAGATTTACCATCTAGGCTCTCAATAACCCAGTTAAGTTTTTCTTGTGTAAAATACTCTTTAAACGCCTGTTGCTTTTCAACTGTTATAGACCCTGAAGTTATACCCAGTTTTTGTAAAGTTGAAATCTGTGATTTATCTAATATTAACTTATCCACAAGATGGCTAATGATCTGCTCTCTAGCGTGCTTATCTGGGCTTGAAATTCCTACAACTTCATCATAAGAGGCAGATAAAGCTTGCTTTAATTGTTCATCAAGGATCAAGCTGCCAAAAACAAAATTGTATTTATTAGAACGTTGTTTTGAATAATCTAAAATTTCATTAACTATAGATTGCTTATCAGACTTTGTTTTTAACATACTGTTAATACTTTCCATATCAACAAATATTAAAGAAGCTGTTTTGCTTGAGGTTAATTTATTGAAAAAATTAGATACAAGCTCAGACTTGTTCGCATCAAAGTTAGATTCAACAAACAATAGCGATTTTTCATCAATTATAATCAAGTTCTTACCTGATATACGAGCTGCTTCTTTGGCAAATTCTTTTTTAACAAAAGTCTCATTACCTGTTAGCAAGATATTCTTGTAATCAATATTATTTTCACCTGATACAACAGCATCTGTGATAATTTTATCAAGCAACACGAAGCCGCCTAATGTACCCGCACAGTCTGAATTTAAAATTACAGATGAAGGATTGTCTTTGCCAAACATAACTTGACCAATCTTGCTCAAAAGAGATCTGTCTTTCATGATTGTTTGGAACAATACTGGATCTTTCTTAAATAAATAAGACACTAATGACCCAGAACCGTTAATAAGCCCTGAACCAGTAAGTTTAACACCCTTAAAGATCCCTAAGCCTGTATATTTACCAACGCCCAAAATACCTTTATTTAATAGATTGAAAAATCCATCAAACATATATTCAAATCTATCCCAACCAAATTTTGTTCCGCGATAAACAACGTATATAGCAAATGCCATTGTACTGTAATACATAACATCTTTAATTGCTGATGGCATAATCAACTCAAAAGCCGCATAAGCTCCTCTTAAAGAAAGCAATGATGCTCCAGATATTCCGGTAGCAGCAAGTAATTTTTTAATATTAGGGTGAACATTAGTTAGAGCATCGATCGCCGCATTCATCATATTGCCCGGGGCTGACGCGGCGCTACTACCTGCATTCCTAAGCGCCTGAGTGGCCGCATCTACTCCAGGAAATAATTCTATAGGAGCATTAGGAACAACAGGATTGGCACCTTGTAACCCATAATTTGGGCTAAAACTTTGGAAAAATAATTTACCAAATCCCAAACATCCAGTCGCTAAATTCTTAGCGTCACCGTACCATCCAGGACCCACTAAATCATTACCAAGATTTATGTCGCCTTCCATACAATTTGTTTTTGCTGGGGCAAGTAAAACAGATACCGCCAAGAGCGAAAACGCTACCGAAGAGAAACTCTTCTTTAAAAATTTAAACATTATTAAATCTCCTTAAAAACAACAAAAATGGTAATTATTACAAAAACTATTTTGTTGACTAATCTATTTAAAAATACTTTTACTTATTAACTAATATAACAGCAATGATATTACTTGTAAAAAGCCCCTAGCATTAAAAAACCCGAAGGAAACAACAAGCCGTGCGATAATATTCCTATCTGTATTTATTAGGCATGCCTGTATTACTCTGGGAAGGGGGTCAAAAAGTGGTTTTAAGCAAAAATACGCGGGATTTGGGTCAAAATAGCCCATAATCCCACGTACTAATTCAATTACTGTTTTTTTACTGTTTTATACCTGTGAAATACTAGAACTTATAGTCTAAGCCAACGTTTATAAAGAACGCGGTGTTATCCCCAAGTACAGGTACCCTGTTTTCAGGGTTTAATGCCCTTACGCCTGTGTTATTAAGCGAGTTAAGGTAAATTAGCTGTTCTCTGCTTAATGGGCGGCCCTTGATATCTGTAAAATGCTGCCCCGGGCAGAACACCGCTACTACTGAAAACAGTCTCAGATCTTTGAGTAATTCAAAATCTGAAAACAGGTTAACTTCGGTGCCCAAGAATGGACTAGCAAAGCCGCCAGTAGGTATACTAAAGAATGGATTTGTATCTATAACTCTGGTTTGAACATCCTGCCAGAATACTAATAAATTCGGCTTGAAGTTCCAGGTTCTGCAGGCATCTGGGCAAGATTTTATCTCAAATCCAAAGCCTGTATATATAAGATTTGTAAATCTTGAAGTTTTACTAGGGAAAGGATCAAAAATTTCGTTAGTTGTTGCGGGGAACACCAAAACGCGCGGGATCTTACCTGAACCTGCAAGTAAAAACGCACTTTTTACTCTAAGACCAGAATATAATTCTTGCAAGCTGATAAATCCGTCATAAGTGTCATTATAATTACTATCGCCAGGAACAACTGAATCTCTATTTGGGTTAACATCGCCACTTGCATAGCCTAATGTCCAAGCGCATTTAAATCTATCTTTAATTGCCCAGTATGCAGCGTCAAAGACAAACATAGAGCCATCAAACTCATTTACGTATCTATCTGTGAATCTATTAATAGAATTTTTTAAGGTAGAAGTTTGTTGGCCTTGGTCTGGAAGAGAATAGACAATAAATTGGCCGTTATAGCACTGACCAGAATAATCTTCGCTATTAATTATCGCCTGATTGGTACTACTTGCTAGAGCTGGCTTGCCAGTAGTTGTATCGGTAATTTGAGAATTAACCAGATTTGCAACGCCACCATTATTTGCAAATCTTACAACGTTTCTGTCCCATCCAAAAACTGTCTGGTTGCCAAAATTATAAGCAGTATCAAATCCAAACTCAAAAAGACCGTTAGCTATAGATACTTCAGATGCGCAACCAACTGTTATTAAATTACTTGTAGCGTCACCTACAAATTCTATTCTGTTTTCAGGATTATGGTTATAAAGAAAATATGGTTCTAAAGAGAATAGATTAGTATCGGTTTTTATTGGATAGCCAAAAAGTCTTGCCGCAACTATGTAGTTAACAATACCTGCGCCTCGTGCTTGATCAAATCTTCTGCCCTGCTCTTGGCCACGCGTTTTCAGGTTAACATTTTCGAAACTTCCCCATTTATTATCAAGTATCGCTATATAAAGATCGTAAGATAATCTGTCTTTTACAAGATCACCATAAAGCTTTCCTGCAAACGCATACTGATCAACTGCGTTAGGAGAGAAAAAACCTAATGTATCAGGATCAACGGCGTATGCATCACCCAATGCAATACCTCGACCAAGCTGAAACGGGAATGCTCCTAAAACAAAATATTGCAGGCAATCTGACTGACGATTTGCAATATCTGTTAAACAAATTTGCAACCAAATTTCACGGAGCCAAGGAAATAATCTTGGAATACCATGTCTGTGATTTCCAACAACCGCTTCCATAATTTTTATTTCAGCGTCATTAGTTGTAGCTATAGAATCAGCATCTCCCCAAACGGCCTTGTTTCTCCAAACCATTTTAAATAGAATTGCATCATGGCCAGTACTTGCTTTGCCATAGTGGTACTCGGCATTAAAATCAAACGTATGTCGAACATAAAAAATAGAATCTAACTGACTTTGACCAGTATTGTTGCAGTTATTAAGCAAGTACGTATTATTTCCAAAAAAAGTTTCTGGCTTAAACTTAATACCAAATTTAAATTCTGTATCGCCCGATGCAAAAATTAATGCGCATTTTTTAATATCTTTTTTCAAAACTTTTTCTGTATTATCTACATTATCAACAGCAAGTTGTGATTTGGAAGATACTACTTCAGTTTTTGAAAAAGTATTTAATACTGAAAAAAATAAAACAGAAAATAAACTAAAGCGTTTAACAAAATTAAAAAAACTCATGTTGAGCGGCTCCAAGGTGCGTATCTAAAAAAATAAATTTATGTATATCGCGCTAACGCGTGGATCAGAAACTTCAAGGACGTTGTGCATTTGACCTGGTTGTAGCTTGTCCGCATTAGAAGCTGTATAATTATAAAATTTGTAAACGTTTTGTCAACGCAAATAAATATAATAAAGAGAGTGAATTCATGCATAAAAACAAAGTTCTTCTGGGCGCCCACATGTCAATTGCAGGAGGAGTATATAACGCGGTAGCAGAAGGCGAATCGATTAACTGTACTTGCATTCAAATATTTACGCACAGTAACAGGCAGTGGGCCCATAAATCTATTAGTGCTGAAGAGGCTCAAAAATTTAAAGAAGCACAAAAAAATTCTTCTATAGAGATGGCTGTTGTTCATGCAAGTTACTTGATCAATATAGGTTCGGTAAATAAAGGGATTAGAGAAAAATCTAAGAAAACGTTATTAATGGAACTTGAACATTGCAGACAGCTTGATATCCCATATTTAATTATGCACCCCGGATCTGCAGCAGGATCAAGTGAAGAAGATTGCTTAAATTCAATTTCAGAACAATTAAACGAAATATTAGAAGAGACGGACAATAAAATCACAACTATATTACTGGAAAACACAGCAGGACAGGGCAGCAACGTCGGGTATAAATTTGAGCAACTGGCAAAAATTATTTCTCAAGTAAAACATAAAAAAAGAATAGGCGTTTGTCTTGACACCTGCCATGCATTTACTTCTGGCTATGATTTCAGAACAGAAAAAGAATATAAAGCTATGTGGCAAGAATTTGATAAGATTATAGGGATAGAAAAATTAAAAGCCATACACATGAATGATTCAAAAAGCGATTTGGGATCTAACGTGGACAGGCATGAAAATATTGGAGAGGGCAAGCTTGGACTTGCAGCATTTAAGCTGATTATGAATGACCCGAAGTTTTTACATATACCAAAGATAATAGAGACGCCCAAAGGGGAAAACT
Source organism: uncultured bacterium (assembly GCA_963717435.1). Taxonomy (GTDB): domain Bacteria; phylum Babelota; class Babeliae; order Babelales; family Babelaceae; genus MFD05580-245. Next base: position 485,941 of record OY970332.1, read on the forward strand.
GGCAGAAAGACGATAAGAAGAATCTGGATACGCTTATTGGATTGGTTAAGAATTAAATGGATAGCAATAGTCAAAAACCCAATAAGCTAAGAAGGAACTGTAGTAAAGAGATATTCTTTTTATAAAAGTGTCTTTAACTATTGCTATCCTACAAGCAGTGCTTCGTAAACCGTACTAACCCATAACGAAGCAGTTCAATTTTCGCTTATCAAGCAAAAATTTCAACATTATTATAATAGCATAAAAATGCAACAACAGCAAAGCCCGCCTTTAAAGGCTTTTTTTAAAAAACCATGTTGCAAAGTCTTTAAAAAACAAAAAAAGCAACATGCGTGTTGCTAGGGTCAAAAATTACTGTTTTTTGAAAAAAAGAACCGTGTACCATGCTATTATTAACGCAAAAAATGCGGTAATAACAACACTTATTGGCAATAGACTTAGAGAAAATGGGACCGTTAAAATCAGTAAGATAACTGAAATTGAAATCACGTAAAATAGTACCGCCCATTTAGAAAAACCGTTTTTTTGCAAATAAATCGAGAAATGATCCGGGCTGCCATAATAAAATGGGATTCTTTTGTAGGTTCTTACAAGAATTAGCGTCCCTACTTCTAAAAGCGGGATAAGTAATATTAATATTGGCGAAAGATACCCATAAATATTATAGTATCCCCATGGAATCATGAATGGGACAGTTGCCAAGATTCCGCCAATAAATAGCGACCCTGCATCCCCCAAATATATTTTTGCATTAGGCTTGTTATAAATAAAAAAGCCCACAAGAGCCCCTATAAGAGCCGCTAGCATTATTGAAACGCCATAAATTTGGAAAATTACTGTAATTACCAAAAAAGTAAAACTTGCACAAATTGCTAGGGTTGTTGCAAGCCCGTCCATAACGTCAACCAGATTAAATGCATTAATAACTGATAAGATCCAGAAAAAAGAGATCAGTACATTGGGCAGGTAAGAAAAAAAGTTTTCTTTTAAATGTAGGCCAGCTTTTAAGAAACAGAAAGTTGCGACCATCTGCCCAAAAAACTTTTGATACGGCCGCATAGGTACAAGGTCGTCTATGAGCCCCACAAATAGCAAAAGCGTGGAACCCAAAATAAACAAGAATATCGAGTTCTCAAACGGGAAAACTAAAGCCATCGAAGTAATAAAGCCTATATATACGGCAAGCCCTCCCAGGTATGGGGTCGGGTTTTTATGTTTTTTTAGGTTCCCATCGGGATTATCAAGAATTTTTAACTTAAAAGCAACTTCTATGATTAACGGAACAAGATAAATTGTGATTAAAAAAGATATTACAAATCCCAGAAATATTTTAAGTGGAATGTCGAAGCTCAAGATATAACCCTTTTTTTAATAATAAATACTGGGAGCTATATTATCACTAAATTCGATAATTTACCAATTAGTAATAGTCTAGTAATAATCAAGAAAAATTAATAAAAATTAAGTTAAGAATTTATATTATTTTATTTTTTAGAAGAATCACTAGGGCCACCCTCAGCAGGAACCTCTAAGTAACATTCGACGCGATCTTCAGGCTGCCACTCGTTAAAACCATTAACCAAGAAGCCGCACTCAAAACCGGCATTAACTTCTTTGACGTTTTTCTTGTCACGCTGCAAACTGCTTATAGAGCCTTCGCCAACTTTGTATTTTCCACGGAAAACTATAACTTTGCCTTCTTTAGAAAAGCGACCGCTATTAATTTTTGAACCGGCAATAACGCCCAGACCCTTAATATCGAAAGTCTTGAGAACTGTCGCTTCGCCGATCTTTTTAAGAACTTTTCTGACTTCCTGAGAAGACTTTAAGGTTTGTTCTAAATCTTCCAAAAGCTTATAAATAATATCAAAGTTTTTGATTTCTACGCCGCTTTTTTGGGCAAGCAGATTGGCATTATGCTCAGATTTAACATGCAAGCCATATATTTTAGAATTAGTATCTCTTGCAAGCGCAACATCACTTTCAGAAATCGATCCAACGCCAGAATGAACTATATAAAATTCTTTATCAAATTTATTTGAAAATCTAGCGATTGCACCCAAAAGCGCATCTCTTGACGAGATATTATCTGCTTTGACAATTATAGCTATGGCGTTTTCTTTGACAGCAGGTTTTAGTGAAACAGTAGGACCTGCAAAATCTTGAAGGGAACTAGATTTGAATTTTTTAACATCTTGGGCAGAAACAACTTGAAAAAGCTGCCCCACTTCAGGAAGCTCAGAAAAACCAGCAACCTGAACCGGAATTGACGGCCCAACTTGTTGCACTCTTTTACCAAATGAATCGATAAGAGAGCTGACTTTGCCAGTAGCATTGCCCGCAACAAAATAGTCGCCAACTTTTAAGTGGCCATGCTGACAAATAACTGTAGCAACTGACCCTCGGCCCTTTTCAATTTTTGATTCTAAAATATAACCTCTTGCCGGTACTTTATCGTAAGCGAACAGTTCCATCATTTGGGACTGCAGAACTATAACATCCAGAAGCGCATCTACGCCCTGACCAGTTTTTGCAGAAATAGGCATAACTATTGTCGATCCACCCCATTCTTCTGGTATCAAATCGTATTGAGCAAGAGATCTTTTTATTGTTTCAACTTGTGCCGGGCTAACTTTGTCTACTTTGTTTATAGCCACAATAATAGGCAAGCCAACGGCCTTTGCATGTCTTAATGCCTCTATTGTTTGCGGCATAATTCCATCGTCTGCAGCTATAATTAAAATAGCTATATCAGCAACTTTAATACCACGAACACGCATCAAAGAAAAAGCCTCGTGACCGGGAGTATCCAAAAATACTATCCCGCCATGGCTAGTTTTTGCCTCATAGGCTCCAAGATGCTGTGTAATTCCGCCCTTTTCTTTTGATGCCACACGAGATTTTCTTATGTAATCCAAAAGGGTGGTCTTGCCATGGTCAACGTGACCAATAACAACTACAACAGGCAACCTGTGAACCTTTGGCCCATTATTTTCTTGACCAGACTCTTCTCTCTGAATATTTTGAAGGCTGTTAGATTCTTGGGTAACTTTTTTTTCTAATATATTTAATCCATAAAACTGAGCCAATTGGGCCACAGTTTTTTCTGGAATAACTTGATTTTTTGATGCTGCAATTTTTTGTCTTAATAGAGTAAGAATAACGTCATTAACAGGCTTTCCCGACTTCTGAGCAAAATCAGCGACAGTCATAGGCTCTATAAAGAGCGAAGGCGCAACTTCAGCTTTTGCAACTTCGGGAATTTTCACTTTAGAAATAGATGGTTTTGATTGAGAGACTTTTTCTTGCAAAATATTCACCGTTGTAGTTTTACTGTTGTTATCTGTACCCGAATGTTCCAATTTATTCTCGACGACGGTCTTGACAATTTTTGGCTCAGCTTTTGGCGCGGACCCAGGCAACTTAGAATTTAAAAAAGTTACGGCATCATCAGGCAAAACGGCCATATGAGTCTGAATGTCAAATCCACCATCTTTTAGAATTTTCAAAACGTCTTTATTCGACATATTGTGTTGCTTTGAAAATTCATAAACTCTGAGCGCCATCAACTTACCCCGTCTTTTTTATTTATTATTCTTGAAAATCTTCGCCATCAGAGTCGTCATATTCGCTAGACGAAATTTCATCTTTTTGACCTAAAGACTCCGATTTGATTAAATTTATAACAACGCCAGTCAATTGTGACGCAAGGGCTATATTTTGCCCCATTTTTCCAATTGCAACCGAACGCTGGTCTTCGTCAACCCAAACATCTGCCGATTTGGAATCGACCATCTCAACACGATTTATATGGGCCGGCTTAAGAGCATCTTTTATCATCTCTTCCTGAGAAGAAGTATATGCGATAATATCTATTTTTTCTCCGCCAATCTCTTTTAATATTGGCCTAATTCTGGCGCCACCAAATCCGACACATGTTCCCACAGGGTCAATATTTTTATCGTTCGATGAAACTACAATCTTAGATTTATATCCAGCTATTCTTACGGCTTTTTTAATCTCTACAAGCTTTTCAAAAACCTCTGGTATTTCTAGCTCAAAAAGAGCTTTTAAGAATTCAACAGAAGATCTATCAAGAATCAGTTGGTTCTCATTTCTAGGCTCAACCAAGACTTCTTTAAGAAGGGCCCTAATAGGATGCCCCACAACGCAAACATCCGTTGGAATGGAAAGCGATCTTGGCAAGAACGCCAAGTTGTCGCCAATCTTAACGGTTGTTCCACCACGCTCACACTTGTGGATAATTCCGTGGACAACAGTATCCTCTTTGGGTTTGAATTCTTCATAGATAGACGCAGACTCAATAGCGCGAATTTTTTGGGCAATAACCTGTTTTGCTTTTAATATCTCTATTCGCCCAATTGGCTCCGAAAATGGAACCAGGATTTCTTGGTCCAGTTCGGCTTTAGGGTTTATGGCCCTGGCTTTTCTTAAAGAGATCTGCTTATCTTCATCTTCGGGATTTGAAACAACTGTTTTTTTGCTAAAAACTTCTATTTCATCGGTCTTTTTATTGTGGATCACACTAAATTCGACTTCGGGGTATTTTTTATTATAAGCAGAAAGCATACCTTCGCAGATTATGTTACTCAACACTGCACGATCCAGGCCACGCTCCTCTACAAGTTCTTCTATAACTAGTGACAGTCTCACAATATCCCTTGAAAATTTTAAATTGATTTTTGAATTCGGATTTTATTTAAGATATGGGTTAGCGTATCACAAGTTTTGAAAAAAATAAAGATTGTTACCCAAGTATTCTCTTTTTTATGGTTTTTTATTATGTGACTTATGTTTTCAGTTTGTAAAGCTGCTATTATTATTTATATATATATATTTATATATACTAATAGTAGGTGACCCCTAAAAATGTGGATAACTCCCATTTTTTCTACAAAAAAGCCCGTAAATACAGCATTTTGTTCATTTTTAAAAATGTGGATAACTATGTGGATAACTTGTGGATAACTCAAATTGAGCATATCTAGAGCCCGTTTTGGAAGCATGTATATATTAATACGCTTATCTATTCAGCTTATAGCGCAACTATAAATAAATTGCTTTTTGAGTTATCCACATAGTTTTTGAGTTATCCACATAGTTATCCACATAGTTATCCACATTCGGAAAAATAAGTTTTTTTCAAATATGTAATTATTTTTTTAAATTAAAACCTGAGATAATTTTTGTATTATTTTTTTGTTTTAAATTCTATATGCGAAATTATTCTTGAAAGTCAATTTTAAATTATTAATATTAAATTATTTTCACCTGTTTATTTCTGTTACAAAATTTAATTTACATTCAGAAATACTTGCCTGCTCTTGTTGCTTTTTGAGTTTTTTAGGAAAATATTCGCGTATAATTTGTGTTACAAGTTAATATCTTTTTGTTGCACAAATTGTTTTTTGTGACGCTTAAATTTAGAGAATAATAGCTTTTTTATAAACTTGTTGCATTTTTGTATTTATAAAAAATATCTGCATAAGTACAAGTTTTTTTGTTGCGTTAATATTTTTTGGGTAGTTTGTTTCTGCGATAAAATATATAACTTTTTAGTTGTTTTTGTTTTGACCAACTTTGCTACATTTAAAACTATTTTTACTTTTTGCAACAGCTGTTTTTTGGGATATTTTTGTATAAAAAGTGTTGCACGGTTTGTTGCGTGTTGCATTTTTCGGCCAAAAATCTATTTTTTCAGTTCACGCTGGGCAGCGACAAATATTTTATTAGCATCTTGTGCCAGCTGTTCTTTGAGCCAAAATCTGTTTGAGCAAATGAACTGTGAACATTGTATTCCGGGAAATAGATAGAAATTCCCGATGCGCTTTTAAGATTTTGTCCTACGGAGTTATGTAAAACAACTTCTCTGATTTTTTGGCAACAATCAGATAGTTCTTTTAAGAGCTCTTGTTTATAACTTTCTGTTTCTGCAGGATTACTAAGTTCAATTTTGTTGATATTAGAGATAACATTTTTTAAAAAATGATTAAGATCTATATAAGTTGGTTCTTCAAAATGTGTGCAGTTGTCTTTGCTTTTTGATATTTTGAGAACTCTTTTTACAGAGAAGTTTTTCTGTTTATTTAATCCGTCCACTAGAATATTTGAGATTCTATTAATATTTTGTTCTAGTTGATCGAAATTTTCTAATTTTATAACAGACTGGGTATAATCCTGAATTATTGCGCTGTAAACTTGCGTATAACTAGTAACAATATGCCGTATAAAATCTTCTGTTTGCATAGGCGAGTTAACAAGCGGAGAAAGCATCTTAAAATAATCGTACCCTGACCCGAGAACCACTTCTTGAGAAGCAACCATATATTTGGCCGCACCCTTTCCATCATTTGCCTGTTTTATTGAAGTTGCGACTCCCACCATTGACATAAGACAAGCATCAAAAATTATGGTTTCAAACTGTTCTCCCATTAGGCATTCTTTGCATACTGTGTCCAAAACTTGCCCCAGGCTCTTGTTGGTTATATATGTTGATGATGAGTCATCAAAGCAGCTTCCTCGTTCTTCTGTTTGTTCATTAACGGCTCTTACAAAATCCAGAAATCCTATACTGCGATCAAGTTCTATTTTGCGAGTTTGCGGATTAAAATTAAATAATTCTGATGCGTTTACCGCCCTTCTTAATTGAGGTTCAACGTCACCTGTGCCGTGGTTCCAAATCAAAAGATGATATCTTTTAGCCTTAAACTGCGTAGTTGCCATCCTGCAGAAATCTAATAGTGTATTCGGGTCGCCGCTACTCATATTCAAATCTGGCCCAATTTTTACAAGTGTATTATTTTGCACATAAAATCTTTGAGTTATTTTCTTTTGGGCCAATCTTTTAATATCAAGATGTATTACGATTTTTAAATTTTTTGAATTCGTTGCTACTTTCATTATTTGACTCAGATTTCTATCTGCAAATACTGCAAGATCGTTAACGGCAGCGATATAAATTGCGAGCAAATGTTCTGAGACTTCGTCGTTTTTGTTAATTTTTTGTTTTCTAGTCGCATCACTAGGCTGTATTTCTATTTCTTGCATATCTGCGTTTATATTTGATACACAAGCAAGAGCAAAAATATTTAAAATAAGTTTTTTCATCTTGGTCCCCTAAATTTTCTAAAGAATTAGAATCTCATAAGATCTAATAGAATCTTATGATAATATGTTCCCAATTATCAATAATTTAAAAATAATTTGAGAATCTAAATAATTAAACTTTTAATATATTATAGAGGGCCAAAGCAAAAGTGATTCCAAAGCTTAGCTGGAAATCGAGAAAAAATAGCTGGCTGGGGTTATGCAAAAGGACCATAAAGCAAGTAAGAGATACTATATTTATGGCCTGGACTGGCAAATACAAAAAATTGCATAAATTATAAATAAAAAACATAATAAGCGATCTTAAAAAGCCGATAGTTGACCAGCTTAATACTGCATATATTGTTATCAGAATTATAGATAATATTTTTTTGGCAGAATAACTTATCGGCATAAATGCAGTTAATATCTGCAATATTAGTATCACCATTAATAAATGCAGACCCGCGCGGGCAATATAGTGCGACAGTCCCCAATAACTAAAATCTTTTTTAACCTGCGTAAATATGTCTTCAGAAATATTTTTATATCCAAAAAATACCAGTGAAAAATAGGCGAAGCTTTTTGGGGAAAGCTTATTCTCTATTTTCTTTATTAACTTATTTTTAAAAACTGTGATTTTGTCGTACCAGCTTAAATTTTTCTGTTTTTCGGGAAAATTTGTTTCGGTGATTTCAGTTAATTTAGTTATTTTGGATTCTAAATTCAGAATAAACAAATTGGACAAAATCTCTTCTTTTATCAGATATCTTTTGAACTCTTTATTGTCAGACTTCTTAAGCTCTATATCTTTTAATTTTATTTTGTCCCCGATTTTTAAATTAGGGTCAGTTTTTGTATAAATATAAATTATTTTGTTTTTGTAAGCGTCAAAATTTTTGGTATCAGTTTTAATATAACCCGCTTGCGCGATATTTTCTGACAGATCCTGAATTTCCAAACTTAACTTATAGGGCATGTTTTTTTGTTTAAACTTAGTAACATCAAGCACTTTTGCATATAACTCCAGCTTCTTATACGCAAGAATATTTATCTTGTTATCGTAATCTGACACAACATGCTGATTTCTTACCGATCCGGCAAAAAAGCATATTAAACTTATCCCAATTAAATTATAAAACTCAGATTTTTTTTCTAAAATATATCTTAACCAAACAAGAATTATTCCCGACACAAACAAGCCAATTAAAATTAAATTTGTACTTGAAAATCCATAATCGTTAAAATAAATTCCAAGAATCAAAAAAAACGTATAAATAACTACGTTTGGGATTTTAGAATCGAAAAAATTTTGTGCAGATTTTGTTTCTTGCGGCACTTATGTGTTTTCTCGGTAACTTATTTTTAGACTTCTTTAATTTCTGAGAATCCTGGGCTTGATAAATCAAATTTAAGATCTGCAGCCATTTTTTCAACTGATTTGGCGTGCTCTTCAAGACCCAAAGATACAATAAGATCGATAAATTCCATAGGCATCATCCCAATTTCAGTTGCCTGATGAAAAATACATGTCGCAGGCGTCATGCCCGGAAGAGTATTTATCTCGATTATAACCAATCTTTGCTTGCCAGTCTTGCTAAGTGTTTCGTTTTGATAAAAACAGTCGATTCTTGAATAACCCTTACAACCAACGGTCATATAAACTTGTTCTATTATGTTCTGAACAAATTTTATTCTTTCAGGCTCAAGATTTGCAGGTGTTTGGTTTTCACCGGCACCGGGCAAGAATTTTTCTTCTATCGATAATATATCTCCTGCTGTGATCGTCTGACTCGGTGGCATAGCTGTAGCGCTATTATTTCCCGTAACGCCAACAGTTAACTCCATACCGACAATACATTCTTCAACAAGTGCAAAATTTTTATTGCTTGAGAATATATTATTTATGCAAGTCTCTAAATCTTTTTTGTTTTTTGCTTTTTGCACCATCACGCTGCAACCGTCATCATGCGGCTTTATTATCATCGGAAAGCCAATATTTTTTTCTATTAAATTTAAAGTTTGTTCTCTATTAAGCTCAAAATCAGTTTTTTCGACTAAAATTCCAGCTGGTACATCAAAGCCCTTAGATCGCAAAAAATTATTTGTTTTAAATTTATCCATGCATAGTGCACTTGCAAGAACGCTAGAGCCATTATACGGTAAATCTAGCATCTCCAGAGCGCCCTGAACAGAACCATTTTCGCCCTCGCCGCCGTGCAGCGCAATAAAAACAAAGTCCGAAAGTTTCTTAAGATCCGACCAGCCAATTTTCATTTCTGGTTTTAATCCCAAAGTAATCTCGCTTGTTGAATTTCTTACAAGCAATTTCTGGTCGATTATATAAAGATCCAAATTTGCATCGACAAATACAGGCATAGCAACATATTTTTCTGGAGATAGCTTATAAATTATATTTCTACCAGATTCTAGCGAGATCTCTTTTTCGTTCGATCTTCCGCCAAGTAGTACTGCAACACGAAGTTTATTTTCCATATTATTATTTTTTTCAAACTCTAATTCAAAATCTAAATTTTTGTTTTTTAGCACAAGCTCTGATTTAATTAAGTGGTTAATAACTGCTGTATGTGACATATCAATTTCAGCAGCCTGTCTAAATAATATACTCGATGGTGCCATTCCCGAAAGTGTATTTGGGTCCGTTATAATAACTCGATTATCTTTTGTCAAAAAACCATCTATGCGGGCTAAAGTTGTCATCCCAAGAGATTTCATAGTTTTTATACAAGTTTTTTGTATCAAATCTATTTCTTTTTCTGAGCATCGTGCTGGCGTAAATTTTTTGGATTTACCGGGCATATATTTTTGCTCGTAATCCCAAAAGCCATTAGCGCTTTCCGGAACTATCTCTGTTGGTGGTAATATTATAGGCTCGCCCGTTTTATAATCAATTAAGATTAGGCAAGAAAACTCCATTCCCTCGATTTTTTCTTCAACCAAAACATCTTGTGTTTTTTGTGGGTCTATATTTTTTGCTTTAATTATGGCTTTAAATAATTCTTCTTTATTATTAACAATGCTAACGCCCAGACTTGAGCCTTCATGTTGGGGTTTTACAACAAGTGGGAAATCTAGCCCCGCTGATTTTATCTTTTCCAGAATCTTTTCTTTATCTACAGAATTAGTATTTTTAATATCTGATGCTTTAATTACAATATCTTTTGCTGTATTTATGCCATCTTGCTTTAAAATACTTTTTTGAAAAATCTTATCCATTCCAAATGCGCTTGCAGCTACTTTTGAGCCTAAATACGGGATGCGCAAAACTTCAAGCATGCCCTGAAGTGTGCCATCTTCAGCAAATCTGCCATGGGTTGCAATATAAACAAAATCTATAAGATTTTTTAAATCATCCCAGCTTATTTTTTCTGCTTCTTTTTCTAATCGATCTTCAAAATCTGATATTTTTCCACGATATAAAAACTTGTTGGGCAAAATATATAGATCGCCATTTGATCTTTGAAATATTGGCACAATACTATAAATTTGTGTGTCCAAATGGTTGCAGACAGTTCTGCCCGAATTAAAAGAGACTTCTCTTTCAATCGATCTTCCCCCCATCAAGACGCCGACTTTGATTTTTGTCATTTTTACCCCAAAAAATTTATGTCCCCAGAAAAGAATATAATTTATTTTTTGTTTATTTTTTATTCTATATTTTATTATCATAATTTTAGATAAAATTACTATTTAAATCTAGAAAATATAAAATTTTAATCAGAAAGTTTATTTATGTCAGATCTAGTAAAAACAGCAAAAAACGACAAAAAATCAAATTTGGTATGGGTGGATCTGGAAATGACGGGCTTAAATCCCCTAAAAGACAAAATTTTAGAAATCGCAGTAATAATAACTGACGGAGAGCTTAATATTATCGCAGAAGGCCCGCAGATTATAATTTCTCAGAAATTTGATCAAGCTCTTCTAGATCCAAAAGTTATTAAAATTCATACAGATAATGGCCTATTTAAAGCAGTAGAAGAATCTAAAATTTCACTTGAAAGTGCCGAACAAACTGTTTTAGATTTTGTTAAGCAATATTGCGACGCCGGCACCGCGCCGCTTTGTGGAAACTCAATTTATAACGACCGTTTTTTTATTAAACTTTATATGCAAGAATTAGATAAATTTTTGCACTATAGAAACTTAGATGTCTCTAGTATCAAAGAAGTTGTTAAGCACTGGTACCCAAATAACCCCAAAATAAAATTTTTTAAACCCGAGTCCCACAGAGCATTAGAAGACATAAAACTTTCTATCGAAGAACTAAAGCACTATAGAATGAACTTTTTTATCTCCCAGTAAAAAGCGACATAAACTTTAATCACTATTTTCTGAAATTTTAAAAGCCCCAAATTTTCATCTGGGGCTTTTTTTACTTAGCGAGTCTGTTTGCTTTCTTTATCAAGTTAGAACACAGGTCCCTGCTTTGCACCAGTCCCGTTTGAGTAATACTTATTTTTCAGAGCAAGAGTTAATGGGCTTTGGGTCAAGCTTGTATTGGCGTTATACCTAGCTAGTGCAAAGTCATAATTAAAGAAAGGGAAACTGCCACTTTCAACGTATCCAGCGGCGACAATTTGTCCATTAGATTGTATTGATATTGAATTTATTTGGCTGCTTGTAAACCCACTAATTGCTGTTGTCACAATGCCGTCTGTTCCAAAACTTGTGTCCAAGCTGCCATTGGTATTGTATCTTGTTAGGGCCAATTCTCCGCTAGATCCGCCAGCAGCAATGATTTGTCCATCAGATTGCATAGCTATTGAAAATATTCCGCTACTTGTACTGCCATTAATTGACGTAATGACAATGCCATTGGTGTCAAAACTGCTATCTAATGTGCCATTGCTATTGTATCTTGCCAATACAAATTCAGAAGCCCCGTTTATTATTGTACTTCCACCAGCAACAATTTGCCCATTGGATTGTATGAGTACTGAATTTATTTGGTTATTTGTGCTGCCACTAATTGAAGTGGTTACAACACCATTTGTTCCAAAACTCGTGTCCAAAGCTCCATTGGGGTTATATCTGGCCAAAGCGAATTCATTTATGCCACTTACTATTTGGGTTGCATATCCACCAGCAACGATTTGCCCATTAGATTGCATTGTGATCGAATTTATTTGGCTAAAATTACTTCCACTAATTGAAGTGGTTACAACACCATTTGTTCCAAAGCTCGTATCCAAGGTTCCATTGGTATTGTACCTTGCCAGTGCAAATTCATTTGCGCCTATAATCGCAAATCCAGCGGCAACAATTTGTCCATTAGGTTGTATGGCTATTGAATTTATATTGCTTTGTATACTGCCACTGATTAATGTAATGACAATTCCATTTGTTCCAAAGCTCGTATCTAAAGTTCCATTAGTGTTGTATCTTACCAATGCAAATTGTTCGCTTATATATCCACCGGCAACAATTTGTCCATTGGATTGTATCGCTATCGAGGTTAGTTCGTTTGTACCGGCACCCGGCTGAAAAGTTGCAATGCCATTGGTACCGAAATTTGTGTCGAGAGTTCCATTAGTGTTGTATCTAGCTAGTGCAAAGTTTGCTGGAGAACCAAGGTTGACTGCAAATCCTCCGACAACAATTTGACCATTAGATTGCATTGCTATTGAATTTATTTGGCTAACCCCAAAACCGGTTGCTGTGACTACAGTTCCTGGAGGAGTTCCTGTTTGATTAAAAGAAGTGTCGAGCGTGCCCTGCATTGAAAATAATTGGGGCGCAGAACTCAGTAAAATTAGTGCAAAAAGTTTTGTGTTTGTAATCTTCATAAGAAATACCCTCTTTCTTTTTTTGATTCTTTTTTGATACAGACTTTTGCAACATAACATTACTTTATAATTTTTTAAAACAAAAAATATTTTAAAAAATTACGGGCCCCAAGAACTTAATCTTGGGGCCCGTCTTGATTGCTCGTTGTCAAAATCTTAAAGCACAGGTCCCTGCTTGGCGCCAGTTCCGCCGTTATAATATTTGTTTTTCAGAGCAAGAGTTAATGGGCTTTGGGTCAAACTTGTATTGGCATTGTATCTTGCCAATGCAAATACTGCGGTGCCGCTTATGGTTGCAAATCCACCAGCAACAATTTGTCCATTAGATTGCATTGCTATTGAGTTTATTTTGCTATTTGTACTACCAGTAATTGCAGTGGTGACAATTCCATTTGTACCGAAGCTGCTATCCAAACTTCCATTGGAGGTGTATCGTGCTAATGCCAATTGGTTTAAGCCACTTATGTCAGCAAATCCACCGACAACAATTTTACCATCTGATTGCATTGTTATTGAGTTTATAGAGGCATTTGTCCCGATTTGCGTATTAACTATCCCGTTGGTATCAAAACTTGTATCTAATGTTCCATTGGTATTCAATCTGGCCACAGCAAATTCCGTATTCAATCCGTTTACTGCCTCTCCAGCGGCAACGATTTTACCATCTGTTTGGATGGTTACTGATAATATTTCGGAAATCGTGATGTTTCCGCTGATTGGGAGGACTGCAAAGCCATCGGTCCCAAAAGTTGTGTCAAATGTCCCGTTGCTGCTATATCTGACTAACACAGGAAACTGGTTTCCGCCGGAGCTTGCATATCCACCAGCAACGATTTGACCGTTGGGTTGCAAGGCTATTGAGCTTATTTGGGTAGTTAAACTATTGTCACTACCTGGGATTTCAGTGGCAACAATACCATTAGTTCCAAAATTGACGTCCAAAGTTCCATTAGTATTGTATCTTGCCAATGCAAATACGTTTATACCGCCGCTTATTGTTGCATATCCACCAGCAACAATTTGTCCATTAGGTTGTATTGCTATTGAGTTTATTTGATTCTCATTGCCACTAATTATCGTGGTAATAACACCATTGGTACCAAAATTGGTGTCCAAAGTCCCATTAGTATTGTATCTTGCCAGCGCAAATTCAAAGACGCCGCCTATGATTGCAAATCCACCGGCAAGAATTTTGCCATCAGTTTGGATAGCTATTGATAATATCCTGCTACCTGAACTGCCGCTGATTTGTGTTGTAACAATGCCACTCGTGCCAAAATTGATATCTAAGCTTCCACTAGTGTTGTATCTTGCCAATGTGAATGAATTTGGGCCGCTTATGTTTGACTGCCCGCCCGCGACAATTTGGCCATTGCTTTGTATGGCTATTGATTCTAAAAATCCAGTGATTTGCGAGCTAACAACCGTGCCAGGAGGCGTGCCTTGTATATTAAAAGATGTGTCAAGCGTGCCCTGCATTGAAAATAATTGTGGCGCAAAACTTATTAAAAGCAGGCGCGAAAAATTTTTAAAATTTTTCGCGCCTGCTTTTGGATTGATATTATTTGATAAAGTATTTGAAAAAGTATTTGAAATTTTCATAAGAAATATCCTCTCTCTTTTTTGATTCTTTTTTGATACAGACTTTTGCAACATAACATTACTTTATAATTTTTTAAAACAAAAATTTCAAAGTAATTTGAATATATTTTTAAAATTCCCGAATTATGCTGTTAATTTTTAGATGAAAATCCAAGTAAAAAAGAAAAACAACTACAAAACTTATTAATTCGGTCCAAGCTACGGGATCACCTAATTTATTTTTTACTGATTGGAATATGTTTTCACTATTTTTGAGTATATTTTTATAGCTTTGATTTTTTGATAACAAATAATTTGTTAAATTTTTAGGTCCCTCAAAATCAAGATATGGTGGTTCAAGATATGGTGGTATGGGCGTACCATAATTTTTTGAAAACATATTGCAAACAGATGATGAAATTGTAAGGTAGATTTTCATGACGAAAATAATCATATATGGTAAATTGCCGAGATTTGAAGACAATTCTTCGGTGTAACATATATCAAACTCTCTTCCCATTAAGTAATCTGACAAATTCGCCAGAATATATTCTTCTAATATCGCTGCAATTAAAGCTATCGCGCATAAGCCATAAATTACTCGTTTTTCACGACTTAATCTGTTTTCTAGAATTTTTATTATCTTATCACTTGCAAAGCTACCATCCTGTTTTGCGCACGAAATTAGTTTATTGAAATTAATTTTTGGTTCTAGGGTATATTCTGTATTGAACTTCGCAAGTCGTTCAGAAGATATATGTTTAAACATAGCTTCAAGAAGTTTGTAATGGTTGGTTGTTACTGCGAGCCCAATTAGATCTTCGGGACCATTTTTTAAAGTTTTTCTTACAGCTGTTATGCCGTTAAAATTATTTTTTAACCAGTCAGTAGCAAGTATTTTGGTTAATTTTTCAGTACCACCGGCCACTGGCATTTTTGTTGTTGTTTTTGCTATAAGAAAATTTACTAAAGCATTAAGTTTTTTGCTTGTTTTTCTTAAGCTTATTAGTGCATCTATTGTATCAAAACTTACTTCATATTTCTGGTCGGCAATTAAAAAATCGATTATCTCGCTCCAAATGTCTTTTGGGAGAACTCCAAATGCTTCCAGGGCGGAATTTTGTTCTTTTGAAACAAGTTTTGTTTCAGGGCTTCTTGCGAGACTCTTCTTGTTCTTATGTTTAGTGGCCAAGATATCTGATGTTATAAGTGCAGATATCAGAATAGACATTAAAAAAAGTAGCTTTGTAAATTTCATGTTTTTTAAATTACTTTTTATTTTTTTAATTTTAATGCGATATCGGGTTGGGTGTGAAAAATATTGAACTTGTGTAGTTTTTATAGTCTATTAGTTTATATAATTTTTGTAGAATATTAATGTTATGGCACTTTAAATATATCTTTCTTGCGTGGGTTTTTTTGATCATAGCAACAGGCGGCAGTGCGGGGCCAAGAAGCATAACCGGCAGTTTTTGTTCTTCTATAATATCGCTTAAATAATTTGCAAGATTTTGTGAGTCGGTTTCGATATCTTGCTCACTTGTGTTTTTCAGTTCTATTTCAGCAAGTCTGATCACCGGCGGGTATTCAACCATCTTGCGTTTTTCAATTTCGTAATCATAAAATTTCATATAATCAGCTTCGTTAATAAACTTATATATATTATGATTTAATAAAGTTTGAATAATAACTTTACTATTCTCAGACTGTCTGCCAGCTCTTCCCGCGACTTGAATTAATTGCTGTAATGTAATTTCAGCGCAGTTATAAACCGGAAAATTTAAATTTACATCCGCCCAAATAACGCCAACAAGCGTAACCTTTGGAAAGTGGTAACCCTTAGTAACAGTTTGTGTGCCTACAAGAATATCGATATCCCCATTTTCGAAGTTTTTTATTGTTTCGGCCCATTTTTTGCGATCAACAGTGCTATCAACATCAGCTCTTGCAATTTTTGCTTCCGGAAATAATCTTTGCAAAATATCTGCAACCTGTTGGGTGCCGAGCCCTTTTTTTAGAAAATTTTTGCTGTCTTTTTTACAGGAATCACAATTTTGGGGTAAGATTTTTGAGAACCCACAATAGTGGCAAATAAGCTTCTCTTGGCCATGAAGCGTTAAGCTTACAGAACAGCTTGCGCATGAAAAAACATAAGAGCATAATTTGCATTGAACAAAAAAACTGTAACCCCGTCTGTTAATAAAAACTATAGTCTGTTCTTTGTTAATAAGTTGGGTATGTATTAAATCTTCAAGCTTTTGGCTAACCCAAAAATTTTTATTTTTTTTATCTTCTTTAAGATTAACTATTTCTATATTGGGAAACTTTCCAGAAAATCTTTTTTTTAGTTCAAACAGGTTCCAGTTTTTGTTTTTTATATTATAAATAGAGCTGATAGATGGCGTTGCAGATCCTAAAACTACGGGAATCTTGCAACAACTTGCCCTTAATATTGCAGCGTCTTTGGAGTTAACTTTTGGATGTTTTTTTTCTTGATAGCCGCTATCATGCTCTTCGTCGATAATAATTAAACCCAGATTTGATATGGGCAATAAAATTGGCAGATGAACGCCAATAATGAGTATTGGGGTTTTGTTTAATAGTTTTGACCATAGCTCTTTTTTGTTACTCACACTTGTTGCGCTATGAAACCCATAAATTTCAATTAATCCCTCAAGTTGTTTTTTTAATAATTTTTCAAATTGTGTCGCAAGCGAAACTTCCGGCAGCATCAAGATTACAGATTTTTTATTATTTATAGATTCCAGTATTAACTTTTTATATATCTCTGTTTTTCCAGAGCCGGTTACCCCATGTATTAAGTTTGCTTTATATTCGGGGTTAATTATAAATTTTGCGATCTCGTTTACTATATTTTCTTGTTCAAGAGTAAGCTTGGTGTCAGAAGTTAATACTTCTTGGGGGTCTTTAAGTTCGCCGATAACTTCTTCAGTTTCAAGCTCTTTGTTATCGAGAAATTTTCTTATACGTTTTAAAAAAGTAATAGGATCTAGGCAGTAATAATTGGCAAGTTTTTCCAAAAATTCAAAGTAGCCCTTATCGCCAGGAACATCTTCTATGTTGTCTATTTCGCGAACTTTAAATTTGGTATTAATATCAAGAGTTTCAAATGTTTCTAAAATTACCGCAAATTCATGTTTTTTTTGGATGGGAACTTTTACTATAGAGCCGATCAGGTTTTCTTCTAACCAGCTATCTGGGAACGAGTAAGTAAGAAGCTCTTGATAGCCTCTGAGTAATCTAACTTTGGCAAACATGATAACCTGTTTTATAAATTTTTTTAGGTAGATTTTGTTGAGTTTTATACAGTTGTATAAATATATGCTTATGCCCGCTCGTCCCGAGTGATCACCGAAACGCAGTGAAGGTGATTGTATCGAGGGATGGCGGCGACTCGATACCTCGATACATTTTTCTTCGCTTTGCTACGAAAAACACTCGGGACGAGCGGCTTGTTTGCCCAAATCATAGAAGCCCAGCAGAATCTAAAGTTAAGTATACTAACTTAATCAAAATTTAGTATAAAATTTGATATAAAAAATAACTATAAAAATTAAAAAAATATTATTGTGATATAATTATATTATATCAAGTTTAAAATTTAGAGGACCTCGTGGAAAATAACGTAAAAGATAAAGTTTTTGTTATCGACGGCTCCGCGTTTTTATATCGCGCATATTATAGCCTAAAGCCACTTCACTCAAAAGACGGCAGAGCCATACAAGCAGTTTATGGATTTGTCAGAATGCTCAAAAAACTGATGAACAAATTTGACCCCAAATTTATGGTTCTTGTTTGGGATAGCCGTGGAGAAACTGAGCGCCATGAGATTTTTTCTGAATATAAAGCAACTCGTCAGGCGGCGCCCAACGATCTTTTTGATCAAAAAACGTTAATCCAAGAATTTTCAGATATCATAAAATTGCGCCAACTTTCTCGCCCTGCAACAGAAGCAGATGATCTGATTTTTTCTCTGGCAAAAGATGTTGACCCCAACGACGTTGTTGTTGTGAGCTCAGATAAAGATATGGCCCAAATGCTATCTGATAGGGTTATAATATTTGATCCATTTAAAGACGAGTTTCTGGATGCCCAAAAATTTCAAGAAAAATATGGTCTGCCTGTTAACAAAATAGTTTTTTACTACTCGCTTATTGGGGATAGTTCGGACAATATTCCTGGTGTTAAAGGCATCGGCCCCAAATCAGCTGAAGTTCTTGTAAATAAATTTAATTCACTTGAGGATCTATATAATAATTTAGAATCTGTAGAGAACAAAAGAACAAAAGAGTTGCTTTTGGCTAATCGCGACAATGCATTTTTGAGTGAAAAGCTTTTTAAAATGTACTATTATGACACCGGTCTTAAACTCAAAGATTGCGAATTTGATGCAAAAAATTGGGGACTGGCTTTAGAGTTTTTCAAAGAGCTTAATTTTCAGTCTATTTTAAAAGATATGCCAGAATATAAGTCTGAGCAGCATGAGCAAAAAACTCTTTTTACCTCTCAAAATAATTATATTCTTGTTAACACCAGCGCGCTTCTTGATGAACTTTGCCAAAAAATAAAACAAGCAAAATTTTGTTCTTTGGACACAGAAACGGACGGCCTGAACCCGTTAAGAGCAAAATGTGTGGGGGTATCTCTTTGTGTAGAACCCGGCACAGCTTACTATGTCCCAATCGGGCATATAGCTGGGCACGCAACCCAAGATTTACAACTGGGTAAAGACGAAGTCGTAGAAAAATTAAAGCCAATCTTAGAAGACAAAAATATAAAAAAAATCTTGCATCATGCAAAATTTGACATGCTTGTTATCTCAGCTCTGGGAATAAATCTTGAGGGCCTAGAGTTTGATACGCTGATAGCTGCAAGTTTGGTTGCAACTGACGGCAACAGAATTAATCTTAAGTTTTTGTCAGAGTTTTATTTAAATCAGCCGATGCCGACTTTTAAAGAAGTGGTCACCGATAAGGGCTATAAAAACTTTTCGCAGGTTCCTGTTCAAGATGCAATTGCATATGCATGCACAGATGCTCACCAGACTTTGTTATTAAGGCCAATACTAGAAAAGCTTCTTGAAGAAAACAGCATGACCAAGCTTTTTTATGACCTAGAGATGCCCACCAATCAAGTTTTGTATTTGATGGAAAAAGAGGGAATCTTGGTTGATATTAAAGAACTTCAAGATTTAAAAGTTAAAGTCGATCAACGACTTGCGGCAATTAAAATGGAGATTTTGGCACTGCTTCCGGAAGATTTGATCGATATAAATTTAAATTCTCCAAAGCAGCTAGAAGATTTATTATTTAACAAGTTGCAGTTGATACCAGTCAAAAAAACAACGGGGAAAACCGGATATTCGACAGATTATGAAGTCTTGCTCGAGCTTGCAAAGATTCACCCGGTTCCAGGTTTAATTATAAAATATCGCGAACTGTTTAAATTGAAAAGTACTTATGTAGATGCTTTTTTTGATTATATAGACCCTAGAACTTCAAAGATTCACACAAGTTTCAATCAAACATCTGTTGCAACTGGCCGACTCGCAAGCTCAGATCCTAATATGCAAAATATCCCAGTGGAGCAACTTTATGCTGATATTAATATCAGGTCGATATTTAAAGCTCCAGAAAATCATGTTTTTATTTCTGCTGACTATTCTCAAATAGAGCTTCGTGTGCTTGCATATTTTTCTCAAGATAAAAACTTGCTTCAGGCGTTTAAAGAAAATCAGGACATTCATGCAATTACAGCAGCGGGCTTATTCGATGTTGCGCCAGATAAGATTACAAGAGAGCAGCGAGAGTTTGGTAAACGAATTAACTTTAGTATTTTATACGGCTTAACGGCTTATGGATTAAGCCAAGATCTTAACGTCTCTTTTTCTGATGCACAAAAATATATAGACAAATATTTTGCACAATTTCCTGGAGTCTCTTCTTGGATGGAGTCTGTTGTGAAAGAAACGATCGACAACGGCTACGTTACAACTTATATGGGCCGCCGCAGATATATTCCTGGGATATATGAAAAAAACAGAAACCTGTTTGACGCTGCAAAACGTGTTGCGATTAACACCAAAGCGCAGGGCACTGCTGCTGAGATTATGAAGCTCGCGATGATCAACCTAAATTCGCGTTTTGAAGAACTTGGGCAAGATTCGAAAATAATTTTGCAAATTCATGACGAACTCTTAATTTCTGTTCCAGAAAGCAAACTTCAAGAAACAGAATTAGAGATTAAAAATATCTTAGAGTTGGTTGTTGATTGGAACGTGCCGCTTAAAGTGACAACAAGATCTGGCAAAGACTGGGCCCAAGTAACAAAGTAGATTTCAAACATAACTTTGGAAAATCGTGAATATAAACAATAAAATTTTTGCACTAAATCTATTATTTATTTTTAGTTTCCTGCGCTCAATGGAAAGCGAGCAAAAAGTAGCTAAATGGCAAGAACTCCCTAAAGAAGTGCTGGTTCTTGTTTGTGGCTTTTTGATAGAGGACAAAAAAGCAAAAGAAGACACAATCAAAGTCTTTGTTGCGCTAGATAATTTTAGATTAAGCAGTAAATCAAACTACGCCATTGTTGGTATTTTGATTAAAAATTTTGCCAGTAAAAAATCTGAAAGCATGACTGATCAAGCTAAAAAACTCGAAGAAATTAACAGTTATAATTACTTAAAATTTAAGCAAGAGTATATGATAGATTTGTGGGACAGAAAGATAAATAATATAGTGCTGATAGAAGTTTATAAAGATAATCCAGATCCTATTCTTAAAAAAATTAGAGCTGCTTTAAACTTAAAAGCATATTTTTGGTCGAAAAGACAAATTAAAAATAATGAAGAATATGAAAAAAGATTAAAAGGACTACTGTCAGAGCGTTTCAGTGCATATGACACCTTTGCTCCGCCAAAAGGAGAAAAACTCACTGAGTTTAATGTGTATTTAAAGAAACTTTTGGACTTGGGAGTTGGTGCGAATTCTGAAATTCATATTGATAATCATCATACGAGATACTGGGGCGGAATGATTTATTTAACTGTAATGGCGCGTGACGTTGTTACTACAAAAT
Source organism: uncultured bacterium (assembly GCA_963717435.1). Classification (GTDB taxonomy): domain Bacteria; phylum Babelota; class Babeliae; order Babelales; family Babelaceae; genus MFD05580-245. Next base: position 507,537 of record OY970332.1, read on the forward strand.
TGTTGCTTGATTATGGAGCCGATCCAAATTTGGTTAGTTCTTGGGGAGGATCAATCACGAAAGGAACACCTCTGAGTTTTGCTCTTACGATTAAAAACGTTGAACTTTGTAAATTGTTTCTGGAAAATGGCCCACTCAAAGCTGATCAAAATATGGAGATTATTTATGAGGAGGATATTTATGGAGTAGGTATCGACAGAATGGTAAATAAAAATCATTTGGCTTATTTATTCTGGCTCCGTAAATCAGGGGAAGTGTCGCCGGTTGAGTTGATAAAATTGCTTTTAAAAAATGGAGCCGCGCCGCTCAATACAGACGTTAATTTATATAAAAGTGACAATTCTGAGCATGATCTGTATTTTTGCGCTGTGTATCACTGGCGGTTTCGATCTTGGGACATAGAGAAAGGGCGCCCAGATATTGACGAGGTTCTCAATTTGCTTAAAGACGCATTTGAGGCGTGGTGGGCAAAAAACCATAAGAGTGAAAATAATACGAATTAGTTTTTTGTTTGTGCGAATATTTGGCCGGAAATTTTGCTAGAGACAGTTTTTTTTAATAAGCTTCTTGTTGTCAAAAATTAGATGAACTAGTAGAAAGCGAAGACATGAAGCCTATATTAATTATAGTTGGGACCCGTCCTGAGGGCATAAAAATGATGCCTGTTTATCTGTCTTTAAAAAAATTGGGAGCACACGTTCTACTTTGTTCCACAACACAGCATGGCGCAATTCTTTCACAAGTCTTTGAACTTTTTAATGTTAAGCCAGATTTTGAGCTTAATGTCATGAAGAGTGATCAAGACTTGTTTTATCTTACATCTGAAATATTAACTAAACTTAAAGAAATTTTTTTAGCAACAAGCCCGGAACTTATTCTTGTTCAGGGCGATACAACAACTGCTATGGTCGCAAGTTTGGCGGCTTATTATTTGAAAATCCCAGTCGGGCATATAGAAGCCGGTTTGCGAACAAATAATATATATTCACCGTTTCCTGAAGAAATAAACAGACAAATAATTAGTTTAATCGCGCAGTATCATTTCGTGCCAACTCCAATTTGGGGCGAAAAATTATTAAAGCAGGGTATAAATTCTGATCAAATTTTCTGTACGGGAAATACTGTAGTTGATTCGTTGAGAATTATATCTGAAAAAATAGATTCAGGTGATATAAAAATATCTGAAAATTTAGAAAACATTTTGCTTTTTGCTAACAAATATCAAAAAAAAATAATACTACTTACTATGCACAGGCGCGAGTCTTTTGATGGCGGAATATTAAGAGTTTTGAATAGCATTAAGAATATTTTGGAAAATTATAAAGATTTATTATTTGTTTTTCCCGCACATCCAAATCCAAAAGTTCAAGATGCGTTAAATATTTCAGGAATGAAAGATCAGGACGGATTTATTGTTACAGAGCCGTTATTATATCCTGATATTATTTATTTGATAAAAAATTCTGTGGGAGTATTTACAGATTCTGGTGGAATTCAAGAAGAAGCCGTGAGTTTAAATAAACCCGTATTAATTTTACGCGATCAAACTGAAAGACCAGAGGGCATATCTGCAGGAATCGCAAAACTTGTAGGCACAGATTCTGAAAAAATACTTGCAGGACTTGAAGATATATTAAATGGTAATTTGGGAAAAAATACTGCTCAAAATATTTATGGAAACGGGCATACTGCAGATTTGATTTGCGATATAATTTTAAAAAATACTGGTTTTGTTTCTAATCCGGAGATTAATTCTAACCCGCTCGTCCCGCCGTGCCCGGCGAAGTCTTGCACGAAGCCTGCGAGTGTTCTTCGTAGCCTTGGCGAAGAAGAATGTATCGAGGGATGGCGATTTGGCGAGCTTAATAACAAAATAAAGAGTAACGAAAAAGGGTTGGTATGAAAAAAGTTTGCGTAATGGGTCTTGGATATATAGGTCTGCCAACTGCTATTGTTTCTGCCGAAAGTGGTTTTGAGACTTTAGGTTTCGATATCGACGAGAGTCGCGTAAAAAAAATAAAAAATTATGATCCAGTGATAAAAGAAGCAGAAATTGGCACAAGATTAGAATCAGCTTTGAAGTTTTTTGGTCTTAGAGTCGAATCTCGCATAGAACTAGCGGACTGTTTTATTGTTGCGGTTCCAACACCATTTTATGAAGATAAAACTCCCGATCTTTCTTATGTTTTTAATGCATGCGATATATTGGCGACAGTTTTGAAAGCTGGAGATTTGGTGCTTATCGAATCAACTGTGCCCGTCGGAACAACAGAGCTATGTGCAAAAAAAATTGAAGATAAAACAGGGCTGATTGCAGGCAAAGATTTTTATATCGCACATTGTCCTGAAAGAGTTTTACCCGGAAGAATTTTTTATGAAATTGTTAATAATTCAAGAATTATTGGCGGTATAAATAAAGAATCTGTTAATGTCGCAAAAGAGTTTTACCAAAAATTTGTATACTCAGAACTTTATCTTACAAACGCTTCTACTGCAGAAATGGTAAAACTTGTAGAAAATAGCTCCCGCGATGTTGCAATCGCATTTGCAAATCAAGTTGCTGATATGGCAAAATCTGTTGGACTGAGCCCTTATGAGGTTATAGAACTTGCAAATAAACATCCAAGAGTAAAAATATTAAACCCGTCATGCGGTGTCGGCGGACACTGTATAGCAGTTGATCCATGGTTCTTGATAAAACAGTTTACAGAATCGACGCAACTCTTGAAATCTGCAAGAGATATTAACGACAACAGGCCAGAACAGGTAATTTCTGAAATTAAAGATTTTGTAAAAAACTTAAAAATACCAAAAATATTATGCTTAGGTTTAACATATAAGCAAGATACGGACGATCTTCGTGAATCACCAGCGCTTTATATAGCAAGACAATTATCGAAATTAAAAGATTATCAGGTTTCTGTTTGCGACCCGCTAGTATCAGAACAAGCTTTGCCAGAATTAAACTTTATAAACTTAGATGCAACTAATTGTGCCCAAATTTTATCAAGCTACGATCTTATTGTTTGTTTAGTTTCGCACAAAGAGTTTAAAATTCTAAGAAATTTTATATCTAATTCAGCTAATATTTTAGATTTTTGTGGGCTTATGCACTTTGAAAAATCTTCAGATGCGCTATCCTCAAAAGAATATTTTTTCTGGCCTTCTGAATCTAAGGAGAAGTTTTTATGAGGCAAATTTTTCTTGAAAAGGGCGCTATAAGATTAAAAGAAGTTTCTGAGCCATCACTTTCAAAAGGCTCGGTTCTTGTTGAGGTTTATTACTCTTTTATTAGTTCCGGAACTGAAAATGCAACGATTTCAAACTCATCAAATACGCTTTTGGATTCGATGCCGGAAAAAGTAAAAAAAGTTATACAATCTATATCCAAAAATGGAATCGAAGGCACAGCGGCTCTTATTAAGGGAAAATTAAAGGGCCAATTTCAGCCTCTGGGTTATTCAGTTTCTGGAAGAGTGATTGCAGTCGGCGCTGATGTTAAAAACTTCAGAGCAGGTGATTATGTTGCTTGTGCAGGCGCAGGAATCGCAAATCATAGCGACTTTGTATGTGTGCCGGAAAATTTGGTTGTAAAAGTTTCTTCAGAAAATTTCTTAAAATCAGCAAGCTTGACAACTATAGGCGCGATAGCGTTGCAGGGCATAAGAAGAGCAAACTTGCAGCTTGGTGAAACAGTTTGCGTTATTGGCCTGGGCCTTATAGGCCAAATTACCGTGCAGCTGGCAAAAGCTTCAGGTTGCAAAGTTGTCGGTGTTGATATTTTGGATTCAAGGCTTGAGTTGGCGGAAAAATTTGGAGCAGATAAAACTTATAACTCTACAACATGTGATGCAGAAAAAGAGATTGAATTTTGGACGCAACATTATGGTGCTGATTGTACAATAATAACTGCGGCATCAAGCAGTTCTTCGATAATTGCGCAGGCCATGAATATAACGAGAAGACGTGGCAAAGTTGTTGTTGTCGGTGATGTTAAATTGGATATTAATCGTGACCCGTTTTATAAAAAAGAAATAGACTTATTAATATCCTGTTCTTATGGTCCTGGGAGATACGACAGCTCTTATGAACAAGATGGTAATGATTACCCGTATGCGTATGTTCGTTGGACCGAAAATCGAAATATGCAGGCATTTGTCGATCTTGTGGAACGTGGTCTTATTAATATTGAGCCCCTAATATCCCAAGAATATAATATAAGTGCCGCATTTGATGCTTACGAATTTATTCAGCAGAAAAAGGGCATAGGTGCACTATTAAATTATAGAGATGAACAAAAGAAATTATCTATGGGTAAAACACAAGATAAAATCTTGCCCGCTACTTTGACGTTTATGCCCAAATCTGAAAACCTGCGTGTTGCAATGATCGGTGCTGGCGGCTTTGCAAAAATAAAATTATTGCCCGTAATTTCACAAATAAGTCATGTTAATATTAATGCGGTTGTTGACGTGGATATGTCAAACGCACTTAATATTTCAAGACTGTATAATGCAAAAAACCCACTATCATCAACAGAAAATATATATTCACAAGATCTCGCAGATGTTTGTGTTATTGCATCGCCGCATAAGTTTCATTGCGATCAGACTTTAGAAGCATTAAAAAGCGGCAAAGCAGTTTTTGTTGAAAAGCCACTTGCGACAGATTGGCAGCAATACGAGCGTATCTCAGATTTCTTGAAAATTAATAATAATGTGCCATTAACCGTAGATTTTAATAGGTCTTTTGCGCCATTTATTGAAAAAATAAAAACTAATATTATAAAAAGAAACTCGCCGCTTGTTGTAATTTATAGAATGAACGCTGGGTTTATCCCAAAAGATCACTGGATACAAAGCAGTGTTGGTTCAGGAAGAATTATAGGCGAGGCTTGTCACATATTCGATCTGTTTTACTATCTTACAGATTCTAAAGCAGTTTCTGTTTCCGTAGAAGCTATAAAATCAAAAGCAGATGATATATTCTCGACAGACAATTTCTCTGCACAAGTTAGTTTTGCCGACGGTTCTATTTGTACGCTTATTTATACTGCACTTGGTAACTCTGCTATGTCAAAAGAGCGCATGGAGATTTTCTTTGACAGCAAGTCTATAGTGATGGAAGACTTTTTGACTCTTACTGGTTTTGGGTTGCCCAAGAGCTTTAATCAATCTGCGTTTAGTCAGGACAAGGGGCATGAAGTTTTGATATCAAAATTCTTTGGCGCATTAAAAACTAAAAATTTTGAACCTCCAATTTCGATTGAAAGATTGTTGGATACAACCAGACTTACGCTTATTATCGATCAGTTGGCTTGCCAGGGCGGTGGAAATCAGGAGATTTTGTGAGAAAATTTGTTTGCAAATTTATTACTTGCGCCATGGTTCGATACACCCATGCTTCGCCAAGGCTCCGCAGGGCACTCACCACGAGCGCACTTAAAGCCACATCGCTCGCCCTGAGTGTTTTTCGTAGCTTTAGCGAAGAAAAATGTATCGAAGGGTTACGAGCGTGAATTACAAATTTTTTTGTGTATTTATTTTTTGCGCAATTTCAGCAATTTTATTATTTAAAGTCCCAGACAAAAACAGATTAGAACTTGATTCGCAACTTTACGATAGAATTGCGAAAAATTTTGCCCAGAATTCAGATCTTTCAGACCCAAATAACCCACAGGTTATGCCCGTTACTGCGAAGGGATACCCGCTATTTTTGGGCTTAAATTTTAAATTTTTTGGGATAAATTACAAAATAATAATACTGCTTCAAATATTACTTTCTCTTTTATGCTTTTATTTAATTTATAATATCTGCTTATTATTATTTAACACTCAAGTGGCAAATATATCGCTATTTCTTTCATGCATAAATTTGGGGTTTATAATTCACGCTCAGTTTATTCTTACAGAAATATTATTAGTTACTTTTTTATTATTATTTTTATATTTTTTTTCACAATTTATAGTGCAAAAAAAATTTTATTCTATCACTCTGGCAGGGCTATTTCTCGGGTTTTCTATGCTGGTCAAGCCCGTTGCGATATTTTTTTTACCCGTCCCCGTTATGTTAATTTTTTTTAGTAACTTTTTTGATAAAGTAGAAAGTCGCGTCGTCCCGCAGTGCCCGGCGGAGCTTAATGCGAAGCCTGGGAGTGCCCGAAGGGTGTATCGAGGGATAGCGGGTTTCTTGCTAACTTTTTTATTACCAGTCTCTGGATATATTTTATTTAATTATAAAAAATACAGTACTTTAAGCCTAAATCCCGCGGGTTACGAAAATATATACAGATACTATCTTCCCCGTGTTCTTTCTTGCAAAGATAATATTAGTTTGGAAATGGCAGAAAAATCTGTAGACAGATTTGTAACTGATAGCAACAATATAAACTCCAGATTCACGCCCGAGCTTAAAAATTTATTATTACAGACAGTTCTAAATAGCCCAGCTATTGCATGTTATATCTGGTTCAAAAATGTAATAAAAACTTATTTTGGATTATATACAACAGAATTAAAAGTGCTTTTGAATAATAATCTGCGTGGCGGGACATGTTCTTATTTTAAAATGTCGGGAAATATTTTTGAAAAAATAACAAATTATATTAACTTCGGAACAAATTCTAGATCAGTTAAGCTAATTGGTTTTTTGGAGATATTTTATTTATTACTACAGTATTTATTAATATTTTTTGTATTTTATAGCTTATTCAAAAATAAGCAGTTTGCTGTTTTATTACTATTTTTGGGCTTTATAATCTATTTTGCACTAATAACGGGACATGACGGATTTGGGCGATACCGGATGGTGCTTGAACCAGTTTTAATTATCTTAAATTCTGCTGGAATAGCACAGTTAATTAAGATATTTTCCCATCAGGCGGTGAAGAAATATGCTTAAAAATAAAAAAGTTAATATTGTGATTATGGCAGGCGGTTCTGGAAAGCGCTTATGGCCGCTAAGTAGATCAGAAAAGCCAAAGCAATTTATAAAGCTTGGCAGCGAAAAAACTTTGCTCGAAGAGACTGTCGATAGAGTTAAAAATATTTTTGATAATCAAAAAATATCTGTTGTAACTTCAAAAAACTATGAAAATTTTGTCGAAAGACTTGTTGGCGAATCTATCGACCAGATAATAGTTGAGCCTGAGGCAAAAAATACTGCCCCCGCTGTTTTATATTCTTGTTTAAGTTTGCAAGTTAATCCTGAAGATATAGTTATATTTCTTCCATCAGATCACCATATACCTGATTTTAATAAATTTAGGGAAAGTATTGTTCAGGCCGCGCAGGCTGCTGGTGAATCAGATAATATTGTTCTTGTCGGAATCAAGCCCAATTACCCTGCTACTGGCTACGGTTATATATCTGTAGATACTAAAAATAAGTCTAAAAAAATTAATTATTTTGATGTTGAAAAATTTCACGAAAAACCAAATTTGGAGCTGGCGAAAAAATATTTTAATTCTGAAAATATGCTTTGGAACTCTGGAATAATTTGCGCCAAGTTGTCTGTTTTGCTGGATGCTTTCGAAAATCAGTTTCCTGGGATAAAAAATCTATCAATTACGTCACGGCCTAAACCCGCTCGTGGTGAGTGTTCTTCTGAGCTGTTTAAAAGCGAAGAAGAATGTATCGAACCATGCGGGTCAAGAGAAACTTCAAAAAAAATATATGATATAATTCCCGAAATATCTTTTGATTACGCAATACTTGAAAAAGTAAATAATATAAGCGTAATAGCGGGAGATTTTGTTTGGTCAGACGTGGGAACATTAGACTTGTTTATAGCAGCAAAAAAAGATATTAATAATCAAGAAAATTTAATATCTATAGAGTCTGAAAATAATTTAGTTGAAGTTCAGAACAAGTTAGTAGTTTTAGTTGGCGTTCATGACCTATGCGTGGTCCAGACAGATGACGTGTTATTAATATCCGCCAAAAAAGATATTGATAAAATAAAAGATGTTATAATCGAGTTAAATAATTCTGGAAAAAAAGAATATTGTTGAAAAAATTATTAAAGATTACTGAAAAATAAAAACATGAAAACAGCTTTAATTACGGGGATAACGGGCCAAGATGGGTCGTATTTAGCAGAATTATTATTGTCCCGAGGCTATGAAGTTCATGGCATGATTCGACGGGCTTCGACAACTAATACTTCAAGAATAGATCATATAAGCAAAGATCTTAAACTGCACTACGGCGATATGACAGATTCTCTGGGAATTTTAAATTTAATATCAAAAGTTAAGCCACAAGAGATTTACAACCTAGCTGCCCAGAGCCATGTTGCTGTTTCTTTTGATACACCAGAATATACTGCCCAATCAGATGCTATTGGAACATTGAGAATATTAGAATCTATTAGAATTCTTGGTGCGCAAAAAAATATTAAATTTTATCAGGCTTCAACAAGCGAACTTTTTGGTAAAGTTCAAGAAATTCCACAAAAAGAAACAACGCCTTTTTATCCAAGATCGCCATATGCTGCAGCAAAGTTGTATGCGTATTGGATCACAGTTAATTATCGTGAATCTTACGACATGTTTGCATGTAACGGGATACTGTTTAATCACGAATCGCCAAGGCGGGGTGAAAACTTTGTGACACGAAAAATTACGCTTGCTGCCGCACGAATTTTTTATGGCCTACAGGATATAATATATTTGGGTAATCTCGATTCTAAGCGTGACTGGGGCTATGCTCCTGATTACGTCGAAGCTATGTATCGAATGCTGCAACTAGATACTCCCGAAGACTTAGTAATTTCGACAAATACTTGTTATACAGTCAGAGATTTTGCGCAAAAAGCTTTTTCGCAGATTGGCATAGAATTAATCTGGTCCGGTTCTGGTGTTAACGAAGTTGGAATTGATGCAAAAACGGGGAAAAAACTTGTTGCCGTGCACTCAGATTTTTTCAGACCAGCTGAAGTTGATCTGCTGATTGGCGACTGCTCTAAAGCGAAAAAATTACTCAACTGGCAACCAACTGTTACTTTAGACAAACTTGTCGAAATCATGATGCAAGCAGATTTGAAATTAATAAATAATCAGGAATATACCAACAAAGATAAATTAAATTTTATTAGTAAGTAATTTATAAACAAGAAATTTTACTCCTGTTTTATAAATTACGCCATGCATTTAAAAGTTTTGCGTGATTAATGATGAGTTCACTAGTATCTTTGCCTACCATATTTGTGTACATTAAACTGTTATATACACAATTGTAGCTAATATAAGCATCTTCTAATATTACATTTAACTCATCAAATCCAAATTTATTAATTATATTTTGTTTTAGTTGTTCTAAAGATTCTTTAGTTAACTCACATTTTGAAAATAAGCCGTGATTTTTAAATGTCTTATTGTTTTTTATTATTTTCCCAGCGCTTTCAAAAATTTCTTCCAGATCTTGTTTACTGATACCTTCAATATTTGTTCTGTTTTTAATATTTTTTCCGGTCGAATGATCAAAAGCTAAAGTAAAATCATTATAAAACTCTTCAAGAAGCTGTCTTACGTACCTGCGATTTGTGTTATCTTTGTTTTGATCCGCTTCATTATTTATTGCGGCAAGTCTTTTGAGAGCAATTTTTAAATCGCAATAGGCAAGTTCAATGCTGACCTTATGACCTTCTAATTCATACAGTTTATAGTTTTCAGGTTCTAGCAACCAAGAATCAATAAATACAGTTTTGCCTGCGCCTAAAGCATCTCGAATTTCTTTATGATATTGAGGCAGAATCAGCTCGCTGATTTTATATTTTTCTTTTATTTCGGGGGTATTAGAAAGTCTTCGAATTTTTTTAATTGCCTGCTTAGCAAGATGTTTTTGATCTTCTGTTATTTTGTCTTTAAATAATGGCTTACCCCATAATATTGCATGGAATATATTGCATGCATGGTCCCCTATTGCTTCTTTAATTATAGAATATTCTTTGGGAAAGAGTTCTTGCCATCGTTGAATATGTGCCTCACGAAAATATTTATCGTCTGAAATGCCGTGATTTTCCTCAGAAAGTTTTATTGTCTCTTCTAATAACATGTTTTTTTCAGCGCAAGATATTCCTCGAAGTAGTACGATTTTTCCTGCCTTAATTGTTGATATTGTTAGTAGTAAAATTATTAGTGAAAACTTGCAAAAATCTTTTTTTATAATCATATAAGCACCTTTTTTGATGGTTAAGTTTTTAAGAATTTATTTTTAATATATATGATTGTCAAACAATACATGATGCAAGCTGAAAAAATCTAATAATTTAAACAAATCTAATTTTATTCGCCGTCGCTAAAAACCGCGAGTCTTTAGCCCGTGGATGCAAGCGACAAGAACCACGCCGCAGCTTTAGCGCAGTCGGGTTTGGCTATGGCGTAATTTCGCGCGATACGCCGGATTTTTAATCCGGAGAGCGCTTCATAAATATTTAATATAATTTAGATAATTATTGTTTTTCTATTCCCGCGCTTGTTAATTTTTAGATTGTTATTATTTAATTAATAAGTGAGGGTAAAGTGAAAAATATTAAATTTTTATTGTTAATTTTATTTTTTAATTCTTACGGCGCAAATCGATTTCAACCTTTCAAGTCTGACCTGAGTAAAGGAGTACCTGCTAAAGAAATTGAGGATCTGCAGGATTATATCGAACACTTTAGTCGACATTTGGAAATTCAAGATAAGGTAATTAACGATGCAATTAACAGTATCCCAGAGAAATTCAAAGAAAAAATAAATTTACTAGCAGACGCATCAAAAAAGAAATCAGCAACGGAATTTACAAGTCTTTATAATACAACATTTAGGGAGCTATTCTTACTATGGTTCAAGTCTGACCCAGATATATGGAAGCAGATACTAAAGAATACTGCTCAGGAAGCAATTGTACCAGCGCTTATGGGTTTGATTTTCCCTGTTATTTTTATTATAGTGCCACCTTTGTTACCGGCACTATTAGCGGATGTTTATCGTACCTACAAAAAATACCCTGACTATGTCGATATTGGGAAAAATATATTAGAAAAAATAGATAGCGATTTTGCCAAATATAGAGTTTCTTATAGCAAGCAACAGATTAAGGATTATCTTAATGCCGCATCTAAAGATATGTTTTTATTCGAAGTGCAAACACCAATTGGATCAAAAGAGTCTGGCGGAACTCTTAAAAAAGAAGTTGGAAATCTGAAAAATATTAATTTGCCGACTCAAAAAGAAATAGATGAGTTAAAAGCCAAGTTAGAGAATAAAGAAGTATCTCAGAAAGAATTTCAAGATTGGGTAGAAAAAAATACAAAATTAACGGCTAAACTTATAATTTTTAATCGCTGGATGAAAGCATTAGGAGATCTGAGTGAATTTTTGGTTAAATCTGGCTCAAAAGATTTGCCGCCACTATTTAGTGAAGTGCTTGCGCTAAATGACGATATTTTGGATAAAATATATAACTTAAAATCGGCTAGCGAAAGAAGTGGGACTGTAATTCGGGAGGGTTCGAGATCTTTTATTAAGCTGGATATGGGACAGGTGATAAATGATCTAAAAGACAAATTATCAAAAATACAGAAGAAAATAGATAGCGTATATGTATTCAGACAAGGGCCGAAAGACGCAAAAGAGTTATTGCAGATTTTAGTTGGGGTTCCTGGAAAGAAAAATGGCATATTCGATAGAGTTATTGAAAAGATGGAAACAGATTTTGGAACTATGGGGAGATAGTATGAAAAATATTAAAGTTTTATTTTTAATTTTATTTTTTAGTTCTTATTTTGATGTCAAAAATGGATATCTAAACTGTTCGATGCAGCAGGTGTACGACTCCTTAAACCGTGTAAATCAATCTAGTCTCTTTTCGAAAGATCTGAGTAATGGGGTAGAAGATAAAGACATTGAGCAACTAGAAGATTTTATTAAAAAATTTGTTAAAGAGATATCCCATATCTACTATGGTTATGATCCGTATTTCATAGAAATTGAAGGCACAATGCCGCTTATTCCAAAAACATTCAAAGAAAAAATAAATCTACTAGCACAATCAAAAAACAAAACATCACGAGAATTTACAGCCCTTTATAACAAAACGTTTAAAGAGTTATTCGAAATATGGTTTCAATCTAAAGAAAATATATGGAATTTGGCAGTAAACAACTTACGGACTAGCGTTATAAATGATTTGGAATTCTTCATATGCCTATTTGCCGTCACGATCCCTCTGTTTCCGATATTGATAATACCGACTATGGTGAAATATTATTCGATAATTTCTCCATACGGTGAACTATCAGGACCATATGCCGAACTTGGGAAGAAGTTATTAGAAAAAATAGATAGAGATTTTGCAAAGTACACAATTTCGTATAGCAAAAAAGAGATGATGGATTATCTTAATGCCGCATCTAAAGATATGTTTTTATTTGAGGTGCAAACATCGAAAGATTTGGGCAGAACTGTTAAAACAGAAGTTGGAAATCTGAAAAATATTAATTTTCCGACTCAAAAAGAAATAGATGAGTTAAAAGATGAGGCAAAGAAGAGTTCTAAGTTATCGACGCAAGAATTTCAAAATTGGGTATCTAATAACAAAGCTTTGACAAACAAGCTTATAACCTTTAATCGTTGGATGAAAGTCTTGAGCGACCTGCGAGAATTTTTGGTTAAATCTGGCTCAAAAGATTTGCCTCCAATATTTAATGAAGTGCTTGCGCTAAATGACGATATTTTGGATAAAATTGTTCTTTTGAGAGATGCATCAAATAAGGGCGGGGCTGATGTTCTAATTAAGAACAATATAAAACTGCTAAAAGAAAAATTATTAAAAATACAGAAGAAAATAGATAGCGTATATGTATTCAGACAAGGGCCGAAAGACGCAAAAGAGTTATTGCAGATTTTAGTTGGCGTTCCTGGAAAGGATAAACGTATATTTGGCATATTTGATAGAGTTATTGACAAGATGGAAACAGATTTTGGGCCCAGTAAGTAATTAAATAAGTTATAGTTCTCGTAATTAAAAAAATTTGTTATTTTGTGGCAATAAATTTAATTGCGGGAACTGTATGCAAAAAGATTCAAAAATATATTTGGCTGGGCATGAGGGGCTCGTTGGATCGGCTCTCTTGGAAAAATTGAAAAAGTCTGGATACCAAAATATAATTACAAAAAGTTTTTCTGAACTTGATTTAAGAAACCAAGAACAAGTTAATAGTTTTTTTAAGATAAATAAGCCAGAATGTGTTTTTATCTGTGCAGCAAAAGTTGGCGGCATAGTCGCAAATATGACCAAACCTGCTGAGTTTATTTATGACAACTTAATGATCGTTGCGAATTTAATTCATGCAAGTTATGTTTATAAAGTAAAAAAATTATTGTTTTTGGGTTCTTCTTGTATCTACCCAAGAGATTGCGCACAGCCGATCTGTGAAGAGTATTTGCTAACTGGCCCACTTGAACAAACCAACAGAGCTTATGCGATTGCAAAAATATCTGGCATAGAACTTTGTCAATCTTATAATAAGCAGTATGGGACAAATTTTATCTCTTGCATGCCCACAAATTTATATGGGCCAGGAGATAATTTTGATCTAAATAGTTCCCATGTTATCCCCGCTTTGATTTCCAAAATAATTACCGCACGCGATAATCGCGAAAAGTTTGTCACAATTTGGGGAACTGGTAACCCAAAAAGAGAATTCTTGTATGTTGAAGATCTTGCAGACGCGTTAATATTTTTGATGCAAAACTATAATATCTCAGAAATAATTAATATTGGAACTGGGCAAGATTTGTCGATAAAAGAGTTGGCGCAAACTATAAAAAATATTACAAATTACACAGGCGAGTTGGTTTTTGATACAACAAAACCAGATGGAACGCCAAGAAAATTGCTTAATGTTGAACGAATCAGTAAACTAGGCTGGAACGCAAAAACTGAGTTAAAAGATGGGCTTAAAAAAACGGTAGATTGGTACGAAGCAAATATAAAATTGGGAGCTGGATATGAGCGAAGCAAAAATCACAAAACTATTTCGACGTGACTTGTTTTTTATTAGACCGACCCTTCGATACATTTTTTTCGCGCCAACTCGCTCAAAAAACACTCAGGGCGAGCGGTCTTCATGGCGTTGTTCAAAGTTTCATAATAAGCTCGTGATTTTCTTGTTATCTGTACTGAATATTTTTAGTTTATTAAGTTATTCTACACGTGTTGAAATTGTTGTGCCAACCTACAAAAATCAAGATGTATGCATAGCAAATCTTAGATCGCTAGTATCGCAAGATTATCCAAGAGACCTGTTTCATATAACAATAGTCGATGACATGTCCCCAGATAGTACAAATTATTTAATCAAAAAATATATAGACGAAAATAATTTAAATAAGCTAGTTAAAATTATTACCAATAAAAAACGCACGGGGGCGCTTGGTAATTTCTATAAAGTTATTCATGATCTTCCCGGTGATACTGTGGTTTTTACGGTAGATGGGGATGACGAACTTAATGGCCCAAATGTTGTAAAAAGAGTGATTAAAGAATACGAAGAAAATAATGCATGGGTAACTTACGGGCAGTTTAAATGGCTATCTTCTGGTAGTATGGGAATTTGCAGAGATATTCCTGATGACGTAAAAAAGCGTAATGCTTTTAGAAGTCAATCATGGGTCTTTTCTCACCTGAGAACTTTTAAAGCTTGGTTATTTCAACAAATAAAATTTGAAGATCTATTGTGTCCCGCAACTCTTGATAATAGATCTTCTGGATTATCAAAATCTGAATTTTTCTACGACAAAGCCTGGGATCTGTCATTAATGTTTCCAATGCTTGAAATGGCGCGTGATGGGCACATAAGATATATTCCAGATGTTTTATATATTTATAACGACATGAGCCCACTTAACGACCACAAAGTTGATGCAGGCCGCGTGGTTGCATTAGACGCTTATGCTCGTAAGCGAAAAAAATATGACGCTCTGTCAGCCCCGGTTTATATAGATAATGTACCGCAAAATATAGACCTGATTGTGTATTCTAAAGACAGACCGCTGCAATTATTAAGTTTTCTAGAATCACTAGGTAAATATGCAACTGGGGTTAATAAAGTTTTTGTTGTATACGCTTCCAGCGATGCGTATGAGCCTGGATACAAAGAAGTTTTTGAAAAATTTAATGGGCTAACCATTTATCGACAAAATAATAATCTGCATGGAACTGATTTTAAGCAGATTAATCTCGATATAATAAACCAAATGGTTTCTAATTACGTAGCCTTTGCAGTTGATGATATTGTTGTAAAAGACAGATTCGATTTTGCAGAATGCGCCAAATATTTAAGACACACAGACGCATACGGGTTTTATTTGCGACTTGGCGATCATGTTGATTACTGTTATACAGAAAATAGATATCAGGGCGTGCCCCACTTAATTCCGGTTTCAGAATCTATGGGCGCTTGGCGATTCTCTTCTGGTCAAGCTGATTGGAACTATCCAAACTGTTTAGATATGACAGTTTATAAAAAAGCAACCGCGATAAGTGCCATAACAAATTTAAACTATAGAGCTCCAAACTCTATGGAAGGCACATGGGCAGGGCGCGCGGACCACAACAAAATTGGGCTCTGCTATTATGACTCTAAAATTGTTAACTTGCCGTTAAATTTAGTTAACACAGAAATCACGGGCAACAGACACATGCATAGTTATTCTGTGGCGCAACTTTATGACTTGTTTAGGCGCGGATTTAAAATGGATATTAATAAACTAGAGAAAATTAAAAACAGATCGGCCCATATGGAATATGAGCCAAGTTTTATCGCAAGATAAAATTAATAAATTTTAAATAATTTGGGATCAACATGAAAAAATTACAACAAAGAAAAAAGTTTTTTATAATACTAGTAATATCAGCAGTATTTTTATCAGTTTTTTACATATACCAGGTTTTCTTTAAGTTTGATCAATGCGTAGATTTTGATAAATCTATGAACGAGGGACTAAAGATAACATTTGGTGCCCACTCTACCCCTGAAGCTGAAAAAATCTGGCTCAGCGACTTGAAAAATCTTTATAAAAAAAATTGCTACGACAGTTTTGCCGAAAGTTCTGAATATAAGATCCCACCGATAATTCACCATGTTTGGCTCGGAAGCGAAATCCCAAACCAATATAAATACTTAAGACAAACTTGGGTTGAAAAGCATCCGGGTTGGATTTTCAAATTATGGACCGATGCGGACGTAGAGCCATTTAAACTGGAAAATAAGTTATTATTTGATGCTGCACGAAACTATGGCGAAAAATCAGATATATTTAGATACGAAATATTAAAACGCTATGGCGGTTCTTATTTTGATACAGATTTTATGTGTATTAAATCAATTGCGCCGTTACATAGATCCAACGACTTCTATACCGGAATCATGAACGCTGGTGAAGTTTTGATCGCTATAGGGGCATTGGGTTCGATTCCTGATCATCCGTTATTAAAAGCAGTCATGACTTCTATAAGTGAAGCAGGTTCAAAATATGATATAAATAATATTATGGAAAGAACTGGACCGATCCATTTTACAAAGATATTTGTCAAAGAGGCGCCCAAATTATCTGGTTCTATAGTTGCATATCCTGTAACGTATTTTTATCCTGTACCAAATACTATAAGAGGGCAAAACTGTTTTGATAAGGCAAAAGAATTTATAAAACCTGAAACTTTCGGTGTTCACTTGTGGGAATGCAGTTGGATGCGGCCGCAGGCTTTCTTGCAACAAAATCAAATCGACAATTACAGTATAAATTGTAAGGACGAACACTTTGGCAGATTTGAAGTAGACAAATTTATTGATAAATATTTTGCCAAAAAACAGTTGGGCGTTTTTGTTGATATCGGTGCAGAAGATGGGGCAATGTTCAGTAACACTTATTTTTTGGAAAGATCGAGAAACTGGAAAGGAGTTTGTATAGAGCCTGAAACAAAACAGTTTTCAAGTCTTTCAAACAACAGAATAAGTTTCTGTGCAAATTGTGCAATAATCTCTCAGGGCGATAATAATAAACTTAAAGATCCATACCCATATATTTATGATCTTGCTGACATATTACAGTACTGCAAATTTGATAAGGTCGACTATCTCTCGATTTCATCAAATCGTGCTGAAGTAATATTAAGGGCAGTAAATTTTAGCTTGTGCGACATAAAATTAATCAGTTTAAATTCCGGCCAAGACGCAGCCGAGAATATACTTATCAAAAATAATTATAAACTGATAAAGGATCTTGGTGGTATTAAAGTTTTTGAGAAAAAGTAGTTTAAATTAGTTATTTTCTATTGTCGTAATTTTTTTGAAGCTGCTCGTCAGTAGAAGATATTTTGCTTAAAACTTTTTCAAATAAATTTATTATTGCATCTAAGATTAGCAAAGATTCTTCATAGCGCATTACTTTATTATTATCTTTATTATAAGAGTCTTTTAAGTTGGCAAGTTTTAATTTTAAATCAGATAACAATTTTGAATTTTCAGAATAAATACTATTATAAGCATCATGCGCATTTTTAAGCACATCTTTTCTTAAGATAATAAAATTAGGGTTTAAATCTTTAATTTGTTTCCCGTCAGCAACCTGTTTCTCTTTTGCCGCAGGATAAATATACTTTTCATAAACCTTTGAATACCAGTCGTTAATTAACTTTTCACCATTGGTTTTTATTATATCGTTAGCTAGTTTATTTAATTCTTCGTCACCAACATAAGCATCTATTTGTTTATATAAATCAGGATCTATAAACTGGTGCAACTTTGTACCAATTTGCGTGTACTCTTTAGGTAAGCCCTCAGTGATTAAATTAAATTTAGAAAAACTGTTTCCCAGTAAACCCAAGTCTCTTATTAGCGCTTTCGGATCTATGCTCTCATATACTGGACCAGTAGTTTTTTGCTTAGAAAATATATTTCCAAAAATTAATAACAAAATACTTAAATTATAAACAGATATCTTATTCATGATATTTTTCCCAAATTAAATTAATAATTAATTTTACGTTTTAGATTTTAATTAATTTACTAATTTAATCTCAAGAGTTATTAAAAAAATAAACTTATAAGCCGTTGGTTAGTGCTTTAACCAAGTCTTTTTGGCTAACTTTGTTCTCTGCTCCAGTCATCATATTTTTTACTGTAGCCATTCGTGAAGCTTGTTCATCTGGCCCTAAAATTATCACATATTTTGCGCCAAGCTTATTTGCTTTTCGCATCATGCTCTTCATAGATTCGCCATCCAAGAAAATCTCTGTGCATAAATTTGCAGCTTGAAGTTCGTCTGAAAGTAATAGCGCAAGTTCTTTTTGTGCTTGTTCCAGTGGGATTATTATATTAAGTGCCGGCTCTTGTTCTAATATTAACTTATCTTTCATCTCTTCAAGCATTATTATAACGCGCTCGATTCCAACAGCTGCGCCTATTGATGGGTAATCTTGTTTCGCGCCGATCTGTGTTGCAAGTGTGTCATATCTGCCACCGCCACAGAATGCATTTTGTGCACCAAGCGCAGTTCCAGAAAATTCAAAAACTGTTTTGTTATAGTAATCCAAGCCTCGTACTAATGCATGATTATAACTAAACGACACAGATAAATTTTGTAGATTTTCTTGCAACTGTGTCCATTCTATATTGCATTCTGCACACAAGTTATCTGCTATATGTGGTCCAGATTTATAAAGTTGTTGGCACGATTCTGTTTTGCAATCAAATACACGCATGATATTTGATTCTTTACGCACTTTGCATTTGTCACAAATTTTATCTATATTTTCTGATAAAAATTTATATAATTTGTCTCTAAATTTTATTCTGTCAGATAGGCAACCTAAAAAGTTTAATGTAAGAGCGTAACTATCAAGTTTTAATGTTTCAGAAAAAAATCTATCAAGCATTTTTATAAATAAAACATCTTGTAATATTGAACTTGTGCCTATGGCTTCGATATTAAGTTGATTAAACTCACGATATCTTCCCTTTTGTGGTCTCTCGTGCCTGAAAACTGGGCCATAAGAAAATACTTTAAACGGGATTGTCTCTATAGATTCATTCAAAAATGCACGCATTGTTGAGGCGGTCATTTCTGGACGCAAGCAGATCCCATCGTTATCCACTTCAGTATTAACTGTGTACATTTCTTTGGAAACAACGTCAGTTTCTAGACCCAAAGATCTTTTAAACAATTCTATTGGTTCAAGTATTGGTGTGCTAATCTGTTTGAAGTTATAAATTTTTAAAAATTTTTTTGCATTATCTATAAAAAAATTGAATAATTTCAGGTCTATAAAATCCTGTGTTCCCTTTATTCTTTGTATCATTTGGGCCCAATCATAAAATTTTTATTAATATTTTTCGTGTCGACTTCGGGTTGACTATGTGTCTTTACAATGTTAGAACGTTTAACGTTAGTATAAAACTTTTTGTTCTAAAAAGGGAGAAAAAATGAACAAAAGAATTTTAATTACGCTCTTAACCCTATCTGGAGCAAGGTCTGCTCTTGCGGTTCATGGTGAGGGCAACGTTTCTGGTCATACATTTTTTTCAGTTCAAAGACCGCCGTATGCGTCTTGTAGCCCTGAAAAAGTTTCCAACTTCAGACTGTACCGCACATGTATGAAAGAAGATGGAATTCGTGGGGCACTTGAAGTTGTGTTCTTTGGATCTCGAACTCTATATCCGGGCGATATAGCTGAGTTCTTCTTGCCGTTCGGTAAAAGATCTTTAGGTGTTTTAGAGTATAAGCCAGGTGTTTCAACGGGTGATAATATTCCAGGCAAAGATGTTGAAGCACGAAATTTTAACATAAAAACAGATAGCTCTTCAACAACATTTGGAAGTACACTAAATTTTTGTCCTAGACAAACTCTTTTTGGAGTAGGTTTTACATATAAACAGGCAATAACTATAAAGCATCATTGTGACGATGGTGACAGAACAGGATTTTGGGGAGAAGTTTCTTTCCCAGTTGTCCGCGTTACAAACACAATGGGCATGGTTGAAACAGTAACGAGTAATGGTGGTGGAGTTGTTGCAGGAACGGGTCTTGATGGTGCGCCATTTGTTCCAAATATGACGGCTGCTTTTAATCAAAGTAACTGGAAATATGGAAAGATATGCGGCAACAAAAATATGACTAAATGGGGCGTTGCTGATATCGAGTTAAAAATAGGTTATAACACAATCGAATTTGAAAAATGCCATTTAAACTCATATGGTGGAATTGTTGTTCCAACTGGTAATAGACCGCAGGGGCATTATGTTTTTGAACCAATAGTTGGTAATAACCACCACTTTGGAATCATGTGGGGTAATAATTTGGGCTTTGAATTGATTCATCATGGTGATCATAAGCTTGAAATGGAAACCGATACAAACAGCAGATTTTTATTCTGGAACTATCAAGTGAGATCTTACGATCTTGTTAATAAAGATTGGAGCAGATATATATCTCTATACGCCAATGGAGCTGCCGCTCAAACTGCTGCAACAAATGTTGATCCTAACTCAGGAACATCGGGTATAAATATCTTTACCGGTTGCTTTAAAGTTAGTCCAAGATTCTCATTTAATATTAACAACGCTTTTGTTTACACACACTGCAGTGGTTTTAGCGCTGAAGCGGGCTATAACTTCTACGCGCGCCAAGCTGAAGAACTTAAGTTGAAAGATACAAAATATAACACAGCGGCGCTGCAATCTGTTGTTGGTGAAGGTTTCACAAATCCAAACAGAACAATCAACAATAACTTGGTTCCTGCGGATGTTGCCGTTTCAGGTTATCAGGCGATAGTGCTTTCCAATATTAATATCGATTCTGCTGGTCATCCTGGCGTTATCACCAATATTTTATACGGCACGGTTGCTTACGACAGAACTGTTGTTTGTTTCCCAAGCTTTGTATCCCTTGGCGGTTCCTACGAGTTTTCTTCAATTAATACATCTTTGCATAGATGGATGTTTTGGGGCAAATTTGGCTTCTCGTTCTAGAGTAACCCGTGGGTAATGTTCCAGGGTATTTACACTGATGAACTTTGACCCCCAGTAAACTTTAACCCAATTTACTTGAATTTTTCAAAAACCCTCGCACTTGCGGGGGTTTTCTATTTCTCAGCTTAATTTATCTATTCAATATTATTGACAATTAGAAATCAAATGCTCTACGCTTAAATTAGCGGTAATTATATAAAAACTAATTATTAATTACAAATTATGGGTTTAAAAAGCTTAAATTGTGATTCTTGTAAAAAATTGGGAGCGTTATGAAAGTGTTTAATAAATATTATTTTTTAATTCTTGCGGCGTTTTGCGGTGTATTAAAAGCTGATCTGAACGATTTTAGATCTAAGCTTTCGCAGTACCAAAAAGATGTTAATAATACAGATCTTCTTACAAGTTTGGTTGACTCATATTTAATGCTGAATATACAAGAGATTCAGCGAGCAAATCAAAGTTTGAAGCAGGCGGGATTGGATATTGTTAAATTGCGCCAAAAGAGTGAACAAGCTTTAAGTGGAAGAGCAAAAAAGCTTGAACTTCAGGCCCAAACAAAAGATAAACAACGTAATAAGATTTCTGCAGATTTATCCAAGGCACAAGATGAAATTAAAGCTTTGGAAAAGAGACTTGAAGAAGTAAAAAACCCAAATCAGGCTAATTTTGAACTTGAGGGGGCTATACTTGATGATGATCCAGAATTAGTTAAAGAGATTTTGGAGCGTGGAGTGGATACAAATGGAGGCGCATTGAATTGGGTTATTAGAAATAGTGGGTCAAAAAATTCAATTGAAATTATTAACCTATTGTTGAAATATAATGCTAACCCAAACTTTAGATTTTATGAACTTAGTCCTATTGAAGAAGCTCAAAAACTGCTTTCTGATGAAATTTATGAAAAACAGGGCAAAATAGCTTGGTTAAAATGGAAAGTAATAGGCTTGGGTGCGGATGAAAAAGATCCGGAAATAAATAGGCTTATGGAAATTGTAGATTTACTTGGAAAAAATGTACCGAGTGAAGAAGAAATTGCTAGAGGCAGTAAAAAACAAGTCGGACCTGAATATGGCCTTTAAAAAGTTATAAAAAATTGGGGTGACTATGAAAGTGTTTAAGAAATATTATTTTTTAATTCTGGCGGTTTTTTGTGGTGTATTAAAAGCTGATCTGAATGATTTTAGATCTAAACTTTCACAATACCAAAAAGATGTTAATAATACAGATCTTCTTGCAAGTTTGGTTGACTCGTATTTAATGCTGAATATACAAGAGATTCAGCGGGCAAATCAAAGTTTAAAACAGGCGGGATTGGATATTGTTAAATTGCGCCAAAAGAGTGAAGAAGTCTTAAGTGGAAGAGTGAAAAAGCTTGAACTTCAGGCACAAACAAAAGATAAACAACGTAATAAGATTGCTGCAGATTTATCTAAGGCACAAGATGAAATTAAAGCTTTAGAGAAAAAACTTGAGGCAGGTAAAGTTTCCACAAGGGAGGCTAACCTGCAACTTGAAATTATTAACAGACAGCTTGATAATATTCAGACACAAAATGCGAAATTACAGGGTTATTTACATAATTATTCACAGGCTATCGAATCGATATTACCTAAAAATACTTTAATTGGCTCAGAGGACAACTTTGGCGGTAAAAGATTTTTAATTATCGGCCAAAATGGCTTGCTTGAAAAGCTTAAAAATATATCTTCAGAGTTGGCTGGCCTGACATCAGAATCACCTGATTTTGAAAATAAACAAAAAGAATATAATAAAATTATCGCTGATTTTAAAGATTCTTTAAGTGAATGTAACGTTAATAAAGAGACCATAAAAGAAGAAGTTGAAGAATTAAGACAAAAAAATGATAATTTGAACAAGACTAAAACTGATCTTGAAACTTTAGTTAAGAATCTTGAAGAGCAGTTAAAATTGTCACAAAATGCTACAGAAAAGCTTGAATTGATAAAGAAATTTCAAGACGCTAGCGCAGAGATAAATAAATTAACTAAAGAAAAAGAATATTTGATCTTACGCGTACGCGAACTCACTTCTGAGATATCTAGACTTTACGAATCCAAATCTGCTTAATATTATTTATCTTGTTATTTATCTTGCACAAGTTTTTCCCGTGTAATACTCTTTCTGCGTTAACTTTTCCAGTAAAATTATAACGCAAAATAAAATTTGAGTATTGTATGGTATTTGATTTACAAACAAAAAGAGAAGCAAGAATAATATTTTTAATATTTTCGATATTTTATAACACAGTTAATTTAGTTGGTCAGGGTAACATGGAAAAACAACAAGATAATCAAAACAGCAAACAAACTATATTAATCACAGGCGGAGCGGGGTATATAGGCTCTGCGGTTGCCTATTATATGGCACAAGCCGGTCATAAAGTTATAATTATCGATAAATTAGTACATGGTCAAAAATTTGATCATAAATGGGCTGAGTTAATAGTATCAGATTTTTCAGATGAACAAGTTCTTGCAGATATTTTAACTAAAAACAAAATCGACGCAGTTGTGCACTGCGCAGCATCTATAGAAGTTGGAATCTCCGTAAAATCCCCCAAAGATTTTTATGAAAATAACGTTGTTAAAACGTTAAAATTATTAAACACTCTTGTTAAATATAATATTAAAAAAGTGATATTTTCTTCAACTTGCGCGGTTTATGGGTTACCAAAATATCTTCCATTAACAGAAGATCATCCCAAAGAACCCATAAGCGCATATGGCAATACAAAACTTACTATGGAATTTATTTTAAATGATTACCAAATTGCTTATGGCCTGTCCTATGTCGCGCTTAGATATTTTAATGCAGCAGGCGCGATTGTTGATCAAAATCTGGGGGAAATACATGAACCCGAAACCCATCTTATCCCGATAATTATAGATTCTGTTTTTAAAAATAAAGTCTTTAAAGTATTTGGTTCTGATTATAAAACGCAGGACGGAACAAATATTCGGGATTATTTACACATAAAAGACATAGCAACTGCACATATAAAGGCTTTAAACTTGCTTGATAATGGAGTTAGGTGTGCCCAAGTAAATCTTGGCACAGGACACGGATATTCTGTAAACGAAGTTGTTGAAGCGGTGCAAAAAGAGCTTAATCTGCCGGTAAATACGCAATATTCTCAAAGACGTCCGGGCGATCCTGATATTTTGGTCGCTGATCCGTCTAAAGCAAAAGAGATTCTTGATTGGCGCCCTGAGCATTCTAGCTTGCATGAAATTGTCAAAGATGCCTGCCAGTTCTACAAAAATAATCATCTTAAATCTTGATTCCCAAATTACGGTTTTATTACAATAAAACTGTAATTTATTATTTTTTTTAGGGGGATCTATGAATAAAAATTTTTATTTTCTGTCGTTAATTTCGCTTGTCTTTTTATGTTGTCTTGCAACAGTTTTGGATACTGGAAACGAACAAAAACGACAGGACTATATTTCGCAGATTGAAGCGATAGATATAGAACTTCGTGAGCTGAGAGCTAAGCGCCCAGAGGCAGGTGATGCGATAATAGACGGAAAAATTAGAACAAGGCTGCAAGAAAGAAGTATTATCGCAAATAATCTCGAAAATCTGCCAAAATAACTAATTTTATTTATCTTATTTTCCGTGGCACTTTTTGAATTTTTTACCTGAACCACAAGGACAGTCATCATTGCGTCCAACTTTTGGTCCCTGTGCCTGCTGTTCGGTTTTGTTTTCACCGGGCAGCTCTGTGCCTATCATGTTTAATTGATCAAGCTCGCGCTCTCTTCTTTGCTCAAGCTCGGCCTGGTTAAATCTTTCAAGATTCATATGGAAGACATGGTGCACAATTTCACGACGTAATAGTCGCATCATATCTTCAAAGATAGCAAATGATTCTCGCTTGTATTCTATTAATGGGTTCTTTTGTCCCCAGCCGCGTAAATCCAATACCCTCTTTTAGATGATCCAGGTTAAGCATATGCTGCTTCCAAGCGGTGTCTATGGTTTCTAACATGAACCATTTTCTGCCATGTTGCAATTATGCTTGTTGCTCTTTATTGTTCACATAAAGCTTGAAACTTTTCTAACAAGAAGTTAATAATGTCTGGCACTAACAATCATGATTTCAGAATTTTCGAATTATTAGCGTTTTTAAAAAGTCTTGCGAACGAAAGACCTGTTAATCCCATCATATCATGTAAATATATCTTTAACTACTTCTGCAGGAAGGGGATCTTTTCCATTTACGCCTTGTTACGCGAATAAGATTTAATGGGTCTTGAACACCGTCCCTAATCATATCGCGAATAAGAGTCGTAATAGCTTTTGTTCACCTTCTAAGAATAGACCGACTATAATAAATAAATAACTTTTCGTTGTTGATTAAGAACGTCATCATATTCAAGCAAGTGTTAGCGTATTTCAAAGTTTTTTTTTTCAACTTTTTCTTGGGACGTTCAATTTTTGGAAATAAAAGACGATTCTATTATTTCATCTTCTTTCATACCAAAACATTCCATATATTTTTTAATGTATCACCAGCAAAAATTCTGATCAGATCATCTTCAAGTGAAATATAAAATCTGGATTCACCCGGATCACCCTGACGACCAGAACGTCCTCTAAGCTGGTTATCGATACGTGCGGCTCTCATGTCGTTCAGTTCCCAAAATATATAATCCGCCGGCTTGACCTGATTCTGGTGTAATTTAATATCAGTCCCACGACCTGCCATATTGGTTGCAATAGTAACTCTGTCCTGCAACCCCAGCATTGGCCACAATTTCTGCTTCCCTTGCGTGTTTTTTGCGTTCAACACTTCATGTGGAATCCCATTTGCGGTTAAAACGTGACTTAACAGTTCAGATGTTTCAATGGCAATGGTACCAATCAATACTGGTTGTCCCTTTTTTATGCGTTCTTTAATATCTTCAACAATCGCCTTGTATTTCGCATTTTTTGACAAAAAATTAAGATCTGGTTTATCAAACTGGATCATAGGTTGATTAGTAGGAATATGAACAACATCAAGCTTATAGATTTTATAAAACTCTTCAGCTTCGGTTACGGCAGTACCTGTCATACCAGCAAGTTTACTATAAAGTCTAAAATAGTTTTGCAAAGTAATCGAAGCTAAAGTTTGGCTTTCTCTTTCGATCTTAACTTTTTCTTTAGCCTCAATAGCCTGGTGCAACCCGTCGCTATATCGTCTGCCCGGTAAAATACTTCCGGTAAATTCATCGACAATTAAATACTTCACCATCATTAACCACATATTCAACATCTCTTTTAAATAAAGTGTGTGCATTTAGTGCCTGATTAACATGGTGCAAGAGTTTAATTTGTTCAACTGCATATAGGTTATCGATGTTAAATGCACTCTTCTATTTTATCGTTTCCAGCTTCAGTTAATAATACGCTGCGCATTTTTTCATCGACTTCATAATCAGTAGCTTTGTTTAGCCTTGATATAACTTTATCAGCGTCAACATACAAGTTGCTGCTTTCATCAGAAGAACCAGAAATGATTAACGGTGTTCTTGCTTCATCTATTAAGTATCGAGTCAACTTCATCGACAATTGCATAATTTAGTTCACGCTGGACATAATCTTCCAGTCTGAATTTCATATTATCTCGTAAGATAATCGAATCCAAGTTCGTTATTTGTGGCGTATATAATATCAGAATTGTAAGCTCTTTTGCGTTCAGTGTCGTTTAGAGAGTTTTGTATTACCCCGACAGATAATCCCAATAAATTATAAATTTTGCCCATCCATTCAGCATCTCGACGCGCCAAATAATCGTTAACTGTAACCAAGTGTGCGCCTTTGCCCGAAAGAGCGTTAAGATATAGGGGCAAAGTTGCTGTTAAAGTCTTACCTTCACCAGTTTTCATTTCTGAAATTTTACCCTGATGCAAAACTATTCCGCCCACAAGCTGCACATCAAAATGGCGCTGGCCAAGCTTTCTTTTTCCTGCTTCTCTTGCTAGAGCAAAAGCTTCGGGCAAAATACTATCTAACGACTCGCCCTGAGCTATTCTTTGACGGAATTCGTTAGTTTTTATAGCCATATCTTCGTCTTTTAGGGCCTGCATTTGCGGCTCTAAAGAGTTAATTTTGTCGACTATTGGTTGTAATCTTTTAACTTCTCGATGACTACTTGTCCCCATTAATTTTGCAAGCAATTGTGATATCATTTTTAAACCCTTAAATCTTTATCTCTGCCATTTTTTATTATTTTTAGTTTTTATGAACTTATTATTTTCTAGCATACAAAGTAAAGTGTACCATAAAAATCAATTCTTTTCCCGTCCTAAAAATTATTTATAGGGCAGGTTCTCAGGGGGCCTACTTTTTTATAGCAACTAGGCTTATCTGTCTTCTTGAATTTTTATGGTTTCTATGGGAACAAAATCTGGGGTTGCAAATAGTACAAATACTATTCTCTAAGTTTATATTTTGCTGTTTTACCCCAAGCTTTATAAGCTTTATTTGCGCCAATTCTGGCAGGTCAAAATATATTTTATTATCTCTGTTAATTAAATTATTTTTATATTTTTCTGGTAAATTACTCACAAAGTCCTGTTGAACCTCGTAGCAACAGGCTTTTGCGCACGGGCCAAGATAAGCTTTTAGCTGTTCAGGCTTTGAGCCAAAATTTTTAATTAAACTGTTAACACAACTCTCTATTATTCCATTAACTGCCCCGCGCCAGCCTGCATGAATTATGGCGATTAAGTTATTATCAACAATAATTATTGGCAGGCAGTCCGCAGTTAATATGCCAATCCCAGTATTTTTTAAATCGGTAATTAAATAATCACTTTCAACTTGCCAAGATTTTGGCAAATTATCTTTGTTATAAATATAATCTGGACCAGCTAATATCTTGTTAGTTAATATTATCTCTTTTATACCATGGACCTGTTTGGGGAAAATAATATTGTTCAGTTTAAAATTTATCTTATTTGATTCTATAAAATCTAAATACTCTTGTTTTTCCGGGCTTTTATAGCAATCATTATCTATGCTGTTTTTTGAATCCCCAAAGTATATTAAAATATCTTGTTTCATAATTTATTTTTGAAAATTTTAGAATTTAAATATTACTTATTAATATACTCTCTTTTAAAGAACATACTATCTTGTTGTTTCTTTATTTTTGTCTCAAATAAGTTATCTAATTGATCTAATATTTTAGCTATAACTTTTATTTGTTCGATATTAAGAAGCCCCTTAACAGCATCAAGAAACTCATCTCCCTGAGTGCTTACTTCTTCCCTGAGTAGCTCTAAAAAATCTAGATTTTGTTCTACTTTGTCCATAAGAACATCAGCCCAACAGATGTCAATTAATGGCGCATTTATAAGCAGTTCTGCCAAACTCTTAGCAACTTTATTTAAAAAATATTCTGGATTTAATCTGTACCAATAGTCTTTATTATATTCACTTGTTGGTGGCATATAAGTTAAAATTTGGGAAAAAATTTGATATGGCACTTTATTTTTAACTGTAAATCCAATTTCCCCATCACTTTCAATATCGGCACGAACCAAAGTCTTAACGGCCGCGTCCAAAAAATCTGCAAGACAAAGATTTGTTCTATCCAACTCATCAATGCAATAATTGGCTTTAAGTAAATATTCTAAAATTAGCATATTTTCGCCATCAATTTCTTTTAGATCAACTATGTAATTTAACAAGTTTAATTGGGCTGTTCTGCCAACATACCCATTTTTTGCCAGATAATTTCGATAATACATAATCTGTTTTTTAGTCTCAATTTTTTGTTTTGATTTTATTGTACTGTTTGCGTCAACCGCTTTTCTTGCGGTTTTTCCGGGCGCTTGTATTGCATTAAAAAAAATTAATATAGATAAGAAAATTTCTTTAAGCATCAAATATCCTAAATTGTTTTTTAAATTACTAAAACTAATTAGGGGTATAGTAAGAAATTTTGATCTCGATTTTCTATATTTTTTAATTAATTATTTTCTAATTACTTTTTAACTGCTTAATATGCTTAAAAATTAGCGCCCAGACAATCACAGCGCCTGATTTTATCGCCTTTGCCTGTTCAAAATTTTTAGTTGTGCTTTCTAAGTCATCTTCAAGTTGCACTATTTTTTCTGCTCTCGATTTAGCTTTATCTTCTATTTCTTTATTGATTAATTCTAGCAATTTTACGCTTCCGCCAACTTTTCCAACCAGTATTTGCAATAACGTATCTTTCTCTTTTTTACCCAAATTTTGGTTTTGCCACTCTTGCATATCAAGAATAAGATTGGCGTAACTTCCCATGCAAATATAACCGTTTTGCGTTAAAATTATTTGATCAGTTTCTTTCAAATTTCCTGTCTCTTTTAACGCTGAATAAAGCGTTGGCATGTTTGATATAATCTTATAAACAATTTCAGGGTTTGCCAGTTCTGTATTTTTTAATGCTCGCGAAATTGTCTGAATAACTTTTAAATAATCTAATCTAAATTGGCCGGGTTTTTTTACCGAATAATTTGCAATTACCGTATATTCTGCTTTTTCAAGATAATTAAGTTCTATCGCTTCTTGTTTTGTTTGAATTTCCTGGCTATTAAGCAAAACTTCTAATGCTTTTAATCTTGATTCTTGGTTGACAACCCCAATCTTCTTTAAAGCCTGTCTGGCCCCCAAGATTTCTTCTTTTTTGGGGATTTTATCAAAATCTGTTTCTATATATTTAATAACTTTATTTATATCAGATTCTGTGTTTTGGCCCGTATCTTGGCCCATATTCTGGTTTGAATTTTGACTCGGGTTTTGGCTTGTCCCAAATTTATTGTGAAGCCAAACAAATAGCTCCATACAGCTTAAATTTTGAAAATTTAAAATAGTAACTATCGAAATAATTAGTAATTTGAGTTTCATCACTGCCCCTAACAGTCTGAACCCTAAGATTTAACCTACCAGTTTCATGTTGGCATAATTGCAACTAAATATGCAATAATTCAACAAAATTTAATTTTTTATATTCTCCATTTACCTTCCCGGGAGGTCATAGATATATAAGGGGAGTATTTTAAGCGTTTTCCTCCAACCCAGTTCACTATTTCATTTTCGAAGCTTTGTCCTTCAATCAGGTCCAATATTTCATTGACTTCCTTTTCAATTGTTCCCGTTTCCCTATATATTTGAAGTCTTGAATAATGTTTATCTGCCATAAGGCATTCTACTTTGTGGTCTGCTGCAAATCTTAAATGACTACTAACTGAACTTTTAAGATTTGAGTTTTTCTGAAAGGACGGTCTTTTGGATGGTTTGATATTAATTTTTTTTACTAGGGCAACTAGTATCTTTTGGCGAGTTTCTTCGCTTAAATCCCGAGATTTTATCAGTGAAATATTCAATAATAAAATTGCAAACTGTTTAATACATTTGTCTTCATCATGAAGTTTGATGTCAGTTTTACTATCAGTTTTAAGGTCGCTTGTGCTATGTTCTTCATCTATTATTGTTTGCAAATCTGGCATTGTGGCAATAATTGCATAAACAATCTCGTGATTGAAATTGACAATTAAATTCCGTTGATGGGAAGATATAATTGCTTGCGTATACCCATTAAGTAATTCAAGTATTCTAAAATAATCTAACCTAAACAGACCAAATTTGTTATTACTTAGGCCGTGTGGTTTACGTTTGTTAATAGAATAACTTGCCATGATAATTTCTTTTGCGACAAAAATAACTTCTCTTTCATCAAGATCTATATCTTTTTTTCCAGTTATTATGCTTTCCAAAAAGCTTAATCTTTTTGCGGGATTAGAAATCCCAATTTCTTTAAGTCTATTTCTATACTTTTTTATTTCTTCTCTGCTAGGATTTTCGTAAATTTCTACAATTGGCGATGACGTATCCGGTGGGTATCCAATTTGCTCAGTAAAAGAATTTTCGATCTCTTCTTCTTTTGTCTCCATTGCGCGAGAAATATTTAACGAAGTAAGTAATATTAAAAATATTGTTTTATTTGTCATGTTTATAATCCTAATAAATAACTTGGTTTGGCTCTTGAATCTCACTAATTTTATTTCTTACAAAATTAAGAATAAAAGTGGCTTTTTTTATCGCATCTAAAACTTCTTCTCTATCGATATAAAATCTATCATCTGGGTATCTGGAATAAATCGCATATGGGAGTAGATCCAAAGCATCGCTTAATAGTTTTTTAAAAGAAGAATCATGTTGGGAACACAACAGCAATAGTCTCTCTAAGTCATGTGTTTTTGGTATGTTTTGTTTTTTATAAACTAAATATGCTTTAAGCGCTTTCTCTGCACATTGTTGGGTATGGTATGAAGCTGTATCAAGTGTTTCGTTATCATCTTTTGATAATTTTATAGCTGATTTAAGATCGCCCAAAGATTTGGCTAACCAAGTTTCATGATTTAGCATAAATCAGCTTCCCATTTTTTAAAATTTTACTTATAAATGAGTTTGGATCTTCAGCCAATTTATTTAATTCAGATTTTGTATAAACAAGTAAATCTTTTGATAGATCTAAACCCCATAGTGATTCATAACCAGATTTGCCCCGTTTATGTCTTTTATTTTCATCAGAGTTTTCGACAACTATTAATAAGTCTAAATCACTGTCTTCGTTGGGAGTTCCCCATGCATATGATCCGAAGAGATATATTTCTAAAGGGTTATAAACTTTTATTAATCTATCTTTTACTTCTTCTATTATTTCTTTAGTTATCACAATTTCTCCTGTGACTTAATTTTCTTAATATATTATTACTTTATTAAAATTTATAGACTTTGTAATTTTAAAAAAGATAGACGGCTTTGATTTTTTAATTATGTAGGTTATCGTAGTAATATTAAGAATTTTATAATAATGGGAAAAATATATGGAAGCAATAGAGTTTATGGCCAAAGTAAAGCAGGGCAAAAGTATTGAAATCCCAAAGGAATATTTGGCAGATATTACAGGTGAATTTAGGGTCATTCTTCTTATAAACAAAAAAGAAATTAAAGAAAAGCCTCGCAAAAAAAAATTTGAAGCTTTAAAAGTAAAAACTAAAGGGCTTAAATTTAATCGAGAAGAAATTTATGATGAATAATAAAGTTTTTCTTGATTCGAATATATTAATTTATCTTTATTCTAAAGATGAACCAAAAAAGAGAGAAATTGCCTCGGACTTACTTGCAAAATTTGATAATGTTTATATTAGCACTCAGGTATTATTTGAATTTACCCACATAATGCATCGAAAATTAAAAGTTGATTATGACCAAATAGATGATGCCTTAAAAGAGTTTAATAATGCATTTTTGATTACTAATGTTACATATGAAATTATTCGCAAGGCTATAAAAATAGCAGAAAAATATAAGTATTCTTTTGTTGATAGTCTAATTATTGCAACTGCCATAAACAGCAATTGCGATATCTTATATTCAGAAGATATGCACGCGGACCAAGTAATTGAAAATTCATTAAAAATAGCTAACCCATTCAAATAATAAAAAAATAATCACAGAAATGCCCGAGATAAAACTCGGGCATAAGTTTAACTATTGTAACTGCTAATATTTTTTAGCTAACTTTGCTTTGTTTTTCTGAAGCTTTTTTTCTCATATAAGCAGGTACATCAAGATCGTTTTGATCAACCTCAGTTGTAGCTTCTTGTGCTAATATTTCTTCGGGTGCAGCAGCTTTAAATTCCGGCTTTATTTCAACAATCTCTTCAACAAGTTGAACTTCCACTTTTGCATGCGCAGGTTGCGCTTTTGGTTGCATAATAACTTGTTGTGGGGTTATTGTAGGCTTCACCTCAAGTATATTGTTTTGAGCGGCATGATAAGCTTTTTGTTGTTGCGCATCAAATCCTGTTGCAATTACTGTAACTAAAACTTCGTCTCCAAAATTGTCGTCTATCACAGAACCCAAAATAATATTTGCATCTTCATGAGCTTGTTCATAAATTATTGAAGCTGCGGCGCTAACTTCATGTAGCCCCATATTTTGGTTACCGGTAATATTTAACAACACACTTCTTGCGCCCTGAATATGCATATTTTCAAGTAACGGCGAAGATAATGCAAGCTGTGCTGCACGAACGGCTCTGTCTTCTCCAGACATTCTGCCACTTCCAATAACAGCATAACCCTGATTTTTCATGATTGTTTTAACATCTGCAAAATCTACGTTAATATGACCAGGATGTGTGATAATATCTGATATGCTTCTTACAAATTGGTTCAGAACATTATTGATCATATTAAATGCACCAACAAGCGACATTTTTTGGTCAACAACATCTATTAATTTTTGATTAGGCAAAACAATTAAAGTATCGACATTTGATGCAATAGATTCGATTGCATCGTTAGCGATTTTCATTCTGCGTTTACCTTCAAATACAAACGGCTTGGTAACAACTGCTATTGTTAAAATGTCATTTTCTTTTAACGCACGAGCAATAACCGGCAACGCTCCGGAACCTGTTCCGCCGCCCATACCGCCGGTCAAAAATACAACATCAGCACCAGAAACAGACTCCATTATTCTTTCAAGATCTTCTTCAGCAGCGCGTCTACCAAGTTCTGGATTTGCACCAGAACCTAAGCCCTTGGTTGCTTTTACACCAAGTTGAATTTTGCATGGCGCTTTTGAAACTTGCAATGCCTGCGCGTCAGTGTTTGTTGCAATAAAATCTATTCCGTCAGTTCCTGCCTCGATCATACTATTAATCGTGTTTCCACCAGCTCCGCCGACGCCGATAACTTTAATACTAGCGCCAGGTGTTAGATGAATTGACGATTCCTTTTCAAATTCTATCATTTTAAGGGGTCTCCTTTTTTAAAAGAAATCAAATACCCAGGATTTCATGCGCCAGAATACTCTGGTTATTAGTGGCTCAGTTAAGTAATCTACTGGCGGCAAGCTATCTTTTTTAATTACATATAAAAGTAGCCCATAACTTGTTGCAAAAATTGGGCTATCTAGTGTCTCATTAAATGGAGATGTTATTTTTGGTTTGCCCAATCTCACTGGAACTTGAATAATATCGTGGGCCAATTCCTGTAACCCATCTAGCATTGAACCGCCGCCTGTTAAAACAAGTCCCGAGCCCATAAAACTTCGCAATTTGTTTTTGTCGATTTCCTGCCTTACAAGCATAAGCAATTCAGAGGCTCTTGCGTCAACAATATCTTTAATATCAGAAACTTTAAAATCTTTCGCTTGGTTGCCCTGTATCATTTCTAATGTAATAGTATCTTCAAGAGATCTGTTTACTAAAAGCTTTTTTGCTTGTTCAGCACTTTTAATTGTTGTTCTTAAACATGTTGCAATATCATGGGTAAATAAGTTTCCCGCTATAGGAAAAACTTTGGTATGCATAACACTATCTTGTTGATAAATCGCAAAATCCGATGTTCCACCACCAATGTCCAAAATTGCAATTCCGAGTTCTCTTTCATCTTCACTTAAAACAGATTGCGCTGAAGCAATTTGTTCTAAGATTATATCTTCAACTTTCACACCGGCCATTTCGCAGCATCGTATTAAATTTTGTATTGATGGGATTGCGCCAGTTATCATGTGCACTTGAACCTCAAGTCTTACCCCGTGCATACCAAGTGGATCATGAACTTTATGTTGTCCATCTATTATGTAATATTGTGGGATAACATGTAATAATTTGTGACCCTCTGCTATAGGCACAGCTTTTGCCGAATTTATTGCCGCTGCGATATCATAAACAGATATCTGTTTATTTTTTACGGGCACTATCCCATGGGAATTTATAGCCTGTATGTGCGACCCAGAGATACCAACATAAGCAGATTCTATTTGCTTGCCTATCATTAGTTCAGCTTCTTTTACGGCAGCTTTTATAGATTCTACAGCTTGAGCAACATTAACTATAACCCCTTTTGCAAGCCCCTGAGATGGAGATTTGCCAATAGCTATAATTTCGATGTTTCCTGTTGGGCTTACTTGCGAAACCAATACGCAGATTTTTGTGGTGCCGACATCTATGGCAACAGTTATATTATTTGATAAATTTTTGACCTTCATGTTCCCCTTCCCCTTTCAAGGTGAGCACGATTTTGTCCCCAAACCGTATATCGGCGCACCAGATACTATTCTTTCTTTTTTTTGATTTTGAATTTTCTGTTTTAACTTTATCTTTTATCTTATTTACTGATTCCCATAGTTTTTCAGGAAATCCTGTTTCATGTTCAGTTTTTATATAAAAAAAACTATCTTCCTTATCTAATAGCGTTATTACAGTTTTGTTGTGCCAGATTATTCGATATTTTTCAAAAACTTCAGGATTTAAATTTTTAAAGAAATTAAAAATAAGTGCTTCTTCTGCTGGTGAAACTTCTCTATCTTCTAAAAAAAAGTTATTTAAATTTTCATAAAATTCTGGACTATAAAAACTGTTGGAAATAATTTTTGATCCTGAAGTTATTACCCGATTATTATTGATCATAAATACGGGCAAGTCTGTCTGTACTTTGATAACTTTGCGGCAGCTGCCCTTTGATATTTTTTCAATAGATTTTATAGCTGGAAATACAGCCTTTAATTCTTCGGCTATTTTTATGGCTCTGGATTTATATAGTCCACTATTTATAAGGTCTTTAACTTTGTCGTTAATTTCTGCGCTATTAGATGGGTTTGTGATTACACAAATATTTAGATTGGTTTTGAAAAAGCATAAAATATACCAGCATGCTGATAAGAATACGATAAAATTGAAAGCTAATAATATACTTAAAGCATGAGTAGCTCTTAGATTCATGAAACCATCCCCAAACAAATATATAAATATGCCTATAATATTTAATATCTTTTTGAGTAGCTTGGAGTCAAGAATATCTAAGATTATTTTGCGCTATCTTGCCGTGTTTTAAATCTTGCCCATCTGACTTGCAACTAAAAACAGCAGGATTCCAGCAGCAACTGAAGCATTGTATGATATGTCATCAGACTTTTGAGCAAGTCTTATTTTTGTGCCGTCTTTTAAGATTTCACGGGATACGCCAATGGCTTCGTTCCCAATTACAATACAAACAGGTTTTGTATATTTTACTTCTGTGGCATTTTTGCCGTCCAAAGTTGCCAGATAAATATTATATCCAGCTTTTTTTAACTCTGTTATTGCT
Organism: uncultured bacterium; assembly: GCA_963717435.1. Taxonomy (GTDB): domain Bacteria; phylum Babelota; class Babeliae; order Babelales; family Babelaceae; genus MFD05580-245. The sequence continues at coordinate 543,720 of OY970332.1, forward strand.
TGGGCAGGTGAACTTGCTTGATAAATTTCAAGTCTTTCAGCTAATCCTGCACTCGCTTTGATTGTTGAGCCGTTAATCGGCGCGCCTTTACGCTGGCAGATTATAACACCGTCAGCTCCTGTGCAATAAGCTGATCGTAAAATTGCGCCCAAATTGCGGGTATCTTGTATACTGTCAACCATTACCAAAAATGGATGCTTGTTAGCATCAAAAAAACTTTTTCTTATCTGAAACTGACTAGCAAGAGCAACCACAGACTGATGGTCAACTGTCCCTGCCAAATTATTAAGATAGTTTTTCTCTACGTATTTAATGGTTACAGTTTTTGGCAACAAACCCGCTATTTCTTTCCAAGATTTTGGCTCAGGCTTTGTTGTATATATAGTGTAAATTTTTCTTTTTTTGGCTTTAAGCAGTTCTATTATCGGGTGTATCCCAAAAACCACTTCGCCTTCGATTTTTTGTGTTGTTTTTGCCATGGGTTATCTCATAAAGGTTATTTTAATCCAAGCGGAAAGAATCATGCCCTTAGCAACGCCACATTTAACAGGATGATTGTCGCACCAACGACATATGTTGCAATCATTATCACTGTCGTTTTTGCCATCTGATTTAAAACGCTTGTTTTGTTTAAACAATTCTAAAGCTTTTTGAGTATTTACGAGTCTTGTTCCCTGTTGGGTCGCAAATCGATTTGCCTGAGTGGCAAACATGCAATTTGCGCTCGAAGCTGTAATTAGGGATAAAATTAAAGTTATTACTGTAAATTTAATTTGTTTTTTCATATTGACCCTATAGTGTTTTATATAGATTCTATCCTATTAAGAAATGCTGACGGTGGTTCTATAATGATCCCATTGAACAATTTTAAAGGCAAGAGATCTTTTTTGTCGCCGGTGACAAGTATATGAGCATTGCCTAAAAAAGCAGTTTCTAGAACTAGATTATCTGCTTTATGTGATATAAATTTAAAATCTCCAGAAGGCTCATAAATCGTTGATATAAGTATTATTTCCGCTAATAATTCATCGACTTCTGTCTGAGTAAAATCTAATTTATTTACTAGATTTCTTTTTACTTCGTTAAGAATTGCCGAACTGGTGACCAAATTAAACTTTCTAGCGAGCGCATATTCAACTATTTTTGCTGGCTTTCCACCAAAAGCCAAAGCTGATATAAATACGTTTGCATCAATACAAACAGTTAAAGTTCTAGTCTTCAAATGGCCTGCCGAAATCCTTAGGAGTTAGACCCTTTTTTTTTGCCACGGACTTGCCCTTTTTTGCAAGGGTCTTAAAGATTCGCTGTGCTTTATATTGCCTAAATGACTCACGTATCAGTTCGCTAACTGTTCTGTGTTCTTCATCAGCTATTTTTTGGATCTCTTTTCCCATTTCGACTGGAAGAGAAATAGTTATTGTTTTTATAGATTTCATATTTTTTCTCATTTGTTAAGAAATATTCTTATCAAATAAATTATCGCAAGTTTTGTTTTAAAAATCAACAGAACAGATTTAAAGTGAGCCCCATGATCTTTTTTTTCAGGTTTAGAATTAAAATCTCAAATTTGACTTGCTTGCGATCCCCGTCTAAATTCTTAACTTGTTGTGTTATTTCAGTTTCTTAATAATAAAAAAGGGTTTTATATGAAAAAGTTAATGATGGAATTCTTGGGAACATTCTTTCTTGTTCTTTCTGTAGCAGTTTCCGGCAGTCCATTTGCAATCGCCATGACACTTATGGCTTGGTTATATATAGGGGGTTATGTTTCAGGTGGACATTATAATCCACTGGTATCTTTGGCAGTGACTTTAATAGACAAATTGTCTTGGAGAAACTTTGGATTTTACGTCTTGGCTCAAGTTTTGGGCGGGGTTGCGGCTTTTGCTATGACTTATTACCTAAAAGGTCTAGTTCTTTTACCTCAACCTTCAAGCAGTTCCACTCTTATGCAGGCTTTTGTAGTAGAAGCACTTTTATCTGCGGTATTGGCATCGGTTGTTCTTTTTACTGTTTTTCACGAAAAATATAAAAACAGCCAAATTTTTGGTTTTGCGATAGGTCTTACAATTATAGCTATAGCAGCTGTTGGTAGCCCAATCTCTGGTGGGTTATTTAATCCTGCAATATCTCTTGGTGCTAATATTTTTGCTTTAATTAAGGGCATGCCGATAGTAAGTGAAAATTTAGTTATGTATGTCTCAGGTTCGCTTCTTGGTGGCATCCTAGGCGCACTTTTATTCAGAATTTTCGCAATTGCAGACAAGCGCTTTGTTTTTATAGAAATTATTAAAGATTAATAATTTTATATTATATATTTTGCTACTTGGCCCCCAGGTTAAATCTTTGGGGGCCAAATTTTTGAAAAAACTTCGAAAAACCCTTGATTTTGCGCCATTATTTCCTGTAAGCTTAAAAATAATAGAGTAGTATGGGTTCAGGTAAAAAACCGTAGTCTGAACCTGTAAAAAAGTAATAAGTTTTACGGTAAAAATGGAGAGTTATAATGAAGAAGTTTTTTGGTTTATTTATATTACTGATTTCTTTCAGCGCAAGTCAGCTTTTAGCCCTAAAACCAGCGGGAAATTCGGCTGAAAAATTAATACAATTTCATAATATCGTAAGCAGACAAAAAATCGCCTGGAGTGATTTCCATAAAAACACTATTTTTGAAATAAAGTCTTTAAATAAGCAGATAGTAAGAGAATGGGTCAATTTCAGTAATAACAATATAAGAAAATTGGAATATCTTAAATTAGATGATCAATCTAAAGAAGCTTATTTTAAACAAGAACTAGATGAGGCTATAGCTTTACATAAAGCTCATACGGTTAAATGGGCAAATCTTATGAAAAAGCAAAATGCAGCTGCTGCTAAGCTTGTATCAAAAAACAGAGCTGAATTGGAATCGTTTGAAGGTAAAGGCGAATCTGCTTTTGAAAAAGCTAAAAAATATTTTTCAAAAAAGAAGACTTTGCCTGGCCAAGAGCAAGCTTCTGATGAAGAAGTAGACGAATTAAGCTTCGAAACACCTGCTTAATAAATTTTAGTTTAAAAAATAATAGGGGCAAAGTTTCAAAACTTTGCCCCTATTATTTTTATCTATTTTTTGATTTTGCTATAGCATGGGGCTGATGTTTTTTTGCGGGTTTTATATTTGCCATTTTTTCACGTTTTACGCGTAACGACAAGCTATTTTTTAGAGAACTTACTAAGTTGTTTTCTTTTTTTGTGCTTTTCTTTTTTGCTATAGATTTTTTTGATTTTTTACTTTTACCTTTTTTAATTTCTTGGGCTATTCTTTGCGCAAACGTATCTTTATAAATATCTAATTTAAAAGTTTTGCTGCTAAGCTTATTTATTAGTTGTTCGGCAAGCTTTAGTTCTTGGGTGCTAAATTTCGGCTCTTTTTTTAAAACATTAATAGCATCTATATCTCTAATTTCATAGCTATAATGCAAAGTAGATAATAATAAAACATTTTCTTGCGGCATAATTGCGCATATATACTCTTTGTCGCGCATAACAAATTGTCCTATTGCAGCAGTGTGCGTTTCTTCCAGGGCGCGCTTAAATAAAAAATACACTTTTTCCGAATGTTTTTCCGGGAGAACGTAATAGTGTCCCTCAAGATATATCGGCTTGATTTGGCCAAGATTAACAAACTGTTTTATATCTATAGTGTCAGTTTTTATTGCCCTCAATTCGTGCAGCTTTTCTTGTGTCAAAATAAAATAGCTTCCATCAGGTAATTTTAGGCCCTTAACAATATCGTGCCATACTATCTCTTTATTGCAGTTTTTGCAGAAGCGCTCATAAGTAATTGGGGTGTGACACTTCTTGCATAATAATTTAAACCCTAAAGTATGTTCTTGAATTGCTGGGTAAATACTTATGTTAATATTTACCAACCCGAAAGACACCGATCCGTTCCATATTGACTTCATATAGTCTCCAATAAAAAACTTATTTTTTAAAAATAACTGATTTCGGGGACTCTCTTATAACAGATTTTGCTTCTTTATCATCTCTTAACCCCTTAAACCTGCCAACTCTCAGCTTTCCAGAATTTGTCCACTGCGCAAATTGAAATTCGGCCACCAAAATCGGTTTGACCCAATATATATTTTTTGTTGCTATATCAATCTGATCAAATGGGCATTTTTTAATTGTCAGTCGCTTAAGTTTATTTCCCAAAAATTTTAACATGCCCTGGTTAAATCCTGTCCCCACTTTGCCTGCATAAATAAATTTATTTTTATTATAATAGCCAACAAGTAGTGCACCGAAATTTTCACGTGCCCCCTGCGGCTCTGTATATCCTCCAATTACCAGTTCTTGACCAAGCGAACATTTAAACTTTAGCCAACTGTTTGCCCGGTATTCAACATATTCGCTGTCCGCGCGTTTAGCCATTATTCCTTCCCAATGTAACTTGCATGCCTCATGGAAAAATTTTACGCCGTCTCCAATTTTGTGTTCGGAGTAAGCTAATTTCTTGTTCCACTTAAAAATTTTTTTTAAAATCTTTTTTCTATAAATTAGGGGAAGTTTTTTTGTGTCATATCCGGCAGCATAAAGCAAATCAAAAACCCAATATTTTATTGTTGTTTTTTTCTCTTTTTCTTCTATGAGCCCGCTTTGCTTTAGATTAATTCTTCCCTGAAGTAGCTGAAAGTCTGAGATTCCTGATGCACCTAGGGCAACAATTTCGCCGTCTATAATAAAATCATCAGCGGGCTCTTTGGTTAAAGCTTCTAAAATTTCAGGGTATTCTTGATTTATTAAGTTATTGTTGCGCGACATTAGAGAAACTTTGCCATTTTTTTTAAAGGCTATGCATCGTATGCCGTCATATTTATGTTCATAAAGCCAGTCTTTGCTTGAGAAGTAATCTTTGGTAAGAGTTGCAAGCATGGGGTGTATAACTTGGGGTTGGGGCTTTTTTTCAATTTTTTTTAAAAATTTTTCGGGTAGGTTATTAAATATATTTTCAGATATATTTGTTTTTTTATAGGCCATACTCTCTCCCATTTTTATTCAGTTTTTATATTGTCATAAACATTACATATATTAAGTTGTATTAAGTTGGTATTGGCTGTGTCAATTACTACCATTATTTACTATTATTATTTACTGGAATTATTGCTTTTTTCTCCCCCGCAAAACAAGAGCCGTTCTAGGCTGTTAAATTTTTAGATAAAATAACTACTATTTTTCTTGACAAAACAGGTGGGGTCTATAGTCTCATAATTATTAATTTTGCCTGCTATTTTTTTTAGAATTTGGAGAGGTTATTCGTTGAAGTTCAATATTAAGTTTTTATATATTTTTTTCGCAAATAGTTGTTTTTTGCTATCTATAAATTCAGATAGTTTAAACGCTTCTAATAGTTCTCACATCAAACTGACTCAGTCTCTTTACATGATAGAGTCGAATCAAAAAATTACGAACAGTCCTGTTCTGTATCTTTATGTACATGGTTTGGGAGGTAGGGGAGGACACGGAGTCTACTGGTCCAATTGCGCCGCCAACGACGTTAAGAGATATATTCTTAATGAGCCATTAATATTTTTCGACTTTCCCGATGCTATAGGCAAATTTAATCCATTAAAAACAGACTTGGGTCAAAAAATTGATGTTGGACATTTAGCTGAGCAATATAAAAGCTTGCTAGAATTAACTTATTCAGCCAATAAATCTCCTAAAAAAATTGTTTTGGCGGGGGTTTCCCGAGGCGCAGCTACATTAATAAACTTCGCTGCCGAACATGACATAAAAGATGTTGCGCTGTTAATTCTGGAGTCTCCATTTGATAACGCCATGAATGTTATTAAGTTTCAGGCCGAAAGACTTTATCAATCTTGGAACCCATTAATAAGCGGACTGGGTTCAAAGTGGTCCATGTCAAAATTATATCCAAAGTATGATCCAAATGGGATCTCGCCAATAAAATCCGTTGGGAAAATTCCAAAAAATATTCCAATAATTCTAGTGCATTCGCGCCAAGATGCGGTTATTTCGGTTAATGCATCAAGAAGATTATATGTCGAACTTAAACAATCTGGTCATGAACATGTTTACTATTTCGAAACTGATTCTGGGGACCATGCCAAAATATTATGGGGAAATCAGGGTGAAACTTATCAATGTTTAGTGCATGCTGTTTATGCCAAATATGGTTTACCGCACGATAAAAATTTTGCTGACAATGGGGCAGGGATTATGAACTTATGTCAGCCAACGGTTGAGCACATAAATAGTTTAATAAAATAAAAATTTTTTGGGGATTTCTGGGTTTTTTATGTTTATCAGGGGCAGTATATTTAATTTCTTGTGTTTGCTTGCGCTATTTTTTTTAATTCCTGGGTGTTTTCCAAAAAGTTACAGAGTTAGAAAATTAAAGCCACTTGATCGCCAAACTGCCCAATTTGTCGAAAAAAAAGACAACGTCAAAGTTTTGGTTTCTGCTTTGAATGAAGAAAAAACAAAGAAAATATTTGGCCAAGAATTAAATAAGGGCAAAAAACATTTCCAGCCCATTCAAATAACAGTAAAAAATAAATCTGACAAAGTTTGGCTCTTAAGACATGATGGCATCGATCTTAAGATGGTTTCATCCGAGCAGGTCGCAAGATTGCTTAGATATCATACATGGACACGGTTTGCGACATGGTCCGCTGTTTATGCAGGATATGTTGCAGTTTTGGTCCCATTTATTTTGGTTATTTCTTTTGCGGGGGCAACAGCGGGAGCATTTTCTGGCTCAGTTGGCGCAGTTGCAGGGTATACTCTTTTGGGGCTTGCGACAGTTGCGCTTGCTTTTTCAGGTCCATTTTTTATTGCGGCAGATTGCGTAACTTGTTCGAAGCAAAATTCTCAAATCGAGTATGATTTTAAGAAAAAAACTGGATTTGAGGGTTTGATTTTGTTGCCTGGAAAATCAAAAAATCTTTTAATATTTGTGGATGATAAGGATTATAAATCTAACTTTAATATTCAACTTAACTCTGCAACGGGCGGCGACAATCTAGATTTTTCTGTTGCTTTGGAAAATATTAATGACCCTAAACTCAGCACAAGTTTATTGGGATATATTAATATTTGATTTCGTGAGAGAGAGCTCGGGAATTATTAAATTTTGTTTTAGTAGTAAACTCACAATAGCTATGTTAAAATCTTTCGGCAAATAAAACCGGAGAATTTATGGCTTTCTTAGAATTAAAAATTAAAAAACACAGTTTCGATCATTGGCTCTCAAAAAATAGTTATTATCATTTATTTAATGCAGCTTTTTATAAATTTATTATTCCAAAAAATTCAAAAGTATTGCATATAGGCTGCAAAAATGGATACTTACTTAACGCCCTTTCTGTAAATATCGGAGTTGGCGTTGAATTTGATGAGCAGTATCTGATGGAGGCTCGTGAAAAACATTCCAATTTTAATTTTTATTCGGATCTTACAAGTTTGGCCCCAGAAACAAAATTTGATTATATAGTTGTTTCAAATTCTATAATGGAAATTGATGATATTCAGATCTTTTTTTGTGATATCCAAAAATTTTGTAATCCTGATACTAGATTAGTTCTTGATTGGTACTCAACTCTTTGGGAGCCCATATTAAATATAACGCAAAAACTTGGCCTGCGGCGCCCTACAAATATAAAAAATTGGGTTTCTGCTTATGATGTATCAAATTTTTTGTATCTTTCGGGCTTTGATATTGTAACTTCAGGAAAGCAGATTCTATTTCCAAAATATATTCCAATTATTTCTTGGTTTCTAAATAATTTTTTGGCGCTTGTCCCCGGATTTAGATTTTTGTGCTTAGAAAATTGGGTCATTGCCCGTTCTAAGATTGCCAACTATGACGCAGACTATTCTGTGTCGATAGTTATTCCGTGCAGAAACGAACGTGGCAACGTAGAAGCAGCGGTAAAAAGATGCCCATCTCTTGGTAAATTTACAGAAATAATATTCATCGAGGGACATTCAAAAGACGGAACATACGAAGAAATAGAACGCGTAGCAAAACTATATCCGGATAAAAATATAAAATATTCAAGGCAAGATGGAATTGGCAAAGGCGATGCTGTTCGCAAGGGCTTTGGAATGGCGACCTGCGATATACTAATGATCCAAGATGCAGATCTTACTGCACCACCAGAAGAGCTTCCAAAATTTTACGAGGCCATGGCCACCGGAAAAGGTGAGTTTATTAATGGTTCAAGATTAGTATATGGCATGGAGTCTAACGCCATGAGATTTTTGAACTTATTAGCAAATCATGCATTCGCTGTACTTTTTTCTTGGACATTGGGTCAAAGAGTTAAAGATACTCTGTGTGGAACAAAAGTTTTATTTAGAAAAGATTATGAGCTAATCGCAGCAAATAGAGAATTTTTTGGAGATTTTGATCCTTTTGGAGATTTCGATTTGCTATTTGGCGCTGCTAAATTAAACAGAAAAATTGTTGATCTTCCTGTAAAATACAAAAGCAGAACATATGGCACATCGCAAATTAGTAGATTTTCAGCAGGAGTTTTGCTTTTGCGTATGAACATTTTGGCGATTAAAAAATTTAAGCTGAGATAATCTAATGTGCGGTATTGCTGGTTTTGCGAACATAAAAAATTCAAAATTTTCAATACAAGATTCACAACTTGATGTTTTACACAACTCAATCGCCCACAGGGGCCCTGACGGATTTGGAATCTGGAAATCTGATAAATTTGAAACAGCTTTTGTTCACAGAAGATTAGCGATTGTAGATCTAACTTCTGGCGGCCATCAGCCTATGCTAGACGATCAAGAAAAAATAGTAATCACTTTTAATGGTGAGATTTATAATCACGAATCTATTAGAGCAGAACTTGAAAAACTGGGGCATAATTTCAGATCACGTTCTGATACAGAAGTAATAATTTACGCTTATAAACAGTGGGGGATATCTTGTTTGGATAAACTAGAGGGTATGTTTGCTTTTAGTTTATTTGATTTGAACAAAAATGAACTTTATCTTATTCGCGATCGAATTGGCGTCAAGCCATTATATTTTAGTTTGCAGAATAATATCTTAAGTTTTGGCTCAGAAATCAAAGCATTATTTAGTCTAGATTTTGTTGAAAAAATTTTGAGCCCTCAGGGGATTTATCACTATCTTACTTATCTTGTCACCCCGGCACCATTAACTATTTATCAAGATATATACAAACTTCCCGCTGGGTATTATTTGAAATTAGACTCACAGAAAAATATTAGTTTTGTTAGATGGTATGACCCTCTAGCACTGTCTTCCGACGTCCTGCTTCCAGCCGTCGACAAATCCCAACCCGCTCATCCCGAGTGTTCTACGAAGCCTTGGCGAAGTAGAATGTATCGAGGGACGCAGGGCGGGCCCGGCGCGCTACCCGAACAATTTTACGCAGATAAACTTCTTGAACTTTTAGACTCGTCAGTAAAAAAGCGACTAATGTCAGACGTGCCGCTAGGCGTTTTTCTTTCAGGCGGGGTCGATTCGAGTTTGTTATTGGGGCTAATGTCAAGACATACAGACAATTTAAAAAGTTTTAATATAGCTTTCGATTCTGGGGGCGATTATAACGAACAGAAATACGCACGCAAAATAGCTAATATATTTAAATCGCAACATACAGAACTTGTTATTGGCGAAAAAGAGGCGTTCGAATTTTACCCCCGCATGATATACTATCAAGACGAGCCTTTGGCGGACTGCGTTTCTATCCCGCTGTATTATATTTCCCAAAGTTTACGTGATTCTGGCGCTCGTGTTGTCCTAATCGGTGAGGGGGCAGATGAGCTATTTTTTGGTTATAGCATGTACGCAAAATATCTGCGCGCAAATAATATTTTATCTAAATTTAATTTTTTACCAGGTAGTTTAAAAAAAATAATAAGTTTATCTGCTTCAAAAATTGCGCCAGAAAAGTATTCTCTTGTAGATCTGCTTGATAACTGGTCAAAATCCAGGCCCATATTTTATTCTGGTGCCATTGCTTTCCCTGAAAGCATGAAAAAAGAATTTTTTATTGCACAAAATTTTTCAGAAGACCCTATAACTTCACAAATTTACCCGGATATATCTCAGGGCTTTGATAGCTATGAATATTTAAATTACCATGCAAAAAATTTTACTAATTCAACACAAATTGGGAATGATAATTTTTCTAATCTCATGTTATATCTAGAATTAAAAAACAGACTTCCAGAATTGTTACTAATGCGCGCTGACAAGATGACCATGGCGGCGTCAATAGAGGGCCGCGAGCCATTTTTGGATCATAGTTTAGTTGAATTTGCTTTTAATATCCCCACAGATTTAAAATACAAAAATGGGACCACAAAATATATTTTGAAAAAAGCAGCTGAAAAAGTTTTGCCCCATGATATTATTTATCGCAAAAAAGTTGGCTTTGCGGCCCCAACCAAATTGTGGTTTGAAAATGGCAAATATTTTAAACCATATTTTCAGGATTTACTAACTACAAAAAGAGATTCTATAAAGCAGTATTTTGATATAAATTTTATTGAAAATATGCTCAAACAGCACCAGGATGGCAGTAAAAATTATGCTGATCAACTTTGGACATTGCAAAATTTATTTAGCCTAGATTGTTTTTAAGTTTATTTATGCTTGTACAAGAACACAGTTACTCGAAAAATATTTATAATCAAAAAATATTAATATTTGGTCCCAAGTCTCCACCAATTGGCGGCGTATCCGTGCATATTGAAAGAGTTTCTGAAGTTTACCAAAAAAATAATAATTTAATTGAGTTATTTGATTGCACAACTGAGATTACTGGGCAAAATAAATTTTCTTATGCTCTTAAAATTTTTAAACTAATAAATAAATTTAAGCCCGATATTATCGATTATCACACCAGTTTTTTGAAGTATTATATTCCCGAGTTATTTATTTTAGTTTTATTAAAAATATTTTTTAAATTTAAAATAAATATTATTGATCATGACCCAAGATATTTATATAAAAAAACTTATTTTCAAAAAAAAATATTAAATTTTTTGAAAATATTTATCGACCAGCAGATTATTATAGGCAGTTCAACGTATCAGAGTTATCTAGATAACAAGATTAAGTTAAGAAAAAATTTCTCGATTCAGTCACCATTTTTGCCTCCAGGGGACTTTCAGCTTCAAGATTTACTTAAAACTTATCCTGAAAGCTTATTTAAATTTATAAACTCGCACAAAAAAATAATACTAATGAACGCATTTAATATCGGATTGCTGGAAAGTGGCCAAGACCTATACGGGGTCGATGTTGCCATAGATTTAGTTAAATTTTTAAATTCAGATCTTGCTTTTGTTAATCAAATTGGGCTAGTTTTGCTTTATCAAACTTGTGACGAAAAATATTTGAGTGTGATAAAAGATAAAATAAGAAATTTAAACCTAAAAAATAATATATATTTTCTTAAAGGCAATTATATTTTGTGGCCACTATTTTCAAAAGCAACAATATTTATAAGACCAACAAGAAGTGATAGTTGGGGGATAAGTATAGAGGAGAGTTTATATTTTGGCGTTCCAGCTGTAGCAAGCGATGTTTGCCAAAGGCCAAAAGGTGCGATACTTTTTGATGTTAATAACGAACAGGATTTTCATAAAAAAGTTTATAATTGTTTATAATTATTTGAGTTTAATAAAAAGGCAAAGTTATGAGCGCAATACTGACCAGCGTGATATTATGCACTAGAAATCGACCCGATGACGTTAAACAATTTTTGCAATCTTTGATCAAACAGACTTGTCCCCCCAACGAATTAATAGTGGTAGATAGCAGCACGGATCCGCTTAATTTGAATCCTGAGTTTAATAGTTTATTTGATAATAAAAATTTTCCCGAAACTAAACTAATTTATAAACACTCTGACCCGGGTCTTACGTTGCAACGCAATATAGGCATAAGTTTGACCCACGCAGAGGTCATATACTTTTTTGACGACGACACTGTTTTAAGTCCAACTTATATTTCCGAAATGAATGATGTTTTTATAAATCATCCGGAATATGGCGGAGGGATGGGTTGTGTTACAAATTTGGAACCCAAAAAGACTGGGCTTGGAAGAATCTTTAGGCAGTTTTTCTTACTACAGAGAGATTATTCTTCTGGTAAATTTACAGCTTCAGGTATGCCAACACACACTTATGGTATTACAAAATTTCGCGATATACAGGTTCTTGGTGGCTGTTGCATGGCTTATAGATCTTATGTATTTTTCAAAAACAAGTTTGATGAAAAATTGAGATTTTATGGCGCTATGGAAGATTGCGATTTTTCCAAGCGCGTATCACAAAATTGCAAACTTTTTTATAATCCCGATGCAAAACTCCAGCATTTGCAAAGTCCAATAAATCGCGACAAAATAGAAGATTTATCTGCCATGTATATTAAAAATTATTCTTATTTGTTTTTTAAAAATTTTTATCCAGAAAATAGACTAAGAATTTTTGCTTATTACTGGAGCGTACTGGGCTTAATTTTAGAGTCTAAAATTTTAAAACAAGAAGATAAGTTTAGGGGTTATTTGCGAGGCCTAAAAGAATATGGGATCAGAGAAAAGAATATTTAAATTTATTTTAAAAAGCCACAAAAACATTATACTTAAGCATATTTTTTAATATCTTAATTATATTTTGGGGTGTCATGAAAAAAGTTTTTTTGTTACTTTCGTTTTTGTTTGCCACATTTTCATCTTCTTGCATGAATCATCTGAGCGATGTGGATTGTCATATTAAATTTATTGTTTCTGGCAATAAGCATGAAACTCACATGAACACGGGTGATGCATCAATATGGTGGGGAGAGCCGCGCCCTCTTGGAGAGTTTGACTTCTCTGTTGATATTTATGATTCAGGATCTTTTGCTATTTTGCAATTTAAGATATTCAAACAATCTCAGAATGGGGACAGATCTTTAATCGCGCGGCAAAAAATCCAGGCAAATTGGGATATGTTGCATAGAGAAATGATTTTTTACTTGGATATCGATAATAAAACCCAAAAGAGTTTTGTCTTAGAAGTAACCGCAACCAGAAAGCAGCAATCTGAAGTTCTAACAAACTAAATTTTAATTCTTAATTGTAAAATTCGTTCCAGGCTGTACCGAAAAGCGAACTTAAAGTGTTGTCCGCGATCAAGTCGATCGAATGTTGATCGTTTGCTATCGCAAATTTGTGTATGGCAGCAAAACCTTCAAACAATTCTTGTATTAGATGTTGTGGGTCTCCCGGCCATCTGCTATTTCCAGCTTTGTTTCGATTTTGATAAAATTCTTTTAATAATTTTTTATTTTGAAAAAAAATTGCCGCATCCTCAAAAGTCGGCGCGCCTTTGGCAATAACTTTTTCTATGGTTAATTTAGATGTAAAAATATTAGTGCTGCCCAAGGTAAGTATCGCAAATAGAAATTTGTATAAATTCATAAACTGTTCCATACGTTATTTTGTAAAAAATATGATAGTTATTTTAAATTATAAATTCTCAAAAAACCAGCTAATTTAAAGTTTTTTTTTAATAATAATAAAAAATTTTAAGTTTTTTATTTAGTAGATAATTCGACTCTATCGTGCGTTATGTAATTACTTTCAGTCAGAACTTTATTTCCATAATAAATTGTAACTGCAAAATAGATTGCATAGGAAAATGTTGTTGAAGAAACTGCCCCATAGGCGCCGAATTTTGGAACCAATAGCAAGTTTAAAAAAATATTTAAAGTTGCGGGTATACAAAAAGACAAAGACAGAAACTTTGTCTTCTTTTTAAACTGTATAATACTGCAGGAAAAATATGTCCCCATTAAGAAAATATAGCCGATTAGCAGTGGCCACAAATAGTTGGTTACTTGAAGATATTGTGGTGGTAAAACAAAATTTAATATTTTTTTTGCTACAAAAAACCCAAAAGTTATAACCAAAAATATTCCCATCATGCTGGCCCACATGATTTTTCTGTTTTTTTGTTCTATAAATAAAAGATTATTTTTGTTTTTTGCAAAACTTTCAAAAAGTTCAGGCAAATAAGAGCCACTTAATGGCTGCAGAATTAGTAAATAAAAAAGTTGTCCAAGACTATCTGTTAAAGAATAGATCCCAACCTCATGCATGCTGCAGTATCTTGATAGAATTATTTTATCGCAGGAAGATAGCACCCATGCAAAAATCATGCCGGGAATAAACGGCGCGCCGGAGTATATATATTTCTTAATTAATTCAAAATCTATTTTGTATAACCCTGCTCTTATACTTGCAGTTATAGTTAAATTTGCTTTTCGCTTTAAATACTCATAAATTGCAAATAAAGCTGGGATAATTAGCGCGATTAAGTTAGCAAGTGCGATCCCAATGATATTGAATTCAAAGTATAATACTAAAATTAAATTTGAAGTTATAGACAGTATGGCACTTGAAATTTGCACGAACGTACAATAAAAAGCTTTATGTTGATATCTTAGTATCTGAAAAAAAGCTCAGAAAAAAACGAAAAGAAACAAGTTAATAGAGAAATAAATATTAAATTGGTTGTTGCTGCATTTAAAAAATAAAGCTTATTTATTGTGGGTATTGAAAAAAACAAAATAAAAATTATTGGCACAGAAACCAAAAGATAAACTGTGACTATATCAATCAAGATTTTTTTTCTACTGCTATTATCGTGATGGAAAAAATCTAGCCAGAGGGCTTGTCTTAGGCCAAGTCCCAAGAAAATTGCTAGCACTGTTGAAAAGCTGGTCGCCAAAGAAAAAATGCCATATTGTGCTGGGCTTATAACTTTTAAATTTAATGGTATAACTATTGCCTGTGCTAATTTTAAAAAAATAGCGCCGCCAGAATATATAAAAAAATTTTTTATAATATTTTTATAGGTTAGTGACATTTATTATTCCCAAAATTAAGAAAGATAAAAATCATGTTTAATTATAAATCAAAAACCGTGGAACAGTTGTTAAGATACATGTTAGTTGGCGGCGCTGCAACATTGATCGATTTGTCTCTATTCTCAATTTTGATATATATCTATTCTATGCATTATAATATTGCGATAGTTGCCGGCTTTTTTGTGGGAGTATTTGTTAATTTCATGCTTTGCAACGCATTTGTTTTTAGTCGTGGAAAGATATCATTCAGAAATGCTTTAGCGCGCCATTATGCAGCAAGTATGGCAGGGTTTGTGATCAATTTTACTTTATTTCAATTTTGGCAAGAAGCTGTAGTCTCAGACAGGCCAGTTTTGGGCAGAATCGTGGTTGCCGCATTAACTTTCGTGTTTAATTTTTTTGCATTTAAAAGATTTTCTTTTTTGGAGCATCGTGTCTAACCGGTCTAATATTTTTTTAAGCTTGGTTTTCTCTTCTTCTTGCAACCATTATTGCAATAAACAGAGTAGATAATATTATTAGTAAAACATAAAAAAGATTTACGGCGCCCGTTAATTTTCCTACAAGAGTATAATGTGCCATAAATAAGCAATATAATCCGCCTAAAACCAAACCTATAGCCACTGGAATAGTTTTAATCGCCGTTCCAAACAGAAACGAAGTTGTCCCGGCAAGTAAAGCAGCGTAAAACAGAGTTGTCTCGTGCCACAGGATCGCAGGCATAATTTTTTCGTCAATTATTTTTTCTTTTTCTTTAAGTTCTTTTTTCAGTTCTGCTTTTATTTTTTTTGCCTCTTCTATTTCATCTAAGATTATTTTTTGATTATTTTTATAATCTGAGCTTGTATATTTTACACTTGTATAAGCTTTATCCAGCTCTTTAATTTTATCTTTTAGTTTATTGATTTTTTTTCTCAGTTTATCGACATCTTTAAATTCTTGAACGTTTTCCAAGTTTGGTTTTGGTGCAAGCGCCACTACAAATTTGTAAATAGCGACTGGAATTATTGCGCCAATTAAAAGTCCCAGTAATAATTGTCTTTTTAGATATATCAATATAAGTTTTATTTCCATATTAGCCCCTACTTTTTGACTGTTTATTTTTCTTGGTATCTTCTTCTTGATATAATTTGTAGGTTACAAATATTACAAGTGCCAGCAGAACCAAAATTTGAACCAACTTTGTTATATCGCTTAAGTCTTGCCAATAACTTAAGTTCCCTAAAATTATAGAAAATACCCCACCCATAATAAGACCAGATTTTACTGCGCTTATTTTTATAAATATCCCAGATAAAATTGCCAAAATCCCAATAAACTGTGATATATAAAATAAAGCTTTTTTTGATGTATTTGCTGAATCGCCATATTTTTTACCAAAATCATCTTCTTTTTCTTTGCGCAGATTTTTTAAGTTTTTTATATCCTTTTTAACTTCTAGTATTTCGTTTTTGAGATTATTTATTTTTGATCGATCTTGAAATTCTTCAGATTTAAGCAAAGAT
Organism: uncultured bacterium; assembly: GCA_963717435.1. Lineage (GTDB taxonomy): Bacteria > Babelota > Babeliae > Babelales > Babelaceae > MFD05580-245. The sequence goes on from OY970332.1 coordinate 560,148, forward strand.
ATTTCAAGCTCTTCCAGATTATTTTTTTTATCTTTTAATTTGGTAATTTTCTTAGAGATTTTGTTTATTTCTATATATTCGGGCGATAGATATATATTAAAATTGGGGTTTAATATTAAAGCTAGATAATAACCAAATGCGGGAATTAAAAGGGCTATAGTGAAATTCAAAAGCAAGTTTCTAGTGCTTGCTGCCATCTTATCGCTCATATAGTCTCCAGAATTAAAGTTTATCGACAAATAAGTTCTTCGACATTCTAATTCATGGGGTCCAATATTAGCAATAAATTATTGCCAATAATTTATGAATTATAAATTTAGCGTATTTAGGCACTTGCATTCTGATCTTTTTTAGAACATAATTTAAACAAGCAGTTGAAAAATGTCCGTACTTATAAGCAAATTTACTTAAATTGGTGCCTGTCGCCTTGTATCAATTTGTAATTTGAATTATAATAAATCCCATAAGTAAGATCATTTAAAATTTTTAACTTTTTTTATTCGTAAGAAGTTTCATATGTTTTCAAAAATAAAATTTTTTCTACTTCCCCTAATTTCAGCTGCACTATTTTCTAATATTAATTCTTGCTACCAATGTACAGGTTTTTTCTCAGACTGTTCTAGCTCAAAGCAAAGCTCTCAAGATGACAAATATGCATCTAATTCACATGTTCCAGATTATGAAATTCGCGCACCGAAGGAAGACTCGCATTTGTTGGAAGCGATGGAAGCTCTTAAAATTTTTGGTGGCACAGGACTTGCTGAAAAAATGAGTTATGATGACGCTGTCCAGTTAGGAAAAGCGATCAGAAAAGCAATAAAAAAACAGCAAGAGTCTGGCAAAGAAGAAAGAACAGGGATTAAAATACGTGCAACTGGATCTGCAGATAATTCCGGCTCGGTTTCGCCGACCATTGGGACACCTCCAAATGAATTTGACAAAAAATAAAAAAATAAATTAGTTAAAAATAATAAAAATAGCCTGATTTTTCAGGCTATTTTTATGCTCTAAATTTTAAGTTATTTTCTGTATTATTCGTTTTCAACTATCGCTTTTGGTCTAGGCGTGTAAAGTTTTAAAACCTTATTGGCAACAAATCCCATTTTTTCCAATTTTTTAATCATCTCTTCGCTTGTGACGTCTACTGCGATTGTCACTTTATCGCAGTCTTTGTTTATAGCTTTATAGCAAAGTTCAATTATCATTTCTTTTTTATATTTATTCCAATCTCCACCTTCAATCCCAGGGCTTTTCATTGTTTGAATTACATCCAAATAAGCAGCGCGTTCTTCGTTTCCTTCAAGACTTGGGAACTCTATTATTCCTGTGACTATTGGTCTCTCGTTATGGGGCTCATCAAATTTGTAATATCCAACATAGCCTCGCACCAAGTCTTTTTTGTCTATTTTTGTAATATCAAATTTTGAATAATATTCTTTTACTGTGTTTGGCAATTGAGAATTGCTCTCCTGTATTAATTCGAAATCGCCGAGTGTTTCTTTGCTCTTTGCTCTCGCGAGTTTCAGGTCAGTTTCAATAATATCTTCTGGCCTATATCCTTCCAAGTTTTTTGTCATGGAAATAAAACTTGCGCATTGCAACAAGCCATTTTCTTTTAGAGATTCTTCCAGTTTTTTCGATTCTTCAGATTCAATTAAATACCAAAGACAGGGTCTGTTTTTTTCTGTAAAATAACCAACTATTTCTTCGACCTTTTCTTCAGATATATTTTTTGCGCCCGCAAAAACGTAGTTATATATTGGGTTATCAATTCCAGAATCTACCCATATTAAATCGTTATTTTTCGTAATTTGTGCCCCGAAGACCCTCTGGGGAAAATATACCATGTATTCTCTCATAAGGGACGTTAGAGCCCGCTCATTCGAAGAAGTTTCTTCTTCTTTGAGATTTTTATCCATGGGCACAATATTTGGTGCAACGACAAAAATTAAACTTAGGGATAATAATTTTTTCATAATTTCTCCTAAAAAATTAAAAGCTATAAAAACTTATAACAATAAACTCTTATAAAAATTTTGTTCATTAGTTTGGCCAAAAGCATACTCAAGCGGGAATTTTTCGCAAATCTTTTTTGCCTGATCCTTTATTTGTGCAAGTTTAACTGGAGCTTCATGATTTTTAATAACTTCATCAATTAAATAAACAAGTTCTTGGACCTCTGAATTTTTCAAGCCTCTTGTTGTAACAGCGGGCGTCCCGATTCTAATTCCACTTGTGATCCATGGCTTTTCGGTATCAAACGGGATCGTGCTTCTGCTGATAGTAATCCCCGCGGCTGAAAGAGCGCGCTCAGCCTGAAGCCCATTTATATTTTTCGATCTTAAATCTAAAACAAATAAATGGTTGTCTGTTCCACCCGAAACAATTCTATATCCCAAATCTTTAAAAGTTTGGGCCATAGTTTTTGCATTACTAACAATTTGCTTTTGATATTGAACAAAATCTGGCTTTAGCGCCAATTCAAATGCTACTGCTTTTGCCGCAATAACGTTCATTAGTGGCCCACCCTGAAGCGTGGGAAAAACTGCCTTATCAAGAGCAGTGGCAAATTCTGGTTTGCACATCGCCAGGGCACCACGTGGGCCGCGTAAAGTTTTGTGTGTTGTACTTGTTATAAAGTCAGCATAACCAACTGGTGTCGGGTGAATTTTGGCGGCAACAAGACCGGCAATATGCGCTATATCTGCCAAAAACAAAGCGCCGCAAGATTTTGCGATATTAGAAAATTTTTCAAAGTCTATAATTTTTGAATATGCAGATGCGCCTGCGATTATTAATTTAGGCCTATGCTGTTGCGCTAACTCTTCTATCGCATGATAATCAAGCTCTTCTGTTTTTGGATCAACAAAATATTGAACAGATTTATAAACCGCTCCAGAAAAATTTGCATTATGACCATGAGTTAAATGCCCGCCTGCAGACAGGCTCATGCCCATTACAGTGTCGCCAGGTTTTAGTGACGCAAAATAGACAGCCATATTGGCCTGCGATCCGGCATGTGGCTGAACATTAACATGTATATTAGTTTGTGAGTCCGTCTTAAATAACTCACGGCAACGTGATTGCGCAAGTTCTTCAACTTTATCCACAAATTGGCAGCCGCCATAATATCTTTTTCCCGGGTAACCCTCGGCGTATTTATTTGTTAAAATCGAGGCCGTGGCTTCCAAAACTGCTGGATGGGTGTAATTTTCTGAAGCAATTAAATCTATCTCTTGATTTTGTCTTTTAGCTTCTTGATCTATTAATTTTGCAATTTCAGGATCAAATTTTTCTAAATTTTTCATAATTTTTTTATCCCAATATATTTTCGCAAGCCTCAAGAAGCTCATCACAAATCTCCATGCAATCACTGCATGCATCAGTTAGATTTTTATCAATACGACCTGAAAATTTTATTATCTCGCCGCACTTTTTAACAACTTCCCCCGATTTTGAAATAGATTCCTGCAGTTCTTCTGTATCCACTTTTTTATTGAATTCAAGTTCATATTTTGCAGCTTTAATATATTGCTCGATATTTTTTACGGTTTGGTGGCATTGAGCAACTGTTTGTTCGATTATTTTTCTAATATTATTATCTTTTTTTCGACCGCATCGATTATATTTTTGCAGCCCTGAATACATAGATTGCACTGCTTCACGCAATTTTGGTTTGCCAATACATATTCTCTATTTTCCATATTGCTTTTCATATTAGTCTCCTAAAATTTATTCTGAATAAAAATTTAAACAAAAGCTTAGCAGCAGCTATTGTTTAAGCAAATTTTATATATATTGACAGGTTTGAAGTAATAATATAGCCTAGTTACATAATTAGTTCTTATACGAGTGGGTGACCATGAACCTGTTTTTATCTTATTTTATGTGTCGAAATTTTTCTGCAGCTACCTTTGTAGCTTCCCCCTGGCGTATCTAATTTTCCAGTCTTGAAATCTCAAGATTTTTTTAATTCAAATAAATTTATATTTATCAACTATTCTTTCTCTTGGTGGCCGTGAGGCCAAATTAATACTTTTTTAAATTAATTTTACTGTTTTTATTTAAATTTTAATTTTGAAAGAAAGACTAACGTGAAAAATATATTATTAGTTTGTTTAGTTTCATTTTCTATTTTTTCTATGGAGAACGCCGATATATCTGACGCTATTTCCTCTGAAAATAAATATACGTTCCGGCAAGCCTGTGAACAAGATTTGCTGGAATTGCTAGAGTTAATTAATACTCAGGCGATTCATGACAAAAATAAAATCGTTATTTTGCCTAAAAAATTTAGGGAAATGATTTTAAAAAAAACAATAGGATCGGGACGTTTATTTGTGGCATTAGATGAAAATCGAAAAATTGTCGGTTATAAAAAACTTTTTTTGATTACAGATGAATCTGAAAAGCAAGCTATTTTGCAAGACGAAATAAGATGTCTGGCAGGAGGAGTAAAAAAGTACTCGGGGTTTATTGATGAGTCTTTTAATTTTAGGCAGGAGTCTAGACAGGAAGATAACAAAGATATTTTGGATGCTGATAAATTCTATGACGTTTGTATCTATAATGGCGGTGATTATACCCTTCCACAAAGTAGAGACCAGGGTATAAATTCAAAATTAACAGACGCATCTTTAAGGTATTTAAAGCCAATAATTCTTGATTATTTAAAAGCCAAAAATGCCAATAAGGTTTCTATGTTTTATGGAATAACAGATGAAAATTCGGGGGATTTTCCAGGACATAAGAATGATCGAACGGTATCAATAAGTAAATCTTTTATAAAATTTATAAAATCTTTAAAGGATTCCGATCTTAAAGGCTTTGACTTTGAAGATATTGTCCTAAAATACAAAAGATATCAGGCATTTATGCCAACATTTGATCCGGAATCAACTGAATTGGCGCCATTGCCCGATGATCAATCTATCTCAGGAAATGGTTGTGTTTTAACATATGAATTTCAAGAAAGAATTTATGAATAAAAAAATAATTTTTAGTTTTATTTTTTTGAATTTAAGCTTAGTGCTTTTTAATTTATTTAAACAAAACAAAAATTTTCAGATGGGCCATTCAGGCTCATCTGAAACATCAATCGATAATCAAATGATTAAATTTTTACAGTATTATGTAAAAATCGATACAACCCATCCAAAACCGGATTATGATAAAGCTATAGATTTTTTAAGAAATCAGGCACAAAGAGATGGTTTTTTGAGTCAAGAAATTAAACTCACTTCTGGTAAAAAAGTTTTGGTTATAACTTATCCTGGTAAAAATTATGGTAAAGACAAAAATTTAAAATCTTTGGCTCTTAATCATCATATGGATGTTGTGCCGGCTGATGGTAAAAACTGGATCAAGCCACCTTTTTCCGGAGAAATTTATAATGATTCGATTATTGGGCGTGGCACACAAGATATGAAGGGTATAGCTGCTGTTCATTATTTCGCATTAAAACAGCTAAAAGATTCTGGCATAACGCCAAACCGAACCATACATATTTTTGCTGTTCCTGACGAAGAGATAGGCGGTTTTTCCGGGACAAAAGAGTTTGTTGAGACCAATGAATTTAAAAGTTTAAATGTGGGTTATGTTCTTGATGAAGGGCACGCTTCAGGAGATTCTAGTTGTTTGGATATTAAAGTTGCTGAAAGAAAGCCCATTCAAGTTCAAATAACTAGCTTAGGTAAGCTTTATCATGGATCAAAATTAATGTGCGATAATTCTATACATAATTTAATTAATTTTTTAAAAAATATTGTTGATATTCATACTGGCCAACAATTAAAGATAAAAAATAATAGGACAAATATTCAGGCTGGAGAGCTTTTATCTTGTAATATTACTTCTTTGACCTCTGGAGTAAAAAAAGAAAACGGTCACACAGCCCTTAATATGGTTCCTGATGTTGCAACAGCTACAATCGACTTTCGTGTACCATGTAGCATGAAAAATAAAAATGTAATTTCTATGTTTGAGAATATTTTAGTCGATTATCCAGCAATAAATTATGAAATTTTGGCTCAGGCGACAGAAGAGCCTGAAATAGTTAATTTCAATAATGAATTTTATCAGACTTTGGTTAAAACTATAAAAAAATTTAATTTAGAATCGAGGCCCCATTTTTTTGAAGCTTCTAGTGATTTAAGGTTTTACCAAGATTTGGGCATATTGGGGCTTGGGTTGACTCCATTTACTATAGAAGATAATATTCACGGCACTAATGAATCTGTGCCAGTTAATGAGTTAATTAATGCAAAAAATATAGTCCTACAGTTTTTGAAAGATTTTTGCACATGAGCATAATCCCTTGCGTATATTAAGAAGCTATGTAATATAAAAATTATATTTAAATATAATTTACGGGGGAGTTACCTTGGAAAAATTTAATAATATATTTTTAATAGTAGTTTTAAGTTTTATTCCGGGATGTTTTTTTTACAAAAAAAATGTCACTCCTGCTGTCGGCAAAACAGATAAGGTAACAGTTTCTGTTCATGGAACTCTTCCCCCCGTTGCAAGAAATTTTGTAAATGCGCTAGAATCTCCAAAGGGGTTATGCCCACTTATGGAGAGACCAAATGCGTTGGTTCTAAGCAGGATGGGTTATGTGCTGCATGAGACCGACCCAAAAATGTTTCCCGCTGAGACATTTTATCTTTATGGATGGTCGGGCAAATTATGCTTTGAAGAACGTGAAATTACAGCAGAAGATTTATATAAAGCTTTAAAGAAATTATCCGGTAAAATTACGCTTATCGGTCATAGCCATGGCGGCAATGTGATATTAAATCTGGCTCGGGTTGCCGAAAAATACAATGACAAAAATTTTAGAATTCACAGAATAATTTTATTAGCGACGCCCATACAGGAAGTATATGAAAACTTAGAAAAATCTCCTGTTTTTGAAAATATCATATCGATTTATTCAAACACAGATGTTATTCAGGTCCTGGATCCTCAGGGCCTATATCAAAAAACAAAAGAACATAAAAAGATAAATGGCACAGATAATTCAAAGTCTCCGATGTTTTCAACAAGACTGCTTCCAGATAACCCCAAAATTAAGCAGGTCAGAGTCTTGCTGAACAAAACCAATCCGGGCCATATGGATTTTGTCAGGGCCAAATTCTTAAGGGCTCTGCCTAAAATCTTGAAGCTTATTGATAATGCTCCTGAGGGCCAACGCCGCTTTATTGTCAATATTGACCGTCGAGGTGAGCCATATTTTGTCAAAGCTGTACAAAGGGGGGACGGCCGGCGAGTATATGTCCCAATTGATTCCAAAACGGCGTGATTTACGCCTCGGCGCTCGCCCTGAGTGTTTTTCGTAGCTCTTTAGAGCGTAGAAAAATGTATCGAATGGGTGCGCCGGGGAAAAATAGCCCGTGTTTGCTTTTTTATCACTATTTTTTATACTTAAAAAATAAAGAAATTATAAAATAGCCTTATTATAAAGGAAAAAATCGTGATATTAGCCGGCGATTTGCGTAAGGGCTCTAAATTACTGTTCAGAAATGAGCCATATATAGTGATAGATTTTCAGCAAGTTAAACCTGGAAAAGGCGGTACGTACATGCGTACCAAGATGAAAAATCTTATTACGGGTTTAATGCATGAAGAAACATTTAACTCCAGCGAAAAATTGGAGTCTCCAGATTTAGAATTCCGTGAAGTAATGTATGCCTATAAAGATGGCGACAACTATCAGTTTATAGATCAAGAGAGCTATGAAGAGCTTAGTTTCACAAAAAAACAGCTAGCAGATGTGGTTGATTTTTTGAAAGAACAAGAAATTTATACAGTTTTGAACTTTAACGGGCGCCCTATTGGCGTAACAGCCCCTAATTTTATGGAACTAAAAGTTATAGAAACTGTTCCTGGTGTTCGTGGCGATACTGCCCAAGGTGCTGCAAATAAACCTGCAAAACTTGAAACTGGCATAACAATTCAGGTGCCATTGTTTGTAGTTGAGGGGGATGTTTTAAAAGTTGATACTCGTGATGCAAGTTATATCGAACGTATAGATAAAAAGAAGTAATTTATTTTTCCGATAGGTCTTTGATATGTGCTGTGATATGGATGGTTTTTGCGATCTACATAAAGAGGGAAGTATTATTGATTGCAGCCGGTTGTCGCAGCGTAGCCAGAGAGCAGTGGTTTTAAACCTGCTTTATGCCGCTGACTCATTCGATTATCAAAATAGTTTTGAGTCAATAGTAGACAATTTTTCACGTGGATTTGATATAACAATAGATAAAGACAGCTATGTGTTTACTTGTGCATCTAATATCATAGAAAAACGAGAAGAGCTTGATGCGGCCCTTGTGCCATTAATGGAAAATTGGCGAATAGATCGTATCGGTTTGGTTACCAGGCTTATCTTGAGATTTGCAATCTGGGAATTAAAATACACAGAAACACCGCCTATTGTGGCCATAAATGAAGCAATTGAACTTGCTAAATGCTTTGGGGAAAAAGATTCTTATAAATTTGTCAATGGTGTTCTTGATGAGTTTGTGAAGAATCAAAAGTAATTTGTTAAAATTTATTGTTAGGGAGTTTTGCTATGACAAAGTTCAATTTTAAGCGTTTATTAGCTGTTTCAATGTTTGTTTTTCTTTTTTCTTTTGGCCCAGTTATTTATTTATTATTATTTGGTCAATATCTTAATACAGCACAAATGATAGATTACGGTATCTATTTTAATTTTGTTTATGCTTTATTTCCGCTATTATTTTTAAAATTTAATTGGAAAACAATCGACCCAGAAGGCAAGCTTAACTTTACTTGGTCTGCTTTCTTTAAAGTATATGGTGCGTTTTTAATTTTTAACTTGATCTGGTTGGTTATTAATTTGTTTTTTCAATCTAAATTATCGTCATTATTGTCGTAACTTTGGGTATTATCTTTAAATTGTATATCTTCTTCTTCCAGCCAGTTTTTCCAGAATGGTGTAATCTTCTGATTAGAGTGTAATATAAGTTTATGACCAAATTTTTCAGCCAAATATTTTTCATCAAGAAGTTGATTTTGTAATTTGGCTATTAATTCTGGCCTGTATTCTGTAAATTCCCAACAAATGTTTTTTAGTTCCCACACGATTTTATAGTTTGGGTTTACTATATCAAAAACTCTTTTTATATTTTTTAAGGCGCAATATGCTACAACTTGAAATTCAAGATCATCTAAGTATTTAGTATTTAAATTTGCACTTTCTGTGACTTCATAAACTAGCCCCTTTAAAAAATTATCGCGACCCTTTTTGGGTTTTATATTATTTCTTTTTACTAATCTATCTATAGATATTATTAAATTTTCAAAACCGGGCTTTTGAGCATGAAGCTTGATTGCCTGATTTAAATTTTTATAATTATGTTCAATAATAAAACTTTTGGTTTTTGAGCTTTTTATTAGTTTAAGTAGCTCGTGTTTGCCAGCGTTAATATCAAAATTAATGCTTAAATTAAGAGCTAATAAAAAAAAGATTATTTTTTTAAATTTATATAACATTATCGCGTCCCTTTTTTACTAATAACTAAAAAAAGCTAGTTACTTTGGTCAATAAATTATATAAAAATCTAAATTTTTAAATTAAAATTATTTTTATAGAATTTATAAAAATAATTTAGGAGTTTTATGAATTTTGAAAATTTTACAACAGCCGCACAAGAACTTATTAATCAAGCTGCCAGCTTGGCAGTAAAGCTAAAAAACCCCGCACTTAAGCCATTGCACGTATTTGCAGTTTCTCTGGATAACGAATTTTGCAACTCTTTTTATAAACTTTTCAACTTTGATATAGAAAACCTAAAAAATATTACAGATACTGAACTTAAAAAGCTGCCAACAGTAGAAGGGGGCAAGCTTGTTGCCGATTATAATTTTGAAGAATTTTTAAACTCTTGCAAAAAAGAGAGCGAAACCTTAGAAGATAGTTATATTAGCTTAGAACATATTATGCTTACTTTCTTGCAAGACAATTATCTGCCCCAAAGTATATTAGAGATTTTCAAAAAAAATAATTTTAATAAAAGTTCAATTTTGTCTGCGATCGGGACAATTCGAAAGGGCAAAAAAGTGAAAGATAAAAACGCTGAAAAGCAGTACCAAATTCTTGAAAAATACTGTCAAAATATTACAAATCTAGCACGCGATGGCAAACTTGACCCAGTTATAGGCCGCCATGAAGAAATAAGACGCGTGATACAGATTTTATCAAGAAGAACAAAAAATAATCCCGTTTTAATTGGTGAGCCCGGTGTCGGTAAAACGGCAATTGTTGAAGGTATAGCTCAAAGAATAATAAACAACGATGTTCCAGAAAGCTTAAGAAACAGCACCATATACTCGCTAGATTTGGGTCTATTAATAGCAGGTGCAAAATATCAGGGCGAATTTGAAGAGCGCCTAAAAGGTGTCTTGAAAGAGGTTGAAGAAAGCCCTGAGCAAATAATTTTATTTATAGATGAACTTCATATGCTCGTCGGAGCTGGCCAAACTGGTGGCGGCATGGATGCTTCTAATTTATTAAAACCTGCACTTGCGCGTGGAGTTTTGCACTGTATTGGCGCGACAACAATCAAAGAATATAAAAAATATATCGAAAAAGATGCTGCTCTTGAGCGCAGGTTCCAGAAAGTTCTTGTTGAAGAGCCGACAGTTGAAGACGCAATTTCTATATTACGGGGGCTAAAAGAAAAATATGAACTTCATCATGGAATCAGAATAAAAGATCAGGCTCTTGTTGATGCGGTTTTGTTATCCAAAAAAAATATTCCGGATAGATTTTTGCCCGACAAAGCTATTGATTTGGTTGACGAGGCAGCGGCTGTTGTCAAAATGAGATTAGAATCGCAACCAGAAGAAATTGATCAGCTAGAGAGAAAAATCAGACAGCTAGAGATAGAAAAAGTTGCGCTTGCAAAGGAGAAAGATAACGCTATTTCAAAAAAGCGTCTAGAAGTTTTGGAAAAAGAGCTTTCAGAAATCAAAGAAAAGAATCAGACTTTAGTAAACCAGTGGAAAGCCGAGAAAGCGCCGCTTGAGCAGATCAGCAAAATTAAAGAAGATATTGAGCGTGCTCAAAACCAGTTCCAACAAGCAGAACGTGAAGGTGATTTTGCACGTGCCTCTGAAATAAAATATGGCAAGCTTGTAAAGTTACAGCAGGATCTTGAAAAGCAACAAACTAAGCTTTCAAGTTTAAAAACTTCGTTAATAAAAGAAGAAGTTGATGAACGGGATATCGCAGCTGTATTATCACGTTGGACAGGAATTCCTGTGGAAAAACTTGAAGCTAGCGAGACAAGCAAAATTTTGAACATGCAAGATTTATTGCAAAAGAAAGTTATTGGCCAAGATGAGGCGATAAAAGCAATTTCGCAGGCAATTCAGATGCACAGAGCTGGGCTAACCGATCCAAACAGACCAATAGGTTCTTTCTTGTTTTTGGGACCAACAGGTGTTGGTAAAACTGAAGTTGCAAAGACGCTAGCGGATTTTCTTTTTGATGATCCAAAACGCATGATAAGAATTGATATGTCCGAGTATATGGAAAAGCATAGCGTTGCAAGACTTATCGGCGCGCCTCCGGGATATGTTGGTTATGAAGAAGGCGGCCAACTTACTGAAGCAGTAAGGCGCCACCCGTATATCTGTTGTTCTTTTTGATGAAGTTGAAAAAGCAAACCCTGAAGTCTTTAATCTATTTTTACAAATTTTAGATGAAGGGCACCTGACAGACGGCCAGGGTCGTCAGGTTTCGTTTAAAAATTGCATAATTATTATGACATCAAATATCGGCTCAGACCTGGTTCTACAAGCAAAAGATATCACTGAAAAATTAAAAACAGAAATAATGGGCCTGCTACATAAAAATTTTAGGCCAGAATTTTTGAACAGAATTGAGTCGATAGTTTTCTTTAAGTCTTTAAGTCATGAAGATGTTGTTAAGATAGCAAAAATTCAGCTAGAAGATCTACAAAAGAGACTTGCGCAACGCAATATAACTTTAAAATTCTCACAAGACGCTATCAATAAGCTTGCTGATTTGGGTTATGAAAAAGAGTTCGGTGCCCGCCCATTAAAACGTGCAATCACACAATATGTTACTGTGCCCTTATCTCAGTATTTACTCAAAAAACCTGAGGCGACGAAAATAGAAGTTGCTGTCAAAGATGGCGAGATTACTTTAGTTTAAATTTAATAGGGGCGAGATTTATCGCCCCGAAAATAGTTTCGCTGTGTTATTTCGCTTGGGTTATGTTATAAACAATTCGATAAGCACTAGTAAGATTATCTTGGGTATCTTTATTGAGTTTGCCATTCGCATCTATTAAGCCAAGTGAATCCAAAACTCTTTTTATTCTTAGATCAGTAATCGATTTTTCTGGATTTTTGCTCATTTGCTCGAGTTTTGCGAATGCTTCGGCATCGATTCTCAATGAGCTAATTTTGTTTACCAACTCGTCTATATCAGTTGCTCCTACAGAGAAAATTGAACTACAACTGGTGATAACAAAAATTGACAAAATTGAGCGTGCGATAATATTGGCATTTTTCATAACTTGCCCCTTTTAGTTTAAATATTTTTATTTGTTCCAACAAAACCGTTTAATTTTACCAGTAAAATTCTCTGCTATCTACTTCTTGTTCGATAATATGTAGATCTTGTCGTTTTTTACTATATTTTCAAATCCAAAATCTTTAATTATCTGATTGAGCTTATCATTTGCATTTCTTAGCAGAGTTAACAACTCTTCTTTTACTTGTTTGTTTTTTAAACCAGAAGCTAATTCTTTTATGTCATTTAATTCTGTCGCAGTAATTCTATACCAGTCTATTATGTTATCTATTTCGCCTTTGGTGAAAATATTCGTAGGATATTGGCCGTTAACTATCTCTAGTTTTTTTCCCACTCTTTCAATGTTGCGATTTATATTTTTGAATTGTCTTATGTATGCATCGGCAAGATCTTCAAAAAATACAGTTAAATCTTTATCTCCCCTGTCAGAATATAGTCTGTCGGCGTAGGCTTTGAACTCAGATTTGTACTTTGCATCGGTTATTTTTCGTGCAGTTTCTTTTATCTGTAATGCTAATTGTGCTATATCAGATTTTGCTTTTCCAATAACTTTCTCTGTGACATTGGGCGCCTGAGGCTGGGCCGGCAGGTTTTCTGGTGAGGTTGGTGAGGGCTTCGGTGTTTCTTCCTTACTAGGCTCAATAGTTCGTTCTTTTGGCCCTTCGATTTCTTGTTGTTTTGCTTTTTCTTTTTCTTTGCGTTCTTTAGCTTCTTGCTCTTTGGTTTTTTTGGCAGCTTCAATGTCTTGTTCCATTTTTTCAGCTTTGTTTAATGCAGAAATTAGGGCTCTTGAGTCGGCGTCTATTTTTTTATTAATTGCTCCAAAAAAATCTTTAATTAAAAAAATAACAAAATTTTTGCATAGTTCAGTACTGTCTCTCCAAGTTCTTATGTCTTTTGCTAACTTGTAAACATAGTTTAATTTTTCATTAAATTTTTCACTAAAGTCTGCAAGTTGTGTTTCTTTGCGCGTATTATTTAAGTTCGATGATACTATGCTTTTCAAGCTTGCTGATTGGGAAAATAGATAATTTGTGATCGTGTTTCCGTCCCCATAAATATATTCTTTAAAAAGCTTGGGAAAATCTTCTGAGCCAGTTGAATCCATAAAAGTATATATTTTGTCCATTAATTCAGACAGAACTTGTTTATCTTTTTCATTTAGATTTATAAAAGTTTTTGAAAAATTTGTTTCCAAAAGATTTTTAAGTTCAGATTTAAGTTTTTTATCTTGTTCTTGAAGCTGTTTTATGTCAGCAGATGTTTTTATTGCAAAAACTGGCGCGTGAGTCAAAAATAATAAACCTAATAAAATTAAAGATATTTTTTTCATATATATACTCTCTAAAACTCAAAAGTGACATAAGCTATCATCTAAGTTAGTATCAAAATATCGGATCTAAAAAAAGAGTTTTGTAATAAAGCCTAGAAAATTTGGGTGAGGCATGAAGTTATTTAAGATTTTATTTCTAAGTTTATTAAGTTTTTTTATTTTGGAACAAAAATTAATTGGCTACAATTTGCCCAGCATCGATCTGGGGCTGAGCAACTTTCTATGCGGCTTGCCCTGGGTGCCCGATAAGGGTTGGTATATGAGCCAATATTTAGTATCTTACAACGCAGATAAATTCACGGATGGCGAAGGCAATCTTATCGACCCAGAAGAATGTCCAAAATACAACGCTGTTTCAGGAATAACTGTGTTTACATACCAATCAAACTGCAGATTTTTAAAAGCAAGACCAGGAGTTGTTTTTGGTGTTCCATATTGGCTCATGGCAAAAACAAATAAAAATAGTTTTGTGACCAGCAGTGGTAGAGGATTTGGGGATTTGATATCGGAAGTTTTTTTACAATGGGATATGGTCAAACGTAATGGACGTGATTTTTTTCAAAGTAATGCGGGCATTCTTTTTACTTTCCCAACGGGAAAATGGGTAGTATGCCCGAATGCTAGCAGTACAATCAATCCAGGCAATAACCTATTTTCTATAAGTCCATTTTGGGCATACACTTTTTATATAACTCCAAAGCTTACATTTTCGGGCGTAGATTATTATGTATTTTCGACTAAAAACCGTACAACAAAAATTCTCGCCGGGCATGCTGTAGTTTTGCTTTATGACTTGCTTTATCAGTGCACGGATAAATTTTATTTTGGATTTAATGGATATTACGTTCAGCAGTTACAAAACGATAAATTAAATAACGTTGCTATACCAAAAAGTAAAGAGCGAGTTCTGGGTTCAGGCGCTGGGATTTTCTATGAGCATAATAAACATAATTATCTTACCCTGCACCTATATTTTGAAAGTTTGGCAAGAAATAGAACCCAAGGCACAAATTTTGTTTTCAGATGGATATATGTTTTTTAGCTATATACTGTTGTATTTTGTGACAGGCTGTTTCAAATTTTGAGATTTAATATAAGCTTATTTGAAGCATAAAATAGTTACATTAATAGGTAAAAATTACAAATATGATACAGCTTCGAAATCTGACATTAGATCTTAATGTTAATAAAATCTTTGAGAATATTAGCTGTGTTATTCAGGACGGTGACAGGGTCGGCGTAATCGGTCGTAACGGCGCCGGAAAATCCACACTTTTAAAAGTCATAGCAGGTTTAATTAAGCCCACTTCTGGCGATGTTGTGATAGAAAAACAGGCGCGAATAGCATACTTGCCCCAAGAAGATATTCTTTCTTCTAAGTTAGTTGTGTTTGAAGAAGCATTCTCCGCTTTTTCCAGTTTATTTGAAACTGAAAAAAAGATCGGGGAAATCGAAGCTGCCATCTCTGATGGTTCAGTTACTGATTTGCAGCTTGAAGAGTATGCAGAACTTTGCAGTTCCGTGGGAGATTTTAGTAGACACGATGCTGTTAAGCAAACTACAGAAGTCCTTACCGGATTGGGCTTCACAGAAACTTCTATGAAAAAAACAGTTGATGAATTAAGCACCGGGTGGAAGATGCGTCTTGCGCTTGCAAAGTTATTATTAACAGATGCGGATATGTATCTTTTTGATGAACCCACAAACCACTTGGATATTGTTACACAGCAGTGGTTCTTGGAAAAATTGCAGGCTATGAAACAGGGCTTTTTGTTGGTCAGCCATGATCAAGTATATTTAGAAAAAGCATGTAACTGCATACTTGAAATAGAAAACAAAAAAGGCTCATATTATCGGGGCAATTTAAAATCTTATTTGGCTCAAAAGCAAGCGTCACTTGAAATTGCGCGTGCAACGCGAGCAAGACAAGAAAGAGAAATTGAGCATAAGCAGGCTATTGCTGACAGGTTTAGAGCTTCTGCGTCTCGCGCTCAAATGGCAAAAAACTTAATGAAACAGATTGAAAGAATAGAGCTTGTCGAAGTTGATTCACCAATGCCCACCGTTAACTTTCATTTCCCAGCGCCAGCCCGTCCAGGAACTGTAATATTAACTTTTAAAAATTTATCGTTTGGTTTTGGTGGAACAAAACTTTTTCAAAACGTCTCTGGTGAAATTCAACGTGGGGATCGCGTAGCCCTTGTCGCTGCAAATGGTGTTGGTAAAACCACTTTGATTAACTGCATCGCTGGAAAATATAAGCCTGATACTGGCAATATTAATTTTGGCCACAGCGTTCAGGCTTGTTTTTTCGAACAGGAACAGGCTCTTGTTTTGAACCCAGAAAAAACTGTAGTTGAAGAAGTAACAGATGCTTGCCCAAAATCTACTGAATCGGAGATTAGAAAAATTTTGGGGTCTTTCCAATTTAGTGGCGATGATGTCTATAAAAAAATCAAAGTATTGAGTGGTGGTGAGAAAAACCGTGTCGCTATGACAAAAGTGTTACTCCAAAGAGCAAATTTTTTGATACTTGATGAACCAACAAACCATTTGGATTTATATTCAAAAGATGTTTTATGTCAGGCTCTTTTGGCATATGAGGGAACAATATTATTCGTATCGCACGATATTAATTTTGTTAGCCGTCTTGCAACTAAAGTTTTAGAGCTTACCCCAAGCGGAGCTTATCTGTTCCCTGGAACGTATGACGAATTCGTTCAATTTAAACATGATGCTCAGGCTAAACTTGTTGATTCTGAAAACAAATCTCTAAATAACGCCAATTCTTTAAAATCTTCTAAAGCGCCAAAAGAACAATCTCAAGAGCATATTTTGCGGAAAAAAATTTATGAACTTGAGGGGGAAATTTTAAAGCTTGAGAAAGAAGAGAAAAAAATAACTGGAAAAATAGCAGATCTTTCTTACGGTACAAAGCAATATGATATTTCTTTGCAGAAGCTTGTTGAGATTCAAAAGGGTTTGGCGGCTATCCAAAAAGATTGGGAAGCCGCGCATCTTGAACTTGAAAAACTTGGTATTTAAGCTTTATTTCTGATTTTTATCGATAATAAAATAAATCAACAAGCTAATTATTGCTGCAAAAAAGCACCATACTGAACCATAAGCCAGTCTAAAAAATATTTGGGATATTATAAGCGCTATCGCGGTCAGTAAACCCAGGGCCCACATATATTTTATGCTTGAGATAAACATGGCGCCCGCCGTTGCGCCTAGATACATAATAAGCCCAATATTTTCTAAGTTGTCTAATATGTCAGTATTTGTAATCTGTTTTATGAAGCTATAACTAATATGGCCATTAAGCGCTTCTGCTTGCATCCCAAACATGTTCCATAAAATTAAATATGATGTTGCAAAAAATACCCCTGCAAGAGACGCACTAAGCAGCAGAAGTTTTCTGGTTTTATGTTTTTCAATAAAATACAAATAAATTGGAATTACTGTCGGCCAAACTATACCGGCAAAAAATATAAAGCCAGAAACTGAAAGTTTATGTAATAAGCCAGAGTTATTGCCTGAATTTAGAGTTAGCCAAACAATTCCCTCTAGTGCCTGTTGTGTCGCAAACAAAATTGGCGCGGCGCTTAATGGCACCAGTTTTTTTATTTGATTTTTTTTGATAGTTACCAATCCAATAGTACCCAATATTCCTGCAGATATAAAACTTGCCTGAGCCGAAAAGCACATGTGTTCTCCAGTTTTTTATCTATTTAAGCCGATATTTTTTTTGCCGCCAAAGACAACATTATCCAGGTCCAACCTGTAAATATTGCATCGATCCCGACAAACATACCGATCACCCATAAGCCCGAAACCGGCCACTGTGCCCAGATTAAAAGTCCCAAAGCAGTCGTGATTACACCATTAAGTATTAGCCAATTTTTGTGAGGCACGTGTTTTGCAAAGGCAAAAATTATTCTTAAAATTCCGGTAACAACAAAGAATATGGACAGTAAAAGTGTTAATGTTATCGCATTAACTAATGGGTTTGAGGTTATGAACACCCCGCTAATTATATATAAAACTGCTAAAAACAAGTGCAAAAAGAAGCTGCTCCATTGTGATAGCTTAAAAGCTTTAATTCCCTCAAAAAAGCCCATTATCGTCAGCAATATTCCCAAATACATAACTGTGAAAAGTGTGCTTTTGTATGAAAATAACAGAGCCAGGGTCCCCAAAATTACTAAACCTATCCCCAATAGCAAAAACCAGTCAGCGTTTTGTTTAAGTTGTTTTTTTAGGCTCGCTGTTAAAGCTATATCAAGCCCATTATTGTTGTTAGTCATGAAATTCTCCCAATTTAAAAGATAAAAATAAAAGACAAAATATTAGATATTTTTATCTTAAAATATTTGTTTGCAATAAAGCAACTGAGCAAACAATAATTGCTTGAATGACCCAATCTCGGGTGTATATTATTTTATATCTGAAATTATGTTGTAAATATTATTGATATTATCGCATGCGTTTTGATACTCTAATATTAGATGGGTGTGTTTTTCACTAATGGGGTTAGTTTTTTTATATTTTCAAATGGGGGCGGTTATGAAAAGTTCAAAAATATTAATTTTATTGTTTTCACTAGGGTCTTTTGCGGGCTTAGTTTGTATGGAAAATAAATCCGTCCCGCGTCCAGAAAGAACTGATAAAAACACAGAAAATCTGGGCTCATTTGGTCAACTTCCTGATGAAATTATTTTAACTATCGCTTTACAAATTTTGGATCAAACTGATTCAAAAAAAGCTTATCAAGACTTAGTGAATTTATCTAAGGCCAACACGTATATTTATAAGCTTATAAAGTCAGCAGAAACTGAAAAAGATTCTGGTGCAAAAATCAAAAAAATCAAAGAAGAAACCCAAAAAGCAGTTAAGGCTCTTGAAGTCTATGTTTTGGAGGGGCAAACTAAAGCTGTAAATGGGCTTGAGATTTCTTTCCCACAAGATATTTATGAGATCAAGCAGTCAGCCAGGAGTTTGGTTAAAGAGGCTTTGCGCGAAGAAGATAAAGATATACAAGTTTTGTCGCCAGAGCGTTTAAGTTTATACACGCAAATATATATTGCCGCCCAATTCAATTACTTTGTTCTATTCGAGAAATATATTTCAGATCTTATGAGTTTAGAAATACGCGAAAAAAACTATAAAGAGTACGATAAAATATTTTTCACCAAATTGTTGGAACATGTCATATCTAGAATTTACGAACATCCTAAGTCTGAAAATAACGTGCTCAAGAAAGCAGCCGGTTTGCTTTTGAAAAATGGTGCAAAAATAACTACAAAAGTTCATGAAATGGCGAATAAGAATCCAGAAATTAAAGCACTTATCACTGTCGCCAATAAAAAACGCCTAGAAAAAATTAATGAGCTTTAAGATCTTCTATAATTTCTTGGGTTGCTAAGTTAAATAGCTCAGCCAATTTGGCGTTTCCAAATTTTTCGTAATAGTTTTTTATAGAAAACTCACCGGCTTGGGATATCCAATCATCAACTATAGCTATAATTTCTTTGTGATACAGGAGCATGCAATAGTCGTTATTGCCGAAATTATTTTTCAAAATTTTCTGCGACCCAGACTGTGAATATCTTATTAAATTGATGCATTTTCTATGGGCATAGAGACCGTGCATGTGGGGCCAAACTCTTTTTGATTCTCTCCAATCCAAACTTGTGCTTTTGCAGATTCCGCAGCAGCCCGCGTTATATTCTACAGAGCATAGGGCGTCTTGTCCTGTTGTTGAGCTATTATTAAGCGTCGAATCATTATCAGCTGAGTCAGTAAGAATTTTGCAATCAGAACCTACGCTTGAAATTTTTGTAAAAAAAATAATAAAGACGACAAAGATATATTTATAAATATTTTTTTTCATGGAATACTTTCGTTTTAAATAGATTATTTTTTTGATTATTTTTTGATGATTGTTTGCTTAGTATATAATAATTTCAATTAGATTTATAATATTTACTATAAAAACGCTTAAAATATTAGTACCAATGCAGTTATTCAGGAAGGTTGAGTGGTGGAAAATCTTAGTTTCGTTTTGAACTGGAAAATGGGAAAAAGTTATTCAGATACAATTTTTTGGCTGAGTGAAAATAGATTAAATCTTTTGAAGTTAGCTAGAAAAACTGGACATGAGTTTGTTTTGTGCCCCTCTTTTGAAAGTTTGGAATCAGCAGTTAAAACATTGGCAGAAACAGGAATTAAAATTGGTGCGCAAGACTGCTCCAGCTATAATTTGGGCGCTTATACAGGTGAAGTGTCTGCAGTATCGCTTAAAGAAGTGGGTTGTGATTATTGCATTATAGGGCACAGTGAGCGGCGCCATATTTTTGGCCAGACCAGCTTGGATGTTGCAAAGAAAGCTAAGCTGCTTTTTGAAAATAATATTATGCCAATAATCTGTGTTGGTGAAACTGAAGACGAAAAAAAAGACGGTCTGACTTTCGAAGTCATATCCCAGCAACTTGACCCAATTATGGAAATAATTGCTATAGATAAAATTGGCAAAGACAAGATTAAGACTCTTGTAATAGCCTATGAACCGGTCTGGGCGATTGGGACAGGAAATGTTCCTGATCTTGCTTATCTTAATAAGATTGTAACTTGGCTGGAAGCTTATTTTAGTGTTTCTGCTCCTGGGCTAAAGACAAAAATATTATATGGTGGTAGTATAGATCCTGAAACCGTCAAGCGTGTATCACAGGCCCGAGCTATCTCTGGATTCTTAGTTGGCAGGGCATCGCTAGATTTTCAAACCATAGAAAAAATTGTATTATCTATATAGTAATTTTACTTTAAAGGGTTTTAACATGTTGTACGGAATTTTATTAGGTTTTTATGTTTTCGCGTGTCTGATTCTGGCACTTCTTGTCATGATTCAAAAAAGCAAAAGCAGCTTAGGACTAGGTAATATCGGTGGTGCCACGCAAACGTTATTTGGGGGATCTGGCGGACAAGATTTGTTTCAAAAGATCACTTGGGCGCTTGGAGCGGTATTTATGTTGGGCGCTTTGGTGCTTGGCTATATGAAATCAAATCAGGTTTCAGAATCTAAATATATAGCAAATATTAAGCCTATAGTTGCTCAAGAGGCGCCAGTGGTTCCTGGAGATCTGGACACAGAAAGCTTGCCAGCAGAACAGTCCCAAGCAGAATAATTTGGGTTTATGATTTTAAAATTTATAGATAAATTAGGCAAAGTTGCCCTGAGTTTTATGACGACTTTGGGCGACTTTGTTATTTTTTTGTTTATTTCTCTCAAGACTATGTTCTCAACTCCATTAAAAGTTAAGCAGCTTTTTATCCAGATGGAAAGCATAGGGGTTGGTGGATTTCCGATTGTTGTTTTGACAGGATTTGGAACAGGACTTGTTTTGGCTCTTCAGACTTATATTGGGTTCAAAAAATTTGGCACCGAAGATCTTATTGGTGTAGTTGTTTCTATGGGGATGGCAAGAGAATTGGGGCCCATATTAACAGGTCTTATGGTAACAGGAAGATCCGGCTCTGCGATGTCTGCTGAGCTTGGAACCATGAGAATCACTGAACAAGTTGACGCATTAAAAACTCTTTGCATAGACCCTTATCAATATTTAATTGTTCCCCGACTTCTTGCAAGTACAATTATTTTGCCCTTTTTGACTATGTTCTCTGTGGTATTTGGAATTCTTGGCGGATATATTTACTGCGTCTATCAACTTGATATTAATCCTGAAGATTATATGTCCGGGATCAGGCAATATCTTGAAATGGCTGATATTATTAACGGCTTAATAAAATCCTGTGTTTTTGGATTAATACTTTCTTGGGTTGGGACATATTGTGGATATAAAACAACAAAAGGCGGAGCAAGAGCCGTGGGGATTTCTACAACCCAGAGTGTTGTTGTCGGATCGGTTTTGATATTAATAGCAGATTACTTTTTGAGCGCAATTTTATTTAACACCGGTGTTTCATGATAGAGCTGATTAATCTAAAAAAAAGATTTGATGATCGTTGGGTCACCAACGGCATAAATTTAACTATTCCTGAAGGCAAGATCACTTGTATTATTGGCGGTTCTGGTGAAGGCAAATCTGTATTATTAAAACAGATTATAGGCATTATAAAGCCAACTTCAGGTTCTATTATTATTGACGGTGTTGATATAACAAAAATAAAAGACAAGCAGTTAGCGGATATATTTCGTAAGTGCGGGTATGTGTTTCAGTTTGCTGCACTTTTAGATTCTCTTACAGTATTTGAAAATGTGGGGTTAACTTTATTGGAGCATGGCGTCTCTAAAGAAGATGCTTTACCAATAGTTAAAGAAAAATTGGCGCTTGTAAATTTGAGTGAAAATATATTACACAAATATCCATCTGAGCTTTCAGGCGGAATGCGCAAAAGAGTTGGTTTTGCAAGAACTTTGGTAACAAATCCATCTATAATTTTGTATGATGAGCCAACAACGGGATTAGATCCAATAACCTCAAGAATTGTTCATGAACTTATGTATGATATGCAACAAAAATTAAATGTTACGTCCGTTGTTATATCCCATGACGTGGAAATTTTTAAATATGTGGATTATATTGCTCTTTTACATAAAGGTGAAATTAAATTTTTTGGTGAAGCTGATAAAATTTGGGAATCGACAAATCCATATATATATCAATTTATAAGAGGGCTGGCTGACGGCCCGATCGAAACAGAATTAGCATATAAAAATAAACTAATCTAAAAGGGGTAATTCTTATGTTAGAAACAATAGATCAAGAAAAGTTACAGAAAATCAGCACAGATTTTCAAAAGTTAACTGAGGAAGTTGGCAAAATTATTGTTGGCCAATCTGAGATAACAAATTTTATTTTGCTAGGTATCTTGTGCAACGGGCATATTCTGCTTGAGGGCGTTCCTGGTGTTGCAAAGACCACTATGATAAAAGCTATCACCAAAGCTTTGGGTTTAGAGTTTAAGCGAATACAGTTTACTCCAGACTTACTTCCGGCTGATTTGATTGGCACATTAATTTATAATCCCAAGATCCAAGATTTTGAAACAAAAAAAGGGCCAATATTTGCAAACTTAATTTTGGCTGACGAAATTAATAGAGCGCCAGCTAAAGTGCAAGCAGCTCTATTGGAAGCAATGCAGGAACATCAAGTTACTATTGGTTCAGAAACTCACAAGCTTGATGAGCCGTTTATAGTTTTTGCGACACAGAATCCGTTAGAGCAAGAGGGTACTTATAGATTGCCTGAGGCTCAAGTTGATAGGTTTATGTTTAAGCTGATTGTCGATTATCCATCACGATCTCAAGAAAAAGAGATAGTTTTAAAAACTCTTGATTTAAACAGAATAGATCAAGTTATTAATAAAAAAGAGATATTTAACGCCCAAAAACTTGTTGATGAAATTTATATCGACGACAAAGTTGTAAATTATATAGTCGATATAGTTTTTGCAACAAGATCGCCAGAATCTTTTGGTCTTTCAAAATTAAAAAACTATATTAAATACGGTGTTTCTCCACGAGCAACACTTGCTATTTTTCACGCAGCCAAAGCACAAGCATTTTTGAAAAAGCGTAGCTTTGTTATTCCTGATGATGTAAAATTTGTTTGTCAGCCAATCTTGCGACATAGATTAATTTTGACTTATGAAGCAGAAGCTGAAAACATTTTGCCTGATACAATAATTTCGCAAATAATTTCAAAAATACCGTGTCCATAAAATCTTTAATTTGAGGGTTTATAACGTGATTAAATATAGTAGATTGTTTTTAGTAATTATTCTTTTTATCTTATCGGTCGCACCAGTCTACGCCCATTCGGATACCACATCAAACACAGCCAATTCGGATATTAAGATAGTCTATGTTTTGGATGAAGATAGCTGTGAGGATAGTTATGAGGGGATGGCGCGCATGAGGGGTGGTGCTGGGGATGAGGATAGTGATGATGATATTTATAATGAGTATATGAATCGCAATCGCGGTCTAGAAGAGAGTGAGCCTCAAGATAAATTTCCCAGTAAGAACGATCAGAAGAGAAATCCCCGTGACATAGTTTTGTCACTGATTCAATCCCCTTTGGATCCTAAAAAATTCGAGTCAAAAAAATTAAAATCTCTGACACATGTTTTTAAAAATTTAAAAACTAAAATAAAAAATGTTTTTAAAATATCTAGGGCTAGAAATTACGAATTTAGTGACCAAGTAATAAATTAAAATTTAATTTGGGAGTTTATATATGAAAAAGTTTTTATTTTCTCTATTATCGCATCTTTCACTTATGGTCTGTATTGATATAATATCTTTTCCAATTGAAGATAGATCTGAGACTGAAAGACGTAAAGTTACTACGAATATTGAGGTTCTTAAAGCAATACAATCGTTGAAATGTGAAAATAATAAAAAAAATCAGGTTAACCCTGCCCGGGTAGGTATTAAAGATGAAGTGACGGATAATGATTGCGTAATCTGTTATGAAAAAATTAACAAATTTCCAAAAAAATTATCTTGTAGTCATAATCAATTTCATGCACAATGTTTTGCTAAGTGGTTGGAAGAGCAGGCGACTTGTCCTCTCTGTAGACATGAGTTATAAGAAAGTTATACCTGGTAATAAATTAAAATTTAATTTGGGAGTTTGGACTATGCTTAAATATAGTAGATTATTTTTAGTGATATTAATCTTTGGTGCATATAAAAATTCACTATGTACCAAAAAGAAGAAAGAAAATTGGCACAATCTTTTGGTTGAAGACAAACCCACAACTCCTGCGGCAAAAGTTTGCTATTACCTTGAAAAAATGAATATTAATTACGAAGGTGAAGAGAAAAAGTTTTTGATCGATCTTGATGATCTTTCTGCTGAAAGCATACTTGTCTTGCTATCCAATCCGCAGAATTCTGCGTTGAAAAACCGTCTTGAAGATATCTATCTAAATAAGTGCTCCAAAATTGACAGGATCAAATATAAGTTGTTTGGTACCCCCGAATACGAAGATAATACTGGGCTGATTATGGCAATGGTGCTTAAAAAAAAGCCCCAAAAAAGTGTCCCTGGATTTTTTGAACGATGGGCGGATAAGCATAATTAAAAGAATAGTTTTTTGTAAAATTATTTCTGTTATAATTATTAGTAATAAATGCGGGAGTTAAAGCAATTTGTATAAAAAAATTATATGTGTTTTGACTTGCAAAGGGTTTTGTTGTGAATAATGATGTCAAAAAAAATTTCACTAAACTGTTTTTTATAGCAGTTATGAGTTTTGCTTTTCAGAATAATATTAGTTGCATGACCGGAAGTGGTCAGCAAAATAATGTGCCGAATAAAAATGTTTTGCCCGACTATATAAATAGCATGTATCTGGATATCGGTATTTCACAGGAAAAGATAAATAGACTTACGCCTGAACAAGCCGATTTACTTACCAAGTTTCTTTATTTATCAAATGCCGTTAGCATGGAAAATTTAATACTGATCAGTAATAGTTTTGTGGACTTTTACAAAGCATGTTATTTATGTCATGCAGATATCGCACCATATATAAACAAAATTATTTTAATTATAATTGGTAAAAAAAATGTGATAGCTAATTGGAATATTTCGGAGCAAGAAAAACAATTAAAGTTAAACGATTTGTACAATATTTATAATTTCTTTGGTCAATACGGCGCAAAAATTGATAACCTCTCGTGTCATATGATAAGAGGATATTTTAGTATCCCAAGTTTAAACCAGCTTATTAATAACTCAGAGCTGAATATTTGCGCAGATAAGCTGATAGAGGATTATAGAAAGTTTGGTATGGCAACACACGATAATACAGGCTTTTTGCCATCTTATTTTCCCTTGGCATATTCCAAAAAAGATATAGGTTTTTGCAAGCAACTGTTGATTAAAATTTTTACTAAGCTTTCATATTATCATCCTGAATATTTAAAAAAATTGGGACCAGTTGTTGCATCAAGGGAAAATTTATTGATTATGCCCGACAAAGATAAAGTTTTGATAGAATTGTTTGAGTTTTTGTCTTATCAGCTTGATATATTCAAGCGCCCAGAAAATATGCAATCTATTTTTGATGAAAACGGGCTTATTAATAAAAACTTTGATATTTCGAAGTTTTTTGTCTTACAAGAAAGTCAACCAGACTCGCAAGCCGAGACGCAACCTCTCGAATGGGATAATTTTATTTTTTATAAAAACCAATAAATTTTTATGTTTCAAAACTTTGTGCTAAAATTTATTAGCGTTTAATTTATTTTAATTATCAACTTTTTTTTCCAAACTTGACAAAAAAGCTATGTCAGGTGAGTATAGCTTGGTGATTAATTTGGAAAAAGGAATGCTGATGCAAAGCCCGGTATGGATACTAAATAGTTCGCTTGCGATAATTTTTATACTTAACGTTGGATTTATATTTCTTTCTCGCATTTCTGTGCCCAAAAGATTTAAAGTTGAGTCTGCAATTGTTGTTAAGTCAGTAAAAAGAGAAGCTTCTAAGGTTGACTGCACAAGAATTGGGACAGAAGACTTGTTCAACACTTACGTTAAGTCCCAAGCAATAAAAGAAGAAGTAAAAAATTTAGTTCCACAAATTCCACAACCACCAACTCCAAAACCTATGCCTCAGCTTGAAGAGATTAAGCCTCAATTTTTGGAGCCACTACCATTGAAGTTAAAAGGTATATTGGTTTCCGCCTCTGATACAATAGCCCAAGCGATTATCGCAAATACTAAGACATTTAAAGAAGAGCTGTTTTCTAGCGGCGACAAGATTGAAGATGCATATATTTTGAGAATATTGCCGAATAAAGTTATTCTGATCAGATCAAACGGACAACAAGAAACCTTATATATAACCCAGGCTGATGCTCAGTCAGAAATTACGGTACTAAAAGGGACATCTTGGGGATCTGTTGTCAACCCAATATCAGACTATGAATATATTGTTGATCCTGAAAGTTTCTTAAGTCAAATTACAAATCTTGCCCAATTTATAGACGCGGTTGATCTTGCGACTGTTTTCAGAAAAGGTCAAAGCTTGGGCTGTAGAGTTGGAAGATTAAGTTCCGGTTCTATAGGAGAAGTTCTCGGGTTAAGATCTGGCGATATAATAACAAAAATAAATGGGATCGAGCCGAAAGATACCAACAGTAGAATAGAAGCTTATAATAATATTAAGTCTTTAAGAGTTGGCGATAAAATTAAAGTTGAACTTTTGAGAGACAAGAGAAAAATAAATATTGTTTATTACTTGCAAATTATCGAACCGGGGCCAAAAATTGAGATAGAGCGTCCTGTTACTAATGCTAATGCTGGTGCGCAGCCAGCTGCTAACAAAGCTGATATGACAGAAAATATTGAATCAGTTGAAAATACGGCACCTGATATTTTACCTGAAGAACAAAAAGAACATATAGAAGAGCAACAGATGGCTTTTAAAAAAATATCAAGAGATATGCAGCGACGTGATAAGCAGGCTATGTTGAATAGTGCTAAGTACCAAAGGCCAGGAAAAGGCGCTTTGTTGAGACATGTGCAAAGTTAAAATAATATAATTAAAGTAAATTAAAATATGAGAATAAAAAATTATTTGATACTTTTAAGTCTGATAACTCTGATAATACAAAGTCAGTGTTTTTCTGAAAATATTCCCGATGTAATTGATCCGGCTAAAGATCAAAACTTAAATGTAAATGATATGTCTAAGCTGGATAGAGAGCTTATCAGTAATAAGTCTAGTAACCCATCTCAGGAAGAATTTGACCAGCCTGATCAAGATGAGCCATTGGAGCAGGAGCCTATTATTGCCCAGGAGATAGAAGGGGATAAAAAACAGGCAGAAAAGAAACCAAAAAAAGAAGAACACAAAGAAAAAAAATTAAGTACGACATATATGACTGAGTACTTAAGACCGTGGAAAACTGGTGAAGAAAATGATCTTTTGACCATACATTTTGTGGATGCAGATTTAACAAACTTTGTGAAATTTATCGAACAAAAATATGACGTTAAATTTTTAATGGACGATGATATTCAGCCAACACCGCAGGGCGGAAAAAATGTTTTAGGAAATAAGATATCATTTAAATCCAATGTTCCAATGACCAGAAAACAAGTTTGGGATCTATTTTTAACCTTATTGGATCTTTCTGGTTTGGCTGTTGTACCCGGGCCATCGACAAAAATTTTGAGAATTACCACATCAGAT
The DNA here is from genome assembly GCA_963717435.1 of uncultured bacterium. Classification (GTDB taxonomy): domain Bacteria; phylum Babelota; class Babeliae; order Babelales; family Babelaceae; genus MFD05580-245. Next base: position 588,308 of record OY970332.1, read on the forward strand.
CCAAAATCTCCACTTTCATCTAATAAGGGCCCATTGCCTACTTTTATCGGCACAGATCCAGATTTGTTACCTGATAATGATGCAAGAATTAGATATATATATTTTGTTGAAAATACAAGCGTTGCGATAATTAAGAGCGTTATGGATGCTATGCGCAGCGCATCTTCTTCAAGTGTTATAGATTTTCCTGAACTTCGGGCGATCATTTTAACTGACAAAGCCTCAACTATTAAATCTTTAATGAAGATTGTCGTTGAGCTTGATAGAGTTAACATGCCCGAAATGATTTCTGTAATAAAATTAAAAAACGCTGACGCTGATAAAATTGCCGCTTTGTATAAAGCGCTTACAGAAGATGGTTCACAACCATCATCACCATTTGGTCCAAGATTTGCAACAGCAAGAAGGGCTTCATCTACTACATATTTCCCTGAAGGGACAAGAATAATACCGTATATTGAAAAAAATAAAATTGTTATTTTGGGAACAAAAGCGGCTATAGAGAAGATTGAAAACTTTATAAAATCTTTTGACCAAGAAATTACGGCGCCATATTCTCCACTTAATATTATTCAACTTAAGTTTATTGATGCTACAACAACTGCACAAATAATTACCGATGCTACAAAGTTCCAGCAGACAACAGCTGCCGGTATGACCGGTGGTGTGCGTGGCGGTGAAAAATATTTCAAGCCCGTAACTATAACACCAGAAGCGACAAGTAATAGTTTGATTATTAATGCTGATTATGAAGATTATAAAAAAATACAAGAACTTGTTAATAAGCTTGATAGAGAGCAGCCACAAGTTGCGATAAAAGTATTGATTTTGGACGTTGATATTACCGACAACAAATATTTTGGAACTCAGCTTAGAAATAAAATTCCTGGGGTTGCGCCATTTATTGGAAAAAATACTAATTTCCAAAACACTGGTATTACAGGAGTTGTTCAAAATCCCAATGGAACAGGTGCGACAAGATTGCTAGGAGATTTGATTAACGTTGTATCAGGAGCTGCCGCGGGTACCACTTTTGTGTCGTTGGGTAACGATATCTATGGTGTCTGGGGGATGTTGCAAATGCTCCAAAATTTTACAAAGGTTAGTTTGGTAGCCGACCCTTTCTTAGTTGCCACGCACAAGCATCAGGCAAGAATAGCAATTGGGCAAACACGACGTGTTTTGGCTGCGCAGGTTGTTGGTGGTTCTTCTACTACGGCAGATTCTATTATGGACTTGCCTGCTAATCTTGAGGTTAAACTGACGCCATTAATAAATTATGACGGTACAGTTTATCTTGATGTTAACGTTACATTACAGCAGTTCACAAGTACGGATCCGACAAGTGGTGATAGAACAGAAAAAACTGTTGCTACTTCTGCGCTGGTTGCAGATAGAGAAGTGCTTGCGCTTGGTGGTCTTGTCAGAACTCAGACGACCGCAACACAGTCAAAATTTCCGCTATTGGGAGATATTCCGTTTATAGGTTGGTTGTTTAAGAATAAGAACAAAGTTGCCACAAAAAGTAGTATTTTGATTCTGATTTCGCCTGAGTTGATAATGCCAGATGATGCTGACGCAGTCGAAGACTTTACTGCAAGAAAAATGAACGTAACAAGAGATCTATTAAAGAGTATGCGTCGTAAATATGAACAACGTGATCCGGTTTATAGATGGGTATTTGATGATAAACAAAAAGAGCAAAAAGACAAAGAATTGGTAGCTATAGATAAATTTGCAAATGATAAGACAAGATATCTTGATGATAGATTCTTTGAAACAACGCAAGCAACGAAAGCGACTTTGGCTATAGCAGAAAATGCTGAAAAAGCTGAAAATGTTCCAGGAGCGAAAAGTAAGCCCAAAAAGAGTTTAGTGGATTATCTGGATCTTAAGGATGACAAAATTTATGGGGCTCTAAATGATTAAGAATATTTTTATTCCAGAAAAGATAGGTGATAATTATTTATTTACAAAAAAAGTCTTGGGATTCGATATTGGAAAATCTTTTGTAAGAGCTGCACTTTTAACCTTAAGCGGTAAATCTCGCAAGATAGACAACCTTTTTGATGAGCCCTTGGACGCTAGTTCTGATCTTACTTATCAGGAAAAAGTCTCTTCAGCTATAAAAAATATTTTGTCAAAATCTGGCAAAGTTGACAAAGTTTATACTAGCCTTTCAAGCTCGCCTGTTATATTCAAAGAACTTAAATTGCAAATCTTGGGTATTAATAAAATTAAGCTTGTTTTGCCATTTGAGCTTGAAGGACAACTTCCATTTTCTTTGGACCAGGCAGTTGTTGATTGTGTGATAGTTGATGAAAATACCAAAGAAAAATATTCAACAGTGATAGTTGCAGCTGTAAAAAAAGAAATAGTTGATGAACATGTTGCGATGTTTCAGGCTGCTGGTGTTTTGCCCGACAAAGTGACAGTAGATTTATTTGAGATTTATGGGACATATAAATCTATGCTCGGTCAGAGTAAAGCTGCTTCTTCTACTTCTGCTGATTCTATTGCTATGTTAGAAATCGGTATTTATGCAACTAATATAATTTTAATACATAATAACAATCTAAAATATATAAGATCTTTGCCAAAGGGTCTAAGTTGGATATCAAAAAATATTGCTGCCAACTTAAATCAAGACCAGGCCACAGTGCTTGAAAATATATTGCGTTTTGGTCTAGAGGGCAATGATAACAAGCAATTTGATGAGCAATTAAAAGGGCAGCTTTCAGAGATTTTAAATGAGGTTAGTTTTACGCTTGATAATTACACAACAAAAAACAGAATACCAAATGTTAGCAAGATTGTTTTATTTGGCCAATCAGAAAATATTAAGGGATTTGGTGAACTTGTTACAGAGAAATTGGTTAGCTCAGAAGAGCTTGATCTAAAACCAATTTTTGGTAAATCTGTTGAGGGTCAATACGACGTGGCGATAGCAACTGCCTTTTCAAGTCAGTTAACTGAAAACTTTAATTTATTAAAAGAATCAGCTTTCAATGAAACTAACAGATTAATTAATAAGCAGTTAATAGCAGCTTTAGTTTTATTTTTGTTAGTTTTTTTAAGTTTTTATCTGCATAGTTTTTTAACTTATAGAAAACTAAAAAATGAAATTTATGATTCAGAAAAGCAAGCTATTAGTTTAATTACTAAAAAGATTAATCTTGAAAAGAAGCGTGGGGCTCGGAAAGCATCTTCGCTTAAAGAAGTGATCGAAGCTGCTAAGTCAACACTGGAGAAAGAAGAAAGTATCTGGTTTGCTTTGTCTAGTAAAAACAGGTATTCGTTTTTGAAATATCTGCAAGAGTTAACTACAAAAATAGACAGAGAAGGCGTTGGATTAGAATTAAAGAAATTAAGAATATATAATTCTAATAACACGACAAAGATCGATCTTGAAGGTAAAGTTAGAGATTTTGATGCTATAAATGTTTTTGAATCACAACTGAAATCAGGGATGTTTGAAGGGGTGCCAAGAATAGAGACCCCAGATTTTGATATAACATTGGTTGTGAAAAAAGAGGATTAGGAACGATAATGCAACTATTTGATAAATTAAAAGATTTTATTAAATCGCTTGACCAGAACTCTTTTTATAAATATTTATCAGCGATTTTATTTGCTCTTTTTTTGTTAATGGGACTTTTGATTTGGCGATATTACAGTAACGTTAATTATTACTTAAAAAAAATTAAAGTTGTTAATATGCAAAGAAAAGAGGTGGCAGATCTTCTTGGTGAATTTGAGACAGTAAGGGCTCAGGAAAAAGAAGTTTCTGAAATTTTGGAGCAAGATACGAATTTTAAAATTGCCCAGTTTATGCTGAACGTGATAAGAGATACGGATCTTGGGCAAAATAATTCAAAAGAGCCAGAATTAGTTGAAGAAGAACTGGATAACGAATACACAGAAATAAAGTTGGTCACAAGTTTTGTTAATTTAAATATGCAGCAGCTATGTGGGCTATTAACAAAAATCGATCAAGATGAACGTGTTTATACAAAAGAGCTTATTATAACCAAAGTGCCTAAAAAACCGTATATTGATGTTACACTTGAAATTGCTACATTAAAACCTAAAAGTACTTCTGCTTAATCTTGGAAAGATCCTGGATGAAAATGATAAAAATTGAAAAAAAGAGTAAATCGATGATGTATCAGTTTTTGATTTTTATTTTGCTGCAAAATTTTTGTTCAAAAATTTTGGCAGAAACAGAATCTGAAAAACATCATAAAAAACATGATGTTCAAAATAGTACAGATATTACGGCTACCAATACTGTTTTGGCCGAAAATAAAGGCGATAATATTACATCCGGAACTTCTGTAAGTTCTGAAACTAAAGCTCCAGCAGCTTCTGTCCCGGTCCAAGAAATCAAACACGAAACTGTCCAAAAAGATTTAAAACCAACAGAGACAGTAGCAGTAGCTAGCCAAGTTGGCTCGGTTCAGCCACAAGCTGAATCTGTGCCCGTAGCCCCAGAAGTGCCCGCTGCACCAGCTGAACAAGCTCCAAAAACTGCAGCAGCTACACAAAAAGTCGAAACAAGCAGAGTAGTTCGTAAAGCAAATAAAGAAAAAAATAGAAAATTTGAAGAATCGCCAGAGATAGAAATTCAGCCTGGAAAAATATTGGTAGATTTTACTTTCTCAAACGAAGATCTTTCAACAATAATAAGTAAAGTTGCCAAAGCAAAAGACATTAATATTATTCTTCCATTGCCACCACATAATATTAATCAGAAAGTAAGTTTTGGTGTTAAGGGCAAAATTACAGTTGATCAGGCTTGGGAATATCTTCTTTCTATGATGGAACTTTCCGGATATTCTATAACAAAAGATCAAAATGGAATTTATACAGTTGTGAAAAATAATCACAATGTATCGCGCGAAAACATGCCGTTATATGTTAATGTGCCGCCTGACAAATTACCATTTACGGATCAAAGAATCAGATACGTTTATTATTTGAGTAACATGAGAGTGCCTGAACAAGCCCAGGGCCCAGAACCGCTTAATTTGCTTTTGAAAGAGATATTAAGTGTTAACGGCATTTTTATGTACGATCCAAAATCTAACGCGGTAATTATTATCGATACAGCAAAAAATATCGCGAGTGTTTCTGAGGCTGTGATTAAAATGGACAATATTGGCTATAAAGAGGGTTTTGAGTTTGTCCAACTTCTTTATACGTCAGCAGCAAATATTGTAAAGTTGTTAAAAGAGCTTGTTCCTCAAGTGACAGATTCTAAGTATCCGTCTATGCGCGGTAATCTAAAAACAGATTCAAGTTACTATTTTAGTCCCGGAACCAAAGTAGTTGCAGCTGAGCGTGAGAACCGCGTAATTATTATAGGTAGGGATACTGCGATTTCCAGAATACGTGATTTTATCACACAAGAATTAGATGTTGCTCCTGAATCTGGTAAGTCGATATTGCACACATATGATTTACAGTATCTTGATGCCGAGTCTTTTGCCAAAGATTTAACAAAAATAGTTTCTTCTGGCGGCGGCGCTTCTGATCAAACAACAAGAGAAGCGGTATCCGGCGGCCCTGAAAGATTTTTTGAAGGGGTTATTATACTTGCTGAAGCTTATAAAGAAGTTAAGCAAGCTGTTGCTGTTGCCGGCGCAAAGGCGGGAGATACACAAACTGATACAGCTGGCTCAGCAGTTTATCAGGGTGGTAACAGACTTATTGTTGCAGCAAGAGAGAGTGATTGGTTGCGCATTCGAGAATTAATAAGAAAGCTTGATAAACCGCAACCCCAAGTTATTTTAGAAGTACTGGTACTTGATATAACCAAATTAACTAATGACGATATATCCGGAAGTATACGTAATGCTGGTGGTTTGTTTAATAAACCCGATGGACCAAATTTCTTGGCGTCAAATATTGCAAATATTAACGACACTCTTTTAAATGGCGGAACAATTCCTACACCAGTGCCGCCGACTTTGGCTGCGGATTTGCTTAAATATTTAACTGAAGCTAACTCAATAAACGTGCCGACAGGCTCATTTATAATGTCATTTAATGATCCTAATGGTTCAGGCATAAGTACTTTATTAACTGTACTTAAGGCCAATACAAATACCAAAGTATTATCACATCCATTTTTGGTTACGACAAATAATAAATCAGCTTTTGTAGAGTCTGTTACCATAAGACGACAAGCCGGTGAATCTGACGCTCAAAAGGCATCCGGTGCTATCACAATTAAGCAAGAAGATATTCCTGCAAAAATTCGCGTTGATCTTGTGCCGAGAATAAGTTCATTGGACAGATTAAATCTTAAAGTTAACGTTTATATTGAGGACTTTAACGCTCCTCAATCTACGACCGACTTTTCAAGAACAACTCGTACGGTATCGACAAATGCCAATTTGGGCAGCGGACAAGTTCTAGCTCTTGGCGGATTATTGCAAACGGTTGAAAATCATGATGAGTCTGGAACTCCGTTGCTTTCAAAAATTCCAATTATCGGTTGGTTATTTAAGAGTGAAACCATAACATTATCAAAGAGTAATATCATGGTATTTATCTCGCCAACGATTGTTGATCCTAAATTGAGAATGGGTGTGAATAGATACACTACTGACAAAATTAAACAGCTTAACAAACAGGTTGACGAAAAAGATGAACCTACAGACTTTGTTGAGCCTATACAGCACTTATTCTTTGGCGATACCCGTATTGGTGAAGCTGGTACTGAAAATTATTTGAGAGATTCGAAGAATACAAACATAAAAATAGAAGATGTTTTAACTAAAAAAAGCAAAAAGTTCAGAGCGAAAAAAACAAAAGCAAATAATTCGCAAAATCCACAGGCCAATAATTTGCCAGCCAGAGCCGTCAATTATGACAGCTCTGGTGAAAAGGCAAAAGCTGTTAAAGAGCTTATAGCTTTTGAAGATAACCCATTTTTAAGAGTTAAGGAGCGAAAGAGTTAGGTCATCTTCGATTCTTAATAATCGATTGTATTTTGCCATTCTTTCGCCTCTTGAAAAGCCTCCTGCTTTAATTTGTCCCGAGCTTGTTCCGACAGCAAGATCCGCGATGAACGTATCGCATGTTTCACCAGATCTGTGTGATATTACTGTCCCCATCTCTGCTGTTTTACAAAGTTTGATCGCATGTAAACTCTCAGTTATTGTTCCGACTTGGTTTGGTTTTATTATGGCTGCATTTGCGACCTGTTTTTCTACGCCCTGAGAAATTCTATATAAATTTGTTGCGAAGATATCATCGCCAACAATCTGAACCTTATCATCTAAAGCTTTTGTTATAGCGGTCCAGGATTCCCAGTCGTCCTGAGCAAATGGATCTTCGATAGAATATATAGGATATTTTTTTATCATTTCAGAATAAACAGACAGAAGTTCTTGCGAATTTAACGGTTGTCTGTTCCATAAATAAAAATTTCTTTGAGTATCGTAAAATTGTGTCGCAGCTATATCAAGTGCAATAACAGATCTTGAACCGGTTTTTGCTGAAACTTTTTCTATAGCTTCGGTTATAATATCAAGCGCCTCAAAATCATCTTTAAAGAATGGTGCAAATCCGCCTTCGTCGCCCACCGCAACACTTAACCCTTTTTTCTTAAGTATTTCTTTAATCTCGTTAAACACAAAAAAAGCGACTTCCATTGAGTCGCGAAAATTTGTCGCGCCAACTGGAACAACCATAAATTCTTGAATTTGCAGATTATTATTCGCGTGTGCACCACCATTTATCATGTTAAACATTGGAAATGGCAAAGCAACACTTTGTGAGCCAAATATATATGAAATCAGTTCATAAAGTTCAAGCTCTTCAAGTATTGCCTGTGCTTTGTAAATCGCCATACTTGCTGCAAGGGTAGCGTTTGCTCCCAGATTTGATTTGTCTTCTGTCCCATCCAGTGAAATAATTTGTAGATCCATTTCTACGCCATTAGGTTCTTTGCCTAAGATTTGGCCCCCTATGATAGTTTCTATATTTTCGACTGCTCGTGTTACTCCTAGGCCATTTAGTCTGTCAGCCCCGTCTCTTAATTCAACGGCTTCATAAAAGCCTTTTGAAATTCCCGACGGGACGCTAGCCGATACCGCTATTTTGTCATCCAATAAAAGATCACATTGAACGGTAGGCATCCCTCGCGAGTCGAAAATCTCTCGCGCCATTACTTTGGTTATTTTCATAGTTCACCACCCCTGGATTTTTAAAATCTCTCCCTGGGTATAAACATAGAATTTTGTTCGGGACTATTTAAAGAGTTTTTTAATTTAAACTCTTCCCGCCCTGATTTTAACCATTTTTTTGGTATCAAGATATTTTGAACAGACTTCTTTAACCTGAGCAATTGTAATCGCCTGGATTTGGGACGGCCGTTTTGTAAAATAACTAGAATCTAAATTATAATTATCTAAAAATAACAAAGTTAAAGCAGTTTGCTTATTGGTTCCAAAACTATCTGAAAGTGAATTTATTATAGCGTTTTTAGCGTCTTCAAACTCTTCTTGAGAAATAAAATCGCAAGCCGTATTAATGGTATTTTCTATGGCAACTTCTGCTTCTTTAAGTCTGTCATTAGAAACTATAGTCTTGATGAACACCATTCCAGGTTGTTTATCTGCCCTTGCTATTAATGATCCGCCTATAGTATAAAATAATCCGGATCGTTCACGAAGTTCAAAAAGTTTTGAGCTCATCGACCCCAGAATTCCGCCAGTAAATATTTGATCAAACAAAAATAATTTATCGAAATCCTGACTAAGTCTGTCTACTGAAATTCCACCATAAACCAAAACCGTCTGATCTCTATTAATATAATGGCTAAACTCGGCTTGCTTAATTGGCTCTAAATTTGGGAAAACAGGCTCGGTTATATTTTGAGCTTTCCAGTTGCTTAGATATTTTTCTACAGTTTTTTCTATATCATAACCTGAAATATCTCCCACTATGGACATTCTTGCGCCATTTGGAACTATAGATTTTTTGTAATAATCTGCCAGATCTTGTCTGGTTATTTTTTCTATAACCTCTTCTGTTCCGAGAGAATTTTTGCTATACGGGTGATTTTTATAAAGTTTTTCTTTTAAAATTTGCCCGATAAACTCGTTGGGGCTATCCCAGAAATTTTTAATATCAGATATTGTTTGAGCTTTAATTTTTGATACAGATTTTTCTGAAAATTTAGAATTTATTAAAATATCAGATAATATATCAAGCCCTTTTTCAAAATCTTTTGTAAGCAAACTTAGCTGAATCTGTCCCGGCGAAGAGATCAAATTTATGCCGTTCGATTCAAGTTCTGTAGCAAGTTCAGAAGCAGAATATTTATCTGTACCTTCAAGTAACATGTCTGATACTAGATTTAATATCCCCTGTTTGTCTTGAGGATCGTAATAGCTTTTTGTTTTAAAATCTAAAATAATATCGATCTTAGAAAGTGTGGGATTATTATAATAAAGTAATTTTAAGTTGTTTTTTAAAGTTACAGATTTTCCTGATGGGAACTCAAATTTTTTAACAGGGTTTGGCTTTACCGACAAAACATGTGACCCTTGTTCGACATCTAATTCCCGAGATTTCCCTGCCAAAAATTCTACATCTTGCTCGTCAGAGATCTCTTGAATTTTTAATAAATTTTCTCTTTCTTCTTCTACTATCGGCAGAACTAAACCCTTGTGCATAACAGATGGTCTTAGAAACTCTGAAATATTTTCTTTAACTTTGTTAATATTATTTGGGTTGTTAGCTTCGTCTAAATAATTATATATATACTCTGGGTCACCTGTGGCTAAAAACATTTCTCCCAAAAGCGAGCACTGTTGATGGTTACTTTCAAGAAGTGAAAAATAGTCTATTTCGGTTTTATTATTAGCTCTTATAAGTTCCTGCTTAGTTATGCCATTATTAGTTATATCAGCAAGTTCTTGGGTTATTATTTCTATAATTTTATCTATGTTTTTTTGCTCAAATGGCTGGAAATGCAACAAAAATATTGAACGATCAAAATTTTCCCAAGTAGAGCACTCGATATCGACAACAAGATTAAGTTCATCAACAAGTTTTTTGTATAATCTTGAGCCGTCACCTTGTGCAATTATCAGCGCGATTATGTTCCAGATATATCCCTGTTTTTCCCTTGAGCCTGGTATTTCCCAGACCAAAGAAACTATTGGCTGTTGAATGTCTCGATATATTGTTACAGCTTTTGAAGACAAATCTTGTGAATGATAAAACTGTTCTTTTGTATAACTCAAATTTGGTTCTATGCTACCAAAATTTTCTTGGGCCAGCTCAAAAACTTCTTGATGTTTAACATCGCCAACTACAACAAGTGTCGCATTATTTGGCCAATAGTGCTTATTATAAAAATTTACTAAAGCATCTTTTTCCATGCTCCATAAATCTTGCTTATAGCCAATTATTGGGTGATGATACGGGTGATCGGCAAATATTGAGCCAAGAAGTTGTTGAAGCACAGTTAGCAAGTAGTTATCTTTGCGCATCTTTAATTCTTGTATTACAGCTTTTACTTCTGAATTCAAAAATTCTTGCTTAAATGAGCAGTTTTTCATGCAATCGGCCATTATCGGCAAAGACTCGTGCCAATTTTGGGACGGAAAATCAAAAAGATAACCCGTATAGTCATATGATGTAAATGCGTTGCATACGCCGGATAGTTTATGTGTTATGAGGTTTATATCAGATTCAGAAAGCTTATCTGTCCCCTTGAATATCATATGCTCAATAAAATGCGCAATACCCTTTTCTCCAGTTTTTTCATCTTTTGAGCCCACATTATACCAGAGCTGTATTGAAACTTTAGGAGTATTATGTCTTTCAACAACAAGTATATTTAGCCCATTATCTAATTTATGTTGAAACACTTTGGGTTTTTGCATTTGTATTGCTTTCTTGATTTTCTTGAAAAATAGATTTTTTTATAGATTATTTAGTTTCTATTATTTTACTAAATAATTCTTGAGTCTGAAATATAATCTTTGTATATGGACAAATTTTTGGCAAAAAAATAGGCGGCTAAGCTTAATACTTACCGCCCAATAAATAGTCTAGGATTATTCTCCTGCTATTCCCCACATTGGCTTGTTAGCATGTGCTTTAGCAGGTCTGCGAGTCATAGGAGTTGTTTTTCTGCCTTTAGCTGTTTTTGCTTTTGATGCTTTAGCTTTGGCTGACTTAGCTTTTGCTTTTTTAGCTTTCGCTCTTTTTGGAGCAGCTTTTTTAGCGTGAGCTTTCTTAGCAGCTTTTCTTTTTTTCGGAGCAGCTTTTTTTGCAGTTTTTCTTTTAGCTACTCTTTTTTTTGTTGCCTTTTTTGCAGCTTTCTTAGCAACTTTTTTACGTTTTACTACCATGACCACTCCCTTTTTTTAGGCTTACTGGGTTTTAAAAACTTTTCATGCCATAGTTAATACTATTACCTCTTCCATACTAAATAATATTTTTACCCAAGGTCAAGAAATTAGTATTTATTTTTTATTTTATTTTTAATTCTGGTTTGCCTTGGCTGTTTATAAACAGTACGACTTTGGTTATCTCAGAGATGGTTTCCGGATGATTTAGATCCAGTTTTTCTGGAGATTTTTTTTCAAAATTATATTTTGTTTTTTGTGCAAACATTAACCCGTCTTCATTTTTCCATATGCCAAACTTGCCCAAATTTGTGATAACTTTTAGTGCGCCTTTGGGAATATAAAACTTATCTTGGGTAAAATCTACAATATTTCTGCTGACAGAAATAAAAGGTATCTCTATTTCTCTGTTAATCTTTTTTTTGCTTAAAACATCTATAATTTTTTCGGCCCCAAGTTTCAAATTTGCTTTGGAGTCTGATTTGTTGTCTATTTCTACGATAGTTACTTTTTTTCTATTATTTGTTAACTCTAGACCAAAAATATTGTAACTATTGCCAAGTGACGATATTAACAAAATTAATAAAACCGCTTTTAATTTAGAAACTGATTTCTTCATGAATTTTAACCCCAAAATTAATTTATTTTTTACTGTTTTTGCCCATTAAAGCTAAAATAGCTTATATAATTTGCTTATATATACAGTATAAAAGACTATAAATTAGCGTCAAATGGTGGAGTTTTGGCAATAAAAAACGGCTTTCGTGATCTTAACGAAAGCCGCCAAATAATCAAATATTTTGGTTGATTAGCGAGCGCAAGATTCGTGAGGCATAAAGATGCTCACCAAGCTTAATATACCTGCTGCCAATACAACGTACTTAATTGGGTTCACTAGGTTAGCCATGTTTTGTTGAACCATAGATGACATGAAGAAATCATAATCAAATGCTGTTAAGCCAACATTAAGTGCAGCAAGAGCAGCTATGATCCAAGCAGCTTTGTATACATATTTCAACACGTGTGAGTGGTGCATTTGTTTTGCCATTAAAAAGTCTCCTTTTTTTAGAAAGAAAAAAAATACTATCAAAAACAGGCTATCTAATTAAATTTTGAATGTAAATAGTTCTGTACTTATATTGTCTTAAACCTTAATGATTTTGGGGTATTTTATTGCTAATATAAGTATAGAAATTACGTTAGGCAGGGCCACCAGAGCCAGAATAATATCCATTATTGCCCAGATTAATGGGACGTCGCACATTGCGCCCGCAAAAGTTACAAGTGCAGCGAAAATATAGTAAAGTTTTATAAATTTATATCCCCAAATCGAAGCGAAGCTCTGACCTCCATTAAAAGTGTTGCCGACTATAGTGATAATTACAAAAATGGTCACACTCAAAAGAAGTATGAATTTCCCAAAGAATTGCGAATTTTGACTAAATGCATCGTAAACTAAAGCTGAACTAAATGTCGCATTTGTCCAGGTTTTTGTTGTGATTGCAAGAAGTCCAGAAAGTGTACATAAGAATATATTTGCAAATCCTGAAAACATGGCCAAAATACCCTGATCACTTGGCTTATCAATATCAGAAAATGCATGGGCAATCGCCGATGTTCCCAGTCCAGATTCTGTAATAAACACACTTTTATAGACCCCCTCTTTTAGGGCAACAAATACTGTTGCTCCCAAAAAACCACCAAGTGCCGCGCATGGGGAAAATATGTGAGTAAAAACAAGATTTATAGATTTTGATAATAATACTGGGTCTTTTAATAAAATTACTAACGTATAACTAACATATAGTACAAAAACAAATGGGATAATTTTGCTTGCCATCGAGCCGATTCTCTTTATTCCTCCCAAAACGACAACCAAAACCAATACTGACGCCAAGATACCCGTTAGCCAAAGTGGTATGTTTTCACGTGAGTATATGGAAGCTAAAGTATTGGTTTGAAGTCCGCACCAACCCACAAATAAGAACATAGTCGAAATTGCATACCAAGACGCCAATTTCGGGCTTATGATTTTAAGATACTGCGCAGGTCCGCCAATTATTTCCCCCGTTTTTGTGACCGATCTTGAATAAACCGAAAATGTAACTTCAACAAATTTAACTACCATAGAAAGTAAAATATAAACAATTAACCAAAATAGAGCCCCGGGTCCGCCAACGGCTATGGCCATCGTTGGCCCGACTATATTCCCCATGCCTATGGTTGTTGTCATGGCTGTAAATAAAGCTTGTATTGGAGAGATAGTTTTTAGTTTTTTATCACTTATATCAGCAGTGTTATATTTTTTTGTCCTATATTGTGATCCCAAAATTTTCCAGAATCTGTGTAGTGCCCTGATCTGCACAAATCTTGTTTTGAATGTTAAAATTACGGCAACAGACATGAAAACTATCGTTGTTGGAATTGCCAATAAACTATTAACTTGCGTGGCACAATCTAGCAGTGTCATATTTAACTTTCGTAATTTAAATTATAATTTTGAAGAGCCCGTCGGTGATATTGGCGTCAAAAGCAATACCCTTCTTACAAGTTTCCAAGTGTCAAGCTCCTGCTTGATATGATTTATACTTTCTGCTTCTTTTTTCTCTAGTTCCGAGATATTTAATAAATTATTTTTTTCTTTGATTATCTTTGATGCTAGCTCTATAAAATCTAGTTTTTCTCTATTATTTTCAAAATAAAATTTGTTTACGTTATCAAATATAATCTGTGAGGTTTTTGTAGAATCTCTGTTTATCATAGCGAGTTCCAACTGGAGATTGATCGGTTTTTCTTCATAGCCCCTATTGGTCCCAACAGTAGAATTTGCTGCTGCCATTAAAAGTAAATAGATGTACTCTTTCATGCGACTCTCTTGCTTAATAAATAGTAAACTTAAAAACTAACTTGAAAACCGGTTATATTATAAAGCTATTTAAAATTAATAAAATAAAAAAATTAAGCTTGGTTTAGTTTGCCCAACAACCAATTAGGGTGTAAATTAAGTTTGTGCTGTTTAAAAGTAAAGAAAAAATATGACTAATTTATCAAAAATTTTATTACACAATATAAGCAAAAGTTTTGTTCAAGCAAAACATGAAAAGATTAACGTAATAAAAAATATAAATTTTGAATTTATTCAGGGCCATTCATATGGTTTATCGGGAGTTTCCGGTACGGGAAAATCTACTTTGCTTTATATTATTGCAAATCTAGAATCTCCAAGTTCTGGTCAAGTTGAGTATCAAAATTTGGGCACCGAAGATATAGGGCTTGTCTTTCAATATCCATATTTAATTCCGGAACTTACTGTTTTGGAAAATGTAATCTTAAAGGGTTTAATTTCAGGTAGGTCGATATTAGATTGTAAAAAAGAAGGGCTTGAGCTTTTAAAGACTGTTGGGATTTTTGAAAAAGCAGAAAGTAGCACGGGCGCTCTTTCTGGTGGTCAACAGCAAAGAGTTGCAATTTGTCGTGCCATATTTAACAGGCCAAAATTTTTATTTGCTGATGAACCAACGGCCCATCTTGATAAAGATAATGCAAGACAAATAATAGATTTATTATTGTCTGCAAAAAAAAATTGGAACATGGGTCTGATTGTTAGCTCACACGATCCTGAAGTTACATCTTTGATGGATAATGTTCTTGAGATTAGTGATGGAAATTTAGTTAAACAAATATAAATTCAACATAAATATCTGGGTTTAAAATGTCTAAATTATCACGTAGAACCATAATAAAAAAAACAGCGATGGTAGGGCTTTCAACTCTTTTTAGCAGATTATTAGGCGTTGTTCGTGAAGTCTTAAAAGTCAGATATCTTGGTGCCGGTGCAATGGCCGATGCCTTTAATATGGCATTCAAAATCCCCAATACATTAAGAAAAGTTTTTGCAGAAGGGGCCCTTAGCGCATCTTTTATACCAACTCTTGTTGCGATCCAAAAAAAAGATGAACATGATCAAGTTAATAAATTAATGTCTTTAATGTTTATTGTTTTTGAAGGCTTTTTATTAGCGCTATGCTTCTTAATATTCTGGAAAGCAAGTTTTATTGTATCTTTCTTGGCGCCAGGGTTTGTTCAAGCAGGCGCTGATCCAGAAAGATTTTTGGCGGCCGTTAAGTTAACAAGAATTACTATCTTTTTTATATTCTTTGTTTCAAGCAGTGCTCTTTGCGCAGGCGCATTGCAATCGATTCATCAATTTTTTATACCTACTTTGGGGCCAATTTTATTAAATATTTCTTTTATTGCCGGGTTAATTATCTCACTTTATTATAAACTGCCAGTTGAACAATTTGCGCTGTTTGTTCTTTTTGGAGGCGTTTTGCAACTTCTCTTGCACATATTTGCTTATCTAAAAAATAATTTTTCTGTGGGTGTGCCAGATCAAACTACTTGGAAAAATTTCAGAACAGTTTTGTTTAAATTTTTGCCATGTCTTTTAAGCATGAGCGCAATCGAGATAAATTTAACGATAGATCAGATGCTTGCATCTTATTTGCCAGTTGGATCTATATCGCTATTAACATACGCATTTGATTTCACACGCATAGCCCTGGGGGTTTTTGCGGTAGCATTTTCAACTGTTTTATTGCCCCATTTTTCTAGAGTTAACGAATACGCGCCAAAGAGACTCAGCTTTTATCTTCTTGAGTCCACAAAATTAATTTTTTGGGTAACTGTTCCTGTTGCCATAATTATGAGCTTTTTCAGTCACAAAATATTTTATACCATATTATATTGCGACAACTTCCCAATCGAAAAAGTCATACAGGCAGCTTCGATTTTGTCCGCATTTTTGGTGGGGCTGTTTTTCTTTTCACTTAATAAAATTTTGCTAAGTATTTATTATTCAAAGCATAGTACGTTCTTGCCAACGGTTATATCTTTTGTTGGTACCGCTTTTAATACGATATTAAACCTTATTTTAATAAAAGTTTGGGGTGTCTATGGGCTTGCGATTGCAACTTCATCAGCCGCTGCTTTACAGTCAGCTTTATTTATTTATATGTTACATAAAAGATTTAAGTTCCAGATTTATATTAAAAATTTTCTTGAATTTATTTTTAGATATACAGTTCAGCTTTCTGCAATTGGCTTGTTGTTTTACTTAATTTATCTTGGATTAAATTATTTAATTTTATATTTTATGTCAGAATTTTTATCTTATTATTTACTAGAAACAGTTTTATTTTGGACATGGGTTGCGCCACTTGTTGCAGCAATGTTCGGTTTGATATATCTTTCAAGAAAATTTTTTAAGGTAAAAATATATTTTTTAAACTGATAAAATTAGGTTAGCGTAAATGAAACTTGAGACGTCCGCTGGATTTATTATCTTTACAAAAGAAAATGGAATAATTAAATATCTTCTGTTGCATTATACTTCCGGCCACTGGGATTTTCCTAAAGGCAAATTGGAGGCTGGTGAAACCAAGCATGAGGCTGCTGTTCGTGAGCTTGAAGAAGAAACTGGCTTGAAATGCAAAATTATCGACGGCTTTGAGCGTCGCGTATCATATATATTTAAAAATAAATCTGATGAGCTTGTTTCAAAAGAAGTTACACTTTTTTTGGGGGAAACTAGTACGCAAGAGATTCGGCTGTCTCCAGAGCACATAGATTATAAATGGCTGGAATTTGCACCTGCCTTTAATAAAATTACATTTGCCAACGCAAGACATGCATTAAAATTTGCAGATGAATTTTTAAAAGGTAAAAAATAGTTTTTTTTATTATAAGATTCTTATTTGTTTAATTTGTTTTATCTGGTTAATAGCTGAATGTAAATTTTCTGAGATTAAAAAATTGCATAAAAACAACGTTAAACTTATAAAAAATACGAATTTTACTAATCTTTTTGTGTCTTGCATGATAAATCTCCATTTTTTTATTTACTCTCTAGCTATTTATATAATAGAATATTTTAGATATTAAAAACAATAGTTTTTTTATTAAATTGCCAATATAATTTAAATTATATTGTTTTATAATCTTGCCTGAAATTTTATTCGCCGTCGCTTTAGCGCGGGCGGGTTTGGCTGTGGCGTAATTTCGCGCGATACACCGGATTTTAATCCGGAGAGCGTTTCATTAATATAGGGAGCTATTATGAATAACATCAAAAAGTTCGGTTTTTTGCTTTGTTTTGTAGTACTCAGTTCTTTTAAATTAGCTTTTGGTATGGCTACAAAGCAAAATTTAATAAGAGTTGTGCCGGTTTCTTACAATCAAGTCTCTGATCCAGACAAAAATGGATGGAACATTTTGTTGGGACATGATACCAATCCAGCCGGACCTTATTGGAACGATTTTTCTCTTCCTCAAGGGCATGGGGCATCCTTTGGAGGTCTTTTTGGAAAGCCTAGTGATCTTGAAGTTGCCAAAAATGCTTTATCTTCAAAGACTAATAATATATATAACGATTCAACTGTTGATTGGCAAAGAGCCGTACAAGTTTTTGATTCCCCAAGTGGGAATACATTTTATTTTGTTCCCGTTAAGATGTTTAAGACAAATAGAGACTTGAACATATCTGGACAAAATCAGCAAAAAGATAATTTTTCTTGGGTTCAGGCAGCTAGTCTTTTGATGCCAAAAAGATCACCGGGCCAAGATGTTCAATTGATTTGGTACGGAAAAGCTGGAAAAACCCAGAGTTATAATATATCGCGCGGTTTTTTGGATCAAATTAATCGCGTTTGGGATAACAGTTTATTATCAAAACTTAATAGTTTATTGCCTGGCCAAAATCAGGTTCAGTCTCAGATGCCACAGTCTGGAATAACCTGGCTAAATATACCAGCAGGATCCCTAAAATTTTACGAAAAGAATAAGCCCTACTACGAGTTTACAAACTTTTATGAACCCAAAAAACCGATAAATATCGACAAAAGAGAATGGAAAACAAGCGAGCACTATTTCCAAGCTATGAAATTTACTGATTTAAATACCCAGGAAACAATAAGAAATCAATCTAGTCCAAGAGATGCTTTTAGTCTTGCCAGGGATCTTATAAACAAAAACAAAAGTCTCTTAGTTGCAAATTGGCACAAGTCAGTAAAATATCAAGCTATGTTGGATGCGTTAAAAGCAAAGTTTAGCCAAGATAGTTCTTTAAAAAATCTTTTATTAGGCACTAATAATTTAATATTGGTAGAAGATACGGGCCTTAACCCAAATAAGAATCAAATTGATACTGAATGGGGAGCTGGGCTTGATGGCTTGGGCCAAAATCATCTGGGAAGACTTCTTATGCTTGTTCGTGAAGAATTAAAATCTGGCAAGAAATTAACTTATGATCCAGATAAAACACTTAGTCTTGATGCTCTTAAAAAAGTTAATTTTGATCTAAATAAAGTAAATTTTTAATTGATTTATCTTAAAGATCGACAAGATATATTTTGCCATCTTCGCTGCCGCTTGCAAGCTTGTTTCCAGCCTTATTAAAAGCTAAAACTTTAACTTTTTTACCTGCATAAAAATGTTTGATAACATTCCCCGAATTTATATCAAATATTTTAACAAAGCCCCCTTTGTCTCCAGTTGCCAATTTTTTTTCACTATTATCTACTGAAAAAAAATAGATTTTATCTTTGTTTTTTAAGCTTTTTAACTGTTTATTGTTTTCAAGATCCCAAATAATAACTTCATTTTCTGTCCCTATAACTAACTGCTTATTATTATTTATAAATTCCAAATCAATTAGATTTAAATTTTTTAATTTGTCTATTGTGTTAACGCGTTTATTTTCTTTCATATCCCAAATTTCAACTTTTGAATCTTTATCCGCTATAGCTATTAATTCTCTATTGTTTGAAAATTTTATTTTGAAGCACTCTATGTTTGTGCTTATATTTTGCAGCTCTTTGCCGTTTTTGGCATCAACTATTTTAACGTCTTTATCTTCACAGAAAGCTGCCAATTCTGCTTTGTGAGATATTGTCAGATATACTATGCTACTTGGTCCCAAATCTGCCGATTGTACAGTTTGCCCATTTTTGCCATTAATTATCTGTGTTTTGTTTCCCATCAATGCAAATATATCACCGCTATCTAGAAAAATTACCTGCTCTATAGGTCTTTTTGCTGAGATATCAAAAATCGATTTTGAGTTGGCCCAATCCCAATTTTTTAAACTGCCATCTTTTGCGCCACTTACGAATTTGTCAGATTTAGAATTTATATCCCCGCAACAAACTGAATTGTGAGTTAAAACTTTTGTAATTTTTGTATCGTTAATATTGGGCCAAATTTTTATTGTATTTTCATATATTGCAAATAGTTGATCTTTTCCATCAAATTTTAAACTCAGAATTTCAGATCCCTCTGAGGAAATATTTGTCGGTTTTGACTCTGTTTCTAATTTATTAAAAATAACCAACGATATAGCTGAAAATATAACTATATTTATAACGTTAACTTTTTTCACTTTAATACCCGCTTAATTTTTAAAATTTAAATATCTTAAAGCTTTATTACAAAAAAACAGTTTATGTAAGATATGTTTAAAAAAACAAGGATTTAAAAATTTTGGGCATAAAAAAACTGGCTTGAGTGATAAATTCAAGCCAGTTTAGTAATTTGGTGGCGGGGGCTGGATTTGAACCAGCGACCTTTGGGTTATGAGCCCAACGAGCTACCAGGCTGCTCTACCCCGCGATACATTCATAATCATAGATTTATTTGCAGGTTTGTCAAACGATTTATGCACTAATTTAGCTGATTTTATCGGTGTTATAAGCAATAACAGCAGCCATGGCTGTATCACCTGAATATGTTATAGATACAGAAAAATTTAATTTGTTTGTTAAATAGTTATTTAATTCAGTATTATAAGCAACTTTTGGCTGTCCATTAACCCCATTTTCTACCCAAATTAGCTTGCAAAGTGTTAAAAATGGCAAATTCTGCCCCAAAAATGGGGAAATAGCCTTAAAAGTAGCCTCTTTGAAGGCAAACCTGGAAGCGAATCTTTCGCGGGTTTTTAAGGGGTTTATATTCGCCCCAGATAGGCAATAATCTATCTCTATATCATTAAATATTCTTAACAGCCTAATTCTGGGATAATTTTGCCAGTCTTTGAAGCGTGGGATTTCCACAGAATCTATACCAATATTCAACATAATTAATTTTCTTTTAAAACAACATATTTTTCGTCAAGCAAAGCATCTTTCAAAATATCGGGCAAACCATTAAATATATTTTTTAATTTAGGATAAGAAATACTGAAAGGCTTTTTGTCTTTTTGTTCTATTTGCTTATTTCTAAATTTTAAAATCGACTTAAGCAACATATACTGTATTATTTTATTTTTTCCACTCGATTCTCCGATTACGGATTCTGTTACTTTGTCAAAATATTTGTGCAGCTTTATTAATGATTTTAGATCCCATAACTTAATTGTTTTATTATATGACCCGGAAAGGGCATAATTGCCATCAGGACTAAATGCTACTGAATAAACCAAATCACCATGACCAGATAATGTGGCAATAGCATGTGTATTAGGGTTCTGTTTATTTCTTAAATCCCATAACTTTATTGTTTTATCATCTGACCCGGAAAGGGCATAGTTGCCATCAGGACTAAATGCTACCGAACGAACCAAATCACCATGACCGGTTAATGTGGCGATAGGCTGTGTATTAGGGTTTTGTTTATTACTTAAATCCCATAGTTTTATTGTGCCATCACATGCCCCGGAAAGAGCATAATTGCCATCAGGACTAAATGCTACTGAATAAGCCCAACTAGCATGACCGGATAATGTGGCAATCGCATGTGTATTAGGGTTCTGTTTATTACTTAAATCCCATAACTTTATTTTGCCATCATCTGACCCAGAAAGGGCATAGTTGCCATCAGGGCTGAATACCACTGAAAAAACAGTATTATCATGGCCTGATAATGTGGCAATGGCATGTGTATTAGGGTTTTGTTTATTAGTTAAATCCCATAACTTTATTGTTTCATCATCTGCCCCAGAAAGTGCATAATTGCCACCTGGATCTGGACTAAATGCTACTGAAGCAACAGCCCCACGATGGCCGGATAATGTCGAAATATTAGATTTTTTACCAGCGATCTCCATTAACTTTTTGATGAACCAATTTTGCGGCTTTAAAGATTCTCTCATAATAGATCGCAAAATAAAGAACTTTTTATCATCAGAGGTCCATTGTTCAAGATTTCTCATGAAAGCAAATTCTTCCTTGCTGCCCTTAATGTTTTTGGAATCCATGCAATTTGTGTGCATAGAAATTAAGCTTAAAGAAATAAAAAATATTTTTTTCTTTATTACTGCATTTTTAAATTTCATGAAACCCCAAATATTTAAAATTTTATTCGCCGTCGCTAAAGCTATGGCGTAATTTCGCGCTATATACCGGATTAAAAAGCCGGTCGAGCGCTTCATTGCGCCTTAAGCTTTTCTATATTTTGGTCCAAAGATCTATAAAGCAAAGCTTCTTGTATATGTTTCAAGTCTATGTCTTTAGATTCTTCAAAGTCGGCGATAGTGCGGGCGACTTTTAATAATTTGTGATAGCTGCGCATAGTAAATCCAAATTTATCAAACACTTTTTTGATCAAATCTTGGGCACTAGACGTTAATGTACAAAATTTATCAACTTGATCGGAACTCATATGAGCGTTCCAGTTTGGCTTATCTTCAAATCTTTGTTTTTGAATCTGCGCGGCGCGTTCCACAGATTTATATAAATCTTCTGAGCTTGTATTTGAATTATCTTTTGCAGCCACAGTCTCGTAATCTACTGACGGAATAACAATCTGCAAGTCTATTCTGTCAAGTAATGGACCTGAAATTTTTGAAAAATATTTTCCAATTTGCTGCAAGTTACATTTGCATTCACGTTTTTTATCTCCCCAAAATCCACACGGACAAGGGTTTAATGCAGCAATTAGCAAAAATGACGCAGGGAAAGTAATTGTCTGAAGTGCGCGAGCAATACACACAGAATGGTTCTCAAGTGGTTGTCTTAATGTTTCCAAAACATCTCTTTTAAATTCTGTAAGTTCATCAAGAAATAAGATTCCATTATTGGATAAACTTATTTCTCCTGGTTGCGGGAATGAGCCGCCTCCAACAAGACCCGCTTGGCTGATCGTATGATGCGGACTTCTAAATGGTCGATCAGTTACCAGATGCTTCGAGCCAAGTCTGCCCGATATCGAATATATTTTGCTTGTATCAAGAATCTCATCAAAAGACATTTTGGGCATAATGGTAGGCAGTCTTTTTGCGAGCATAGTTTTTCCAGATCCAGGCGAGCCTATAAATAAAATATTGTGCCTGCCCGCTGCTGCTATCTGCAAAGCTCGTTTTGCTTGGTGCTGTCCCTTGACTTGATTAAAGTTAAGATTTTCTAAATTTGGTGCTGCTTCAAAATCTTTTGGATTAGCAACTGTTGGTTCGATTTGTATTTCTTTGCGCAAATATGCAACAAGTTGTGTAAAACTTGATACCCCGATAACCTCTATGCCATTTATTAACGCAGCCTCTTTTGCATTAAATTCAGGAATAATAAGTCTTTTTTTGTTAAGTCTATTTTTTGCGTCGTATGCTATCGGCAGAACTCCATTAACCGGCTTAATTGTCCCATCAAGTGAAAGTTCGCCAAGAATAATTGTCTCTTGTAAAAAATTTGCTGGGATTTCAACCATAGACGCAGCGTGTAAAATTCCCAACGCTATAGGTAAATCGAAAAGGGTCCCCTCTTTTTTTATATCAGCAGGGGCCAGATTAACTGTAATTTTTCTCTCTGGCAGCCTAACGCCACAGTTTTTCAGAGCAGTTAGTATGCGTTGTCTGCTTTCTTTTATCGCTGTGTCTGGCAATCCGACAATAAAAAATTGTAAAAGCCCGAAAGATAGATCAACTTCAACTTCAACGATATGAGTTTCTATTCCAATTGTAGTGGCCGAGAATATTTTTGTATGCATGAAAATGGGCTTTTTTAATAAATAATTTATAACCGTCAAAAAAAATCTTATATAAATATATAGCACATATTTTTACGTTTGGAAATTGCGGAAAATTTATTGTAGAATGGAGTTTCTAAAGTGATTTATTAATTAGGGATGATATTTATGCTAGCAAGAAATCCGCAGAAGCCCATAATGAAATTTGTTTTGGCGTCACTATGTGTGAGCCAAAGTGTTGGTCAAATTTTTTCCAGAACCTTGGTTTTGTCAGATCAATCCAA
The DNA here is from genome assembly GCA_963717435.1 of uncultured bacterium. Lineage (GTDB taxonomy): Bacteria > Babelota > Babeliae > Babelales > Babelaceae > MFD05580-245. Next base: position 611,919 of record OY970332.1, read on the forward strand.
TCAGGCGTCAAGTTTTAATTTTCCTGTATCTGTACATGATTTTTATAATGCGGACGGATACTGTTATGTTGGAGCTGCAAGCGCCGTAGCCGACAACACATTCTCTGTATCTTTCTTTAAGCGGGGTTATAATACTTTCACGCCACTAACTCCCGCAAACACAACTTTAAATAATGTTCCAAATCAACCTAATCCATTATGTGGTGCACAAATAAATTTTCTTTCTTTGATGGTCGATATGCCCGCTCTTGTGAAAAACGGCGATAATCAAAGAGTTTATTTTCTAAGGGCTCTGGACCCAAGTCTTTCTGTTGTCAGTTCGCCAATCGTGAACGACGCGGGCGGATTACCAACCGGCGGTATAGTTGGCCTTGCAACAAATCAGCCCGGTACATCGGATACGGTAGATTTATCAAAGCAATTGATTTTTGCAGCAGTACAAGACAATTCAGGAAATTTTGGTGTTAATAATTCTGGCATAGCACTTTTGCAACTTGTGCAAACCATGACCGGGAACGTGAAAAATTTCACACTTAATGTTGCTGATTTAGTTGCCGGAAATTCTACGGGAAATAAAGCGATGCAATTAAATACATCAACTCCCGCTGTTATGGTCACCGACCCGCTTTCTTTTATAACTAGCACAACTGTAGATATGTTTTGGGATACGGACTTGCAAAAATTATATATAGCCTTGCAGGGCCAAGCTGGCGCTGGTGCCCAAGATGGAATGCTCGGCGTTGTTGTTGCAAGTATTTTGGGTAACGGCACAAGCACCCAATTAGCGTTTCAGCCGATAATAGCCAATAGTGCCCTAAATGTTCCAACAAATAATAATATTATTGCCGGAGTTGGATCCAACTCTCAAGTTTCTATTTTAAAAGTGCGTACAATGAAAACAAGCACGGGCGTAAAATATCTTATAGTTGTGGGCGGCAATGGATCCGCGTCAACTGTAGGAAATCAAGTTTATGCAATTCCATTAGTTTCGTTAAACAGTACAGGTAACCCAAGTTTGTTGGGCACTGTTGCATCCAAAAACTCTACACCATTTAATGGCTTTACAGGAAGATTTCCAGAAAGATTGATTGCCCGTGGATTTTCAATTCCCGCTGCTTCAAATTCTGATCTTGTCACATCTTACGATGCGCAGGGCCTTGTCGGAGCTGCTTCGATGTTTGCAAATATTACCGATATTAATGTTGTTGGTGATACTGTCTACGTCTCAACTTCGCAACCCGGAGGCGGTCAACAATCAGGTGTATTTTATTCTCAGGCTATTTTTAATCCAAATGGCTCGATAGCAAATTGGACGCCTTGGCAGAGAACGGCTGGTAATGCGCAAAATGTTTTTGGTTTGCAATTTGATGTCTATCTTTCAAACATGATTTATATTCAAAGTACAAATAATCAAGCTACAAACGCAAACAGTGTATATACATCAACTTGGAGCACTGGAGCATCAACTTTTGAAAATAATATTTCGCAACAATTAAGTTCAGTAGTTGATGGTGTTCAAGGGTTATCTAGTTTTGGCCCACAAACTTTGTCTTTTAATCAGACGCCAAGTTCGAGAACGTCATTAACTGTCATGACCGGTTACCAAAAAGTTTTAATTTTGCAGGATGGTGAAGATGACGCAAATGGCAACTTCGGGCCAAATCCAACTTTCGGCAACATAGATTATTTTTCTACAGACGGAACACTTTCAAATTTTACAAATTCAACAGTGAAATCTGGTCTTTCGATCACTGGCGGAGCTCTTGAATCTCTGAGTGCGATAATATCTAGCGCTATCGGCACTGATGGCACTAACGGTTGGTTATTTGTTGGTGGTAATGGTGGACTTGCTGTATTGTGCGATCAAAACGGAAATGGTTGGCCAGCATCTCCTGGTTTATCTGAAAATTTTGTTGGATTAAATAATAATTTACAATTTAAAAAAATTGGGAACTTTTCGAATGTCAGAAAGCTTGTTGCATGTAACGGCAAATTATATGTTTTGACTTCAAATTCACTTTCAAGATTAGATTTGAATGCAAATTTATTTGCCAATAACGGACAGTTTTCTGCTACCAATTTAGCTAATCCCAACGGGCTTCCCGGTGGCGGGCGCAATTTCTATTTTGCAGATTTTATAGCCAGAGGTTCTTTTGGGATTTTAACAACAAGCAGTGGTCTTTTCAGTTCAGGAATAGGTTCAGATATTTCTGCTGCATCAAATCAAGTTAACGTAAACTGGACCTATGTAAATCTAAATGAGTCCGTTGGTCCATCTACCAGAATATTTGATATAAATTTTGGCGAGCAAGATACAGGAATAGCTAATTTATATTTAATAAACTCTTATGTTGGATTTAATCAGGCTCGCGTATATCGCATGGCGATTAATAGTTCAAATAGTTCGCAAGTTCAGGTTTATCCATTTAATGACATTTTTGTTAATGGTGCTCCCACATTTTTTATTAATATGGGCACATATAGAAACTATGTGTTTACTGACGGCAGCAATTTATTTCTTTCAAGAAGCAGATATGTCGATCGGAGCCCATTTTTAGAGCTTATAACTTTAAACACTATTTTTAGTAATCCACAGGCTCGAAATAATAGTCGATACCTGTATCTAAAAATAGATAAAAATAATGCGGTAGGAAAACTCTTAAGAACATCTGGATCCGGAAATTATATATTATGTGGTGATTTCGGAATAAGATACAACGGCTAAAAAAGGTAAGAAAGCATCATGATCAAAAAACAATATTTACTTTTTATGCTTAGCTTAACAAGTGCGAGCATTTATTCGATAGCGCCAACAAATCTTTTCATGCCATATGATAGCTTATTAATTCCCGAAACATGGCCAGGGAGCAGATTTCAGTTCTCTATAGATTATGAAGGCTCATATAAAGTTCATGGATTTCAAGAAGAAGATATTATTAATACTGGTAAAAAACGCAAAGTTAATACACTGCAGTTATGGCAATGCACACAAGATGCGTTAGCCATGATAAAGGGCTTTAACAGCGAGGACCCGTTAGGGCAGCTGAGTCAAAGTTTTAACATAGACGATGATAACGGCTCGCATGGCTTGTATGTTGCTACTGGAAATTTTGAAATTCCAATAAATTTAATATTCTCGGCAAGATGGTTTTTGGCACACAATTTTTCTGTCGTTTTATTTTTGCCATACTATAAAATGACTTTGAAAAATGTCTGCTTGACCGAACAAACGAACCACACGTCTTTTGAAAGTAATTTGGATCAAAATTTTATACCAACTTTGCAAAATAAGGGATGCGTTTCTCTTTCAAATTGGGAGAGGCATGGAGTTGGAGATCTTGTTGCGCAAGCTATGTGGCGCCAAAATTTTCCACAGTACCGTCCATTTTTAAAGAACGTACGACTAAATGTTCGTTTTGGTGCGACATTTCCGACGGGTGTGAAAGAAGATACAAACAAAATTTTAGCCATACCATTTGGAAACGACGGAGCGTGGGGTTTTGTTTTTGGTACCGGTCTTGATTTAAATATTTCAAGTTTTTTACGTTTTGGGCTTGATGCAAACTTTTTATATTTATTTGGCAACACTCGCACGCGCCGTATAAAAACCGATCTTGCACAAACGGATCTATTTTTATTAAATCAATATAGAGCATACAAGCACTATGGCCTTACAAATTGGTTCACTCTTTATGGCGAACTTTTCAGAATAACTCATGGCTTATCTGCCAAAGTTGCATACGAATTTATTCACCACGATGATGACACGGTTTATGTCGAGTCTGATATGGTCAACCCATTAATAGCAAATTCTGCTGTTAGCTTGATGGACTGGACCACTCACAGTTTTATTTTTAGCCTATCTTATGATCCGTATTGTGATTTTCCACAAAGCAGATTTAAGCCGTATATTACAGCATTTGCTAAATGGGGCTTTAACGGCAGAAATGCTATTCTTGCCGACACACTCGGCGTAACTTTTAGTTTAAGTTTCTAATTAAATATTTTTTGCAAACAAAAAGGGTTCTTGAAATTCTCAAGAGCCCTTTTAAATTTACTTAATTTATTTTTTTAATTTTCTTTGATTATCTCTTTAATTCTCGCAGATGACACTAATGTATAAACTACTCGAGCATCTTTTAATTTTTCGCTGGCAGCGTTGCACATCAAGGACGATAGTAATTTGTACGAAGCATAAAGCCCGACGACCGCAGATGTTGCGATTCCAGCTATAAGCGACCATTTTTTTAACTCGATTTCCAAATGCAGTTTTTGTGTAGGATTAGACTTTATTTTTGCGATAAATTTTGAGACTGTTTCTAAGCTAGGTTTTGCTTTAACTTCCCCAGCAAAATTCATAAATGTATTATAAAGTCCGGTAGGCGCCATTTCAGGTTGTTTGAAAGGGACAGTTTTTGGGATGCTTGTTGTTTTTTTACCTTTTTTGTTTTTGAAAAAATTGAAAAATCCATCAACAGCATTATCAATTCCATCGCTGATTTCTTGGAAACCCCTATCTACCTCTGACGCTATGTGTTTAATTCCGTTATCTAGTTCTACACTAAATGCCGTTACAGTCGCTGCGGCTTCAAACTCTTGGTGTTGTTTAAAACAGAAATGCGCTAGTTTGTAAGAACCAGCCATAGTCAAAGCGCTTAGGACAAAATTGACGGAGTCTTTTGAGCTATAAAGAATGAATTTGCTAGCATTTTGGTAATATGCAACATTATTTTGTGCCGAATTAACTAATAAATTTTTAAGATTTTGATCAAGTTCTTCAATTTGGCCGAGCAATTTGCTTGTCTTATTTACATCGCAATTATTAACAGAGGCCAATAACTGTTCTTCTAATACTGAATAACTAAGTGCGTTTGAATATATAATCGCAAGTGATAATATTAACTTTTTCAAGAGAAACCCCAAATATTTAAAATTTGCTTATAATTCCTATATTTTATTAAGTATAACAGCTTGATTTTAGCAGTCAAAACCCCCCAACTTTAGATGTTTGGGGGGTTTTGTTTATAGTAGTTTTTATTTCTAAAAATTAGTTATGTTTTTCATCTTCTTTAACTTTTGCATCGGCTATAACACCAACTACACTTTGAGCCTCTTTTAAGTTTTTGTAAGCCCAAGCGCAATAGTAAGCCTTAAATTTTGCATAGATACCAGTACCAATTAACAATGTTGCCAATATTGCAAGACGAGAACTTGCTGAAGATGTCGCGGCTTCTGGACCTATTTTAGCAGAACCGGCGATTCCAAATGCTAAAATTCCGAGAGCTATGTCCACTGTGCCAAAATAGTTAATCAATTGATCCCCGTAGCTGTGATCTATGTTTGTTGTTGCTTTGTAGTATTTTTTCAAATTCTTTTCAGCTACATTGGTTACAGCTTCTTTGAGGTCTTTAGATAATGGTTCAAGTTTAGCAACCAATTCTTTTGCCCATTTCTCATCACGATTATTTATGGCATCAAATAGTTTATTTTCTAATTCTGTATATCCAAATGCGCTTGAAGCACACAGTAAAGATAGTAAAAGTAATTTTTTCATAAAAATCCATTTCTTGTTAAAAAGCCTACATTTCCCGATACAATATTAAGAATAACAGATAGATTTTGGCAGTCAAAAGCCCCCCAGTTTACAGGTTTGGGGGGCTTTTTTTATAGTAATCTCTAATTTCTAAAAATTAGTCATGTTTTTCATGCTTATTTTCTTCATCTTCTTTAACTTTTGCATCAGCTATAACACCAACTACACTTTGAGCCTGTTTTAAGTTTCTATAGGCCCAAACGCAATAGGCTGCCTTAACTCTTGCTGTGATACCAAGAGCAATTAATCCCGCTGATACTGCTCCACCAATGGCACCTGCTTCTAGATTTGCTGTTGCAAGAATGAGAGAACCCATAAATCCTAGAAAGCCAAAAGTTATGCCCGTTTTTCCAAAAGAGTCAATCCATTGATCGCCATAGCTATGCCCCATGTTTGTTGTTGCCTTGAAGTATTTTTTCAAACTCTTTTCGGCTACATTGGTTACAGCTTCTTTGAGGTCTTTAGATAATGGTTCAAGTTTAGCAACCAATTCTTTTGCCCATTGTGCATCACGATTATTTATGGCATCAAATAGTTTATTTTCTAATTCTGTATATCCAAATACGCTTGAAGTACACAGTAAAGATGTTAAAAGTAATTTCTTCATGAAAGATCCTTATATTTTTGCAATTATTTAATTGCCTTGGTTTCTTGTTTTTTGAAAGTTATTATTTAACCCCAAATTACCTCTTACTTACAATAAAAGTTTATAGGGCTCAGTTTTTTAGTCAAATGGGTGTCCTGGTTCAATACATATGAGACTGGATCTCCCTGTGTTTAAGTTTCTCAAAACACTCGTTTGGGGTCAAATACCCCACCCCCTGATGGGGCCTAATTTTGTTGTAAAATTCAACAAAATCTTGAAGTGAAGCTTGTAGATTTTCCAGGTTTGGTGGACCATCATACTGGCTATAAAACTCGTATTTAAAGGTTCCATTGCCACGTTCAACGTTTCCATTATATTCGGGAGATTTAGGGGGAAGAACCCATAAAGGGATGTTAAGTTTTTGGCATAAAGCCTCGAAGTCCGCCATAAATTCACCTCCACCATCAACCTGGGCAGATTTAATTGGGAATGGAAATTCTTGTATTGCAAACTGAAGAAAGTCAGCCCCATTGCGACTATTGGCTTCTTTGTAAACTTTTTCCACAGCGATTTTAGTTGTAGGACATATAGCGCTAAATTGCTTTAAATAGCCTATTCCCGGAACATTAATTGTCATGTGATCAAACTGAACTAGCTCACCAGGAGAACCTGATTTCATGCCTAGCTTCCAACGTTTTGCATGGCCATTGAATATTCTATTTTTAGAGATTTTTTTGTTGCACAAGAAGTTAACTGGCTGGATTCTATTTTGTCTTACAAATTTCTGGATAATTCGACCAATAGTGCTTACTGACAACTTTTTTCCATACATGCGTTCATACATTACAGCTATTTTTGCTTTTCCCCATAGCTTGTATTTTTTACGCAATATGTAAATTCTCTGCTCCTGTTCTTTTGTCCAAGCAGACTTTCGAACATTATTTGGCCGCTTGCTTTGATTCTCTAAACCTTCAAGTCCATGCAATTTATATTGTTTTTTCCAACGAAATAGGGTTGATCGAGGAACATCTAACACATTAAATATTGTATCATTCAAAACGCCTTCTGCCCTGAGTAGATCGTATTTCTCAAGCTTTTCTTTGCGTTCCCAAACAACCTTAGAATATTCAGTTTCATCTATGTTGTTTATGTGATAATATCTTTTACTAATGATACTAGTTTGTATCATAATGGATCTCCTTTAGAAAAATTGAACTGTTTCTTGGAGATCCATTTTAGTTTATTTTAGTCTCATATGTATATGAACCTGAACAATGGGGGGGGTGGTGTTAATAATTTTTTGTATTCAAAAATGACTTAAAAAATGTTATAATAATATCTGTTAATTGGTATGTTTGTGTTACTTTTTTATGGGAGTTAACCATGAATAAACTTAATAACCTATTTATGATTCTTTTAAGTGCCAATTCTGGCGCAGTTCTTGCAAAAGATGACAAAAATCAAGAAGCTCAGGTTAAGAGCGAGATTATTGACGATTTAGACACAGTTTTTCGAAATCATTTTGAAGAAACTGAAAATATGTTTCAAAAAATGCGTGAAGCACATGAAAAAATGTTTCAAACTATGTTTGATGATTTTAATTCAGAATCTGTTTCTAAGTCTAAAATAAAAGAAGGGCTCAAAGTTAGTGTCACCCAAGATGATAAATACGTTTTTGTAAAACTTCTAACAGAAGTTGAAGATGCAAGTTTGATTAAAGTGGATTCAGAAGAGGGTGTCTTAACAGCTATAATTCCTGCAAAAGATGGCGACATTAAGATAAATATTAATGGCATCTATTTGAAAGTTAGAGCAAGAAAAGAATCCCGCAAAGAAGAAAAAGACAAAGATGGAAAAGTTGTTTCAAGCTTTGTTGAGTTTGGTAACGTTTCTCAGGATCAAGTTTTGCCAGCCAAAGTTGATGTGAATAATGTTGAAGCTTCTTACAACAAAGAGAATAATGAATTTACTTTGAAAATCGAAAAAAAAGAAAAAAAATCTATTGTTGTTACAACAAAATAGTTATACTTTTATAAGAGTTTGGTAGTAGTTTTTGCGGCCCGGATGTTCTTCTTGAACTCCAGGCCGAATTTTTTTTAGATTGTTTGTTTTAATTTTAAGCTTGAGGTGTAATTGTGAATAATTTTCGTACATGGTTAGAGCTTAATACTGCACAATATATCGATAATTTAAAACAGATTAAAAATTTAGTTGGCGATGCAAAACTTGCTGTTGTTTTAAAAAGCAATGCTTACGGTCATGGGATGGTTGAAATAGCAAAGCTTAGTGATAACATAGATTTTGTTGAATATATTTGCACAGCAGGAACTAACGAGGCTTTGCAGTTGCGTTCTGCCGGCATAAAAAAACCGTTGCTTGCACTTTCTTATATTGATTCTGATCATAAAAAATCTATAGAACAAGAGATCGATTTGGTTGTTTATGACATAAACACCGCCAAAGATATTTCGCGCATTGCATCAGAACTGTTCAAGGTTGCAAATATACATATAAAAATTGACACTGGAATGACACGCTTTGGTGTCAAATACGATCAAGCGCTGCAATTTATAAAAACTGTAAAAGCGATGCCATTTATAAATATTAATGGTATATATACTCATCTTAGCGATACTGATAGCCAAGATATTTGGTTCTCTCAAACTCAAATGGATAATTTTGACAAAGTTTTGGATCAACTGGATCAAGAAAATATTTATATACCGTATACACATGTTCAGGCTTCAGGCGCATTAGGCTTTGAAACAAAAAGAAAATATTCCATGGTCAGAGTCGGCGGATTACTTTATGGCATGTATAAATCTGATTTACATAAATCGCGCATACTGAGCAAAGATCTGGCCCTAAAATTAAAAACTATTATGACCTGGAAAACTCGTATATTTCAGATAAAAACAGTAGAAGCTGAAAACTATATCGGTTATAATAGAGCGTTCAAAACGACAAAATTAACTAGGGTTGCGATTCTGCCAATAGGCTATGTAGATGGGTTTCCAAGGGCATTTTCCAATAATGGCTTTGTTATAATTAATAATAAAAGAGCCCAAATTTTGGGAATAGTTAGCATGAATGTTTTTACGGTTGATATAACAGATATTCCTGAAGCAAAAATTAATGACGAAGTTATTTTGTTGGGCAATATTCAAGGGATAAGACCCGAAGATCTAGCAAATAGGGCCGGGACAATCAATAACGAAATAACCACAAGAATCAATGCAAGCCTTGAAAGAGTTATAGTTCCAAATTTTTCTGTAAATTTAGAATTACAAAATAATAGAGAGAAAATAATCTAATGTTTATCGTTGAAGGAAATATTGGCGTAGGAAAATCTACATTTTTGCGATTGGTATCAGAGCATTTAAAAAATGTTTCAGTTTCTCTGGAGCCTCTTAACGATTGGCAAAAGAACATTGGCGGGGTTAATATTCTGGATAATTTTTATTCTGATCCACAAAGATGGGCTTATACATTCGAGACCTTAACTTTAATGTCACGAGTTAAAGGGTATCTTTTTGAGCAAGAAAATAGTAATAAATTACACATGGTCGAAAGATCAATTTATTCTGGTCATTATTGCTTTGCGAAAAACTGCCATGAAACAGGTTTGTTATCAGATATAGAATATAATATCTATCTAGAGTTTTTTAATTTGCTTGTTAACAAAAAATGTAAAATACCGACGGGATTTATCTATCTTAAAGTTAGCCCAGAAATTGCGCTCGAACGTATTAAAAAGCGCAGCAGGTCAGCAGAAAATCTTATCCCACTAAGTTATATTGAACAAATCGATCAAAAGCATGAACAGTTTCTGATTCAAAAATCGGGCATTATTGAAGAATTAAAAACTGTTCCGGTATTAGTTTTAGACTGTGACATAGAGTTTGAGAATAACCCACAGAGACTCCGCCAAGTGTGCGACGAAGTACAAGACTTTATGCTTTCAAGTTCAAGATATTAAACTCCGCCATCCCTCGTCGATACACCCGTCACCTGATCCCGCGCTCGCCCTGAGTGTTTTTCGAACAAAGTGAGAAAAATGTATCGAAGGGTGCCAGACACAGCGGGACGAGCGGTATATAACCGCAACAACACGCCCAACTGACTAAGAATCAGAACTCAAAACTTAGATTAACACGCCGCTCGTCCCGAGTGTTTTTTAAGCGCATTGCGCGAAAAAAATGTATCGAGGGATGCGGTGTTAAGTTAACTTATAAAATTTGTGTTTGCCCACTTTTAAGTGCATACCGTCTTTAAGATTAACCACAGCTTTAAAGTCAGTTATTTTTTCACCGTTGAGCGTCACCGCTCCTGCTTCGATTAGTCTTTTTGCGTCAGAAGAGCTCATCTTGGGATCTAAAAATCTTAAAAAATCAACTATCCAAGTGGGTTTGTTTGCAAAATCTCCAAGTGCAATATACTCAGCGTGTTCGAAGCTTCCATCACGTTTCTGGAACAATTCTTCAAACGAGATTTTTGCCTCATCTGCTTCAGGCTTTGACCAAAATCTTTCTACAATATCATGCGCCATAGATTTTTTTAGATCCATGGGATGTATTTTCCCTGAAGATATTTCTTGCTTCATAGAAGCTATTTCTTTTTTTGTTTTATTTAATAATAACTCAAAATATGTCCACATAAGATCGTCAGAGATTGACATAAGTTTTCCAAAAGCAGAGTTTGCTGGCTCAAACAGGCCCACATAATTGCCATAAGATTTGGACATTTTTTGAACGCCATCAAGCCCAACCAATAGTGGCATAGTGATAACAACTTGGGGTTCTTGGCCGTATTGCTCTTGCAGATATCTTCCCATCAAATTATTAAAAGTTTGGTCAGTACCGCCAAACTCAATATCAGAATGTAGAGCCACAGAATCGTAACCCTGCATTAATGGATATAAAAGTTCGTGGAACCCAATTGTAACTTTTTCTTTTAATCTTTTTTCAAAGTCGTCACGCTCAATAATTCTTGAGAGAGTAACTTTGCCACAAAGTTTAACAAAATCTTTTATTGTTAATTTATCCAGCCATTCACTATTTCTTACTATTTTTGTTTTTTTAATATCTAATATTTTGCCAACTTGTTCTATGTAAGTTTTTGCATGCTCTTCAATTTCTTGTTCAGTCAGCGCAGGACGTGTTTTTGATCTTCCTGTTGGGTCGCCAATTCGAGCCGTAAAATCACCAATAATTAAAATTATTTCATGCCCGTAATCTTGAAAAACTTTTAATTTAGAAAGCACAACAGCATGACCAAGATGTAAATCAGGAGATGTAGGATCCATCCCAAGTTTAACTTTTAAGGGTTTGTTTTTAGCGAGTTTTTTTTCAAGTTCACCAGCGGGCAAAACTTCATGCGCCCCGGCGATCAATTTTTCCAAATTTTGTTCTATCATGAAACACCAAATAAGGTAGCGATTAGGGCCGCCGTTATAAATATTAACTGTATCAAGTAAAATCTTATTGCCGAAGAGAATAAAAATATCGCAAGTAATGGCGCCAACACAACAAGATAATCAACATATTCCATATAACTGTATTCTTTATCTATTCCCAAAAACAGAAAGAATCTCAAGCCATTAACTATAATACTTAATGTTGCCATAAATACGTTAAAGAAAACAAATGCGACAAGAATCAGAGCAAGCCCGATATATAAAGAAGAGTGTCCAAGATAGCTATGACTCAGCTCATAAACTGGTACGCTTTCAGATACCATCATTTGCAAAACAAATCTTAACGAACTTAAGTCAAAAATAGACACAAGCGCAACAAGAGAAACTATAGCAATTAATACACTGATTATGGCTTCAGAACAGAATAATAGTACAACTTTGAGCATTCTGGCGCGGCCATGAATATGCATAGGGTTAAATGGAATAGATCTGCCCCACCCGAATTTTGTTAGCAGAAGTAGAAAAAATCCAAGCGGATGAAAGTGAGCCACCGGGTTTAATGTTAAAAACCCAGCCTGTTCGGGGGTGTCGTCACCCATTTTTTTTGCTATATAAGATTGCAAAAAGCCGTTCAGAGAGGTAGATATGATATAGACAAATATAAGGGAAATTATTGTTGCCATCTGTTCGGCAAACTGTAAGTTCATGAACATATTTTAAATCTGACAGTTTTAAATAGATTATAAGCATCGAATTTAACAAAATTAAGTCTAGATTAATTTGTTTTGCCGGTCAATTAGTCAATTACCATAGGTTCTGGTATAACTTTTAAAAATATATTAATATGCGATTTCGAACCGGGCTTTAAAAATTGGGAGAAATTATGGCAACCATAGTGGGCGACGCGGGCAGTAAAAAAAATATAAAAAACAAAAATAAGCATATAGAAACAAAATTAGAAAATAATAGTTTTGAGGAGATAAGAATTTCTTGGGGCAAATTATTACTGACCCCGACAATAATTTCGATTATTGGGTTTTTGCTATATTTTCCATCAAGAAATTATAATTTTCAATTTGATGATCTTGCAAATATCGTAAAATATTTTGACATAAGAAATTTAACACTTTCAAAAATATTTTTTGCAAATCCCCGTTGGATATCCTATTGGTTAAATTCAAATTATTACGCCATATCAAAATTTCACCCATTAGTTTACAGGCTGGGTAATATTTTTTTTCATATAGCAACGGGCGTTCTGGTTTTCTATCTTACACTGATAGCATTAAGCAGAGTAAAAAAAGAAAGCTATTTTAAAACTTATGCTTACCAAATTGCCACGTTTGCAAGTGCGCTTTTTGTTTTGCATCCAGTTCAAACTCAGACAGTGTCGTATGTAATTCAGGGACAGCTTGAAGGGCTCGCTTGTTTTTTAATCATGGCAAGTTCTATAGTGTTTTTGCAATCACAGTATACAAAATCTGTATCCAATAAGTTTGTTTTATACTTAGCTTTATTTTCACTCTTATTCTTATCTTGTGGAACCAAAGAAATCGCAATAGTCTCTCCGGCGCTAATATTATTGGTTGATTGGTTTTTTGTTGCTCAGGGTAGCTGGAAATCTTTAAAAAGTCGTTGGCTGTTGCATACCGGGATATTACTTACAGTTTTTTCTGTGTATATATATTTTTTAAAGCCCCAATTTTTCATGAATCTTTTAAGCTTCTCAATGGAGGCCCAAAACAATATCGGCAACGTTTTGACAGAAAATCAGCAAGATAAAATTTTGCCGTTACACTATTTTATCTCAGAATTTAAAGTAATCTTGCATTATATATGGATCTTTATCTGGCCATTTAATATCAGTGTGGACTACGACTGGAAGATGGTAAAAAATTTCTTTGCACCAGACTGCATTTTGCCATTCTTAATTCTTTCAAGCTTTCTATTTATAATCTATAAAAGATTACAAAAAGACAAAACCGATTTTTTAAGTTTCGCTGCATTATGGTTCTTTGTTGCGATTTTGCCCCGTGCAAGCATAATTCCATCATCAGAATTAATTGCTGATTATAAAACTTACACTGCGTCATATGGCCTGCTTTTAATTCTAGCTGCTGCAATATTTTCAGCATTTATTTATTTGCAAAATTATATATCCCGGTTTTATGAAATTAAAAATAATTTTATAGTAATTTCTCTAAGTGCCGCTTCAGTTTTCTTTATCTGTTATTTTACTTTTGAAAGAAATAAAGTTTGGTCATCCGCCGAAAATTTTTGGGCAAACATAGTCAAAAATGCCCCACTAAAAGCTCGTGGGTATAATAACTATGGCGTCGCGCTTTCGGAAAACGGGAAATATCACGCAGCGATTCCATATTTCCAAAAAGCTATAGACATGGACGACAAATATCCGGACCCTTGCAACAATATCGCAGTAGCGCATTCTGCAATCGGCGAGATGGATAAAGCCATAGAAGGCATGAAATTGGCCCTTAAAATTCAGCCATTTTCTCCAGAGGCCCATAATAATATCGGCTCATTTTATCGCGCCAAAAAAGATCATGCCAACGCAGAACTGAGTTGTCTTAAAGCAATAGCTCTACGTAAAACCTACGGCAAGGCGCATTATAACCTGGGGCTAACATATTATGATTTAGACAAAAAAGAGTTGGCATATAACCATTTTAAGACATGTTGTCTTTATGCTGATCTTGATAATGAGACCGGTTTTTCTGCTTATGCGGCCATCAGTTTTGAGCTGAAAAAATATGACGATCTGATTGTTGCATGTTCTAAGTTACTTGAATTAAAACCAGACTCAGATTCTGTCAGATCCCAACTTGCAATTGCTTATATGTTTAATGGTGATAATTCACGGGCGCTTTCTATTTTTGCGACTTTGCAAAAAAAATATCCTAACGATTATAAGCTTTGCTATAACGTTGCGCAGTGTTTGTTTAATTTGGGACAGATTGATCAGGCTCTTGCTTTTTATCAAAAAACTTCTGAAATTCCAAATTGCCCAAAGAGTATTTACTTGCAAATTGCAGAATGTCATAAACTTCTTGGGAATAAGCAAGAGGCACAAAAATCTATGGTGCTTGCAAGCAGGTAGTGCTTCACGAATAATTTTATTACTTGTATAATACTGACAAAGCCGGGAGAAAATTTCTCCCGGCCATTTTTTTTAAATAACTTAATATAAGCAGGGCTCATCATGAAAAGCAAAAATCTACTCGTTTTACTTCTTTCCAGTTTCAATATTTTTTCTGTTGTTCATGAAAGTTCTTCGATTAAAGCTTTGCATGACCACGTTTACGTTGAAGCAAAATCTGACAAAGCTAAAAAATTAGATAATAATCCAGAGGATAAAAAAAGTGACACAATTGTTGTTGCTTTGGATTTGGATAACACAACTTTCAAAAACAAAAAAGAATATGCTGTAGGTGATTCTTGGTTTGTAGCATCTATAGAATATTTGCAAAAGACCCACGGTTTAGATTCTAACTCTGCATTGGATATAGTTCGCGCAGAATATTTTCCCTTGCAAAATATGGCAGAAGTCGAACCTGTCGAAAAAGAGATAGTTGATATTATAGCCAAATTTCAAAAAGATAAAATAGTTGTAATCGGCTTAACTGCCCGCTCCATGCCATTGGAAGAGACAACAATAAGACAACTTAAATCTATAAACATAGATTTTTCCGTTAACTGCTTGGCAGGCAATAATGAAATTATTTTCAAAAATCTCGAACACCCGTGCAAGTATTCTAACGGGATTTTGTTTGTTAGCGAAAATGACAAGGGCAAAGCGCTAACAACTTATTTAGATTTTCTTAAACATACACCCAAAAAAGTTATATTCGCAGATGACAAACATAAACATGCACAGCGCGTTGACGCTGCCTGTCAGGCAAAGAACATAGAGTCAATTTGTATTAGATATGGCTTTATGGACGAAGAAGTGAAAAATTACAAGCTTCCTGAAGAAACAAAAGTAAAACTTTCAAGTAAAGTTAAATCTAAAGACAAAGAAGTTAATTCCAAATCAGAAGCCATAGCCTAGAATTTTAGACAAACAAAAAGGGCCCGGTAAATTCCGGGCCCTACAGTTTATATAATTAATATAACTTAGCAGCAATCTTTTGTTGGATGATTCGCAAACATTGCAATCATTAACTTCAAATTTTCAAGTTTTTTAGAATTTTTTTCGTGAAATTCTTTTTCTCTCATCTTTTTATCCAATTCTTTCTTTAAATGCTGCAAAATTAACATTTGGCCCAATTTGTGTGCATGGTAGAATCCATAAATTCTACAAGAACTAGTAGCTATAAAAGCTAAAGCTGCCATATTAAATCTCCTTTTATTTATTTCTGACATACCAAAATTTACGCGTTCTAAAGCCATTATTCTTGCTGCGCCCATAAGTTCTTTGATCATAAACGATTTACCATATTTACAAAGTGGGGCAGTGTTTTTCAATGCAGCTTCAAATTTGACAGGGTCAACTTCTTTTAATGCCTCAACCATTTCTTTAGAGAACAAATCTTGTTGATTAATGGGCTGCGGTAAAGCTGCGTCATTTTGCGCCAAGCCAACATTTTCTTCGCCTGCGATATTACTTGCAGATATTACTGTCAATATCGATAAAAATAATTTTTTCATAATTTACCTTAAAATATTTTATTTTGTTAATAATTTTAACATGCTATCTAATGTTTTAAGATCTCTATCTAATTTAATGTAGGCATTACTATCTTTGATTAATTCCTTTAAGATTAAGGACCCAATCATTAAAAAAGCCACTTGTCCGAAACCCAATTCTGCTTTTAGTAGTCCCATTTTATATGCACTGCCCGAAATTATTGCCAGATATATCGGTGCTTTGACCATATCAACTATATCTGGAGAATTTTTGACCAAAATGTTTTTTGTTTCATGAATTTTGCCCATTAATTCAATTTTATCTTCTGTAGATAAATTTGCTGAACTAATAATAGCCTCAAAGCTAGCGAGATCTACATTCTTTATTGCTTCTAAAGCTAATTTATTAACCTTAGAATTAGTAGCATTTTCTTCGCCTGCGATGTTACTTGCAGATATTACTGTCAATATTGCTAAAAATAACTTTTTCATGATTTTTTCCTTAATTAGTTTTTAAATTATTTAATAATTCTAAAATTTTGTTTTTATCTTCTATTTTTTTTGTGTACAGATCAACCATCCCTTTGGCGAAAGCTTCTCTTTTGTCCGCATCAGTAACAAATCGTGAAATAAACAAGAACAAGGATGTGCATACCGATTGAATGAGCCAGGATTTATAATTATTGAAAGTTCTTTCCGCACCGCGAAAATTAATTTGGCTTCCAATGTAAGTCGTCAATTGGTTATAACCATTTGGATCTATTTGATTTATTTGATCAATGAGGGATTGTGGTACTAGTCTATTATCTGCAACAGAATTAATAGCATCAGAAAAACCCCTTATTTGGGGGCGCAGAGCTTGATCTTGTTGGTCATATGTCAATTTGGCACCTTTGTAATTAAAATAGGCTTTGTAAAAACCGTGAGCGACCAATGCATTGACTACAGCTGCCCCTATAGTTGCTACATTAAGAAAGATTCTTCTATATCTCATGTGAGTAGCGATATCTTCAAAATCTTTTTTTGATTTACGTAGTGACTCTATATCTTTGGTAAGTTTATCACTGTTATTAGGTTGCGAGAAAAATCTGTTTGCAAAAGATTTTCCCATTTCAGGGTTTTCATTTGTTAATAAACTTAATTTTTCAAAATCGTTTTTTTCTATGGCAATGTTTGCTTCTGTTTCAAAGGCGGCGTAATCGATGCTATCAGCGGATAGACCTGCCAGATTTAATATCAAGAAGTATAAAAATATTTTTTTCATTGTTTCCCCTTAATTTTGTCCCGTTTTTTCCATTAATAATTTTATTATTTTATCAATATTTTCAATATGTTTCTTAATGAATTTTATATTTGAAGTCTCTTGCGCAAGTTTAGTATCAAGAATTGTAGATTTATCCCAAAGAGCATACATACTACTGATGCTCAATACAGTTCCCACAATAGAGCAAGTAATAAATAAATTGTTTTTATGAAAAGGGTGTAGATTGAAAAAATTGACTATTGTCGCGGCTCGATTGACAGCATTTCCAGTTCGTTTTTCATGTGAACCAATAATTGATTCTATCATAACCAAATTTTCTCGTTCAAAGTATTTACTAACCTTCCACCCAAGACCAAATGCAGCAATTCCTGATGCTAAGAAAATTATAGGCTTATCGATATTTTTTAAGAAACTAAGCCATCGAGATCTTACCTCTAGATTTTTCAAAATCTCTTCATCTGTTTCTTTTGTGCCTTGTGCGCTTGCTAGCATATGTTTTATGCTTTCTGCGTCTATTTCGGGGTTTTGATTAATTAGAAAAGCAGATTTGTCATAATCTCCTAAATCTATAGCTGCTTGAAATTCAAGATTAAAATCGAAATTTTTTGAGTGTAATCTCAAATTGCTTGGAAATGCATTTGCTAATAAATTTCCCGACGCAGTCAGGATTAGAAATAATAATATTGTCTTCATGATGCTATTACCTCTTCCTGAATCTTAGGCATATCGTTATCAGGCAGGCTTTTAACAAATTGAATAATGATATCAAGAGCTCTTTTGTGTTGTTGTGCAAATTTTATGTGACCAATGATACCCGAATTATCCACTTTTGCATGATTTTTTGATTGCTCTAATGACCAAATCCTTTTCAAGAATTCTAAGTTTATAGCCATTAACGACAATCCCATAAAAGAAAATGTTCCAATTCCCATAAGAGCTATATTTTTAACATCTTTATTTTTGTCGTCACTTATTCCAAGTAATAATAAGCCCCCGATGGTTGTTAAGCCTATCCCTCCTAGAATTCCCCCATGAAATCCGCCAAAAATTAGGTCATGTACAATTTTTTTGGCAGATAAATTAATAGATTTAGCATTCGCTAATTCTATTAATTTATCTGTGGCAATACATTGATTATTTAATTCTTCAAGAACTATTTTTTTATTTTGAATTAACCAGCTTTTATCTAAATCGCTGTGATTTTCATTGAAAATAATGGAAAAAAACTTTTGGAATATATCAGGAATTTCCTGGTTCTCTATATTGCTTTCAGAAGTAATATTCATACATAAAAACAAAGTAATAAATATAAAAAATATATTTTTCATATTACTCCTTTTTGCTTTCATCTAAAACTGCTGGATCTATCAAAGTGAGCATTGTGCTTAAATTTGATTTTTTCACTTGTATTAACTTTAAAACGGCGATGAGTCCATTCTTTGCTTTTTCGATCTCAGGGCGCTCTTTTTCCGTCGGCTCTTTTTTATTGACCCAGTCTAGAATTTTTACACCCATATAAACCGCAGCTGAGCCCGCGAGGGTCCTGTATATACATGACATTAGTTCTTGATTTTTGTAAAAAGAGACAGTGCTATTATTTTGATAATGTTGTTTGGTTTTTTTGATTACATCTATCAACTCAACGAGAACTATGGCTGGTCCTGATATGAATAATCCTAAACCAGTGAATGTCCAAATCCAATCCGAGACAGATACATATTGTAGTTGAAGTTTTTCATTAACAGCCTGTTCAAGGTTATTGGCTGCTTCAAATTGTAAGTTAATTTTTCTAGTCAACTCTTCTTTGTTTTTAATAACCCATTCTGGATGTTGTTTATAGATAGCTTCAAATTTATCGAATCTTCCATAATCCAATGCATCAGTGAATTGCTGCATAAACTCTAAGTCTTGAGAATCTTCTGCTTTCATTCCAGCGACTAGGAATAGATTTAGTATTAAAAATAGCTTTTTCATTATAACCTCGATTAATTAACTTATTATTCTATTAATTTTACTAAATAATTACAGGTAGTCAAAGGGGGGAGGTTTTTTGGAGAAATTTGGGATTATAGATTAAAAAATAGCTAAAAAATAAAACTATGTGTACTATTGATTTAGCATTTAGTCAGGATATATGCTAAATTGAGTTTGCATTTAGTACAGATCAAACCTGGAGAAAGTTATGATTTTAAATAGACCGTTTTGGCAAAAAAAGATAAAAGAGGCGTGGGCCCAGAAAAATATTATATGGCTCATGGGGGTAAGAAGGGTGGGAAAGACCAGTCTTTGTCAAAGTATTGAAAATATTGAATATTTTGATTGTGAACGGCCCAGAGTAAGACAACTATTTATGGATCCCGAAGGCTTTTTGGAGGCTCATAAAGGCAAGCGCATTGTTCTTGATGAGATTCACAGGCTTGAAAACCCCTCGGAGCTGTTAAAGCTTGCAGCTGACCATTATAAAGATATAAAAATTATTGCCACAGGTTCCTCAACATTGGGGGCATCTAAAAAGTTCAAAGATACTTTAACTGGAAGAAAAAGGGAGATTTGGCTAACTCCAATGCTGTTGCAGGAGATGGAGATTTTTGGCAACGAAGATCTTAGGCACAGATTTTTGTTTGGAGGTTTTCCCTCGTTTTTTTCAAAAAAAGTTTTGCCAGAAAGTGATTTTCAGGAATGGATAGATGCATATTGGGCAAAAGATATTCAGGATATTTTTAGTGTTGGCAAAAGATACTCTTTTCAAAAATTTGCGGAGCTTCTGCTTGCAAACAGTGGGGGAATGTTCGAAGCGACCAAATTTACCGGGCCGTGTGAAGTTACAAGAGCTACAATATCAAACTATCTGGATGTTCTTGAGGAAACCTTTGTTGTTCATGTTATAAGACCATATTCTACACATAGAGCCACAGAGATTGTTAGTGCGCCAAAAGTTTATGGTTTTGATACTGGTTTTGTTTCTTATGCCAAGGGCAGACGAGATTTAAGGATGGAAGATTCGGGTTTTATGTGGGAGCATTGTGTTTTAAACGAAATTCAGGGACAGTTGCAGACACGTGAGATTAATTATTGGCGCGATAAGCGTGGGCATGAAATAGATTTTATTATAAAAAACAGGGGGCAAGATTCTCTTTCAGCAATAGAGTGTAAGTTTTTAACTTCCCATGAAGAATTAAGCATGCCAGTTCTAAAAAAGAATTTTGAGGCATTTAGAGCTATTTATCCTGAAGGAGAAAATTTTATTGTATCAAGCAATATTGATACGTCTTTTAAGAGAACCCATGATGGCGTAACTATAAATTTTGTTAATACAAAAGAGCTTATTGAAAAACTTAAGGATTAATTTTCGCCCAAAACCAGGTTTTTTGGAGAAATCGGGGCAATTTGCTATAATTTTAATAAATTTACCCTAAAACCCTCGAAAAAGCCTAAAAATCCATGGAAAATAGCCCTAATTTGAACAAAGATATAAATAAAGAGAAATATGACCATCAGGCAAGTGAAGCCCAAGCGCAGGCATTTTGGCAGGAAAATAACACATATTCATGCCAAAATAACCCAGGTAAGCTATACCCCATAGATACCCCACCACCTACAGTTTCAGGTAGCCTGCATATTGGTCATATATTTTCTTATACCCAAACAGATATAATTGCCAGATACAAGCGCATGATGGGCCACTCTGTTTTCTATCCCATGGGTTTTGATGATAATGGCTTGCCCACAGAGAGGTTTGTTGAAAAGAAAAATAATATTATTGCCCACAATCTAACAAGAACTGATTTTATTAATCTATGCTTGCGTGAAACTATCGAAGTTGAAAAAACGTTCCAAAAGCTTTGGGAAAGATTGGGCCTATCTGTTGATTGGTCGTTAATGTATTCAACTATAGATGAAAGAACACGAATAATATCACAACTTTCTTGTATAGAATTATATAAAAAAGGGTATTTATACCGCAAAGAAGAGCCTGCAATATATTGCACAACATGCAGGACATCTGTTGCACAAGCTGAGCTCGATGACGCTCAGGTTCCGTCCACTTTTAATACAATTAGATTCAGAACAGAATCTGGTCAAGATTTGCTTATAGCAACAACAAGACCAGAGTTGTTGCCATCATGTGTAGCTTTATTTTATAACCCTAAAGATGAGCGATACAAAAAGCTTGAAGGGCAACGCGCAATTGTTCCTGTTTATGGTTTTTCAGTTCCAATTTTTGCTGACGAAGCTGTAAGTATCGAAAAGGGCACAGGGCTTGTAATGTGTTGTACTTTTGGGGATAGAACAGATATAGAATGGTTCAAGAAATATAAATTGCCATATAAATTATCTATAGGCCTTGATGGTAAATGGGTAGAATCTACAGGCGTTCTTGCAGGATTGCGAGTTGCCGCGGCTCGAGAAAAAATTATTCAAGTCCTAAAAGAGTCTGGGGAGCTTGTTGAACAAAAGCAGATTATGCACTCTGTTAATGTTCATGAACGTTGCAAACGCGAAGTTGAATTTATAACTTTGCCGCAATGGTTCATTAAGATTTTGCCATACAAACAACAGCTTTTGGATGCGGGCGATAAAATTAACTGGTACCCAAGTTTCATGAAATCACGATATAAAAACTGGGTTGAAAATTTAAATTGGGACTGGTGCATTTCTCGCCAAAGATTTTTTGGCATCCCATTTCCTGCATGGCACTGTTCTGATTGTGGCGAAATTATAATGGCCAATGCTAGTATGTTGCCATTGGACCCACAAGAGACAAAATATAATAAAAATTGCCCTAAGTGCTCAAGTTCAAATATAATTCCTGATACTGACGTGATGGACACCTGGAACACATCTTCACTTACGCCATATATTTGTTTGTCACTTTATGGGGTAGATCCAAAATCTGTATTTGAACAAAAAATTAAAGATAATTTTATACCGATGTCTATGCGACCACAGGCACATGATATAATCAGAACCTGGGCGTTTTATACCATTACAAAAACTTGGATGCATAACGGCGAAATTCCATGGGAAAATATAGTTATCTCTGGGCACGTTTTAAGCGCTGAAAGTAAAAAGATCTCTAAATCGCAGGGTAATAATCCGTTAGAACCAGAAAACTTGCTTGCGGCTTATCCTGCTGATGCAATACGATATTGGACAGCGTCTGGTAGCCTGGGGCATGATGTTGCTTTCTCAGACAATCAGTTAAAGATTGGCCAAAAATTAATTGTAAAACTTTGGAACGCATTTAAATTTGCCGGCCTGTACATAGAGCAAGACGCCCGATCCCTCGATACAACCTCCCAAGCTGGCGCTTTGTCGGCCACTCGGGACGAGCGGGTGACAGAACCTGATCTAGATAAAATTTCTAATAATAGTAAAAATAAAATTGATACTACCCCGCTCGTCCCGAGTGTTCTTGGTAGCTCTGAAAGAGCGAACAAGAATGTATCGAGGGATGGAGTTTCTGACCCACTTAATCAATGGATCCTGCACAAAGCTGCGCTATGCTTTGAGGGTTACAAAAAATATTTTGAGCAAAACGAGTTTGGGTTGGCACTAGATTACGTTGAAAAATTCTTCTGGGCTGATTTTTGTGATAACTACTTAGAGTTAATTAAAGACAGATTTGCAAATCAAGACAATTATAATTCTAAAATTGTTAACGACACGCGCCAGACTCTTTATGATACGGGCTTAATTATTTTACAGTTATACTCGCCTTTTGTGCCACATATTACTGAGCATTTATACTCTAAAATGTACAAAAATAATTTTAAAGAAGAATCTATTCATCAAACTAGATTTGAAGCTGTTCAAATAACAGATAAATTCATTGATAGCGCGGCCCATATTGAGCTTGTAATTGCATTAGTAAATCAAGTTAGAAAGCTTAAATCCGAAAATAAATTGTCTTTAAAAACTGATTTAGAAACTTTAAAAATTTACAGTGATAATATAGATGTTCTTAAGATACTAAAAAACAATCAGCAAGTTTTTTCAGGGATCACGCGTTCCAAAAGCATAGAATATATCTCTGGAAATCTTGAGGCCGATAGTTTGTTTTCAGAAAACAGTTTGTGGATCGCACATGTCTTTGTGGGTTAAAATAAAGTTTAAAAAATTATGATTAAGTTAAAAAATACCCAGAGAAAAATCAAAATCGACAAAGTTTGGGTGAAAAAATATCTTGAAGAAGTTTTAAAGATATTAAAATATCCGGATTTTGATTTGGGAGTTTGGTTCACAACAGATAAGACAATCAGAATTTATAATCGTGATTATCGCCACAAAGATAAACCCACAGACGTGCTCTCTTTTCCATATCACACAGAACTTAAAGCTGGCGAGAAAATAAAAGTTAAATTTGAAGAAGACAAAAATATCGGGGATATAATAATATCCCCTGAATATTTACTTAAAGATGCACAAAAATTTGGCGTCAGTTTTGAAGATCGTCTTAGACTTATCTTGGTTCACGGCGTTTGCCACTGCTTGGGCTACGACCATATAATTGAGAGCGATTTCAAACAAATGCGTGCAAAAGAATCTTATATCATGCGCAATATTAAAATTTAAAAAAAAGCCCCTGAGAGATTATTCTCTTAGGGGCTTTAGTATTTCTGATTTAATTAAACTGATTCAATTGCAGCGCGTGAAAGATTATTTAAAGTAGCTAAGTAATCTTTAAGCCCATCAACCGCTTCAGGGTTGCATGGTGGTGTTTTTAATTTATCTTGCAAGTTTTTGATATACTGCTTGCATACAGCAATATTGCTATAAACTTGGTTCAGGCTCTGGTCCGTTTGACGTTTTTGGTAGTCCAAGTTTTGCAAACTGTATCTTAAAGATGCAAGTTCTTGTTCTTTTGCGCTAAGCTGTTTAGCTGTTTCTGATTTAACTTTTTCAATTTCAGTTTTTAGCTTATTTTCATTCTTGGTAGATTCTTTTGTCAGTTCTTCTTTCAACCACTGACCACTGATTATTTTTTCACGCTCGTAATTTATATTACGTTCTTGAACAATAAGAGCTTGTCTTTCGCGTTCTATTCTTGCACGTTCGTTAGCCAGGCTTTGCTCTCTGTTTTTTTCATTTAACAAACGCGTCTCAACTACCTGCTTTTCTCTTAAAATTCTCTCTTCACGTTCTTTAAGATCTGCGGCAAGAAGTTTTTGTTGGTTCTCAAATTCCGGCTTTCTAACCTGTTCTTGTTGATAAGAACTAATAGAGACAATACTCTCTAATAAGCTGCTAAGGCTTGAAAGTAATTCATTTGCTTGCTCGATAACTCTTTCTTGGAAAACATAAAGTTTAACGCCTTTAAGCTTTTCCAATACTCTTTTGATATTATCGATATTGCCTTTTAGTTTTGATGCATAAGAAAGATAAGGGAACTGGTTATGGGCCTCGACCTTTGAGCGAATCAATTTATCAAGCTCATTAACAAGTTTTTGTCCTGTAAATTGCTTTGCAACTGTCAATTCTGCTGAGTATTCGCCAAAGATATCCCTGTCCATAATTAAAGACAGTTCAATAAAGCTTAATTGAGATTTAACGCTTTGTGACATATCAGAAAATAAAGCTTCAAGAGAAACTAATTCTTTGATTAATTCTTTGCCCTTAACTGTATACGCTTCTTGTGAATTAACTCTGTTCCATTCAGAAATTCTGATTTCCAAATTTTTCTTGTAAGCAGATATTTCAGAATGAGCCATGTTGATAAACTGGACTATGCTTCTTTTTCTCTTGGATATATCGATCCATCTTTCTATATATTCTTCTTGATATAAATTTGGCTTACTTTTTGCAAGTAAAATTTCATCTTCAAATTTTTGATTCACCGAATCAATATACTGGCCTATTTCGACAAGCAGTTTTTGATCATTTTCTTTTTGCTGAACCTCAGAACGCAAAAATTCGATTTCTTTAGATTTTTGTCTATTTTTATACCAAAGATAGAGTGTAGAGCAGGTTGTTACTACTGTCGTAGCACCCAATATTATTGGAGCATACACAAGTGGCTTCATATCTATTTGCAGGCACTTCGTGTTACCCTGTCCACTTATAAGTAAAGCTAGCAAGCTTAACGCAAGAGCCTTTTTTGTTAATGTTTTTTTAAATATCATAATTGTTCCATTTCCATTATGTTAAAGTTTAAAAAATTAAACTATTTTAGCAGAATTTATTAACTCACGAATCTTGTTAATATTTTCAAAGTCTTCTTTGTAATTTGTGAAAAACCTCTTAATTCTTTTACCTGCGAAAACACCTGAATCTAATAATTTAGAAACAAGATAGGTCTGACATATATGAAAACCAATTCTTGCACCAGATGATATTCTTGGTAAATCTATATAAGTTTTATCTGCGAAAATTATTTTTCTTATCGGTACAAATGTAGACTTATCAAAGTTATTTTGGATAGTTTGATATGTTGATTGAAAAGTATAATTAGACATATAACCGGCCCAGAATAATCCTGCAGCAAAAATTAAACGCATACTTCCGGATATGAGTTCGATACCTTTATATCCTGGATCACTAAGTTCCTTTTCAATATTATTTAAATCATAAAGCAAAGCTTCTTTGTTTTCCAAAGACAATTTGCCTTCTTTTTCCAAAGCAGCCTTAAAAGATTCAACATCTAAATTTTCAACTGCCTTAAAAAATATTGATATAGAACTTTTTTGAATATCGTTATCGCCATTTAATTGCGTGCTTGAGGCAAATACTGCAAGCAGTAATGCAATAAATTTAAAATTCAGTTTCATATAACCCCCGAAATTGTAAAAGACAGGTAAAAAGCCCTGAATTGCTTATGTTTTTATTCATAAGAACTATATTAACACAGGCAGAATTTGATGTAAAAAGCCTGTCCTGGTTCAATACATATGAGACTGGATCTCCCTGTGTTTAAGTTTCTCAAAACACTCGTTTGGGGTCAAATACCCCACCCCCTGATGGGGCCTAATTTTGTTGTAAAATTCAACAAAATCTTGAAGTGAAGCTTGTAGATTTTCCAGGTTTGGTGGACCATCATACTGGCTATAAAACTCGTATTTAAAGGTTCCATTGCCACGTTCAACGTTTCCATTATATTCGGGAGATTTAGGGGGAAGAACCCATAAAGGGATGTTAAGTTTTTGGCATAAAGCCTCGAAGTCCGCCATAAATTCACCTCCACCATCAACCTGGGCAGATTTAATTGGGAATGGAAATTCTTGTATTGCAAACTGAAGAAAGTCAGCCCCATTGCGACTATTGGCTTCTTTGTAAACTTTTTCCACAGCGATTTTAGTTGTAGGACATATAGCGCTAAATTGCTTTAAATAGCCTATTCCCGGAACATTAATTGTCATGTGATCAAACTGAACTAGCTCACCAGGAGAACCTGATTTCATGCCTAGCTTCCAACGTTTTGCATGGCCATTGAATATTCTATTTTTAGAGATTTTTTTGTTGCACAAGAAGTTAACTGGCTGGATTCTATTTTGTCTTACAAATTTCTGGATAATTCGACCAATAGTGCTTACTGACAACTTTTTTCCATACATGCGTTCATACATTACAGCTATTTTTGCTTTTCCCCATAGCTTGTATTTTTTACGCAATATGTAAATTCTCTGCTCCTGTTCTTTTGTCCAAGCAGACTTTCGAACATTATTTGGCCGCTTGCTTTGATTCTCTAAACCTTCAAGTCCATGCAATTTATATTGTTTTTTCCAACGAAATAGGGTTGATCGAGGAACATCTAACACATTAAATATTGTATCATTCAAAACGCCTTCTGCCCTGAGTAGATCGTATTTCTCAAGCTTTTCTTTGCGTTCCCAAACAACCTTAGAATATTCAGTTTCATCTATGTTGTTTATGTGATAATATCTTTTACTAATGATACTAGTTTGTATCATAATGGATCTCCTTTAGAAAAATTGAACTGTTTCTTGGAGATCCATTTTAGTTTATTTTAGTCTCATATGTATATGAACCTGAACAAAGCCCCCTCCTGCGCCAAGGCTTCCCGCTTCGCCAAGGCTACGCAGGACACGTCGGAGGACAGGGCCCTTAAAACCTACCCATGTCGTTTTCTTTAAGCCTCAATAACCTGTGGTACTGAATAGCAAAGTGGTGGGCATAATCTCGCAGCCCGATAAGAAGTTTGCCAAGTGGGGTGTGAATATCCAGCCTGATGCCATTAGGGAAGTTTTTGGAGTATATCGTCTCTTCTCGTTTGGCAAGACTGACCAGGTTGGCCCCAGGTAAAACTTCCTGGACTGCGCTCAGTTGACCCTTGCCCCCATCAATTAAGACAATATCAGGGATATGTTGGGGGTCCTTGTAGCGTCTTTTGACTATTTCCTGCAGGGCAGCGTAGTCGTTTTGTTCTTGAAGAGTTTTTATCTTAAATCGCCTGAACATATTTTTGTCTGGAACCCCGTTTTTGAATCTGATACAGGACCCGACCATATAACTACTTTGAAAGTGGGAGATATCAAAGCAGTCTAGAGTTTCAGGAATACCGGGCAATTTTAAGAGTCTTTTTAGTTCCAATAAACCTGCTTGGGCATCTTGGTCACTATAATATTTTTTGCTTGATGCAGCTTGGGCTACATCGACCATATATTTGTTGGCCGAAAAGCCTGTTTCGATTGTTTTGAAAATAACCTGCGCATCTTGAAGATAGTTGTTTAAATTTTGGGACTTTTCAAACTCAAGCTTTTTATTATATTCTTCGATTTTCGACTTTATAGTTTCGGCAAAACTTTCGTAATCCTGATTTAGCGCTTTTTTGGCCAAATCCAGTCTGAATAAATAACCTGCTTTATCAAATGTGGGCATACATGTTCCGGCACACCTGCCAAGATGATAATCAAGACAGCCAGTTTCTATTTTATTTTTACATATTCCTAGGCTAAAAGTTCTGATTATATATTCGTAAGTGCTTCTGGCTTTTGCTTTATGTAAAAATGGACCAAAATACTCGCCTTTTTCTTTTTTTGTTCTCACTATTTTTATTACCGGAAGGTCATCAGATTTTGTTATTATAATATATAAAAATGGATTACCAGATTTTAATAAAACATT
The DNA here is from genome assembly GCA_963717435.1 of uncultured bacterium. GTDB lineage: Bacteria > Babelota > Babeliae > Babelales > Babelaceae > MFD05580-245. The sequence continues at coordinate 640,507 of OY970332.1, forward strand.
AAATTTAGGCTTATATTTTTTGATTAAATCAGCTTCAAGAAGTAGAGCCTCTGTCTCGTTTTTGGTAATTATATATTCAACAGTTTCATATTCTTTGATTAATTCTTGTATCTTCCAGTCTGTGTTTTGTTTGGCAAAATAAGAAGCAACGCGTTTTGAAAGATCTTTGGCTTTTCCAATATAAATTATATTATTTTGGTTATCTTTAAAAAGATAAATTCCGGGAGATTTTGGCAATTTTTCTTTTAATATTTTATTCATAAAATCTTTATTTAAATTGTTTCACTTCTCTCTTTTAGGCCCAATTCTTCTTCTTGTTCTTCTTCTTCGCTAATATTTTCTTCTATCGAGACGGACCTGACCAGTATATTTTTTTCCGATTCATTAGGAACAAACTTTGGCTTTTCAAAAAAAACCCCAGTTTTTTTAGCTAAAGATCCCAGTAGTTCTTCAAATTTTTTGATATTTTCAGAGTTATGATCAAACAAGTTTTTTATTGTTTCGATATTTTTTATTTTTGCGAAATACCAACTCGATGCTCTCATGTGACGATACTTGTTCAAATCGTCTTTGAAATCTAAGAAGAAATTTTCTTCCAGAAGTACTTTTCTCAAATACTGTTCATCATTATCATTAAGAGTTGTCTTTTTTTTAATCTGAGAAATAATTTTATCAACTATTTCTTCATTGAGATTATAATACTCAAATTTATCGGTTAATATTTCATCTATAACCTGATCATAAATTTTTCCAAAATCCTGCTTTATTATTGTCTCTATATCTTCTTTAGTGAACAGGCAGATATTAAGCTCCTCAATCTTTTTGCTACAGAAATCAGCAACGATTTTTACCTCTAGCGTTTTAAGTAGGGCAATTTCTTCCCTTAGAGGTACAATATCTTGCCACAAACACTCAGGTACGCTGTATCCCAAATCATTTAAAAACATAGCTATAATATAGGCTGACTTGATCAACTCTTTAATGTTTATCCATTTTTGATTTTTGGCGATTTTGCATGACGTCAGAACATTTTCCAGAATCTTTTTTATGTCATTATTAATATCTGTTTTAGCACAATCGTCATTTTTTAAAGATCTTATCTTATACCCAAGAAAATAAAAGAAATTAGATTCTATTATATCTGAAAATGATACTTTAAAATTTATTTTTTTATGAAATTTTAAGCATGTTTGGGTATGATTTTCTAATAACTCATAAAAATCTATAACATCGACTTTTTGGGAGTTATTCTGAGTGGTGTTTTGCTCGTCTGAAGATTCCATACTTAATATTGTGTTCGAGAGTAAGACCAGTATAAAAGCAATTTTTGAAGACATAATCACAGTTTTATCTAACTATTAAATTTTTTTTTAAATATATTTTCTATTTTTGCATTTACTATCCCGTCACATTATTTATTCGTCAAAAATATCTGTCAATATTTTAAATTTTAAAATATATATTGCTTAGTATAGCTCAAATCTGTTAACTTTTCTGTTGGTATTAAAGTTTTTTAAGACAAGGGGTAAATATGAATAACAAAAATTTTTCTATTTCTGAGGCTATCAAATTCTCTTTTAGAGCAATATTAAATAATTTTGCTTTAGTTTTTAGTATTAATGTGATCTATTTTCTATTTTTAATAATCCCGATAGCAGTATCTGCGATACTTTTAAGTTTAAGCTTTAAGAGCATTATGTTTACCACCGATCCGTTTAGCATAATGCGTCTGCTTGCAAGCTCTTTAACCAGTATTATAATTTCGATTTCAGGTTTTATTTTACTTATGCTGGCTCTAAGCGTCTATAATATTGGTGTTATTCATGTGGCCCTTAAGCTATATTCTGACGGAAATGTGAAATTTAGTGATATTTTCGAGCGTTACGAGTTGGCCCCACGCGTTATTTTCGCAAATATTTTATACTTTTTAATTGTGGTTACAGGTTTGGCTCTTTTTGTTCTGCCAGGCATATTTTTTGCCGTAAGACTATTCTTTTATCAAACCTATATAATCGACAAAAATTTATCTATAACAGATAGCTTTAAAGAAAGTTATGCCCTGACACAATCTGTCTGGTGGAAAGTATTTTTCTCTTTGCTTCTTTTTAATTTTATTAGTGGAACAATAACCAAGATCCCATTTTTGACTTTGTTTTTTGGGACTTTTGTCGTTTTTGCGACAGTTTATATTTATAGAAATCTATTAGAAAGTGAAACTAACAGCTAATTACTAATATTGGGCCGTTTAAACTTTTTGTTTATTTCACTGATATTGCAATGCCAGAAGGTTGGCCTGCCGTGGGGGCAGGTCAACCTATTTGGAGCCTGATACAAATCGTTAATAATAGCTGCCATTTGATGTTGGCTTAAAATATCACCAGATTTTATGGCTGCTTTGCATGCCATTTGGGCGTGAATGCGCTCTGTAATATTCTTTTTTATCTCTTCTTTGTTAACAGATTCGTATTCTTTTAAAACTTCCATAATATATTTTACAATATCTTGAGCAGAGTCTTTTTTTATTATTACTGGCGCAGATTTGATAACTATTTCTGTTTGGGAAAACTGTTCTATTTGCAGGCCAAAACTCTCGAACACCTCTAGATTTTCTAAAACAAAATTTATGTCGTTTTCCTGTAAGTATAAAAATATGGGCGTAATTAAACTTATTTTTTCTATTTCTTCAAATTTATTTGCAAACTTTTCATACAAAATTCGCTCATGCGCAGCATGTTGGTCAACCATTAACATGCCATCGGCAACTTCTGTGATTATATAAGTTTTGCACAGCTGCCCGATTATTTTATAGCTGTTTTGTTGCGTAGTTAATTCTGTTTTACTGATATTAGTTTCAGGTACAAAAATCTCGCTTTGTAGGCTAGTTTTATCTTGAACCAATTCTTTGCCAATATCTTGTGTTGCACCAAAATTTTTGTTCAAAATTTTAATTACATTTTCACGGACATAATCCGGCGCTGCTTGTTCTTGCTTATATTCTTGAGCTTTAATATTTTGGCCCATTATAAATTTAGGCTCGGGCATTAATAATCTTGTATTGGGGTTATTTTCCAGCTTATAAGTAGCTAAATTTCTGCTGTTAAAAGCTAACCTGTCATCTAAGTTACTTAAATCAGTAACACTTGCGGGCTTAATTTTATTACTTAAATATTTTTCCAGTCCAATTCTGACGCAATTTTGAACAGCATTTTCGACGATTTTTGGATTAAAAAATAGAACTTCGTCTTTTCGTGGGTGTATATTAACGTCAATTAATTTTGGCTCTATCTCAATAAAAATAAACGCAGCAGGAAACTTGCCATCCGGCAGCACATTCATGTAACCCTTAATCGTCGCTTGCGATAGTTTGTAATTTTTAACCCATCGCGAGTTTACAAAGAAGAACATGCCGTTTCTATCATATCGAGTGTATTCTGGTCCTGTAATTGCACAAGAAATTTTTATACTGTTTTTTTTGTCTTCAAGTTCAGATGTAATAATATTTGCTACAAGATTATTGTCGTAAAGTTGCGCAATTCTGCTTTTAATATCAGAAACTGCTGGGCAATTATAAATCAGTTTATTTTCACTAAAAAACTTAAAATGCACAGATTTGTAACTTAATACTGCCGCAAAAAAGAGCTGAGTTATAGCCCTTAATTCTGTTTCTTTGGTTTTTAAGAATTTTTTTCTTGCCGGGATATTATCAAATATATTTTTTACTGTTATTTCTGTGCCCGTGTTACAAGAAGTCTCTTCCTGCCCTGTAACTTTTGCCCATTCTATATTTAGCAATAGCCCCTGATCTTCGTCTTCTGTTTTGGTCTTAATCGACATCAAACTAACTGCGCTTATGCTTGAAAGTGCTTCGCCACGAAAACCAAAAGTTTTTAGGGTCTCAAGATCGTCAACAGTTGTTATCTTGCTGGTCGCATGGTGCTCGATAGACATCAGGGCATCTTCTGGTTCCATCCCGCAGCCATTATCTATAACTTTTATGAGCTTCTTGCCCCCATCTTCAACGTAAATAGATATTTGTGTGCTACCCGCATCTAAGCAATTTTCAAGAAGCTCTTTTACGATATTTGCCGGCCGTTCTACAACTTCCCCGGCAGCTATCTTCTGCGCTTCTTGTGCTGATAGTTTTTTAATTTTTGCCATTTATATTTTTATCTTATTTGGGCAAAATTAAAGCCACCGGAAAGCTCCAGTGGCTTTAATTTTATAATTATATACTAATTAAATTATTTATTTTTTAACCAAACCATTAATATTGCGCCTAAAAGCCCATCAGTAAGATCTTTGGTTTTATGGCTTGCCATAATATTTGCAAATAAAGTAGATTCTTGTTGTCCCGTCAATTTGTTTTCGTTGTCTCTAATATCTTTAACAAATAATGGCCGAGCATACTCGTTTTTAGCCCAAGATCCTGTTTTTGCTAGGTTTAATTTGCCGTTTTCAACTGTTACTTTCGAATTTTCAAAAATCGTGCCAACTAGGACCTTTATCGTACAAATACTAAGAGCCTTTGGAGCGAATTCAGAAGCAACCTTATAGGAAAATGTATCTTTTCCGAAGATTTTGACCAAAGTGTTGTCCATAATCTTGCCAGGATTTCCAGGCTTGAAAGCTTCTTTTATTTTGTGAAGAATCGACTGTTCTTTTTCTTTTAGTTCTGCGGTTGTTACACAATTTTTGCAGTTGTCATAATCTGTGCCCATTTTTGCATCAACTGTCATATCAGTTGTCATGGCAGAGTCAGCAAGAATGGCTGAACTTGTAGCAAAAAGCAATGTAATTGAAAGAACATTAAACTTGAAAGTTTTTAACATGTTGATCCCATATTTTTTAATGTGTTTAATCTTTAACAGCTTTAATTATAAACAGTTAGCAAAAAAGCTGCAAATTCTTAAAAACCTATTGCTTTTTGAGAGCCTATTTTTTTCTTATTTATAAACTCAGTTAGTTTTGTCTCATAGCTGAGTAAATCATCTTGGGAGCCTAATTTATTGGCTGTCAGGTTATGATATCTCTTTGTTTGGTATTCAAAATACAAAGATGCCAACATGCCGTTTATGACCAATTTGGTTGCCCAAAAGCCCAGTAAATATCTTGTTCCGTTATATAGCTGTTTGCCAATAATGCTATTTTTTACGTAGTCGCTTTTACTAAAATGGCTCTTTATTAAAGCCCTAGCTGTTTCAGTTGCAAAGTGTGTTATAAGTGGAATTGCTGCCATTATCGCCGCATTCATACCAAGATGATTTTTTTGCATCATTACCGAAGCTTTGGCGATCAGAGCCCTTTGTTCGCTTTTTGAGAGAAAGTTATAAATTCCGGGGTTGATAAAAACAGTTGAATCTGTGCAAACTACTGCTGACAATACAAAGTCTCTAGCCTCAGGTTTTACTAGCTTAACTTTTACGTTTTCTGAGTTTCGCACCCCACATTCATGCAGAACATGACGCACGAACGATTCTGTTTGAGAGTCAGCGTCTTCATCTCCAAAAACTTTATTGGCATATTCTTCTGAAAATAGCGCAACGTAATGGATAGCGTCGGCAAACCAAGGGCCCGCGCTTAGTGCCCAATGGCTAAAAAGCTCTAGTGGATGATCGGGTGAAGCCGCAGAAGTTCTATTTGCTAGTATTATAAAACTTAAAAAAATAAGATTTTTGGTGTTTATACTTTTCATTTAATTACCAGCTCGAAATTGCTTAAATTACTATTTTCAGGGGATGCCTGTTCAATTTTCACTATCTGAATAGCTTTTGCCCAGTCCGTATCCTTTAATTTTTCAGTAAAATTCTTAACTGATAACAAACTTTTTGTTCTGCCTTTAATTATTATGGGCTGTTTGTTTTTATAACTGATTTCTGTAATCGCAACATCGGCGGGGATTAGATTTGAAATATCTTGAAATATAATCGCGGGTACAATTTTGGGGTTTGCCCACTTTGAAAGTTTTTTTATCTGTTTTTCAACGCTTTGAGACTGCTGGGATTCTATCTGGTTAGTTATATTTTTTTGTTCATCAAAACTATTATTACTTCTTAGTCTGCCTATCTCTTTTTTTATTTTTGATATTTTAACGATTTTTACCAAAGAAACAGTGGCCATTAATACTACAGATAAAGTAAAAATAACTGCTGAGATTTTGTACCAGTTGTTAAAATTTTTTTGCGTTTGAGTAGGGACAGTATTTATAAAATTGAACTGTTTCATGGCACTCTCTTTTTTTGATCGATTTTAAACTATTTTTTATTTTTTACAAAGTATATTCCTAATAACTGATTCAGAGCGTATGAGTCTTGCTTGTTTTGCTCGTTATTAAAATACTTTTTTAACTTATTTCTTGAATTTTTGTTTAACCCGGGCACGTTGTCTTCTCTATTATTTAAAAGCGCTTTGATTGCGACAATATCAGTAATTATAGAGATTAAATTTATCCCCGTGTTTATCGCAAGTAACTTATATTGAAACAGAATGGGATAGCTGATTTGGCAATAATAATTTGTGCCGTCCAAATTTGTTCTTGTTGTGTTATAAATCTTGCAGTTTTGGCAGTCGCAGCCTACTTTGTTATCGCATTCTGGCGCAGTATTATAAAATTCAGAAAGTTTTGATCCATCAAGACAGAATACTACTGGCAGATTTTGTAGCTTATTATTTGTAATAAATTTATTTATAAAATTTGAGATTTTGCGTTGATTGAATATAGCAAGATTAACTAATTCAGATTTATCGAGTGTAAGTTGCTCCAATTTTTTAACTTTTGGCGACTTTCTGCTATTACTACCCTCAAGTTCCGCAATCAATATCTTGTCGTCAGTAAATACGACCCCGATCATATCTAAACTCCGGCGCTTACAACTCTATCTCTTTTATTTAAATCTTTAATTATGGTTATATTCGAAAAATTATTATTTTGAAATAGTTTGCTAACTTCTTGTGCTTGGTCATACCCGATTTCTATATAAATTTGGTTTAAGCCAGCTTTTTTTATAGAGCTCTCTGGATTTAAATAATTTTTAGCTTGTTTGATAATTTTTTCTATAATTTCAAGCCCGTTATTTTCTGCCACAAGCGCCCGTTTATCTTCCCAATTTTTCACTTCTGGTTGTAGATTTTTAAAATCTTTCTCAGAAATGTATGGTGGATTCGCGACAATTAAATCGAACCCATTTTCTACGAAGTCTTGTTGCAAACGGGAGTTAATGTTTTGGTTTAAGTTTGTTTGAAAATTGTTTTTTTCTCCCGCTCGCCCCCAGGCTTCGCTGAAGCTACGCCGGGCATGGCCGAGTGATGTATCGCCTGTCCACCAAAACCTTGGTGAAGGTGGGAGGGGTGTTGTCGGGTTTAAGTTTTGATACAAATCAGACAAAATAAACTCCGCGTTAGAAATTTTGTTCAAGATTTTGTTCTTATTTGCCAAGTCAATACAATTTTGTGAGATATCTATCCCGTAAACAAAACTGTTGGGAAAATTTTTCGCCAGTGCAAGTGCAATACAGCCAGATCCTGAACACAAGTCTAAGATTTTAAAACTACTTTTTTTATATTTTTCCAAGCTATCTATTAAATCGCCAACCCATTCTTCAGTTTCGGGCCTTGGTATTAAAACCGGGGGTTTAACTAAGATATCTAAATCTAAGAATGGGACAGATTCGAGCAAATACTGCAATGGGTAGTGCTGCTTGGCTTTTTCTATAAATAAATTTAATTTATCCTGCTGCTCTTTGGTTAACTCTAGATTTTCATGGGCAACAAGATCAGCTTCAGTCTTGCCCGTAATTTTTTCAATAACCCACCAAGCTTGTTGAGTTCCCCCAAAAATTTGTTCAAGATTTTTAACTAAATTTATAATTTTCATAAGTCTAATATAGTTTCTAATAAATAATAAATTACAAATTATACCCTTTTTACTAAACAAACAACTTTTGTTATTATAATCATTAAGTTAAATAATAAAAACTAAGGACTCAGATGAAATTTAAATATAACTTATTTATTCTAACTCTTATAGTTAGCAATTATTGTGCAGCGTTTTCTCCCAATCTTGAATCGTGGGAAAATCTATTTAAAGAGCATGAAAAGGCTTTTAAAGAATTAGAGCCATATGCTAAAGATATTAAGGTTAAAATTACCCATGAGACTCATGGAAACGTTGATATAGAAAACGTATATCATACCTACCCTTCTTCTGAAGCAATTTTTGCTTTGATGACCTATGAAACAGTTTATAAGAAATTATGTAATAGGATTTATACCAATGCTTGGCTTAAAGGTATAGGGTTAGGCTTTTTAACAGCTATATTAAAAACGGCTTTAACAAAATATAAAAATGGAAATTTGGGGAAACAAGGGCCATTTGATGCTGACATTTTGATAGCGACAGGATTGGCTTCAATAGCTATCATAGGTCACGAAAACATGACAAATCCTAAAATTGCCTACTTTTATCCTGATGTAGTGGTAAAACAATCTAATATTTTTTCCGACCCAGTTGAAAATATTGGACGTACTTTTACGCTATTTGGTCTTGCGGAATTAAGTTATTTCCTAGCATCATTTTCTATATTTATAATTGATCAAAAGTTAAAATAGTTCGGTAACATAGTTTTTAGGGTCAAACAGGGCTATTTGATCGACAGCTTCCCCAAAAGAGATATAAGCCACAGGGATGCCAAGTTCTTGCGTTATGGCAAAAACGATGCCCCCTTTTCCGGTGCCGTCCAATTTGGTCAAAACTATCCCGTCAAGATTTGTGCTTTCGTGGAAAATTTTAGCCTGTTCGAACGAATTTTGTCCGAGCATACTGTCGACGGTCAAAAGGGTGGAGACTTTCTTGTCGGGCAAATTTTTGCTTATTACGTTTTTTATTTTTTCAAGCTCTTTCATGAGATTTACTTTTGTCTGTAATCTGCCGGCTGTGTCGATTATTAAAATATCGTAGTTTTCAGCTTTATATTTCTGGCAGCCAGCAAATACTACAGCTGCAGGATCTTGTCCCTGTTTGCCCGTAACTATATCGATTTTTAAATTTTGGGCCCATTTTTCAAGCTGTTCAGTAGCGGCGGCTCTGAAAGTATCAGCAGCTACCAGCAAAACTTTCTTGTTCTGATTAACAAATCTATTTGCTAATTTACTTACAAAAGTTGTTTTGCCGCTGCCATTAATCCCAACCATTAGGTAAACTTGTGTATTTTCTTGATATACTTTTGCTTGTAATATATTTAATAATATTTTTTGTAGCTCTGTTTGCAGCTCCTGTCCATTAGAGATTTTAGACTCTCTTAATTTCTTAATAATATTTTTTGATGTTGCGGCTCCCAAGTCCGACTTAATTAATATATCTTGAAGTTCAGAAAGAGTATTTTCGTCAATATTATTTTTTGAAAATATACCAGAAATCTTGCTTGTTACACTCTCATATATTTTTGCAAGTTTGTTTTTTAAGAACCCAAACATAATTTTTCCTAAAAATATTTATAAGAAGTTGGTATAATTGCCCACTCTTTGTAAAAAGAGCTTAAGTCTACGATAATCGTTTCCTGTTAAAAGTGAATAGCTGGATGTAAAATTTGCAAGTTTTTCTGTAGTTAGCAGCTTGTTTTCAGCCATGTTTTTAAGTATGGCAAGTAATAGCTCATCAACGTTAATTATATTATTTGAAAGACCAAAAAGAACATGTAAGTACTGCTCGCTATTAAAAAATTTAATATATTCTGTGTTTGAGGCAAAACTTACAAAACTGTGAATCTTTGGTGGCTCAGGGGGTAGCTGATAAAATAATACCCCAGATTCTTCATAACCCAAGCACAAGCATGAAAAAGTTGTCTTTAGAAATTCAAATATTTGTGGTTGTTCTCGTTTTAGATCTTCTTCTGTTTTTTGATAAGCAAAAGCTTTTCTTGATTCATCTATAGATCCCGTTTGAATTTCGTGAACCACAGCATAAAGCACTCTGTTATTGCTCTCTATTTTAACCAGTGAGCCAAATTTTGGTGGAACGTCCCACTGCCAGCTTTGTCCCACAAAAGAATGTAGCGAGCTTTCAAGAATTTCACCAAAGTACTTCTTGTTGTTCATAGTGACTTTCGTTTAGTTCGTTCGATTCGTTTAAAAATTCAAATTTCTTTAAATAACTTTTTCTATGAATAAAACTTTCACCGTTAAGCTCTAAAGTTTGACCGTGAAGTTTGGTGCTGTATCCCTTATGTTGTCCCATATAGTACCCGGGTATAATATGATCCAGTCGTTGCATGATTTTGTCTCTTGTTACTTTGGCCACAATCGACGCGGCTGCTATGGAGCTTGAATATTGTTCGCCAAAAGGGAAATGTATCACCGCTATATTATCAATTTTGAGGGGCATCGCATCTACAAGTACAAGTTTCGGGGCTGGCGCAACTGCAATTAACTGCATTAACGAGCGCTTCATGGCCCTTAAAGTGGCCTGATATATATTTATTTCATCGATTAGCCTATGGGTGACAATAGCAGTAGAATACCAACTGTTTTTTACGATCCACTTATAGCCATCGAGCAGTTCATCTTGGTCCAAAAGCTTTGAATCTTTTAACTTATTACTCTTTTTTCCAGGGTGAAGAATTACTGATGCCGTAACCAACGGCCCACAGAGACATCCACGACCAACTTCATCAATTCCAGCAACGAGTTCATTTTTGGACCAACTATCTATCTCGTAAAAATTTTTTGCTATTCGTACAGATCGTCTGGCACGTATCATGCGCTATGTTTCCATTTGACATTAATATTTTTTTGTATACAATCAGAATTATTAGTAAGATAATTGTTAGAATACTAACACAAATTTCATTCTAAGGTAAGGAGATATTATGACATCTACAGCTTTACGGGTAAAGGAACTGCTCCGTGAAAAGGGATGGACTACTAAGATTTTAGCCGAAAAAACCGGCATGTCTGAAAGTTATCTGACCCACATAAAAAATGGCACCCGTCGTTGGAACGAAGATTCATTGCGCAAGCTTGCCAATGCATTCGAAGTTAGCCCAATAGACTTGTTTGTCCAAAGACGTAAACGTACTGATGATATTGACAATAACGTTAGTTTGCCAGAAAAATCTGATGTTCAGTTAAAAGTTCAAGTTATACCAGTTGTTGGAGACATACCATCTAACCCATCCCCATACAACAACCAACTAATGCAACTTACAACAGGATTTAAAGATCAATTTGTACCTGTTTTGAACTCAAATGACCCAGCAATGTTTGCATTGTCACTTTCAACAAATCATCTATCCCCTGTTTTTGATAAGGGCGATATTTTGATCGTTTCCCCAGAAACCTGGGCACGTTCAGGAGATGTTGCAGCAGTTGAATATGGCAACGATGTGCAAGTAAAAGCTATTATGAACGTTACTTATACAGAAGATTTTATTGTTCTTGAATCTATTAACCACAAACAGGCTCCTATAGCTTTGGTTCGCGGGAAAGATCATTTCAGAATTATCGGCAAAGTTGTTGGTAGACATCAACAATTTGTGTGATTTTTGAGAAATTAGTGTTGATTAGAGTATATTTTTCCAATAATTTTGGTAGAATATACTCTAATTAGTTTAAATAATTAATTTAAAGAGTTTTTGAAGTACTAAATAAAATAAATAGTTTATTTTATAGTGTTTTAACACTTCCAGTTAGTATAAAGGATTTACTACTATGCTTCGTTACGAAGTTCTTTTTTTAACATTACCTGAAATTACAGCTGATGAAAGAGGCAAAATCGAAAAGGGTTTCGAGGAGCTAGTTTCACAAGCTAAAGGTAATGTCATTTCTTTCGATCGTTGGGGCAAATATAAACTTGCTTACCCAGTAAGAGATCGTGAATATGGTGTTTACTTCTTGGTTCGTTTTGAAGTTGATAAAGCAAATGCTAGCGACTTGTTAAAAGCCGTTAATCTGTTTTTCGCTGTAAGAAACGAAGATATAGTTGCGCGCCATATGGTCTCTGTTTTAGATGTTAAAAGACCTCTTGAGTATGCTCGTCCAGAGTCTCTTGAAGATGTTCCAACCAAAGACGTTGATACTTTCTTAAAAGAAAACAAAATGTCTGGTTTGATTAAGGGTTCTGGAAAAGACCGCCATGCTGCTGAAGAAGCGCATATGGGTCAAGAATAATAAGTTATAGGAGTATATTTCATGTCAGTAAAAACTAAGCTAAAAGTAAGCACACGACTTTTAAAGAAAAAAACACGTAAAACTTCTTTTAATCAAGCTAAGCACTGCAGATTCTGCGCAGGCAAAGATCATGCATTAGCTTTGGATTATAAGAATTCTTCTATGTTGAGAAATTTCTTAACAGAAAGAGGTAAAATTCTTCCTTCAAGAATTTCTGCTAACTGCTCTAAGCATCAAAGAGCACTTACAAATGAAATCAAAAAAGCACGCGTTATGGCACTTTTACCATACTCAGCTCTTTCTTATTAATTTGTGACCCAGCGATCCTGGGTTGAACTTAAATTAGAATTAAAAAACCCGGTCTAAAAAACCGGGTTTTTTGTTGCCAAATTTTAATATGCTTGATTTTTTGAAGGGGCTTTTTTTAGGTTTACCATTGTAGGTAAGTTTATTTATTTTATTAAGAGGGAACTTGTTTATGAATTTCAAAAAATTAATTATGTTTTCAGCGTCTGTTGTGATTATTAATGCTAATGCTGTGGAGCCGTTAAGAATGGGGGTTTCGCAATCAGAAAAAGATAAGTTTTTTATGACAATCACAAGTGCGCATACAAGAACATTTAGTAAGGACAACCTAATTATAAGCGATATTTCTTCCGAGGATAGCGATGTGTGGAATGGTCTCATGAAAGAGGTTGCCAAGTATGTTAAGGCAAATTCTCCTGGTCTTTATCCTGAATTTGAAAAAATGCAAACAGCTAGCGATAAGTTATTAGAGGCATTAAAAATGGCCCACGACAAGACGACCCTTAAAAAAACTGATCGACCAGCCCTTTCTAGAGAATCGAAAGTAAAAAGTGGATTAAATATTCAAAATCCTGATTCTGCGAAGAAAAGCAGTAAATCATTAGACATAAAGGGCATAGAAAAAATTATTGAGCCATTAAAGGCGCAAGAATCGATACTGGTAGAAATTCAAGATAAAATAAACAAAAAAACTATGAAAAATGATGTAGACGAAATTCTAAATCGCCTTGCGCTTACCCTGGAAGTGACAATAACCAAAGTATTTAAGGATTTTAAAAAGGTGGAAGCTAGAGCTAAGTAGTATAATAATTTTTAGATTTAGGCCCCGACATTTAAACGATAAATGTCGGGGCTTTTGACATTAAATATAGCTATTTTAAGCTGTTAATATATGGAGATTCTGGTGTTTCACCGGATTTTTAACTCAGGAGGTTAAATCAAATGAAATTGAAAAATATACTGTTTATGCTAGCAATCGTAGCTTCAGTTTTTTCTGGGAGCTATTCGTTTACTTTTAATGAAAAAACTAGCATCTTGCGTGAATTTATAGACGTTAGCTTTTTTGGAAAAGTTGAAAAGTTTTCCGAAGATCAACTAACAAAATTTAAAGATAATTTTAAAGATCTTGGAAAAGACGAACAATACTTTTTTGAAAATTATCTTGATAGAGAAATCAAAGATCTTGAACTTAGTTCACAATATGGCAAAATAGATGCTTTTGCTATGACAACTGTTGGCACGCTAGCAGCAGTCTGGATATTGAAACTCTGCAAAAATTATAGACCTGGAATAGATGGAAGAGAATTATTGTTAAAAACGATCCCATTTATTGGTACTTGGCTTTACTGGAATCTTGAGGTTCAAAAGGGTTTGCAAGCTCAAGCTATTACAAACAATGCTTTCGCTGGCAATACAGATTTATTAAGGCATCTTCCAGTTAATGCTGAATTTATGGAGAATATGGTAAGCGTTTTCGGGGCAACCTTTGTGTCCATTTCGTCAGGATTTAAATATTATTGCTTCTCTCCTCAGAGAATTGAAAATGCAAAGAAGATAAGCTCTGTTATTTTGGAAATAAATAACGAGCAAAATTGCTCTAAGCCAGAAACAGCTGTATCTTAATGCTGTTTTTTAATAATCATCAAGTTAAAATTATATTTTAGGCCCTGTTATTTAACAGTAAATGACGGGGCTTTTTGTTGCCATTCTAAGTTTCGCAATTGAAATGTAAGACGTGAGCTCAAGAAAGCCGAAGAGTGAAGTAGGGTTGGACATTTTTTTAAAAATGTTTACAATAAGAAAATAAACATATAGGCAAAAAAGATCTAAATAATACCCCTCAAAATATCTAAAAAGTGATGAATATGAATAAAAGAAACAATCTAAGAAATATAGCCATTATTGCCCACGTTGACCATGGCAAAACTACCTTGGTTGATAAACTTTTGCGCGAATCGGGCACAGTTGCTGCTGCGGATGGCGAAAGATTGATGGATTCAAATGCGCTTGAAAAAGAACGCGGGATCACCATCTTGGCTAAAAATACCGGGATTGTTTATAAAGATTACGAAATTAATATCGTTGATACTCCGGGCCACAGTGATTTTGGCGGAGAAGTTGAGCGTACTCTTCAAATGGTCGAAGGCTTTTTGTTGTTGGTAGACGCTGCAGAAGGGGTACTGCCAGGTACGAGATTTGTTCTTCAAAAGGCTCTTCAGCTTAATCTTAAGCCCATAGTATTTATTAATAAAATAGACAGAAAAGACGCTGATATTGAGCGCACAGAGAGTTTAGTTCACGATCTATTTTTAGATCTTGCAAAAGACGAATCCCAATTAGATTTTCCTATTCTTTACGGCTCAGGCAGACAGGGTTTTGCAACAAAAGATCCAAAAAACTATACAACAAATATGGAAGTTCTTTTTGAAGCAATATTAAATAATATTCCTGCTCCTGTTGAAAAAGCTGATTCGCTACAAATGCTAACAACAAGTCTTGATCACTCAGAATTTTTAGGGCCCATCGCGATCGGCCGTGTATTCAGTGGGTCATTGACAGTTGGCCAGCAGTTTATTTGCTGCAAAGATGATTATGTCAGCAAGCCTATGAAAATCACAAAAATTTATAAATTTAGAGGTCTTTCAAAAGTAGAAGCACCTACTGTATCTTTTGGTGATATAGTTGCAGTTACTGGTTTTTCCGAACCAATCAACATTGGAACGACACTTTGCGAAGTTGGCAAACCGCTTCCGTATTCATATGTAAAGATCGATGAACCTACAGTTTCTATTTACGTATCTGTTAATGACTCACCGTTTAGTGGTCAAGATGGTAAATTGCTAACTTCAAGACAGATCAAAGATAGACTAGAAAAAGAATTAAAAGTTAACGTATCACTTCGTGTTGAGCCAACTAGTTCACCTGACGTATTTAAAGTTTCAGGCCGTGGACAGTTGCATTTGGGTATTTTGATAGAAAACATGAGACGCGAGGGCTTTGAATTACAAATTTCTGCGCCTGAAGTTATCTACAAAATGATAGATGGTGTTAAATGCGAGCCGATAGAATATTTGGTTATTGATATTCCTGAAGAGTATCAAGGGACAATCATGGAAAGCTTGGCTAAGAAAAAAGCTGAGATGAAAAACATGGTTCACTACGGTTCTAGAATAAGAATCGAATTTGAAGTTCCATCTCGTGGTCTTCTTGGTTTTAGAAGCCAGTTCCTAACAGATACACGCGGAAACGGTATCGCCACTTTTAACTTCTTGGATTATAAGCCATATAGAGGCGAAATTCCAACCAGAACCAAAGGTGTTATGGTGTCGATGGAAGCTGGCACAATAACAGGATTTGCGCTTGATAACTTGCAAGAACGTGGAACATTATTTGTTTCACCTGGTGACAAAGTTTATGAGGGTATGATCATTGGTGAAAACAGCCGTGAAGGTGATATGGATGTTAATCCTACAAAGCAAAAAAAGTTGACCAATATGCGTGCTTCTGGTTCTGATGAAGCTATTAAGCTAGAGCCGCCTCGCAAAATGGAACTTGAGTATTGCATGGAATGGATTAATCCTGACGAACTTATCGAAGTTACTCCAAATCATTTGAGACTTAGAAAGAAGACGCTAAGAGCTTCTTTAAGAAAATAATTTTCTTAAATATTTTTTATGCCTCTTTATAAATTTATAATTTCTTACGACGGAACAAAATATAGCGGCTGGCAGAGCCAAAAGCACTGCCAAGCCGTTTCTAATTGTTTGGAAAAAACTTTTCAAGTTGTTTTGAAAAAGCGTGTAAAGATTATTGGTGGATCGCGCACCGATGCTGGTGTTCATGCGCTTGGTCAAGTTGCGATAGTTAAGCTTGATATGGATATTGATCCGTTAAAATTACAAAAAATTATCAATAACAGACTTCCTGCAGATATTTTGATTCGTAAAATGGAGTTAGCAGAACCTGGTTTTCATCCTCAATCTAATGTAGAGATGAAAACTTATTATTACCATTTTTTTCAGTCCCGCCCATTACCAATTGTTTCTAGATACGGTTACTATTTTTATAAAAACGTAGATCTTGAAAAACTTCAAGACTGCTTTTCTGTTTTTTTAGGAACGCATGACTTTAGATCTTTCTGTTCTGGGGAAAAATCTAATACTATAAGAACTATAGATTCTATAAATTTGAGATATTTCAAAAAACTGGGTATCTATAGACTTGAAATTCGTGGGCAGCATTTTTTACGTTACATGATAAGACGGATAGCAGGGTCGTTGTTGGAAGTTGCAAGCTCAGATGAAAAAACTAAACAAGATTTAATTTTTGCGCTTAATCAGAAAAATCCACAGCAGCACTTGGCAACAGCTCCTGCACATGGTTTAATGTTGCATAGTATAAAATATAAAGAGCCCGCTAAAGTAACTAAAAATAGTTAGTGAATAATAACAGAGAATAATTTATGACAAAAATTTTTAAGAAATTTTTTGAAAAAATTAGTAACAAAAAAAATATATTTAAAATTTTATTAGTTTTTGGTCTAGTTAGTCTATTTGCTGTCCCAATCAGTTATTATTATAAAAACTATTCTGGAAGTTATTCTTGTTCAGGTATTTTCGAATATGATCCAAAAATAGACCGCAGTTTTATTTTGAATCTTTTTGAAAAAAATATGTATTGGTTGGTAGCTGAAAATGTTACTGGCTTTTCTGCAGAATATACTCTTGATACAAAATCGAGATCAAAAAGACCAGAACATCAGGGAAATTTACAATTCTATGTTTATAGAACCCCTGAGTGTAAGCCTGCAGGCTTTGTTGCTTTTTATAAAGAAAATTTCTTTAAGGGCAAAATATTATTCTTGGCGATCGATGAATCTCAAAGGCGTCATGGCTATGCTCGTAAACTTATAAATTTTGCATTAGATAAACTTCAAGAGATGGGATTGGTTTATGTTGATATTATCACAAGAACAAATAATATTGGCGCCCAAAATTTATACAAAAGCGTAGGCTTTCACGAAACCTGGCGCGACGACGGCTTTGTGAAGCTAGAAAAAAGTTTATAGATTGTCGAATTTGCAAGAAATAATTTTTACTTTTTCATGACATCGGGAACTTCTAGCCCCATCTGTTTTAATATATACGGGGCAATATCAGAGAGTTCGTGCAGATTATTTAAGTCTATTTTTTTATTTTCTAAGTTTTTATTTAAAACCAAGAAATAAACAGGGTCGGTATTATGGCTCGTTCTTGGCTGATTTGTCTCTTTGTCCCACATATATTCAGCGTTGCCATGATCGCCAGTTAAATAAATTGTCCCATTTAGTTCCAAAACAATTTTTTTGTATAACTTTTCTAACTCTAAGTCTAATATTTTTATTGCTTTTACAGTTGCTTCAAAGTTGCCAGAATGGCCAACCATGTCTGCATTTGCATAATTAATTAAATAAAAATCTTGTGGGTCTTTATCAAGAGAGTTTAAAACCGTGTCTGTTATAGCTGGCGCCGACATTTGCGGCAAATTTATATACTGTTTTTTGGGTATAGATGGGATCAAGATTCTTGTTTCACAAGTTCTAACTTTTTCTTGTCCGCCATTAAAAAAGTAAGTTACATGAGCATATTTTTCTGTTTCTGCGATAGCAAACATGCAAATATTATTTTGTTCTAAGATATCAAAAAAAGTTTCAGGAACTATATTTTTTTTAACTAACGGGATAGTTTCCAAATCTTGCTGGTATATTATTCCAGTGACAACAAATGCAAAATCTATTTTTTTTGTTTTGAATTCTTTAAAATTTGGGTCTATAAGCGCCCGTGTTAACTGTCGTGCCCTATCTGCTCTGATATTAAAAAATATTAATGCATCGCCAGATTTGATTTCGCAGTTTTCTATTAATCTTGTTGGCGGAATAAATTCGTCGGTTATATTTTGTGAGTAGTAGTAATCAAGCGCCTGTTCCCACCCCGCATACCCTTCGATATGCCCTGTCGGGCTATTCAGGGCGAGCGGGATTGAGTCTTTTTTTTGCGCACTTTCTTCTTGAGAATTATTTTTATTCGCTCGCCCTTCTGCGCCTGTGAGCACGTCATAACTTCGTTCTGTTCTTTCCCAATTCTTGTCTCGATCCATAGCATAAAACCTGCCATGAATTGAGCCAAGTTTGCCGCAACCTGTTTCTTTAAATACTTTATCTAAATTTTCTAAATATTTACTTGCTGATTTTGGTGGCGTATCCCGCCCGTCAAGAAACGCATGGACAATAATATTTTTTATTTTATGTTCACAGGCCATTTTTATAAGCGCATATAAAACCATCTCATGACTGTGAACGCCCGCGTCTGAAAGCAGACCCATCAGGTGTAAAGTTTTGCCAGTTTTTGAAAAATCATCAAACAGTTTTATTAGTTCTGGGTTTTTATAAAACTTACCAGAATTTATCTCTTCTATTAACTTTGTTACTGCCTGTTTTATTATTCTTCCTGCTCCAATTGTAAGATGCCCAACCTCTGAGTTGCCCATCATGCCGTCAAGTAGCCCTACAGCTTTTCCTGAAGCTTGCAATATGGTATTTGGGTATAGTTTTAACCAGCTTTCAAAATTACGGGGCTCGGCGGCTAAAATTGCATTATGATCTTTGTCTTTTCTGTAGCCAAAACCATCAAGAATTATAAGAGCAGTTACTTTTTTATCGATTTTATTAGTATTTTTGTTTTGCATGCCACTTCTTAATTAATTTAAACTATAATAATTTTTAAGGTCAGAAAAAATATACTTGTTTTTAGAATTTTAAAGCAATATCTTGGCGGAATTTGATCACCACTTGCTTTTTTTTGGCGTAATTTTAGGCTTTATGTATATTATTTTATGATAGTTGGATCATTATTGGGCATAAAAAGGGGACCTTTAAGGCTATGTTTAAGAAGAAAAAATTATTTTTATTTATATTAATGGCAGCGGTTTTCAGTATAAATTATCAACTTGTCGCGAACGAAGATACGTCTGAAGTTGAAGAATTTGATCAAGAATTGGAAGATATTACAGAATTGCGTATAAACCCTGATGTTAAATCTTTTGCAGAAGAGCACCCGGTTATATCTAAAATATTCGCAAATTATTATGTCAGAGAATATGGCATGAGAGCCCTAGACTTTGGGTCCTATTTAAAAGATTCAGCGACTTCAAGAATTCAAAGAATCTTCGGAAGCCTAAAAAGTATTTATTATAGAGTATAAAAATAGGCTATGAAAAATTTAAGCTCACACCAATTTGCTATACATGTACCCGGTTTGAGCCAGCTGGTTTCAAGCTCAGGTAAGTCTGACAAAATTAGCCTAAAAGACAAAAATTTGGTTCATAGGCTATTTTCTGTCTTAAGATTCGAGGCACAAGATAAATTAATTTTTTTTGATAGATTCAAGCACGCCTATGTAGAAATAATTTCTTGGTCCAAAAATGGCGAAATTATTCTTGATATTTTAGAACTTAAAGACAATCTAGTTTTAGCCCCCAAAATCACCTGGTTATTACCTGTTTTAAAGCGCGTAGCACTTGAAGAAGCTATATATAGCTTGGGCGAAATTGGCGTAAATACTATACAGCTGGTGATAACTGAAAAATCCCAGCAATCTAGTTTTGACGCAAAACATATGGAGAGACTCAACTCTATAGTTATTTCTTCTGCCGAGCAGTCTAAAAATTTTAATTACCCAGAAATTATTCTGCCAGTTAAATTAAAAGATATTAAATTTCAGGAGAATAATACCCAAAAAGTTTATTTTGATCCTGAGGGCAGGTCAGCTCTCGAACTATTGGCGAAAAAAACTGACATAAGAGCCAGTGTTATAGCTATGTGTGGGCCAGAAGGGGATCTAACTCAGCAAGAGAAAGATTTATTAAAGTCAGTGGGGTTTGAGTTTTTTGGACTTACAAAGACTGTTTTAAGAGCCAGCCAGGCGGTTGCCCTAGGCGCGGGGTTACTAAGACTTAATTAACAAGACTTAGTTAACTTTGTATTCTTTAAGATAGAGTGGCAATATTTTGTAGGTAAACTCTTTTCTATTATATTTTGCCAAACCAGCTTTTGATATATATTCTACGGGACATTCAAGAACGAAATTGGGTTCTATATGGGCTCTATCAGAAAGTTTTTCGATAATTAGATTTTTATAAAGTTCTGTGCCATTTCCGAAAAAATTAATAGTTTTATTTTCCAGTTTAAGTTTTTCCAGCAACTGCTCAATATTTTCAACTCCAATTTTTATAGTATTGTCTTTATTGATGGCAAAGTATACGTCCTGACCAAATGCATTTAAGAGCGCGATATTAATATTAAATTGGGGGTTGCTACTATTTTTTACCAGTTCTTCTATAGAACAGACACTAACTAATGGTATTTTGCTTGAAAAAGATATGCCATTTGCTGTTGCTATTGTTGTTCTTAAGCTCGTAAATGGTGCCGGACCGGCATTAACAGCTATAAATTTTAGATCGCTAAGTTTTAGATTTTCAGATTTTAGCAGGCTGTCTATGGTAGGTATTAAATTTGAGCTTGCCAGTTTGTTTGCAACTTCAGTTTGTTGCAATATTTTCCCGTCTGATTCAAGTGAGATCTTGACGTCGTTGTATCCCGTATGCAGAGTTAAAAAAAGTGTCATTGCCAGTTGCTTAGTTCTTATTGTTGTTAAATTTTTGCTGTTGATAGAAGATGCTAAATGCATCAAACTCTATGGTCTTCTCTTTTTTAACTATAATTTTACCACAATTCAGGCATTTCCAACCATCAAAATTTAAAAAATGGTCAAAAAATGATTGCAAGACCATTAGTCCTGAACATTTAGTACACTTCATACTCGCCTCCCCTTTTTTTTAAAAGTGGGTTTCCTCTCTATTAGAACATAGAGTAGAAGTTTATTTCTTGTCAATAAAAGATTAATTGTTTTTTTGATTTTGTAAAAATGACAAATATGAATCTAATATATAGGCTGCCGCACGCGCGTGAGACTTGAGCTTATCCTCTTTGCCAGAGCTTCTGCCCTCGCTTGCTCGCTTTGAACTGAGCCTCTCATCCCACAATATCCAGCCTGTTGATGGAAATTTTTTTTCTAGAGCCTCTTTTTGCTGAACAACTTTTTTTGTCTGGTCGCTTTCTGTTCCACGCATTGTTTTGGGGTAGCCTACAACAACTGTTTCGATTTCTTCTTTTTTGAATAACTTTTCAAGATAGTTTTCAAGATCATAAGCTGCAGCTGTCTCGTATGGTCTTGCGAAGGTAAAACTTGGATCGGATATGGCAATCCCAACCCACTTGTCACCCAGATCTAAAGCCAATATTTTTTTCATTTTGAGCCCTAACTTTAATTGATGGTCAAGTTTATAATACCCCGTTTTTTCTAACAATTGTATCTTAATTTTGGATTTTTTAACTAAAAAGGGTCAAAAAAGGGTGAAATAGGGCCTGCCCTCCGGAGTCTTGGCGCAGGAGGGGCTTTTTACAAGTTTAATTAGTCCGGCTATAATTATATATATGGGCGTAAAACAGGGGGTTTTGGGGCTCATTACAGTATAAAATGGAGTTAAAAAACGTGTTTAAACATATTTATAAAAAATTACTATTTTCAGGTTTAATTTTAACCTGTTCGGCTATAAATAGCCTGTCTTTTGGCCCAGTTCTGCCTTCTGCAAAAGAAGCTGTTAAAATGGGTTCGGATTTTGTTTTAGGTTCAGGGTCACTAAGTCCCGAAGATCAGGATATGGTTAAAGAACTTGCTATTAAATTACATATTAACCATGAAATATCTGTCCAATATATGAGCTTATTGCCCCAGTTCTGGTTCGGTGTAAAAAACGAGGGATTGGTTGCAGGTAAAACTATTTATGTGCCAAAAGACTTTTTAGACAGACTGACCCATGAAGAAAAAGAATTCTATTTTGCAGGCTTATTATTGCGAATGAAGCACAATGCTGGAATCCTTATGGGCAGTTTATCAGGCGCCGTAGATTCAACGGGTAACTTTGTTTCTAAGAAGTACTTGCCAAGATATGAGCCCGTGCCCCCTATAGAAAAAATTAAATCATCAAAAGACGAAGAAGACCCAGTTGATCCTGATACAGATGAAAATGAGACGCTATTTGATTACAAAAAACAAGGGTATCTTATAAAGAAATTTTTATTTGATGTTATTTTAAAACATAGATCTGCCGTGTTACCACCAACATTTTGGAAAATTATAGCGAGTATAATTTCCAACAAGGGCGGGAGAAATTTGCGCTTTAATATTTGGGATAGAGCTGAATATTATTTTACAAGCAAAATAATATTAGATGTGGATAAGAAAGTTATTATTGAGGCCGGGTGTAAACCAGAGGCAGGAATATCGCTTCTTGAAAAAATGATCAAATTGGATCTGGGATATTCATCTTGGAAGAAGCATTTGTTTGATTCGGACAGAATAATTCTGATCCTGGGAAAAGAAATTTTATTAGGTAGCGTTGTTGGTAGTCTCCTATCTAAGGCAAATAATTTAGTTTTTGGAAAAGCCGCTAAAGAGCAAGATCTCAGAGACTTTTCAAAAATCTATTGGCTATCTTTTATGGCTAACACAAGAACTTTTAGATTTTATTCAAAAGATAGAATTAAACAGTTGCAAGATTTGAAATCACAGAGTTTGAAGTAACAAAATTTTGCTCTAAAATAAGCTAAGCTAGCTAAAATATAACGGGCGGGCAGGAATAAAATCTTGCCCGCTTTTTTGTTGCCAAATTTTTTTGTGGTCGTTATTTAATCTTGATGATATATTAATAACCTAATACTTAAACTTATTTTAAATTAAGACGGTTCCAGAGAATAAGGGCGTTTTTTATGAATAACCAAAATAATAGTAGTAACAATAACAATAAAGATATAAAAGTCTTGCGCCATTCGGCGGCACATCTACTTGCCCATGCGGTTACGCAAATATTTCCTGAAACATTAATAACTATCGGTCCGGCAACGGACGAGGGTTTTTTCTTCGATTTTCTACCAAAAGAAACTTTTAAAGAAGAAGATCTTCCAAAAATAGAGGCCCGCATGCTTGAGCTTGCGAAGGCTGATTATAAAATTGAACATAAAGAGATATCCAAAGAAGAAGCTCGAAAAATTTACAAAAATAACCCGTTTAAATTAGAACTTATAGAGGGTATTCCGGGTGATACAGTCGGCATGTCTGTTCAAGGCGACTATTATGATCTATGTCGCGGTGGGCATGTTAAATCTACTGGTGAACTAAAAAATATAAAGCTTTTATCTGTGGCGGGTTCTTATTGGCGCGCGGATAGAAAAAATCAGGCGTTGCAACGAATAATCGGTACAGCTTTTTTTACTGAAAAAGAGTTGCAGGATTTTATTACTGCCCGTGAAGAAGCATTAAAATATGACCATAGAAGAATTGGCAAACAGCTAGATTTATTCTCTTTTCATGAAGAGGGTCCGGGTTTCCCATTTTTCCATCCTAAGGGTCAGGCTGTTATAAACAGACTAGTTTCTTTTATGCGCGAAATTCACAGAAAATATAATTACCAAGAGATAACAACCCCGACAATGCTGAGCGATGAGCTTTGGAAAAAATCTGGGCACTATGCTTTTTATAAGCAAAATATGTATTTTTCTTGTATAGACGAGAAAAGTTATGCAATCAAGCCCATGAACTGTCCAGGATCTATTTTAGTTTTTGATAACAGACCGAGATCTTACAGGGAATTGCCATTAAAGCTTGCAGAATTTGGACATGTTCATAGACATGAACTTTCTGGAGTTTTGCACGGGTTATTTAGAGTAAGGGCGTTTACTCAGGACGACGCGCATATTTATTGCACAGTTGCGCAAATAGAACAAGAAGTTACTTTATTACTGAAAATTATTATTAATTTATTAAAAACTTTCGATTTCCAGGATATTCAGGTCGCAATATCAACCAAGCCCGATAACGCAATGGGCGGGGATGACTTGTGGAACAGTGCAACCAATGCATTAATAAATGCCCTTAATGTTTACGGTCACCCATATACTATAAAAGAGGGTGAAGGCGCATTTTATGGTCCTAAAATAGAATTTGAAATACAAGATTCTATGGGGCGTAAATGGCAATGTGGAACCATTCAAGTTGATTTTGTTCAGTCAATAAATTTTGATTTGGGTTATGTTGCACCAGGCGGACAAAAAGAGCGCCCTGTGATTATTCACCAGGCCATTTACGGTTCTTTGGAAAGATTTTTTGCAATAATTTTGGAGCATTATAAGGGCAAGTTGCCATTCTGGTTGGCTCCTGTTCAGATGAGAATTTTAACAATAACAGATGAACAAAAAACTTATGCTCTTGAATTAAAACAAAAGTTATTTGATTTGGGTTACAGAGTAGAGATTGATAATTCTGGTGATCAAATAAACAGTCAAATTAAAGCTGCGCAGCTTGATATGATACCGTTTATGATTATCTTAGGAAAAAAAGAAGTTGAGAATGGTACGGTCTCTGTAAGATATCTTGACGGTAAGCAAGATATGGGAATATCTTTTGCGCAATTGGTTGAAAAAGCAAAAGTTTTAAATGAAAAAAGTGTGTAATTTAATTTGTAATTTAATTTAGGATAAAACAGGATAAACTATGAATCTTATGAATATTAACGTCGACCAGATAGACAGGCTGATACAAGCAACCAACGACTTTTTGTGGGGTTGGCCATTAATAATATTTTTTGTTGGAGCGGGTCTTGCTGCAACTTATATGCTAAATTTTGTTCAGATAAGATATTTTGTGGCAAGCTGGAAGCTATTATTGTTTCCTGAAAAAAAGAACACAAATGGTCATATGACACAAACTCAGGCTTTTATTAATGCGCTTAATACAAGTATTGGTAACGGTAGTTTGGCTGGTATGGCAGTTGCTGTGAGTCTTGGTGGTCCAGGTGCAGCATTTTGGATCTTTGTACTGGGTATTTTTAGTTTGGTTATTAGATATTGCGAAGTTACATTAAGCAATATGTTTCCTGGAGCAGTTGGCAAAGATGGCGTTCTTGGTGGACCAATGGTTTACCTACAAAAAGTTCCGGGCGGAAAAGCTCTTGCTTATGGTTACGCATTTTTCTGCTTGATGCTAAGCTTTTTCAGCGGCAACTCTATGCAATGTAACTCGGTTAGAATAGCACTTCAGCGCGTAGTTAATATCGACACGACAATTATAGCTTTGATTCTTTTTGCTTTTGTAATTTACGTTATGCTTGGTGGAGCAAAAAGAATCATATATTTGTCCGAGAGAATAGTGCCAATAAAAGTTGGTTTGTTTTTCTTGAGCGCGATAATAATTATTGCTTATAATTATGCAGGCATATTTGATGCGTTAAAATTAATTGTTACAAGTTCATTTGGCTATGAACCATTGGTTGGCGGTGCGATCGGATATTCTATGATCGAGGCTCTGCGCTACGGTGTTTCTATACCATTAAATGCAACGGAAGCGGGACTTGGTACGGCTGCAATATTGTTCGGTTCAACCGGTAGCAAGAGCCCTGTTGAAGATGGCATAATGTCTATGGTATCAGCTTTTATTAGTAATTATCTTGTTTGCTTTGTCTTGGCGTTTAGTTTCGTTTTAACAGGAGTTTGGAACTCTGGGTTGCCAAGTATAGCGATCACCGTTGCTTCTTATGAAACAGTTTTCGGTGCTTTTGGCGGCATGATTGTAACATTCTTGTCCGTAGCATTTGGTATTGGTGTATTGGTTTCTTATGTATTTATTGCCCGTGAATGTTGGTCATTTTTGACAAAGGGCAGATGGCTAACGGCGTACGCTGTTACTTACTGCTTATTTGCACTTGGCGGTACAGTTCTGGAAGCAAAAGTTGTTTGGAACTTTATAAACGTTGTTAATGCGGGTCTTTTGGCAATTAATCTTTATGCGATTGTTATGTTGTTGCCTAAGATTGCAAAAGAGCTTAAGGCTTACGAGAATAAATAACTAAACATGAAAAAAATATTTAAAGTTGCCTGTCACACGGATAACGTGGGGGCAGGCACAACATTTGTTGCAATAAACGGAACAAAAGAAAACGGGAATATTTATATTCCCGTTGCTATTGAAAAGGGTGCCACAAAAATTGTTGTTGAATCTGGAAGTGAGATTCCTGAAAACATTCTTGAGTTAATTAAAAAATCTGGGGTTTTGTTTGAATTTGTAGAAAACTCTCGAAAAGCTTTGGCTGAAATCAGTGCCCGCGAATATAACTATCCTGCAAAAAAACTTAAAATTGTTGGTATTACGGGAACCAAAGGCAAAACGACAACAACTTTTTTAACGGAATTTATTTTAAGATCTTCTGGTTATAAAACTGCGCTATTGAGCACAGTTAAAAATATTATTCTGGGAGTAGAATATCCAACAAAACTAACCACTTGTCAGCCCGATTATCTTAATAATTTTTTACAAGAATGTGTTGATGCCGGTGTTGAAATTGTTGTTATGGAAGTCGCTGCTCAGGCATTTTCGCTTTATAGAGTTCATGGTATTGATTTTGAGATTGGCGTGTTTACCAATTTTAGCCAAGAACATGCAGAGTTTTACAGTTCAATGGACCAGTATTTTGCTGCAAAAGCGAAAATTATTGAGCATCTAAAGCCCGGCGCGCCATTAATAATTAACTCTGATGATTCTAAAGTTGCGACTTTAAAAAATAATTATAGTAACTGCTTTGATTTTTCTTTAAGCCCCGATTCTTGTTCTAAACTATCTGCAAAAATAATTAAGTCTGATTTGTCCGGTTTGGAGTTGGAAATACTTGCTACCCCGATACATGCCAATTGTGTTGGATGTGATTGCGCATCTCGAGACCGCTCGTCCCGAGTATTTTTCGAAAGCGAAGCTGAGAAAAAAGTATCGAGGGATGGCGTCAAAATAACCTCGCCGCTAGTTGGCAAATTTAACGCCCAAAATATTCTTGCAGCAACAAGTATATGTTTAAATTTAGGCTTAAATTTTGAGCAGATTAAATTGGGCATAAAAAACTTTTCTCGCGTTTCAGGAAGACTTGAAAAATTTATTATAAAAAATGGCGCGACTGCGATTATCGACTACGCCCATAACCCAGCATCAATTGAGGCGGTTTTGTTGGCGCTAAGACCATTTTCAAAGCATTTGATAGTTCTTACAGGTGCCGGAGGTGATCGGGATAACACCAAGAGATCTGTAATGGGAAAAATATCTTCTGAAATAGCTGATATTTTAATTTTAACTTCTGATAATCCAAGATCTGAAGACCCAGAAAAAATTATAGATCAGATTATGCTTGGGGTTTCGCATGAAAATATTAAAAAAGTTTATCGTGAAACTGATCGTGAAAAAGCTATTAAACTAGCATATTCTCTTTCTGGCCCTGAAAGTACAATAGTTTTGCTTGGCAAGGGTCCTGATGAGTACCAGATTATTGGAAACACAACTTACCCATTTAGCGAGACAAAAATACTTGAGTCTTTGTAAATAGGGTAACTGAAATTTAAATTAAAATTCAATAGTTATTTAAATAGTTTTTTTATATTGACACAGAGTTCAGACTAATTTAAATTCAATATTGAAGCTGGGCATTGTGTCCAGTAGAAAAATGGTTTAATTGGAGGTCTAATGGACGGTGTTAAAAGTGGGCTTTGTGCCAGCTTTTTTCTTGACCAACCAAGTTTTTCATTAAAAAATATAACTAGAGATATAACTAGTGTGCACAAATTTTTGTGCACATATTTTTTTTCTTTATTTTTAAAAATTCGAGTTTTTAAAAAAATTATCAAAAAAAGCTTTATTTATTTGAGTTTTATTGTAGATTTTACTTTCTTAAAAAAACTTTTTAAACAGGAGTCGTTATATGGGATATAGGGACACAATTTCAAAACTTGGTTTTGCTTTAGTGTTTATATATTTGGTTTTTGATATTAAATTGGGGGGAATATTTCAATATTTTGATTCTTCTTACTTCAAGTTATTAGCCAGTTTTGTTCTTATATATTTTGGCCTATCGACAAGAAGAGATCCAGAACCCAGTCTTTCCCCAACGAGTTTAATTTCAGTTATTATGGGGGTTTTTGGCAAACAGTTCAATTCTGAGTCGGGCTACGATTTCTATTATTTTTCTCCGTCAAAAGTCTCAAATAGCTTAGAATATTCGTCGATAATATCGGGCATATTGGGACTCAAATTATTAGTAAGTACATATTGTGTAGACTTTTCTTGGTATCTAAAAACCATTTCTATTATGGGAATTTCTGAAGCTGTCTGCTTACTTTTAATATTTTTGGATTTTTATATATTCTTTCAGATTTTTGCAAAACTTAGACTTCATGATTTTTTGTACCAGGTGTATCATCTGCAGAATTCTGGCGGTGCTTGGACCAGTATGTATATCTGCCAAATACAAAGTATTGGCTACGTATTAAGTCTTGTTGTATATGTGATAGAATTTTTGGAATCGATCTCACATGAATTTTTGGACATATTGTTTTTTTCTTGGGACTCGATTTATCACAAACTTGGATTTGTTTTTGCGGCACAAAAGAAACTGCAACTTTTTGTTAGCGAAACAAAATTAGCGTTTAAATTAATAGTTTCTGAAACTATTAAATCAGTAAGCTTGGTTATTAGTACTCTGAAAATATACAAATTTTCTACAGAGTATTCTTCTGTGTCCAGAGCAAAGTTAATAACGCAGCAATATAAAATTCAAAAATATTGCAATACAAATTTGCTAGATCTTAACTTTCTTATTATTAAAAAGTTACTTATTAATAATAAAGCTTTTAAGAAAAACTTTTCTGCTTCGGTAAGATTTTCTGATTTTAAGAAGTTGTTTTCGCATGATATTTTCGGTTCGGGAAATTCTTATTTATTTTCCAACAGTCTTGTGCCTGTATTGCGCTGCTGATATTTTTGATTTTTTCTTCAACACATATAAGAATGTTAAATAATCTTAATTTTTTATATTTAACTGGAGAAGATAAATAATCATGAATATTATAACAACCGCCCTTGTGAAGGGTTTGGCTTTTGGCATTACGATGTCTGTGATACCAGGGCCAATTTTCTTTTTGATAGTTCAAAGAACTTTGTCTGAGGGTGCCGCAACTGGAATACTTTGCGCGCTTGGATCTGTCACTGCCGATGCAGCGTATGCTATTATTGCTGCAATTGGGCTAACATTTATAATGCAGTTTCTTTTAAGCTATCAAGCTTTGCTATCTGTTATCGGTGGACTGTTTTTAATTTATCTTGGTCTTGTGACTTTTTTTCAAAAGCCATCTGTCAATCACGTTAATATTAATAATAGTGACACAAGACTTATTTCTGCTTACTTTTCTACTTTCTTTTTGACTATAGCAAACCCAGTAACAGTTCTTTCTTATTGTGTGATGTTCGCGGGTCTTGGTGTAGAGTCTATACATCAGAATTTTTCAGCAGCGCTTGCTCTTGTTTTTGGTGTAGTTACCGGCGCCATGATCGTCATGTCTTTGCTTATATTTTTTTTAAGAAGATTCAAAAAGCAGCTTTCTGATAGAGCTTTGATTTTGATCTGCCAATTTGCTGGCATTGTTCTTGCCTGCTTCGGCCTTGCAGCATTATTTGGCGGGGCAATTTCTTCATATTACACAAGCTGTAAAATTTGATTGCTTAAATATAAGTCAGCTTTACAAAAACAGTATAAATTGGCATCTTTAATACTTATCAAAGGTGTTTTTCGTGTTTTTAAAAATTTAATAACTTTATAATGTAAAGGGTAATCATGACAACCAGCTACCAGATTTTAATGGCGGCCGGAGCCTCATTAGTAGGCTTAGCAGTGGTACTATATCTTTTTTATAGTATAAGAAAGCATTCTGTAGATAATAAAAAAGCGGCACATATAGCTAACGCTATAAAAATTGGTGCCATGACTTTTTTGAAAGAAGAATACAAAGTTATAGCATTAGTGGTATTAGTTGTTGGCGCGTTACTTACTTATGTAGGTGGTTTGTTGGCAGCACTATGCTTTTTGTTCGGATCGGTACTATCGCTACTTACCGGCTATATAGGCATGGTTGCAGCAACTGATGCTAACGTCAGAACAACGTTGGCAGCAAAAGACAGAGGCGAACATGCAGCCTTCATGACAGCTTTCTTTGGTGGAGGCGTTATGGGGTTTGCAGTTGCAACCTGTGGTCTATTTGGGCTCGGTCTTATGATGCATCTGTTTGTGCAAGATCCACAATTTATCAAACTTCTTTCAAGTTTTGCATTTGGTGCTTCTTTGGTAGCATTTTTTGCAAGAGTTGGTGGCGGAATTTACACAAAATCTGCTGACGTTGGTGCCGATTTAGTGGGCAAACTTGAAGCTGGAATTCCGGAAGATGATCCAAGAAATCCTGCAGTTATAGCAGATAACGTTGGTGACTGTGTCGGTGACACAGCTGGTATGGGGGCAGATATTTATGAATCTTATGTTGGCGCAACTGTAGCGGCTATAGTTTTAGCTTACACTTCTTATCCAGGAAATATGCTCTATATAGCGTTCCCATTGGTGTTATCTGTTTTTGGTATGGCAGGGTCTTTAGTTGCACTCTTTTCAAATTCGATAATAAAAAGAACACCTGCTGCTATGTTGCGTAACGCTACATATGTAGCAATTGCTGTATTTTTGGGACTCTCATATTGGTATATTAACTATACAGGAATAGAATTTATATTCTTCTGGTCGCTATTACTTGGTTGTATATCAGGAATAGTTGTTGGTGCAATTACAGAATATTACACTGGTAGCACCCCGATCAGAAAACTAGCAGAAAGTTCCCGTTCAGGCGCTGCAACAAATTTGATTTACGGTCTTTCATTGGGAATGGAATCTACTGTATTGCCAGTTTTAATTCTTGCTTTTGTAGTGTGGATCGCATTCTTGTTTGGCGGCGGACTGTTTGGAGTTTCACTTTCAGCAGTTGCCATGCTATCTACTGTTGCAATAACAATGACAGTGGACGGTTTTGGTCCAATCGCTGACAATGCTGGTGGAATTTCTGAGATGGCCGAATTTGATCCTAAAGTCAGAAAAATTACAGATAAATTGGACGCACTTGGAAATACAACTGCGGCAATGGGCAAGGGCTTTGCAATAGGTTCAGCGCTTTTAGCGGCACTTGGAATATTTTCGGCTTATGCAGAAGAATCCGCTGTTGGTGTTTTAAATTTAGCTTCTCCTGAAATTTTGGTTGGAGTATTTATTGGCGCAACAATGCCATTCATGATCGCATCTTTGACAATGAGATCAGTAGGTGACGCTGCGCTTAAGATGGTAATCGAAGTTCGCCGTCAGTTTAAAGAGATCCCGGGCCTTATGGAAGGCACAGGCTCTCCAGACTACGAACGTTGTATTGCAATAAGTACAAAAGCAGCTCTTCAAGAAATGATCTTGCCTGGCATTATAACTGTAGCAATGCCTGTGTCTGTATTTTATCTTATAGGCAAAGCTGCTCTTGGAGGTCTTTTAGTTGGATCAACAGTTGTCGGGGTTCTACTGGCACTTATGATGGCAAATGGTGGCGGTGCTTGGGATAACGCAAAGAAATATATAGAAGCCGGTCATCTTGGCGGCAAAGGCTCGGATGCTCATAAGGCAGCCGTTGTAGGCGATACAGTTGGTGATCCATTCAAGGATACATCAGGTCCTGCCCTTAATATTTTAATTAAGTTGATGTCCATAATATCTCTACTTCTTGCTAGTTTGTAATCGATAACCGAGGGCGCCCAATTTGGGCGCCCTTTTTGTTTGTTTGTTTTTAAATTTTATTTTGTGATCTTCTTATTAAATTATATTTATTGCTAAATTTTGTTTTAAAAATATTTTCCAGAGCGATAATAAATAATCAAATTTCTTATTTACATCGAACCAAAAAGTATTATCGTAACTTTTTTTAAAAAAATATTTATTCCCATTTTGCAATTATCTTCTATTTTTATAATTAAAATTTCAAGAATGATTTTAAGAAAAAAATTTCCTAAAAATTGTTGATATCATGCAGTTAAGTTGCTAAAGTAAATGCAACGAGATAAAAGTTAATAATATTCTGATTGAAACGATTTTGTAGAAAGAATGTGGGCCTTTGCTCACATTCTTTTTCTCATTAGAGTTTTATTTATTGCAAAGGGGTAGTATGAAGGAATTAGAATTTGCAAATGACGTGGGCATGTCATTAAGTATTTCAGATAGTGGAATTTCTGGTGAGCAGAATTCTATTACTTTGATTAAAAGAGATGGTCGCATGGTTCCCCTGGACCATCAAAAACTGAAGTCTACAATTTCTAGAATAGCAAAAGATTTGTTGGATGTTTCAGTTGAAGATGTAGAGAAAGAGATTTTTAGAAATTTACAAGATGGGATGCAAACTAAAGACTTTGATAAACTTTTTGTTCTTGTAGCATCTGGATTTATCGAACGCTCCCCTGAGTATAATGTTTTATCAACAAGATTTTTAAAACAAAGACTTTATAAAGAAGTTTTTGGTAAATCTGTTTCTGAACAAAATTTTGCTCAACTTTATCGTGAAACTTTTATTACAAATTTAACAATTGGCGTTGTTCAAGATTATTTTGATAAGCGTTTGTTAGATTACGATCTGGAATTTATATCACAAAATTTGAAGCCTGAGTGCGACGAGCTTTTCGGCTTTATGGGACTCCATACTCTTTATGAGAGATATTTCTTAAAGATCGACGGCAGACGTCTGGAAACACCCCAAGCATTTTGGATGAGAATCGCGATGGGATTAGCACTTAACGAAAAAAATCCACAAGAGCATGTGTTAGAATTTTATGAAATTTTATCAACATTAAGATATGTTCCATCAACTCCGACGTTGTTCCATTCAGGAATGAAAATTCCACAACTTAGTTCATGTTTCTTATCAACAGTTACAGACGATCTGTCCCACATTTTTAAATGTATTGGCGACAATGCTCAGCTTGCAAAGTGGGCCGGCGGACTTGGAACTGATTGGACAGGAATTAGAGCAACCGGTTCTTTTATAAAGGGCATCAAAGCTACAAGTCAGGGCGTTGTTCCATTTTTGAAAATAGCAAATGACGTTGTTGTTGCTATTACAAAAAGTGGCATACGTCGCGGGGGAACATGTGCATACTTAGAAGCATGGCACCTTGATATTGAGCTGTTCTTAGATTTAAGAAGAAATACTGGTGATGAAAGAATGCGTACCCATGACATGAATACTGCAAGCTGGATCCCAGATCTATTTATGAAACGTGTTCTTGTTGACAAAGATTGGACATTGTTTTCTCCGGACGAAGTGCCAGATCTTCATGAATTATTTGGAAAAGCTTTTGAAGAACGTTATGAGCATTATGAAAAGCTTGCACATGAAGGGAAAATGCGTCAATACAAAACAATAAGTGCAAAGGCACTTTGGCGCAAGATGTTAACAAGATTATTTGAAACTGGTCATCCATGGTTAACTTTCAAAGATCCATGCAACGTTAGATCTCCACAAGATCATGTCGGTGTTGTTCATAGTTCAAATTTGTGCACAGAGATAACTCTTAACACAAGTGCTTCTGAAACTGCTGTATGTAATTTGGGCTCTATAAATTTTGAGCGACATGTTATGGATGGCAAGCTCAACGAAGAGCTTTTGAAAGATACTGTAAAAAAAGCAATAAGAATGCTTGATAATGTAATCGATCTTAATTTTTATCCGACCCAAGAGGCTAAAAACTCAAACTATAAGCACAGGCCAATTGGTCTTGGTGTGATGGGCTTTCAAGATTTATTATTTAAGCTCGATATTCCGTTTACATCAGAAGACGCTTTAATTGCAGCTGATTTACTTGGCGAGAAAGTTTCTTATTATGCAATATCAGCTTCATGTGAACTTGCTGCCGAAAAGGGCGCATATGAAAGCTATAAGGGCTCTAAATGGGATCGTGGTATATTTCCGTTGGATACTGTAGATCTTTTGGAAAAAGAGCGCGGTATGCCAATCGAAGTTTCAAGAACTTACACTATGGATTGGAATGCACTTAAAGCGAATGTCAAAAAGTATGGCATGAGAAATTCTAATGTAATGGCGATTGCTCCAACAGCAACAATTTCTACCATTGCAGGATGCTCACCATGTATTGAGCCTATTTACAAAAATATTTTTGTTGAGTCTAATATCAGTGGCGAATTTGTTATAGTAAATTCATATCTTGTTGAAGACTTGAAAAAGCGTGGGCTCTGGAACAAATCCACACTTGATAAGTTGAAATATTATGACGGCGATATCTCTATGATTGACGGCATAGACTCGCATCTTAAAGAAAAATATAAAACTTCTTTTGATATCCAACCTGAGTGGCTCATGAAGATAACTGCAACAAGAGGTAAGTGGATCGATCAAAGCCAGTCGCACAACGTCTTCATGAAAGGTGTTTCAGGAAAGCGTATGGAAGAGGCTTATATGGCTGCATGGAAATATGGCATGAAAACAACTTATTATTTTAGAACTTTGGCTGCAACTCAGATTGAAAAATCGACTCTCGATGCGTCAACTTATGGATTTACGCAAAAAAGAGAATATGGTGCAGCTGCCGGTTCTGTTGGTTCTTCTGGCCCGCAAGCTTGTGGAATTGAAAATCCAGAATGCGAATCTTGCCAGTAGCGAGTTTCACATTGTAAAGTAAATTTTAAGCACATAAACAAATAAGCCCGTTATTTTGATTATAAGTAGCGGGCAAAGCAAAAGGGTAAAAAAAATGAGCAAAATTAATAAAAAAACAATAATAAATAATTCAGTAACTGATCCAAATAAAATTTTGCCAATGACATATTTGTGGGCAAGACAACACTACAAAGATGGCATAGCGAATAACTGGACCCCTGATGAAATTTCAATGCAACAGGATATGGAGCAATGGAAATCAAAAGAGGCGTTAAGTGCAGCAGAACGTAAATTGATTTTGTGGAACTTGGGATTTTTTTCAACGGCAGAGTCTTTAACTGCAAATAATTTAGTGCTTGCTGTTTACAAACATGTAACCAATCCTGAATGCAGACAGTATATTTTGCGTCAAGCTTTTGAAGAGGCCGTTCATACAGATACATTTATATACTGCTGTGACTCTTTGGGTTTAGAGCCAGATGAAATTTATACAATGTATCAAAATATTGCGTCTATCAAAGCAAAAGATGATTTTGTTGTGGAAATAACAAAATCCCTTTTTGATCCAAGTTTTGAAACTAAGACGCAGGACGATATTAGAAAATTTCTTCATGATCTTGTAGGCTACTATGTGATCATGGAAGGGATTTTTTTCTATGCCGGATTTGCAATGATGCTTGCATTAAAGCGCCAAAATAAGATGGTTGGTGTTGGTCAGCAATTTGAATATATAATGCGTGATGAAAGTATTCACTTGGCATTCGGTTGCGATTTAATTAACACTATTAAATCAGAAAACCCTGAGATTTGGACACAAGAATTTCAGGACAACGTGGTGATATTAATCAGACAAGCTGTTGAGCTTGAAAAAAACTATGCAATGGATGCCTGCCCGAGTGGAATTATTGGGATAACGGCAAAGCAGTTCTGTGACTATGTTGAGTATATTGCTGATAGAAGACTTGAGCGCCTTGGATTATCAAAAATATATTTGACAGAAAATCCACTACCATGGATGGCTCAATCAACTGATATAAATAAAAAGAAGAATTTCTTCGAAACCCGTGTTACTGAATATCAAGCAGCTGGTTCTTTAAACTGGGATTAATTTTAATTATTTAATTTATAAATAATAATAATGGGCAAGCTTAATAAGTTTGCCCATTATGTTTTAAAACTCAAAATACCGTTCGTCCCCAAGCTTCCCGATTCTCAAGACTACCCAAGACAGGTCGCTTAAAGCCCGCTCATCCCGAGTGTTTTTTCGCAGAAAAAATGTATCGAGGGGTGTTCAAAATTTTTTTTAACTAGCCGTTCTTATTTCCGTTGCCCTTACCACGAGTTTTGCCCGGGTTATTTCTGTCTCGTCTATTATTCTCGTGTCCTGGAAGACCGTGTCCCTTGTTTGTTATTGTTCCTGAGTGATCTTTCGGGTTTGTGTGCTCGTATGCGCGATGGTTTGAATTTGCGGGATTAATATCTTTCCCGTGATGATTATTATGTTCGTGCTGATGTCCATTATTATTGTTATTATTGCTGTTATTATCGGTATTATTGTTATTTTCTCGTCCGTAATTATGGCCAACTTTTTTATCAAATTTCATAAACTCTCCGTTTTTGTTATCCATTTTTTACTTCGTCACTTGCTAAATATTTGTCTGCTGCCGCTTTACCCTGTGTTTGCAACCTCTTTCCCAATAGTATATATAAATTAACCCAATTAATTAATAGATTTTCTAAATTTGTTTTTAGTTCTTCTTGCTCAGCTAATTTTTCACTTGTGCTTAATAAATTTATTTTATTTTTTGCCACTTTTACCTGTTCATCTATATTTAATAAAACTGGATTTAATTGCGTAACTTTAAATTGATAAATTGCTTCTTTGGGCTCATATTGCTCTATATTAAATAAGCGTTCTTTAGATTTTGATACAGTTTCAAATCCGTTAAGCGCCGTTTGGCTCAGATATTTTGGCGTAGAGAATAACTTTTTTATTTCTAATTCTATTTCCAGTGGTAATACCCCACTTGTAACTATATAAAACAATTCATCGTTAATATTTTTTAACTTGGTTTTTTCTAAATCAGAAATTCCCAATATATTCTGATTTTTTTCTATAATACCCTTTAACTCAGTTATTTTTGGCGATAGAGACTTTATTTCTTGGTTTATATCAAATTTTTTATAGCCATCGCATACTACTGAACCAGTAACTGCAAAAGTTAGGGCCGTCAGGATCACTAATTTTTTATTCATAAAACATCCCAATTTTTTAATGGTATTTTTAATCGCACACACATACTACTTACTATAAATCATAATTTAATTTCAGTCTGAAAATCAACAATTGTCTTATTATTAGTGATTATTTTAGGCTTTTTAACCTGTTTTTGAAGATCATATTATATTGATTATTGCCCGATTTTTGTTGTTTTTTAATAACTTTATTAATCAACAAATTTGGTGGCCCATTTAATTTGTTTCTAAATTGTTGCTTTTGGGAGTCTGTAATTGCTAATATAAATTATGAATAGGCTAATTTTGAAATTTAATTATGCGGGTATGGGAGACCAAAAAAATGAATAATAACGGAAATAAGAGATTTTTTTATACACTAGCGTTTGTTTCGATGCTTATATCTTCGAGTATTTACTCACTTGTTGTATTCCCGAGTATATCAATCGAAAATAATACAGATTTTGAAATACAAGTTTCTTTTACTCTAGGTGCGACAAAGAGTGGCAATACCCCGGCACGTGCTACTGTAAAACCGCCTATTCCTGTACGTGGCCCGTCATCGGAAGCCTTTAATTGTAAGAATGTAGGAGAGGCAAGAAGCTTGATAATCAAAGCTAAAAGTCAAACTAGTACTGATTTAGGACGCTGTGGTGTTAATAATTTAAAAATTACAAGTTCAAATGCGACTTTGTTTGAAGCAACTGAACCTATATATTTTAATATTCTTGTCAGAGATAAGGGTATTAAAATAAACAAAGAAAATAGCAGATTTAAAGTAGATATTAACGTTGGAAGTACTGGTAAGAAAAATTAGGTGTTTATAATAATTTTATGGAGGGTTTATGAAAAAGAGTGGTGTTTTTGTCTTAACAATGTTGCTAATTAACTTTGGGAACATTTTTTCAGTCAAATATTCTATTACCAACGTCACAAAAGAGAAATTGTACGTGGAAATTTTTTCTGGCGTAGGGGAGCAGGCCCAATCTGTTATACCGGCCATAACTACAGCTGGCTTAGCTGCGATTTCTATGCACGATTGTTTAAATGGTTTTTCTATAACTTTAGAATCAGGGCAGTCTTACAGGGTTGATGCTCCATGTTGTATAAGTAATATAAAGGTTAGTAGATCAGATAGTTTTGATAAGGTTATTGCAACTAGATACGGGGATTACTGTGCATCAAATGATGTTTACATTCATAAGTCTGATATAGATAGTTTTTATTTAGATTCAAATCATGACGCAAGTGATTATGAAAAAAGGACTGCGGGTATTGCGGAAATTTCAAAATCGTCAGCAGCAGATTTGGCAGTTATGGCCTCACAAATCAAAAGTGGGGTTATAGATTTTAAATTTATAGCCAACAAGCCAGTAGGTACCGGTGGATTAACCGATGCCCTTATTGAATCTATAAAAAAATCTAATATTGAGGCTAAAGCAAAAGACAAAGAAGGTAATAATTTACTTCAACAATTGATTATAGCAAATCCTGTTTTTGCAGGAATGGGGCCTGATGTGCTTTCAAATGCTGAGAATTATGTTTCAGCAGGCCTTTTGAAACAAAATAATAAAAATGGGGATAATGCTGTTGCTACAGCAGCAAAAATTGATAGTAGAGATTGGGCATTGTTTCTGGTTAGGTATCATGGAAATGTTTTAATTTCAAATAATAATAAGCAAACTCCATTACATCTTGCTGCATTAAAAAATGATATTTACTTGATACAGTTATTCATAAAAGCCGCTACGGTTACTCCAGGCATAAAGGAGCAAGCTATGAATCGGTATATAAATCAACGTGATTCCTCAGGCAAAACTGCGTTTGATTTGATAACTGATATAAACATATTATCAAGTTTAATTATGGAGCCAATCAGAACCTTGAATTATAAGCCTGAAATTACCGATGTAAACAGAGTAGTTTCACAAAATGGAGACACTTATTTAATTGCGGCTTTAAAAAATAATTTATCTAATTTTGCAACCAAATTACTTTCTATGGGGGCAGATCCTAATATTAAAAATGGTGACGGTAGGACAGCGATTTTTTATGTCTTAATGAATATTAAATCAGGCGAAGGAATACCTTTGTTAAAATCATTAATTGAAAAAAAAGTTGACTTGAATATTGTAGATAAATTTGGAATTACGCCATTAATAGTTGCAACTAACGCAAAAGATATTAAATATATTGATCTTTTGCTTTCAAATGGAGTCAATATAAATCAGCAGGATGCTGGCTCTAAGTTAATAACTCCAACTATGCGCGTAGAGTCTGTTACACCGCTTTTAATTGCTGTAAATTCTGGTGATAATAAGCTTGTAAGATATCTAATATCCAAGGGCGCTGATGTAAATTTAAAATATCCAGTTCAATTTGGAAAAAGCAAAGAAAAAGTGATGGTGAGTTTGGATCAGATAATCGATATAGCTAAAATCAAGGGTGTAAATATTAGGGAGTTAAAACCTAAACAGGAGCCTAAGCAACCAGAGAAGCCAGCTAATAGTTAGTTTTTTTACGCTATTATTTGGAATTTTAATTGCTTGGCCCAAGCTAAAAAATATAGGGTTTGAAAGAATTAGAAAATTGTGTGCTTATAATAATTTTATGGAGGATTTATGAAGAAGATAGGTGTTTTTGCTTTGACGATGTTGCTAATTAATTTTGGGAATATTTTTTCGGTCAAATATTCTATTACCAATATCACAAAAGAGAAATTGTATGTAAAGATTTCTCCTAGTTTAGGAGAACGTGGTCAATCCGTTATACCGGCAGTAACTACTGCAGGTTTATCTGCAATCGCGATGCACGATTGTTTAAGTGGCCTTTCTATAACTTTAGAATCAGGGCAATCTTACAGAGTTGATGAACCATGTTGTATGAGTAAAATAAAGGTTAGTAGGTCAGATAGCTTTGACAATGTTCTTACAACCAGAGACGGGGACTATTGTGCATCAGACGATGTTTACATTCATAAGTCTGATACAGATAGTTTTTATATAGATTCGAATCGTGATCTAAATGACTATGAAAAAAGAACTGCGGCTATTGCAGGAATTTCAAAAGCAGTGACAGCAGATTTGGCAGTTATAGATTCGCAAATCAAGAGCGGAGTTATAGATTTAAAATTTATAGCCAATAAGCCAGTAGGTACCGGTGGATTAACCGATGCTATTATTGAATCTATCAAAAAATCTAATATTGACGCTAAAAAACAAGACAAAGACGGGAACAATTTACTTCAGCAATTGATTATAGCAAATCCTGTTTTTGCAGGGATAGGGCCTGATGTGCTTTCAAATGGTGAAAATTATGTTTCAGCAGGTCTTTTGGA
The DNA here is from genome assembly GCA_963717435.1 of uncultured bacterium. GTDB lineage: Bacteria > Babelota > Babeliae > Babelales > Babelaceae > MFD05580-245. The sequence continues at coordinate 681,237 of OY970332.1, forward strand.
AGAAAAGAATAAAAATGGAGATACGCCGCTTGCTACAGCAGCAAAAATTGATAGTAGAGAGTGGGCATTGTTTCTGGTTAGGCACCATGCAAATGTTTTAACTTCAGATAATAATAAGCAAACTCCATTACATATTGCTGCATTAAAAAATGATATTTACTTAATACAGTTATTTATAAAAGCGGCTAAAATGTTAGGCGTGAGCGATGCAGCTATCACCCAGTACCTAAATCAAGCCGATTCTTCAGGTAAAACTGCATTTGATTTGATAACCGACCTAAAGATATTATCAACTTTGATAACTGAGCCGCTTAGAACCCTGTATTTTAAGCCTGAAATTACTGATATAAACAGAGTAGTTTCAAAAAATGGAGACACTTATTTAATGGCGGCTATAAAAAATAATCTAACTGATCTTGCGACCAAGTTACTTTCTATGGGTGCTAATCCCAGCACTAAAAATACTGATGGTAGGACAGCGATTTTTTATGTTTTAATGAATATGACATCAGACGAAGGAATGCCATTGTTGAAATTATTAATTGAAAAAAAAGTTGACTTAAATCTTTTAGATAAATTTGGAGTTACGCCATTAATAGTTGCAACTAACGCAAAAGATAATAAATATATTGATCTTTTGGTTTCAAATGGAGCCAATCTAAATCAACAAGATCCTGCTTCTAAATTAATAACTCCGGTCATGCGAGTAGAGTCTGTTACACCACTTTTAATTGCTGTAAATTCTGGTGATAATAAGCTTGTAAGATATCTGATATCCAAGGGAGCTGATGTAAATTTAAAATATCCAGTTCAATTTGCAAAAAACAAAGAAAAACTGATATTGAATTTGGAGCAGATAATCGGCGCGGCTCAAATTAAGGGTGTAATCATTAGGGAGTTAAAACCTAAACAGGAGCTTAAGCAACCAGAGAAGCCAGCTAATAGTTAGTTTTTTAGATTATTATTTTAGAATTTTAATTGCTTGGCCCAAGCTAAGATTGTCATATATTATGCCATAAAGAGCTTGGGTCATTTTTATTGCGTAATCTAATTTATGCTTATAAATATTTCTTCCAACAGCGGCACCGTGAATTTTGCCGTTATTAATTTGATTATAAACTTGTTCTAAAAATAATTCTGGTTCTATTGCTTCGCCGCCGGACAAGATAACTTTAGTATTGCCGGCAATGTTCTGAATTAAATTTAAAATTTCGTCTATTGTTTGATTTTCTTCTGCATGCGGCACGGCAAGTTTTACAAAGTCTGCACCCAATGATGTCGCAATTCCAGCGGCTCCTGCATTTAATATTCCGTCATGTGGGTCATTAATATTTTTCCCCCTTGGATAAATCCACAAAATAGCAATGAGCCCATTTTGATGCGCCTGACTTACAATATGAGCAGCTTCTTTTAACATAATATTTTCATATTCGCTTCCCAAATATATTGTGTAACCAACGCCGCAAATATTTAATTTAGAATTAGATTTTAATTGCACCACGTCATCAACTTGCCAAAGCTCGGCGCTTACGGGTTCGTATTTATTAGCAGGAAGTAAATTTGTTTTGCCGTTAAGTTTGATTATATAATTTATGTCTTGATATTCAGGGTTGTTTGCATAGCGCGATATTAATCCCAAATGTGATGCAAAAGCCCCAATTTTGCCTTGAGCCGCAATTTTGAATAAGTGTTCGGGGTCTTCCACAGATTTATCAATATTTGGGCCATAGAAGTCTTTTGCAAGATGTTCCATTTTATGATCAGCGGCGAACAGGAGTAGTCTATTTTTGCATTTTGTAATTGCGCAATAACTATCCAAAAATTCACAGTGTTTGTTTTTTGGCACGTCTGCAGGTATAAATTTTTTGCACATATTTTCCCCTATTTTTTTAATTTATTTTTTTATTTTCCAGTTTGTTTTTTACAACTATTTGTTGGGCAATATTTCTAAATACTGGTTCGGCAACAGTTGCCGCGTAAATATCTTTTTTATTAGATTCTTTAATATATAAAACTATAACTTTTTTATCGTTATCTTTTTCTACTGTTCCCACAAAAGTATAAGTATTTTTGTCTGGATTATATTCGCCATTAATTAATAAATTTGCCGTTCCAGTTTTGCCGTAAATTTTGTAATCTTCAATGCCAGATTTTTCAATAATAGCTTTAATTCTATTGAGTGAGACTTCTGAATATACGGGCCCAATTCTTTTGGGCTCTTTATTTGTAAGAACTATTCTTGGTTGTACCAAATAGCCGCCGTTTGAGATCATAGAAAACGCTCGGGCAAGTTGTAATATCGATGCTGTTATCTCATATCCGTAAGAAAGAGAAAATAGCGACTTTTTTGACCAATTACTTGGCGGATTTACAAATCCTGACTGCTCTCCTTGGAAGTCTATGCCAGTTTTTTGGCCAAATCCGGATTTCGAATAATGTTCATAAATTCTTGGCCCGAGTCTTTTTGCAACTTTTACAACTCCGATATTATTAGATTTTTGAATCACTTCTTTAAAATTTAATATCCCAAAGGCTTTCCAAGTGTTAACCTGCATGTGATCGATAAACGTAGTTTTTTTGCCTTCGCAATCTATAAGCTCTTCTTCTTGGACAACGTTTTCATCAAGAGCCGCAAGCGCGAGAAAAACTTTTATAACCGAACCAAGTTCATGTACGTCCGTTACTATTTTGTTTTTTGTTTTTTCAAGATCTATATCTTTCGTGTCATATAAATCAAATCCCGGTTTGTTTACCATAGCGAGTATATCTCCAGTTTGTGCGTCCATAATAAGAGCTTGCCCCTCTTTGCTTTCAAACTGTTCCATACAGGTTTCAAGTTCTTGCTCGGCGATAAATTGCAAATCAGAATCTATAGTTGTTTTTAAAGCTTCACCTTGAGAGCCCTCCAATGAAACCTCTTTTTGAAAATACAGTTGTCCAGATCGGGCATCTTTTTCAAGTATATAGGTTGTAGGGGTGCCGGCCAGAATATTATTGTGAAATTTTTCAAGCCCAAATAAGCCCTGATTGTCTATATCGGTGAGCCCGATAACTTGAGACAAAGATTCGAAGGTATAGTGCCTGGTTGGTTCTTTTATCAGTTTAAGATCTTCAAGCCCGCTATCTTTAATTAACTGAATTTCTTGGTCGTTAAGGCGCCGCTTGATATACATAAAACAGTCATGTTCTTTTTCTGAAAATTTTTTAAAAGATGCGGGAAAATTTTTATGTAAAAAATTTAAAGTTTTTTCTTTGTCTTGAAGATTTCTGGGAGTAATAAAGCATGATAATCCGTCTTTGTTTACTGCTAATAACTTGCCATTACGGTCAAATATCTCCCCTCTATTTGGTGTTGAAATAATCGTAACTTTATACTGATTATCAGCCAAATTTTTGTAAAAGTTGCTTTTATGAATCTGAATTACATATAAATTTATTATAGCTACAGAATATAGCCCCATAAACACAAAAAAAACTGATATTAATCTGCTTTTATAAGCTATGTTCATCTTTTAAACTCTTTATTTGATTTAGTTTAACTGTTTCAAAGCCTAAATTTTTTTGTGCAAATTTTTTTATCGAATTTTTATTTTGGGCTATTAATAGATCGTTTTTGATTTTTTCTTTTTCAGCCAACAGAGCCTCAAGTTTTTTTTCTGTTTTCTGTTTTTGATATGACAATTTAATTAGTTGCGCCTGATGACTTATATAAAAGAATACTAAAAATAATTGAGTTGCAAAAAATACTACTATAAATTGTGGTTTTTTCATAAATATCCCCAATTTTTAATTCTAAACTTTTTCTGTTTAGAGTATCAAAAACTGGGGATCTATAAGTCAATATATTTTTTACTTATAATATTTTATGGGCCTAAAACTCCTGTGTCATACTAAAGTGAACTTCGTCGATCTTCTCTCCAAGTCTTCTATTTCTATCAAGCTTGAAACCCCAGTCGATCTTAACAGGAGCCGGTTGCGTTAAGCGAACACCGATACCAACTGAATGTCTGTAATTAAAGAACTTGTTCGTAATACTGCCATTTATGTTTATATCAACTTCGTTAACCGGGTCCCATCCTGCACCACCATCGTAGAACACAAGACCCTTAATAGACATATCACTTGTTATTGGGAACCTAAGTTCAACGTTCACCCAGAAGGCTTTCTTTGCGCCCAGTGGGTCACCAAAAAGTTGCGGCCCGATCTGACCGAACGTAAACCCTCTAACTGTTGAAGGTCCGCCGATATTATATAGTTCACGATATGGGACGTTGCCATTATTTATTTGTCCGACAAGACCCACATGTCCATGTAGATAAAAAATAAGATCATATTCTTTTATCAGTGGTGTGCACCATGAAGCGTCTAGATTAGATTTAAAGTAATTAAAGTTTCCAAACGAAACATAATGCCCAAATTTATTTGTAATTGACCACTGGTATCCGAGTGTTGGGAACAATGGGTTATTAAAAGTATTTTGTGAAATTATGGATTCTAGTGAACCGATATCGCCCGAAGCAAATGTTCTATTGATTCTTGCAAGTAACGGAGCCTGCAGCCTAGCGGTCTCGTTCAAAGCGGCTACACCCAAGTCATTATATTTTTGGTTTCTATATCCGGCCCTGAATAAAAACGCGGTGTCATTTAAAGTTGGGCTCTGATACCCAAGGGTTATAACTCCGCCGCTTGCAGTTTCAACCGGGTTTCCTGAAACAATTTTTTTAAACTCTTCGTAAGTGGTTTTTTGGTGATAGATATTTAAACCTGCCATTATGGGCTTGTCCATAAGCCATGGTTCGACTAAGTTAAAACCAAGCCCAAATTCTTGACGGGAATATTGTGCGCTTAAACTTGCCTGAATTCCCGATCCCAAAAAGTTTCTATCAGATGCTTCAACCCCAACTTTGAAAGATGTGGAAGGTGAAGAAGCGTCTTTGTCTGCTCCGCCTGTTCCCATCTGCGCCGTTAAGCTACCAGTTTTAATTTCTTTTAAGATAAGATCAAGATCAGCGCTATCTTCACTAACTTTTTTTATCTTCCAGTTAACACCCTCTTTTGGATCAAAGAAACCAAGAGCTTCAACTCGGTTTTTTGATATCTCCATATGGCGATTTGTAATCAAGCTGCCTTCATCAAAAGTAATTTGTCTTCGGATTATTTTGTCACGTGTTTTTTTGTTGCCGATAATATTAATTTTATTTAATTTGATTGGCTTACCAAGATCAGTTTTTAAAGTTATAGCAACGGTTTTATCTTCAAAATTTGGTTCAACTTGTGGTTCTATGTCTGCGTATATATAACCAAATTCTCCCCAAATATTTCTTAAAACTTCTAAAGATTTTCTTAAGCTATCTTTGGAGTAAAGCATGCCCTCATAAAGTGGCAATCTTCTGCGTAATTCAAATTCTGGTAGTATCTCGTTGCCCGGTATTGAAATTTTATCAACAGTAAATAGATCCCCTTCTTCGATTACAAAAGTAATCGACATGTTGCTGAATCTATCAGACTCTATTTTTACGTCTTTTACGTTAGCAGTTAAGTATCCGTTACTTTGATAATAATTTGAGATTAAATATTTATCTTGTTCAATCATATCTGGCAGATATATTCCTGATTTATCAAAGAAGCTCAGAATCCAGTCTTCGCGCGTGTAAATTATATTTCTTAATGTATCTTCAGGTATATGAATATTACCCTCAAAGAAGACTCTTTTTACTGTAGATTTTTGCCCCTCTTTGATATTAATTTCTGCGTTTGCAGCAAATTCACCATCTGGGGTTAATTTTGTTTCAATTTCTACGTGATGATAATTTTTTTCCTGATACAGATTTTTGACCTGGCTCGCTATTTCTTCAAGCTGTTCTTCGTCGATAGATTTAAGTTCAGAGAATTTGATCTTTTTCTCAATCTCTTTTTCGGCTAAATTCTTATTTCCCTTAAAAGTTATCTTTCCGACTTTCTTTTTTACATCAGTGATAACATAAAGATCCATTTGTGTGTCATTAACATAATCAGCACCAACTTGTATTTCTCTGAAAAACCCTAGTGCCCAAAGATTGTTAATTAATTTGCCAGTATTTTTTTTATCAAAAAGCTCACCGCTTCTGTACGGTATCTTTGTCAAAATAGTCTCTTCGGGCACATATTGGTTACCCTGAACTATGATATTTCTTATGAAATATTTTCTGTCGATATTTTCGTCTTCAAAATCAATTTCTTCAGAATTTTCTTCAGGCCCAGCTTCTGCAGAGTCTGTAAGTTCTGTAGTCTCTGTCTGACTTTCTTGTGCCAAACTACTACTTTTTTTTAAATCTAATTCTTCCGTGAGATTATTTTTGTAGACATCGCTTTGCGCGTCTGGGGCCTCCTGGCCGGTTATTTGATATGATGTTCCAACAAATAGAAGTAATAACAATAATAACATTCTTCGCTCCCAAGAACCTTGTGCTTAATTACCATAATGGTTAAATTATGATACTATTTTTGGTAAAATTGGCCAGGAAAGCTTTAAAGAAGTGATAAAAAAATGTCAAAATTAAGATTAACAAATAGCCTATCGAACCAAAAAGAAGAGTTTGTACCGCTCAAATTTCCTAATGTAAAAATGTATGTTTGTGGCATAACTCCTTACGATTATCCCCATCTGGGCCATGGAAGATGTTATGTAACTTTTGATCTTTTATATAGAATTTTAAAATTTTTAGATTACAAAGTAACTTACGTCAGAAATTTTACCGATGTAGAAGACAAGCTCATAGACAGAGCCAAGCGCGATCTTGGTTCTGGTAAAAAATTTATAGAATTGGCTTCAAAGTTTATTAAAATTTTTGAAGAAGATATGTCAAGATTAAACTGTGAGCGTCCAAATTTTGAGCCAAGGGTTACAGAAAATATTACCCAAATTATAGAATTTATTTCTGGCTTAATAGAAGCTGGCAAAGCTTATGTTGTTAATGGCGACGTATATTTTAGCATCAGTAATTTTAAAGATTACGGAAAACTTTCAAAGCGTACAGAAGATGATCTGTTGGCCGGTGCGCGTGTTCAAGTTAGAGAAGAAAAACATAGCCCATTAGATTTTGCATTATGGAAATCAACGCAAGACGACGTATATTGGGAAAGCCCGTGGGGACGCGGCAGACCCGGCTGGCACATAGAATGTTCTGCTATGGCAAAAAGATATCTTGGAGAGCAAATTGATATTCATGGCGGCGGAATGGATCTTATATTCCCGCATCATGAAAATGAAATTGCGCAAACTGAGGGGTTGACTGGATTGCCATTTGCAAAATATTGGCTGCATAACGCTTTTATTACCGTTGATAAAGAAAAGATGTCAAAATCACTTGGCAACTTTGTAACATTAAGAGAAGCTTTAGACTCTTATCATCCACAAATATTAAGATATTACTTTTTGGCCCATCACTATAGAATCCCAGTAGATTTTTCTGATGAGGCAATTAAATCATGTGCCAAGGCTTATGCAAAAATTTGTAAGCACTTAGAAAATATCGAAGCTGTAGATTTTAAATATAATAGTCCAGATAATAATATTATATTAAATAACATGCTAGATTTTATTTTAGATGACATGAACGTGTCGGGCATGTTGGGCATAGTTTTTGATAATCTTAAGAAAATTCAAGAAGATAAAAAACTTGCTGGTAATATTAAATTTTTATTTAATGAAGTATTGGGTCTTGATTTAGTTTTGATTAAAGAAAAAGAAGTTGAAATTACGCCAGAAATCGAGAGCTTAATCTTAGAGCGCGAACAAGCGCGCAAAGAAAAAAACTGGGCCCGTTCTGATGAGCTTAGAAAAACTTTGCATGATCTTGGCTATGAGGTTAACGACAAGAAGCTTTAAAAATATAATTAATAAACATAAAAATGGGACGAGCTAAAATTCGTCCCTAAAATTAATTTTATATCAAAAATATTTTTCATAAGTGATCATAGGACAGAAGTCGTATGAATCTTCGCATTTTGTAAACCCGTTTATTTCGTAAAATTTTTGGGCAACAATGTTGAAGCTAATAACATCAACTTTGATTTTTTTAATATCAGGCCATTTTTTTCGGCTGTCTTCTATAACGCTTTTTAATAAAATTGTTGCAAGCCCTTTTCTTCTGACTAGCTTATTTATGGTGATTATGGAAAGCTCTATATGTTTTTCTTCTAGCATCCCCTTGTTGCAATAGGAAACAAATCCTATTACATTCTCTTGATCGTGCATGACTTTCTTTTCAATAAAATCTCGCGATAACTCTTCATCGATAGACTCTTTGATTTTGGCGCGAAAATCTTCCAAACTCATCTCGTTATTATCCACCCATTCTTTTCCTGGAAAAATCATTAATGGATCTTGAAATAAAATTGATAGAACGGAATTTTTATCTGATGGGCAATAATCAGAGATAGTAATCACTGCTTTCAAAAAACGTATGCTGAAAATAGATAGTACCAAAAATAAATGAAATCTCATTTTTGTATTTCCTAATGTTTAAATTTGTTTTTTGATTTTAGCAGATATTATCTGAGCAAAAATAGTGGACTAAAATTTTAGCCCACTTATTAATTTACGCAAAAACTTCTTAAGCTTATATTGAAACACCTCAAAATGGATTAATAATTTTTAGCTTATTTAAGATTTCGTGGTTATTATGCATATCTTCGCTGTATATTATTGGACAATCATTTTCTATAGCCGAAGATAACATAAGGCTATCAAAGTATGAATAACTATATTTTTGCGCAATTTGAAGAGCAAGTTTAATTGTTGAATTTGAAATTTGGGCAGTCTGAAAATATGTTAAGCCATCTACCATTAATTCAATCTTATTAAAGGGAATTTTCTTTTTTTTGTTCATAACATTTATGAACTCATTAATCACTTGCGTACTTAGAATAATATTATTTAAGTCCGATTCGATAATATTAAGAGCAATATTCTGCTTTTTGGGTTCATTATTTTCAAATGCATATATAAGAATATTGCTGTCTAAAAATATATTAACGCTCATTGGCTTCATCTCTGTCGAATTTAAAGCCCTTAGTTTTTACCTTAAATGATTTAAAAAAATCTTTTTTAGGTTTAGTTTTTTTTGGTACTATTTCCGATGATTTTTTTTTAGATTTGATTTTTTTGGGTTCTTTTTCTTCTTTAACCAAAATAATAACTTCAAATCGACTACTAAGATTTTTTAAGTGTTTTTTAGGAACCTCAATTATTCCATCTTTTGCTGAGGAAATAAATTTTATGGTTTTCATATTTTTCCCAAATATTTTTAATGTAGTTAAAAAAACTAGGGACTTTAACTTAAGTCCCTAGTAACTTACGCAAAAACTTCTTCGAGTTTATCTTGAAGCGCCTCTTTTGACATCGCGCCGATAACTTTAGCAACAACTGCTTTATTTTTGATAAAAATAAAAGTAGGAACAGAAGCAACGCTATATTTTATTGCCAAATCTCTTGCTTCGTCTACGTTTAGTTTTGCAAAAACATATTTATCGCCCAGCTCTTTTTCCAACTCTTCAAGTATTGGTGTCATGTACTGGCATGGTCCACACCAGGTTGCAAATACATCAATTAAAACTGGTTTTGTTGCTTTTTCAACAACTTCTTCGAAATTTTGTTTGTTTACGTTAACCATGTTAGTGTTGCCCTTTATTATTTAAAATTATTTAAAAATCACTTAAATATTACTTAAAAATTAGGTATTACTTAAAATTGGGTTTTATATTCTATATTATATTTTCTTATTTTTCTCTGGGTTATGTCAAAGAAAAAATAGTAACTTTAAAACTATTGCCTAAATTTCAAAATATTCTTAGATTCATAAATGATCTTAATCAAATAGAAAGGGTATTTATGTACGAACAAGATTTTCCAAGAAAAACGTCTCTTGTTGGCCTTATGCCAAAGATTTATGGCTGGATGTCAGCAGCGCTACTTGTAACTGGGGCAGTAGCATATTATGTTGCGCACACACCATCGATGATTGAAATGTTTTTGAAAAATTCTTATATGTTTTTATTTTTGATAATTGCGCAGTTGGGGTTAGTTATCGCGCTGTCAGCTTTTATTGAAAAGTTGAATTACGCCACGGCTCTTGTTTTATTTCTTTTGTATTCCGTTTTAATGGGGCTCACTTTATCAACAATTTTTTTGGTCTATACAACTGCTTCAATAGAGGTAACTTTTTTTATCACGGCAGCTATGTTTGCAAGTATGGCGATCTACGGATATTTTACAAATACGGATCTTTCCCAAGTCGGTTCGATTTTGATAATGGCTCTTTTTGGAATAATAATCGCGTCTCTTATAAATTTTTTCCTGAAGAGCTCTATGCTTGATACGATAACTTCTTTTATCGGGATAGTTGTATTTGCAGGATTGACAGCATATGACGTGCAAAAATTTAAGTCGCTTTCATATGCCCGTTCGGATCAAGCGGAGAAGCTTTCTCTTATCGGCGCATTAACTTTATATTTGGATTTTATAAATCTGTTTTTAATGTTACTAAGATTTACAGGAAAGCAGAGAGACTAAGATTAAAAGTATTAAATAAATTATATTATAATTTTTGGGGAGCAGTAATGAGTAAAAATAAATATTTAATTAATTTCCTTTTTGTTTTTTTACTATTTTTTCAAATAAGCTGCCAGGCAGCATCTCAGCCAAATCAAAATGTTAAAAATATGGGGCTCGTTGATATTAACCAGAAAACCAAGTTTGCCGAGCAGTTGGTAGGTAGAGCGGCAAAATATTTTAGAGATAAAAAAATTCCTACAGCATGTAGAGATTTTCGTAAACTGGTTGATTGGCGCATTGGAGAATTAACTATATTTGTCTTTTCAGATGACGGGAAATGCTTAATTCATGGCGACGATACAAATATTATTTGGAAAAGCTTTAATGATTATAAAACTCCAGATGATAAATCCTTAATATCTGAGATGCTTTTAAAGGGAGAAAAAGGCGGATGGCTAAACTATAAGTGGAATAACGGATTTAAATCGGCTTATGTTAAAGTCGTCCAGAAAAATAATAGAAGATATATAATTGGGACAGGATTTTATCCTGAGACTCAAGAATATATAGTCGAACAGCTTGTTAAATCTGCTGTGACTACTTTCAATGAGGATGGCAAAAAAGAGTGTTTTGATCTGATTGACAATCAAGTGGGGCCATTTGTTAAGGGTGATATATATCTATTCGCTTATGATTTTAATGGTAACAATCTTGCGCATGGTGAAAATATTGCTTATGTGGGGCAGAATCTTTTAACTCTTGTCGATTCAACCGGCACGCCTATTATACAAAAGATGATAGATATAGCTAAAATGCCTAGTGGCATTGGCTGGTTAGATTATACATGGGCGGGTGTTCCTAAAAGAGGATACGTTCATAGAATAACTGATCCTAAGACAAACGTCCCATATTTTATTGGTGCGGGTTATTACCCCGAAGTTGATGAAGATTTCGTTAAAGGTTTTGTTGGAAGCGCGATAAAATATCTAAAAACAAATGGAGCGGAGGCATCATTCAGATCATTTAATAACATTGTCGGACCATTTGCCCAAGGAGGCTTGAGAATTCAGGTTTATGAAATGGATGGAAAAAACGTAGCAAATGGAGATAATCCTGGATTTGTCGGTCAAAATCTTATAAAAAGAAAAGATGCTGAAGGCCGAGAAATTATTGCTGCAATGATAGCTGAGGCTAAGAAAAATGGCAGCGGCTGGATATCTTTCTTAAACAAAAATGCTTACGAACAAACTTATTTTGAAAGAGTAGAGATCCAGGATGGTATTTATGTCGTCAGCGCAGGCTTTTACCCTTCATCTAAAGAACAAAGTGTGAAAGGGCTTGTCGAAAAAGCTGTTATAAGTCTCAGAGCATCTAAGAATTATGAGGCATTTACGGAATTTACAGCAAAGGACAGCGATTTCTTTAGAGGTGACCTGAGAATATTTGCATATGACACACAGGGCATCTGTTACGCAAATGGCGATGATACATCTGTGATATGGAAGAATTTTAAAACAGGAAAAGATATTGTCGGAAGAAGAGTCTTAGATAATATTCTAACTACTGGATCTTCTGGTGGAGGATGGGTTGAATACAAGGTCAATAATGCTTCACGCAGAGTTTATGTTAAATCTGTAGATAAGAAGATTGAGGGACAAGAGCCTAAAACTTACGTAGTGGGTTGTGGATATTATTTATAAATAATAAAAAATAAAATGGGTCACAGAGAATCAAATCTCTGTGACCCATTTTTGTTTAAAAAATTAAAATAAAAATTTGTAACTATTGACACAAGAGTGTCTAAATTTTCAAAATCTTTTCTAGCCTGTTCTAGAATTCAAAAAATATTAAGGGAAAAATTTTGATGAAGATAATAAAAAATTTTTATCTGTTTTTTTTGTTGAGCTTTTCTGCATCTTTTGCTTTAAACAATTCTGATGATGCAGATCTAATTATTCCAGATTTGATCGATTATACCGGATTTTCTGGAGATAGTATCGTCTCTTGGGATGATATTGCCCCAACAAGTTTTGATCCTGATATGCCTGAAGAGGTCAAAGAAGATATAGTAAAAAGCGAAGATATTGTAGTTTATATTCCATTTTTTGGGTACATAATAGTAAAAAAACAGGAAGATTCTAATGGCAATAGGATTTGGAAGGCGGCACCTGATAGCCAACAAAAAGTTGTTAAACTTGGTGACGCTATCACCTTCAGCAATTTGGATTTGTTAATTGATAAAGATAAGAGATTAACTTTTTCGGCAGGCGCAGATATTAATGGGACAAAGGGGAAAATAATTTTAAACAAATCTAAATCTGGCGCAAAAGCAGCAAAAATAATTAATATCTATGGTGCGAAATTTGTTTTTGATTTTGTTAATAAACCTACTTGGAAGCCTTTTTCCGGCGCGTCTATTACAGCAGATAAAATTGAACTTGCTGTTGAGAAAAATTTAGTAGAACTTTCTGCCGATTTTAAAGACGCTCAGGTTGCAGATTTTGGGAAAATCGATAAGGGCAGTATTAGATTAAGTCGAGAAAAAGGCGAAAATCCCATTTTAAATATGACTGGCGTTGGAAGTTTGAATTTGCCTGAAATAGGCCAAGTTTCTTATAAGCTTACTTCGTCTTTAAATACTTCAGGAAATTTTTTATTAAAAGCATCACTTAAAGATATTAATTATAAAAGCCTAAATCTAAAAAAAGTAAAAGCTGTTTTTAATACAGAATCTAAAGATTTTAAAATCAAGGGCAAAGCGGATTTGTTCGGGCTTGATGTAGTTATTACACTAAAGCGAGCATCTGATAAGTGGCTGCTCAAAGGCAAAATTAGCAAAGATACAATTTTGTCCATGCCATTTTATGATGGTCGTGTATTAGATTTTACAAAGGCTGAATTTTTGATCGAAAAAGATCAGATTCTAATTAAAGCTTATTCTAAAATCGACACTATGCCCATAACTTTGACATTGATTGCTGCGAAGAACTCTTCAGCCCAGTTTGAAATTAATGACATTACGCTTGCGCAACTTGTTCCATCCACTGCTGATACCAAAGTTGGCGATATTAAGATTCACAATATTTTAGGCAAAATAAAATCTGGAAAAATCGATATCTTCTCGCCCAAAGTTACAAAGCCTGTAGTTTTGCCGTCAGAGGATCCTGACTTTGATGATCTAGACGTCCCTGATTATGATTACAAAGAATATACAGCAGATGAAGAAGGGCTAGAATTTTTAATTACTGCGGCGGGAAATCTTTCAGCCATTGTTCCAACTATGAAAAATTTGGATGTTCAGGTTACGGCAAGCGGCGGACCTAAAGCGGGCTTCTTTATGGATGCGTCTTTGGATAATATTGAGTTCCCTGAATTTGGAAAAATTGCTAACGCCAGAGCTTTTGTTTCTGCTCCAGCTTGCGGCTTAACTTATGTGGCTGAAAAAAATAGATCAGAAAAAGAAAAAATTTTAAGTACTAAAGATAAAGATTTGGCATGCGCGGGTCTAGCCTTTGGAATTTCTGGTCAGGGAGAGACAAAGCTGCCAAAGATTGGGACCGTTAAATATTTGCTTAGTGCGAGCTTTGCTGAAAATAATGCATTAATAATAAAAGCGGATATCGGGGATATTCTCTATGAGGGCATTAACATAGAAAAAGCCTATGTAATGTTTAATACAAAAACCAATGATTTTGAGATAATAGGGCATGCAAATCTCGCTAACTTAGTTACTCCCACAAAAAAGAAAAGTGACAATATTGCTGATCTAAGAGTTAAAGTTGTGTTAAAAAGAGATACATCTCAGGAAATATCTAGCATAAAATATTATAAATTTAATGGTATAGTTGAAAATGAAATTAAGCCAATAAAAAGTGTTCCGGTTACAATATTAAATGGTTCGGTTTCTTTTGATAAAGACGAAAATTATTATAAATTTGGAATAGCAGGTGATATAAAAATAGAAGATCATATAATAAGTTCAACTTCAAGATATATTCACGGGCCCGATAATGACTTATTCTCAATAAGCGCATCACTTTTTGAGGCAGGACCCAAGGCAAAAGATTGGACGCTTTCAAGTCTTTCACCAGTATTTAAAAACACACCATTTGAAGGGTTGCATTGTAGCGCAGCATATTTAATAATTTCATCAGACAGTTATCTTAATGAAGAAATTGATGAGCAAGTTGCAGCCGGTATCAATTTTATTGGGGATTTTGAGGATTTTATTACGCCATTTGGTTCGTTAAAGAGTGTTTTAGGGAACACAAAAAACAGCGCACGTGTTTTTGGATCTTTGAATTTTTCAAATATCAGAGATAGCTTTTTGGGTATAAAATTTGATGTTGGCCTAAAAGATCTGAATGCCGGAAGCAAAATTAAAAGTGGAGGCTTGGGACTTGCTATTTCTGGAAAGCCAGATGTTGAATTTGAATTTTCTATCGTTGTTGATATTGACCCATCTCAAAGTCCATTAGGATTCGCGTTCTCCCTAAAACTTGATGAACTTGCAAACGTAGAAGTTGCTGGAGATATGAATGGTTGCTGGAAAGATCCGTTCAAAATAAGGGGACTTTCTGTTTGCGAGCTCGGGCTAGATTTTGGTATAAATATTCCGCAATTTATCGCATCGGGAATCCCGGCAGGATTTGGAATTAAGGGTTATATAGAAGTTCCTGGTAGTAAAAAAAGATTTGTTGTTGCTATAGGTGTTAATAGCACCTCACCTGAACAAAACTATTTGGTTGCCGAACTTGAAGGAGAGCTGGCACTTACAGAAATCGTAGGCTTTGCCTTAGAGCTTGCAACAGCTATAGTCAATTCTGGAAATAACAAACTTATAAGCTCAAGTAATATCGATCTTAAAAATATTCCACAATTATCAATTAAAGATGTTTTATTAAAGATTGTTCCGCCGGGCAAATCTGTTACAGTTGGAGATGAAATCTACACTCCAGGATTTACATTCAGAGGTAAGATGAACTTGTTTGGAAAAAATGCGCTTGTAAATATACAGACAAGTGAGTTAGGTGTTTCCGGAGAAGGTTATTTGGAAAAAGTAGAAATTAAAGATCTTCTATTGCTAACAGGTGCCGGACCTGATGCAAAATATGGCACTGCTGATGATGGCGCATATGTGAGTGTGGCTATAACTCCGCTCGATCAGCACTTCTTTGTTACAGGAAAAATAGCTATAGGGCTCGAGAAATTTAGAATTTTTGAATCTGAAACAAATATTTATATTTCAGCATTAGAGGGTCTAAAGTTTTCAAGCCAAACCAGTTTGTTTGGAACAGATATACAAGTTTCTATGACTGTGATAATTCCTGGAGTGAAGGATGTTCTTAAAGATAAAAATGCTCTAAGGAAAACTTCTTTGGATATTCTGTTTAAAAATGAGTTTAGCGATAAATTAAAAGCAGACATTATAGAAGGACTCAAAGAAGCAGATAAAGCTATGAAGCAGGCCGCTATCGATGCCAACAAAGCATTTGACCAGGCAATTAAAGATCTGCAAGATCAGAAAAACGCAGGAATTAAAAAAGCAAACGACGATCTTGATAACTTGCAAAAACAATTGAATAACACAAAATCCCAACTAGATAGACTTGATAAGGGCAACCCGAGTAATTGGGGTAAAGCAGCTGAGCTTGGCATAGCAATTGGAACCCTTGAGGCATCAGTAAGAACTGGAAAAGAGCTTGTTAACAGTCTTGGAAAGCCAGTTCTGACGGCGACCCAAGAAATAATTGACAAAGCAGGGCGTGTAGTTTCAGATAATGTCCTAAAGGGCACAAATTTGGTTGTCCAAGTCGGAGGCAAGTACGTTGTGGTTGAAGGACTATCGACACTATATCAAGCATTTTCAATCAACGAAGTTTACTTCCATGGGTCAGTTGGCGAAATAGAAAAAGGCAGAATGCCAAAATTAAAGGTTGTCATAACGCTTTCTGGTAAAAGATATACGATTGACGGCGAGTTGGATTTCAGAGATATAGGCAAGAGTATTGAGAGACTTGCCAATACAGTGAAAGATAATATATTGAAATTATTTAATAAATAAATAATTAATGGGGCCGTAATTAATCGGCCCCATAGAATTTTGATAGATTTTTAATTTACAATTTTTTATTCCAGAAAAATTAAATTTTCTGTACAATTTGATTAGTAAATTTTTTTAGGGGCTTCTTATGAATTTTGGAAATAAAATTATTAGGTTTTTAGAGGTTGTTGCCAATAAGCAGCTAAGAACTAAAATCATACCGGTGGATTTTAAGGCTCCATGGTGGAAAGTTATAACGGATCAAAAACTTTATCTTTCCATAATGCTTATAAGTTTCTTTTTGGTTGATGTTTTCAAAACGCTTTTTCCTATGTTAATAGCGATAGTTTTTGAAAACCCCAAAGTTGAATATTTGGGTATGCTTATTTTAGGTTGGATTGTAGTTGTTGCTATCGAGCATATAAAGAAAATATCGCACGCAGCTCTTCTTGCACAATCTGTCCAAAGCGTACATTATCATGCGCACAAAATGTTTTTATTAGTGGACCCGATATATCACACTTATAGAGCCACCGGGTCTATTCTTGGCAAAATAAACCGAGCATCTGTTTCTTATGAAGATTTTATAGAAGCATGGGATGATATAATACCGACAATTATAAGTGCAGTAACTGCAACTGTCTCCATGGCATTTTTTGACAGTAGTTTGAGTTTATATGCAGGAGCAACACTTTTATTTTTGGGGGTATTTAGCTCAATAATTATGACCTACGCAACGTTTGAATTTGAAACTGTTGTTAATCGTGCCGATGACAACCAAAAAGCGGTCAGCGTTGAAAATCTTACTCAGGTGAATTTAATACGTTCAGTTTTTGCAAGTTCTTTGATGGTTTCAAAACTTAAAGATACGCATAAAACTGTTTTAAAAGCAGATATGTCTTTAAGATTGGTTTATATTTTATTGCGAACATTTTTTTATATGTCTTATGTGGCAGTTTTGGCTATCATGGGTGTCTATGTAATCAGACTAGTTAATGCGGGCACTATGACGGCTGTGTTAGCTACGTCGTTAATTTTGACTTATATTCGCGGAACTGAAGATGTGCTGAGAATATCAAGCCCCATAAGATATTTTATGAGAGCTTATACCAGAATTACAGATTTTTTTGATTTTGCAAAAAAGTTTGGCAGACAAACTTATCCTGTTTTATCCGTTGGGACCGTAAAAGAAGCTATTGTGCATGAGATAAAATCAAATAAAGAAATCGTTTTAGACGCCTCAAGCATATCGTTTGATTATTTTTCTGGGGCGAGAATATTTGATGATCATAATTTTAAATTAACTATAAATATTGATCAGAAAAATAAACTTTGTGGAATTATCGGGCCATCGGGCGCTGGTAAGACAACATTTTTTTCAATATTTGGTGGTCAATTGAGACCTGCATTAGGAACTGTAAAACTTAATGGCATAGATATTTATTCGATAGATGACGACTCTCGTCGAGATCTTATAGCCTTGCAGGGACAGATAGCAACCACTTTGCGAGGTACGCTAAAATATAATCTATTATTCGGTATCCCAAAAGACATCGCATGTTACCCAGATGATTTATTAATAAATATTTTAGAGGCGGTAGGTTTATGGGCTATTTTCAAAAATAAAGACGGCCTAAATACAATGATAGGTGAGGGTGGCTTTGGTTTATCAGGTGGACAAAAACAACGCCTAAATTTTGCTAATTTGTATTTAAGAGCGCAATTCTATAGACCAATTTTAATTTTGATTGATGAGCCAACAAGTAGTTTGGATGAGATTAGCGAGAAGGCTATCACAGAGATGATTTCAGAACTTGCAAAGACTGCAGTCACGCTTGTAATTGCTCACAGGATTAAGACTCTTGAAGATGCAATTGGGATTCTTGATTTCTCTTTGTTGTCTTCAGAAAAAGATATGAAATTTTATAGCAAGCAAGAGCTTCAATCTCACTCGCCGTATTATCAAAAATTGCTCAGAGGGGAATATTCTATTGAAGAGTAATAGAAGATAGTAATTTTGCTATTTAAGACAACTTTAGAGACTCTTTAGAGAATTTATTGTTATATTCTTTTCAAAATCAAGTAAGTTTACAAGTAATTTATCTATTAATTCTTCGTCATCTATTTCACTTAAATATTTTTGTGTTAAATATTTAATATTCTCTGGATTAGCTCTTTCTAATAAAATTTCTGCGATTTTTATTAGATTATTTATATCTTCTTCTTTCATACAATCAATATTGTCAATATATTCAATAAGTTTAAATAGAACTAGGTCCACAGCATTTTTTATGCAGGCTTTATCTTCCAAGCTAAATATATTGTCTGCGTTGGGATTATAAGTTTTCAGTTCTTGATTTACATCGGCACCATTTTCTACCAAAAGTTTCACTGTTTCAAGACAGGGTATATAGGGCTCTAAAGCCAGAGATAACGGTGTGCTGAAATTGATTGATATATGTGATGTTTTAATAAAAGGTCGGTCTAGGCGTACTATAGCAATATCTAATTCATGTACTTTGGCGTACTCGTTTATAAATAAATTTAACTTATCAAGTTGTGGCAAAACGTCTTTTAAAAAATTAATATCATTGAGACAAACTGCCAAATGCAGGCCGTTGATTAAATATCTCAGGTGCTCTTTTTCGATTTCTTCCGTTTCAAATGGGAAATCGTTGGGGAGTGATCCATAATCAATCGCAAGAAATTCAACATCAATAAATCCAACAAAAATCGAAAAATCTGGCACTTTTTTGTCTATTTTTTCTAAGAGATAATCGTTAACTTTTTTTGTATAGATTTTTTTACCAATTTCATGAGCAAACTTACTTGTGCCGTTGACTTGATCTAGGTATCTTATTGGATCTCTGGTATATACCGAATTTTTCTCATTTGAGGTTTTTTGTGATTTTGAATCGACATTTTGGCTGAAAAAACCGCTATCAGGTCCATTTCTTTTCATAGAAAGACTGTTTTCAGTGAATAAGCTTGATATTAAAATTGTTAAGAAGAGATTCGAAAATTTCATAAACCGTCCACTATTGTTATTTTTAATTGATTTTTAAACTATATTTGTATTATACAGTAAGTAAAAATTGTTTTCAAAAGGGCTTAAACTTCGGGTCTATAAAATAGAATTTGGGGGATATTGGGATTGACTGCGTGTGGTCTAGCTCAGAAGACTGGCCTGCCATTCATTTCTGAAGGAAATGAATGGAGGAGAGAGAGGGATTCGAACCCTCGATCCCGCTCTCTCGAGATAACGGTTTTCAAGACCGCCGCTTTCGACCGCTCAGCCATCTCTCCGCGCAGAATTATATTATAGCTGAGCTTTATTTAAAATCAACTGAAAATGGCTATAAAATTAATATTTTTAATGTTTTTTAAATTTAATCTAGGTTTGAGACGGATTTGTTTGGTATTGAGATGGCCTGCATGCGGCGCAGATTCATGAGACTGGCCTGCCATTCATTTCTGAAAGAAATGAATGGTGCGCCCAGGAGGAGTCGAACCTCCAACCTTCAGATCCGTAGTCTGACGCTCTATCCAGTTGAGCTATGGGCGCGATATTTTCGAATTTAAAATTTTTTAGAATTTTGCATGTACCTGAGTTTTCTGGTGAAGAATGATATCAGGTATATTCAGGCGCAGAGACTGGCCTGCCATTCATTTCTGAAAGAAATGAATGGTGGAGAGAGAGGGATTCGAACCCTCGCGCCCCGAATTACCGAGACTCTTGCTTAGCAGGCAAGCGCTTTAGACCACTCAGCCACCTCTCCAAAAACATATACTGTAAATAATAAATTATTTGGCAGTTTATGCAAGTGTTTTCAGCTTATAGCGCCTGTTTTATGGCTAAACTTTGGGCGTAAATTTATTGATATCGTAAATATCAAGCTCTTTTTCGATCTCTTCTACTTGCTTTAAGATCCCCTCAAAGCCCTCTTTTCCGAACAGTTCATGCTCCGTATCTTCAAATATATCAGCCAGTTCTTCAAACTCTTTTATTGTTATTAGCGTTCTGAATTCTGGGAACAACTCAGTGTCTTCCCGTGTTTCATGAACCCGGTACATGATTATAAAGCTCTTAATGGCAAAAATAAGCTGCTGTTTATTTTTGGGATCAGAGATTTTGTCTTGTTGAGAAAGATTTATTATCTGGTCTGTTAAAACGCGTCCTGCTTGGTGCTGTTCGAGTAAGCTGTTAACCAGATCCAGTAATTTCCCGGCTTTTTGAAATCTTGTAAATATATACTGCTCTTCTGATTTCTCATGATAATCTTCGATAAAGTTTCTGATTATTGAAGCAGATTTTTTTAGATTTTCTATATTAAAATTTTTATTGTTATCTAGTCTTTTAACTATTTCTTCGTAAATTAATAATACTCTGTTTAATATGCCGTGCTCGCGCATCAGGTCTTCTGTTGGCGGTATATCTTCTATAAATTCTTGTTGCGTTTTTTGAGCAGGGTTAAAATTTATTTTGTTAAACTTTAAGACAATAAATACTATTATTATTGCCGCAAAAACTATTATAAAACTTAATAGTAATTTGTTTGAAAAAATTTGGTTCATAAATACACTCCCAAAAATAATCACAAAATATATTTTTTTTTCAAATTAACATGTAGTTTAAAATTTAAGCAATTATATATTTATAATATTTTTTTAGTTATAAATTTAATTATAATTTTGGAAGTTTTTATGTCACTAATAATCGAAATAAAAGTTTTTCCCTCTTCCGGCAAACAAAAGTGGGCGCTTGAAGAATCGGGACTTATCAAGTGTTATATAAAAAGTCAGCCTGAAAAGGGCAAAGCTAACAAAGAAGTAATAGAATTTTTGTCTGAATCTTTAAAAATTCCGAAATATTTAATTACACTGGTTTCAGGATTAACTACGCCAAGAAAAAAAATAAAGATCGAATATCAATTGACCCTAGAACAACTTTTAACTAAGTTGAAACTTGATGGTAAATTAATTTAGAAAGAAAATTTCTATTCCCGCTCGTCCCCGTCTGCCGGGCAGGCTGAGTTTAGTATCGCCTGCGCGCCGGAGTTTTAACGTAGGCGTGAGGGATGGCGGTGTTAATAATTAATGTGAGTTTTTATGCCATATTTCAAATGGACCGGAATAGATATTTCAGGAAAAGTTTATAAAGGCAAAGATTTTGCGCGATCAAAATCTCAGGTCGATAATGTTCTTTTCAAGCACGATCTTGCTTTAATTGATATCAAGCAAGTTTCGGCTCCTATTTTTGAAGAAAAAATTAATAGCTCAAATAAATTAGAATTTTTTAGAATGCTTTCTATTCTTCTTGGCGCAGGTGTCAAGCTTCATGATGCATTAGAGATTATTTTTGTAAAGCAAAAAAATGGACGTTTTAAACTTGTAATCGAGGATATTAAAGATGCTGTTAGCGAAGGTATAAATTTTGGCGAAGCGCTATCACACCACAATGACATTTTTGATTCGCTTACTTGCGCGTTAATAGCTTCTGGTACAGAATCGGGCAATTTGCCACAATCACTTAATATTATTGTTGAAAGTGCTCAAGAGAGACAAATTTTTTTACAAAATTTAAGATCAGCCCTTTTGATGCCGATAATAACTTTTGGTTTTTTTATCTTTATTTTAATTTTGCTTTTTATTTTCGTGATTCCACGTTTTGTGGATATGTTTGCATCTTTTGGAAACAATATCCCATGGGCTACAAGAATGGTTATAAATATAAGCAAAACTATAACTAGCTTTAATTTTGTTTATATTTTAATGGGATCAGTTTTAATCGGGTTAATTTTAAATCGCGTTTTTAAATTAGAATCTGTAAAAAAAATCAAAGACAGCTTTTTGTTAAATACCCCAATTTTTGGTCCAATAATTTTGCAATATAACATAGCAAACTTTTTGCACACACTCTCTGTTTTACTTCAGGGCGGGGTTCATGTTGTCAGAGCGCTTGAAATTTCCCGCCAAGCCGTTAAAAATTCAAATCTTGGAGTTAAAATAGACAGGGTCGCAAGACTCGTTGAATCTGGAAACTCTCTAAGCGACTCATTTAAACAAGTTGGCTTTGATGACCCTGAGTTAATAGCTTTGGTTTCTGTTGGGCAAGAATCAGGCGCATTGGCTTTTACTGTTTTAAAGTCTGCTCAAATATATCAAGATAGATTTTATAGAAGAATTAAATTCTTAATTACGCTTATCCAGCCGCTACTATTAATAGTTATAGGTTTATTTATTGCCACACTTATATTTGCCGTTTACGTGCCAATATTTACCATGTCTTCCGTTATACAATGATACCAACTCAAATAGATTGATATAAAAGCCTACTTATGATATTATGAACTTATATGATAAAATTCAAATGTAATAAACTTGCAAGGGACAAAACCCTTGAGAACATGAAACAAGATGGCATAATAACTAGCCATAAAATTCTAAACAAAAATGATCTTCTCTATCATCTAAAACAAAAACTTGTCGAAGAATCTAAAGAAGTTGAAGAGGCTTCAAGTCAAAATGAAATTATCGCTGAACTAGCGGACGTTTTTGAGCTGCTTGATGCAATAATAAAAGTGTCAGAAATTTCACTTGAAAATATTATCTGCGTAAAAGAGTTTAAACAAAAAACGCGAGGCGGTTTTGATATGGGGATTTACTTAGAAACAATAGAAATGGACGAAGATAATAAATGGGTCAAGCATTTTCGGGCTTCTCCGGATAAATATAAAGAAAATTAATTTAATAAATTTATTGATTATGCTTATGAATTGCGCAATTATTTGACGCATTTTCAGCTTCTGGTATCATATTTATACAGTTTTTTAATCGCCGGGGTGGCGAAACTGGCAGACGCACGGGACTCAAAATCCCGCGGTGGCAACACCGTGTCGGTTCGACTCCGACCCCCGGCACGCTTTTTAGGGTAGTTTATGATCGATTCAAATTGTCTGTTTTGCAAAATTATCTCCGGTCAAATTCCAGCCGAAATAATAAAAGATACTGAGCAAGTCTTGGTCATCAAAGACAAGTTCCCAAAAGCCCCAATTCATTATTTAATCATCCCCAAAAGTCACGTTAAAGATATTCAGTCAATAGATCCAAAAGATTCTTGGATGGCTGCAAAGACCTTTGAAGTTGCAAAACAACTTTCTGAGGAAAATCCAGAAGCCAAAGATTTTAAGCTTGTTGTTAATTCCGGCTACGGCGCTGGCCAAAGGGTGTTCCATTTACACACCCATTTTTTAGCTGGTAGATTGCAGGGCGAAGTTTAATTTTTATCATCTACAATGTCTTCTATTTCCATAAGGGCGTAGTAAAATTCTTCGTGACCGCCATACTTAAGACTTTCATCTTTTAATAAAGATTTAATTTTAAGTAGTTTTTCGTTTGCTATATTTAGCACTTGGTTTTTATCCGTTTCTTCGTCACAAATTAAATGTATGTCTAAAATTACGTCATGTAGCTGTTCGGCAGTATCTTCTGGAGAAGCTGCATTTAGGGATTGTTCTGTTAAAGATTTAATTTTAATTAGCTTGCTATTATTTTTTTCCAAAAACTCTACCAAAGTTTTAATTTCTGAAAGTTGTTTGGATAAATTTTGTTGTGTTATTTCAGACAATTTTTTTGTTGCTTTTTGTTCGCTCAAAATTTCAATGTTTCTATCATTTGATTTTGAATATTTTCTTAAATTATTTAAGTTTGTTTTTGGTTGTAGCAAAAATCTTGTTCTAGAAAGCTTTGCGCCGGTTTTTAATAAAGTCGCAAACATTGCATGTGATTTGGATTGGGATAACATAATTAATGAGAGTAGGATAAAATTATTGAATGTAGATTTCACTCTTTCTCCTTTGTATTATCTAGTTTTTTCTTCCCAGTAAGTTTTTTCCCAGAACTCTTTTTGTTCAGGGTTCTTTTTTATTAGCTCTTTCAATTTCTCATATTCTTCATTGTTCTTTATTAAATCAATTCTTTCAATAAGTTTTAGTTTTAATTTAATTATCTTTGCAGCTTGTTCTTTTTCAGTTATTTCCCATTGCTCTACTTCATTTAAAAAATCTTTAATCATTACAAAATGATACGGGTAAACTGAGTCTAGGCTGTCCTGAACCTCTTTATAATTATTGTATTTGTTATCGAATTCTTTTCTTTCTAAGACATATTTTCTTAGGCTATTTATCGTTTTTGGTTGTAACAACAATTTTGTTCTTGAAATCTTTGCGCCGGTTTTTAATAAATTACTAAACATAGAGTTTAGTTTGGCTTGAGATAGTATAATTAATGAGATTAAAATAGATTTTTGAAAGTTCGATAACATAATAGGTCTCTTTTCTTTAGGTTCCTGATGTATATTGTCTTTTAATCTTGTTTTAGGCCTAACTCCTTTTTAAGTTCATCTGTAAGTTCTTCTATTTTTTTATTAGTATGGTAAATATTGGTTTCATTTGCCCCACAACGGTATAGGTCATCCGCCAAGTATCTAATTTTTTCTATCAAATAATTAATTTTATATACATTTTTTGTAGGGCTTGGTTTTCTTGCAAGTGTTTTTAATATTGATTTAATTTCTACGAGTTCTCTAGTTTGTTCTGAATGGATGGAATCGTGTTTTGTTTCTAAGTCTTTTAAATATTCTATTATTTTTATAACTTTATTATCACAAAGTTCTTTGGGATCGATCTCTTCTATGAATACAGGATGCCCTTGTATTATTTGTCCATTTTCATTTTTAATATAGAATTCTTTAAATTTCCCAATTTTAACATCATAATCTTGTGATTTGAATCTTCTTGAGCTTAAGTTTGTTTTGGGGTTTAAAAGAAATTTTGTTTTTGAAAGCACTTTAAGTTTGTTCAAGCTGCCAAACATGCAGTGCAATTTGGTTTGGGATAATATAATTAATGAGAGTAAAATGTATTTATTGAATCTTGATAACATAGTTTCTCCTGCTTTTTGTATAAATCTCAAGACGAGATTTTACAACAAGTTATTTGCTTAGACAATAATTAAATTGGTTGGGAAAATCTGAGCAGGTAGCCATCAGGGTCCATAACCAAAAATTCTTTGTAGCCATAAGAACTATTTTTTACTTTATAATAACTTTCTTGTAAGCCTCTTTTTATTGGATAATTTATTTTTTTTAGTTTATCTAATAATTTTTCGGCGTTATCAGTTCTTATTTGAAAATTTATACCACGGCCAAAGGGATATTCTGGCTTGCCGTTGTGCCAGTCTTGATTGTCGTCTTCTAACTGGATCATGAGTTGGCTATCTTGATATGACAAAAATGCAAAATATGTTTTTTGAGTTTTCGGATCTTCCCTCTGATACTCTATTTTAAAATCTAAAATTTCGGTATAAAACTTTATGCTTTTTTGAAAATCTAAAACATAAAATTCTGGAACAAGAGAATTGAATTTCATAAATCGCTTTCTATCTAATATATATTATTATATGTTTTTTAAGCTTAACTTTACTTTTATACCCTAAAATATAATCTAATTTAAGCAAAAATATTTGCACAAACATATTTTCTGGGGTCCATTATGCAAATTCTAATATTTATTGTTTCAGTATTACTTTCGATTTTTTCTACAGCAGTTATGGCATATATAACAATGGCGACTCCGATAGGGCCATGGATCGAGCCAACTTTGGTGTTATTCGCAACAATAATATTTAGATTTATTTTCAGACTCGCAAATTCACCAAAATATTATACAAATGCATTAGGCTTATCTACAGCGTCTGGAGCAATTGGTGGAATTTTGGCAACGGGATTTGGTTTTGCTTTCCCAACTTTATTTTTCTTAGATCCAGTTTTGTTTAATTCTTGGTTATCAAATCCAGTATATTTTGTTTGCATAGTTGCTAGTCTTGCGTTTGTCTCAGGTTCAGTTGCTTTTATTGTTGCAGAGATTTTTGAACAAGAACTATTAGTTAAAGAAGAGATGCCGTTTGCTGTTGGTCAGATGGTTTATAAAATGATCACCGCACAAAATCAGGCAAGAAAAGCATGGGAGCTTATCGCAGGTATTTTTAGTGCAGCAACTTTTTTAATGTTCCAAAAATTTTCAAAGCTTGTTAATAGCGTTATTTTGTTGTGGCCAAAAACAAATCTTTTTGGCGTATATTTCCCGTCGGCAGTTTTAAGACTTGATCAGGCGCCCATGTTGCTCGCTATAGGTTTTATAACCGGTCATGTGATTACTCAGCCATTGGCTGTGGGCTTAGTTTCAAGAATATTTTTAGCTAACCCATTACACCAGTTTGTTTTTAATTATATCTCTCTTGAAGATTTCATGATGGCATTTTGCAGCGGCATGGTATTATACGGCGCGGTTATGTCACTTATTGATTTACCAAAGACTTTAAAATCTGCTGTTAAAAATCTGAATAAAACTAAAAGTGAAAATTCAAATAATTTTTTTAAAGACTTATTAAGTAAAGTAAGCTTGGTGCAGTTTGCAATTGTTGGTATTATCTCAGTACTGTTTTTTACTTATTTTAAGTTTTCTTTTTTGGCACAAATTTATTTATTGGCTTTTACTTTTGTTTGCGCATATCAATTAATGTCTATTGCCGGGAAGATGGGAATAGCCCCCGTGGCTCGTTTTGCAACTTTTGTGATGGTGCCAGGAATGTTGATTTTCGGTTTTAACGCGGTGCAAGTTACACTTGTTTCTGTTTTTGTTGAATCTTGCGGCGGCGTTGCAAGTGATATAATGTTCGGCAGGAAAATGGCTAAACTCGCAGGAATCGAAAGAAAGCAAATAGTATATTACCAGTGGCTCGGATTGGCTGTCGCAAGTTTGGCGCTTGGCGGAATTTTATGGTTATTAATAAGCTACTTTGGTATTGGCTCAGATCAGCTATTTGCACAAAAAGCACAAGGTCGCGCTTTATTAATTAATTTTACACACTTTAACTACTATGCACTTGCATGCGGTGCGCTGTTTGGCTTTTTACTTAAATTTACAAAAGTTAATCCAGTTATGGTTCTTGGTGGTTTATTGATGCCTATAGATTACTCTATAATGTTAATCTCTGGTGGTTTACTTACTTATCTTGTTAAAGACAAAGAGGAGTTGTACCCATACTGGTCAGGCGTATTTGCGTGTAACTCTATATGGATGTTTATAAGTACGTTGTTTTAAAGTTTAAAAACTTATACCATTTGTGTTTTAGATAAATTGAACTAAAATTATTAATAGTAAGTTTAAATTTTATGGAGTTATTATGAATTTTAAAAACAAAATTTCACAGTATTTATTATTAAGCTTTATTATTCTTGGTTTTCAAAAAACTTCATGCATGGAAGTGGCTCAAGAGATTGCTTCTAGCGCAATAGCCGGCGCTGCTGCACGTACTTTGATTTTTGAAAATTTGCCAGGGTTATTTAAGGCAGAATTTAATAAAGACAACAAAAACAGTAATAAAGACGGTAATTCAAAGCGCGAAAGTAAAACAGACTGGAAAAGCTGGGCCCACGGTAGTGCTACCCTAATAAATTGCTTTAATATTGTTTTAGCTGCGCGATTTATTTTTAGAAAAAATGATATGATTAGCTATGCGCAATGGGGAACGCGGTGGTTTTATTTGCCCTCTGCTGCTGCAGGATCTCACTTTGAACGCAAATTTGTTAGGTCATTAAAAGATAATAAGACGTTGAAAAATCATGAAGATCTGGTTGATGCCTCTATGCCAGTCGTGCTTGCTGCTTTGCAGTATCTTGTAACTAAATAATTAATTTAAATTTGATTTGTAAAAAACTACAGGCACGTGTAACAACGTGCCTGTTTTACTTATTAATATAAAAGTTTTTTATTTTCTAGATTTGACCCGTGTTTGATTTAATCAGATAGCTTTCGATAAAGTCCATTAAGTCACCGTCAAGCACAAGTTCGGGCTGATTAGATTCAAAATCTGTCCTATGATCTTTTACAAGTTTGTATGGTTGTAAGATATAAGATCTGATTTGCGAACCCCATTCAATTTTCTTTTTCTCTATAGATGCAGTTTTCGCTTCTTGCTCTTCTTTTTGTTTTTGATACAACTTTGCCATAAGCATTTTCATGGCAGTTTCTTTGTTCTGTGTCTGAGAGCGTTCGTTTTGGCACTGAACAACCGTGTTTGTCGGAATATGGGTTATTCTTACAGCAGAATCTGTTTTGTTAACATGTTGTCCACCAGCTCCGCCAGCTCTATATGTATCTATTCTTAAATCTTTTGGATCGATATGTATTTGTATGTCAGGAACTTCTGGTGTTACAGTAACGCCAGCAAAAGATGTATGTCTTCTTTTGTTGGCATCAAACGGTGATATTCTAACTAATCTGTGAATTCCCTGCTCTCCCTTAAGTAAACCGTAGGCATATTTGCCCTTTATATATAATGTAGCAGATTTTATTCCGGCCCCTTCACCTACTTGATAGTCTAATATAGAGCATGAAAGTTTTTCTTTTTCACAAAATCTTACATACATTCTTAATAGTATCTCTGCCCAGTCTTGCGATTCTGTTCCACCGGCACCAGAGTTTATACTTAAAAAACAGGGGCTGTTATCTTGCTCGTCACTTAATAACAAAGTAATTTTGAATCGAGCTATATTCTTGCAAAACCTAAATATATCTTCTTTAAGTTTTAATAGTTCAGATTCATCGTTGGCAAAGAGATCCAATAAATCAGCAAGCTCTTTTTGATTATTAATTATTTCTATATACTGATCACGTTGTAATCTTATTTTTTGAAGCTTTTTTAAAATTTCTGTTTGGTTCGGATTTTTCCAGAAGTTTTCAGATTCACTTTCTGAGAGCCATTTTTGATATTCTTCTTCATTTCCGGAATTCTGCCAAAAACTTTTTATGGTGGAAATATCGGGCTCAACGCTTTTGAGTTTTTCTTTAAGATCGTCTATAAACATATATATATGTCTTTAAATATAAGATTAAATATAAATTTTTTAATTCGTGTTTTTTAATATTTACAGTAATAACAATAACATATAAGAAACTAATATAAAAATGATAGGTAAACTTTTTTTAGTATGCGCTCCATCGGGGGCAGGGAAAACTACTTTGGTTAATTCTGTTCTTAATGAACTAGGAGATAACAATAATATAAGTAGGGTTGTTACTTACACCTCAAGAGCGCCAAGAGTCGGAGAAATTCACGGGGAGCATTATTTTTTTATCAGCGAACCAGATTTTGAAAAAAAGATTGGTGAAAGCTATTTTATAGAGTGGAGCAAATCTTATGGGACTTATTATGGATCGCCCAAGTCTATAATAGAACAGCTTGAGTATGGCAAATCTTTTATTCTTATAGTAGACACTAATGGTATAAAGAGTATTACTAAAGAACACCCCGCGGCAGTTGTAATAAGAATACTCCCCCCAAATTTTGATACACTAATAGATAGATTAAATAAAAGATCTACGGAAAATACCCAACAAATTCAAAAAAGATTGGCACTTGCTCTTGGGGAACTTGAAGATTTGGAGATTTCTAAGATTTCCAAATATACGGTAATAAATAACGATCTTGAATGTGCTAAAGAAGAGCTAAGAGAGATACTATTGAAAGAAATATCTTGATTGTTATGAGTGTCAAAAAACAGGGGACAGGTAGGGGGCAAATAGATTATTTTTTGATATTTAAAAGATTTTTTATGTTTTTTTATAAAAAATGTTGACTTGGCCGCATATAACTGTATAATTTTCTTTGTCTTTAAGCGAAATGGCTAAAGCAAAAACCGAAAATTTGAAATGTTCGTCAAGTCCCAACAGACGCATCAATTGATGCAATTTGTTATCGAACTTCGACAAATAAAAAAAGTTTAAAAAACTTCTAAAAAAAGTTTGACATAGTTAAAACAAGCGGGTACAATTAAAAACATCCTGAATTTGAAACGCCTGTTTGAAACAAGTTAATCAAAAAAAGAGATAAAAAATTTATCTTTGAAATACACAAGAAATCCTAAAAATCAAAACCTATAATTTTGTGATTGTTTTATCCAAAACATAAATTTTGTGATGGAGAGTTTGATCCTGGCTCAGAATAAACGCTGGCGGCGTGCCTAACACATGCAAGTCGAGCGAGAAAGGTCTTCGGACTGAGTAAAGCGGCGAACGGGTGAGTAACGCGTGGGAATCTACCTTTTAGTGAAGAATACCTTCGAGAAATCGGAGTTAATACTGCATAAGTCTCGTAAGAGAGAAAGATGGCCTCTTTGCTGTCGCTGAAAGATGAGCTTGCGTACTATTAGCTAGTTGGTAGGGTAATGGCCTACCAAGGCGATGATGGTTAGCCGGCCTGAGAGGGTGTACGGCCACACTGGAACTTAGACACGGTCCAGACTCCTACGGGAGGCAGCAGTGAGGAATCTTGCGCAATGGGCGAAAGCCTGATGCAGCGACGCCGCGTGGAGGATGAAGGTCTTCGGATTGTAAACTTCTGTTAAGTGGGAAGAAAGACGTCGTTTAATACAGTTATGAGATGACGGTACCATTAGAGAAAGCACCGGCTAACTTCGTGCCAGCAGCCGCGGTAATACGAAGGGTGCGAGCGTTATTCGGAATTATTGGGCGTAAAGGGTGCGCAGGCGGCATGTTAAGTCAGTTGTTAAATCTCCCGGCCTAACTGGGAATCAGCGGTAGATACTGGCATGCTAGAGGATGGAAGAGAGAAGTGGAATTCTCGGAGTAGCGGTAAAATGCGTAGATCTCGAGAGGAACACCGATGGCGAAGGCAGCTTCTTGGTCCATTTCTGACGCTCATGCACGAAAGCGTGGGGAGCAAACAGGATTAGATACCCTGGTAGTCCACGCTGTAAACGATGATCACTGGACGTTAGTTTCGCTTATGCGAGATTAGTGTCGTAGCTAACGCGTTAAGTGATCCGCCTGGGGAGTACGGTCGCAAGATTAAAACTCAAAGGAATTGACGGGGGTCCGCACAAGCGGTGGAACATGTGGTTTAATTCGACACTACGCGAGGAACCTTACCTAGGCTTGACATGCATTTGACAGCTGTAGAAATATAGTCTTTCTAAGCGAAAGCTATAGACAATTGCACAGGTGCTGCATGGCTGTCGTCAGCTCGTGTCGTGAGATGTTGGGTTAAGTCCTTTAACGAGCGCAACTCCTGCCATCAGTTGCAACCCCGTGAGGGGCACTCTGATGGGACTGCCTGGGAAACCAGGAGGAAGGTGGGAATGACGTCAAGTCCGCATGGTCCTTATGCCTAGGGCTACACACGTGTTACAATGGCTAGTACAAAGGGTTGCGAACCCGTAAGGGGGAGCTAATCCCATAAAGCTAGTCTAAGTTCGGATTGAGGTCTGCAACTCGACCTCATGAAGTTGAAATCGCTAGTAATCGCGTATCAGAACGACGCGGTGAATACGTTCTCGGACCTTGTACACACCGCCCGTCACACCACGAAAGCTGTTTGTACCCGAAATCATCTTAGCTAACCTGTAAAGGGAGGCGGGTGCTGAAGGTATGGGGAGTGATTGGGGTGAAGTCGTAACAAGGTAGCTGTAGGAGAACCTGCGGCTGGATCACCTCCTTTCGAGGGAGATAATTAGATCCGACGACTCTTTAATCTTAGAAGTGTTACATTGTACGGTGATAAAGAATTCATAATCTTATAGGTTTTTTAGAATTACTGGGCCTATAGCTCAGCTGGTTAGAGCACCCCGCTGATAACGGGGAGGTCAGTCGTTCAAGTCGACTTAGGCCCACCAAAAGTGGCCTAGTAATCTGAGATCTCGTCTAGGTTATGTTCTATAATATAGGGGATGTAGCTCAGTTGGTAGAGCTCCGCTTTGCACGCGGAGGGTCATCGGTTCGACTCCGCTCATCTCCACCAATATTTCGATCTGGCTGAGTATAATAAGGTCTAGAATTCTTTATATATATCATAGATGTTTAAATTAAAAAATTCTTGTGTTCTTTGAAATATTTGTAATGTAATAATTGCTGAATAGTATAAGTTAATACTACAATCTAAGTAAATAAAGTCATTAAAAATTTGTGATTAATTGAAAAGGGTTTGGTGGATGCCTTGGTATCAAGAGGCGATGAAGGAGGCGGAAGGCTGCCATAAGCTTCGGGGAGCTGTCAATCAAGCTATGATCCGAAGGTGTCCGAATGGGGAAACCCATCATGGTAAACCCATAGATATCTCTTATCTGAATACATAGGGTAGAGAGGCGAACGGCAT
This sequence comes from uncultured bacterium, assembly GCA_963717435.1. Classification (GTDB taxonomy): domain Bacteria; phylum Babelota; class Babeliae; order Babelales; family Babelaceae; genus MFD05580-245. Next base: position 714,047 of record OY970332.1, read on the forward strand.
GAACTGAAACATCTAAGTAGTGCTAGGAAAAGAAAACAAAGTGATTCCCTAAGTAGTGGTGAGCGAAATGGGAAGAGCCTAAACCTATAGTATGTGATAGCCTGCATGCGTTGTATTATAGGGGTAGTGGGATTTAAGTATCTAAAAAATGCAGTTTTTAGCTATACTACTATTAATTTAGTTGAATGTTCTGGAAAGGACAGCCAAAGAAAGTGACAGCCTTGTAAGCGAAAAATTAATTAAGACATAGTTATTATATTCCCGAGTACCGTAGAGCACGTGAAATTCTGCGGGAATCTGCCCAGACCATTGGGTAAGGCTAAATACTACCTGATGACCGATAGTGAACAAGTACCGTGAGGGAAAGGTGAAAAGAACCCCGGGAGGGGAGTGAAATAGAAACTGAAACCAATTGTCTACAATCGGTGGAAGCGATGTATACGTACGCGCAACCACGTACCTTTTGCATAATGAGCCAACGAGTTATTCGTATGTTGCAAGGTTAAGTTTTGAAAGAACGGAGCCGTAGCGAAAGCGAGTCTGAATAGGGCGTTTAGTAGTATGGGATAGACCCGAAACCTAGTGAGCTATCCATGTCCAGGATGAAGTCTCAGTTACATGAGATGGAGGTCCGAACCGGTGTAGGTTGAAAACTGCTCGGATGAGGTGTGGATAGGAGTGAAAGGCTAATCAAACTGGGAAATAGCTGGTTCTCCCCGAAATATATTTAGGTATAGCCTTGTTGAATTAATTATGGAGGTAAAGCACAGTTGAAATTTTGGGGGCGCAAGCTTACCAGATTTTTACTAACTCTGAATGCCATAATTTTAGAAGACAGGAGGCAGACTGTGGGGGATAAGCTTCATAGTCGAGAGGGAAACAGCCCAGACCATCAGCTAAGGTCCCTAAATATTTGTTAAGTGGTAAAAGAAGTGAAAATACACAGACAGCCAGGAGGTTGGCTTAGAAGCAGCCATCCTTTAAAGAAAGCGTAATAGCTCACTGGTCAAGTGTTTTTGCGCTTAAAAACGAACGGGGCTAAACAAATTACCGAAGCTATGGCTTGTGTCAGATTTATCTGATGCAGGGGTAGGGGAGCGTTCTTTGGCAGATACAAGCTTGACCGTAAGGACAGGTGATGGGCCAGAGAAGTGAGTATGTTGGTATAAGTAACGAAAAAATAGGTGAGATTCCTGTTCGCCGTAAGTCTAAGGTTTCCGTGAGATCGGTTTATCCACTCAGGGTTAGTCGATACCTAAGCCGAGGCCAATTGGAGTAGGCGATGGACAACAGGTTAAATATTCCTGTACCACTTGTAAGCGTTTGAGTGAAGGGGTGACGCAGAAGGATAGGTTGACTTGGACTTTGGATTGCCAAGCTAAGCATTAAGAGGAGTATTGTAGGAAAATCCGTGAAGTCATTATCCTTGAAGTGTGATGGGCATGTTCTGATCTCTAGTGAGAGAGGTGTATTTGACTGATTCCACGCTGACTAGAAAAACCTCTAGCGAGCTTTACAAGTGATCGTACCGCAAACCGACACAGGTAGACGGGCTGAAAATGCTCAGGCGTTGAGATAACTATCATTAAGGAACTCGGCAAAATAGCCTCGTAACTTCGGGAGAAGAGGTGCCTGTAGCGTTATTAGATTAATCTAAGAAGCGTTGATAGGTTTCAACAAAGAGGCCCAACCGACTGTTTAACAAAAACACAGGGCTCTGCTAACTCGTAAGAGGATGTATAGAGTCTGACGCCTGCCCAGTGCCGGAAGGTTAATAGGAGAGGTCAGCCGTAAGGCAAAGCTTTGAATTGAAGCCCCAGTAAACGGCGGCCGTAACTATAACGGTCCTAAGGTAGCGAAGTCCCTTGTCGGGTAAGTTCCGACCTGCATGAATGGCGTAACGAGTTGGGCGCTGTCTTAATGATACACTCAGTGAATTTGTAGTACCGGTGAAAATGCCGGTTACCCGCGACTGGACGGAAAGACCCCGTGCACCTTTACTGTAACTTGACATTGATTTTTGGATTGATATGTGTAGGATAGGCGGGAGACTTTGAAGTGTATGGCGCTAGCTGTACATGGAGTCAACCTTGAAATACCGCCCTTATCCGTTTGAAGATCTAACTTTGACCCGTAATCCGGGCAGAGGACAGTGTCTGGTGGGCAGTTTGACTGGGGTGGTCGCCTCCTAAATTGTAACGGAGGCATTCAAAGGTTCCCTCAAGACGAATAGAAATCGTCGGTAGAGCGTAAACGCATAAGGGAGCTTGACTGTGAGACCTACAAGTCGAGCAGGTGCGAAAGCAGGAGTTAGTGATCCAGTGGTTCCGAATGGAAGGGCCATTGCTAAATGGATAAAAGGTACGCCGGGGATAACAGGCTGATCTCCTCTGAGAGTCCATATCGACGAGGAGGTTTGGCACCTCGATGTCGGATCATCGCATCCTGGGGCTGGAGAAGGTCCCAAGGGTTTGGCTGTTCGCCAATTAAAGCGGTACGTGATCTGGGTTCAGAACGTCGTAAGACAGTTCGGTCCTTATCCGTCGTGGGCGTAGGGTATTTGAGAGGGGTTGTTCCTAGTACGAGAGGACCGGAATGGGTGAGCCTCTGGTGTTCCAGTTGTTCACCAAGAGCAAGCTGGGTAGCTAAGCTCATAAGAGATAACCGCTGAAAGCATCTAAGTGGGAAACTCGCCTCAAGATAAGATACCCCGTGCTAACGTAAGTTAGCACATTAAGATCCCTTGAAGACTACAAGGTTGATAGGCTGGGTGTGTAAGTACAGTAATGTATTCAGCTAACCAGTACTAATAGATCGAAAGTTTTAATCACGCTATAATTTAAAAAAGTCTAAACAACTTAGTCGAAAAAACTAGTAAGAATTATCATCAAATATTTCAAAAACACGAGATTAAATTTTGAATATGAATCATAAAAATTTCCTGGTGCGTATAGCTGTGGGGTCACACCCGTTCCCATTCCGAATACGGAAGTTAAGCTCACAGCGCCGATGATACTTGGCTGGTAACGGGCTGGAAAAGTAGGTAGTGCCAGGATTAAATTAAAGCCCTGAGATAAATCTCGGGGCTTTTTTTATTGAAAAATTAAATATTTTATTAAATATTTTAGAGGAGATAATCTTGAAAGAAATTTTTTACGCTACTGGCAATTCTGGAAAGTTTGCCGATGTTAGCAAATATATTACTGAAAATAATATTAATATAATTATTAAGCAGTTCGAAGCAGATATTCCTGAGATACAAAGTTTGGATTTAAAAGCTGTTGCAATAGACAAAGCAAGACAAGCTTTTAATATTTTACAAAAGCCCGTTATTGTTGATGATTCTGGTCTTTTTGTTTTGAAGTATAATAATTTCCCGGGAGTGATGAGCAAATATGTGTTTGAAGGGATAGGGCTTTCCGGTCTCATGAAACTTTTTGATGCTGGAGATAAGGCTGAGTTTATTGTAAGTTTAGTTTTTGCTTATGCTCCTGGGAAAATTGAGACTTTTGAGCGTAAAATTTCTGGTAAAATTGTTGCGCCAACAGATAAAGCGAAATTTAATCCCAAGCTCCCGTATATCAGCATTTTTGTGCCTGATGGTTACGATCAAACTCTTGCTGAACTACGACAGTTAGAAAGTAGTCCTAAGTTTAACCCAAGGGTCGCGGCTTTTAGTGATCTTATAAATTGGCTAAAAACTCAAAAAGATATCTAATTAATACCCAGTTGATGGGTTTTTATAAATTTGTTTAATTTGTTATACTCAAAAAATATTAATATTTGATTTGTAGGGGTTTTATGAGATTTATATACAACTTAATGTTGGCCATTACGCTAGTTTTGAGTAGCGTTTGTCATGCAAATCCAAACGATATTTTCTTCCAGAAAAGACCCGATGGAGTAGTTTACCCCAAGGGTTTTCTGAAGGGTGTTGCATGCTCAACCTATCAAAATGGTGGGCACAATTATTGGGAATCGCTCGGTTATAAGCCAGAAAGCAACTGGACATGGTTTGAAAAGAATTTTACCGCTCGTTTTATTATTAATCGTGAAAGAGAAGCTGGTAGATCTTGGACATTTTGCAAATCATCTCCCATTGATCGTGGTGAAAAAGTTGGAATATCTGCAGACGGCTGGAATCGCATGTTTGATGATATTCAGCTGATTAAAAATTTGGGTTGTAATGCTTATCGTTTTGAAATGCCATGGACGGATTTGAATCCGAAACAAAATATTTGGAACGAAGAAGCTTTTGAATTTTTTGACAGATATATCGATGAATTAAAGAAAAACGGTATAGAACCAATAGTTACTTTATATCACTGGGTACACCCAAAGTGGTTTTCGGATCTTGATGCGTGGGAAAAAGAAGAAAATATTAAATACTTTGTGCGTTATTGCCAAGAGGTTTTTAAGCGTTATGGTCACAAAGTAAAATATTGGGCCACTATCAATGAACCAACAGTGATCAGTGTTTGCGGGTATGTTATGGGATCTCACTCACCCGGCAGAAAAGATCTAGCATCGCCAATTTTTAGAGCATTTTGTTATGACACTATGCTTTCTATGGTCCCAAATAATTATAGACTCGCAGGGACAGTTTTGGGAAATTTGTTTAAAGCGCATATAGAAGTATATAATGCGATCAAAGCCATGCCTCATGGCCAGCAGGCTCAAGTAAGTATTGTTCACCAAATGGCTCTTTTTGATGCAAAAATAAAAACTGGTGTAAGCGGGTTATTAAATCCTATAAGTAAAATGCTCGCAAAGCAGTTTAATAAGAATTTTTCCCATGAAATATTCATGAAATTTTTTACGACAGGCGTTTTTGAATATGAAGTTCCCGGGGAAGAACCGGTTAAATTTAAAGACACACGAGCGCTTAATAGTCTTGATTTTATAGGTCTTAATTTTTATGCAGATATGACATTTGGTCCAGCGCCCGAGTGTCACGAAGACGAAGAGATGACAGACATGGATATGTGGGCGATTCGTCCATACTCGTTATATAAAGCCATAAAAGAAATTTCTGTGTTTAATTTGCCAATTATAATAACTGAAAATGGTATTCCTGACGCAAAAGACGATCGTCGTGAAAAATGGATTATTGGGTATAATAACGCAGTAAAGCAAGCCCTGGACGATGGCTATGACGTAAGAGGGTATTGTTATTGGTCGTTAGTTGACAATTTCGAGTGGAACATGGGACATAATAAAAAATTCGGTCTCTATGCTGTCGATACATTAAGTGACGATCCGTCTAAAAAAGAGCGTAGTTTGCGCAAGGGCTCTTGTGCATATCGCGATTATGTTAGAGTAGAATAATTTTAGATAAAATATTTTTTGTGGGAGAGTAAATCTGTTTTTACTCTCCCATAATTTTTTTAAATAGTTTTTAAATACTTAAAGTATTACTTAAACTTTTGTGTGAGATTTAGTTTATAAAAAATAGTTTCTTAGATTTATACCGCTTATTTCCAGAATTGCGGTGGGCTGGCTATTCTAAAATTTCTTTAAGTTCTCTAGTTTTTATATCTTCTTTATAGAATATTAATAACCCAGCAAGAGTTATTATTGCCGAAATTACAAATACATTTGACCATTGTTCGCCCAAGAATAGCAGGCCGTAAATATAGACAAAAATTGGGACAGAAAAACCTGATAACGCAATAAGTGTGGAAGTGTGTTCTTTAAGTATTTTTCCGTATAGTCTGTAAGCTATTATGTTTCCAACAAATACTGTATATGCGATTAAACCAATTAGCCTGAAATTGATTTGTGATATTTCGGGCATAGTTTCTTGTGTAACGGAAGCTATTGTCGCAACAATACCAGTAATCGTCATAGTGACACCATTTAATTCTAGTGGCGTATAGCGCTCGCGTTTAAGTAGCATTTGAACGATCATCCACCCATATCTGCTTATGGCAACCGAAAGAAACATCGCTATTTCTGGGTAAGATAATACACCAAAACTCGATACGCCAATTTCTGTATTTGTTGTAGATAGCACAAGAATAGACAGGCCAATAATTGCGACTATTATTCCTAACAGTTTATTAAGAGTTAATTTTTCATTAAACAAAAAATAAGAGTAAACTGCCGTAACAAATGGATCTATACTTCCCAATAACGTTACTTTAGAAGACAGCATGTTTTTTAGGGCAAAAGATTTTAAGATAGAGGGCACAAAAGTCGTTAATAAAGCTACGCCCAAAATTACTATAAGATCTTGCTTTAAATAATTTAGTTTTATTCGTTCAGATTTTTTATACAAGCAGTAACCAATAATTATCACACCAGCAACTAGCATTCTTGTTGCCACGGCAAGAACTGGGGGCAAGGTAGCGAGTATCAATTTGTTTACTGTTATTGCGCTTGCAAGAAGTGCAAATGTTAAGAAAACTATTAGCATTATTTAGCAATTCGATTAATCTGACCAGGTTTTTTGAATTACTATAATAGTGTCGAGAAATACTGCTTTTATGTCAAATTTATGCATAAATTTTGATATTACTTGCCAACTTTTTAAAATTACTTAAAATTTAGTTTGTTTACAGGGGAAATTTAGGTAAAATGTTAGTGAAAAATTAGAAAGTTATTATGTCAAATCAATCGCTTGTTATTAACCAGTCTCAGCCTCTAAATGGCGAAATTAAGATCTCTGGGGCAAAAAATGCAGTTTTGGTTATTATGGCTTCTTTGATATTACCATCGGGTAAGTCAAAATTGACCAATGTTCCAAATTCTTCTGATGTTTTCCAAATGATAGTTCTACTTGAAAGTCTTGGCGCCCAGGTCAAATTTGATGCCAATTTGGGGATTCTAGAGATAGATAGTTCCACTATTGATAGACATAAGGTTAGTTCTGAAATAATGAAAAAGATGAGAGCCTCGATACTTGTCATGGGGCCATTGCTTGCCAGGTTCAAAAGAGCTGAAGTTGCCCTTCCTGGTGGGTGCGTAATTGGTGCAAGACCTATAGATTATCACTTGAAGTTGCTTTCCAGAATGGGAGTAGACATACAGTTTTCGGGCGAATTTTTGACTGCATCTACGGGTTCACTCAGAAGTGCGCGATTAATACTTGAATATCCTAGTGTTGGCGCAACTGAAAATGCTCTAATGGCAGCCGTTGCAGCTTCGGGACCTACCCAGATTATTAATGCTGCTATAGAACCGGAAGTTTTAGATTTAATAACTGTTTTGCGCAAAATGGGCGCTGTTATAAATATTTTGCCTCCTGCGACCATAGAAATTTATCCTGCAACTCAGCTTCACCCAATAGAACATGATGTTATGCCTGATAGGCTAGAAGCAGGATCGCTGTTATTGGCCGCTTCAGTTACAGGTGGTGAAATTTTAATTCCAAATGCTCCCGCTTTATTAATGGACGTATTTTTACTTAAACTGCAGGAAATGGGACATTCAATGGCAATTGGTGAAAATGGCATGGGTGTCTGGATTAAGGCAACAAAAACACCACAAGCTGTTTCTTTTAAAACTATGCCATACCCCGGTTTCCCTACTGACTTGCAGGCACCTATGCTTGCAGCTTTATGCTTGGCAACAGGAACAAGTATTGTTCAGGAAACGGTTTATGAAAATCGTATGTTGCATGTTCGTGAATTACAAAAAATGGGTGCGCAAATTACCGTTGAAGGCACAACTGCGATAGTTAAAGGTGTCGATGAACTTTATGGCGCGCAAGTTATTGCCCCTGATATTCGTGGCGGATACGCACTTGTTGTTGCGGGTCTTGCAGCCAAAGGACAAACTACTATTACTGGCGTACATCATTTAAGGCGCGGCTATGAAGAAATGGACGTTAAGCTTAGCAGTCTTGGTGCAAGTCTAGCTTTTAAAGATGGCCAGTTATTGGGTTAGATCTTAAAAAATTAATTTTTTAAGAAAAACTTCACTTAGTTGCTGCCAGTTAACTCTGTTAGCTCTTTTGTAATTTCTGCTTGTCTTAGCTTGTTATATTCTAGCTTCATGATATTAATCAAATCAGAAGCATTTCTGGTTGAGCTATCCATAGAAATAAATCGTGCGGCTTGTTCAGCCAGTAGAGAGTCAAAAAGAAGTTCTGTGATAGAGATACGAATAATAGTTTTTTTTAGCGACGAAGTTAGACTTGTAGCACTTTGGGGCCAAATATATTCGCCAATATTTTTAGTGTTCTGCGTGTTATCTGTTTGCTCTGGGATTGGGTAAACTACAGTTTTTTTCTGTTTTTGTATAAAAAAGCTTTTTGCCCAGTTGCTATAAACTATAATTTTCCCGTAATTACTTATATTGTCGTTAATAAACTTAGATAACTCTTTTGCAATGTCATTAAAGTTTGTTGAACTAAATTGTGGAAAATTCAGAATCGTAGGGATCTTTTCTTGCCCAAGATGCTTAATTCCTTCTTTGCCGACAACAATAATATCAGAATTGCCGTCACCACTTTTTTGGCTATTATAATAACCAAAAAGTGAATTGTTAAAATTTCCACAAAGACCCTTTTCAGAAGACAAAATTATAACCAGATTTTTGGGTTTTTTAGGTTCAGAGATTGGTTCAGAAGCGGTTTCAAAACTAAGTTGTTTATTGTTTGTTTGACTGCTGACTAAAGCCCACAATTTTCTTATTTCTCTGTTATAATTATCAAGAAAGCTTTTTTTGCCTCTTAGCTTAAGATTGTTGGACATTGAAACAAGCTGCATAGCGTGAGTGATTTTTTTTATTGTCTCTGCTGCTTTAATTCTTTGTTTCAGGTTAACTAACTGTGCCATTTACAGCCCTAATATAATTTAGTTTAGATTATAAAAAAGTCTTATTTTTGTTGCTAATTTTAAGTATTATTTAATTAATTATTTAATAAAGTACTTTCTTCAAGTTTTTTTGGCAATATCTGAGTAAATTAAAATTGATCAGGGGGAAAAATATATGATTCTTTTAATTGATGCTTATAATATTTTGAAACGGATTTATTCGGGACAATATATTTCAGAGAGCCAAAAAGGCATGTTCGTAAATCAGATCATAAAATATTGTTCTCTTGGCGGAACAAATAAGAACTTAAAAGCTATAATAGTCTTTGATGCTGGAGGAAATACATACCCTGATATTGAATCCCGTGCAAATGTTACGGTTGTGCATTCTGGTAGCAGAATAAACGCAGATGATTATATAAAAGAGTATATTGAAAAAAACAGAAATAAAGCTGAATTTTTACTTGTTTCTTCTGATAGGGAACTGAAAAAATATGCTCAAAAATTTAATATAGAATCTGTGGGTGGCTACGAATTTTATCAAATGGTGACCCAGAACGAGCATGAAAATAAAAATTTGAGTACTAAAAAAATAAAAATTATTAAAAAAGAACTATTAGAAGACGAAGAAGGCTCAGAAAATTCTGAACTTGATAAACTTATGGAACGGTCAGCTGGTATAAAATTTGAAAAAATTGATCTCGATGAAATCGAAAATAGCGCCTCTACGCGATCTAGCAACTCAAAGAGACCGTCAAAACAAGATAGAAAGCTTTTGAAGATTGTTAAGAAGCTTTAAAATATTTTTTTGGAAAAAATTATATAAAATTAAGAGAAAAAATTAGAGAAAACTATGGAAAAAAATCAAAAAAATGAACTTAATGGGCAGCTTGTTTATAGCTTGGAAGAAGTAGGCAAAGCTGTAGAGCTACTGAATAATCTTACTCAAAAATATTCTGTAATAGCCCTGTCTGGTAGCTTGGGTGCGGGTAAGACTACTTTGGTACAAAATTTTTTAAAATCACATGGGGCCAAAGAGCCGATATTGAGCCCGACTTTTGCCTATTTTAACAAATATGAACTAGGTAAAAAAACTTACTATCACTTTGATCTTTATAGACTTGCTAATCTTGAAGAGTTTGGTGCTCTGGGATTTGACGAACTGCTTCATGAACCAAATTCTGTATCTTTAGTTGAATGGCCCGAGGTTATCGAGCCATTATTAACTAAATCTACTTGCAAAATCTCTTTGGATTATTCTGGCTTTGATAAAAGAATATTAAATTATAGCTGTAAACTATAATAAAAATATTTTTAGCCAGAAAATTTAAATAATTTACTTTTTCTTCGCTTTTTTAGCAGTTTTTTTCGGGACTTTAATACCCTTTGCTCTTGCTTCTGAAAGGCCTATTGCAATAGCCTGTTTTCTGCTTTTTACTGTTTTTTTGGATTTGCCACTTTTTAGCTTACCCTTTTTGAATTTTTTCATAGCTGCTTTAACTACTTTTTGTGATTTTTTACCATATTTTGCCATATTGGCCTCCATTTAAAATAAATATTTTTTAAAACTACACACTCTCTGATATTTATTTTATTTTAAATTTTGCTTTAAAAGCAATAGTTTTTATATAATTTTTTGTATATTTTTTTAATAATTTTAAATTTTAATTTTGCAAAATTAAAATTTATACAGCTTATATAACTGTATTTATCAGCTTATTATCGAGCTTAAGATTTTATTGTTTTTTAAAAAAATTCTATAACTTATAGTGATTTATATATGATTTATACTGTAAAATTGTAAAAATTAAGTTGAAATGATTTTAAATATACAATATGCTATTTTGCATTGGTTCTACGGTGAGATTCCCGAGCGGTCAAAGGGGGCGGACTGTAAATCCGTTGGCTCAGCCTTCGTAGGTTCGAATCCTACTCTCACCACCATTATTTCCGCAGGAAATGAATGGCAGGCCAGTTAAAAAAAGTTTTTTTGTATTTGATTAAAATTAAAAAAACTGCTTAAATTTGTAAACCGCGCGGGAATAGCTCAATTGGTAGAGCGGCAGCCTTCCAAGCTGTAGGTTGCGGGTTCGAGTCCCGTTTCCCGCTCCAGAAAGCATTGCTGGCGTAGCTCAGTTGGTAGAGCAGCTGATTTGTAATCAGCAGGTCGCTGGTTCAAATCCAGTCGCCAGCTCCATAAATTCAAAAATTGCTATTGTCTTTGTTTTTGTTAAATTAAATTATAATTTAAATAATAGTGATAATTGTAATGATTGGCCCACGTAGCTCAGTTGGTAGAGCACTTCCTTGGTAAGGGAGAGGTCACCGGTTCAAATCCGGTCGCGGGCTCCAGGTGTACAGAGCGATGTAATAGCGCAAAATTTAATTTAAAATCACAGGTTATTTATTATGGCAAAAAATAGAGTAACTACTCATTTGGCTTGTGAAAGTGCAAAGAGCGTAATTATACGCAAGTTGTATCTAAAAAGCGAACTGTTGGTTCTCTGAAACTTAAGCAAATTTTGCTTCCGCTGCCGCAAGCACAATATGCATAAAGAAACAAAATAACAGTATTTAATGTATTAGGCCAGTAGCTCTAATGGTAGAGCGGCAGACTCCAAATCTGAGGGTTGGGGGTTCGAATCCCTCCTGGCCTGCCAAGAAGAGTTGAAAAATAATAAAATAGTGCTTTGGGTATAATAATGAAACAAATTACGCAGTTTCTTAAAGAAGTTAGGGTTGAGTTATCAAAAGTAGAGTGGCCAAAAACTGATGAGTTTTTGGGCGCTATTAGTTATAACCCTCTTTTTTATGATCTTCTTTGCGATATTTTTAGGTTCAGTTGATCAGAATAATTACTTTGTTGGCGCTAGAAGGTTTATTTAATTGGAGTAATAGGTTATTCTTCATGAAACGATGGTATGTAGTTCAGGTTTATGCTGGATATGAAGAGATAGTAAAAGCTGATCTTAATAAGCGAATTGAGGAAGAAGGTATGCAAGACCTGTTCGGTCAGGTGTTTATTCCTTCTACCAAAATGAAGCAGTTGTTTGATGTCGAAGAAGAAGCCAAAGATCAACAGCTTTTTCCTGGCTATATTTTGATTGAAATGGAGGCTGTTCCACAAGCGATTCGTCTTGTCGCTAAAACGTCAGCGTGTTTCGTTTTCTTGGTGGAAGCAGCCCGTCCCATTATCTCAAAAAGAGATAGATACGAATCTTATCTCAAATGCAAGGGTGAGTATGCCGTGCCTTCATCAGGTCATGAATTTGAGGTTGGCAAGGAAGTTGAGATTAAGATGGTCCATTTGCGGGCTTTGTTGGAATTATTGATAAGATAGACGAAGAAACTGAAGTCTCACGGTTATGGTTAGTATTTTTGGAAGAATGACTCCTGTTGAGCTTGGATTTAATCAAGTTAAGCGTTAATTAAGTAGATTGGTTAAAACATGGCAAAAGAAATTAAAGCTACGATTAGTATGCAATTGCCTGGTGGAGCAGCAACTCCAGCGCCTCCAGTTGGTTCTATTTTAGGTCAACAAGGTGTAAACATCATGGACTTTTGTAAGCAGTTTAATGCAAAAACTGCAGACAGAAAAGGCCAAGTTGTTCCAGTAGTTGTAACAGTTTATACTGATAAGAAATTTGACTTTGTGATCAAAATGCCTCCTGCTTGCAGAATTGATTAAGAAAGAAGATTAATCTTGCAAAAGGTGCGTCTAAAGCCCATCACAAGAAGTTTCTGGGAAAATTTCATGGAAAGATATTGAAGATATTGCTAAATTGAAGCTTCCAGATCTAAATGCGATTAACTTTAGATGCAAGCAAAGAAGATCGTAATGCGGTACGGCAAGAAGTATGGGCGTTGAGTGTTATAGAATAGTTAGGGGAAATACAATATGTTAAATCATGGTAAAAAATACAGAAAAGCAGCGAGAGGACTAGTTCGCCAGACAGCTACTTTGTCTCTTAGGATGCTGTTAAAAAAGTTAAAGAACTGGCTTATGCTAAATTTGATGAATCTGTTGATGCTGAACGTCAATTTGGGTATAGATCGCATCAAAGGGTGATCAAGCTGTTCGTGGATCAATTATCTTACCTCACGGTATTGGAAAAAAAGCTAGAGTGATAGTTTTTGCAAAAGGTGATTATGCTGATGCGGCAGAAAAAGCAGGCGCTGATTTTGTTGGTACAGATGATCTTATTGAAAAGATAGAATCAGGATGGCTCGATTTTGATTATGCTGTTGCAACTCCAGATTTAATGGGTTTGGTTGGTAAATCTGCAAAGATTTTGGGACCCAGAGGGTTGTTGCCTAATAAGAAAAATGGAACTGTGACTTTTGATGTCGCAGAAGCCGTTGCGGATCTTAAAAAGGGGCGTCAATTTTTCAAGAATGACAAAAGTGGTTTAGTGCACTTTACTGTTGGTAAAGTCTCATTTGAGCCGCAAAAACTTCAAGAGAATTTGGTAGCTTTCTTGAAAGCTCTTGCTTCATCAAAACCTGCCTCTTCAAAGGGTAAGTTTTTGAGAAAGGTAACTCTATCTTCAACGATGGGTGTTGGCGTTCGAGTTAGCCTGGATGAAATTTAAACGATTAAGTTAGATAGGTGGAATTGCAGATGAATCGTCAAGAAAAGCAGTTAGTTATTGATTCTTTAAAGAAAAGTTTTTCTGAAAACTCAGGATCTTTTCTTGTCGGAATTAAGGGCATGACTGTTGAAGAATTGAGGACGCTTCGTAAAGGTGTTGTGAGTCAGGGTGGTCAATTGCAAGTCATCAAAAATACATTGATGAAAGTTGCTGTTAAAGATATGCCCGGGCTTTCAGATTTGACTCCTTATTTTAAGGATCAAATTGCTTTGGTTTTTGCTTCTAAAGAAGTTCCAGCCGTTGCAAAAGTCCTTTGCGGATATTCCGAGAATAATGAAAAACTGACAGTTGTTGCAGGATGTCTTGATCTAAAGTTATGGCTAAAAGTGGCGTGCAAGTATTGGCAACATTACCATCCAAGAGAAGTATTGTTGGCTCAAGTTTGTGGCAACATGAAAGCTCCTATAAACAAATTTGTCAGCGTACTTAATATTCAAATTGTAAGAATGCTTTTGGTTCTAAATCAAATAGCTGAAAAGAAAAGTAAAAATAATTAATTAATCCTTAATATTTATGTGGAGAATGCTATGTCATCCAAAACATATGAAAAAGTAATCGAACAAATTAGCAGCATGACAGTTCTTGAATTGTCTGAACTAGTTAAAGCTCTTGAAGAAAAATTCGGCGTTTCTGCTGCAATGCCTGCAATGGCTGCTAGCAGCTCTTCTGCTGCTGCACCTGAAGCAGGTACAAAGCAAGAAGAAGAAAAGTCTGAATATAAAGTTGAGCTTGTTGATGGTGGCCCAGATAAGATCAAGTCTATCAAAGCTTTGCGTACAGTATCAACTTTCGCATTGACAGAAGCTAAGGATCTTGTTGAAAAGGCGGTGTTATTGCTGAAGCTGCTTCAAAAGATGATGCTAAGAAGATCAAAGAAGCTATGGAAGCTGCTGGTGCCAAAGTTAAGCTTAGCTAATTGAAAAATAGAGAATGTACTGATGAGCATTTAATAGGTTGAAAATAGTTTTTGAAAATACACAAGGAGCAGCTTGATGTCTAGCCTGCGTACGAGCAAGGAAGTTATTCGCAGATCTTTTGCTAAGATCAAAGACATAGTTCCGGTTCCTAATTTGATTGCGATACAATCCAGATCATTTAATGAGTTTGCTCAGTTGGATTATTTACCTTCTGAACGCAAACTTATGGGATTGGAAAAAGTTTTTAGAGATGTTTTTCCTATAGAATATAGTGACAAGATGTCACTTGAGTATGTTAGCTATGAGCTGGGTAATTGGGCATGTACTTGTGGTAAGCTTACTGGTATTTCTAATCGTTATACTTGGAACTGTTCTTCGTGTAAGAAATCCGATTGTTCTGCCTTAGATGCCAATCTCACATGTACATTCTGTAAAAAACATTCAGCAAGATACAAATCTTGCTCAAACTGTCTATCCAGAGTCACAATTCAGTTGCCTATGACCCTAGACGAATCTAGGTCTAGTGGCCAAACATTTTCTATGCCACTTAAGGGTTAAGATGCAGCTAATCACCTGGGACGTTGATGACTCTGGTAACAAACTTATCAGAGATGTAAAAGAACAAGATATATTCTTTGCTGATGTTCCTGTTATGGCAGATCTTTATGAAGATTCTGATGGAGAATTTAGTTAGGTAATCTTGGTACATTTGTTATCAATGGTGTGGATCGTGTAATTGTTAGCCAGTTGCATCGTTCACCTGGCGCAGTATTTAGTCAAAGTAAAAAAGTTAGAGATTTAAGAGGCAAGCCTTATTACATAGCAAGAATTATACCTATGCGAGGTTCTTGGCTTGATTTTGAATTTGATAGCAACGATATTTTATACGTAAGAATCGATAAGAAAAAGAAACTTTTAGTAACAACTTTCTTGCAAGCATTGGGGGTTGAAAGGGAAAAGATTATTTCTTTATTTTATAGATTCGACAAGATCTATTCCGATGATGGCGAGTTTTACCAAAAACTAGATGACTCGCTTCTTGGACTGAGAATCGAACGCGGCATGATTGATCACAAAGAAGAAGATCAATTTGTTGGAAAACGTATTACCAAAGATATTATCGCTAAGCTTTCAAAACTTGGAATCAAAAATTTAATTTCAAGAAAATCAGCTTTAATTAATAGAGTTTTTGGTGAAGATGTTGTTTTGCCTAAAACTGGCGAAATTATTGCCGACCAAGGGCAAGCATTTACTGAAGAGCACTATGAAATATTCAAAAAACATGGAAAATTAGAGTTCTCATTTAATCGCGTCTTCTGGATATGTTCTTCAACCGACTATTCCATTAACTCTTACTCAAGATAAGTGCCACACTGAAGAGGACGCACTGCGCGAAATTCATAATAAGATTTGGCCAGGCGATAGTGCCTCTATGAAAGAAATCAAAGAACGCCTTGAAGCTAGCTTGTTTAACCCGCGTCTTTATGATCTAACAAAAGTTGGACGTATACGTATCAACAGAAAGCTTAATTTAAGCATACCTGAAGATGTAATTACACTAACTCGCGAAGATATTTTTGCTACTATTAAATATTTAGTAAATCTTAGAGAGCGTGGCGAAGGTGAACTTGATGACATAGATCATCTTGGTAACAGAAGAGTTAGATTAGTTGGTGAACTTTTAAATAACCAAGTTTATGTAGGTCTTTTAAGAGTTGAACGTATTGTAAAAGAAAGATTTAGAATTCAAGAATCCCATGGCACATTAATGCCTCAAGATTTCTTAAATGTTAAGTCACTTAATGCAGTAATTAAAGAATTTTTTGGTACAGGCCAACTTTCTCAGTTTATGGACCAAACAAATCCGTTAGCTGAAATAGCTCATAAACGACGTCTTTCAGCCCTCGGGCCCGGCGGCGTAATTAAAGACAGAGCCACATACGAAGTTCGTGACGTTCATACTTCCCACTACGGAAGAATTTGTCCGATCGAAACACCAGAAGGTCAAACAGTTGGTCTTATTTCTTCCCTTGGTACATATGCCATGGTTAACGAACTAGGATTTATTGAAACTGCATACAGACCAGTTAAGAATGGCAAAGTTCTTGATGACGTTGTTTTCTTAGATGCATTTGAAGAAGCAAATAGTTATATTGCTCAAGTCAGATTTTGCAGAAGAAAAAAACAAAAATAAAAACGAAGATAATCTTGTTTTTGCAAGACATGACGGAAACTTCATGTATGTTGATCCAAGTAAAATCAACTACGTAGATTTATCTCCAAAACAGTTAGTTTCTGTTGCTACAGCTCTTATCCCGTTCTTAGAGCACGACGACGCATCACGTGCACTTATGGGTGCAAACATGCAACGTCAGGCTGTTCCATTAATTCGTATGCAACAAGCACTTGTTGGTACAGGTATGGAAAACGAGATAGCTATGGCTTCCGGTGCTACGCTTGTTGCAAAGCATTCTGGTACTGTTGAGTATGTTTCATCTGAAAAAATTATTATCAGAGTTGACGAATCAGAATTTAGAAACGAAGAAGACTGGATCTTCCAGGGTGTTGATATTTATCACTTAAGAAAATTTCAACGTTCAAGTTATAGTACTTGGATTCACCAGACTCCTGCTGTCCAAGTTGGAGACAAAGTCAAAGCTGGTGATTTAATTAGTAACGGATCTTCTGTATATAAGGGCGAACTTGCCCTAGGTTCTAACTTGCTTGTTGCATTTATGCCATGGCACGGTTACAACTTTGAAGATGCTATTGTAATTAGCGAAAGATTGGTCTCTGACGATGTTATGTCATCTGTTCACATAGACGAATACGTAGCTGATGCAAGAGATACTAAACTTGGGCCTGAAGAAATCACACGAGATATCCCTAATGTTTCTGAAGTTGCTTTAGCGGGTCTTGATGAAGACGGTATAGTAAAAATCGGAACAAGGGTTCGTCCTGGTGATATTCTTGTAGGAAAAGTTACCCTAAAAGGGGATATTCAATACTCTCCTGAAGAAAAACTACTAAGAGCAATTTTTGGTGAAAAATCTCGCGAAGTGCGCGACACGTCGTTGAGGGTACCACCTGGGGTTGAAGGTACAGTTATCGATGTTAAGATCTTCTCAAGAAGCGGTATTCGTAAAGATAAACGCTACAAAGAAGTAGTAACAAACGAAACTCGTAAAATAGAAGACGACTTCAAAATGCACGCTGACTGTCTTGCTAATATGATAAAATCTAAAGTAGCAGAATATTTGGACGGTCAAAAAGCTGCAGGAAAAGTATCTAAAGAAATCTTAACCAAAGATTTATTAGATAAGTCTAAAATTGTTGCTCAACTTTCAGCTGAAGAAGTTTTAGCTATTAATATTTCTGACAAGAAAATTAAAGCTTTAATCGAAGAACTTAAAGTTGCTTACGACAATCAATTAAGAATATTAACAGGCTTGAAAGAAGAAAGAATAGCCAAATTGAAAAAGGGCGATCCACTTCCTTCAGGCGTAATAAAAGTTGTTAAAGTTTATATAGCGATGAAGCGTCCTGTTTCTGTAGGTGACAAACTTGCGGGTCGACATGGTAATAAAGGTGTTGTTTCTATTATAGTTCCTAGAGAAGATATGCCATATCTTGATGACGGTACTCCAGTTGATATAGTACTTAATCCGCTTGGTGTTCCTTCCCGTATGAACGTGGGTCAGATTCTTGAAACTATTCTAGGCTTTGCCGGCAGAAAGCTGGGACAAAATCTAGCAGCTAAATTAGAAGAAGACAGCGTCAAAGAAATTAAGAAGCAACTTGAAAAATACTATGGCAAAGATCTTGTTGAAAGTTATGAAAAATCTTACGGAAAAGATGGCATAGAAGATCTTGCAAGAAAAACTGCAAAAATGGGAGTTATGTTTAAGACCCCTATTTTCGACGGTGCTAACTTCGAAGCAGATATTCAGCCACTACTGGACGAAGCTAATATTTCGCGAACAGGATCATTCAAGATTCGTGACGGTAGAACCGGTGACTATTTTGATCAGCCTGTAACAGTTGGTTCGATTTATATGATGAAACTGAACCACATGGTTGATGATAAATTGCACGCTCGATCAGTCGGGCCTTACTCACTAGTTACGCAACAACCATTGGGCGGTAAAGCTCAACTTGGTGGTCAGCGTTTCGGTGAAATGGAAGTTTGGGCATTAGAAGCATATGGTGCCGCTAATGCACTTCAGGAAATGTTGACATACAAGTCTGATGACGTAGGCGGTAGACATAAAGTTTACGAAGCTATCGTTCATGGCGAAGATGTTCCAGAACCTGGACTACCAGAATCATTTAATGTATTGATAAAAGAACTTCAGAGTTTGAGTCTGTCCGTCGATTTATTCAAAGGCGGTAAGGAGGAAGTCGGTGAGTAATCGTTTACTGGAAAAATTTAGGGAGTATATAAATAGTTCTCAGTTTAATTCTATCAAACTTGGAATTTCTTCCCCTGAAAAGATTAAATCTTTGTCTTACGGCGAAGTTAAAAAGATTGAAACAATTAACTACAGAACTTTAAAGCCTGAGCGTGATGGTCTGTTCTGTGCTAGAATTTTCGGTCCTGTAAAAGACTGGGAATGTAACTGCGGTAAATATAAACGCATGAAGCACAGAGGTATAACTTGCGAAAAGTGCGGAGTTGAAGTAATTCAATCTCGTGTTAGACGCGAAAGAATGGGACATATAGAACTTGTCGCGCCTGTGTGCCATATTTGGTATCTAAAGGGCATGCCGAGCTATTTGGGACTTATTCTTGATATGCCAGTTAAAGATATAGATAGAGTTGTTTATTTTGATGCTTACATGGTAGTTCATCAGGGTAAATCGCCTTATCCAAGAAAAACTCTTTTAACTAACGCAGAATACGAAGCGTACCAAGACGCACATCCTGAGGATGACGACTTCTTTGCAGAAACTGGCGCTGAAGCAGTAAGACAAGTTTTAAAACTAATCGATCTTCAAGCTGAAATTTCAAAGCTTGAACTTGAATATCTAAAAACAACTTCTGTTGCTTTAAAGCCAAAAATAATGCGAAGAATAAAAGTATTATCCGGCTTGATGCATTCTAAGACTCGTCCTGAATGGATGATCATGACAGTTCTTCCGGTGCTACCACCAGATTTGAGACCATTGGTCCCATTAGAAGGTGGACGCTTTGCAAGTTCAGACTTAAACGAACTTTATAGAAGAGTTTTAAATAGAAATATAAGACTACAAAGACTTAACGAAATAGCTGCTCCAGACGTTATTATTAAAAACGAAAAGCGTATGCTACAAGAATCTGTAGATGCACTTATCGATAATGGACGTCGTGGTCAGCCGGTTCGCGGTTCAAACAGACGAGCATTAAAGTCTCTTAGTGAAATGTTGCGTGGTAAGCAGGGTAGATTTAGACAGAATCTTCTTGGTAAACGTGTAGACTATTCTGGTAGATCTGTGATCGTTGTTGATCCAGAACTTAAGATAGATCAATGCGGACTACCAAAAATTATGGCTCTAGAGCTATTTAAATCACACGTGTTTGCAAGCTTATTAGAGCGTGAAATTGCGCCTAACTTGCGTGTAGCAAAACGTATGGTTCAAGAAGCTTCGCCAGAAGTTTGGGACGTACTAGAAAATGTCGTTAAAGATCATCCTGTACTATTAAACCGTGCGCCTACTTTACATAGACTTGGTATTCAGTCTTTTTATCCGATACTTGTTGATGGAAAAGCTATAAAAATACATCCGTTAGTTTGTCATGCGTATAACGCTGACTTTGACGGTGACCAGATGGCGGTTCATATTCCGTTGAGCAAAAAAGCTCAGTTGGAAGCAAAGAATCTTATGCTTTCTGTCAAAAATATTCTTTCTCCTGCCCACGGTCGCCCTGTGACCGTTCCTGCACAGGACATGGTTCTGGGTTTGCACTATATAACAAAAATTCGTGCAAACGTTTTGGGCGAGGGAATAGTTTTCTCAAGTACAGAAGAAGTTGTAACCGCTTACCAGTTCAAGCAAGTTGATTTGCATGCTCGTATTAAGTTGCGTATAGATAGCACCAAAATTATCGAAACAACAGTTGGCCGAGTTATACTATTTGAAGCGCTTCCTAAGGGCTCAGATTTTAATTGGATCAACAAAGTTTTGACCAAGGGCGATATTGTCAAGATGATCGAAAAAGTGTACTACCGCTTTGGTTCAGAATCGACAGTAAAGTGCCTTGATAAGATAAAAAAACTGGGCTTCTATTATTCAACAATAGGGGGCATATCGTTCTCTATAAGCAACTTAATTGTTCCTGATAAAAAAGATTCTATTATAAAGAAATCTGAACAAGATGTTCTAAAAATCGAGCAGTTATATATGGACGGTGTCATAACTGACGGTGAAAGATATAATAAAATACTAAGTATATGGAACCATGCTACTTCTGACATAGCAGCACAGATGGCCAAAGAGCTTGAAAAAGAAGACAGATCTTCTTTTGATAATCTTGATGGGAAGTCCAAACCATTTAATCCGATATTTATGATGTTGGAATCTGGAGCTAGAGGTTCTAGAGATCAGATTAAGCAGCTTGTTGGTATGAGAGGGTTAATGGCAAAACCTTCTGGTGAGATTATGGAAACTCCGGTTAAAAATAATTTCAAAGATGGGTTAAGCGTATTTGAATATTTCATATCCACACACGGAGCTAGAAAGGGTCAAGCCGATACAGCTCTAAAAACTGCACAATCTGGTTATCTAACAAGAAAACTTGTTGACGTTGCTCAAGACGTAGTAATTACGATGCAAGACTGCAAAACTTTAGGTTATGTAGAAATAGAAGATTTACAAGAAGCTGGTGATGTATTATATCCATTGGCAAATAGAGCATTTGGTAGAGTTCTTTCAGAAGATGTTAAAGATCCTATCACCGGTCAGCTTCTCTTTAAACAAAACGACGTTATAAGACGTGACGATATCGACAAACTAAGTAATTCTGCTGTTTCGAAGCTTCAAGTGCGATCAGTTCTAACATGCTTGGCAAAGCGCGGAGTCTGTTCAAACTGTTACGGCATGGATCTTTCTAAGAGTGATTTAGCAGAGACCGGAGCAACAGTTGGTATTATCGCTGCTCAGTCTATTGGTGAACCAGGTACTCAGCTTACTATGAGAACCTTCCACGTTGGGGGTACCGCTAGTTTAGTAGAGCAGTCTTTCTTCGTTGCAAAATATCCTGGTATTGTTCAGTTCCGTGGGATCCGTACGGTAAAAAACAAAGACAACCAATCTGTAGTTCTTACAAGAAAAGCAAAATTGGCGATCTTGTCACCGGACGGCCGCGAACTTCAAAAGCACGATATTGAATACGGGTCGATATTATTCGT
Organism: uncultured bacterium; assembly: GCA_963717435.1. Classification (GTDB taxonomy): domain Bacteria; phylum Babelota; class Babeliae; order Babelales; family Babelaceae; genus MFD05580-245. The sequence continues at coordinate 735,766 of OY970332.1, forward strand.
TGAAGATGGTCAAGAAGTTAAAGTTGGCACAAAGCTTGCAGATTGGGATTTAAATAACAAAGTTATTTTGACCGAATACTCCGGCCAAGTTAAATTTGTGGATCTTGTTGAAAACGTAACGGTTCAAGATTACTTTGATGAAGCGACAAATCGTTCAAGCAAAATAGTTCTTGAACATAAATCTGACAAGTACCAACCTGGATTAAGTATATTAGATTCAGCCGGTAACGAAGTTGCGCAATATTACTTGCCATCAGGTTCGTATATTGTCGTTAACGAAGATCAAAAAGTAAAAGTCGGCGACATTTTGGTTAAAATACCTCGTGAAGCATCCCGTACAAAAGATATCACCGGGGGTCTTCCAAGAATTTCTGAGCTATTCGAAGCTCGTATTCCTAAAGATCCTGCAATTATAGCGGATATAGACGGTGAAATAGTGTTTGGCGGAATTCATCGTGGTTTGAGAAAAATCAGCGTCGTAAATGGCGATGAAAGCTACGACTACTTTATTCCACGTGGTAAACAGCTGAACGTTATGAACAACGACAAAGTTAGTGCGGGCGATCGTCTAACTTCAGGTTCTCCTGTACTTTCTGATATACTAAGAATTATGGGGCCAGATGTTCTACAGAAATATCTTGTTAACCAGATTCAGCAAATTTACAGATTACAGGGTGTTGATATAAACGACAGACATATCGAACTTATAGTAAGACAGATGTTGAGAAAAGTTCGTGTTGTTGATCCGGGTGAATCAGATTTCTTAATCGGTGATAGAGTTGATAAGATTCATTTTAAGATGGTAAACGCAGCGTTGCAAGCAGAGAACAAAAAAGTTGCTGTTGCAAGACCTGTATTAATGGGTATCACGTTGTCATCACTTGGCACAGAGAGCTTTATATCAGCTGCATCGTTCCAAGAGACAACCCGTATATTGGCTGAAGCTGCTATATCAGGATCTATTGACTATCTATATGGATTGAAGGAAAATGTTGTTATAGGTAAATTAATTCCTGCGGGAACGGGCGTTAAGTCTTTCCGCAAGAAGTATATATCTGGCGCCACACAGCAAGAAGAATAAAGCATGATAGGCGCGTAGCTCAGTGGTAGAGCATTGCTTTGACGTAGCAAGGGTCAGCGGTTCAATCCCGCTCGCGCCTACCAAGTTAAGTTTAGCTTTTTGTTATTTAGAAGTTATAATTATTAATATTATATTTAGTTACTATTTTTATAGTTATCTTTTTGGAGTTTTTAATGTCAAAGATCGCAGAAAAATTTAAGTTGAGTCCTAATGACACAGGATCTGTTGAAGTTCAGGTCGCTAATATGACCGAGAGAATAGAATTACTTACGGCCCATTTGAAAAATAATAAGAAAGACCACAGCACGCAAAGAGGTTTGATGCGTCTTGTTGGTATGCGCCGTAGTTTTCTTGATTATTTGAAAAATAACAAGCGTCAGGTTTACGAAAAACTGATTCAAGAGCTTGATTTACGTAAGTAATTCGTAATTATTATTATTAATTTTGTTTATTTATTATAGGTTGCATAAATGGTAAAAAAGTTTTACTTGCCGGAATTTGGTTACGAAGTAGTGTTAGGTAAGTTTGCTGATCAGGCAAATGGCGCTGCATGGTTTAGCCAAGGCGGCACAGTTGTTTTGTCCACAGCGGTATCAGCTCCTTCCAAAGATTTTCCGGGCTTTTTTCCATTAACTGTAGATTATAGAGAATTATTCGCTGCAGCAGGAAAAATTCCTGGCGGATATTATAAGCGCGAAGGTAAGTTTAGCGATAAAGAGATTCTTACCGGAAGACTTATCGACAGAGCAATAAGACCGCTTTTCCCTTCTAATTATTTTGATCAGGTTCAAATTCTTTCAACAGTATATTCAGTTGATAAAGAACATACCCCATATGTATTAGCACTTCTTGCAAGTTCTATAGCGCTGTGCACATCAGATATTCCATTAATAGAGCCAGTAGGCGCTGTTGAAGTTTGCAGGATAGATGGCTCTTGGGTGACATCTCCGACATTTAGTCAGTCCCAAAAAGCTGACGCTAGTATCACAGTAGCTGGTACAGAAGACGGGATCTGTATGGTCGAGGGCTCCGCAAACGAAATCTCTGAATCAGAATTTTTAGATGCGCTATTTATCGCCCACGAAAAAATCAAGCAGCAAGTTGCTTGGCAAAAAACTATAGTTAATGAACTTAAGGTTCAAAAACAAGAAATAGTGGATAAATTCGACTGGGAAGTTTGGACAGACAGAGCTCGCGCAATTTTAACTGATAGCGAAATAAAAAATTTCTGTAATAAATCAAATAAAGCAGAACGCGGGCAAGTAACAACAGAATTAAAAAATAAATTTTTTGCCACATACGAAAAAGAATTCGCAGAGCTTGCAATATCTTCTACATACTTAGAATATGTTTTTGATGCGGCCCTTAAAGAATCCCTTACAAATTATATTTTAAAAACAGGCAAGCGTGTTGATCAACGTAATTTCGATCAAGTTCGAAATATTACCACTGAAGTTGGTCTATTACCATTTAATCACGGCTCTGCTTTATTCCACCGTGGTGGAACTCAAGCACTAGTAAGTGTTACTTTGGGTGGCGGACAGGACGAACAACGCGTTGAAGATTTGATGGGCGATGGTGTTGATAAAACATTTATGCTTCATTATAATTTCCCTGCATTCTCAGTCGGAGAAGTTAGACCAAATCGTGGGCCAGGACGTCGCGAAGTCGGTCACGGCTACTTGGCTGCTTCAGCTATAAAACAAGTTTTACCTGCCAAAGAAACATTCCCGTACACAATTCGTATAGTTGCCGATATTTTATCTTCTGATGGCTCAACCTCTATGGCAACAGTTTGCGGATCAACAATGGCTCTTATGCAAGCCGGTGTGCCTATCAGAAAGATGGTAAGCGGCGTGGCTATGGGTCTTCTTATGGGTGAAAATAATAAGTTCCAGGTTCTTACAGATATCTCAGGAATCGAAGATGCGTTCGGCATGATGGATTTCAAAGTTGCCGGTACCGATAAGGGTATAACTGCGATTCAGATGGACATCAAGTACAAGGGTGGTCTTGAACGAAGAGTATTTGAGCAAGCGTTAGGGCAAGCAAAAGACGGTAGACTGTTTATCTTGGGCAAGATGCGCGAAGTTATGACAGAGCCTAATAAAAAGCTTTCAGAACTTGTTCCTCAAGTGTTCACACTAAAAGTTCCTACGGATAAAATAGGCGCAATTATTGGTTCTCAGGGTAAAATTATAAAAGATATTATAGAAAAAACCGGAACCACTATCGACATAGAAGATGATGGTTCAGTTAAGATTTACGGACATCCGGGACCAAAAACTGATCAAGCTATATCTTGGGTTAAGTTATTGGGTGGATTAGTCGAACGTAATTCACGACACGTTGGTCGTATCAAGAGATTCGCTGACTTTGGAATATTTGTAGAGATAGCGCCGGGTCTTGATGGACTTGTTCATATCTCGTATATACCAAAAGACAAGCAACAAACTTTTGCAAAGACTATGAAAATCGACGACCTTGTCAACGTAGAAGTTGTGGACTACGAAGAAGCGACCGGAAGAATTAGATTAAAACTTGTCTAATTAAAAATTTTTAAAAAATTTTTACGAGTTAAAATTTTATATATGATACAGCATACTAGGGCTAACAATAGGCGCAACGATGAGTTGCGCCCTCTTAAAGTTACATACGACATATTGGCATATGCATCAGGTTCGGTTCTTTTTGAGATTGGAAGTACAAAAGTGCTTTGTGCTGTCACCCGTCAACAAGGGGTCCCCCATTTTCTTAGGGGCAAGAAATCTGGCTGGCTAACAGCAGAATATTCTTTGCTTCCTGCATCCACCCCATTACGTACAGTTAGAGATTCTACCTCATCAAAACGTAACGGACGAACAATCGAAATTTCGAGATTAATAGGGCGCGCCTTAAGGTCTGTTGTTAAGTTAGATAAACTTGGCGAACAGACCATTTTTATTGACTGCGACGTTTTACAAGCCGACGGCGGCACTCGTACAGCATCAATAACCGGCGCTTATTTAGCGCTACGCGCTGCTGTGTCAAATTGGCTGGCCCAAGGGATAATCACAGAATCTATTTTATCTGATGAAATTTCTGCAGTCTCTGTTGGCATCAGTGGTGGAGAATCTCTTCTTGATATAGACTTTGCAGAAGATAGCACAATAGACGCAGATTTTAACTACGTACTTACCCGTTCTGGGAAAATTATAGAAATTCAAGGCTCTGCTGAACGCTGCCCGGTTACATGGGCTCAGCATGACGACATGAAAAATATAGCTATTTCTGGCGTTAATACAATTTTTGAATTTTTCGACGAAAGCCCATATTTTTCAAAAGAATCAGAGACTATTAACAAATTTGAGTATATAAGATCATACGAAAATCTTTTAGAATAAAATTCTATAAAGTTTTATATTTATCTTAAGCGACTATTCCGGTCGCTTTTTCTATTTAAATCACAGAATTTTCAAAATTTGTAAATTATATTATTAGGCTTAGAGTTTATTCGAAAATTCAAAAATTTACTTTAGAACCCATGATAAATTAATTTTTTACCCGCTCGTGGTGAGTGTTTTTCGTAGCTCGAAGAGCGTAGAAAAATGTATCGAACCATAAAAAATTAATTTTAGGGTAAGCTCTTGTTTTTGTGTTAAAATAATTATGCAAAAAAAATTAACACCGTTTTTTAATTAACTTTAAAAAATAAAAATATAAAAATCTGGAACTATATGCTAAACAGGCCCACCAAAAACAAAATTAAACTATTTTTTCTTGTTACATTATTAATAACAGTTTCGCCAATTTTTGAATGCAGACATATGGCCCTGGCTAACACTACTCAATTAGTTAATGCTATGGCTGAAGTTTATCGAGTTGCTCAGACAATAGCCGCATATTTTGTTTTAAAATACAAAAATGACATTGCGGTTCAACAGATGAAATCGGTAGATCAAAACCAACATTCTTACAAAAAATTAACTGATACATATAAAAATCTAGTGGATAATATTTCTGGTATAGAGAATATTTCTACTGCAAGGTTAAGACCAAGTTTTGAACTTCCAGATAATATAAATCAAGCTATTTCTACTGATCCTCAATATTTATTTGCTCCTACATATCAAGATAATCACCTTGAATTTACTGAAAAACGCTTAGAAGCTAAAAGTAAAAGTAATCTTGCAACAGCTTCGATTTCTACAATCGCTTCCAATAAAACTAATAATTTCAAATCTAATAATAACCAAAATAAATTTTTTGAATTAATCGCAAAAAGTGTCCATAAAATTGTTGAACGAGATCTTTTCCCAGAATCGATATCAAGCTTAAAAATAAGAGATTTTGTGGATCAATCCATGAGGCAAATGGGCGAGTATGGCACGGGAGCTTATTTTGGACTTAGAGATAGCGCCGATAGATCATTCTCAGAATATGCCAGACATGTATGGGCCCAACAAGATAGAGCCTCGTTAGTTACAATGCAACTGATGCAAAAAGATCGTGCATATGAACAAGATATCAAAAACAGATTAGAGGGTATAACCAATATACTCGTGGCATCTAATTCTCCAACTCTTAATCTTACAAATTTAATTAAATGCAGATTGTTGCTCCCTTATCTTGATATAGAGTATCCATTTAGACATGAGCTTCTGCATTGCCAAGATAATATTATAGAAAAATATTTTCATCATAGTGGGCAACTTAGAGAAGATTTTTCTTATAGCAAAAAAGCTTCTGCATATATAGCAAATCTTGTTGAAGACTGGCACGGATCTCAACGTCGCAATGCTGTTTTAAATCCCGCTGGACTTGCTTATAGTTTCGATATCGGGAATGACAGAACCACTCGGTCAGGTTTTAAAAATTTTACAATGGGCGCGAATAGAAAATTTAAGTCTATTTTTCTTGGGCACATATGGGAAAATACAAAAAAGAACCGATATAATAGAGATTTTTTGGAACTAATAAAGCACTGTGAAGATTGCAATTTTACTCGGGCCCGCCAAATATTGGATAGATACAATTCAGATTTAATGAGCAGGATTTACTATGAAAACTACCAACCGTTTCAGGAAGTGCAATCTGCTGCAAAAAAAGCTAATCAGAATTTTATAAACAATTTATCACAAGCTTCTAACGATCTTGAAGCATCAGAAGTAATTCTAAATAATATTAATAATCTCAGCGGTAAAAATATAGACCCAAGATCAATCGACTTGGCCCTCCAGACAATAAAAACTGCTTCTGGAACTGAAGTTTCCAATGAAATTTCCGAAATTTTAAATAAGCACAAGCTACCTGAGACCACCAACAATTCAGATCGCGTTATTAAGGCCTTTGCATCTGAAGCAAAAAATCTTCAGAGAGAGATAATCTTAAGAGAATTAAATATAAATCTTTCTGATTTAAGTTTTGACATAGCGCAAGAAGATAAAAATATATTGACGCCCGGTTGTTTTAGGCCATTTACTTGTGGTATTACATTTGATAGCTGTGCGATTAAAAGCATGTGCGAAAAAAATATTTTTCCTGTACACGCACTAAAAACTCTAAAACAGGGTGGCTGCTTTCAGTCCGAAGATTCAAAATATTTAATATTTAGAGATGCGGATCTTAATGTCGCAATTCTTTTGGATAAAAAATCAAAAACCATTATCAACGCTGGCTGCTTTAATAGTGAAATAGATAAAATTTCCCAATCTAACCAGCCATTTGCAAAAATGGAATTAGTCGATACTGGCAAACCAAAAATAAAAGATATAGAAGAAAAACAAGAACTAAAAACCGTAGACGATATTCTTAGAGATTCAGAATTTTTTAAGGAAACTGAAAATCGTGAAAAAGTAACTAGGCAATATGTAAAACCAGGTGGGATAGAAGAAGCCAAAACAGATTTTGGCGCTATGGGACCTATGTCCATTAGGGAAGAAAATGGAGTTCTGCTTGGGGAATTGCCTGATGGAAAAACAGTAAATGTTAGAGTTAAAAGTACGGATGAAAGGCCAACTTTAGAGATATATGACAGTAAGGCAGATCGTAGTATTAAAATTAGGTATGGTAATAAATAGGAGAAATAAGAAATGAATGATCAGTGGATAAGATGGGAACCTACTAGTGGATTGGCAGAAAAATATTATGTAGATTCAGTTTTATATGATTGTGAACGATTTGAAATATTATTATCTGATAGCAAAAATCCAAAAAATAAAGTTTTAGTAAAATTTGAATGTCTGATTGGAGGTTATAGACTAATCAATGAAAGCTTTACAATAAAAATTATAAATTATTTAGATGAAAAATATGGTGGAAATTTTTATGGTAAGTGGACTTTTTTTAAGGTAAATGAGTCTTCATATTTAAAATGGCTTACTGAAGAGGCAAAAGGATTAAATATAGCTATGAAAATGGATTTTATGCATTTTTCATTTTTAGCTATTGATTATGTTGTCGATGTACTTGCTACACGGGAACCTAAAATCGAATTTATTGGTCAAATATCGAAATAGATTAATTGAAAAGCAACTATTCACTTTTAAACACAAGGAGATATATGGACGTTGATGATCAAAAGGATATAAAAAGTGATAACGATAAATCTCAAGAAGCGGAGATCCAAACAAAAATAGGAACTATGCGGGATGGTAAAATTGCCATATTAAGAAGTATTAGTAAAGATGGAAGGCCTACCCTTGAAATTTATGATCCTGTAAACAAATCAAGCACAAAAATAAGATATAATTCTTAAAATAAAGAAAGGATAGTAAAAAATGTCAGAAGAATGGATAAAGTGGGAGCCTCTTAAAGAATTGCCATCCCAATATTATATAGATTCTGTTTCAGATACTCGTAAGGCATTTTGTATTGTATTATCAGATTCCAATGATAGTAAAAACCAAATCAAATTTATATTTGAAGGACCTGTAGATTCTTATAGAAAAACAGAAGAAACTTTTACTTTTAGTATTTTAGATCATATTCATAAAAAATATGGAGCAGGGTTTTACAATAAAAATTCCTTTTTTAAGATAGTTAATTCTTTGGATATAAGAGCTTTATCCGAGCAATCTTATGGAATTGCTGAGTCAAGAAACTTAACCCATTATGTTTTTTGGGGATTAGATTCGTTGGTGGACGTTATTAGTGCTTCGCAGCCCAATATTGAATTTATAACCAATAATTAAAATTAGAAAAGTTGAAATTTATAGCGAAGAATTAAGTTGATCATACAAAATTAAAGCTCTAAATATTTCATACTTATATTAATTCCATTTTAGGATATCTCTACAAATGAATTCTCCAGGAATTCGCCCTGCGAGACTGAAACACAAAATAACAAGCACTTCCATGAAAGATTTCCTGCTTTCCAACGCAAACAGGTTTTCGTATTTTCTCAGATTTCTTGGATGAATATAGGCTTCTTTTTCCCTGGATAAACGGTCATAAATTGGCAGTCCCATCACTAATGCCAAATGAAAAAGAGCAATTTTTTTATCAAATACATCTTTTTGAAGCAGTCTATTATATGTGCTCCACATTAATCCTAATATTAAGCCCCGCAAAATATAATTCTTTTCTATTTTAGAGCGTAATATATCGTATTTTTCTGAATATTGTTTAAATAATTTTTTTGCCTCTGGAGATTTAAACTCATAACTATAAGAAGTTATATCCCCTTCATAGTTGCTATATGAATAGGATTCTACTCTACAATCTTTAAGATAAGGCTCAAATTCGTTTAGCATCTTGCGGTGTTCGATTAAGGCGTTATCTATATTTATTACATTAATCCCGATTAAAGAATTACAGATTAAAACAAACAGAAAACTAGTGGCGTACTTCATTGTTGGGTATATTTCCTTTGGCGGATAGTAATTTTCCTACAGATAGAACATTTGCTGTTGTATTTACATATAGGGCGATTCGTTGCTCTCTCTCTTTAAAAATTTTATCATTTTGCAGTTTTTGACCATTATCGATTTTCTTTTGCACATTTTTAACCGCTTTATCCAAATCGGCTCTTGTAATAGATAGTCTTTTTTGAACATTGGCACAACGTTTTGCATTTCCTGCTAAATTTTCCAAATCTCTAATGCTAAACCCATTGGTCTTTGACTTTATTATCATCCCTTCATCAGTTATTTCTTTTAGATCTTTGTCTGTGAATTTTTTTTCATAGTTTTCAAACTTATTAAATAAATTTTTCAATATTTTGAATCGAGCTTCTGCATTTGGCAACTCAACTTCTACGTTGTCCTGAAATCTACTTATTAAAGATTCATCAAGTACTTCTTCCATATTGGTGGCAGCGATGATAAAAATAGATTCATCATAAGTAAATTCATCTATCGTCGTTAATAGTTGTCTTAAGCCCGCTTCCCTTTCATCAGTTTTTTCATTTGATCTCTTAAACCCAATCCCATCAGCCTCGTCAATAAAAATTACGCAGGGCTTTCCTAGATTCTTCGCTGTGTCAAACAGTTTTTGCACGCTTTTTGGTCCTGATGCCTGGTATGATGTTAATAAAGCGCTGGCATTAACTTTTAATAGTATTCTTGAAGTTTCGCCTGCTATTATTCTGGCAATTGTAGTTTTTCCAGTTCCAGATGGCCCATAAAGCAATAATAGATTTTTTTCGTCCTTAGTTCTCAACTTAGGATCATTTAAAGCATTAATTATACCTATAATTTCTTCAGGGAATTCGCCAACGCAATCTTTTAGCATTAATGTCGGTGATGGTACGATATTTTTTATACAGGTTTCATCGGACGTATTATTTATGTTTTTAAATGTTCCTCCAGATCCTATAGAAATTTCTGGAGAGAACTCTTCAAACCGATTTCTTGGGATTTCCGTTCTAAATAAGTCAGCGACAGAGTGTTGTTGTATACCTTGCAAAATATTTCTTACGCCTATTCTGTCTAATTTTACTTCGTCTGTTGAATCTATAAACATGCACTGTACGTTGTTATTAGCTTTATTAATAATAACAGAGTACCAAGCCCTATCCATATCATCGTTTATGACAAATGCATGAACTTTGTTCTTTTTATTATTAAAATCTTGTAATACTTTTGAAATTGCTTGTGAAGATTTTTCTATATTCTCTTGGTCAGAATCTAGTTCAACTACTGTAATATTAGATTTGAAATTACTTAAAAACATCTCATTATCAGATTTTATAATTTCATAAATTTCATCGGCACATAAGTTGACGCCATTTTTTTCATCTTCAAAACCAGAATTGTCACCTAATGCCTCTTGAAGTATCTTAAAAGCTTTTGTTGCAGCTTCAAGTTTTATATCTTTGGTTGCCTTTTGCAACTTTGAGCTACTTGGCATTGCGTTGTACCAGGAAAGCAATTTTATATTCTTTCTTTCTTCCATTACAAGCTGCCTCCATTTTCCGGCAGTACCTGTGTCCCGAAGCTCTTGATTTAAATTTTTGTCCCAAAATAGTTCAGCGATCTTGGAAAAATCATGCATATTTTTTATTAGTAGAGATATAGCTTGTTGATCTTTTGCAAATATAGCTTGCAATAACCAGTAACTATTAAATAAAGCATGAAATCCGGAAGAATTTTGGTCGCATCCTATATTATAATTTTCATACGGCAGCTTTGCGTTATCGCGAGATTTTTCCAATATTTCAATAGTTTTTTTTAGTTTTTCACAACTTATATTTTTTGCCCATCTTTGTCCGGCATCTGTTTTTATAAAATCATGCAAATTAAATAAATGGGGTAAAGAATTAATCTGTTGATAAGAAAATTTGGGGCTTGGTTTAATATTAATCTTTGCTTCTTCGCTGAAATCACTGGCTTTTAAAAGCTGGTTCGTTTGATCTTGGCTCTCCATCGCCCTAATAATTGGATTAATTAATATTAGACAGGAAAATATTAAATTGTTAATCAAAGTTGTTTTAATCATGCAAGCCTTCAAGGTGTTTTTTTTGATTTTTTAAAGTAAACTATTTAAGTATACAGGATTTTCAAACTTTTCAGATAGTATATTATGCTACTTCAAGATTTTTTTAAAAATATAAGTTCTCCCGAGTTTGTTTTTGCGCAAGAAGCCAAAATTTTTTATGGCCCGGAGTTCCCGTCTCTTTTTTTTACGATCTTAAAAGATAAATTAAAACAACAAACTAACAACACAATATATTTTCTTGATATAAAAAATTTAGAACAAAGCAGCATAAAATCGACGCTAGAGACAAGTTTTTTGGGCAGCAGCTCTGTCTATTGGCTCGGTGATTTAACGCTGCTAAGTGAGCAAGATACTAAGTTCTGGCTAAATTATTTTAAAGATTATTCTGGCCCCCACACGGTTTTATTTTTCATAAGTGATACAAATCCCCAACTTCAGCAGTTATTACAAAATAAATCAAAAGAACAAATATTTGTTAAATTAGAACCAACTATAGATAAAAACTCATATATAAACTTTTATAAGTTTTTCTTAAATCAAAACATAGACCCAAGTTTTGTTGAAAATCTCTTTTCTGCTCGTTCTTTAATTCCACTCGATATAGCGTCTATATTATTCAATTATCAATCTCTGCTTGGAAAAAAGCACGAGGCTTTTTTTTCTGACTGGGCAGACAAAATCGTTATCAGCGAAAAATCTCTTTTTACATTAAGTCAGCATTTTTTTGCAAAAAATAATACACAGTTTTTTGAGTTATGGGCCCAAGTCAAAGACACTTACCCTGACGAATTCTGGGTCGCATATTGGTCAGATCAACTCTGGAATGCGATATTCTATATCCAATACATGCGCGCTAATATGACCAAAGAAGCAAAATATATTAACCGTCTGCCATTTGCGTTTATCCAAAAAGACTGGAAAAAATGCGCCTTTTATGAACTTCAAACTGCACACGAGTTTCTGTATCAAATAGATTATGGCCTAAAAAACGGCACCGCCACCAATGGCATAGACTTGTGGCTATTCAAATATTTTAATAATCAGTTTTTGTCCAAAAATTAATTTAGCGTTTTAGCTACGGTGAATAAAAATTCCCCTAAATATTGATTTTTGGTTCTCCTATAAATTTATAATATCTTATGAGTTTATAGGAGCAAAGGGCGATTACAGCTGATAATACCAAAAAACGGAGATAATATGAGTTTAAGAAAGATCAAAAATAATTTTATTTTGATAATTATTTTAATAGCCTTTTCGGGAAATTATAGTTTGCCTATGCAGCAAGAAGGTGCATCGAAGCGTGGGCCACGGGTTAATTTGGGCGACGAAATTGGTTCTTGGCTCAACGCCCGAGACACTCTCGGCGGTGATTATAAATTTGTAACTCAACTTGGAACCGATGGCGATATAGATCAAAACAAGATTGTGGGGAATCTTTATTTGATTGGCTCAAGCGACCCATCTTTGCGGTCTGAAGATATCGAAGAGTTAATTATAGCTTTAAAGCAAGACTGCGTCACTGAAATCACTGGCAATTTTTATATAGATTTGAATCGATTTGATCACAAGTGCTTTGCTCCCGGAACAAAAATAGCAGAATCTCAAAAACCAGATAATGCTTTTTTTGAGTTAATAACATTCTGGATGCAGTTATTTGAACAATATAATATTAAAGTAAATGGCGAAATTGAGATAAAAAAACTTGAGCTTGATGGTTATAAAATAAAAAGTGGCGAAAAAAATTGGGATATTAATATTCTGGCAAAACATGAATCTGAAAGTCTTGATGAGATAATAAATAACGCAGATAAGAATTCTGAAATATTGTTATAACTGCTTCTAGTTATAATTATTTTCTAGCAAAGCTGTTTTTGAATCTCTTTGGCAAGGGCATTGCTAATAAATTCAGCTCGTTCCTGAGTTTCTTCTTCAACCATAATTCGCAGGTAATTTTCTGTGCCCGAATATCTGACCAATAACCGACCATCTTGAAGTTGTGTCTTGCTTAAGTCTATAAGTTGAGAGATGGGCGGCGCATCGAGCGCCAGCTTAATTTTTACTGGGATATTAAGCAAAACCTGTGGGTATTTCTTGAATGTCTCTAGATTATAATTTTTTGTTAAAATTATTGTTTCTAAGATTTTTAAGGCAGCTAAGATCCCGTCCCCCATATATGACAAATTTTTTAAAATTATATGGCCAGATTGTTCGCCGCCGATAAGTAAATTTTCTTTGTTTAGCGTCTCAGAGATATATTTGTCGCCAACGGCTGTTCTTATTAACTCTATATTTTGCTTTTTAAGAAATATCTCAAGCCCCCGATTTGTCATTACTGTCCCGACTATCTTCTCTATATTTTTATAATCTGGGTTATTAATTAATAGTGACAAAATATCGTCGCCGTCTTTAATTTCACCAAATCTGTTAGCAACTACAACTCTGTCCCCATCACCATCAAATGCAAATCCCAAATCGCAGTTATTATCTAGAATAACTTTTTTTAGGCTATCAAGTTCTAGCGCACCGCAATTAAGATTTATATTTTGGCCGTCTGGCTTATTATTAACAATAAATAAATTTGCGCCCAGCTTTTCAAATATCTTTGGTGCAACTTTATACGTCGCGCCGTTTGCGCAATCTAATGCTATTTTTAAGTTATTTAAATTAAGATTTTTAAATTTTTCTAAAATTTTTTCTATATATAAATTTTCTGCTTCAGGATAAAATTCTTCTTGTCCCAGGTTGTCGTAGGAAAAGTTTGCCCCGCCATAGCTTGCCAGAGCGGCGGCCGGGTATATTCTTGAGATCTCAAGTTCATCTTGTAAGTTTAATTTGCCGTAAGCAAGATCTACAATCTTAATGCCATTATCCTGCCAAGGGTTGTGTGATGCAGAGATTATTATAGCGATATCAAAATTATTTTGGGAAATTAGCGCAACTGCAGGTGTGGGCAAAACTTGCGCGTCATAAATATAAACTGGATTTAAGAGTAACCCAGATTTTAAAGCAGCTTTGACAAAGCTGCATGAAACACGCGTGTCGTGCACTATTAATATTTTTACTTTAGTTCTCTCGCCCGGCATCCCTCGATACATTCTACTTCGCTCTTCAAGCTGCGTAGAACACTCGGGACGAGCGGGCATGGGGTATTTTGCTGTGGCCCATTTGGCGATCGCATCACCAAGTTTTGGCAGATTTTGTAAAACAAATAAATTATTGCCAACTTTATCTCTTACGCCGTCTGTTCCAAAGATGTTGGTGCTGTTCTGCATACTTTGCTTTCCACGCTCACTATAATATTTGATGGAATATGATTTACAAGTTTAATAGAAGCAGGAAGAAGAATGTCTTGTTCAGTGATCTGCAGCGCAGAATGGTTTTCTGTTAACTTTTGTGCGTCAACATGTACCGCTAAATTATTTATATCAAGATTTCGTAAATTTTCACGCTTTGCAACAAGATTTATCTTTATACTTTCTGGCCCCTTGCAGATTATATTATCATTTGTGTTATAAAAGCACAACGGAACCTCTAGCCAAATATTTTTCAAGCTTGAACCGGAAAATATTGTCCAGATAAAAACTCCCATAAAAAGCGCTATTATTTTATCTAAGATCTTGTTGTTGATATTTTTTATTTTCGATAACTTTACCATAAACTTCGCCTTCTTCTTTATTTATATCCTGATTTATATTTTTCCCAACATAACTATTCAAAAACGAGGCAACTTGCGGTGCTGTTAAGTTTTCATAAATTTTATTATTTGCGATTATTTCAAATTTTCTTGCCTCAGGCAAAACTTTTATAATTATAGCATCGGTGTTTGTTGTTGCGATTAACGCATCAGCCTCAAAGTTTTGTAGATCTTCAGAAAAGCTCCATTTTGCGTTTGGGGCAACTAGTATGCCGTCTTGGTTGAGCCAAATATTTTCAATATTTTTATTTTTCAAAACAAGTTCGAAGATCTCTTTTGAAAACAGCGCATTAATTATCCAGTCAGCTTGCAAAAGCGTTGAAAGCGAGTCTCTTTGTTCGATAATAAATAACACTTTTTGATTTTGGTTAACAGCATATAGTGCTGATTTGACAAGTTCTTCAACCCAGTTGTATCTTGACTGTTTTTCTATGTCTAATCTTGTTGATACAACAAAGTTTTTCTGCAAACTCTTTTGGTGCATTAAAATAAACACTGTTAAAATTATTGGGGAACCGAAAAGTAATATAGAGCTTAAGATCTGTAGATTTAAATAGTGTGAAATTATAAAACTTGCGCAATAAATATAAAATGGCAAAGAAAGATTTTTCTCTGTGTCTTTTTTTAACCAAGATGCAAAGTAATATACTATTGTTGATATTGAGATTATCTCGAGCGCATCGCGCCAATCTGTGAGATTAAATAAACTTAAATATGACATGTACTACTCTCTTTTTTAATTACCAAAAAGCTTTTTTAATTTTTGATAGTTTATACACAAAATTGGGGATTAGTATAGTGTAACTAAATTGAGTTTTTTGTTTCAAGTGCCATTATTATATCATCAATATAATAATTATCGTCAATTTTTACCCAATTAGTAAATCTGCCCTGCTCAACAAAATTAAACTTGTTGTACAAATTAATTGCGCGAGTATTTGAAGCCCTGACATGCAATAAAATTTTTTCTACAATATCTGATTTTTTTGCCCAAGAAATTAAATTTTCAAGCAAACGAGTACCGATTCCTTTACTTTGATGTCCTGTATGAACAACAATTGTAAGATGTGCTACATGTCTAAGGTTTTTGGGTGTCATGCACTCAAGAAAAGCATGTCCAATTATTTTATTATTTAATTCTGCTACCAGATATTTTCCATTTGTTTCGTCAAGAAGCTTTTTTATTGTTTCTTTAAAGCGTTCTTTAGGCAATTCTTCTGGCTGAGAAATAAGAAATCCAGGTTCTTTGGCAATTATCTGCTCAGCTTGTGCAAGTTGTTCGGCATCTTCGATCTTTGCAGCGCGAATAATTATTTTTTTCATAGCTTACTTTCTAAAAATAAAATTAATAAATCTAGTTTTATAAAGTTTCCCACTTATTAAATAATCTAACAATATTTGGTTCTTGGGTGGGCAGGTCGTTAATATTCTTACGTACCCATCTTAGCTCTTTAGATTCAGAATTTTGCACAAAATCTTCGTTGCTATTAACTCGTAACAAAAATCTTATGTCATAATGATAATGTGCTTTGACGTTTTTGTAATCAGGCACCAAGTGAATATCGATATCGAAAATTTTGTCGCTGACTGGGGTAATATTATTTATCCCAGATTCTTCTTGCGCTTCTTTAATGGCAACCTCTAGCACATTAGGGTTGCCATCGCAATGACCACCAACTTGGACCCAAATATCAAGCTTGTTATGGTGCATAAGCAACGCTTTGGACATGTCTTTGCTTAATAACCAGGCTGAAGCTGTGATGTGCCCAATTTCCAAAGATCGTTCAAAACAGTTTGAATATTTATTAACAAAATTTATAATATCCTGCTTATTTTTTACTTCTGATTCTGTAGGCTTATATTCTTGTAATAAGTTTAATAAGTTATTTCGAATCATTATTTTGACTGTTTTCTGTGTTATTCGTGTCTATAAGCTCCCTAGCATTATCTCTTCCCTGTTGTCTTTCAGGAAAGACACTATGATTTTGTCGGTAACGTTCAACGTATCTCATAAATTTTATATGCGCTTCTAGTTCTTCGGGAGTTAATGACTTTAGAAAATTTTCTCTCTCTTTATCTAATTTTTCAAGATCTGCGAAAGTTGTTGTTATATCTTCCTCAGGAACCATTTCGCGAGCCACATTTTTTTCTTTATTATCTTTTCCAAGCATACAATTTAAGTTATTTGAAAGTAATACAAGATAAGACAAAATAAAGATATTTTTGAAATTCATTTTTATACCCTATGTTTTGGTTAAAGCTATTTTTCTGTTAGCCATTTTGGTTGGGGCATCAAATTTTGTTCATTCCAGATTTTGACTCGTCCAAGCTCTTCTTTAGAAAGAGATTGAATAAATGCTTTATAGCTTTGAATAACTTGTTCTTTTGTTATTGGATCTTTGGCATCAAATGGCTGAGAATAAAAGGCACCAATTAGTTTTTTTATTTCTGAACATCTTGCAAATAACGGGTTATTGACAGCTGATGGGAATAGATCTTGCTTTTTATCTTCTGTTTCAATATGTTTTGCACATTGTTCTGTTTCGTCAGATTCCATAGAGCGTATTGTTTGGTTGCCGGATATAATAAAAAATAGTGATAAAGATAATAATTTATAGTTCATAGTAATAGTCCTATATAATATGAGTCAGTTTAAAAAATATAAAATGGGAAAAATAAAATAGGGTGCTTTTTATAGCACCCTACCTATATCCAACTTAAGTAGAAAGATTATCTACCGTTGCTTCTCCAGCCACCGCCGTTGCTAGAACCAAAATCTCTTCTTGGTCCACGAGGGCCACCATTACGGTTTCCACCGAATGAGCCAGCAGGTCTGTCAGTTTTAGGACGAGCTTGGTTAACGGTTAGTCTTCTTCCGTCAAATTCTTGACCGTTCAATGCTTCGATAGCTTTTTCAGCTTCTTCGTCATTTGACATGTCAACAAAAGCAAAACCTTTTGAAACTCCAGTTTCTCTGTCGATGATCAGCTTAACTGAATCAACTGCTCCGAACTCTTCAAACTTTTCTCTTAATCTGCTTTCACTTGTTGCGCGTGCGATATTACCGACGTAAATGTTCATCGAACTTACCTAAAAATAAAAAATAATAAAATGGAGCTTAATTTTTTCGGGGCGCTTGCCCTTACAACAAATTAGATTACTAACTCTAAGTAATCTTAACTATCATAACCCCTAAATAGATTTTTTGCAAATTTACCAGATTTTTGGTGTAACTTACCCAAATATATGATATTTTTGTCTCAGCTTATAAATATCAAAAAATCTTATGGGAAATCTTATGTTAAAAGAGAATAAAAATAGCATAGTCTTAACAGGCGATAGGCCGACCGGGCCGTTACATTTGGGTCATTATGTCGGGTCGCTTTCCAATAGATTGGTCCTGCAGGAAAAATATAAGCAATATGTGATGATCGCAGACGTTCAGGCCCTGACTGATAACGCAGAACGAGCCCATTATGTCCGGGAAAATGTTCTCCAGGTGGCCCTAGATTACCTGGCGGTTGGCATAGATCCGGCAAAAACCACTATATTTATCCAGTCTATGATCCCACAAATAGCCGAACTTACTGTTTTTTATCTAAATTTAGTAACAGTTAACAGGTTAAAAAGAAACCCTACCGTAAAATCTGAGATTCAACAAAAGGGGTTTGGCGAATCTATCCCGGCAGGCTTTTTTGTCTATCCGGTAAGCCAGGCGGCAGATATAACGGTGGTAAAAGCCGATATTGTCCCGGTTGGTGAAGATCAGTTGCCCATGATCGAGCAAACTAACGAAATAGTTAGATCTTTTAATAGAATATATAACTGCCATGTTCTGGTAGAAGCCAAAGCCTTAGTCCCCAAAATTGCGCGTCTTCCCGGCACAGATGGGAAAGCCAAAATGGGCAAATCTTTGGGCAATGCGATATATCTTTCAGATCCATCAGAAATAGTTATCCAAAAAGTTAAGAGCATGTACACCGACCCTAATCATATAAAGGTGTCAGATCCGGGTCGAGTTGAGGGCAACCCTGTATTTGATTATCTTGATGCATTTGCCACAGATCATGTTGAAGTTGAAAAACTTAAAGAGCACTATAAACGGGGCGGCTTGGGTGACATGGTCCTAAAGAATAGGCTCGCTGAAGTTTTGGAGCATTTTTTGGCGCCCATAAGAGTTAGAAGACGGGAGCTTGAAAAAGATTTAGGCTACGTTGAGTCAGTTTTGAAAGCCGGAACAGAAAAGACTCTTGAAGTTGCTGAGCGTACTATAAAAGAAGTAAAAGAAGTGATGCATATAAACTATTAAATAATTTTTTTTAATTTGGGAGTTAATATGAACGGTGTTTTAAGAAGATCCAATAGACAGGGCCCTAAAAAATTTATGGGCTACGTGCCATTGGCAATCGCAGCGGTCTTATTAGTTTTATTTTTAGTAGCTATTTTTCAATTATTTTACGAATCAAAAGTTGAAGTTGATAATCTAGTTGCAACCCATGTTAAGCAGCTTGAAGATGTTTTTGGAAAAATCGACCAAAAGTGCAAAATTTTAAGCTTTGCGCAGGACAAAAATTATATAGACTTTGTAACAGTCAAAGAGTTTTCAGGCTCACAGGTCGGTCCGATTATGTTAATGTACCCCGAAAAGTGGGAAGGGCCGTATATTAAAGACAACCCGGCTGTCCAAGAAAAACTTTACCAAGTTATCAAAACCTATAAGGGCCATTTTATAGTGCCAGGTGACGGAGTTAAATTATCTAACCAAAAGATAGTTGGCAAAGATATCATACTTGATGCAAATTCAGACATAGAATCGATGACAGTTTCGGGCGGTGTTTTAAGTTCCGAAAATGGGCCGTTGGCAGCTAAGATTAAAATAAGCGAGGGCAGCTTAACGGAATATATTCAGCTTCTTGCCGGCGTTTTTGGGCAGATCGATAAACACTGTACAATTTTGAGCTTTGAGCATAAAAGTAATCCAATAAATTTTTTAAACGTTAAAAATTTTGTTGGATCAGAAATCGGTGCGATGAACTTAAAATATTCAGATCGCTGGAAGGGGCCATACGCGATTTATAATCCGACATATCAGGGCAAGCTTTATGAAGTTATAAAAGCACAGGATGGATTTTATGTTGTTCCTGGTAACGGCGTTGTTTTGCCCGACGGAAGGGTGATCGGAAAAGATATTGTTCTTGATGAAAATGCTAATCTTGCGCAGTTAATATCAAACGGCTCTTTACTTATCGATGGCAAGCCGTTGGCAGTTAAAATTGAGATTGGCAGCGCCCCGCGACAAGAAAAACAGATGAGCCCCAAATTAGAGGGTTTATTATTTGGTGAAGAAAAAACTGACGAGTAAAAATGCGCCGCATTAGATTTTTTAGGAAATACTTTCTTTTAAGAAGAAATTTTAATTTGTTTAATATTTATTTGCGACGGCGACCCTTCGATACTTTTTTCTACGCTATGCTACGAAAAAAACTCAGGGCGAGCGCCTCTTGGGCTATCTTGAAAATGTTGCAAGTATAATCTTTTAAGTGTTTTAGATATGCATAATTCTTGAGAAATAATTTTAACTTTTTTCAACAAATTTAGAGTCGAGTCTTTTTGTTTCTCGTGAAAATTTTACCGTCAAATAAACTTTGTCGGTATCTTTTTCTTCAACTTTTTCTATGATCCCAACGCCAAATGTTGCATGTTTTACTACTTGGTTTTTGCGCCAATCAAGTTTTGTTTTTGAGTTAGAACTCGAACTTGTGCTTGTGCTAGCGCTAAAGCTTCCCGCTTCGCTGGAGCTACGCAGGACAGGCTGGCGCACAGGCGATATTTCACGAGAACCGGCTGCTTGAGTTTTCGAAGCAGGGTATTTATCTTTTTGGCTATTAACTTTTTCAGGAATATTTTTTTCACTAAACTGATTTTGTGAACTTGTCTTTGCAAGAGCAGGGTTCAGCCAGATATTAAAATAACTCACAAAGTTACTGGCCTGCCAATAGTTACATTCTTCTTGTTGAATATTTTTTTTGCCAATCTCATCCAAAAATCTTGATCTTAGTTGCTCAGACATGGTCCCATAAGTATATCTTTGTCGGGCATGAGTGATAAGTAGTCTCTCTTGCGCACGTGTGATTCCAACGTAAAATAATCTACGTTCCTCTTCAAGCTTTTCAGTCTGGTAACTTGAATGCCCACTAGGGAGCAGAGAATCTTCTAGTCCTGAGATAATAACAGAATCAAATTCCAGCCCTTTGGCCGCATGAAGTGTCATTAGTTTGATACAATTTTTTTCTCTTTTTGAGTCTTTGATCGTATCTTGCAATAGCGCAATTTCATGCAAAAAATCTTTTAAATTATCTGTTCCATTTGTTTCTGCAAATATCATGGCACTAACAAGCTCTTTTACGTTGCCCGTTTTTGCTTCTGCTTCTGTTTCATCAAAAGATTCTTTTAGATAATTAAAGTAATTTGTCTTTTGAATTATTATATCCAAAGCCTTGCTTGGATTAATATTTTCTGTGATATTTTCAAAAATATTTAAGAAATTCTTAATAGATAAACTTTGTTTTCCTGCAAGTTCTCCAGATTTCAAAATAATTTCACAAATATCTTTAAAATTACTAAACGGGTTTAATTGCCAGGTGTTAAAAAAGTTTTCCTGAAATTTATCACCAAAGCCACGTGTTGGGGTATTAATAACACGCATAAAAGAGACTTGGTCATACGGGTTAACCGCAAGTTTTAAATACGCCAATAGATCTTTGATTTCTTGTCGTTCATAAAACTGTATACCGCCAATAATAATATATGGCACAGAATATCTTAAAAGCGCTTCTTCAATAGGGCGCGATTGAAAATGTGATCTATAAAGTACCGCGCAGCTGTTTAAAGAATCTTTTGTACTTAATGTTTTTGCAAACAGCGCAATCGCTTCGGCTTCTTGATATCCAGAATTACATGATAATAATTTAATTCTGTCTTGAGCCAATTTACCGGACCACAATTTTTTGCTGTTACGATTCTCGTTATTTTCTATCAGCTGGTTTGCTATTTCCAATATTGGCTCAACTGACCTATAATTTTGCTCGATTATAATAGACTCTGTTTGTGGGAAATCTTTTTTGAAATTAATAATATTTGTAACTGTTGCGCCGCGCCAAGAGTATATAGACTGATCCTCGTCGCCAACTACGCACAAAGAATCTATCGCAAACTTTTTTTCTTCATCAAGCGACATGCATTTTAATAGCTCGTGCTGAACCTTATTTGTATCTTGATATTCATCGACAAGTATATGTCGTATCTGTTTTTGGAAGTCTGCTTTAAATTCAGAATTTTTGTGAAATAATTTCAAAGTTTCTAAAATTAAATCATCAAAATCTAAACATCTTGATAGCTGCTTTTCTTTTTCATAAGCAACAAACACTTCTTTTAATACCGGGTCGATATTATTAATATTACTAAGTGCCTGCAAATCTTTAGGGCTAGTTGCCTCGTTTTTAATTCTTGATATTGCATAAAGAGCATTTCTTGCAGATATTCTTTTTTGCAAACTATTTTTATTTATAATTTTGCTAATTAATTTATCTTGATCATCGGCATCTAATATCGAAAAATTTGGAACACTAATCTTGTCATTATTTTGCTTTAAAAGTCTTAGGCAATAAGAGTGGAAAGTTCCAACATATGGTATCTGTTGGCCCGCTCCAATAAATTTGCCGATACGTTCTTTCATCTCTTTTGCTGCTTTATTTGTAAATGTCATGGCAACAAGAGAATCTGAGTGCACGCCATAGTTTAACATCAAGTTTGCCATTCTTGCGGTGATCACACGGGTTTTACCAGATCCTGCACCGGCTCTTACTAGCAACACACCAAATGGCGTTTTTACCGCTTTTTGCTGTTCTGAGTTTAAACTTGTTTCGAGAAATTTATTAAAATTATTTTTTGTGTTTTCCATAAAATAAAGTTTATCTTAGCGGCCCATATAAATCAAAATAATTAATATTTATGCAAAAAAATTGCCCCCTGAGATCTCAGGGGGCAAGATAAGAATATAAAAAACTTCTGTTCTTTACTTACTGCCGAACCAGCCACCCCATGTGAACCATTTTTGGAAAGTTGACATACTTGCTTGTTCTTTTTGTTGACTAGCCTTTAGTTGTGCCAACTGTTCTTTTAACTCTTTAACTTGGGGCTCAAGTTCTTTTTTATCTTTTGCTTGAATTTCTAATTTTGCAATTTCAGACTCCAGTGTTTGTATAGCAGCTGTTTTTTGTGAATCAAGATTTTTCAAGCTTTCTATTAATTTTGCTGTTTCTGCGACTCTTGCGCCTTCAACGTTACTATCGTTTTTTGTTACGCTTTCTTGGGCAGCAATAAGATCAGCATTTGCTTGTCTTGTTTGTTCATCAAGCTCATGAATAGCTAATATACTTTTGGTAAGTGGGGTGTTATCAGGAAATTTCGAAGCCGGAACTTGAAGATCTTCAGGCTTTTGTTCTGATTTTTCTTCTTTCTTTTCTGCGCCAGCTTCTTGTTCATACGGTGTATTATTGTTTTTAGCTCTGTCAGCGCTAACTTCTTCAATCTGCAGAGCTATGTCTGTTGACGGTGCAGACTCTTCCGAGTGTTTACTCTCGCCCAAATCTATTAATACAGCAGGTTCAACTTTTGGTTCAATTTCAAGCTTTGTTTCTGCTGGTGAACTTGAATCTTCAGTTTTCGAGCTTCCGCCATTTTCTTTTGTTTCTTCTGGAATAACTACCGTGTTCCAGTCACCGTAGTCTTCGTCTTTATATTCTTTATTTTCTAGCTCTTTGGCCAACGCACTAGTTATATTTTTTACTTTCTCATAGAGTTGATTTAACCAGTCATTCAACCATTGTTTCTCTTTTTCTTCTAGTCTTCTAGATGGATCATTTAACGCATCTTCAAGACCCATAATTAAAGACTTAATCTTTGTTATATTATCGCCAGCCAGTATTTTTCTTATTTGTGAATTTAATCTTTTATTTCCACAAAGTTTACCAGTGAGATCAAACTCGAATGGGCTGCTTTCATCCCCTGATTTACTTGAGCTGCTTGTCGTTGAATCATTAAGGGCTTTTGTTGCCAAGTACATGGCTGCCATTTTTTCTGCATCTGCCGAAGTTGGGATGTGGTCCATGCAGCATACTGGCGCGAATTTGATCAGCGCTAAGCAAAGAAATTTGCTACTTTTATGTTTCATTATCGCCTTTCTTTATTTTAAATAAAAATATCAAAATTATTTATTCGCCGTCGCCAGAGGCTATGGCGTAATTTCGCGCCATTCGCGCGCTTCATATATCTTTAATAAACTCTTCAAATTTAACTTGTGTTTTATATACAAAATTATTTTCTTGCTTACTAAGTTCTACCGGATCAGACTCTAATTTTGTAATAGCTTTTAACAATTTTTCTCTAAAAATTTTATATTCTTGGTCATCAAAAACTAAATTTAACTGATCTAATTTTTCTCTGAGCATTTGCATATGTTCTGGGGTGTGCGCGATTTCGGAAGCGGTTTTAAGATTCTCTTTTGTCTTAAAATGTAAATTATGGGTTCGAATCGATATAGAATTTGATTTTTGCGCGTATGGGGAGGGTCGTGCGACCCCGTGCATGGGCATGATATGCCCAAATTTTAAAATTATCGCCAGCGATAAAATTATAATTTCCAACTTAATCATATGCGCCCCAATTTATATTTTATAAGTTAGCTAAAAATATTTTAATTTGGCTCTATTTGGTTGTAAAGAAATTTGTTTTTTTTGTTTCTACTTATTTTAATTTCTTGTAGCAAATTTACTAATTTATAAATTCTAAATTTATTATCTTGCGTATATCGTACTCTGAGTCATCAAATGGATACTCGTCGTCTTGGCTAGCAAATAGTTTAATGTCTAAATTTTCGGTTTTTTTTTCTTCATTTTCGATAGTTATGTCGCAATCTATATTAAAATCTAAAGTTTTAAGCACATTTTCGATTATTTCTAGATTGTCATCGAACCAATATCTGTCAGTTATAGATAATATCTCATATCTACTTGATTCCAGATTTCTTAAAATTTTATACAAATCCAGCAAAGCTGCCCGATTTTTGTGTCTAGAGTGAAAGTTGACATTTCTCTGAAATATTTTTTTGGTATTGTGGCTCAGATAGTTTCTTTTTGCCGGTTCCGGTACCAGGTTATCTATTACACAGTTAGTTTTTGGGTTAATTAATAAGATACATAACAAAAATTGTGTTATACACGCGGACTTTTTCATTTTTGGCCCTCACTGAAATAGTTATTCTTTGGGAAATAGTATTGTTTATGCAATTAATTTGTAAATAGATTTATAAAATATTTTTATAAAATATAAATTTTTAAAATTCTTGCTCAACTTTGCTTAAATTAAATAAGCTGCTTTTGTCCTATTCGACCAAAAAATTTAGAGAAACCGGAGTCCCCCCTATGAAATTAAATAAACTTTCTTATTTTATATTTTTCTTTTGCGCATTAACTACAAGTTCGTTATGGTCCATGGCTGAGCCAGCGCTTGAGCCAATGTTTGAATTTCTTTTTAGCGACATTAATGAATATATAGCAAGAAAAAATCAGGTTAACAGTGAAAACTATTATTCTCAAGATGACAGTGAATCTGAGACAGATTATTCAGACTCAAATTTTGAATCCCTTGACGATATGTTGGGTTTTTCTTATAGAGACCCAGATTATGAAAGCATAAAAGAGAAGCATGATTGCAGAGAATATTTTGAAAAAAGTGAGTATAAAACTCCGGAAAGCAGGCTAAAATTACTCGAGGAGGTTTTGTTTAATAGGCAAATAGAAAAAATTGACCGGAACTATTGCGATTATTCTTTCCCATTATCACCAAAAAATTCAAGACTACTTATATCCGTGATTCTAAAAGCGAGTTTTACGCTAAAATATGGCATATTCTTTTTTGATATAGATTACTTGAAGCTGCTTGAATTACTTTCAAAAAATATTATAGATAATAACCAATACGATCCCAATAAATTTAACCCTGATTTGCTTTTGAAAATTATAAATAACATGCCAACCCTTCAAGACATTTTAAATTGGCGTTATGAAAAAAATTTTGGTATCGAAGCTGAATTTGCTTTGCAAGATTACATACCCGGAGAATATACAAAAACGTATTTAAAACTGATTCTATTGATTGCCTGCAAGAATTTGAATAAAAATTTTAATTTTGAATATCGCGAAAAAATCTTAAATGCTCTATTAAGAAAAATCTGCAATCTTAATGGCAATCGTAGCTCCCTAATATTGGTAGTATTTGAAAATAAGCTTCGAAAAAGCATCGAAAAAATTACCGAGGCTGAGTTCAAAGGGAGATCTTCGCGTGTCATTTGTAAAATTGCTGATCTTAGCTTTGAAATGGAAGAAAAGCAGAAACTGGAGCTAAATAATTCTTCTAGTTCTCGAACCGATTCAAATTATGAGTCCGTTTCCAGCGGCGAGCTTTCAGATACCGAACGATCTGAACAATCCGGAAAATCTCCAGTTCCCCATTTTGAAAGTCTAACTATAGATTCAAAAAGTAACTCAAAAACTGATTCAAAAACTGAAATCGAAGAGAATTTTTGAAGCATATACAGAGATAATAAAATTGGCGATAATAAATAAAATTTGCTAGTCTGTGCCCAGATTTTGAATAACAATTTTATTATTGGAGAACGCATGAAATCAAAACTGGTTTTGCTCACATTCTTTTCAGTGCTAATAACCAACTCTTTTTGTATGGAGCCAGAAGCTGTTGACGAGACAGCAAATAAAACTTCAAATAATATACCAAAGCATCTAAGAGAAACAAAAATATTAAACCCAACTGTTCAAGAAGTTAAAGAAGCAAGAGACAGCCTGGCTAGAGCAGGTTACGAAGAAGATTGTGATTTTTTGAGGTTTTTTAGATTTGTAATTGGATCTGGAAAAGATAATCCGCGATATGTTAGATCGGCCAAAGAGGTGATGACCGCACTAACCTTCAGAATAGAAGGTGAAAATTCTGATGACGAAAGAGTCATTAAGGTCATAAGTGAAGAATATCAAGAAATATTCGAAGATTTCTTGGGCATATTTAGTTATGTTGATCCCGAATTCTTAACCAATAAAGTAAATTGGCAGATTTTGAATGCTATGCCTGATCTATTCAGTACACTTTTGGCAATAAAAAAAATACCTTATAGTGACGAATTTATCGGATTTAAAGACTATAAGTTACTAAATCTTTATGAGAACATTTTAACTAGAGTTGCTTGCTCCGACGTTGAAAATCAAGCGATATTGCTCGAGCTCTTAATTCGCAAATTAGGAACCAATTGTGCTTTTTTAGAAGAATTTTGTGATATAAGCGATTTCGATGATGAAGGCATCGTGGACAAAGCCATAAAACTTCGTATCAATAAATTGTCAGAAAAAGCTGTTAAAAAAAATGGTGTGCTAAAGAAAGCTAAAAAAGTTAAAAAAATAAAAGTTGATAGTGACCTTGCGAGTGAAACTAAAGTCGAACAACAACAACCAGAGATTCCTGTTCTGAATGAAAAGAAGAAAAAGACAGTAAGATCAAAGATTTACTCATTGCTCAGGATGTGCAGTGCCGGGGCTGGAACGGCTGAATAGCTTGGCGCGGTATTTCAACAACTAAATATTAAAGGCCCGTAAATTCGGGCCCTAATTATTTTATATTTAAAATTTATAAATTACTTAGTTTTGTTGGCGCTGTTGTTTTCCCAATATCTCAAATAATCAATTAATGGCTCGATGCCCTCGTCAGATATGGCAGAAATTACAATATGTGGTTGATAGTTCGCGATTTGTTTTAAGATTTTATCAAAATCTTCGGTGCTCTTATCAACTTTGTTGAAAATATATAACATGGGTCTATCGACGTTAATATCTTTAAGAGTCTCTAAAACAACTTTAATATGTTCTTTAAAGTTTTTGTCTGATACATCAATAACATGTAATAACAAACTTGCGTATTCCAGCTCTTTTAGCGTCGACTTAAACGCTTCGATAAGATTATGGGGAAGTTGTTGAATAAACCCGACTGTGTCAGAAATGAGCCCCTTCTTTTTGCCGTCTATATATAATTCTCTTGTTGTTGTATCAAGAGTTGCAAAAAGTTTATCTTCTGCAAGAACGCCTGCATGCGTTAGCGCGTTTAAGATTGTTGATTTACCCGCGTTTGTGTAGCCAACTAAACAGAATAGTGGAATTTGGGAAGATAAACGCTTTTTGCGTTGGGTATCTCTGACTTTTTCTAATTTATCAAGATCACGTTGCAACTTTGAAAGAAGTCTTTCAATATGCTGCGTTTCTTTCTCTTTGGCAGTTTCACCCGGCCCACGCATACCGATCATCCCAAACTGTTGTGACATATGCACACCTTTGCCACCAAGACGTGACTTTTTGTGCTTTAACATAGCGATGGCAACCTGGGTTTTACCCTCGGCGCTATGCGCCCCTTTTTCGAATATATCTAAGATAAGTTGTGTTCTATCGAAAATCTGGGCATTAAGAATCTCATCAAGATTTCTCTCCTGTTGAGGAGAAAGTGTCTCAGAGAATATAACCTGGTCTATGTTATGCTTTTTGCATAGCTCGGCAAGCTCTTCAACTTTGCCCTTAGTTAGGTAAGACCCGGCCTCTATAGTTCTAAGCTTATAAAATACTGCCTCTTGGTATTCGATGCCATTAGAACGGACAAGATTTATGAACTCTTGATAATAGGATTCTATGTCCTGAGAAGTATTATTGGGGGAATATACGCCAACTATTAAAACATTGGGTTTTGAGATATTCTCTGTCTCTATTCTTGGCATGGGGCTCCGTTATCCAAATTAATTTTAACAAAATTAGTTATTATGCTATACTATAAGCATAATTTGTTATAAATAACTTAACTAATCTTATTTAATTTTACTGAATTTCATTATGTTTGATTTTTTATCAGAAAAATTTTCTTCGATTTTCACCAAAATTTTAGGTTCTGGCCGACTTGATCAGAATAACATAGAAGAGACTTTGCGTAAAGTTGAGGATGCATTCTTAGAAGCAGACGTGCCTTTAGCAGTTGTTAAAGAGTTTTCAAGCCAAATTAAAACAGAAGTTATTGGCCAAAAAATTCTCACCTCATTAAAGCCGGCTGAGCATTTAATGAAACTGGTAAACGACAAACTTATCCAGTTTTTGTCTGATGGGGCAGCAGATTCACAGTTCTCGTTTAGCATCCCATCAACCATAATGGTCCTAGGGCTTCAAGGTTCAGGTAAAACAACAACAATAGCAAAGATTGTCCAGAATATACTGGAGCAAGCAGGGTCACGTGGCAAAAAACGTAAGATATTAATAGCCTCAGTAGATTTTTATAGGCCCGCTGCAATCGATCAACTTGAAATACTATCAAAGTCTATTAATAGCTTTGGTTCAGAGATTATATTTTATAGGTCGCCACTAACGGATCCTGTCAAAGCAGCGCAAGATATAGCAAACAAAGCAAAACAAGAGTCTTGCGATTTTCTATTTCTGGATACTGCTGGGCGTATGCACGTAGATGAAAATATGATGCTTGAACTAAAGAATATAGATTTGTTACTCAAGCCAAAATATAAGCTGCTGGTTCTGGATTCTATGACAGGACAGGAGTCGCTTTCTGTTGCTCAAGCTTTTTTGAAAAATTTAGATTTTACAGGTGCGGTGCTTACCAAAATGGATAGCCAAACTAAAGGCGGCGCGGCTTTTGCTTTTAGATACACGCTAAAAAAACCGATACTATTTGTTGGTACCGGTGAAAAAATCCAGGATTTGGAACAGTTCAGGCCGGACCGCATAGCTTCACGAATGCTGGGAATGGGAGATCTTGCGAGTCTGCTTGAAAAAGCCAGTGTTAAAGTAAAGCAAGCGGATCAAGAGGCGCTGTATAAGTCTTTTCAGGACGGCAGATTAACCCTTCAGGACTTTGCGAGCCAGATGGAGATGATCTCCAAGTTAGGGTCTTTGTCCACTTTGGCAAAATATATGCCGGGTGCCGGGGGGCTTAAGCTTTCTGAAGAAGAAATTCAAAGAGGGGAGTTGGAGATGAAAAAATTCAAGGCAGTTATGAGCTCGATGACTCGAAAAGAGCGACTGGTGCCTAAGATTTTAGATTCTTCACGTAAAAAAAGAATAGCAAAAGGGGCAGGGGTTAGCGTTTCTGACGTAGATCTTTTGCTTTCTAGATTTGAACAAAGTCAGCAATTTGCTAAAATCTTTAAGAAGATGGGTAAGTTTCAAAATATTTTTAAATAGTTTACAATTAAGTTTACAGTTAAACATAGCTAAATAGCTAAAATAATAAGGGTCTCAAATATGTCAGTTAAAATCAGATTAGCTCGTATCGGTAAAAAGCATGCGCCTTTTTTCCGTGTAGTTGCGATCGATTCAAGAAAGAAACGTGATGGGGAAGCTCTAGAAATCCTAGGGACATATGATCCATCAAAGGGTGAGTGGGTCCGTTTTGATGAAAAAGCGGTAGACGCATGGGTTTCTAAAGGCGCTGTTGTGTCAGATGCTGTTAAGAAATTGCAAAGAACTGGTAAAAAGAGCGAAGTTTCAGCTTAATGAAAACTTTAGTTTTAGAGATCATCAAAAAGATGGTTGATCATCCAGATGAGGTTATTGTATCTGAATCTCTTACCGAAAATGGTAAAAGCATAATCGATATTAAAGTTTCACCTCAGGATTTGGCAAGAGTTATAGGTAAAGATGGCAGAGTTTTTAAGGCTCTTAGGTCTATCGTAACTCTTATGGGTCCGGGGAATGTTGATATCGTTCTTGATTCACAAAGCAAATAAATATTTTTCATGACGACAGTCTCCATAGCCACATTATTTCCTGGCCTTTACAGTTCATTTCTGACAACAAGTTTGGTAAAACGCGCCCAAGAGAGTGGCGCCGTTAATATCGAACTTGCTGATATGTTCAGCTTTGTTGGTCCTAAAAAACGGATCGATGGCCCGATTTTTGGTCACGGAGAAGGGGTTGTTATCAAGCCTGATATAGTAAAAAGCTGTGTAGATTCTTTAGAGTCAAAACACGGCAAAGCTTATAAAATCTTTTTTTCTCCCCAGGGGAAAAAACTTGATCAGGATCTATTAAAAAAAATAGCTTTGGATTCTTCAAAAATTGGTCATATTATGCTTCTTCCTGCTCGTTACGAGGGAATGGACTCTAGGGTCGAAGAATATTACTCTGATATGACAATATCTATTGGTGACTTTGTCTTGATGGGCGGAGATCTTCCTGCCATGATTTTAATGGAAGGGTTGTTAAGACTTTTTTCAGGTGTTGTGGGCAAAGAACTTTCTGTTCAAGAAGATTCTTTTTCAGGTCCATTTGTTGACTATCCGTCTTATACTGAACCGGTAACCTGGCAAGATCTAACTGTCCCTGAGGTGCTGCGCTCAGGAAATCATGGACTTGTTGATGCGTGGCGAAAAGATATTGCAGCAGAAAAAACTGTAAAGTCGCATTTTCAGTGGCTCAGAACGCACGTAGAAGATAAGCAGGATATTAAGCTGGCAAAGAAGTTTATACCGAACCATTATGTTGCCCTGATGCACTCTGATGTGCTGGTTCCTGCACCTGAAGAGCTTGATTCAGAAAATAATAAAAATAATAGTAAAAATAATAATAGAGTTACTGGCGACTCTTCTGTAACCTCTATCGATATACATGATATTGCACGATCAGCCAAAACTTATGGGCTGTCAGGTTATTTTGTTGTTACAAGACTTCTTGATCAACAAAAGATAGTTAACACTCTTTTGGACTTTTGGAAGACTGGTTCAGGCGTTACTTATAACGCATCGCGTCATCAGGCTGTTAAAGA
Source organism: uncultured bacterium (assembly GCA_963717435.1). GTDB lineage: Bacteria > Babelota > Babeliae > Babelales > Babelaceae > MFD05580-245. The sequence goes on from OY970332.1 coordinate 767,388, forward strand.
AGTGGAACTTGCCGAAAATCTTGATTCTGTGATTGCAAAAATAGAGTCGGTAGAAAATAAAAAGCCTGTTATTATTGTTACTTCTGCAAAAGATATTGGGGATGGGAAAAAGATTACTTATTACGATCAGGAAGTAGTTTGGGCATTAGATAGACCGGTGCTATTTTTATTGGGAACTGCCAGGGGTTTATCTCCTCAGTTGGTTGAAAAAGCCGACTTTGCGTTGCTTCCAATATATGGCTTTTCGGAATTTAATCATCTTTCGGTCAGATCCGCCGCTGCGGTTATTTTTGATAGATGGTTAGGTATTAGTCGCACAAAAATTTAAAAAATGGTATAATAATCAAACAAATTATAGTTTAAGATATAAACTTTTGAGGATAAAAATATGAAGGCAAAAAAATTAACAAGAGAGACGATCAGAGATTTTGGTGCTGTTGATCGTGGGTTCCCCAAGTTCCAAGTTGGCGACACAATCGTTGTTAGCCAAAAAATTAAAGAAGGCGACAAAGAGCGTACACAGCTTTTTGAAGGTGACGTTATATCAATCAAAAATAATGGCGGCTCATCAACCTTTACAGTAAGAAAAATTGCATCTAACAGTGTCCCTGTTGAGCGTATTTTCCCTATGCAATCACCACTTGTTGAATCAATTAAGTTTGTAAGAAGTGGTAAGGTTAGAAGAGCTAAGCTTTATTATATGAGACACAGAGTTGGTAAAGCTTCAAGAGTACAAGAAAAAGTTATGACAAAAGAGCAAAAAGAGCAAAATACAGCAAATAGAGCTGCATAAATTCCCAATCTGGGGTTAATTATTTTGTACTTTCATAATCTTCTTCGTATTTTTATCCTGATATTAATACTTGCCGGGTGCGAAAAAAAGCGCCCGGTTAAGTTGCAGTTTATCGATCAAGCTCGGCTTGTTGATATCCCAATTCCGCCCAGCGTCAATCCTATAAATTTAAATCACAAAGCAAATAGTAATATTAATAATCACAGTGAGAATATCACTTCTGACAATAATAACTCTGCTAGCAAAGTTATATCTCTAAAATTTAACTCAAAATTATCTTTTTCTTGGCTAAAAAAATTCTATCTAGAACAGATGGAACTAGCTGACTGGCAGCTTGCTTGGACAGCACCAGCGCAGCAACAAACTTCTTTTATTTTTCAAAAACCCAATCGTGTCTGTAATATTGTTATAGAAAATCTTGATCAAGATTTTTCCGGAACAAGCAATAAAACAAATTTGGGATGTGAAGTCAGACTAATTTCCGGGCCGCTATAAAAACTTATATAAAGCTTAATTTACTTCTTAATCTCTTTAAACTCTACATATTTTTCTTTAATCAAGCCTTCTTGCAAAGCTTTAGGCAATAATTCAAAAACTGTTTTAAGTTTTGGATAAGAAATAATAAATGCAAAATTATTTTTAGTCTTTAATGTTTCCTGTTCTTTGCGATTGTTTAATATGGCCTCAAATAATAAGATGGCAGTCATACCATTTGTTGTTCTAGTCAGTTTTTGAAACTCTTTATTAATATCAAATACTCCGGCAAAATTCCATACTTTGATATAACCGCTATAGCAGCCCGCAATTGCAATATTAGTTTCTTTGTTCCAATCGATAGTCTCTACATCACTTTCAGTCTTCAAAACTGCTATGGGATTATTATCCAATATTTTTTTATCATCTGAAACACGCCACACTAAAACCGCTTTCATGTTGGAATCCATACAAAGTACAAATTTGCTATCCGGGCTCCAAGCAATTCCATTTTTTGTAGTTGAAAAATTATCTGAGTGACCCTTATATTTTTTCAACGATTCAGGTATTTTTGAAAACTTTGCGATAGCTCCATTTTTTTCTACGTCAAAGATCTTGATACCGCCTTCTCCTGCAGCCATAAATATATATTTTCCATTAGGGCTGGCAAAGATTTTTGTACCATACCCCAATGACTGAAAAGTTTGTTTTTTAGATTGGTTATTAATATCGTATATAGTATCATATACGAGTATTGAATTGTTGTTTACCCAGGAAATATTCGTATTAGAACCTACATCAATTTTGTCTAATGCTTTAATTAGATTTGGATTTTTAATATCTGAAAAGTCCCATAATTCTATGCCATTTGGAAAACGTTCATACAAAATTAGTGCCATGTGATTCTGCTTGTTAAAACTTACTTCTTTAACTTTTTGAGCTATGTTATATCTAAAAATTTCTATTGGATTTTTAGGATCTTTCATATTTAAAATTTTAAAATAATTGTCACATCCTAAAAAAAGATAATCCGCAGGGAGCCATTTAAGCGCGCTAATTTTATCATGGCCGTTATTAAAAATTTTCAGCTCTTTTGGTTCTATTGATGATAAATCCCATATTTTCATGAGAGCCCTATTTGAGTAAGCAGTGGCCGCATATTCTCCATCTGGGCTTATGCTAACAAGATCTGCTATTCCATGATCCATAGCTTTGACATAATACTCTTCTACAGAATTCAATGACAGCTGAAACGCTTTCAGAGTTAACGGGCTATCAAGAACAGATAAATATTGTTCCATTACCCTTTTATTAACTTCAAATAGTTTTGGCTTGTCTGTCCAGTTAGTTTTCAAACTCCAAATGAATTTTTTTTCTTCGGGTGTGCCGACTGGCAGACTTTCAATCGTCTCCTGTTTTACTGCAAAAAAAGAATTTACATATTTCTTAAGATTGTCAAAATTAAAACCCATGCCGCTTAAAGAGATATTTAAAAAAACAATCGAAACAATAAATATTTTTTTAAATAACAAACTTAACTGTTTCATTTACTTATTTCTCTTATTTTTGGTTAATGACAAATTTATAAAACATTTAATTTTATTATTAGCAGTTCTCTTTTTGGATAACAAGAGTTTTTTGGATAAAATTTTGCGCCCACCAACTTTTAGGCCAGTGAGCGCACAGTTTATTTATCTATCTATAATATCTTCCATGGTGGTAATACCCTGGGCCATAATAGCCTGGTCCATAACCATAACCAACGCTTACGTATGGGCCACCATAATACCCGCCGCCATAATATCCGTCATAATAATCATCAGGATAATAACCGTAATCTCTGTTTCTTTCTGCTGCTGAAGCTATTGCGCCACCGATTATAGCACCGCCGATAAGACCACCGGCAACTGCTCCACCAGTACCAGCTTTTATTTCATTACCACTTGTTGTAGCTATAATCAGCCCAAGTGCCAATAAAACTTTATTTAACTTACTCGATTTTATATTCTTCATCTTCATAATAACCTCCGTTTTTATATTATTATTTTTTAATTATCTTAATTATCTTCTAGTATCTACCGTTCCTGGTCCACGTTTGTTCTTGTCATAGTACCATTCTCTTGTTGAGTATTCTCGTCCCTTTAAAGTTGGGTTATCAAAAACACTATTATCAAAACCGCGCGAGTAGTTTGATCTAACTGGATCGCCTATGCCGGGAGCAACTGGGTAATTTTCACTTTCGGGAGTGTTGGGCAAGTCACCGTTTGTTGATTGAGCCGCGGTCTCTCTTCTAGAAATATCTTTTGAATATAGTCCTGAGACTGACGCTACTAGTCCAATAAAAATAAAATTTGCTATTATATTTTTGAAATTCATATAACTCTCCAATTTTTAACTTTTTTATAATTAATAAACTGGCTTTTCACCAATTAATGTCTGTTGCTGTTGAATCGCAGCCGATTCAGGGTATCCAAAATGGTGATGAACCTCATTTTCTTCCCTATCTGCTTCGTTATAATAATTTTTAGGAGGCATGTTTATAGCTGCTCCCCTATATCTTCTACACTCTGATTTGATACCTGAAGACAAAAAAGCCAGGTATAAAACAGCTGCAAAAACACCTAATTTTATTATTTTGAATAACATGGTCATAACCTCTCAGTTTTGATACTGGTTCGAATACCAGTTTTTCTATATTTTCTACTATATCTATAGTTTCAGGTTAGCAGAATAAAGCTTGGAAAATCAATGGTTTTTCAGGTTTTAGCTGTTTTGGCAAATTTGAACCTGTTTTTTGGCAACCCGAATTATAAAAACTTTTAATGGGTTATACCGACTTAAGACTTAAAAAGTCTGATATAGTAAAAGCGAGTCTTTTACCAGTAAACTTTGTCTTCTGGCATTAAATTTTTCATAACTACTCTTTTTTTTAACAAATAATTTTTTATAAATTTTTATACAGATTAGCATGATCGCTAATCATTTTTGAATAATCAAAATCTGTTAAGTTTTCTTCGAAGTTTTTTAAACTATCATACAGTTTTCTGTTTGTGCTTATCTCAAGCATGCCATCAGCAAGTAGCTCCCATTTTTTTTGTGGATATAAATATCCATTTTTGCCATTAATTATGACATCAGATATTCCCCCGGTGTTATAAGACAAAACTGGAAGCTTAAGTAATCTCGCTTCGATAACCGCACATGGCAGCCCTTCCCAAAGTGAGCTTAATACAAAGCTATCCCAATTTTTCATAAATTTAGCTACATCGTGTTGCCAGCTGTGCAAAATAACAACATCCTTCAGATTATATTCTTGAATTTTTTGTTCGATATCTTTTCTTAATACCCCGTCGCCGATAATCTCTAATCTTATATTATTATTTTTTTGATAAGCACAGTTAAACGCTTCTATGAGATCTAACAGGTTTTTTTGTGGCTTGAAGCATGAGATCGACCCGAATGTGAAGTTGGCGCCATCCCTCGATACATTTTTCTCCGTTTCACTACGAAAAACACTCGGGACGAGCGGGGTGCTGGCAAAATCTACTAGAAACTTGTCAGAATCGACAGCGGCGCGTATTAGAGCATATTTTTTCTTGAAACCGGGGATAAGTTTATTTCCAGTTTTAATATCATGGGAAGAGACACAAACAAATTTTGTTGTTATCAGCCCAGTTAATAACTCCGGGATATATATCAAGAGCCATTTTAAATAATTTTGATGCTCATGAAAGCCGTAGCCATGAACAGTGTGAACCCTGTTTTTTATTCCTGCAAATAGTGCTGCCCAGCGGCCAACTATACCAGCTTTGGTGCTATGCGTGTGAACTATAATATTGGGGTTATTTTTTTTAATTTTTCTCAGCTCTTTAATTAAAATAAAAAAATTTTTTATTTCCAAAAAAATAGCTTTAAAAGAAATTTCTCTTTTAAAGCTATCCAATAAAATTATATTTTTGTCAGATTTGACACTATCACTTAAGAGTCCATCAGAGCCAGATATTAATATAGTCTCAAAGTTTTCTTTTCTTAAGCCATCAAGCAGAGCAAGACAAACTTTTTGCGCACCGCCAAGTTCAAGTTTTGTGATTATATAAACTACAGTTTGATTTTTTTGCATAGCACTCTACCACTTTTTTTTATTACTCTTTTTTGTAAAAAATATTTTAAATATTAAAAACAAGCATCAACATAGTAGCACCGAAACAGTATACAGCAGAAGCGTCTATAAAGCCCTGTGTGAGTATACTCGACTTTGAAATAAGAGAATAAAGTTCAGGTCTTTTTGCAAGTTGGTTGCACGCAGCAACGGCAGTTTTTCCTGAAGCGATTCCACAACCTAATGGCCCGATGCCCATTAAAAGTGCCATGGCCAAAAACACAAACGCGCTAATCGGTGTGATATTAAAATTTACAGTTGCTAAAATTGCGCTTGTTATTAGTGAGAATAAAACAGGAGTTTCGATCATCGCCTGGCTGATAAAAGTAAGAGAAAGAATTTTCGGGTAAGCCAATCTGTTATAGCTGATCCCGTCGTATGCGCTTTGCGCAAATTTGCTTATCCCAATTAATGGCCCAATAGAACCAAGGCCTATACAGAGCCCGCTAGAAAACAGTTTAACTGCGTCATGTATATTTGTTATAGAATTTATTTTGCTTACAATTATTGCCGCCACAATAAATCCAAAAATAAACGAAGTTTGCAAAATCGATAAACTTAGTAGCATTAAGTTTGTTATTTTCTTGCTCAAAAATGGCTGTCTTGAAATAGCATAAATTGCTCTTTGGGCAGGTTTTACTGAAACCAAACTTGCTGTTAATCCTGTAAAAATTAATGCAGCTGCAACGCCCAGTTCAGCAAAAATTGTATATATGTTTGCCGGATTTTTTAAAACAAATAAAAGCGCCATCGATAAAACCATACTTAATACCGCGCAGGTTTCAAGTAGGCCCATGGCAATTAAAGACAAGGTTCTTAAATCGTTTTTTGCAGCTGGCTGGATATTAATTGCATCAACAGTTGTTGTAGCAATTTCGCCCTGTCCTTTTGCGACGGCCCAAGAATTAACTATGAGTATAGATAAAATTATTAAGTAGTGAATTAACTGAAAATACTCTGTCATTTGGGCTCCTCTTGAACAAGTAAAGCTAAATTGGTTAACGAGATTATTGAGAACACAAATGATTGCAAAAAGCCCTCAAAGATTATAAAAAAAGCGGTAATTATAAACGGGATCCCAAAAATAGATGTGATTAAGTGCCCTATAACGGACCCTGAAACGGCTTTGTTATACATGGTCACAATAATCGCTCCGCCAAAGATATTACCAAACAATCTAAAAGAGAGTGACATTATTGTCGCCAGTTCCCCGATTATATTCAAAAATACCATGGGCGCAAATGGCGAAAAATAGTGGTGAATATAAGCATATAGCCCATTTTTCTTTATAGAAGCAATTTGGATATAAAGAAAAGTTATAATAGCAAGCGCCAGTGTAGTATTGAGGTCTTTTGTGGGTTCTTCAAGTTCAGGAATTAAAGCTATCCAGTTGCATGCCAGAATAAATAAAAAAATCGAAGTGATAAAACTAAAATAATTAAAAGAGAATTTGCCAACAGACTGCTGGATCATGGTCATGAAGTTTATTACTATATTTTTTGTAATAAATCCCGCCACAGTCTCTTTTTTGTATAAAATAAGATACCTGCCCAAAATCCCCAGGGCAAGTAAAATTCCCATGGCGATCCAGGTATTGATTAGTGTTTCACTGTTTAATATAGCAAATATGCTTTTTATATTTGCCAGTTGCCACTGGTGCGTCCCAAATATTTGGATGCCTTCCACGCGTAGCCTCTTTTTGATAAAGATTTAATCAGACTGAAAATTAATTTTTATTCTGATCCTAATTATAAGTTTATTTATTTTTCGACGCAACAAAACTGTTTAAATAATCTCTAAAATATCTTATCCATAAAGTAACTTATTATTCTCGAGCCAAATCTATATGGCGGGTATCTGAATGGCAGTTCAAATCTTCCGGACCTAACTACGGACTTATAATTGGAAAAAGTCTCGAAGCTTGTCTTGCCATGATATCTGCCAAATCCACTTTGTCCAACCCCACCAAATGGCAGGTAAACTGAACCCGCATGGGTTAAAGTGTCATTTATGCATATGGCACCGGAGCTTGTGTTGTTTATTATCTTGTCTTGAGCTTCTATATTTTCAGTAAAAATATAAATAGCCAGCGGCTTGGGGTTATTTTTAATATAATTTATAGCCTGATCTATATTTTTGTAACTTATTATTGGCAAAATGGGCCCAAAAATCTCACCATCAAGATTAGTTTTGATTATAGTGGGCGCGATATACAAATTTGATTTATTAGAATTTCCACCAAAAACTATTTCTGTGTTCTGGATAAAATTATTTAATCTATCAAAATGCTGCTCGTTAATAATTTTGCCATAATCCGGGCTCAATTCTGAGTTTCTGCCAAAAAATTTTTTAATATATTTTTCAATTTCAGAAATAAGCTTTTCTTCAATATCTTCATGAACCAGAACATAATCTGGTGCTATGCAGGTCTGACCAGCGTTTAAAAATTTCCCCCAAGCTATTTTTTTGGCAGCTTTTTTAATATCAGCATCGGGTTCGACTACGCATGGGCTTTTTCCTCCAAGCTCTAACGTTAATGGCGTTAAATTTTCAGCAGCTGCGCGCATCACAATTTTGCCCACATTACTGCTGCCCGTGAAAAATATATAGTCAAATTTTAAGCTTAATAGATTTTGTGCAACTTCATGATCCCCTTCAATTACGCAGACATAGTTTTCCTGAAAAGCTTCTTCTATAATTTTTTTTAATACTTTACTCGAATTTGCTGATATTTCTGACGGCTTTAAAATTACGCAGTTACCGGCAGCGATTGCGCCAATAACAGGAATCAAAGACAAGGCAAAAGGGTAGTTCCATGGCGAGATCACTAAAACGAGTCCCAGCGGCTCTGGGGTTATGGAGCTTTTTGAACCAAAAAGTGAGCTGGGCGTTTTTACTTTTTGCGTACTTGCCCAATCGCAAATATTATCGATAGCGTGTTCTATCTCTTTTTTTATCTGATAGATTTCTGTGATATAACTTTCAAAACTTGATTTTTTCAGATCAGAATTTAAAGCATTAAAAATCTCTTTTTTATATTTTTTTAAAACTTTTTTTAATCTCGTAAGATTCTCAACTCTGAATTCTATGGGTTTTGTTCTGCCTGAGGCAAAAAACTCTTTCTGGCTGTTATATATATTTTCTATTTCTATATTCACAGATTCTCCCAACTTGTTTTTAATTTTTTTAATAGTATACGAAAAATAGAAAAACTAAAAATAGCCGGGGTTTTATTCCCAGCTATTTTTAGTTTTTTAAAATTTAATTAAAAAATTTAAAATCTAGTTAAAATCTCTTGATACCTTTTTGAACCCAGTATTTATTAACAATAGATACTGAACCCGTGATAACAACAAGACCATATTTTTCATCAACAGATTTTTTCGCAATATCAAACGCTTCTTCGAAGTTCTTGCAAGATTTTGCTTTGATCTTCATAGCTTTCAAATCATTGGCAACTTGTTCAGTGTCCCACGATGAATTTTCATTTGCGCTAACTAATCCATCTTCTGTTGGGCAAAGTAATAACTGACCAGAAGTCTTCTTGAAGAAATATCTTATTAGCTTTAAAAATTCTTCGTTATGCATAGAATCTTTTGTTGCTGCCATAATAATGGTCAGCCCCTTAAGTGAACGTTGATAATGCATTAATCTAATACCAAGTAAAAGATTTTTTAATGCGTCAACGTTACTAGCCGTATCAAGTAATATAGTCGGCTTTTCTTTATCAAGCACCTGGAACCTAGCAGGTAAATCTGTTACCGTTTCGTTCCAAAGTTGCTCAACTGTTCTTTTCGGATTTAGTTCTTGTTGTCTTTTTGCTTCCAAAGATGGACGGCCACGTGTTCCTTTTTGTTTTGAAAGTAAACTATCAGCAACGACAACTGTGTCTTTATTAAATATTTTTTCTACAAAAAGCTGAGCGATTCTTTCAGCTAGTGCTGCACAACGACCATGAAGTTGTTCAAACGGATAAGAAAGAGCAGCCAATTTTCTTATAGGCATCGCCCAATTTCCACCATTTGCAACCGTAAGATTGTGCATCATTTCAAGATGTTCTTTGTTTTGATCACCGGAAACCAGCCAAGTATCTTTTTTGACAATACCGGTCATAGATTTAATTGCCTGATTAAGTTCGTCAGCAGAAGTTTTTGTATCTTCTAATGTCGCTCTTGTAATTGCTGCAACTTTTGCTTGGCAAATATTTGCTGCATCAAATTGTCCGCTATTAACTTCAAGTAGTGCAACATCGATCTTATTTTCTGCAAAATAAGAGATTGCCATCATAGTTAATATTTCATATGAGCTTGATTCAATATTTTCAGCTTCAGCTGTGTTTATAACTTCGTTACCAATTTCAGCAAATACTTTATTTGATATTGTCTCGCCAGATAGAGAAATTCTTTCATTATATGTAAGAATATGTGGAGAGTAGAAAGCGCCAACTTTGAGACCTTCTGCTTTTAATAGTTTAGAAGCAAAATTTAGTGTTAAGCTCTTTCCATTTGTTCCTGCAACTAATACAGCTGGAACTTTTTGTGCCAACCCACCAAGAGCCGCATCCAATTTTTTCATTCTATCAAGAGTCTTTGAATCGGAATTTGTTGTCCAATGAGCGTCCAAATAGTCCACAACTTCATTGTATGTTCTTTGTTTGCCGATGTTCAGACCAGTTTTTGTGCCAGTCTGTTTGCGAATATCTATCATGAAGTCATCTCCAATTAAAAAGATTACTAATATAAATTAATAGTAAAATTAGACCCATTTTTAAAATATGTCAAATAATAAATCAGAGCTTGAAATTTCGTTAATAAATTTTCAAATATTTCTTATTGTAACTAGGTTAAAAAATATTTAAAGATTAAATTTGTGCGCTATTTTGCCCCTTGGTTTCTATCTGTCATGTTTTGATAAAAATTTTATATTTGAAATGTTTAAATTATTTTTTTAACTTTTTTAAACTCATGTTCAAACTATTGCTTTCCAGGATCATGCTTGATGTAAGATGTTACTAAGGGACAAAAGGGTTAAGGGGAGTTTTTCTATGCGTAAGTCGTTTTTGGGGTTCACTCTTATTGAGTTGATGATTGTTATTGCGATTATAGCTTTTCTTTCGATGATTTCAATTCCAAGCTTTTTAAAATTTCTTGCAAAAGCAAAGCGCTCAGAGGCTTATTTAAATTTAAGCTGTATTTGTACTGCGCAGAAAGCTTATTGGGCCGAGAATGGGAAATATACGAGCAACTTGTCGGGCAAAGACGGGGCAGGGTGGAAACCATCAGGTTCCCACTATTATACTTATGGTTTTTCAGGCGGGGCAGCTGGGCAATCACATTTTATTGGTTCTTTGGGTGCGAGTGGCGCGGATCTTAAGGGCTCAAATGCGTCTGATAACGGCTTTGTTGCTGTTGCTGCAGGGGATATCGACGGCGACGGTGTGCTTGATATTATCGGGATCGACCAGAACAACAAGATTACTATAATCCAGGACGATTTGGCTGATTAAGATTAGGGTTTAAAATTTTAATTTAATATGGGGTATTTTTATGAAAAAAAATTTGGTTTTGTTTGCGAGTTTAGTTATTTTTAACAGCTCTTTGTTGGGTGCGGAGAAGAAATATACTGTGCAGGAAGTAAAAAGTAGTTTAGAAAAAGCTGCTAACGGCTTATTTTTGGGTAAAAAATAGCTTTATCTAATTTTGATTTGACCAATGAAGATCGTGCTTCGGCAAAAAGAAGATTCGAAGATGCGATAAATACTGATTTGGGTAATTTCATAAAAGCTTCTAAGTCTAGCGACTTGCCGCCGATCTTTAATGAAATTAGAAATTTTAATACTAATTTTATCTTTAAAATTACCGAAATATCTAAACAGCTTCAGGAGCTTCTTGGTGGATATAAAAATCTTTCTCGCAATGATACAAAAATCAAAGAATTTGAAAATTTTTATACAGAAGCTATGAATTATTTCAAGACAAAAATAAGCGAATTTTCTAAGGCACTCTCTGACGTTACGACAATTATGCCAGCAAAGAGACAGGCCAAAGAGTTGCTGTTGTATTTGGTAGATGATATTTATATAAGTGTTTATGAAAAATTAGCTACTGATATTAACTCTGCTGTTACAGTTCTAAATAGGGCCAAGAAAAGTTAACTAAAAAATAAGTAAGTAATTTTTAAACATCGCCAAGATTATAGCGCCGAGAGATAAAAATATGCCGAACGGGAGAGCCGTCTCTCGTTTGGCATATCCTGTTGCAATTAAAGTTAAACCCAAGGATCTAATAAAGGGTTGATTTATATAACTAAAAAACAGTAGCATGTGTATTATTATTGTGTTACGCTTTTATTTGTAAATATTTAAAATCTGAGAATTTGATGAAAAAAGAATTTGTTATATACAAAGGTAAGTTTTTCACTTTGGAGTGGTATTTTAATAGCCGCGGGAAAAGTGCCGTTCTGGAATATTTTAATGAGTTGTCATTGGATAGAAAGAAGAAATTACTTAAGTTAATTGAAACAATGGGGGACGTGGGCCAAATTTTTAATAAAGAAAAATTTAGGAATGAAGGCGATCAAATTTATGCATTTAAACCGGTTCCAGATAGATTTTTGTGTTTTTTTGTTAAGGGCTCAAAAATAATCATTACCAATGCGTTTGAAAAAAAGACTGATAAACTTTCACCGACAGAAAAAGATAAAGCGTTGAAATTTAGAGATGACTACTTAAATAGAGTTGATGATGGGAGTTACTATGACCAAAAAAATTAAAAAAGATAAACAGCTTACAACTTATGAGAGGGTTATGGCCTCTTTGACTCCAAAAGAAAAAAAAGAATACGAACAAGAATATAAAGAATTTTTGATTTCTGAAATGTTGTTGGCAGCAATGGAACAAGACGATATTTCTGTCAGAAAATTGGCCAAGCTTGCCGGTGTTTCACCCACAGTAGTCCAAGGCGTTCGCTCAGGCGACAGAGAAAATATAACTGTTCAAAGCTTTGTTAAAATATTGAAAGCCCTGGATTGTTCTCTAGTGGTAGAAAAAGGGGGACAAAGATTCCCTCTAGATCTGCCCAAAAATAAGTAAATAATTTTTAAACAAGGCAAAGATTATAGCACCGAGAGATAAAAATATGCCAAATGGGAGAGCCGTCTCTCGTTTGGCATATCCTGTTGCAATTAAAGTTAAACCCAAGACAGAGCCGGTAAGTGAGCCGATAAATATGGACATAAATAGGCCATAAAGTCCCAAGAAACTGCCGATAAGCGCCGCAAGTTCAAGATCGCCGTCACCCATGCCCTCAATATTTCTGTAATAATAAAAAAGCTTTTTGATTATCCAGAAAACTAAATAACCAGTTAGGCTCGCCAAAACAGACTCTAGTAAGCTTATTTCTAAGTAGCCAAGATAAGCAAAAATAAAACTTACCGGTAATAAATATAAAGTTACAAATCTGGATATCAACATAGAATCTAAGTCAGATCTGATAGTTATAAGTAGCGCCGTAAAAAAGATAAAATAACTGGGCCAGAATTGGGGTTCGACAAAAAATATTAGTAGCTCAAAAGTTATTAAACTTAAAATCTCTATAAATGGATATATGGGAGATATTTCTTTTTTGCAGCTGCGACATTTGCCGCGCAATATAAACCAAGAAATAACTGGTATAAGATCGTAGGGCGAAATACTTTTCTTGCACTTTGGGCAAAACGATCTAGGGATCGACAGGCTCTCACCACTGATTAGCCGGTAAGATAACATGTTAATAAAAGAGCCCCAACATAAGAATATTGGGGCCAAAATTATTGCTAGATTAGTTAAGCTACACACAGGCTTATACTTTCAGTCGCTATCCCTCGATACATTTTTCTCAGCTTCGCTTTCAGCTTCCGACTTCGCCAAGGCTTCGACGGACGCGACGTCGGGCACTCGGGACGAGCGGGTATTTAGATAAAGTTTTATTAAGAGCAAAATTATTAATCTTGATCGTCATAATCTTCAGGGGTTTCCTGTTTGACCTTATCAAGAAGATTTTCGATTCTCATCTGCTTTTCAAACTGCTCATCAAACTTGAATACCAAATCAGGCGTGTAACGTGATTTTAGCCCAGATAGCGCTTTTCTTAAAGACGGCTTGTAAAGTTTTAAAGTTTCAAGCTGCTCATGAAAAACTTCTTTGCCATCAGGGGTGTAAAAGTACACGGAACAGAAACCCTTGTCAGCCGAAAGTTCAACTCTTGTTATCGTAAAGCCCCTAAGTTTTGGGTCATCCATAGATGCCTTCATAAACAAACTCGAGATCTCACGAAATAAGAGCTTCTCTTTTTGGGCGATTTTGATAGTTCTTGATGGTCCTGAATGCATATTAAGCTGCTGTCTGTGTCGACATTCTGATAAAGTTCTGTCTGACAGCTCTCATCATCTTTTTGCGACGTTTTTGTGTTGGTGGTTCATAGTAAACGACACGTTTCATATCACGAACAACACCTTCGCGTTCATTCTTCTTTTTCATTTGTCTGATTGCGCGCTCTAGATTCTCATTAACTGAGACTATTACGTTTGCCTTTTTTTTCATTTATAATCACGATCCTTAAATTGATAATAGGCGAAAACTTCAAAAATATACTCAATTAAGTCTACTCTTTTTTTAGAAAGTCGCAACAAAACTTCCCATTAAAGTGGTTGTTTTATAAGCATTTCTTCTTCCAAGGGGCGCCTGCCAAACAAAACCAAGCTTTATATTCGGCGATACGTCATAGTATAAGCTTGAATTTGCCTGCTGAGATTCCCATTTGGTCAAAAATTCAGCCCGCTTTATTAAGAACATATTATTCTGGGCCGGATTTTTGAGGCAAATTGTGTCTTGTGAATGGCTAATAAAGCAATATTGAACAAAGAAAGATAACCTGTCTATAAAGTGATAAGCCGCCATCTGTGCTGAAAATCTCCAGTTTATTCCCGGGTGCAATTTGACTTCTGTGTAAAGTGGGAAGATTCCGCTTTGGAAGCAGTCGTTGGGTAGTCTATAATTACAGAAATCTAAAGGGAAGAACTTGGTTACGCTGGCCTCCATACCAATATTAACTGATTCCAAAAAGTGCACGTTCCAACCCGCTGTCATGCCCGCACTGGTGTGTCCATTATTTCCCGGTGATATTTCAAACTGATTTCTATAGTTATGTTTTTTATGGGCAGGTATCCCAACTTCAGCCGTTACAAATGGCATCACAATAACTTCAGGGTAAGTCGGTCTGTCCTGATTTATATAAAATAATCTTCTCCAATACCCGGTAAGTCTTATATCTTCGACGCCCGTTGCATGATAGTCATCGATATTAAGATTTATGGTATTCGCAACAACGCACAACTGCTTCATGATGTCATTAATAACTAACGCTTTGCAATTGACATCAAAGCTTTCTACGCAGAATATCGTATTGTTGCAGCAATCTGAAGTTGCGCAGTTTCCTGTTCCTGGGGTTTCGCTGTTTCCTACGCAAGAAGTGCCCGACGCGCTACATGTAAGATCAACAAAGCTAGCTGTCTGTTTTATGTCAACGATACCAAAGTCCAGTTTTAAACCAAAGTCGCATGGAAGTTGAAAAGCTGCCTGGAACCTGACACCATATTTTTTATAGTTTACAGGAACCATAAAGAAGCCAAACTGTTCGTTGCTGTCCACGCATGTCGGGGTTGTAATAAAATTTACACAAGAAGAATCGGCAGGAAGTTGAAGATTATTTATTAAATTTTGCGCAGTTGTAGGATCATAAAACAGCCCCAATATGTTCCATCTTCCTTGAAGATCGCCAAGTGTGCTGGTTCGACCTTTTACGTCTGTTCCGTATTTTGCCTTTTGTCCAAAAACGTTCACGGCAAACTGCATATGTTCCATGTAGCTTGGAACCTCGATTCTCATCGCGCGTGCCCGGTCCCATTCTGTTAGGTAATCTTGCGGATCGATACAAGTATATAGTGGATAGGGGTCGTTATTGGTTAAGTTACTGTATCCCCAAGCATCAAACTGCAACAACAATAACAATATTTGAAAAAATATTGGGAAAATCTTTTTTAAATATCCCGGGAAGTTCATTACTATCCTTTCAAGAATTTCAACAATTTAATTAGTAAAATGTCATGCTTCAAATTTGTACCTCTAATGTGTACAGACATCTTACATTAACAGTCAAGCTAGCAAATAGTTTTTTATTTGCCAAATTATACCCCAAAATGCATAAACGAAAATTACAAGTCCTGTTAAAATGCCCGATATTGCTGTATAAACATAAAATCTATCTTGGTTTTTATGTTTGATAATTATAGTCAACATAGAACTTATATATGGCAAAACTATAAACACTGCGGTAAGTTCAAAAAAAAGTACTGTACTTTTTAGCAAGATAGAATTAATGGCCGTTATGATGCCTACCAAAATTACTAAATTTTTATTTTGTAGTATCGCAAATCTTGTTTTTTTAATTAACGCGGTTAGTAACATACTTGATGACCAGATGAGTGAGTGCAGCGTCCCAAGCATTGCAGTAAGTACTGAAAAATTTACGACTTTTGAGATCCACCAATACTGCGGTAAATTCTCCGCAAGAATTTGTGATAAAGTACTGCTTTCGTTTTGAAATTTATAAGCAGGAATTGCAAGCATAATAGAAGTTGTAAAAATTAAATAAATTATTCCAACAATCGCTATCGAATACGCAAGAGCGTTATAAACATTTTTTCCGGGATTTTTTACAATATTA
This sequence comes from uncultured bacterium, assembly GCA_963717435.1. Taxonomy (GTDB): domain Bacteria; phylum Babelota; class Babeliae; order Babelales; family Babelaceae; genus MFD05580-245. The sequence continues at coordinate 783,574 of OY970332.1, forward strand.
AAAAGTGATGTCGCGCATTCAAAGCCAAAAAAACTAAATATCACAGTTTTTGTTGATGCGAAAATATTTGAGTATCCAAATGGAAAAAACGGAAACAGATTCGATAATTTTGCGTGCAACAAACAAACAAGTGACGTCAACAAAATAGGCGTTACTGTGCATGCGACAAGAATTATCTGTCCAAGTTGTGAGATCGCTATTCCAAATACATTTAATATTGTAAGTAATATTATAATAATCAAACTTAATAGTGGCGCCGGCGTATGAATTATATTTTCTCCTAAATATAAACCTGCCAATTTTGCTATTAATCCCATTCCTAGTGTAAGACCGATTATATAACTCATGGCTGCCGCGACGCCCAGATAGTGACCGCCCCACTGCTTTGTATAAGTATAAAAAGAGCCCTCTTCTGGATACAATTGCGCCACACGTGCAATAGAAACCGCCATTAGCCATACCGCAACAACAACAAAAAGATAGGTCAAAACTCCAGCGGGTCCGGCTGACTGCGAAAGGGCTAGCGGGACGCAAAATATTCCGCCGCCTATCATGGCATTTATTCCAACTATAGTGGCCGTTTTTACACCTATAGATCTTTCTGGTATTCTATTAGAGTTCATTTTTTGCCCTTATTTTTGTTGTTTTAGCAGACTTTTAACTTTCCAAGATTTTATGATTTATTGTTTATATTATCAAGCCCATGTTAATAAACCGCAAACATGGTTTTTTGTTGCGATTTTAAGAAGTTACGAACATATCTGTTTTGATCGCACTTTGGACAAATCTCAAAGTGTGTTTGAATTTTATGTACCCAAAGATTTTGAACAAGAATTTTTGTCCCTAATGGATATATTTCTAAAAACCGGCGTGATTTCTAATCTGATTAAATCTGAAAATAGAGTTTTGCTTGGGCAAGATTTATAAAATTATTAATGAATTTGTTTAAAATTTTATTATTTTTAATAAATATAGCTATATTTGTGCTTTTTATAATGGATTATTGCCTGTATCGCAAAAGTAGTTTTTTAATTTTTGCCATTATTACTATTTTTATTACTGTTTCTTGAATTTATATCCCTCAAAAAGCTAAAATACCCAATATAAAAATTATTAACTTATTAAACTCAACTTATTAATGGGGAAATAATGCGCCGAGCAATTAAAAATTTTTATTTGATTTTAAGTTTGGTCAGTTTTACAAATATTTCTGGTCTGTTTGTCCAAGATTGTGATCAAATAACCAGCTTTACGGAAATTTGTTCTATTATTGGGCAGCTAGAAAGTCAGGATAAGAACCCGGAACAAACAGATATTCAACCCACTGGGCAAGAACGGGCCAAAAACATTAATAATATTACATATCAGCCCGAAATCGGGCTAAAAAAGCCAGAAACCGTACCTCAAGGACCATTTTGGTACAAAGTTGCCTATATTATTGCCAAGCTTAAAGCTATTTCAACTTATGTGGTCTTATTTTAGACCCAAAAATCCCGCCATTTTAATTCTATATGAATTTTGCAGCTTCTCTTGTTTTTCTATCAGTAAATTTAATAAGCTTAAATTAGGTATGCTGTTAGTACTATTGGGTGTACAAAAAGCTATTAATTATTTAGGGGGCGTTATGTCAGTTATGAAAAGAAGTTTTATATTTTGTTCTGTTGTACTTGCAATAACTTTTTCATGCTTGTGTATTGAAAGTGGACAAAGTAAAGAAATAGAAAAAAAATCTACAGCCAAAAAAAGCAAAAAATCACCAGAGGCTGGGGCGCCAATACGCGTTCTGCCAAAGTATGTTTTTTCTGGACCCAAAGATGATAAAAATGCTTAATTAATTTTAATTACGGAGTTAGTAATGAAAAAGATATTTTTGATTTTAAGTTTGATAGGCTGCAATTATCTTTTATTTGCGGATCCAATAAATATGCCTGGTGATGGGGGAGGTTCTGTGACCGAGATTAAAAAATTGCGAAGTGATCTGGCGCAAAATATTGAGAGCCAAAAAGATACTTTAATTAAAGACTTTGAAGAAGCCAGACAATTGGCAGCTAAATCAAAAAATAAAGACTTAGAAAAAATTTTGATTGCTATCGGAGAAGAAGTTAACTCAATAAAAATTTTGATTAATTTAACCAAGTCTAAGGATTTTGTTAAAGCGACAAAATTGAGATCTCAAATTCAGCTGAAAAACTTATCTATCAGACAAGAAATTGCAGATTTCAAATTTGATAGAAAAAATAAAAATCTACAAGAAAAATTACAAGGGTTGGTTGGATATCCGCCTAGGGAAGAAAAAAAATTGTTTGGATCTACAGCTGAGATTGCCGGTAATACTGGTTCGATTTATGACTTACTTAAGATAATCGGTGATTACATAAAAGAATTACAATACAAGTAAAACTTTAAAATAAATATTGGGTATGTGAGAAAAAGTAATATTTCAGAGTATGGAGATGTAATGAAAAAGATATTTTTAGTTTTGGGTTTGCTAGGTTGCAGCAATATTTTGTTTGCAGACAAAGAGTCAGCTCAAGATTTGATAGATTATTTAGAACCTATTTCACAAGTAGTTTTTTTGGGTAATAAAGTTGATCTCTCCGAAGGAATCAAGGAAAGCCGATGGGATTCTTGGAACCACGCTTTAGATCGCGTACGAAATTTTATTTTAGCTTCAGGACAAAAAGATTTAGAAATTTTTGTTAAAAAATCTGGAGAAACTGGCTTTAAAGAAAATTTATCGATATATGGCTTATCAAATAAGCTTAATGAGAATATTAAAAAACTTGTGAAGCTAAAAAACTCTAATAAGATTGAAGCTTTAAAGCAAGAAGCACAAAAATTCAATTTTCAAATGTCCCAAGATATTCTAGCGGCCCGCAACGCACTTCATAATATAAAAGTATCAATGCCGCAAAAAGAAAAAGAAGTTCTGGAATATTTCTTTGGTTATTTTGCAGACCCTGAAAAAGGTAGACCGGTAAACAAACAGGGACTTTTTTACGATATTCTTGAGAAAAAATTGACCAGAAATTTTTTGAAGGGCATAAGTCTTGCGGTTTAAAGGTAAAAAATAGATAGTTATTTTAATAAGTATAACGACTGTGTAAAAATATGTTGTTTACCCGGCGGCTCTTATTTTGGGCCAATTTGAGATTGTAAATTTACAGGGCGCGTGTCGTGATGATACGCGCCCTGTATTCTTTAAAAATTAAATTATTGACTAATATCTAGTTATTGTGGAAAACTCATTTTTGGATTAAAAAAATATATTAAAAAAAGAAGGAGATTGTGATGAAAAAGATATTGTTGTTAGCTCTAATGTTGGGCGGAGCAATTTGGGGACAGGAATATGAGAAAACCCAGGCAGAACTCGCTAAAGAACGTGGTGCACCAAAGGGGCTAGATCCGCAGGAATTATATAGTGATATTTTTCAAGTTGCCAACGATCTGTTCAATTTAAAAAATGAAAAAAAACCCGCAAAGTTCAGCCAGAACGATATTGATGCTAAGGTTAAACTTTTGACTAGCTATATCGAAGATGCGGCCTCCTATATAAAAACAAATATCAAGGGAAATTCTATAATCAGCACAAATTTGAACTCCTACAATTCTGGAATAACTGGAAGATTGAGCGCAGTGAGATCTGCCGAGTTGGCGAACAATACTAAACTGATATCAGAAGAATTGCTTTCGATTTACAAAATTGCTAACACTTACATAGAAGGCGTAATTTCTGAATTAAATGCGTTTAAACCATCAGATTCTGGGGCTGAGCAGGCTAAAAAATTGGCTTTAAATATTTTCAAGCTCTTGCAGAACATTGGAAATAAAATTATTGCTGATTACACTTTCTCACCTGGAGAGGTATCAGAGGAAATTAATACCGATGTTACATATGTTTTCATGAAAGCTGATTGGGTGAAAAGTAAGGGTGTACGCCGGGATAAATCAGACGATTTAAAGCGGTTATTTACAAAATTGGGATACCTGGTTAACTTTGCCAATGATGGATTTAAAACCCCATATAAGGTTATTACGGCTCTTTATATGTCTACTATTGATGCGATTAATGACTTCTCGGAAGCTTTTAAAAACAACGAGCCACTTGTTTTTCAGGAAGGACAACATGAAGAAAAAGAGTCTTTAAGAGAATTTTTGAACACGCGCGCTTCTGATATCAAAAATACTATTAATAAAGCGGTCGATAACCTCACAACTAAAACAGCAGCTGACAAAAATGCAAAGGCGATTTTGCAGCTCTTATTGAAGTTGTATGAGCCTATCTTAAAGAAAATTGAAAAGGAGTTTGATTATAAATCAGCTATGAAAAAGGCTATTGATTCAATCACATTCAAAGGAAATATTTACAGTTTGCAGACTCTGGGTTCTCAGTTTCAACAAATTAATGCTCTTGATTCGCAGTTGCAAGCATTTATCGGCTCAGAAGGTAAGTATAATAAAGATAAATATAATAGTTATCAAGAATGTTTTGTAAGAATTTATGACCTCATGACTGTTCTTTATTCAGAACGATCCACCTTAGAATCAAAGGAACGAAGTGAAAAATCATCAACTGTGAATAAATATATTAGCTCGATGAACGAAGAGCTCAAGAACGCTGGAGTCTTAATCGATAAAATATCTGAATCAAAAGTGGTTAGGTCGATTCTAAAAGATTTATTATCAAAATATAAAGATTTTATTAATAAATTTGAGGATGATATGAGAACCTCTTTGAAACTTACGTTCTCAGAAACAGTTAAATCGATATTCTCTATTGGAGGAAAAAAGAGGAGTGCAGGAGAAGAACTAACAGCAACATACACAGGCGGAAAAAGAGAACGAATAAAGCCATTAAAACCTTATAAACAAGACTAAAAAATAGGTTTGGTGTAGAACGATAATTTACAGGGCGCGTGTCTTGACGATACGCGCCTTGTATTATTTTAAAATAAATTATTGATTAATTCGTGTCGATTATGAAAAGCTTATTTTTGAATAAAAAAAGAGTAAAAAAGAAGGAGATTGTGATGAAAAAGATATTATTACTGTCAGCGCTGATTTTGTGCGGTTCAATTTGGGGAAGGGAGCCTGAAAAAACTCAGGCGGAAATCGCCAAAGAACGTGGTGCAGCAAAGGGTCTGGATCCTCGGGTGTTATATAGTGATATTTTTCAAGTTGCCAACGATCTGTTCAATTTAAAAAATGAAAAAAACCCCGCAAAGTTCAGCCAGGAAGATATTAATACTAAGATTAAACTTTTGAATGGCTATATCGAAGATGCGGTTACTTATATTAAGACAAATATGAAAGAAGAACGCGTAGCGCATACGGTCGTAAAAACGTATAGTGCTGAGATAATTAATAGATTCAATGCATTGCGAACTAAAAATAGGTCATTCATCACAGAGGAATTACGTTCAATTTACAAAGTTTCGAATATTACTATCGCAAATTTGATTCCTGAACTAAATACATTGAAAATGTCGAATCCTGATGCAGAAGCGGCCAAAAATCTTGTTTTAAATATTTGCAAGCTCTTGCAGAATATTGGAAACAAAATTATTGCTGATTATACTTTTGGTTCAGTGGCTGAATTAAAAGGAACAATGGAAACTGTTCTTCAAGCTATTTTTTACCGGCATAACTATCAGGATGGGGTCAAACAAGACGAGATACAAGTTTTCAATACTTATTTCACAAAATTGGGATACGTGGTTAATTTTGGCGACAATCTAGATTTTATGCGGAAATTTACAGCTATTTATGCGCTTTATAATTCCACTATTGATGCGATTAATGCATTCGCGCAAGCTTTTGCAAAAAAGGGAGCACTTGTTTTTAACGGCGAGCCTTTGAGGGGATTTTTGACAAATAAAACTTCTGATTTCAAAAATATTAGTAAAGCGGTCGATAAAGTTGCAACTGAAACAGCAGCTGACAAAAATGCAAAGGCGATTTTGCAGCTCTTATTGAAGATGTATGAGCCTATCTTGAAAAAGATCGAAAAAGAATTTGATTATAAATCAGCTATGAAAAAGGATATTGATTCTATCAAGTTTACGGGTGATTTTTCCAAACCACAATTTCTAGAAGAGTCGTTACGCAAATTGCGTTTGGCTGCTTGGCAATTGGAATCATTTCTTGGCTCAGAAGGGTATGATTCAGGTCAATATACGTTCTATAATCAGGATTTATACGCAATGATGAGGTTAATGGGTGATCTTTATTGGGACTTGTCTGTCATAGCATCAAAGGATCGCGCCGAAAGGGTGTCGTGGGTAGATCGGGATATTGACGCGATGAACGAGTTGATTAAGAGTGCTGGATCTTTAATCAATAAAATATCCCAATCAGAATCAGCTAGATCGCTCCTGAAAGCTTTATTATCGAAGTTTAAGGATTTTGTTAATAAATTTGGGGACTATACGAGGAAATCTTTGAAGATTACAACATTAGACGAAGTTAAAGAAAAAGCTAAAAGATTTAAAGAATTTTTAACGGGCGGAAAGAAGAGTGATGTAGCAAAAGCAAGAGAGGCATTCGAAGCCCCAAGAGGCAACGAACCAATAATGACATACGAATTTGAAGGGCAGGGAACAGAAATCCCATACGGTAAACAGGAAGAATAAAAAATACTCTTGATAAAGAGCGATAAAGGGCGTGTGTCATCAAGACACGCGCCCTTTATTGTTTAAATAAATTATTGATTAATTTGTAGTTATTATGAAAAACTTATTTTTGAATTAAAAATATACCAAAAAAGAAGGAGATTTTGATGAAAAAGATATTGTTACTGTCGGCGCTGATTTTGTTGAGCACATTTAATTTTGTGCCGATTTTTTCAAAATCAAATTTTGGTGGCCCTAATTTACCTAGTGTAGCTGATTCCAATTATGCAGATAAACTATATGAAGATATCTTGAAGGGCGCAAAACAAACAACATTATTTGGTTTAGAAAAAAAATCTGATCTTTCAAAATGGGACATCACAAATCGCGCTTATGTAGCTTTCTGGAACGATGATATCAGATTGGCAAGTGAATATATCGGAATGGTTAGTACCATAAACGAGAGAGCCAAAAAACCCAACACAATTTTGGAGGATGCAGCAGAAAATTTAGTCGCTTCAAATTCAGTGATAATTTATGCATTTACAAATTTGCCGGTCGAAGTAAAGCAGAGAGACAAGACGAGCGCTTCCAAACTTTTGCACGATGTTTATGCAACTATTAACACAAATATACCCGATTCAGTTTCGAAGTTAAATGGTCTTAAAAAAGTTATTGAGCAAGACGGATATGCGAAAAAACTGGGCCTGGATCTGTTCAAGCTTTTACAGGTAATCGGGAGCAAAATTATTGTTGATTATGCTTTTGAGCCTAAAGATGCGTTAAAGACAATTGAGAATTCTATACGCGGTATATTTTTGCCAAAAGATTATTATACCCAGATTGGTTTGGTCGAATTTCCCGGAAAAAAAATAGTTCTTGATGCATTATTTAACAGACTAGACTATGTAGTTAATTTTAGCGATAACGGCACTTTATGGGCTAATTTTTCTTTAATTAAGCAGCTTTATATTTCTGCGCTTAATGTAATCGAATCTGCTTCAGGGGCTTTCGGGAAAAAAGAGCCGTTCACTAAAGTTTATAATAACAAACAGTCTTTGAATCAATTCTTGGAAGACGAAAGTCGTATTCTAAAAGAGACCAGTAAAGGGGTCGATAATATCGGGGCCAACAAACCAGCTGACAAAAATGGCGTGGCGATTTTGAAATTGTTGTTGAAGTTATATGGACAAATCTTGGAGAAAATTAAAAAAGATTTTGATTATAGGCCATTGATTAAGAAAGAACTTGAAATAATCGAAAAAGGTAAATATGACTTTAACACACTTGAGAATATAAACGCGTTTCTTAATGCCGCGAACTGGGTTCGTTTGTTCGGAGTTTCAGAAGATCATAACTTTAAAACAGAGACGTGGCAGAAAGATTTCGTAACTAATTTAATGGGGTTATATGATGGAATAATAACTTTTACAAAGACTTCTGAGCGGCTAAAGAGAGAATCGACAAATGCTAAAGATGCTTCGTTAAAAGCTTTTAATGATATCGCAAAGCCTCTTTTGAAGAAAGCTGAAGGAGCCATAAATCAAGTTTCGAGCGTGAAGGCAGTCCAGACAGTAATGAAGGATCTGCTTGCTACTTACAAAATTATGCTTGATAAATTTGAAGATGATATGAAAAATAAGTTGGGAATTACACGTTTGGCCAGATTTAAAAATGCGGTTTTTGGAGAAGAGAAAGGCGAGCCAGGAGCAGGCGAGCAGAAGCAAGGTTCTGAGGAGCTCGAAGCAAAAGCGAGCAGTAAGTCAGCAGCTACGACTGCAACAAGTGAAGCAAAACAATCTTCAAAACCTAAGATGACAAAACAAGATATATTGAATTCGCTGGGAACAGTCAACCTAAATGTTGATTTGATGAAGGCGAATAACTTATATGATGCGACTAGAAAACTTCGTGACATTGTGTCTGTCAAGTTTGTTGAGCAATCACCATCCAAATTTAATTTTAGGAAATATGATACTTATCGGGGGAATTTATTGGACCTTATTGTTTTCATCACTGAGATTAACGATCTTGCTAAAAATGAAGATAGAGATGTGAAATACAGGAAATTTATAAACGACACAGACGATGTTTTGAGTGCAGCTCAAGGCGAAATAGCCGCCATAACCCAAGACGAAGATCAAGAGTCAGTTCTGAAAGATATAATGGCAAAATTTAGGCAGTTCCGTGATGAATTTGCAAAGCAACTGGCAGCGAAGCTTGAGATTAAAACATCATAGCTTGATATGCTATAAATTTGCAGGGCGTGTGTCTTTTGGCACGCGCCCTGTTTTTGTTTGAATAAAAATTATTGCTTAATTTCATGTGATTGTGGAAAACTTGTTTGGGAAAGTAATCAAAATACGTGTTTGAGAGAGTTTAAGCAGTTTCGGGCAAGTTATAAGCTCAAGGCAGAATTAGAATAATTTATAATCTAAAAAATTAAGATAGAAGAAAGAATTGTGATGAAAAAGATATTGTTACTGCTGATTGTTCAGATTTTTGCTGTGTCGATTAATGCTATGGAGTCTGCGCAGAAGAAGATAGATTATCAGGCTTTTTTTGATGATATGAACAAAGAAGCGGATCGGCTTTTTGGTCTAACAACAGGCGCCATAGGAGGCGGAGGGGCCACCGAGGAAAACTTAAAAAAACAAATTGAAGAGTGGTACAAAAAATATATCGAACTGTTTATTAAAGATATAGATACAAAATATGCTGTTTTGAGAGATCTGAAACGGGAATTTAGCAACTCAAGCAAATTAGTGCCGGACACAGCTTCTTTGGTTGTGATGGATAAAAGAAAAGATTTCAGTGCGATTGGCAATATTCTGTCTGGGATATATAGATACGTGAATATAAATCTTGTTGAGTTAATCAAAAATTTGGAAAAAATACGGACAGAAAAAGCCGAGGATAAAGATGCTAAGCAGCTCGGTTTGAATGTAACTAAGTTGTTGCAAAAAATTGGGAACAAAACAATTATCGATTACACTTTCGCGCCAAAAGATGCATTAAAGACAATTGAACATTTTATTAGCGGTATATTCCTGCCACAAGATTATTACACAGCAATTCCTAATGGACAAATTCAGCAGAACAGAAAGAATCTCGAAGCATTATTTGCCAGACTGGGATATGTAGTTAATTTTAGTGAAAATGGCACTTTATGGGCCAATTTTTCTTTAATTAAGCAGCTTTATATTTCTGCTTTTAATGTAATTGAATCTGCTTCAAATGCTATTACCAACCGAGAGCAATTCAGTAAAGTTTATAATAACAAACAATCTTTAAATCAATTCTTGGAAGACGTAAATCGTAATCTAAAAGAGAGTGCCAAAGGGGTCGAAAACATAAGCAGTAGTACGCCAGCTGATAAAAATGCTGTGACGATTTTGAAACTGTTGTTGAAGTTATATGGACAAATCTTGGAGAAAATTAAACAAGATTTTGATTATAAAGTATTGATTAAAAGAGAGCTTGATTCTGTTAAATCAAAAAAATATGAATTTAATAATGCAAATAACAAATCTTTAACAAATATTGAGCAATATATTGGGGCATTTGGACAGACGCAAGACTCTAACTTTAAGACGAACTTATACAAAAATTCTTTCTTAAAAGAAGGGCTACAAAAAGCGGGAGCGCAGATGGGAAGTTTTATAAAAATTGCAGCGAGTATCGAGAATAAACCGACGGATGACAAGCTTGAAGAATTTAAGACATTTGACTCCAATATCAAAGGCCCATTGAAATTCGCCGGAGATCTTATAAAAGAGGTGTCTAATGTGAAAGAAGTTCAAACAGTTATGAAAGATTTGCTTGAAGCATATAGAGTGATAGTCGATAAATTTGAAGACAAAATGAAAGATGAACTGAAAATTACGGCATTTGAGAGATTTAAAGAGTTTCTGCCGGGAGGTAAAAAAGAACCGTCCCAAGCAGAAAATTTGGCCAAACAAAATGCTGCTTATAAAGAGAGCATCGAGCGACAGCTCAAAGCGATAAGCATCGTGGACAAATTGCTAGATGAAAAACGACTGGAAAAGTTGCAGAAAGAACTTAGTAAAGTTGTTGCAACTGAATTTGGCAAGCAGAAGACTCATGAAGAACAGAAGGCGTATGGTGAATACAAAAAAGCGCTTGATGAGATTGTTCGATTAATGATAGATCAGTTTGGGCAGATAAGCATATACAAAAGAAAAAGACAAGAAAAAACTATGGGGCAAAAAATTGATTTTGTAGAAGAGTTGATTAAAGAAACTAATAAACAACTCAAGATGGCTGAAGACCAAGTGAGGACAATATCTCAATCAGGAGGTGTTAAAACTGGTCTGAAAGATATAATAAAGAAACACAAAGAATTGCGTAATGAATTTGTGGATCAAATGGAAACAGAGTTGGGCATCACGTTTGCTGCAAGAGCAAAAGAAAAGCTGACTCCAAAAAAGTTATTAGAAGTAGACTATGAGCAATCTGGAGAAGAATAATTTCCTAAAAAATTGTTTGCAAAAAATATTGAGTTTTTTTAGAAGTCTTAATTAAGATCAAAGTGGAATTAGAATAATTTAATTTTTGAAGAGGGAAATGTGATGAAAAAGATATTGTTACTGTCGGCGCTGATTTTGTTGAGTGTATTTAATTTTGTGCCGATTTTTTCAAAATCAAATTTTGGTAGCCCTGATTTACCTGGTATAGCTGATCCCAATTATGCCGATGCACTATATAAAGATATCTTGAAGGGCGCAAACCAAACAACATTATTTGGTTTAGAAAAAAAATCTGATCTTTCAAAATGGGATCCCACAAATCGCGCTTATGTAGATTTCTGGAACGGTGATATTAGGCTGGCAAGTGAATACATAGGGATGAACAAAACAAATTCGACTGTTCCAAAGGACGCAATCTTGGCAAAATTGGCCCCAAGAATGATTGCGTTCAATAACAAAATAATTAAAAATTTTCAGGAGATGCGTGAAAAGCCAGCATACGTGGAAGACGGCTTAAAGAGTACTTATTTGATCGTCAACAATGAGATCCCAGAAGTTCTTCAAGAATTAGATAAAATTAAAGGCTCAGATCCTGAAGTCAAACAAGCCAAAAAGCTGGCGCTTGATATTTTCAAGTTATTGCAAGTTATTGGAAACAAAATTATTGCTGACTATACTTTTGCTCCGGATCAGGTGTTAAAAAAGACCCAAGTTAATATAACTTATGTTTTCACCAATGTACCATATTCTCAAAGTGGCATCACTACAGGTCAAAGAGAAGTTTTCGATTACACATTCACAAGATTAGGTTACATAGTTAATTTCAGTTACAATAAAGAATTTATGCAGAAATTTGCAGGCATTTATGAGCTTTATAATTCTAGCATTGACACGATTAATAAGTTCTCGCAAGCTTTCGTAAAAAAAGAGCCACTTGTTTTTAACGGTAAATCTTTAAGACAATTTTTAGATGAAAAAGCCGCTAATCTTAAAAATCTTGATAAAGAAGTAAGCAAGCTTCCCACCAAAACAGCAGCTGACAAAAATGCTGTGACGATTTTAAAGTTATTATTGAAGCTGTATGAGCCGATCTTGAAAAAGATTGAAAAAGATTTTGATTACACGCCGATTATAAAAAAGCAGCTTTCTGAATTGAAATTCACAGAAAGCTTATCCAATCCCAACGAGCTAACTGCCGCCTTTGGTTCAATTGCTGAATTGAGCAGTCTTGTGGGTACATTTGCGATCTCAAATAGCACTGATTACAATGAAACATCGTACAACGATTATAATGCAAATCTTTTGGACGGCGTTACAGCTGCAGGCCATTTGGCTGAGAGCAAAACCGCCTGGAACGACGCGCAGACAAGTGCAAAAATACAAGAATTAGATCGTGTTATCAAGGATATGAACGGGAAGCTTAAGACTGCCAAATCAAAAATAGACACGATATCTACATCAAAAGCCGTTAGGTCCTTTCTAAAAGATCTGTTATCAAAGTATGAAGAATTTCGTGATAAATTTGAGAGTGATATGAAGGAATACTGGAAGATTACTAAGTTAGACAGATTTAAAAACCTATTGCCGGGTGGAAAAAAAGGGGGAGAGTCTGCGTCATCACCAGAGCCATATGCATACTAGATAATAATAAAAAATGTGCTTGAAGCTATAAATTTGCAGGGCGCGGGTCGTGATGATACGCGCCCTGTATTGTTTAAAAAAATTGTTGATTAATTTGTAGTTATTATGGAAAGCTTATTTTTGAATTAAAAATATGGTTAAGAATATTTTTGACGAAAGAGTTTTTATGAAGAAAATAAGTTTATTGTTGCTTTCTAATTTTATATTTCTCTCTAATTATCTTTTTGCAGATGGGGAAATTAAATCTGTGAAAGATCTTCAAAGTTCGTACGCAAATATGGAAAAATTAGCGCAAAATATTTTTTTTGGGTTGTCCGGACAACAGCCGTTAATTAAATTGGGTCCTGATAATGTAGTTTATAAGCAAAATATTGAAATTTGGAATGATAATGTCAATAAAGTTATTGATTATATAGAAGAGTTTAAAAACACAAATTTAACTGGCAAAACTGAAATTTTTGAAGGAAAAAATGCAGCTTTAATAAAACAGTTAAATAAATTACTGTCGCTGAAAGATGTAAGTAAAAATAACGAACTTGGAGAAGCTCTAAGACAAATTTACAACATAGGTAAGATTGAGATGCCTAGAGATATTTTAGAGTTAGATAAAGTGAAAACACTCTCGAATGAACAAGCTGAAAGCAAAAAGATAGTTATCAAATTATTTAATTTGTTAGCTGAAATTGGAAACAAAATTATAGCTGACTATACGTTTGGATCGAATCCCGTATTAGAAACGACTCAGGCTGATATTAACAAAGTTTTTATGGAGCCAAAAAATCCAAGTGAATCTAGAGAGAAAAGAGATATTTTTGATAGCACTTTCATGAGATTGGGATACATAGTTAATTTCAGTGATAATAAAGAATTTATGAATAAATTTGTAGGTATTTATGCGCTTTATAATTCTACTATTGATGCGATTAATATTTTTAGAGAGCAAAAATCAAGTGAGTCGCGAACAGTGCAGGGCAAAACTTTAAAAGAGTTTGTTGGCGAAAAGGCTGATAATCTTAAAAATCTTGATAAAGAGGTAAACAAACTTAAAGCAAACACAGCTGCTGACAAAAATGCGCTGGCAATTTTAAAATTGCTATTGAAGTTATACGGACCAATATTAAATGAGATAAAAGAGACGTTTGCGTCATCAAATATAAATTTTGAGCGGTTAAAAAGTGATATAAAAAACATATTTGAAAAGAGCTTTGTAACATCAGAAAGTGGTGCAGGCAAAAATTTGATAAAGGGACCGCAAGCCGTTGGCCCTGAACTGGGGTTAGGAGATCGAGACTGGCGGGCATGGAGTGAAGTTTTAAAAAATGTTCAAACATTTGTTGTAGATTCAGGATCGCAAGATTTACCTAAATTTGTTGACCCAAGTGAGAATGTCTCAATCTGGGCGATAAATAAAAAAATTATGGCTCTTGCCAACGAACTTGCACGCAAACTTAATCCAGACTCTTTTGAAAAGGCAAAGCCGGTTTACGGTATTGAAGCTGTTAAGAGTGGGATTGAAGAAGAAAAAAGCGAAATGGCTAAGTTTGATAGGGCTTATATAGTAAATTTCTGGAAAGAATACGGCCCTAAGTTTAAAGAGATCAGAGAATTGCTTAAAGATTTTGATGAGAATATTGAAGATGTTTGGACATTAAGGCCATCAAGATCTGATGCAAAAAAGATTTTAGAAACTATGTGGGATAACTTGGAGAGAATGGTTAATAGATTAGAAACTAACGTAGATTCTTTTTTCACTTCTCCAGGGGTGGGGATGGAGCGCGAAAATTATGAAACAGCAAAAGGCGATGGCATAGTGGCGGGTGCAAAAAAGTAAAAATATTTTGAATTAAAAGAGATTAAAAAAGAAAGAGACTTTGATGAAAAAGATATTTTTTATTGCGAGTATATTTACTCTTGGAACAAATTTTGCGGCAGAAAAGAAGCAGGTTTATTCTTTTGAAGAGATCGCCGATCGCGTCTCTCGCGCGGCGCAATATGCATTTGGAATCTCAGCAGCAGATTTGCCAAAATTGGAAATCAAGAGGGATAGTGGACGCCCTGTAACTTTGTCAGAATTGGAGATTGGCAAAGATATTAAGAGAGATTTAAGCTTGTGGAAATTGGAGGATAAAACAACTAAGCAACAGAAAAATCGATGGGAAATTGCTCTGCGCGAAGTGAAAGATTTTGTCGATAATTCAGGAACCAAAGATTTACTTTGCTTTGTTGCTTTGACAGTTAAAGAAACCGAAAAATGTAAGAATGTTGCAACTATTTTTAATGTAAATTCAGAAATTTTTGAATCTGATTTGCCCAAGATACTTACGCTTCTTGCTCCGGGGCTATATAGAGAAGAAGAGGGACAACGAAAGACTCTAGAGACCATCAAAGCATTTATTGTAAATTTGGAAAAAAATGTGTCAGATGCAAAAATAGCTGTAAACAAAGTTTCTACCTATAGGCAGGGAACAACAGACGCGAAAGCTATTTTGAATTATGTTTTGGATATTTATTTAATAACTATAGGCAAAATCACTAAAGACATTGCTAATAAAATACAAAATGTCGTTTTGCCACAGATAAATAAGCCTTCAGAATCACAAAAAAAATTGGATGAATTGAAAAAAAAATTGGGTGAATTGGAAAAAAGACAACAAGCCGCGCAAGCAAAATTGGAACAAGGCCAGATTGTGGATGAAGCAGCGATACCTGCTTTGTACAAAGAGATATCTGACGTAAGGAAAGAGATTATTGCTTTGAGAGAAAAATATTCTGCTGGAGCTCCCAAAAATTAATTTGGTCAGGTTCGTATAGACAAAATTTTGTTTGCGGTGTTATTCTCTTTTTGTTTTTATTAATAAAACATGATAAATAAAACATGAGAAAATAAAACGGGAGAAATAGTATGGATTTTTTGTTAATGGCTCTATGTTGCGGGCTGGGTTCAGGAAATGACACGCGAATATATAGAAATAATTTTGATCAGGAAAAATTGTTTTCGGGCACCCCAAGTCCCGAAGCAGAAAGCCTCTTAAAGAATTTGAATTCGTCTTACAATAAAATAATTGGCAAAAAGCAAAATTTGATAACGCAGGTGATTAGTCAGGATGAAAAAACAGAGTGGCAAACATCTCTGGAGTCAGTTGTAAATTTTGTTGAAAAAAGATCTCCGGAATTTGCAACAAAATTAGATATCCTCTTTGGCGTCTCTGATTTTATTTTTATTAAACTTGATGATATATACAAAACTGAAATCGTTGATGCAATTATTAACGATAAAGATAAAGCTGTGGGGCTTAAAGAACTGAATTTATTAAAGATCGATATTAAAAAAATTAATTTTGTTAATATCGAAACTAAATTGAAACATGGCCAAAAAGTATATAAGACAATAATGGCAGATTTTAAATCTGCGATTTTAAAATATAACGACAAAGATGCGAAAAACACAAAAAAAGTTCTGTTGGACACCGTATTACTTCTTGAATCTGCGTTTGGCAAAATGGATCAATCTGTGTCCAGCCTTAAAAACTTTGTAAACTTTAAAGAGACGATATTAAACCTTAATCCCAAAAGCGTAAAACTGGCCTATAATCTTATCGGTTATAAAGTTGGTATGAGTAATCTTGGAGTAAATTCAAGCGCTTATGAAATTTTGGGCCTACATGATTGGGAAAAAGATAATATCGAGCATATTAAGATGAAATACAAAACTCTGGTCGACAGTTTTGCATATCTCAAAAATAATACAGACGTTCAAGATAAACTTTACGAAATTATTATATCGATATTAAACGAGGCATACCAAACCATATCCCAGAATTTTTAGGACCCATCCCTCGATACACCCAGGCTACGCTAAAGCTTCCGACTTCGCCAAGGCTTCGACGGACGCGACGCCGGGCACTCGGGACGAGCGGGTGTGTAGAATTAACTGAGATTGGCTTTAAAACTTAACTGGATTTTAGAGAATAGATAATATTCTTTCAGTTGCTTCTTGGGTTCCCAACATACTAATAAGATCTTTTATGCTCGGCCCATTTTCGATGCCCATTAAAGATATTCTTAGTATCCCGTAAAGATTACTCTTACTGGCAAGATTTTTTTGCTTGCACGTAGCTTGTAGGTTATTAATAAATAACTGCGGGTTATTAATAGAGCCAGATTTCAGCTCAGCTTTTATTATATCTTTGAATTCTGAGATATTTAGCTTCTCTAAATTTTCTTTAATATCTTGGGTGATTTTTGGACGCTCAAAATAGAAAGCCAGCCTGTCAGCTGCTTCAACCAGCGTGAACAGTTCACTGTGAACAAATTTAAGTAGACTCTCAAGTTGATCTTCTGTCAGATTTTTTGCAGACGCAAATCTGTTTTCTATAAACGGTCTTGTTCTTACTGCTAGCTCTTTTATATCAAGAAGTTTTAGCCAGCTATGGTTAACCCAGCGTAGCTTTTCAAGATCGTACCGTATTTTACTAGTTGAAGCGATCTCTTCAAAATTAAGCTCTTTTGATAGCCCTTCAAGATTCATGATCTCTTTTTTGAACGATCCGCCAATAATTGCAAGATAGTTGCATATAGCTTCAGGTATGAACCCTGAATTTTTAAGATCATCAAGCGAAAAGCCGAAGTCTCTCTTGGATAGCTTTTTGCCCTCATGATTTATAATTATGGGCAGGTGCCAAAAAACTGGGATAGGGGCGTTAAAGGCCTCGTATAGTGCAACTTGTCCTGCAGTGTTTGTAAGATGGTCCTCACCTCTGAATATATGGGATATTTTCATCACCATATCGTCCACGAAGTTGGCAAACATAAATGTAAAACTGCCATCTTGCCGGGTTAGGGCAAAGTCTGAAAAATGGCTAAGATCAAAACTCATGTTCTTGTGGCCAAGATCAAAAAAGTTAACTTTTTTTGTTGAGTCTAACTTGAAGCGCCAAATAAACGGCATATTTTTTGCCAAATTTTCTTCTATTTTCTCTTTTGGCAGATTAAGACAGGTACGGTCATACTTTGGGGGTAGCTTTAAAGCTAGTTGGCGCTGTCTCTTTCTTTCAAGCTCTTCTTGGGTGCAGAAGCATCTATAAACCAGATTTTTAGTTTTTAAAATCTCAAGATGGGTTTTGTATATCTCTGTCCGTTCAGATTGGTAATATGGCCCATACTTTTCTGCTCTACCCGGTCCCTCATCAAACTCAAGATGCAGCCAGGAAAGATCGGCCATAATTTTATTTGCTCGAGGGTCGACATTGCGCTGTTCGTCCGTATCTTCTATGCGTAAAATGAACGTGCCATTTTTCTGCTTTGCAAATAGATAATTGATTAAGGCTGCCCTTACATTACCCAGATGCATAACCCCAGTTGGTGAAGGGGCAAAGCGTACGCGTATAGAACTATTATTCATCGCAAATCCTGTCAAATCCTGAACTATTTTTTAATTTAAAAAACTGACTTTAGCTTTAATATACTACAAAAAAGTTATCTTTGACATATGTAAATTAATTTTGTTAGGGTTATCGCAAAAAGGAACTCTTTAAAAAAGGAGAATAGTATGAATAAGTGTGTACGAATAACCTGCAGTCTTTCAAAATTTAATGCAAAGATCCCTCCCGAGATACAGAAATATGCCAAAAAATATATTGTTGAGGGATTTGTTCAGGTCGCTCCTGAACAGCTCCAGATAACAGCCTGCGGCCTTAAAGATAACGTAGATTTGTTTGTCGATATTATACACAAGATCTGTGTTCAGGACCCGGAAAAAGATCTTCTTGAGGTTGAGCCATTTTTGAAGGACAAAGATTACCGGGGTATATTTAGAATAATAGAGTAATTTTGCTTATATTTCCCCCAAGAAATTATTAAATAGTTATGCTATAATAACTCTGTTTAGTGGTTTTTTGGGGGGACAGTGAGACTTATTAGCTTTATCACAAGATATATTAAATTTTTTTGGGTTCTTGTCTTTACCAGTTTTTTAAGTTTTTTAATTAACGCTTCCGGTTTTGATATAGATTTGAATTTGGATTGGCAAAAAATCGGGTCGATTTTGGATACAAAATTGCCAGATAAATTTCTGCTTTCAAGTTTTGATTTAGAATCTGATTTGTCTATAGACAATTTTGAAAAAAACTTGCTGTTTGATTTTGAGATTGGCAAAACTCTGTCGCGTGACAAAATTAAATTTGTGTTGCTAAATTTGCGAAAAAAGAGCCGATTTGAGTCTGTTAGAGTTGAGCTTGAAGAATTAAAACCCAACAACTATAAACTATTTTTAAGACTAAAAAGTTTTTGGATATTCTCCAAAGTTAAAATAAAAACCAGAATCTCAGATAAAAACAGATATTTGCAGAGCTATCTTTTAAAGTTTGGCGAAAAATTTGATAAAGAAAAGCATCAGCATTCTGTAGAAAAAATAAAAAGTGAGCTGCAAGCTGACGGCTACTTGGGCGCCAATGTAATAGACGAAATAAAACTTGATGAAGCAAGAAAAACTGTTTCTGTTAATTTGACATTAGAAAACTTGAAAAAGTTTGTTATAAATAGTTTCGATATTAAAATTACTTCAACAAGTGGCGAATTTGAAGATAAAAATCTGCTGCATAGTAAGCTTTTAAAAATTGCCAATTCTGATCTTAATAATAGTTACTATAACAAAGCTGTTATAGATAAATTTGCTCAAACAGTTAAAAATTATTTATTTAAACACGGCTATTTTGTAGGCAAGATAGGCTTTCAAAATTTTATCGATTATAAAAATCATAAAGTAAAAACTGATTTCTCTGTAGAACTTGCCTATAAGAAAAAGCTTATCTTTTTTGGTAACCATTTTTTTGATAATAATCAGTTGATTTCTGAATTAGTAGTTTTTGGTCAGTCTGCGCTTTTAATGCCCGCCTCTATGCTTGTTGACCAACTTGAGACTTTATATAAAAAACGGGGATTTTGGGACATCAAGATAGATTACAGGGACGAGCAGGGTTCTTATTATTTTGTTATTAACGAGGGTTGTAGGGCAAAGATAGATTGCGTTGAGATTATTGGTGCAAGTCTTGATAGCAAGCTTGATAATAAGCTTGAAAATAATTATCAAGAGTTAATTAACAGTTGTTTTGGTGAGCTAACAAAATCTAAATTTTTTGATTCCCAAACATTAAAGCAGTCGTTAGATAAGCTCAAAAATAGATACATGCAAGATGGTTTTTGGGATTTTTCAGTTATTGAACAAAAATTTGTGTCTGTTAATTCAGAAAGTAATTTAGAAAGTAATTCAAAAAATAGCCCCGAAAATAATTCGGGAAATTACAAACTTATTTTGCAAATAGAAGAGGGTCCGCAAAGACTTCTTGGGCAAGTAGAAATAGAACGTTTTCCGGAACTATTGCAAATGGGACCATTTGCAGATTTTTATCAACTAAAAACAGCTGTCCCGTTTAATATTAATATTATAAAAGAGCAGCGGGATTATATCTCTAATTATTTAAAACAAAACGGTTATATTTACACTTATTGTAACCCGGAATTTGTTCAAGATAATAATACTAATAATAATTCGGGCTTATTAAAGCTTGTTTGGAAAATCGTTGGCGAAACTAAACCGGTCAGGTTTGGAAAAACAATAATCCAAACCAATTCGAAGGTTCCAACAGAAATTATAATGCGTGAGCTTGATTATAAAGAAGGGCAAATTTGGAGCAAAGAGAAGCTTGAGCGTTCTTTGAAAAATTTAAAAAATTTATCGATGTTTGAATATGTTACTTTGGCCCCATCAGAATTTAACAAAGCCGAAGAGAATAAAGACATAATATTAAAAGCGCTGTCAGACGACCCGTTTGAGATCAGAACGCGTATCGGGTTTCAGCTTGTTAGTAATAATCTTATAATTTTTAATGGCGGGTATAGTTACAAACTTGGTGGTAGCTTGCTATGGAAAAACCCGTTTAATCGAGCAGATATATTAAGAGTTGACGCAGATTTTTCTAGATATAAATCAGATGTTGTTGCCGCTTATGAAGTTCCCTGGATTTTTGGCTCATCGATAAGAACAACTTTTAAGGGTTATCGATCACGATATGATCAGCCATTTGTTTTTGGCTCACCGCAAATTTTATATAAAGCTTCTCAAGAGGGAATTTTGGTTGAGTTGAATAAAAATTTTAGCCATTGCGATTTTGTCTCTAATTTTGGTTTTGAATTTATGAAAATTAGCGATCTTTCACGTACGCTCGCAGCTTTTATAGACTACTGCCCAATACTTGTCGATTGCAGGATCCCGTATCTGTTTTTTGAGCCATCTATTTTTATCGACCATCTTGATAATAAATTAGAGCCGTCGCATGGCAGTTTAACTGTTATGTCTTCAAAACTTATGGGCGCACCACATTTGCCTAGATCTTACTTTTTTAAAATATTATTTGAACGATCAAATTTTTACCCAATATTAAGTAATATCTCTAATAATATAGTCGGTGCGTTTAGGTTGCGCTTTGGCTATATTTTTAACCCAGAGTTTAGCAATATTAACCCGATAGAAAGATTTTATCTTGGCGGTGCTTATTCAGTTAGAGGCTACGAACAAGATAAGGCCCCGCCTGTAAATTTCACGAAACTATCTCCAACTGGTCAACCTGAATGTATTGTTCAGCTTGGCGGAAAAGCGATGGTTAATATTAACACAGAGCTTAGATTCCCGATTTACCAATCTTTTTCTGGGGTTGTTTTTAATGATATCGGCGCACTTGCCCAAGATAAAATTACAGATATTATCACAAGTAATTTTGTCGGTTCTACTGGTTTTGGGCTTCGTTATAACACACCTGTAGGCGCACTTAGATTTGATCTTGGATTTAAATGGAAAAAACGCTTTGTTGGCGACTCGCCATATGCATGGTTCTTGACGCTTGGAGAAGCGTTTTAATTAAAACACTTCTAATTAAAAAAATTGATAAATTTAAGAAAAAGTTGATACTAGAGTAAATTTATTTTTGCTTGTTTCTAATAATTAATTCGGGAGAAGTTTGTGTTTTTGTTATTATTTTTTTCACTAATTAGCACTTTTTGTCAAAATTTAATTAGCGCAAATCCGGATATATATAACTATCCCGGAGGCAATGGGAATTTGGGTTTTGGCGGGTATTATAATACAAGTTTTAAAACTGGAAATCTGTTGGCATATAGAATAGGTACAGATCAAGGTAGCTTTATTTATCTGACACGTTTTTCCAATGGCTCTGCGCAAAATGTATTACAGGTTCCGGGTAGTAATCTTGGTTATGACGGCCCATACAACTGGTGGAAAATTAGAGATGACGGAAAACTTTTTGCGTGTAACATGCTACAAGATAATTCGATTGCTGTTTTTGAAACCAGTCAGGGCAAGCAAATTATAAATTTGCCGTCATACCAAAATAACTACAATTCTTATTTGCATTTTGATAAAACTGGACGATATATTTACAGCTTGGTTGGCAACGATTTTTATGATAGTAGCATAACAGGCGGTGTGATATGGGATCTTAAGCAGCAAAATCTTCCCAGATATTTTAAGTACCAAGATTCGCCCTATGTTCAGAATACAAAATACTGGAGAGTGATGCCCAAGTTTGTCAAAGCACCGGATGGCTCCTCAAGATTATTAACGTGCTATCAAAACTTGATCTATATTTACAACTGTGAAACTGGCGCTGTGATTTCTGCCACTCAAGTTGACGGAATTATTTATGAGCTATCTTATGACACACAAAATAATCGTATTCTTGTTGCTTTAAGTAAACCAGATACTGCTGAATATTTTCCAGAAATACAAGACTGGTGGGGTCAAGATAAATTTAGAATTTTAAGCTTCGATATAGATTTAAAGTCGCAAAAAATTTTATCGGGTTGGAGCGTTCAGTGCAAAGGGATATGCTTTGGTGAAGATGGAAGCCGATTGGCTGTAAAATTTGCAGGAGCTGATCCGGTTAAATCTCCGGGCCTTATTAATTTATATAAAATAGACGGCGACAAAATTATTGACGGGCCGATTTTATATCATCCGGGCCCGTATAAGAATTATGGTGATCGCCCATATGAAGCGTTAATGTTCAAATTTAATGAATCTGGAAGTAGATTAATTTCCAATACCAACTTTTGGTATAATGTCACGCTTGAATCACAAACTGTAATATTATGGGAGACAGGCACCGGTCAAGTTATACAAAAGATAACACATGGCGACTTTGGTGCCGACTTTGAAGATGTCTGTTACTCAGAAGATGAATTCGGAGGATCGATAGTGCTTATGGGCTATTTTCAATTTGGCGTATGGGATATATAAAATTTGTTAATTAATTCAGGAGCGAATTATGGTTTTCTTATTACTTTTTTCACTAATTACTGTTTTTTGCCAAAATTTAATTTCCAAAGAAACCCCGCTTAAATATTCTCAAGTTAACGCAAATCCGGATATATATGACTATCCTGGAGGCAAAGGGAATAGTTTTTTTGGCGGCTATTATACGTCAAGTTTCAAAACTGGAAACCTTTTGGCCTATAGAGTGGGGACAGATAAAGGTGGCTTTATTTATTTGACACGTTTTGCCAATGGCTCTGCGCAAAATGTATTGCAGGTTCCGGCTAGTAATCTTTCTTATAACGGCGAATATAACTGGTGGAAAATTAGAGATGACGGAGCTCTTTTTGCCAGCAACATGTTACAAGATAATTCGATTAGTGTTTTTGAAACTGGTCAGGGCAAGCAGATTTTAAATTTTCCGTCATACGAAAATAGCTGCAATTCTTATTTGCATTTTGATAAAACTGGGCGATATATTTACAGCTTGGTTCAAAAACTTTTACGATAGTTACATATATGGTGGGGTGATATGGGATCTTCAGCAACAAAACCCTCCCAGATATTTTAAGTACCAAGATTCGCCCTATGTTCAGAATACAAAATACTGGAGAGTGATGCCCAAATTCATCGAAGCACCGGATGGCTCTCCAAGATTATTAACATGCTATCAGAACTTGATCTATATTTACAACTGTGAAACTGGCCTAACAATTTCTGCTACTCAAGTTGACGGAATTGTTTATGGATTATCTTATGACACACAAAATAATCGTATTCTTGTTGCTTTAAGTAAACCAGATACTGCTGAATATTTTCCAGAAATACAAGACTGGTGGGGTCAAGATAAATTTAGAATTTTAAGCTTCGATATAGATTTAAAGTCGCAAAAAATTTTATCGGGTTGGAGCGTTCAGTGCAAAGGGATATGCTTTGGTGAAGATGGAAGCCGATTGGCTGTAAAATTCGAAGGGGACGATCTAATTAAATCTCCGGGCATTATTAATTTATATAAAATAGACGGCGACAAAATTAGTGATGGGCCGATTTTATATCATCCGGGACCGTATAATAATTATATTGAGTTGGAATACCAAGCACTAATTTTCAAATTTAATGAATCCGGAAGTAGATTAATTTCCAACAGCAACTTTGAGTATGCCCCATGGATGAATCGGGACCAAACTGTGATGTTATGGGAGACAGATACCGGTCAAGTTATAGAAAATATAACACATGGCGACTTTGGTTATGACTTTAATGACGTCTGTTATTCGGAAGATGAATTTGGGGGATCGATAGTTCTTATGGGCTATGAAAACTTTGGTGTATGGGATATATAAAATTTATTTGTAATTTTGTTGTTTTGCTTAGCGAAAAAAATAATACTTGCTGGTTTGTTTATTGCTATTACTAAATCGGGAGAGAGTTATGTTCTTGCCGTTATTATTTTTACTAGTTAATAGTTTATATTCTATGGAGCTACCGGAACAGGCGGCGCAGGATAAGTTGGAGAAGTTCTCAGTGGCAGTTTTGCCATCAAAAGTTAAAAGCTTAAAAAAGTGCGCAAGTGAAGCTGTCATGCGCGATCTTTTTTCCACTGTTAAAAGAAAAGAAAGACAAGAAAAAATAAATAAAATTATGCCAGATCTTTTTGAGAGTTTGCTTGATGCCCTTCCCGAGGCGATAAATATTAATCTGCTTCCAAGACTTTGGTATTGGTCAAGATCAAGGCCGGCAACCCTGAAAATCGGCCCGCATGACAAAAACGTGATACTTAGCCCTTGTGGGAATTATATATGTTACCGTGAAGATTCTGTATTTAAAGAATTGGTTGTAATAAATCGCAAGGGAAAAAAAGTTTTATCCGAAATTCTGATACATCCATGGCAAATATCAAGTTTCGCCTTCAGCCCATGCGGCAAATATTTGGCCGTTGCGCAGGGCAACCGGGTTGATATTTATGATATTGAGACCCCATTTAACACCGTAAAATTTATCCATAAAGATAATTCTGGTTTTATAGTTAATTGCTGCTGGAGTCCCTGTGGTAAATATATACTGACTATGTTTTGCCCAAATAGAAATACGGTATATTATGATAAGCCGCTGGTTTTGTGGGATCTGGAATCTGGAGATACCAAATATTTTAAACATAACGGCGTACCCAATCTTATATGCTTTAGTCGAGAAGAAAAATATTTGCTCACACATGTTCAAGGCAAAATATTGTTTTGGGATATGAAAACTGGTAATAATATTTTTCAACTACCAGTTTATGGTCAAATAAAAACCTTTTTTTTAAGTTCAGATAATAAATATCTTGTTCTGTTGACCAACTTTTCTCCAGCACTTTATGGCCTCAACAGATCCGAAATATTACTTTATGATACTCAAGATTTTAAGCAGCCCCCATCGGTTTTCAGATCTTTTGATAAACAAATACATAGTGGTTCGGTTCGCGAAAATTCGGATCAGTTATTTATTAAATTTGAAGGCTCTCCAAGTGAGCTTCTTTTATTGAATTTAAATGGCAACATGTCGACTATTAAGCACGAAAAGGATGCAGGTTTTTTTCCAAGCAGATCGGGAAGATTACTGATTATCGCAAAAAATAATAAGGCGACCATATGGGACTGTGCATCTGGAAAAAGATGTTTTTCTCTAAAATTTAAATATCCGATTAACAATATTAATTTTGATTTTGACGGCACCATACTTTTGTCGACAGATCGGAGTATATCGCTTATCCCCACCCCTGAGGCTTTTTTAAGTAAAAAAGGGCTGATTGAGCCTGGCGGATTAGAAAAGTTTTTGAACGATTATTGTCGTCGCAAGCCCCAAAATACTGGCAAAAAGTTGGATTAAATTAGATTTTAAGCATTTGGGCAATTTTCAAAAAACAGTATTTAGTGTAATATTAATCTAGTTTTAGGTAATAATAGTTTAATAATTTATTTAAGAAAAAATATTATGAAAAACACAGATCACTTGACGCACGATTTAATGGGCCATGCCCATGAGGCCCATGGCCATAATGACCACTCACTTAAAGAAGAGCTTGTAACCCATTTGCCATATGCTATATTCTCTGTTGCTTTTGGGTTAATTCTATTAACTTTATTGAGCTATTTTTCTCTTTCAAACACCAATGCAAAAAGTTTCAAAACGGGCTACATGATGCTGTTTCACAGCTTTCACTTTTTGCATGTGTTATTCGCATCTACCGGTACAGTTTTAACTTTCTTGAGATTTTCAAATAACAGATTTAAAGCCGTTATTGTTGGAACAATATCCCCAGTTATATTTTGTATTTTATCCGATATTTTCTTGCCATATATCGGTGGCATGATCTTGGGACAAGCTATGCACCTGCATATCTGCTTTGTTAGTGAATGGGTTAATGTTCTGCCATTTTTAGTTGTTGGAATATTAAATGGCTTTTTGCTAGCTTCACATTATTCTGAGTTTGGCAGAATATTCTCTGTCGGCTCCCATTTTGCCCATATCTTAATCAGTTCACTTGCTTCGCTATTTTATATGGTTTCCCATGGCTTTATTAATTGGCAACCACAAATGGGGCTCGTGTTTATTGTTTTAATTCTTGCTGTACTTTTACCTTGCACACTCTCTGACGTTGTTGTGCCTATGTACTTTGCTGGAAATAAAAAGAAATAGTCTGAGAGATTATATTAAATTAATTTTTTATGGTTCGATACACCCGTCACCTGATCCCGCGCTCGCCCTGAGTGTTTTTCGAACGTAGTGAGAAAAATGTATCGAAGGGTGCCGGGCACTCACCACGAGCGGGTAAAAAATTAATTTTCGTGAACCCTAGTCTAGAAGCAGCTTGTTAACTACATCGTTGGTGGCTATCAAAATTGCAATAACTAATATTGTTAGTATTGAGTAGGTGGCCACCATGCATTTTAGCACACGCGCGTCTTTTTTGTTCTTTATCTCTAAGCTATTTATCTTGTCTTCTATTCTTGTTAATGTATTGCGCAGGTTTTCGGGTGATTCCATTAACTCAAGTTTAGGGTTACCTTTTTCGGGGTCATATTCTGGCCCATAGTTTAATATTTTTCTTGAAAGAACTTCCGTTCTTAGCTCATTAATGTTTGTCATAATGTGCCTGAATATATGTAAAAAAAGTACCCTTAAAGTTTCGTCTTTGTTGAGTATCTCGTTAAGTTCTGTGATTTTTAGCTCAAGAAACTTTTTTTGTTTGGCTTTCAGCTCACGTGCTTTTGCCCTATCATAAATGTCATTGGGATTATTATTATTATTATCTTGATTACTTTGCGCTTTTAAATTTGCATTACTTCCGACCATAACATAGTTATGATTTACTTGCTCCTGAGATCTCCTTGGACCAAAATCTTCATTATAAAGTTCTGCCATTTTTTCCAATATTTTATTTTCATTGGCAGGATTATTGTGTTGTAACACTTCAACAAGATTTGTTTCCGTATTTTTATGCGTATTACTGTTATAGCTGTTGTTGTTATTTTCCATTGATAATAGTGTCACAAAATTTATAAAAAAAATTATATAAAAATTTTTAATACACATTTTAGTTTCGCCCCAATTTTATAACCAACTTTCTCCCAATAACAGTTTTATACTTTTAGCTTACAAATTTTTATTATTAATAAAGAAGAACTTTGTAACAAAAATTTACAAGTTCAAGATTGACAGGTTTCTGATATTAAAATAGAACTATCCAGGTCGACCAAATTAAAATCGACAAAATAAAATCAACTTAAAAAAATTAAGAGTAGTACTATGAGTATCAAAACAAGTATAAAAACATTTTTCAGTTTCCAGCTATTATTGATCTTCCCCAATTATATATTTGCACGTGAAATGCGAACCCCGTTAGATTTGCGTATCGGGCCAATACATTATCCGGTTTGGAACAAAGAAAGATATGAGAGCTGCTGTTTTGATTTAGACCTATGGGCAGGGGGATATAACCGTGTTGCAAGTAATGGATATGACAAGCATGGCTGGCGGTGCCAGGTCCCACTTTCAACAATACAGTTTAATTTGCCAGTTTTTACCATGGCGCAAACGTTCCAGAATAATACCGTTTCAGCTTATTCACAAAATCCATGGATATCTGTTTCGACCATAAACCCCAATTTTACTTACAAAGAAAAAGGTATAATGGCCGGCCTAATTATTGGAACCCGTCCAGGAGCCTGCGGAAATTTTAGAATCGGTATGCGTGCCAGAATCCCATATAGGGTTGTTGATGCCCAACGTGTGGACTCAGATTCTTGTTGTCCACTTGAAGGTGAAACTCTAAAAGATGTGCGTAGATTGGGCAACGACTTAATACCTGCAATTGACCCTTCAACCGGGGCTGCTGAAGCTGAGCCACTAAATGGCAGCTTTGCTTATAGATTCGATTTTGTAAGCGCGCTTCTTATAAATTACCCTAATGGAACCCCTGAAATAAATTTTAAAAATACTGATGTGCTAAGTCATATTACCGCCGCAAATAATACAGTTTCTCCGGTAGTTTTTGAAGATATAACCGACGCTGGTGTTGTCAATTCAACCCAACCAATAGAGGGCAATCCAGTTAATTTTATAGTTCGCGATAATGGCACGGCACCTGAACACCCATACGCAGCATTTGCCTCGACAACTTACGGCGCTTATCCTGGCCAGGGCGTTGATCAGCAACCATTTTTAAATGGCGACGGAACTGGCGGCGTAAATAACGGACGTGTAAGAATGAGCCAAAACAACGACTACACTGTTCTTGGAAACACGACATCTGCCCAAGCAAGACTTTGGATGGTTCCAACTGCCTACATAGATAATACAAATGTTGCGCATGTTGGTGATACTGCACAAGCAATTGCAAATACTATAGAGCAGATAATACCTGGGATTGACCCTTCTATTTTAACTTTTTTCTATCAAAATAATCTCGATTTTTCATCACAAAATAATAAGGGTGTTGGCGACTTGGACACAGAATATTACGTCGCTTACGATTTTGATGAAAGATTTTGGGGTGAATTAAATTTTGGGATAATTTTCCCAACTGCACGACAAATAAAAGAGCCTAAGAAAATATTTCTTTTTGCTCTGGGCAATAACGGCCATATGGAACTTAGATTGGGAACACAGGGCGGTTATGATGTTTTCGATTGGTTCAAGTTTGATTTCGATGCCTATTATTCTTTTGTGCTAAATAGAACAGAGCCGATACTTGCATCTTTTATGGGGGCCAGTGTAAAAAATCTTGGGCCGCAAGTTGATGCAAAGATCCATTGGGGATATTTTTGGGGCCATGTGAATTTTACTTTTTTGGAACCATGCTCAAAATATGTTGGGTTTAATTTGGGCTACGAACTTTATGCAAAGCAAAGGGACAAAATCTGTTTTTGTCGTTCTACTATGCCAGATTATCTGGGCAATTATGCAACCCTTAACCCATATCTCGCGGCAGAAAGAACAAACGTGACTGCGCAAAAAGTTAGAGTCGAAGTTTTCTCCGATACCAGACTTTTTGATATTTATGGCGGTTGGTCAAAAGTTTTTGCGGGCAAGAACGCCATGGATGAGATTGAATGGTACCTGGGCTTTGGGCTAAAATTTTAAAAGTAATTGAGCTTGAGTTTTTGGGCAGTTAATTTACAATCAATATAAAACTTTATAAAACTTTTTTTTTATTTAACCCTGAATTTTGAAATCATGCCTGAAAAAAATAAATTTTACGTTACAACCCCAATATATTACGTCACGGCCAAACCCCATTTGGGATCGCTATACTCAACATTGCTTGCAGATGTTGCTGCAAGATGGGCAAAACTGTCTGGCAAAAAAACTTTCTTTTTAACAGGTACTGATGAGCATGGGCAGAAGGTTGCTGCTGCTGCAGAAAAAGCGGGTAAATCACCTAAAGAGTTTGTGGATAGTTTTATACCAAGTTATAAAAAAATCTGGCAAGAATATGGCATAAATTATAACCATTTTATAAGAACAACAGATCCGGAGCATATCAGTGCGGTTCAAAAATGGATCGCAGATTTGCTCAAAAAAGACGAAATATATAAATCTGTTTATCGTGGTTGGTATTGCGTATCTGATGAGACTTTCGTCGCAGAGATTCATGATAGCGTGACGCCGCAAGAAGCGCCGCTATGTCCGTCTTGCCAACGAAAAACTATCGAAGTTTCTGAAGATTCTTATTTTTTTAGACTTTCAAAATATCAAGATAAATTATTAGAGTTTTACAAAAACAATCCTGATTTTATTACTCCAAAAGAGAGACTTAACGAGGTTATAAGTTTTGTTAAAGAGGGTCTTAAAGACCTAAGTATTTCTCGAACAACAGTTAAGTGGGGGATCCCATTTCCGGGTGATCCTGAGCACACTGTATACGTTTGGGCCGATGCCCTTAACAATTATATAACTGCTATAGGTTACGGTCAGCCACATAGAAAAGACGAATTTGAATTTTTTTGGCCAGCAGATCTGCATGTCTTGGGTAAAGATATAGTCAGATTTCATGCCGTATTTTGGCCAGCCTTTTTGATGGCCGCAGATCTTGCGATGCCCAAGAAATTGTTGGTTCATGGCTGGATCAAAGTTGGCGAGCAAAAAATGTCCAAATCTTTGGGCAACGCTATAGATCCTGAAGAGATTTTCAAAAAATATGGCCCTGATCCAGTGAGATATTATTTAACCAGACATATGGCCATAACCCAAGATTCTGAATTTTCAATACCTGACTTGGAACAAAAAGTAAGTTCTGAACTTGCAAATGATTTAGGGAACTTGCTCAATAGAACCTCGGCTTTGGCGCAGAAAAATAATTTAGAATATATAAATAGCCCGCGCATCTGGTCGGTCGATTCTTTGGAACTTAGAAATCAGTTTTGGGACGTTTTGGAGCAGTTTGAACTTGATATGCAGGACTGCTTTTATAACAGGGCGCTAAATAATCTTTGGAGATATATTAATCTGGTTAACGCATATTTTCACAAGCATGAGCCCTGGAAATTGGCAAAATCTAATCCAGAATTATTTCATGAGGTTATGGCTGCAACATGTAACAGTTTGCACTGTATAGCGATATTACTGCTTCCGGTTATGCCCCATAAGATGGAAGATCTGCTTGAGTCTATTGGCATAGAATTAGATTTTAATAAAAATATAATTGCTCAACTTGAAGATGATAATTGGGAAAAGCAGTTTAAGATTACCCCAATTGCGCCGCTTTTTGAAAAAATTGAACTTAAAGAAGAGAATTTAAATTCTGGGAATAAGATGCAAGAAAATATCGAAAATAAAGAAACTTTAAAAAATTATATAACTATAGACGACTTTTTAAAAGTTGAGTTGCTTGTTGGTACTATAAAACAGTGCGAAGAAATTGCGGGCTCGGATAAGCTGCTTAAACTTCAAGTAGACTTTGGGCCATCTGGGATAAAGCAAATATTATCGGGCATTAAAAAGTCTTTCGCGCCTGAAGATTTAATTAACAAACAAGCTGTATTTGTGTTTAATCTTGCACCTCGAACAATGATGAAACTTGAATCCAACGGCATGTTGTTAACAGCGGGAACTCCTGATGGAAAACTGTCTTTGGTATCACCTGCAGTTATGGTTGAAAACGGAACAAGATTAAAATAACTTTAGAAAAATTAATTTTTTATGGTTCGATACACCCGTCACCCAATCCCGCGCTCGCCCTGAGTGTTCTTCGAAGCTTGGCGAAGAAGAATGTATCGAAGGGTGCCGGGCACTCACCACGAGCGGGTAAAAAATTAAAATACTTTTAGAAAAAATTTGTGATTTTAAATAAAATTTATAACAAATTTAAGATTATTGGATTAAAGCGAACGTGTGAGCTTGTAAAAAACAAGTTTGCCAGTTCGCTTTTTTTGTTCTTAAACAGAAGACGGGCAAAAATAACCCGTTATATGGGCAAAACTGCAAATTACAGTTGGCCGGAAGTCTCGAGTAAATTAAAATTTGATAAAGATTTTGAAAAATTCTGGGAAAATTTTTGCAACAAAAAATCTTATATTAATTTTAATAATTTTTTAGAAACTTTAATAACTGATTATAATCTTGATAATCAGGCAAGCATCCCAGATAAAAACTGTGTTAAACTTCTTCAAGAATTCTCTTCCCCGCTCGTCCCGAGTGTTCTTCGTAGCTTTAGCGTAGAAGAATGTATCGAGGGATCGAGTAAACCCAAGTGGCACTATGATCTTAACGGGTTTTATTTTGACGCAAATATTTTTTATAAAGACATAAAAATACAAGCTAATATTGGGGAAAATATCGGGCCGGATATCAGAACACTGTGGGAAAAAAACAGATTTAATAATATTTTTTTTCTGGGCATAAATAATTCACCGGACAAATTTTTCAGTGACATAAAAGACTGGATAGATAAGAACCCATATTTATATGGGCCCAATTGGGTTTGCCCGATGGAAGTAGGAATCAGGTCGGTTAACTGGGTTTTGGGCTTTATGTTTTTTAAAGACATAAAATTTGGTGAGCCAAAACAGAAATTTGAGTTTTGGGAAAAATTTATCTGCTCACTTTATGACCACATGATTTTTATAGAACAAAATTGGGAAATTTATGATACACGAACAAATAACCATTATTTGTCAGATCTACTGGGGTATTATTACTTATTAATATTTTTTGATAGTTTAGGCGCAAAAAATTTAAAATCTAAAATTATTTGGGTAAAAAAAGAGTTTTTAAAAGAGCTTGATAAGCAGATATTACCCGACGGCTCTAGTTACGAGGGCTCGACGGCTTATCATAATTTAATTTGTGAAATAGTTTATTATTTTAAAATTTTAAGTGATCAAGAAGAGTTAAAAAATAATTATAATAAATTACTCGACCAAAAATTTAAAAATATGTGCCAATTTGCAAGTTATTTTTATCTTCAGGACCCTAAAGTTAAAATACCGAAGCAACTTACGCCGCTCGTCCCGAGTGTTCTACGAAGCTCAAAGAGCGAAGTAGAATGTATCGAGGGATGGCGGGGGCAAAATTTTGTGACAATAGGCGATAACGACTCGGGCAAAATTGTCGCGGGCCTGCCTGAAAAATTTTTTAAAGTTACTAAATTTGATAACTTGCCCGAAATTGCGCACTTTAAGGATTTTGGAGTATCTGTTTATAAATCACCGAATATACACATAACTTTGCGCCATCATGCATATAATAAATTACAACCAAGTGCTCATTTCCATAACGATTTTTTAAGTATCACGTTAGCAATAAACAATATTCCGGTTATTATCGATCCTGGTTCTTATGTTTATACCGCTTCAAGTTATTGGCGAAATTATTTTCGCAGCGCTGAATCCCATAATGGGTTTTATATTAAAAATTTAGAACCTGTCAAACTCGATAATTACAATCTTTTTGCTCCCGATATTCCCGAAAAAATTCTAGAAAATAATAGTCTAAAAAATAATAATGGCATTAAAAAATCGATAGTGTCTAGTCACGAGCTTTATAAAAATCTGGGCCTAAGAGCGGCAAGAAAAATTGAATTAGAAAATTTAAATAAAAATATAATTGTCACAGATTCCTGGGATAGTATTTGGGAGAATATTAATAAAACAAACTTAGAAAATCTTGAGAATCTTACAACTGTCTGGAGCTTGATTTTGCACCCAGATATTAAAGCAATAAAGCGGACAGATAAGTCTTGGGATCTTTTTTACAACAATATTAAACTTGCGAACATAAGCTCCAAAGATCTTGATTTTGAAGCAGATTCCTCATGGGCAAGTTTTGTTTATGGCGAAAAAATCGCTGCAACCAGATTAGCCGCGCAAAGCAGCTTGAAATTAAAAAATTATGGCTGGCAGATAACTATTTTTTAACTTTGTTTCTATATTCTTGATATTTCATATTTATTTTAGCCAAAATTGTTTTGATATTAAATTTAAAAAAAATTTAACTGGGACCAACTATGAAAAGTAAAAAAAATAATCTTATTGTCTTAATTATTATGCAGCTTCTTTTCCAAATAAACTGCTTAGGGATGGAAAATATTTATATTAACAAAGCAAATGAACTGGCCAAGAAAATCTTTGGTGTATTTGATCCGGAATCAAAGATAAATTTAAAAGATTTCGGTTCTTATGAGTCCAAGGAACTTAGAGAATGGGTCGAGTTATTATCCAAAATAGCTGCCATGCGTGTTAATGTTAAGACCCAGGACCTTAAATGCTTGCTTATAGACCCAATTAATGAGGATCGTTGTTCAAGGGTCGCAACTAAAGAGAATAAAGACACCCAAATTTTAACGATTTATGATCTGAATCAGGCACTTTTTGTCATGTTAAAAGACTTGTTTGGTTTAAGGACATCTGAACAAATTAAATACAACTTAAAACTTCTTGATTATATAACGAACTTTTCAAGCGACCTTAAAAAGATTAGTAATTTTTTAAAATCAATTAAGCTCCAAGATTCTGGTACAGATGAACCGCTCAAGAAGATAATTGAAAATCTAATAAAAATTTACGAGGCGATACTTGATAAAATTAGGATAGATTTTGGGCCCAGCGGTCAAAAACTGATTAAAGCGACTGATGAAGCTTATGAATTCGTGTTTGCGAAATCTGGAGTGAATGAAAAATTTAATGATTTGCAAAAAGCATCTTGGAAAAATCTAGTAATAAATATACAAAGACTGGTGTTTGTCTCAGGAGTTGAAAGCCTTATTTGTGTAGCTCAAAATCCAAGCACAAGATGTAAAACAAAAGATGGAAAAGATATTTATACCATTTTCGATTTATCTGTAAATTTCATCACAGGATCTGATGAATTATCTGCATTGTATAAAAGAGAAGGTGCCAACGCTCACGATACATACAAGAAAATCTATGACTCATCTGAGCGCGGTATCAATCAAATTGAAACAATAATTAAAGAAGCAAAAATTAGTAATAATATATTTGGTCAAAGCGCAAAAAATGTTCTTGAAAACTTAATGAAAAAATTTAGGTTGCTCTTGCAAAAGCTTGAAGTGGATTTTGGCTACTCAAAAGATTCGGTAATAAAATCTATAGATACCAAAATAAAAGAAATATTTGCAGGTGATTTGTCTGTGTTTCCAGGGAACGCTGCTCAAGTGAACAGAAATAAATCATGGGACGAGCTATTATATAAAGTTGGTTTGTTTATAAAAGCTTCAGATCCCGATGATAGCTCTAATATTTATGAGGGAAACGTTTATGTGAAAGTAAAAGGCGGGAGGCAGGTTAGGCAAGCTAATGTAAAAGAACGTCTGGCCTCAATCTTTGATTTTATGAGCATATCGACGGATAAAAGAGGGTGTTTTGGTGATCCAACGCAAGTCTGTTCGACTGAGCCGCTTAAATATTTTGATGAGCATATTTACAAAACAATTGCCACCAACTTGGCTCAGGCAAAAAAGCTTATTAATGATATTTCCTTTAGCATCAGAACGAAGCCACGAGAAGCAAAAGCAGTTTTGGAACATCTGGTGAAAAAAATGGATGGCGTTGTTGCCAAATTTAAATCTGATTGGGAAAAATATTTAAAGAGTATTAAGAAATAATATTACTATTGAACCGGAATAATCAAAGAAGTTAAAAACAAGGGGAGTGATAAATAGATTGGCGTGCTTTATAGAGATTAATTGTATAAAATTTTAAAAAAAGGGTAGTTAATATGCAAAGTTTAAAGATATTAAATTTAAATTCGAAGCTAAAATTTTTAATTTTGACTTTTTTGGCGCCGATTAGTTTGTTGGCTGCAAGTGATAATGAGTTACAACAAAAGCTAAAAACTCTGATGGACAAGATCGAAAATCCAAATGGCGAATTTAACGCAATATTTGGTGGAAATCTGATTGATAATTTAAACAAGAAGAATAGAGACGCTAAATACGACTCGATTACTAAACTTTTTACAGAAATTTCTAACTTTGTGTCCTATTCGGGTTCAAAAGAATTGCCGTTTCTTATACAGGGGATTGATCGCGTTCTCCTGAACGTAATTGATAGAATTGTTCTAACAAATGATAATGAGAATCAGTTGTCTGCACTAACAAAATCCAAATTTGTCGAGCTTATTATTAAACCGTTAAAAGCTGAGATTGCCAGCGCTAAAAAGCAGGTTGATGACGTTTATACATTTAGAGAAGGGCCGAGAGCTGCCAAAAAGCTTTTGCTGCTTTTGATTAACAAAATGGATGAGGTTGTTGAAAAATATAGTCAAGATTGGCAAGATAAATTGCGACTTTGGACTCGTAATGAACCTGGCGAAAAAGTGCGGCGTAGTTAATAGTTTTTAATTATTTAAAACAAACAAGAGCGGGATTTTAAATCTCGCTCTTGTTATTGTTTAAGAAATTTAATACTTAAGAAATTTTAGGTTTGTTTGGTTTTTAGTTAACTTCACTTGCGTCAAAGTCTATATTCTCTTGCTCTGTTTTATACCCGCAGTCTTTGTTTGGACAAACAAGCATAGCAGTGCCATCTTTTTCTTCTTTTTTAAGTAAATAGGGCGACTTGCACTCAGGACATTCAACTTCTTCTATTTCACCAGAGATAGAGAACTTACACTTAGGATAATTTGAACAGCCCCAGAATTTTTTGCCTTTCCACGAACGTTCAATAACATCGCCAGTTCCACAAGAAGGGCACTTGAATTTCGCTTTTTTAACGTAAATATATTTACACTCTGGATAACCCGAGCAAGCTATAAACGGCCCAAATCTCCCGACAACTTGTCTTAAATTCTTGCCGCAGTTGGGACATGTTTCTTCAAGAAGCTTTGGCTTTTGCGCTTCTATTAAAACAATTTCACCATCTTCTTTGCGCTCAAAGTTGCTTGTAAAATCACACTCTGGAAATCCTGAACAACCTAAAAATGGTCCCGATTTTCCAAATCTAATTGCAAGTTTATGTTTTTTGCACTTAGGGCAAGTAATATCTGTTGGTTCAGCAACACGTTTGTTGCCGTCATGCCCTCTAAATGCTGCAAGATCTGTTTCAAATGTTTTATGAAAGTCTCGTAACAGTTTATCTCTTTCAAGCTCACCTGAAGCGATTTTATCCAGATCCTCTTCCATGGTTGCTGTAAAACCGATATCCATTATTTTTGGTAAATTTGTTACTAAGCTTTTTGTTACCGCCATGCCAAGTTCTGTTGGCACAAATCTTTTTTTATTATCTAGAGTGGTATACGCACGGGCCTGAATAGTTTTTAAAATAGTTGCATAAGTTGATGGACGGCCGATACGCTCTTTTTCCATCTCTTTGACAAGCGACGCTTCTGTATATCTTGGAGGTGGCTGCGTAAAATGCTGCTTAGGAGTAGTTTTTTCTAAACTTAATTTATCGTTTTCTTTTATATCTTTTGGAATTAAAGAAGCTTTTTCTTCTTGATCCTCTGCATCTTGGTAGATTTTCAAGAAGCCATCAAATATTAAAGTAGAACCGGTTACTTTAAACACAAATTGACCGCCGGTAATTGTAACCTGTCGCTGAGCATATTCAGCCGGTTTCATTTGACTTGCAACAAATCTGTTCCAAATTAATGTATAAAGCTTTGCCGTGTCAGGCTCTAAGTGTGAACGTATTTTTTCAGGCGATAAGTTTACGTCTATGGGTCTTATTGCTTCATGGGCATCTTGAGCTTTGTCTTTTGAATATATATTAGACTTGCCCGGCAAATAGTTGTCGCCATACTCTTTTTTAATAAAAGTTCTTGATGCTTTTAGCGCAGTATCTGCGATTCTTAAGGAGTCGGTACGCATGTAAGTTATAAGAGCAACAGGCGTTGATGAATCTTCTAACGGCACGCCTTCATATAGTTTTTGGGCGATCTGCATAGTTTTTTGAACTGAAAAACCAAGCTGATTATAGGCCGCTTGCTGCATGCTACTTGTCATAAACGGTGCAGCAGGATTTTTTAATCTTTTTGAATCTTTTATAGTTTCTATAGAATATTCATGGCCTGAAAGTTTATTAATTACTTCTTGGGCCTGTTTTTCGTTTTTTAAATCTATTTTTTTCTTATTTATAGTTGCAAGTTGAGCAGAGATATTATTCTTTCCATCAGAGAATACACCTTCTATGGACCAAGATTCTTCCGGTTTAAAAACTCTTATTGCATCTTCTCTATCAACTATAAGTCTTAATGCAACAGACTGAACTCTTCCTGCTGATAGCCCCTTGGCAATTTTTTGCCATAATATAGGAGATACTTCATAACCCACCCATCTGTCCAACACTCTTCGTGCCTGCTGGGCGTTAACCTTTTTTATGTCTATATTTCCCGGGTGATCTATCGCATCAAGAATCGCTGTGCTTGTGATTTCGTTAAAAGTTATTCTATGAATCTTGCTTTTGTCTTTAACAACTTTTTGAATCTCATTTGCTACGTGCCACGCTATAATTTCACCCTCACGATCTGGATCGGGCGCTAGATAAATTTCATCAGAAGTAGAAGCTTCTTTGCAGATATCAGCTATAACTTTATCTTTGTCATCCAAAGTAACATAATCTATATTAATTGAGCCGTTTATTGTTATTCCAAGCTCTTTTTTGGGCAGATCTTTTATGTGCCCGACAGTGGACATGATTTTAAATTGTTTGCCTAAAAACTTTGATATAGTTTTTATTTTCGCAGGAGATTCGACAATAAGTAATTTTTTCATAATTCCACTTTTAAGCTAAATAACCTAACCCATTCAAGATAGATTTTAACTAAGTTATTTACAAAAAGTCAAATCTTTGGGAAAAAATATTTTATACTGTATCTGTATATTAAGATAAAAATAATGCAGAGATGTTATTAATATTATTAATCTTTTATAGCTTTGCTATAAAATTCTGCTTCTGATCTTGGATTTTGTGCCAGAACGATGGGCTTGCTGATTATTATAGCATGGGGGCCTATGGCCAATATATCGTTTATAGATTCACGTGTTATATTTGTTGAAATAAATATAGGCAGTTTTGTGTTGCCGCGAACCATCTCCCATCTATCAAAAAAGCTAAGTTGATC
The DNA here is from genome assembly GCA_963717435.1 of uncultured bacterium. Classification (GTDB taxonomy): domain Bacteria; phylum Babelota; class Babeliae; order Babelales; family Babelaceae; genus MFD05580-245. Next base: position 822,702 of record OY970332.1, read on the forward strand.
CTCTTCGTCTGATGGCTTATGAAATAGTACCGCATCGACGCCCAAACTTTGTGCCTCAAGTGCAGATTGTCCCAATGAGCTTGAGTCTAGAAGATCCAATATTATTTTTTTGCCTAGAATATGCGCTTGGGTGCATGCAACATGAATTACATTTTTTCCGGCTCCTGCCATCACTGTTATCCAGTCGGCTCCTGCGGACGCGAATATCGTTACCGCGTCTTTGCCCCTGTCGGCAATTTTTGCGTCGGCAAGTATTGTTTTTTGTGGGAACTCATCCCTAAATCGTTTTATGGCCTGTTCGCCATATTTGTATATTAATAAAGATCCAATTTCTAATATATCTGCGTAGTCTGCAATTTCTTTGGCGACTGTTATTGCCTGATCAAGATCTGTACAATCGAAAGCGACTTGTAATTTCATAGTTCTATGTTCCTTAAATATTTCAGGTTAAATAACTATTTCTTGATAGCCCTGCGCATCAAATTTATACTCAGATTTAATTGGTGAAAAGTACCTTTTTACTTTAAAGAATTTTACGGCATTTAAGGCTGTTGATATCCCTTGTTTTGCATAGATATCTGGTAGCTCCAAGTTTGGATCGTCATTGGATTCAAAGTGGCCGGTTGGTATATATATATAACTTGGTTTTGAAGAAATTAATAGTATGTCAGCGGGTAAATTTGGACCAGTTATGTTTTTTTCTGATACGTTCCAAAAATATTTTTTAGTTCTTTTATCAAATACTTTGTCGAATTTATACCACCTTGCGTCTTCTGGTTTTGATAGTGCAAAATGGTGAATAGTGTTTGAGGTCATAAAAACCGGCTTAATATTTTGGGAAACAACAATATTAACTGTATTAGATTTTGTTTTTCTTAAAAATTTTATTTGGCCGTTAATATCAGAAATAGAAAAATTACCCATATAAGAAACAAATATGCCGGTATTATATAGCTCTTTAAACATGTTCTTTGTTATCGAGTGAGTAGTTTTTCCCGGGATCTTAAGTTTTTTTGATACTTTTTCTCCAGATTTAAGATCTTGTCCAAAATATGGCCTTATAAAAAAAGTTAAAAGTTGGTTATTAGCTTGTTGTGGAAAACTTATTTTTATATTTAGTAAACTAATTATCGTTACCTTAATTGCAACCAAAATAATCTTTTTCTTCATATTTTTTCCTACTGTTTTACACTTATCAAGACTTAAGCACAAAGCTTAAGTACAAAAACACTGTACCAAACTTAACAAACAAAAGTCTATGCTATGGGTGGGGTTACTAAAATGATAAATAAATCTGAGATGAATTCAGCTGAAATTTTAAATGTATGGGCAGAGTTCCAGAAACAATTTGAGCTTTCAGATGACCAACTTTCAAAGTTTCAATTATATTTTGACATGTTGATTGCCAATAACGAACTTTTTAATATTACAGCAATAACGGGACTGCGCGAGGTTGTAAAAGATCATTTTGCAGATTCGCTATATATATCTAATTTTATAGATTTTCAAAATATTAAATCTATTTGTGATGTTGGATCAGGTGGAGGATTCCCGGGAATTCCACTTAAAATCAAATATCCCCATTTAGAAGTTTGCTTGATAGAGGTGACTGGAAAAAAGATTGCTTTTTTGCGCAATGTGATACAGAATTTGGGTCTAGATAAAACACAAATTTATACTAACGACTGGAAAACATTCTTGAGAAAAACCGATTTTAATATAGATCTATTCTGTTCAAGAGCTTCTTTGCAACCTGAAGACTTGGTTAGGGTTTTTAGCCCTGCATTTAACTATAGTAATTCTCGTCTTGTATATTGGGCATCTAAGTTATATGTTCCAGGGGAAAAAGTAATAAAATATTTGGAAAAAACTGAAGAATATAAAATAGGTAATAAAGCCAGAAAATTAGTTTTCTTTAAAAAAGATTAGAGAGGCAACATGAAAAAACCTTTATTTTTAAGTTATATTTCGGGAGTTCAGGACCATCTTGAACAAGGTCAAAGTTATCCAAAAATATTAAAATATTTCGTTCCTGAACTAGTTACCGCAACAGTATTTTTATTCTGTACGTCGATATTTGATAGTTATTTTATAGCCCATCTTAAATCTACTTCTTTGACCGCAACGCAGGGGGTCACAACTTCTTTGTTGCATGCGATTATCAAACTGTCTGAGGGGTTATTGGTCGGGGCCGTTGTTATTTGCGGTCAGTATAACGGGATTCAAGACTACAAAAAAGTTGGTAAAGCTCTGTCTAACGTTTTTTGGCTAACGGTAATTTTTGGCGCGACTATCGGGAGCTTTTTATATTTTTGTGCTTATTATATTTATTATTTTTATGGGGTTACTCCAAAAATGATAACCCTGGGCATGCCATTATTAAAACTTAGAGCTATAAGTATATTCTTGATGTGCATATTTTTCGGGTTTGTAGGTTTTCTGCGTGGAATTAAGAACACTTATGTCCCGATGGTAATCTCTATCGTGGGCGGTATATTCTTTGTTTTTATAGATTATGCACTTATTTTTGGTTGTTATGGTCTGCCTGAATGCGGAATTTTAGGTTCTGCCATGGCGTCGATAATACAGTATGTTGTTATGCTAATTGCTGTGTTTTTGTATATTATTTTTGATAAAGAAAATCGAAAATTTGGAATCGAATTTTTTTCTCGTCCATCACTTAGCATGATGAAAAGTTTATTACTTGTAAGCTGGCCCGTGATGATAGATAAAGTTACTTTGTCTCTGGCCCATGTCTGGCTGGGATTCAGACTTGCTCCTATGGGCAAATACGCGCTTGCAAGTTTTAGTGCCATAAAAGATATTGAGCGAGTTGCAATTCTGCCCGCTTTGGCCTGCGCCCAGGTGATAACATTTTTGGTCAGCAACGACTATAAGATTCAAAACTGGGAGAGCATAAAAGTTAATATAAAAAAAGTGATTTTTATAGCAACCATACTGGTCTGCGCAATACTACTGGCAATCTCTTATAACCCAACTTATTTTGTAAGATTTTTCGATCATAAGGGGTCGTTTACAGAGTTATCTGTCAAAGTCCTTCCTATAATCAGTGTACTTGTGTTTTTTGATTTGCTACAATTGATTCTGTCCGGCTCTTTACGAGGCGCGGCTGACGTTAAATATGTGATGAATGTAAGGCTCGGGGTTTGTATACTATTTTTCATGCCACTTTCTTATTTTCTTTCAGGTATTAACTGGTCCAGTCCTATAACAAATTTTTTAGCTGTTTATGGGACACTTTATATTTCAAATGCCATAATGTCTTTATTTTATATACAGAGATTTCGTGGCGGTGGCTGGAAAAAACAGACTGTTTAATTGATATGTTTTTGAAAGAATTAAATCGATGTCATTAATTACAAAAGATGAAATTTTAAAGCTAGCTAAAATTTCACAAATAGCGATAACTGAACAAGAGATTGAAAAAGTTCAGAACGAGATTGAGCCGATTTTACAATATGCTTCTATTTTAAAAGATGTTGCGCAGGGTAAAAAAACTGATGGTTTTGAATTCAAAAACAAAAATGTAACTCGCCCTGATGTTATTGCAAGAACAGATTCTGAGATTATCATCTCACGTGCACCACTTGCACAGGATAACTTCTTTGTAGTGCCGGCTATAATAAAACAAAATGAGTAATTTGGGGCGTATATGAACAACTTAGCATTTAAAAGTATAAAAGAGCTTAGAGAAAAATTAGTAAAAAAAGAGATAAGTTCCAAAGAGTTATTGGACCTGTTTATTTCAAGATTTAAAAAATTTGATAAGCAGCTAAATTCTGCTATCGAAATATTTCCAACAGATTCGATAAAATTTGAAAACGAAACGGGAGCCCTTTCAGGTATTCCAGGCCTAATAAAAGATAATATTTGCCAGCAAGATAGAATAACATCTGCAAGTTCAAAAATATTAAGTAATTACAGCGCTTCTTACGACGCAACCGTAACAAAAAGAATTAAGAATTCAGGGGCCGTTTCTATTGGCCGCGCAAATTGCGATGAGTTTGCAATGGGAAGCTCAAATGAAACTTCTTATTATGGAAAAGTTTATAATCCATGGGATATTTCACGAGCACCCGGTGGTTCAAGCGGTGGCTCAGCAGCAGCAGTCGCGGCTGGTTTGGTTCCGTGGTCATTTGGATCAGAAACAGGTGGTTCAATAAGATTGCCGGCGATGTTTTGTGGTATTGTTGGTTCCAAGCCAACTTATGGTCTTGTTTCTCGTTATGGACTACTTGCTTACGGTTCATCACTGGATCAAGTTGGTGTCTTTACAAGAACTGTTTACGATAACGCTCTGGTTCTTTCTCAAATAGCGGGGCAAGACAAGCAAGATTCAACAACTTTGTCTGTATCTGCGCAGGATTACACAAAAAATTTAACTGGTAAAATTAAATCGGGCATGACCATAGCAGTTATCGATAATGCCCTTAATGCTGAGGGTATGGAACCAGAAATAGCACAAATATTGGAATCAGCTTTAAAAGATTTAGAAAAACTTGGCGCTAAAATTAAAAGAATTAAGCTGCCAACTATGGAATATGGCGCAGCGGTTTATTTTATGATAAGCCGAGCTGAAGCAGCATCAAATCTATCAAGATTTGACGGTGTAAAATATGGTTATCGCAGCAAGAACGCAGAGACACTTTCGGATATGTATTCAAATACAAGAGAAGAGGGTTTTGGGGACGTTGTTAAGTTGCGAATATTAATCGGTAACTATGTTCTTTCTGTTGGACACGCCGATGCTTTTTATGAAAGTGCCCGTACTGTTCAGGCTATGATGCGACAAGAATTTTTGGAGGCATTCAAAGAATGTGATCTTTTGTTTGCACCTGTCGCCCCAATTCCTGCATTTAAATTTGGTGCATTTAAGAATAACTTAGCTTTAGACTTAATGGATTACTTTACATGTCCTGCTAATTTGATCGGAATTCCGGCGCTTTCAGTTCCGTGTGGGTTCACAAAAGAGAATCTTCCTGTTGGGTTCCAGCTTATGGGGCCGCATCTGTCTGAAGATTTAATTTTCCAGACCGCGCACGCTTATGAACTTGTTAACGAATGGTATAATAAGATCCCGCAAGACTTTGTTTAAGTTTTATAAAATTAAACTACAGAGTAATTCCCAACAGCCGCTCGCCCCGAGTGAAATTCCGTAGGAATTTAGTATCGAGGGGTCGGCATAGCGTGAGATTCGTAATAAATCTAATATAATTAATAAACCCGGAAAGAAAAACCCGGGTTTATCTGTTTGAAAATTTAATAAGTCTATTATTGATTTCTATTTGAAAAATATAATATCTTGATCTTGAGTAACTGTCGTGTGCAAAAACGTTAGGGGGAGTTGTGCAAGACAAGACAAGCTTACTAACAAGATTTTTTTTGATATTTACTATTTTTTTCTCTGCTCAACCAGAAGGGGACAATCGGGAGAGCAGGTGCAAAAAAATATTTACGCCAAAATATTTCAATAGAGGGCTTCATACAGTCTTGGATGATGCCTTTGGTGTTGTGGGCAATTTATTTTGTAGGGACACCCTAAAAATAATTACAGGCGCCCTGCCAATCTATCTACTTTCAAGAATGCAAGACGAGCGGATCCAAAGATCTTTTTTTTACGACAGAAAGCATCACAAGAATTTGTGCGAGCACCACTCTTTCTTTTATCATCTTGCAGATGAAGGGGTAGCGATTCCATTTAGTGCTGCTTTAGGCGCATTTTTGTTTTCAAAAAATTGTGATTTGCATACCACTTCACGTGTTTTTTTAATATCACTACCAATTACATGGGCGACACGATCAGCTATGAAGGAGATAAAAGTTGATTGCTGCTTGCGACCTTGGAACCAACATTTTAGTAGCAAACACAGGTCTTTCGGAGGGTTCCCTTCTGGGCATATGCTTGAAATGGCATACATGACAACTCTATATGGAATTAGATTTGGACCAAAATGGGGCGTGCCGCTTGGGCTCTATAGCGCGTTTATATTTTCTGAATTTTTAGTTTGTAACAGGCACTATTTATCACAACTTGTTGCAGGTACCGCACTTGGCGTTGCATTTGCATATTCTGCTAACAAAACTATTGAAAGGGACTTAAAGAAAAACAGCTGGGATTTTGATGTTTCTTGCGATCGCTGCGGCAACCCAAACTTAAAAGTCTGTTATAAGTTTTAAGCTTGTTTTGTGCTTATCTGACCCAGTTCTAATGCGATACTGCTAATTTGCAGATTAAGTATTGTGCTTTTCTTCAAACATATTGGTCGTAAAGCTGCTCGTCAAAATACCAACTTTAATTTTAATATTTTTGCTATCGGGTGAAATTTTACAATTTCCGGGAACATATTTGCCATGTTCGCCAGATATACTATCTAATTTAGTTAGAGAGAATGGTTTCTTTGAAATTGTGCCAGTTAAACTTGAAAAAAATTTGTCTTCTGAATAATTGATAAGATAAACATATATATCAGGAAACTCTTGGCTATCAGCAACTACGGCAATCGCGTATTTTCCATTTGGGGCCTTCACTATTTCTATGACGTTATTAAGTACTGTTGTTTTTGACCATAATTTAAGTTCGTTTTGGTCAGTTGAAAATAAAACGTGATCTTCGGTTTTAGATATAATATTTTCAGGATATTCCATAGAGAAAATATTATGCTGCGCAAGATTAAATATAACTAAGATTTGTAAAAATAATTTGCTCATGTTCTTCCCTACTCGATTATGTCTACGCTAAACGTTGTCCTAAAGTATCCAAAAGTCTTTACCTTGATAATTCTGCCATTCTCACTTATCTTGCAACTACCCAAATCATACCAACCTATAGTGTATATTAAGTTTGTTGAAAATTCTTCGACATCCAATATACCTGGATGAAATCGTGAGTGCATTTTACATTTTGCAAAGCTGATAAGATAAAACAATGCTTTGGGATATTTTATATCTTTTTCATCAATAGTTATGGCAATGGCATATTTTTTATTTGGTGATTCTATTAATTCTTTAACTTCTCCAATTAAATTTGATACGTGCCATAATTTCAAATTATTGTCGTCATCCAAAAATAAGATATTTTTGATCCCATTTTTTTCTATTACAATTCTCTTTTCGTTTTTCTTGTCCTCTTCTTGATCTTGAGCAGCATCCATAGAAAAAATGTTTAAGTTTGTAAGATTTAATAAAAATAATGCTTGTAAAAATAATTTGTTCATGATCTTCCCAATTAATTTAATAATTAATAAATAAACATAAAATTAAGATTTTAAGTAATTTTATCCTGTGCTATTTTATACATGAATTTTAAATTTATAAACAAAAAAAATGATTAAAATTGGGTGCGCCTATGACAAAACAAGAGCGATTTGACAGAAACTTTTTACGCGTGGCTTGGACAACTGCGTTGAGCTTGTCAAAAGACCCACTAACGCAAGTTGGCGCGGTGATAGTATCAGAAGATTCACGACAAGTAAGTCTTGGTTATAACGGATTTTCTGCAGGAGTTGCCGAGCCTGAATCAAGATGGGCGCGGCCAGAAAAATATTCTTGGGTAATTCATGCAGAGATGAACGCTGTCATGAACACTCCATTTGATACAAAAGGTTGTACGCTTTATTGCACGCACCAGCCATGTCACAGATGCATAGTTCACTTGGTTAATACCGGAATTAAAAAAATAGTTTATTATACGCCAAAGTCTGACGAGAGACCTGATATATTTCAAGAGATTTCTATGCTTTTTGATCAAGTTTATTGCATAGATTATGACGAAGTTGTTGAGAATCTAAAATCTATGTATCAAGTTGATCCTGTTAGATTTGTTGGGAAGATTTCCAGAGAAAAAAATATATAAACCCACCGCTCGTCCCGAGTGTTTTTCGTAGCGCAAGCGAAGAAAAACGTATCGAGGGATGGCGGTAAACACTAATATTATATAATAATTTATATATTTTTATAATTGCAAAAAATGCTCATCCCTCGATACAATCACCTTCACTACGTTTCGGTGATCACTCGGGACGAGCGGTTTTGCTTACGTATACAATTTATGTAAAATTCCACAGAATCTAATTATCAAAAATTTAATTTTGCTTTAGGCCGAAAATCTTGTAGCAGTTGTTTGTGGTGACTGTTGAAATAGTTTGCAAATCTAGTCCAAGCAGTTCTCCAACAAAATTTGCTATAGTGACTATCTCTTTTGGGTGATTAACCTGCCCGCGGATGTTTTGGGGCGGCAAAAACGGCGCGTCGGTTTCAAGAACAATATTTTCAACTCCGACAGATTTGACGACGTCACGTAATATATTATTTTTCGGATAAGTTATTGTTCCGCCAATTCCTAAAACAAAACCCATATTTATAGCATCTTGCGCAAAGCCAAGATCTTCAGAGAAGCAGTGAATTACGCCACGTAATTTGGTGTCTTTAAACTGTTCAAGATGTTTCAGGACATCGTCACCTGCGTCACGTGTGTGAATAGAGAGTGCAAGATTGTGCTCCAAAGCTAACTCTATTTGTGCTTTAAATGCATCTATTTGCAAGTTTTTGCTATATTCTGGATAGTGATAATCTAACCCAGTTTCGCCTATAGCCACGATTTTGTGGCCAACTTGTTCAAGATATTTTTCCAGCTCTTTCAGTTCTTTGTGCCAGTCTTTGGTGCAATCGTTTGGATGAATGCCTATAGACGCAAAAACATTTGCAAATAAATTGGCAAGCTCTATACTATTGAGACTTTCTATAAAACTTGTCCCGATATTAATTATTTTTTTAACCCCGCAGTTTCCTGCCTCGGTTATTATATTATTTGCTTGCTGAAAATTTTCTTGATTTAATCTGACATCAAAAGCCTTTTTGACAATCATATTAATGTGACAATGTGTATCTACTAGCATCTATGCCCCAAAATAAACGTTTTTTTGATTTCAAAAGTTGACAAACTCATAAATAGAATTACGCTATTTTGAAAATCAAGCAAGTAAAATATGCATCTTTCAAGCGGTGCATAAAACCTTATTAACCCATAAGTATAGGAGTCTTTCAATGAATAAGACTGAATTAATCAATGCGCTGTCTGAAGAAACTACCTTCAGCAAAAAAGATATCTCTAGAGTTCTAGACAGCTTTGCGCGTATTTTAGAGCGTACCTTGAGAAAAGGTGACAAATTGCAATGGTCAGGATTTGGTACTTTCTCAGTATCTCGCCGTCCAGCTCGTGACGGAATCAATCCTGCAACAAAACAAAAGATCAGATTGAGCGAAACATTTGTTCCTAAATTCAAAGCTGGTAAAAACTTGAAAGAGTCTGTACGAGCTTCTAGGTAAATAGTTTTTAAAAGTAATAAGCTTTTATCCTAATAATGGGCCGCATAGGCCCATTATTTGTTGCTCATTTTTTTATAGTCAATTAGTTAGCTGCGCTTGTCTGTTCAGCGGTAGCCGTTGTGTCATTCTTTTTTCCAAGCGGTAGACTAGATTTCGGGACCAACTTTGGTGTTGATGACGTTAGTGCGCTTGCTGCTGCAGGTCGTACGTTGGTAATTACTTGTGTTGTTATACCGCCCTTGCCATCATTTTGTATGTGAAGATCCAGAATTATTGGACTAAGACAGCCCAACTGCAGTGGCTGTGATATTGGATTCCCTGAACTGTCTTTGACGGGATTGCCCGAATCGTCCAGTTTCGAAATTGAAATTGCGCCTCCGCAAATTGTCTGCTTAGCTAAAGTGGTTTTTTTGAAGGACCTGATAGCAAAAAGTTGTTTCCCAAAACTTGTCGTTATTATCATGACATTAAAATCTGAGTCGTTAAAAATATTATATTGTCCAGATTGGATGCCCATATTTGTAGCAATAAATATGTAAAAAATATATTTTTTCATAGCTTTCCCTTCTAATAATAATTAAAAATAATCAAATATTAATACTCAGCTTGTTTTGAAGTTGTTTAAGCAGCTCTATAATTTTTTTGTAGTTATTTATTTTGGCCCTGTTTTCAAAAGATACAGAAGCTGAAATTCCACCATTGCCGTCATTTATTATGGTCAAATCCAGTGTTCTTGGATCCATGCAGTTTAGTGATAGTGCTAATTTTGAATTTGTTACAGTTCCGCCCATCGCCTGAACTGTAACATTGCCGCAAATCTGTTTTTTTATTAGCACAGAGTTTGAAAATAGAGTTATTACTTGCGGTACGGGCTTGTCGCAATTAATTGTTATAGTGTAGTTTGACCAGTTATTTATATTGAATAACACTGCTTTCAGATTAAAATTTGCGCTTATTAATGCCAATAATATATATCTTGCTAGCCCGTGGTTTATGTAATTTTTCATATAACCCCTTCCCAAATTGTTTTTAACTGTTTTTAAGCTGGTTCTAAGCTTGAAGCTAAGAGTTTATACTCTTTATCTATATTTCATCAAAACAGCAGGGAGTTAGTAAACAGTTTTTATATTTGGCAGTTCAGATTCTGTCACTTTAAAAAAAATAGATTTACCTGTATTATTACTGTGTACACTTAATTTTTTATTTAAAATTATATAAATAAGATATTTTGAAAGATAACTTGAAAGATAACTAATGATAGACCTGAATGCGCTACGTGAAAATCCGGCCAAAACTATCGCCAGCATAAAACGCAAGGACCCTGAGTTCGATGCGGAAAAGCTTGCGTCTTTAGATCAGGAATTGCGACATCTTAAGGTAGAAATCGAGAGCCTGCGCAACCAGAAAAATGAACTTGCAAAGCTTGGCAAATCTGGCGTTACTGAACAGTTAAGGGAACAATCTAAGCATATTAGTTCAAGCTTGAAAGACAAAGAAGCTGCTCTTGAGAAAATTGAACAAGATTTCAAAAATCTATATTTGATGTGCCCCAACGTCCCATTTGACGACGTTCCAAATGGAAACAAAGAATCTAATAAAGTTGTAAAAGAAGTTGGGAAAAAGCCAGAATTTAAGTTTGAGCCTAAAAATCATGTCGAGTTGGGAAAAGAATTGGGCTGGTTTGATTTTGAAGCTGCGTCTCGTATGACCGGAAGCAACTTTGCCCTATATAAAGGCGAAGGGGTAAAGCTTGTATATTCTCTTATGTTGTTTATGCTAAAAAATAATATAAGACATGGATACGAGCCAATCTTGCCTCCATATTTAGTAAACGAGAAGTCTTTAGAGTCAGCAAGTAATTTCCCAAGATTTAAAGATGCTGTTTATGAAATTGAAAAAGACAGTTTATACTTGACTCCAACAGCAGAAGTTAATCTTACAAATATATATAGGGATCACATATTTGCGGCTTCAGATCTGCCGGTAAGAATGACGGCTTGGACAAGTTGTTTCAGACGTGAAGCAGGAACTTACGGTTCTTCAGAACGGGGCTTGATTAGAATCCATCAGTTTGAAAAAGTTGAACTTTATGCCATTACTGAACCGGAAAAGTCTGCCGCTGAACTCGATCGCATGATAGCTTGCGCAGAAGAAATATTAAATAAATTGGGACTTCACTACAGAATTAGTTTATTGGCTGCCCAAGACTGCTCTTTTGCATCTGCAAAAACATATGACATTGAGGTCTGGATGCCTGGCCAAAAGGCTTATTATGAAGTTTCTTCTTCAAGTAATTGCACAGATTTTCAAGCAAGAAGAGCCGCTATTAGATTTAAGCATGATGCAAATTCTAAGCCCCATTTGGTTAATACTCTAAATGCTTCTTCACTTGCACTGCCAAGATTAATGGTTGCACTTATGGAAACTTATCAACAGGAAGATGGGACCATAGCTATCCCAGATATTTTAAAAACTATATTTTAATTTAAATTTTTATTTTCATGATAAAAAAAGAGCTTCTTGAAAAAGTTAAACATATAGAGATTCAAACCAAGCGGGTACTTTCGGGATTTATGTCTGGGGATTATAGAACCAAGACACGAGGATTCGGATTTGATTTTGATCAACTGCGAGACTATGTTCAGGGCGATGACGTTAGATTTATTGACTGGAAAAGTTCTGCCCGCATGGGAAAAACTTTGGTTCGGCAGTATCTTGAAGATAAAAATAGATCGATATTTGTAATGCTTGATATCTCAGGATCAACTTTTTTTGCTGATAAAAAAGATTTTATGGCCCAAATTGGATCTGTTTTATCACTTGCAGGTTTCTATAATAAAGATAATGTTGGCCTAATTTTATTTAGTAACAAAATTTTAAAATTTATACCTGCTCGTGCAGGCAGGCAGCATGTGTTAAAAATTATAGAAGAGATATTTGAGTTTGAAAGTGAAACTGACTCGAAATTAACTAATTTGACTGATATATCCCAAGTTATAAAAGAGACTATGGGAAGACTTAAAAATAATAGTGTTGTTTTTTTGATATCAGATTTTTGGGATCAGGATTATCAAGATTCACTAAAAGTATTTTCAAAGCACCACGACGTGATAGCTATCTCTTGTTATAAGTTTATAGAGAAAGCTTTGCCCAAGGTTGGCATTTTGGAGTTTGAAGATTTGGAAAGTTCTTCTAAGTCTGTTTTAAATTTAAACTCGGGTGGCGCTAAGCGAGTTAATATTTTTTTGAAAAATTTTAGAGAAGATTTTGTAAAGTTTTGCAAACAAAACTCTATCGATGTTTTAGAAATAAATAACGACCACGATGTAATTAATAAATTAATAGAGCTGTTTCAAAAAAGAATAAAATAATTATGCTTAATAATCCCAATAATATTAATATAGAAGATATTTATGACATTATTGAAAAGCCCGCAGCAGTAAATTACAGATTTTTATTTGCTGCAATATTTGCTTTTGTTGTGCTAATTATAGTTATATTTTTTATTGTCAGAAAATATTTAAAACACGAAAAAAATTCGCCAGAGAATTTAGCAATAAAAAACTTAAAAGCTTTAAAAATAGAAAAATATTTTCAAGAAAACAGATCCAGTTATTTATATGCAGAGATTTCAAAAATTATAAAAAACTATTTTTCACAAAAAACTGGAATAAATTTTTTGAGCATGAGCGACGAGGAGTTTGTTAAATATTTGCAAGATGTTATATCAAGTGGGGATAGTTCTATTTTAGAATCACAAGCGCCGGCAGGTACTAAAATTGATACAAGTATCAGCGGCTTTATTGATAAAAATAATTTAGATATGTTAATAAAATTAATTTCTAATTTTCAGAAAGTTAAGTTTGCTCGCCATGGAGTGGAAGAATCACAAGTGTCCGATGACATTTCTAAAATTATAGCAGTTTTATTGATCACAAACAAAGACAAAAATAAAATCACAAAAGACTAGGGACAAAATTTGAATTTTGATAGCACGGCGATTGTAAAGTCGCTATATATACATTGGCCATTTTGTCCATATAGATGCCATTTTTGCCCATTTGTTGCATTGGCGGGTCAAGATGAATTTATGGGGGTCTATCATAAAGCGCTTTGCAAAGAGATTCTGGATTTTGGAGAATCTGAAATTACAAAAACTCCTATAAGTACGGTCTTTTTGGGCGGGGGCACGCCAAGTACCATGCCAAATGAGATGCTACTTGACATGTCTGGTATACTTAATAATGTCTTCACTTTTGAAGACGATGCCGAAATTACCATCGAGGTAAATCCGGGAACAGTTAAACCTGGCCAATTGGAAGTTTGGCAATCAGCAGGGATCAATAGATTGAGTATAGGGGTACAGAGTCTTAATAATCAGGTTTTGAAAAAACTAAATAGGCATCAGAACGCTGCTGATGTTTTTGCTTTATTGGATAGTGCAAAAAATATATTCGATAATTTATCGATAGACTTAATTGTTGGGTTGCCCGGAGTCTCTTCTGATGACTGGAAAGAAACTTTAAAAACTGTTGTGACGCTGCCCATTAAACATATTTCTATATATTTTTTAACTGTTCATGAAGACACGCCATTATATTTTGGCGTTAAGCAAAAAAAGATACTATTGCCACAAGATAATCAGATAGTTGATCTGTATTATTGGTCAATCGACTATCTAGGGCAGAATGGCTTTTTGCAATATGAGATTTCAAATTTTGCAAAGCCGGGTTATGAATCGAGACATAATTCTGCTTATTGGAACAGACTCCCGTATAAAGCATTTGGCCTGGGCGCATGTTCTTTTGATGGTAACTCAAGATTTCAAAACGAAAAGAATCTTACAAAATATATGGACGGTATAAATAATTTAAATGGAGCCATTAGCTTTTCTGAAAAACTTACCCAAGAGCAGGTTTGGGTTGAGAAATTGATGCTGGGATTGAGAAAGATTTCTGGCATGAAACTGGCCGATATGCTTGACGGACTTGATTTTGAAAAGCGCGAGCAATTTTTGGGCAAGCTTGATTTCTTACAAAAAGAGAATCTTCTGTTGGTTCAAGATTGTGTAGTTAAATTAACAAAACCCGGTCTTTCACTGGAAAATGAAATTGTTTTAAGACTTATTTAGTAAATCGAAAATTTTTTACGAAAGGTATCAATTATGGCAAAACATGTTGGGGCTAAACTTCCTGAAGATTTAATAGAAGTTTTAAAAAAAATGCAAACAGTTGCCGTTTTGGCAACATTTTCTGAAGCCGGTCTGCCGCATACAACTCCTATACAATGCATTTATGCAAAGGGTTCAGAAAGTATTTTAATGACCATACATAAAGAACATACTGGCTACCATAATATGGTCTGGCAGAAAAAGGTTATGATCTGCTTTCTTGATGCACAAAATGTTGCTTATAGCGTCTTGGGCCGTGCTGGTGTTGTTAGAGCGCCATCATTGGTACATCCATTAATGAACGTTGTAAGAATAGATATTATTGATATCAAGAGCGATCGTTCAGTTCTTACCAAAGTTGATTCAGGTGTTCGTTGGAGCTATACTTCAGCAGAAGCGCAAGAGTTAACAGAAAGTCTGATGGACGAGCTTAAGGAGCTTGCGCGTACTTTATAATTTTTTATGGGTGAATTATGAAAAAACTATCTAAAATAAAGATTATCGCGCCAGCAGCTCTATTAGGTATTAATATTTGGGGTTTAACTAGTTTAGAAAAAAATAAACAAGAAAATATTGATACAAATATTGGCGATAAAAATTTTAGTTCCCGAGAATCGGAGGCTGACTCATCTGAAGATTCAGGTATAGATAACGTTGATGAACAGGATAGTGGCAACTGGTACGAAAAAAGAATTTTGCTAAAGAAAGCTGGCCCAAAAAGAGCAAAAATTAGCAAAAAAGTTGCTGCCCTAACACACGGAGCCAGTGCGTTTATAGAAAAACGTAACGCCGAAGAAGCTATGGTAAAGCAAGAGCTTTTAGATTTCGGTTTCACGGTTACATACCTTGATGAACAAATAAATAATTTATCTAAAGAGATAGACGAGACCCGCAAAAAAGAGGGCCTTAACGAACAAGAACGCTCCGCGCTTGATGAAGTCGTAAAAGATAAAGCTGATTTGGATCAGCTAAAATCTGACGTAGATTTGATTTCTCAACTTGATGGTTCTGTCGGGAAAGCAATTGAAAAGCTAATGCAGCAGATAGAGGTCGCATCTGGTTACGAACAAAAAGCTCTTGAACTTTATGACGCGATCGCAGATGTTTTGGATGACAAAAAAGCAAAAAGTTATTATCTACAAATCGAAACATTACTTGATAATGTCGAAGCAATAGAGCGCTATATTAATACGCAGTTTTCAAGCTATATAGATAGCTCAATTAATACAATTAAAGAGTCTATAGAAAAAGTAAAAACTTCAACAAAAACTTTGCAAGAACGTGGTCTTATTGTAACAAAGCAGTTTGAAGAGGCACAAAAAGCTGAGCAAGAAAGAATTGCAAAAGAAAAAGCTGCAAAGAAAGCTGTTGCAAGCAAGAGCTGGTTCTCAGGCGTTACAGATTTTATGATGCAAATTTTCAGTTGGGTAGCTTACCCGTTTGTGTGGCTCTATTCGCTTATATTCGGCTCAAAATAATTTGTAAGACTAAGCTAATTCTGTTAGAATTTGCGTAGTATATTTTGAGTATATTTGAACAGCGCGGAAGTGGTGAAATTGGCAGACACGCAGCTTTGAGGGGGCTGTGGGAGTAATCCTGTAAGAGTTCGAGTCTCTTCTTCCGCACCAGTCATTTCTCCAGAAATGACTGGCAGGCCACCTTCTTTAATAGTTTAAATTTAATATAATAAAAAATTGATAGCAAAGAGCGCAGTTATGATTTCATAAGTAAGGTATTTTATGAAAATAATTCGATTTATATTAGCAGGCATATTGTTTCAAGGTTTTGTGCAAGCTCAGCAAATTATTTCGCCAGAAGATTTGGATCAAATCAGTTATACATTGGGCAATTTCGTTGAAGGTATAAATAAAAAAGACTATGAAAAGATGCGTCAGGCCTTTACAAAAGATGATGCCAAACTTATCTCTGCTGTTCAACAAAAAGCTATGAGCCTCACATTATATGGACTTGCACTCAAATCTGGTGAATGTTGGCAGGAAATTGAGCCTGGCAAAAAAGTTAGATTTAATTGTATTTATAAAGAAGAGAGTCCATGCACTAAGATTTCTGGCCTTTCAACATATTTTGTGTTTGAAAAGAGTGGCGATCGTTGGTTTATTGTTGATACTGATTTTCATAAGGAAATTTTATTTTTCACATGGCCATGGATTTTATTTTGGGCGATCCTGGTGTTGGGGATGATCTTTTTTGGGTTGTGGAGGCTAAATCGTAATAAAAAATGAGAAAATATCATGAAATATAATTAAAGTAAAAACTTTACTGTTATCTTCTAAAGTTCTAGTCGCCAGTATAATAAAATATGTCATAAAATAAATATCCCCTGGAAAAATGCAGGGGATATTTATTTCTTTAGCTCTTTCTTAAATATAGCATCTAGATCTAGTGGGTGGGCTATTAATTTATAATTGGCTTCGTTATGATTCTCTATTTCGCCAAGACTTACCATTTCATTTGTGCAACTTATATTATTTTCGATATCTTTTAGAAGCTTATCAATAATTGGGGAAGTTTTTCTTTGTTGTGCAAGATCATCATTTATTATGTAACTTTCTTCGATATAGCCCCATTTTGATATAAGATGTGCAGCAACATTTGTACTATGGGAATACCCAAGAGCAACAATTATGGTTTTTTGCTTATATTTTCTAAAAAATCTATTAATTGCATTTTTGACCTGATTATCAATCTCGTCGTTCAAGGTGCTATGTATCGCTATACTTCTATCATCAGGATTATAAAAGTAATTATTCTTATTTATGGGCACAAATTTTTTAACTTTAAAATCACCAAATAGCATACGTCCAATTCCACTCATCGGGCTTGGACCAACACGATAACTGAAGTTTTTGTATTTTTTTTCTTCCCCAATTTTTCTTGCAATATATCCCCACCATTTAGAATGTGTTGCTCCAATTGGTAAGTTCAGTTCGGCCATTTCAACACTCCACCAATCTTCGTCTATCAAAGATATTCTATTTGTTTTTACTATATTAATTAGATCGTTCTGTTGTTTTATCAAATTGGGTAAATTATTTCGTAGAAGATCTATTTTTTTATTAATTTCATCAACTTTGTAGGCATATAATTTAAGGTGATTTGTACCTTTTTTATCTATAATATTTTCGATTTCAGCACAAATTTTACTTGTTAAATTAGCATCAGCTTCTATGGTTGCATGTAGGTCATACAGCACGTATACAACATTATTTGATCTGGTTTGACGCAATTTTTTTAACGCAAAAAAATCTGCTTTAAGAGATAAATTGGCTAAATTTATGAGTAGTAAGAATTTTAAGTTGTTTTTCATATTTCCCCTTTTGCCATTAACAAATTTTTTTTAATAGCCTACAAACTCTAATGTATCAAATCAATAAATAATTATTGAACCAATCTTTCTATTGTGTAAATCATATTTATTATTGAGAAGATTAAATAACAGCGGCCAAGGTTTATGATAAATTTCACCAATATATTCTGCATCAAAAATTTCATTGCTCGCGAGCATAAAAGCTAATTCCATAATAAGATAAGAAGAAGCTATTCCGCATGCTTTTTCAAGATCAATTGTTTTTTTGATTCGATCTTTCAAAATTGATTTGACTGCTTCATTAACGTCTTCATAAAATTCATTATTGGTCACATAGAGGTTGTTTAAATACTGTTTTTGTTGTTGATATGCTGGGTTGTTTTCTATATCACATTCCCAGTTAATTATCTTTATGTGTTGCGTATTTTGACTCGCGTTTAAGAGATCAATACTATAACTACAACGATTATACAGATTTTTTCCTTTTGATAGCGCTTCTTTTTTGGCTTGCTGGGTGGTATAACCTAATGCTTCAAACGTGGAAATAGTAGGATAGTCTGGAATTACTATAATAATCCGTGCAAATAAGGGACCAGTCACTGTGAGTAATTCTACTATTTTTTCCCTGGTAAAGTAGCTATTATTAAGGCTCATGCCAATAACAACAGTCCCTTTATTTTCCAGAATGCGATAGCCAATTGTATATGATTTACCTATCAAATCTCTTTTAATTTCCAAATTACCCCCAAATTTTGGCCAAAATTGCCATAATTCCTAATCTTTTTTAGGCTTTGCACCTAGAAAATGTAATAAAAATATTCTTATAACTAATATATGTTTTCTAATTGGCATTATTTATTTTACCGATATCTTGAATATTGTAAAGACTAAAATGGCGAATATCTGAGGTATAGGAATTCCAATTCAGTATCACCTTGGCGGCAAAAAAACTTCCAAATACTACGTTTGTAGAGTAAACTAGATAAAAAATATTGACTATCCGATCAAATATTGTTTTTTGTAACAAAAGAAAGAACTATAAGAATAAACATGAACTATTTTAAAATTTTCTCGATTCTAATTTTATTTACACTGTTTTTGAATAATGATTATTCCATGGAGATTGAGAAGTCAAAGTTGGATGAGGAATTTATATCTGATTTGAAGCTGCCCTTAGATCAAGAAGATCCATTAAATCTTGAAAATTTGAAAAGTGATTTAAAATTAGGTTCCAACCCTAATCTAATTACTAAAGGAACATTTGGCTCGAATCTTACTATATTAGATATAGCAGTATCAGATTTAAGAAATTTGGAACTAGTAAAATTATTGTTAAAATCTGGAGCTAATCCTAATCTTATTTCTCCCTCCAAAAAATTTACTCCTTTAGATAATGCTTTATATAAAATGCTTACATATGTAAATCAAGATATTTTTGAAGTCTCTAATCAAGATATAGTAGCAAATATGAATAATCTGATTGATATAGCTACTGTTTTATTGGAGCATAGTGCGAACCCCAGGATTAGCCAATATAAAACTTATTCTGCTATGATATTTGCAGATCCAGCTAAAGTAGCCAGAAGCTTTTATGATAATGGAATGTGGGATAGCTTTGAACTTCTGGATAAAGTCGTGAACCGATTAGAAGATCTCATGAAAGATGAGCACCTTGAGGTTCTAAAGTATTTAGAATTTAAATCTAAACTAGACAATCTGGAAAAATTAATGTTAGAAGCTACTAAATAGAATAAAAGATTTATCACATTAAAAATCTATCTTAAAGTACAGCGCCCCTAATTTAAAAGGGATAATTATGAAAATATTAAAAAAAACACTTTCTTTGTTGTTTGCGTTTGCCATATTAATGACAATAGTTTTTATTAATCTTTATCTAAATAAAATTAGTTTTAATCCAATCTCAGAAGATGCACAGAAAAATTCTTTCCTTATTTTGTTTGCCATTTTATTTATTGTTTTTTTATTAAAAGATTTTCGCAAGCATATTTCTTTATATAACAAGCAAAGAAGAAGTTTATCTGAACGCCGCCTCTCATCCATGATTTATGTCGGGAAAGCATGGGTGATATCATCTTTGTTATCAATTATAATTTTTAGTGTTTTTATTGGTCTTTTTAAATTATTTATCTCTTTCACTACAGGATGCGATAATAATGTTGGTTCAAGAAAACAAGAAGCAATAACTCTAGTACATAAAGAAATAAAAGAAGAAACTCCAAGTTTGGATCTTAACTGCCAATATCCTGAATTTGAAAATGGCCCCGAAGAATTGAATGAGCAAATTAAAAAATACATAGATGATAATGTTACATCGGCTAGGGAAGGTGCTAAGGAAATTTATCAAGAATATCAAGATGAGATAGCCTCAGACCCCGACCCGTATTTAATTCGTTGCAATGATGGAGGATCTTCGCTTGAAATTGATTATAAAATCATACAGTTAAACAAAGAATATATCAGCTTAAGGTTTTTTAGTATTTTTTGTTGCTCTGGCGCAGCCCATCCGGCAACGGAATGGAAAAGTTTTAACTATGACCTCAAAAAGAAAAAATTCTTCACGCTTCGAGAATTTTTTAATGATGATTCCTCTTTTTTATTTAAGCTTTGCGATCTTTGCAAGAAAGAAGTAAGAAAGGCGGGCAATTCAAGCTATACAGATGAATTCGAAAGAGATGGTACCATAATGGGATGGGATACTATTGATAGTGGTTGGAAAAAATTTGAAGCATTTACGCTTACAGATGACGTAATTAATTTATACTTTGACTGGGGAGCTTGGCATGGTGTTGAATTTGTTCTATTGCGTAAAGATATAATATAAGAAGATCTAATTTAAGGGATTAATTAATATGATAACTTTAAACAATCAAAATCTTGAACAGGTCGTAGAAAAATCTACAAAGCCAGTAATTATTGACGTTTTTGCCACTTGGTGCGGTCCCTGCAAATATATGGCCCCAATTCTTGATGAATTAGAAGAAGAACTTGGAGATAAATACACTTTTGCTAAGTTCAATGTTGAAGAGTCAAGAGATTTGGCAATAAAATATGGAGTTACTTCATTTCCAACTTTTATTTTTATTAAAGATAATAAAGTAATAGGTAAAGTTATTGGTGCTAGGTCAAAAGAGGATTTTCAAGATAAAATTGAATTATACTTTGCGTAAAATTTAATTAGGGGAGAAAATTTTCTCCCTTCAATTTTTTTTAGATGGAAAGAATCCTAATCCATTTAGAATAAGATCCAAATTTTGAATCGCTTGTAAGCTTCTTTTATAAAAGCTGATTTGGTCTGGATTAGTTATATTAAATTTTCTAAGAAACTCTTCTACGTTCGAGAATTTTATAACCAGCGTATGATAAAATAGTTTGAAATTAGGCGCGGATTTATTTGTTTCTACAATCTTTCCAGAATTGTACAGCTTTATACTCTCTTGAAATTCATCTATTAACTTTTGCATTAGTTTGGAATTTTTGATTTCAACATGTTTTTTTTCATATGCTTTAAGTTTTCTTTTGCTAAACGAATTCATGGGCGTATAGTATTCAATCGCCCAGATATTATAAATATCCCCCAATTTGTCAGCCATATTTATGATATCTTTTTGTTCTGACGTCAAATTGTCCAAAGTATATAAGAAAACCGGGTGCAAGTCATAAGTCTTAAGAATAGCAAAGTAACCGTAATTGTTTATGGTTAGAGATTCTGCTGATATTATCAAATCTTTATCTCCAAGTAGACCCATGTTTTTTAACCTAATAAATTGATCTTTTGTATCTATTTCTAGATCTTTGAATAGTTGGTCTTTATCAGAAAGCTTATTTTTTAAAATATTCGCAAAAGTTAATACAGGTTCAGATATCTTGATATTGATATTTAAAACTCTATTTTCTTTATAATTATTATATACAGCCAAGTCGCCTTCAAGTGCACATTTAAGCTGCTTATAGTCATCAGAGTTCTTAAGAGTTTCTATATCGGAAGCATCAGCGGTCTTAAAGCACTTTAAAAAAGCTTTATAAGCCTTATCAGCCAATTCAGGCATCTTGCTATTATCCAAAGCAGAAATCGGTAAACTTAGGGCTATTGTTATAGCCAGAAACAGGTTGTTTTTCATATTTTTCTCCACTTAATTAAAATTACAGGTTAAATCAGGTTGATTTTCCTAAAAACCCCCTATCTTTAACTCTTATTATAATAGTACCAATATCTGTATTCTATGTAAAAAGCCCTCCAGTTTAGAAAGGTCACAGAGGATTAACAACAGGGAGATTCAGTCTCATATATATGAACCAGGACGGGCGGTTTTGTTTTTATGATTTTTTGGTAAAATTAATATTAATAGTTAAAATAGCCTAAAAATAGAGGTAAATTCATGAATTTTTTATCAAAAATCAACTTTAAAAAGTTGTTGTATATAGTTTTAGTCTTAAATTCGACATTTTTAGTAAACCTAAAATCTGATATTCAATCCAAAGTTGTTAATTTTTCAGTAGGCCAAGACATGACTGCTGATGAGACTTTTACTGGAGCAGAA
Organism: uncultured bacterium; assembly: GCA_963717435.1. Classification (GTDB taxonomy): domain Bacteria; phylum Babelota; class Babeliae; order Babelales; family Babelaceae; genus MFD05580-245. The sequence goes on from OY970332.1 coordinate 845,104, forward strand.
GCAATCAATCTATCTGTAGGTGAGACCTTAAGGGGCTCAGGAAACTTTAGGGCGCCAGTTATTGATATTACAGCCAAAAAGTTTGAGTTTACAGGTACAATCCATTGTGACAATGTATGCAATATTACAACCCAAGAACCATTTAATGAAAAAATGTTTAAAAGATCTGGTAAGGGGAAATTTATAATCAAAGCAGACCCAAATCTTGATCTTAATGGGTCAAATAAAGACTTTTCAAACTTACTTAGTCCAGTTGCAATGCCAACCTCAAAACCATATATTCCCAATATTCCTAAGATCGACCCCTATGTTTCCAAAGAATTTGATTTTAACGGGTCAACATTTACCTTCAATGGTCAAGGCAACATAGATATAGCAAGTGCTATAGAAACGGGAAGTCTTGAAGAAGTTAATATGCTTTTAGAGAAAAATCAGGATATTAAAAATAATAAGCAGTCGCTTAATATTTTTATGGGAATGGCGGGTGTTTATGGGCACATTAATATTGCCCAAGAATTTATAAAACTAGGAGCTGATGTTGATACCAAAGATACTTGGGGCAACTCATATATGCTTATGAGTGTTATAAGGAAACAAGCTAATCTTGTTGAACTGTTAGTTAAATCAGGGGCTAATCCGAATGTTGAAAACAGAATGGGGGTACCAGTACTAATATTAGCAGTAATGGAAGGAGACTTAGAAACAATTAAAGTTCTTGTTGAGTCACCTAAAATCCTTATAGATGCCAAAGACAATCTTGGGCAAACTGCCTTAATGCATGCTTCACATAAAAATTTCACCCAAATTGTTGATATTTTATTAACTGGGGGCGCAGATCCAGATATGAAAACTTATTTCGGCATTACCGCGTTAGATATAGCTATAGATAAAAGGCATTATGAGGTTGAAAAGCTAATCAACGAATATAAGAGAATTAAAGACGAAAAAATCTCTTCTGAAAAAAGAGCTAAAGATCGTAAGCTACTTCTTGAAAAATCAAAAGAAAATCTTGAAGCGGAATCCTATCTTCATAAAGAAAAACTTGATCAAGCTAGAGATGTTTCAGCCTTATATTCAGGTTTAAAAAAAGTGGGAATAGGTGGAATATCTTTGGTTCTTTCGTATTTTGCATTTAAAAAGGGCGACACCAATATGAAATTTTATGCTGCCGGTGCATCAATTATATCCGCGGGTTTGATAGCTTTATCTTTTCATGATTTTTCTAATTGGTTAAATCCTCGACATACAGAAAAGTATGAAGAGCTTCTATTGAAAATTAAGAAAATTGATCAAGATTTAGCAAAGTTGGAGAAATAGAAAATAATGAATTTTAACGAAGGTACAAAATTATTAATTTTATTTGTTTTAATTTTATTTATTGGAATTAAAATAAAAGATTCTTTTAAATTTACTAGATGTACAACTTCTCACATTACTTCATCTTCTCCAATAATTACACTTAAAATATCAACTGACATTTCAAAAGAAAGTGTAATTAAGCTTTTCAAACAAGGATTTAATGTCAATGCTATATACGATGGTGGAACGACATTATTATATCAAGCAGTTGGTCAAAATGATTTAGAATTAGTTAAGTTTTTAATTAATAATGGTGCGGGTGTAAATATGCCTTGTGCTGATGGATCAACTCCTTTAGCAGGCAGTGCATTTTGGGGATATTATAAAATTTGTGAGCTATTATTAGAAAATCAAGCAGAGGTTGACAAAAGACCATCTACTGGCTCAACTCCTCTTTTAATAGCAGCTTCTTTGGGACATAAAGATATATGTGAGCTTTTATTAAAATATGGAGCTAACCCAAATGAAGGGGATAAAAATGGTGAGCCACCAATTATATCAGCCACAATTAAGGGCCATATAGATATATGTAAATTATTAATAAAGTATAAAGCTGATATTAATAAATCATTACCCACAGGAGAGACCGCTTTATGGTTTGCTTGCTTATGCAGGCACAATGATATAGCTAAACTGTTAATAGAAAATGATATACATGTAAATAAAACGGGCAAAGATAATTCAACCCCTTTATTTGTAGCCGTTCAAACGGGCAATGAATATCTTTGTGATCTTTTAATAAAGCATAAAGCAGATGTTAATAAGCCTATAAACAATGGACAAACACCTTTGCTTATGGCTGCTTACAAGGGTTATTATAATATTTGCAAAATGCTATTAGAAGCCGGCGCCAATGTTAAAATGGGTTTTCAAGGTAAGCTACCAATTGACTATGCAAGAGAAAATAATCATTCAAAAATTGTTAAATTACTTAATAATAGATAAAATTTATTAAGTTTAATTTATTCATATCTAGAGAATAATTTTAATAAGGCATTTCTATGATTAGCAATAACAAAAAAATCTATTTCGCTGGGCCATTATTTAATAACGCTGAACTTGAGTTCAATGTAAAATTAACTGAGAAGTTGGAAAACTTGGGTTATGAAGTTTTTTTGCCGCAAAGAGATGGAATTGAGAATAAGTATCTGGATGAAATGGGGCAAGTCAAAGTTGAAGTTACTCGACCTCATATCACAATAGATCAAAGAGAGGCTGCAATATTTGCCATAGATAGAGATAAAGTATTTGAAGCAGATATTTTCTTATTTATTCTAGATGGACGAATTCCTGATGAAGGCGCTTGCCTTGAACTTGGTTTAGCTTATACACAAAGATATTTTGGTCATGCTAAAAATAAGATTCTGATTGGATTGCATACTGATGCAAGGGCCGCTTTTATTTCAAGTAAAATTAATTGCATGGTTTCTGTTCCATTAGATAAAATTTTTTCAAACACACCAGATCTTTTAGATTTTTTTAAAGATTTAAATCAAAATCAGTTTTTAAATATTAACCCAAGTAAGATAAATAATTTAAGTTTATAAAATGAAAATAATTAAATTAAGTTGTTTAAGCTTGTTTTTATCTACGCATGTTTGGGCAAATAAGATGTTAATTGATGTTATAAAAAAAAGTAAAAACCCATTAAGCTATGATCTTGGCATTAAAATAATTCCAAGCAAGGTTAATGATTCAAAAATTATGATATGTTGCCATGGATATGGGCATAATAATAAAATTGCAGATGTTATAAATTCTTATAAAGTTGTTAAAGACAACTTAGTCTCTTTTAATTTTCCTGACTTTAATATCACAGATGAATCTGACCATAATAAATCTTGTTTTGGTAGCATCAATGAGATTTTGCCACTTTTATATGTAATAAAACTTTGTGTGATTGAAGGCAAGCAAAGTACTATTAATCTTTATGGTTTTTCTGCTGGTGGCGGCGCGATAATTAATTTATTGGCTATTTTAAATCAAGATACTTTTGATAAAAAACTTCAAGAAATTGGTATAAATAGTGCTGAAAAAAGATTAATAATTGATGCTCTTCAAGCGGGAAATATAATATTAGATTGCCCCTTAAAATCCATGGACGAAATCATAGCTTTTCGTGGGGATTGGATAGGTTTTAAAATTGTGGCCCAAAGATATGTTATTAATAATATGCGCCCAATTGATAATATTAAAAAATTGGCTGGCTTAAAATTAAATATATTACTTCATTTTCAAAATCCAGATGAAATATTGAGCAACAGAGATGATGAACTATTTATTGACGAGCTTAAGAAAGTTAACAAAAATACAAAAGTTGTTATAGCATCAGAAGGTGGTCATAATGTATTTCACAAAAAATTGTGGGAAGCTTACAGATGTTTTTAATTTTTTATAATTTTGGAGATAATATGAAATTTAAGCTAGCTTTATTTGCATCTTTTACTTTATTTTTAACAATAAGGAATTCTTATTGTATGGAGAGCAGTTATGACAAAAAGGCTTTAAAAGTATTTAAAGAAGTAGATGAAATAAAAGCTCTAATGGAAAAAAACGTTGCTAATCTGCGTCCCGTTGAAGAAATACTTGCTGAAAATGATGAAGACCGCTTTGAAAGAGATGCTAAAGAATTTCTGAACAAAATGAAAGTGCTTGTTAAGGTTATGGAGGTTATGGAAGAGCACACAGCTCGAGAAGAAAATAGTGTCGCGCCTGACAAAAAAGAAAGAGTAAAAAATAATAGTTTATTGTCAAAATTACGGGCTAAGAATTATATATTTAAGGATTAATTTTTATAGCAATAATGTTTTAATCCGCCCAATATTAGTTCCATTAGTAGATACCTCAAAAAAATATTTTAACTGCCAAGCTTGAGTCTTCTTTGCTTGGAGATTATCAACTATATCCCATGGTGGATATACTCTCATTGCTCTTTTTCCACCAACTCCATCTTTTGATAGAATATCTTTCTCATACAAAACATTTTTTGGAAAGACAAACTGACCAAATTTTTCTCCATCACGAACGCTTACAACTAGTAAATCAAATTGATCTGATAAGTCATATGGCTCAATTGGCCCACTTGAACTGCGCTTGTAAAAAGTAACAAATTGTCCAATTTTAGTTGGAGTAATTTTTGCTACTCTAAATTTTATAATTTTTTTATCGAGCGCAAATGTGCAGGCGGCATAGTCTTGACTTTCTGTATCTTTAACTAAGTTTTTAAATACTAATCCGGCAGGCTCATAAACCAGTTTTTGAATTTCAATAAGATCTGGATGGATATCAAAAGCGTTTTTCATATTCTTCTTCTAATAAAATGTCTTCGATAGCCATTTGTTTACAACACATTAGCTTGCGCACACTTTCAGTTGCTTCTTGAACTTTTTGCAAATTCTCTTTGGTCCATAAGTTGCCCTTGGCCCATTGCATTATTGGGTCTACTGATTTAATTTTTTTACCGAATTGTTTCATCCAAACATAATTGGGAAATAGCCAAATATGAAAATGTGACGTGTCTTCTTCTTGTATAATATAAACGGTTTCAACATCCAGGGCCTCTCGCATGCTTTTTCTGACTTTATATAAAAACTCTATAAAATCTTTTCTTTCATCACATGTAAATTCATCAATGCTCTGAATATGTCGTTTTGAGGAAATTATAATAAATCCTATTATGGGAACAGAATAGTCTTGCTGCGCTGAAAAATATTCTGTAGAAGCAATTGTTCCACCAATAGTTTCGATTTCGCCACCCATTAACGCACAACTTATACAATCAATAATTCTATTATTAATTTGATTATTTTTATCTTTATGCACTAAAAACTCCTAACATATCCCAGGTAACATGTAGAATCATAATTGTTTTTTATATAATTTGATTTATCAAAAACTAACTTATCTTCTATGAACCCTGATTTCAAGCAAAGCTCTTGGTGATGAGTATTGGCATATCTCACCATAATAATAACTTGTTTAATATTGGGGAATTTTTGTCTTACAAAATCTATATATTTATTACGAATTTCGAGCTCAATATTTTTATATTCTAGATTTACTGGCAAAGTTCTAATTAAAACTTGTTCAGGATTTTCTAATAAATTAAAAGTCGAAAAACCCACAGGTTTGCTATTTATATAAGCTAAAATTGCATGTAAGTTTTCTTGGTTTTTAAGAGCCTGTTCTGTCGAATTAAAAATTTTTTCTAAATAAGCTGCTGTATCACTTTTAATTTGTAGATTCTCTGAGGTTTTATCTTTATAAAGATCCAAAAAATAGTTCATAAAAATATCGCGACAGATTTTTATTTTTTCTGAACCAAGATCTGATTTAGTTATTTCATGAATTTTCAAAAGTGTCATAATTTAAGTCTTAAACTTTATTCAAGCGTATATTCATTTGTTGATTTTAAAAACAACTAACTTTCTGTATTATATATATAGCCGCTAAATTGTAAATTTAGATAAGAGTTAGTATCAATTAACAACAAGAAAGTTTATTCATGAACCACAAGAATTTTATTTTAATGACTTTGCTGTTTGGTTTTAATTTAATCTCGGCTGTTAGGCCATCTTTGAAGGATGTAGAGAAAAATTGGAAATCTCCCCAAGCTGTGGATGATTACTGTGAAAAGAAAAATCTTAAGTCGAAAAACTTGGAAGTTGTCGTACTTTTGGCTTGTCTCCAAGTTTATGCCACATGTAATGCACAAAAAGAATTTGATGAGATTGCTGAAATGTTAGATAAAGCACTTGGTGAAGCTTGGCATGATTTTTCTAAATAACTTTTTAAAATTATTTTTTAGGGGATTATCTGCCAATATGGAAAACTATAAAATTATCGATCTTACCCATAAAGTTCATCCCGATATTCCAACCTGGGATCTTACATGTGGTTATTATGTTAAAACCATGCGTGACTATAAGCATTGTCCTGGTGAATTTAAATTTAGATCACAGGCCTTGGATATTCGTGCAAGTGCGGGAACGCACATAGATTCGCCTGCCCATTGTTTTGAGGGAGCCCGTGACGTAAGTGACATATCTATCAAAGAGCTAATCTGCCAATGTGTTGTAATTAATGTTTCAGATAAAGCTCATGAAAAATATAAAGTTTCTGTTGAAGATATCGAAAACTTTGAAAAAAATTACGGGATTATTAAGCCAAGAACTTTTGTGTTAGTTAATACTGGCTGGTCAAAATTCTGGAACGATCCTGCAAAATATCATAACAATCTTAGATTCCCAAGTGTATCTGCCCAAGCTGCAGAACTTCTTTTAAAAAGAAATATCGCAGGACTAGGCATAGATACCTTATCTCCTGATTGCGATGAAAAAGGGTCATTTGTGCATAAAATATTGCTGGGCGCTGATAAATTTATTATTGAAAATGTGGCCAACCCACAAGAGGTGCCAGAGTTTGGAGCAGAGATATTAATAATGCCGCTTAATGTTCAAGGCGCAGCAGAATCTCCAATTCGTTTAGTTGGAATAGTTAAATGACAAATATTTTTACAAGTATAGATTTGCCAACTATAACAACTTTTTGGGATATATTCAGGTTAAATATTTTGTAAAATAAATATAAATGCGATATTATTGTGTCTAGATGTGTTAACTAGTAAGAGCCAATATTTTTAAAACATTAAAAAGGATCTTTGTATGGCAGTCTCTTTTCGTAAATTTGTTCCAGCAAGCATGCTTTTTTGGGTGCTAATAACTTTTGTCGGTGCTTTTTATGTGTACAACATAAAAAAGTACGTCTCTTTCGGGATAGATCTCGTTGGGGGTATGTATCTAACTTTAGAAGTTGATGTTGATAAAGCGGTAGAAAGCGAACTTCTTGATGAAGCGCGTAACTTACAGGCCAAATTAGAAAAAGATGGGATCTTAGTTCAGGGTAACGTAAGAATTGAAAATGAGCAGGCCATTTTGACATTCGCAGATTCTGCACAAGCGTTATCTGTTTACCAAAAATATGGCTCTTCAAAATCTGATGTAACTTTTTCAACAAAAGATGACCAAGTGATTATTTCTTTGTCTCAGCCATTAGTTGAAAGAATAAAAAGAGAAGCAGTAGAGGGTAATATTAGAGTTCTTCATGCAAGACTTGATGAATTTTCTGTAGCAGAAATTCCAATCGCGTCAGCAGGAACAAATAGAATTGTTATCGAACTTCCAGATGTTAAAGATCAGGATCAAGCAAAAGCAAGAATTGGCAAAGCGGCTTTACTTGAACTTAAAGTTGTTGAAGATGCCGGATATAGTGAACAAGAATTGATAGAAAAATTTGGCGGAGTTTTACCTGAGGGCATGATCATATTGCCAGGCAAAGCTACATCAAGACGTGGTGTTGATACTTACTATCTTGTGCCGAAATATACAGATTTAACTGGCAGACTTTTAAAAGATGCAAAAGTTGGTCTGTCTGATAGGGCTCTTGGCGTTCAACATGGTGTTAATATTACATTTAACACAGAAGGCGCTGATAGATTTTATGATATGACAAGAAAAAATGTTGGCAAGCCGATCGCTATAATAATCGATGGTGTTGTAATATCTGCTCCTCGCGTAAGCGAACCGATAAAAGAGGGCAGCGCCATAATTACTTTTGGCGACCAAAGTTCTTCAGCTGAATCGATTATGAAAGAGGCGCAAGATCTTGCAAATATGCTAAAATCAGGAGCATTTGTTGCGCCTGTAAAATTTGCCGAAGAACGTGTTATTGGTTCTTCACTTGGGCAAGAATCTGTCTATAAGGGCTTCTTATCATGCTCTATATCTTTGTTGTTATTGTTCTTATTTAGCGTTATTTTCTATAAAACTGCTGGAATATTGGCGTTTATTGTGCTATTATATAACCTGCTTTTGATCTTGTTGGGCTTAATTTGGTTAAGAGCGACTTTGACAATGCCTGGTATAGCCGGAATGGTTCTAACAATCGGTATGGCGATAGACTCCTCGGTACTTATATTTGAACGTATAAGAGAGGAACTTGGAGCCGGTGTTTCGATGCGTAAAGCTGTTGATACAGGCTTTAAAGATGCCATGGTTGTAATTCTAGATTCAAATATGACCCACTTTTTAGTTGGTGCAGTTTTATATCTATTAGGATCAGGCCCGATACAAGGCTTTGCGATAACCCTAATGCTTGGTATCGTATCGACGCTAACAACAGGTATTTTGTTATTAAGAACATTATTTAATTTTGCTCTTGATACATTAAAATTTGATAAAATTAGTATATAAAATTAAGTGGCGACGTAGCTCAGTTGGTTAGAGCGGCAGAATCATAATCTGTAGGTCCTGGGTTCGAATCCCCGCGTCGCCACCAGTCTTCGCTTATCCGGGCCTTCCGGCTCGGCAAGCTACGCCTGGCGCAGCCAGTTTTTTAAATGAAATTAACATAGAGCAAGACAGCCCGAAGAAGCCGTAGGCGCAGACGGGCACTAAATAAGATCTAGAAAATTTTATATGGCCAGGAAGTTAATTTTGTATAAAAATATCTTAATTTAATAACGAAAGTAATTCTTGTTCATGTTACCCGCTAAAATTAATTTTCCAACGGCTCTAACTCTGCTTCGCCTATTACTTTCTACGACAATTCTTCCAATAATTTTAGTCTTATTTTTGCCCTATAATATTTTGGGGATTAATTTACTTCTTGCAGCTTTTTTTGCGCTTATCAGCTTTACAGATTTCTTGGACGGATATCTTGCAAGAAAACTTAATCAAGAAACTGATTTTGGAAAAATACTGGATCCGATCGCAGATAAGTTTTTACTTTATGCAACTCTTCTTTCTCTTGTTTATATCCACAAAATATATTTTTATTTTGCAGTGATATTAATTGGTCGCGAATTTTTTATCGCAGGACTGCGTGAGGCGGGCGGGTATATGGGAATAAAAATTCCAGTTTCTTATTTTGGAAAACTAAAAACTACTTTGCAAAATATTTTTTTAATACTAGCTATAGCTAATCCATATCAAGATTTGGGATTTTCAAGTCTGTTTAATATATCCCAGTGGGCATTTATGTGGTTGGCAATTCTGACTTCTTTAATTTCTGCGTATATTTATTATAATGGTTTCGTAGAAAATTATTCTGTGCTTAAAAAAAAGGGTGACTAATTTGAAGTTTATAGAACTAGCGAAACTGTTTTCAGAAATCGAAGAAACTAGTTCTCGCAATATCATAACACAAAAATTAGCAGATTTTTTTTCAAAGTGCTCATCAACAGAAGCACAAATAATAACCTATTTATCTCTTGGAACATTAAGACCTCCGTATATAAAAATGCAGTTTAATCTTGCTGAAAAAACTGTAAAAAAAATTGTGGCAAGAGTTCTTGAAAAATCTATAGACTGGGTTGATGAGAAGCTTAAAGAGACGGGTGATTTGGGAGAGTTATTAAGGTCTCGTGAGAACAATAAATCGTCCTGCGAATTATCTATTACTGAAGTTTATAAAAAACTCGAAGAGCTGGAACTAATTTCTGGTGAGGGCTCAGTAGAAATCAGATCAGAGAGACTTTATGATATTTTAAATTCTGTTGATAATTTATCTGCAGTATATATTGTCAAAATTGTTCTTGCCAAGCTACGCCTAGGCTTTTCTGATATGACAATCATAGACGCACTTTCTTGGATGGTTTCAGCTTCAAAGAAGTTTAGTGGAAGAATCGAAGGCGCGTATAACGTTTGCGCTGATCTTGGCCTGATAGCCTATACTATAAAAGAAGACGGGATCGAAGGTCTAGATTCTATCAAGCCGCAATTGGGAATCCCGATAAGACCTGCCGCTGCAGAAAGACTTCCAACGCCATCAGCAATTATTGAAAAGCTTGGTGATTGCATCGCACAGCCCAAACTTGATGGTTTCAGGTTGCAGGTACATATAAAAAAAATCCCCAATAGCAACAAACATGAGGTCTGGTTTTTTTCAAGAAACTTAATAGACATGTCAGATATGTTTCCAGATCTTGTTGAAGATTTGAAAGATCTTAATGTTGAAAATGTTATCTTTGAAGGGGAAGCAATAGGCTACGATGAGCAAACAGGAAGCTTTGCACCATTTCAGGAGACTGTAAAAAGGAAAAGAAAACATGACATTGAAGAATTTGCTTCAAGCTTGCCCCTAAAATTATTTGTATTTGATATTTTATATTTAAATGGCAAATCTCTTATGAATTTGACACATAGCCAGCGAAGAGAAATAGCCGTAAATTTGTTTAAGAATAATAAAAATCAAAAAGTTTCTGTAATCGAAGAGAAAAAAATAACTACGGCAGAGCAACTTGAAAAATATTTCCTAGAAAATATATCTGCCGGATTAGAAGGGTTGGTTGTAAAAAAACCTGACTCGATTTATCAGCCGGGCAAAAGAAATTTTAATTGGATAAAACTAAAACGTCATGAGAAGGGCCATCTAGAAGATACTATCGATGCAGTTGTCTTGGGCTACTATAATGGTCACGGCAAGCGCGCAACTTTCGGAATAGGTGCTTTTTTGGTTGGAATTTATGATCCCAAAAATGACAACTTTTTGACGGTTGCAAAAATCGGCACGGGCCTTAAAGACGAAGGCTGGGTAGAACTTAAATCTAAGTGCGACAGAATAATAACTAAAAATAAGCCACATAATGTCGATTGCCCAACAGCTCTTTATCCAGATACCTGGGTTGACCCAGAAATTGTGGTTGTAGTACGCGCTGATGAGATAACAAAGTCGCCGCTACATTCTAGTGGACTTGCATTAAGATTTCCAAGATTTGTTTCTTACTCTATTGATAAGTCGCCAACACAGGCTACAAGCTTGCACGAACTTAAGAGACTCTTTGAGGACCAAAAATAGTTTCAAAATTAAGATTCATACCTGGTGGTAAGGGCAGTCATATTAAATTGAAGAAAAAAGATTGTCCAACGATTATAATTCCCAATCACAAAGAATTGTCAAAAGGCTTGGAGCACGCTTTGATGAAGCTTTTAGAAGCTCAAAAATAAAGGTCAAACTATGCTATATCACTTTAAGATTTATAAAGAAGGCAAAGGTTATTGGGCTCAATGTATTGAGCTTGAAGGATGCTTTACTCAAGCTGATACAAAGGAAGAATTATTTTTGAATATGCAAGAAGCTCTAAATCTTTATGTCGAAGAACGATCAAATTCCAAGGATCTCGCTGCATTACCTGACAAAAATATAAAAATTACTAGAAATATTGTAAAGGTTCCATTAGCGCCTCAAGTTGCCTTTTCTTTTCTTGTCAGGTATTGGCGCCTCAAGTATGGGTGGACACAAAAAGAAGCCGCAAAAAAAATGGGTTTTGAAAATCTATATAGCTATCAAAGATTAGAAGCCAAAAGATGCAATCCAAATTTGGAGATTATAAGTTTAGTTAAGAAAATTTACCCCGAATTTTCTGTGGATTTGGCTTTACATGTTTAGAAAAATTTTTCTTTGCTAAGAATGTTGTCCTGAAAAATATTTATAATTCGATTTAAAAATAATTTTTTTTAAATTTTAAAATATTTTAAAATTATACTTGCTTTTGGTTTCTAGTTTTTTAGTAAACTGTAGTTAAGCATACTGAAGCTGTTGAGTCACTTTAAAAAGGGTGAGTAGTTGTGGTACATCTTCAAGTTGATCGAGTTCTTCTGAATTCTGGTTTTTTGTTTTCTATTCCAAAGAAATATTTTTCTTCTCCAATTTTGTTCATGCCCGTGTTTAAATATTTTAAATATGTACTAATATTTTCTCCCCTTAAAAATTATACCAATCTGTGCGTGGGACAGTCTGGGAAATACGGGAGTTTGGAGCGAATAATAAAAAAATACTATTTTGAAAGTTTCACGATAAAACTTGTTGGGTACTTTTTTGTTAATCAGAAAGGTAAGAATGGCTGCAGAAAAAATTTACGTTCTTGACACTAATGTCTTGATTCATGATCCTCAATCTATATTCAGTTTTGAAGGGGCGCACGTTGCAATTCCTATTATGGTTCTGGAAGAATTGGATCACTTTAAGGCGGAAAATACGCAACGTGGAAGAAATACTCGCGAAACTGTAAGAATTTTGGACATGTTGCGCGAAAAGGGATCATTAAAAGAGGGCGTTAAGCTTGATAATGGCGGAACATTTAAAATAATCTTCCCAGAAGCTGGTATTAAGATTCCAGATTATTTAAAGCCAGATCTTATGGACAATTCGATATTAATGACAGCGATGTCTTTGAAAAGCAAGGGCTACGATGTCAGATTTATTTCTAAAGATATTAACGCGCGTGTAAAAGCTGATACGCTTGGATTACAAACGGCAGACTATCTTACAGATAATGTATCCAAAGATCAGTTTTTTAAGGGCTGGATAACCATTCAGGTTCCTGCTGTTCAACTAAAAAAAGAATACCCTGATGATCTTGAAACTTTGCAAAAAGATTATAAATTAACTCCTAACGAATTTATTATTCTTGAAAGCAAAAATAATCCGTATAATTATGCTCTATTTAGATATTTAAGTAACGGACAGTTTAAGCGTGTGCATGCTCCACATTTAAGATGGCCGTTCCAGGCGCGAAACGTTCAGCAGTTGATGGCTCTTGATCTATTATTGGACGATAGCGTCCAGTTTGTCTCTCTTCTTGGTGGAGCTGGTACCGGTAAAACTTTTTTAACTTTACTTGGTGCATTACACAAAGTTTTGATAGAGCACTCTTATGAGAAAATTTTAATATCAAGACCGGTTATTCCATTAGGACCGGATATTGGCTATCTTCCCGGTGACGTTCAGGAAAAGTTACATAGCTGGATGCAACCAATATATGACAACATGGATCTAATAATTCACACCGCCAATGCAACTCCACACGGAACAGGGGAACCGCGACAACCAGAAAATGGCAAATTCAAAAAAAATAAATATAAGAAATTTCAACGTGAAGGCGTTGAAGGGCAGCCGCATATGTCCACACTTTACGATCTTATCAAACAGGGCAAAGTGAGTCTTGAAGCTATAACTTATATGCGTGGTAGATCGATTCCATATCAGTTTATTTTTATTGACGAAGTGCAAAACTTAACCCCGCATGAAGTAAAAACTATAGTGAGCCGTGTCGGTGAGGGCAGTAAAATAGTACTTGCTGGAGATCCGTTCCAAATAGATTCGCCATATTTAGATTTTGCAAGTAATGGACTTGTTGTAACTGGAACCAAATTTTCAGGTCAGCCGCTATTTGGGACTGTGTTCATGGAAATTAGTGAACGTAGCGAACTTAGTAAGCTTGCCGCGGAGCTTTTGTAATAATATTAACTTTTGGATTTAGTTGTTCACGATCCAATAATTCAAGAAGCTCAAGATTTATTGCTACCCTTGTGTTTGCATTAAGCTTGAGCTTCTTTCCATTTTCATAAAATATTATTGAAAGCGGTGTATTTCCTTTAGAAAAATAACTATTTATTTGCTTTAAGTTATCTTCTCCTGATTTGCTGTCATCTATTTCTATTGTTAAAGAACTAAACTGTGAATTGTCAAATATCGTATCTGCGGGGATCAAATCCTGCGCTTTAAGTTTGCAATTCTCAGATGAACTTTCATCAACGTTGCCAGTGACAATAAAAACCGTGTGCTGTGGTATCAAGCTTTCTACGCGTGAAAATAATTTTGGAAAAATTATAATTTCAGCTTTGGTTTGTGCGTCTTCAAGTTGCATGAATGCCATGCGGTCACCTTTTTTAGTTGTCACAACTTTGCTGCTCTTTACTGCGCCAAGACAGACAATAGTTTCTTGTCCCGATATTTTTACGGCTTCCTGAAACTTGATTGGCTGCAGCCACTTAATATGCTTTGTGTAATAGTCTAATGGCTGGGAACTTACATAAAGTCCCATAACTTCTTTTTCTTTTTCCAATTTTAATTTATCGGGCCAATCAGGAATATCTTGGAACATATAATCTTCTTCTATCCCGTCTTTTGAGTTGTTTGAACTAGTTTCAAACAGCCCCATCTGTCCAGTTAATAGAGACTTTTTATATTCTGCAGCTTTTTCAATTATCTTTGGTAACTCTTCAGTTTTTTGTGCGCGATTACCAGAAAGTGAATCGAGCGCACCTGCTGCTATCAAATTTTCAAACACGCGTTTGTTGCATGTTCGCAAGTCTATTCTTTTTGCAAGATCCAAAATGTTTTTGAATTTAGTTTTGCTACTTCTCTCATGTATAATATTTTCAAGCGCAGCAAGACCCACGTTCTTAATGCCCAATAACCCGAATCTTATTTTTTCATCAACAACGCTAAAATTTATCTCTGAGTTATTAATATCTGGTGGAAGTATTTCTATCCCCATCTCTTTTGCTTCGCTGACATAAAATGCCATCTGTTCAGCAGCAGTGGATTCAAGTGATATCAGGCATGCCATAAATTCAGCTTTAAAGTTAGCTTTCAAATACGCAGTCTGATAAGCGATAAGCGCATACGCGGCCGAGTGAGATTTGTTAAAACCGTAACCGGCAAAATATGCCATCAAGTCAAAAAGCTCTATAGATTTTTTTTCATCAAAAGATAAGTTTTTCGCTTTTGTGACAAAAATATCTTTCTGTTTTGCCATCTCTTCGGCTTTTTTCTTACCCATAGCTCGGCGCAAGATATCAGCTTCTCCAAGAGAATATCCGCCTATCTTTGAAGCAATTTTCATAACCTGTTCTTGATAAACAATAACACCGTAAGTTTCTAATAATATTTCTTGAAGCTCAGGGAAAATATATTCTATTTTTTGTCGCCCATTTTTTCGTTCGATAAAATCGTCAACCATTCCAGAGCCTAGTGGCCCCGGTCTGTATAGTGCGTTAACAGCTATTATATCTTCAAAATATGCAGGTTGCAGTCTTCGCAAAACATCTTTGATCCCTTCAGATTCTAACTGGAACACGCCAGATGTTTGCCCCTTGCATAAAAGCTCAAACGTTTTTGGATCGTCTAATGGAATCTTGTTAATATCAAGTTTTTTTCCAATTTTTTTCTCTATTAAATCGAGAGTTTTCTTTACTATAGTTAAGTTTTTTAGACCAAGAAAATCCATTTTTAAGTAGCCCAGATACTCAAGCTCGGTCATAGCATATTGTGTAACCAGGTCCGTCGTTTTTGGTGGAATATAAATAGGTAAAACGTCACTTATAGGTTCCGGTGAAATAACAATTCCGGCAGCATGCTTTGAAGCGTGTCTTGTTATTCCCTCGAGGCGAAAAGCTAAATCAAAAACTTTTGCTACAGTTTGATTGTTTTTGATAAGTTCTTGCAATCTTGGCTCAGTTTCTATGGACTCTTTTAAAGTTATTTTTAACTGATCCGGAACAAGTTCTGTAATAGAATTTGAATCTTCAAATGGTAGCCCCAAAACTCTGGCCACGTCTTTGATAACCCCCTTGGCCATCATTGTCCCGAATGTAATAATTTGGCAAACTTTGTCGTGCCCATATTTTTGGCGCACATATTCTATTACCTTATCACGTCCTTCAATACAGAAATCTATATCTATATCTGGCATGGTTATACGTTCTGGGTTTAAAAATCTTTCAAAAAGCAGATTATATTTTATTGGGTCTATATCTGTTATCTGCAACGACCAAGCTACTAAAGACCCAGCAGCAGAACCACGTCCCGGCCCCACAGGCACATCGTTGTTTTTTGCCCACTGAATAAAATCACTAACTACTAAAAAGTATCCGACAAAACCCATTTTGCAGATTAGATCTATTTCGATTTCTAATCTATTTTTATAATTTTCTAATAACTCTTTGGGAAATCTTTCGTCACTTAATAACTTTTCAAGGCCATCGCGACAAAGTTTTGAAAAATAACTATTTTCATCAAAACCTTCTGGGATATCAAATACGGGGAAAAATAACTTACCCGTTTCAAATTTAAAGTCGCACATGTCGGCAATTTTGCCAGAGTTCCAAACAGCTTCTTCATGCTCTTTAAATAGCTCAAGCATCTCTTGTTCGGTGCGCATATAAGCTCTGCAGTCACCAAATGTAAATCTATCAGGATCTGTGATTTTGTGATGTGTCTGAATAGACAACATAACTTCATGCGCTTCACGATCGTCTATAGATGTGTAATGACAATCGCCAGCTGCAACAAGATTAATATCTCTTTCTTTGCTGATCTTAAATAATTTTTCATTTAATATTTTTTGTTCTTCTTGATCCGCGGGCTGAACTTCTAGATAAAATCTATCGCGACCAAATACCCGCAAGAACCAGTCTATTTTTTTGTTTGCTTCGGCATAGTCATCTGCCATAAGCAAACTTGGGATATGTCCACCAAGACAGGCAGTTGTAATTATTAAACCTTCAGCATGTTTTTCTAGTATTTCGTAATCTATTCTGGGCTTAAAATAAAAACCTTCTTGATAAGCAAAAGAGATTAATTTACAAAGATTTTTGTAACCTGTTTTATTTTGAACAATTATTATTAAGTGATGATATTTGTTTTGGACATCTTTTACTTTTGCATTTTCCGTAAAATACATTTCGATGCCAAGGACGGGTTTAATGCCAGCTTTTTGGGCCTGTTGAAAAAACTTTACTGCACCAAAGATATTACCGTGATCTGATATTGCAAGCGCTTTTAATTTATTTTCTTTTCCAAAATTTATTAGCTTGTCGATCGTAATCGCGCCATCAAGTAGTGAAAAATCTGTGTGTAAATGTAAATGCGTAAAATGCTTTTCTGACATATTTTAAGTTAATTTATATTTCTTGTATTAAAATTAAATTTAAATTTTATATCTATTTAATATACCAGAAAAAACAGGCTTTACACATACAAGTTTTTTTTATAATCCTGACAACAGTGTTGGCAGAATAACCGCCAGATTCAACAATAGAATTAAAGCTGGGTTTTTGTTTTTACAAATTCGAATATTTTTTTTGCTTGATTAAAATTAACATGCGCTGTTGTTACATCAGGCATTATATAGTAACTATCGGGGTATCGGGCCCTGGTGGCGTATGGATTTAAATCCGCGGCATCCATTAGGATTTCTTCAAAATCGCCGTCAAGCTCTATGCAAAGATGAACCAGCTCGACAAGATCATGTATTCTTCTAAGTGGCTTATCTTTGTATATTAAAAAAGCTTTAATCGCTTTTTCGGCACATTGCTGAGTATGATAAAGTGCAGGCCCTAAAATTATTTCTTCATTGAAGAGCATAAGTTTTGCGGCTTTCAAATCGTCTTCAGCAAATGACAACCACTCTTTATGCCTTTGCATAAATTCTTTTGCCTTTATACTTAATTTTGTGATAAAGGCTGGTTTTATCTTGAGAATCTCTATCAAATTCTTCTTTAGTTATAACCCAGAGATCTTTAGAAACTCTCGTATTTATCAGAGCTTTATGACCATCTACTAGTTCATGATACTTATCTTTTGTATAATGATCCAAAACAATTAGTAAATCTAAATCACTATCTTCATCTGGATTTCCCCAGGCATAAGATCCAAAAAGATATATCTCTAATGGATTATAAGTTTTAATAAGCTTGTTTTTTACTTCTTCTATAATATTTTTATTTATCATCTATCACCTATGAGTTATTTTTGCATGTTTTAAATCTATAAAATTAAATTTTATGAAATAAATAATTTCTACCAGCCGCCTCCACCGCCACCGCCTCCTCCTCCACCAGAAGATCCACCACCGCCTGATCCAGAAGAGCTGCCGGGGCTGCTTGTTGAAGAAGAAATTTGGCTTGAAAGTGAGCTTGATAAGTTGCTTGAAAAACTATCAGCTGGAAAAATTACTCCAGCAGGCAATCCTGAATACCAAACAGGATTATATTCGTGATCCTGTTTTTTTAATTGCTCAAATATTGGCGCGAATTTTTTTGCCCATTCTTTTTCTACGCCAAGAGCAATTGCATATGGTAAATATTTTTCATAAAGTTCAGGATTTTTAGTTGGGGGCGTGCCAATAACTTTAAGTCTGTCTTCTTCGGTTGTTTGCAAGAATAATTTAAAGCCCATAATCTCTTGCATGGTTTTTATGCCATCTTGCGTGTACCCGCGTAAAAGATGACCAAAAATAGAGCATAAACACATGTTTATAATACCAATTATAAATGGGATTAAGACGCCCTCAAGATTTATAAATAAAGATATTAAATAAGTAGATATAGTAATTGCCCATAGTGGCGCGGTTTTACCCGTATTATTTTCAAAGTAATCTAAGCTATAATTTTTATATAATATTTCTTGGTAGATATTAACTGTTGTACTTAAATACTCTGATTGGGATTTTGAAATTTTTATAGAATTTGAGTTTCGGAACAATCTTCTAAATATTCTATAATATTCTTGAGATTTATATTTATTTTCTTCAAGATCTTTAACTTTTACTAAAGTATAGGCCCCAGAAAACCAGCCGGGTTCAAATTTTATTTTTAAATATCCAGCAACTGCAAGTTCGACTATTAAAGCAGCAAAAGATTTCGAATCGTATTTTTTTCTATAAATATATCTTACGGCTCCCGCTGATAAATTATTTGGCGGCTGAAAAAGTGGGATAACTGTTTTATAATCTTGAGATTTTCTGAAATCTATTACCCAAATTAAGCCCAATATGAATACTAAAAACAAGCCCAGCAGCGCAATAATAATATTTAAGTTATCTACCAATAACCATATAATTTTCTGAATAAAACTTGGTTGTGTAACGTATCCCTTGGGCCATGTTGCAACTATAGTTAGTCCCTCACCTGGATCAAGTCTTTTTGTTGTTTTAAATATTATTTTGTTGCTTAATATGTTGCTTGATTTTGTTTCCCCGCTCGTCCCGAGTGAAATTCCGGAGGAATTTAGTATCAGCTCGCCCGGCGAAGCTTTAAGCGAAGCCTGGGAGGGATCGGCGATTTTGGCCCCGTAATCTTGCCCTTTTTCTCCAAAATAGCCAGTATAAGCTTCAAATTTTATTTTTTCACTTGGGATATTATTGTCCGGCAAAATAACAGTGGCTTCTGCTTTTTCTATAGGTAATCGCCAACCATTCCCAGTTACGTTCCAGTAAAGTTCATCAAATTTCTCAAAGTAACCAAGTTGCCTGTTAGTTCTATAATTAATTTCGTAACTATAAATACCGGGGGTTAAATATATATCTGGGTTGCCAATATAAATATATACCCCATTATTTCTTCTTTCTATCTTATATTGCTCTTTATTACCGTTTTTAAGTACAGATTTAAGTTCAAATTTTACATTATAATTATTATTAAACTTGTCTTTATATTTTGTTGGGAATTCGCGTACAATTCCACGTTTTATCTGCGCCCCCATGGCATTAACAGTGATCTTTTCCGTTACATTAAGAGAGCCATCTTTTTCTATTTTTATAAAACTCTCAAATTTAACTATTTTTTCGTTACTGTAATTTTCCCAGTAACAAAATATATTACTTATTAAAAAAATGGGCCCTAACGTTACTAGGGCCCTTAATATCAGACTTTTTTTCTTACACGCATTTATTTTCATATATGCCTCACTGTCGATCTGTGTTCTATCCCCGCCGTCTTTAATATCGCCTGCGCGCCGAAGCTTTAGCGTAGGCGTGAGGGATTGGCGGGCTGTCTTAAAACTTAACCTGTGGATTTTCTCTTTCAATCCCATTAGAAAGTTCAAAATATTCAGCTTTTTTAAAGCCCAATCCTGAAGCTATTAAGTTCTTTGGAAATACTGTAATTCCAATATTATAGTTTCTTGCAGCGCCATTATAATATCTTCTTGATAGCTGAATATCGTTTTCTATATTATTCAAATCTTCTTGAAGTTTCATAAAGTTTTGATTTGCTTTTAGTTCAGGGTAGTTTTCAGCGACGGCAAAAAGTGTTTTTAAAGCCGAAGTTAAACCTGTTTCAGCTATAGATTTTTGGTCTATAGTACTGGCACCCATGGATGCGGCACGCAATTTGGCTATATTTTCAAAAATATCTTTCTCGTGGATACTATACTGTTTTACAGTTGCTACCAGGTTTGGAATCAGGTCATAACGTCTTTTTAATTGAACATCGATACCCGACCAACCCTCATCAACCATGGCTTTTAGGTGAACCAAGCCGTTATAAGCTGAAATTGCATAAAGGGCCAAAACGCCCAAAACTGCCAAAATCACTATCAAAGTTGTGTTTATTTCCATTTTTACTCCTAAAAGTTATTGTTTTAAACACTTTTCTTCTATAACTATTATAACACAGATTTATATTTCCCATAACTTGCAGTTTTTTTAGTAAAAACCCAACACTGTTTTTCAGGGTTATTACAGGAGTGTTTTTAGCTGTCGCCAAAACTTGCTGTAAAAACTCTTGAATTTAGTTGTTAATTTCAGATATGATTAAATTGTAGTAAAAATATTTGTGAATTAAAAAGCAACGGCGGCGGATTTGATTTACAGTGATTGTGGATAAATTTAATTGAAATAAAAAGTGAGTTTGAATCAAGTAAAGAATGTTTAATAATTATTAAAAAACCAATTTAAGGAGGTTTTATGAAGAAGAGTTTATTATTTGCAAGTTTGGTCGCTTTGGCAGGTAGCTTAAGCGCCTACGATCTTATAATTGAAAATAAGTTACCGGCTGTTGCCTACTATTTAATTGAATACGGTTCTGGTTCGCCAGACAAGGGATACCTTGCACCAGTTGGGCAAGAAGGCTCGAGCGACACTGTTCTTACGCATGGAAGTTGCGTAAATAAAGTCGCTGCAAAAAATAATGACACAGGTGCCTGGGCCGATGATTGGAAAGGTTTCGATCTTTGCAAGTCTACAAAGTTTTCCATTCAAAGGGCGGCTAACGGTGGAGTAGAAATTAAACGAATTTATGATTTCTAGAAATCGGCTCCATAAGTGTTAGAGCTTAGGATTAAGAATTGAAAAGGGCCGTTTAATTACGGCCCTTTTTTGTAATAAACCAATTAAATGGTCAGAACTATGAATAAAAAAATATTATTTTTTGCTATTTGTTTAAGTCTTGCAAGAAATACTTATGGATATACGGTTACTATTGAAAATCAGTTTGATGTTACAGTAAGAGTAACAACTGAATATCAGAACCCGGAATTATGTCCGTTATTTAGTTTTGATGTCCCATCTGGTCAGATTCGTGAACAAAAATATACAGACGACTGTTGTTTGACAAAGCTTACTGTCGAGGCCAAAGACAGGACATATTATCAGTTTGGAACAGGAGCCTGCACGAACTTTTATTATATTATTAGGCCCAAAGCTGATACTAGAGATTTCTTTATAGATCAAAATAACGGTTCTACTATCGATATGCAGGGTAGCAAATTTAGGGGTTAGAGTTTTTATTCAAAAATATCGCCCGATATTTTTATATCAAAATATTTTGGCAGTACTATTTTTTCTATAAGCTTAGAAGAAGCTAGCATATCTTCTTTGTTTTCTGATCTTACAATAACATGGGAATTTATGTCTTTTAACGTCGACTCTAATTCGACGATTAATTTGATAAAAAGTTTTATTCCAGCAATTCTGTCGCTATCTGTTGATATAGTTTCTTTTGCTCCAGAATTATCTGTACTATTTTCAGAATCTGCGTTGTCATCTAAGATTTCTTTCACGCTGTGTTTTTGTGACAATAAATTTTTGTTCGAAGAAGCAGAAGAGTCCAGTTCTTTTTCCAGCTTTTGCCATAAGTTTTTTTCTTCAATCTTCTTCAATAATTCTGAAGTTGACATGGCAATGTTGCCCTTGTTGGCAAGAAAAGCTTCCATTTGATGATCCGTTACTAAATCTGTAATTATATTCTGATCATCTTCAACAGGCGTGTAGGTATACGCATAAAGCATGAAAAATGTTCCAGGGTTGGACCAATCCATACAGTGTGCGATATCTTTGTGAATCCCCCATTTTCTTTGCTTCTTTTTAGATTCAATAATATGAAACTTCTCGATAGGCTTATATTTATCTTTGTTTTCACTTAAATCTACTATTGGCAGTCGCTTTTCAAGAGCATAAAGATAACCAGATTTGTCGCGTTTAATTATTAATGGAGGCACGCCGTACGGTATTTTTTCAGGAACCAAAAACTGCCCGTTTTCAGATTTACAATAAACAAGTTGTGAAATGATCCCGTACCATTGCGCACGAATTGGTGTAACAAAATTTTGAAACTGTTCAAAGTCTTGACAGCTTTCATGCATCACGCCAACTACTGTTGTTTTTACGCCATTAGTTAAAATAAGTTCTGAGCCACGTTTGATCTGATTTTTGTAACTTGTATCTGGAATCTCTCCGTCCATGCCGGACCATATGCTCGAATAATACTCGTGATTAATATAATTTTGAAATAAATTTACAATTTTATTATTAAGATCTAATAATTTTTTCGAATCAAATTTTAAAAGAATATTATAAACTTTATCAAGCGCATATTGAGAATCTCTCAACTCATGTTCTTTTGACAGCTTTTCTTGTACATGTTTTAAAATATCTTCGCCTTGCGCAGCTATAACTCTTTGCACTTCTGACTTTAAATCTTTTTCAAGCGTTTTTCCTGAAATTAAATTTAAGCTTTCGCCTGCGTGTTTTTCCAATATATTATACATAGATAATCTTAAAGCGGTTTCTATAACAAGATTTTCAGCAAGCTTGGCTCTGCAGTCGTTTAATAGTTTATAATTTTCTGCTTCTCTGTGTACCATTATTTTGTAGAAGCTATTTTCGATATCAAATCTGTCTTTAAACAATTTTTTCGCGTACTGCAAAATAAAGTTAACACGAATATTTTCTCTTGATGTTCTTGGGTACATACTCAAGAAGTTAACAAATACCACTCGTTCGATACCTTGGGCCTTCATCTTGTCTATCAAAATTTGCATGAAATCTTTATAACTTAATGGAAGCGACAGGCCCTTTACGAATAACATCTGTTCAGGCACAGCGTTTTTAAGACCAGTTGAATGGGTGGTTGCTAACGGTACAAGAATTTTTAAAGTTTTATTCTCTTTTTTATTAAATATATAATGGCTATTTTCAAACTCGAATGGGACCCAGTCCTGATCAAGCTTGTTTAAATTTACTACCTGTTGCGCGAAGTGATATTCGATATTACTGTCACTATTATTAGTATTATTACTGTTATTAGAGTAAAGCTCAAGATTTTCGCGTATAACTTGATTTTTTAGATGCTCAAAATTTTCTATAAGCTTTTCACGATTTTCAGAAACAAATTTTAAAATTTTATTAATATCATGTTCTTGAAGATCTTTTTTGGTTGATACGTCAGAGTAAACAAACCCCTCAGGTTTTATCGTAAAATGACTTATTTGGGCAGGAAGATCCACCAAAAACAATTTGTCTTTTAACTTATATACTGTCGCTTCTTGACTTGACGAGTTATCGCAACGTTCATATTTTTCAAATTGATCAGAATATTTTTGCCAATTTTGTATATTATTTAATAAAGTACTTTTTCCGACGCCATCAACAAAACTGCCGAATATATAAGCAGTGTTTTTATCTTCTATTGGCTTTATATATTTTTCAAATTCTGTAATAAATTTTTGAGCGTTAGCAGTCGCGCCAGCCTTTTGTATAGATAGCGTCTCTATAGGGTAAGTTATATCTGGTCCGACAAATATCTTTTTGATATTACATTTGCCCTTAACCAACATGCTGGCATATTCTGTAGAGAATAAAATATCTTGTGTTGCAATATTATTCCCAAATCCACTTTTGCATGATTTTTCAAACAAGAATTTCCAGAAATCCACTATGCTGCTCAAGCAAGCAACAGGGTCCTTGGAATATATTTTTCGTTCTATTTCGTTTCTGATTTGAATTATATAATCAAAATCTTTATCTAATGCATGCTTTTGGAAAACTACGTTGTTGTCATCAAAAAAATTAATATTTTTTGCATGGACATGTTCAAATATCGCGGGGCTGTCTGGGTGCCACTTTTTTTCTAACCAGTTTGCATCTTTTAAAACAAATCCTGTTAAGAAGCCAAACATGTTTCTTGCTGATTTTTCTGAACCAGAATTATTTTTTAGTATCGCTTCATCATGAATATCTTCACGATCCCAGCTTGAAGTATACGGCGGCATTCCGTCTTCCTGGTACCCAATAATTAATATATCATGATCAACTTTAATCTGATTTTGTTTTATAAACTCTCTAAGTTGCAAAAAACTATTAGCCGTTTTTTTTAGAGTATATGGGTGATATTCTCGAGTGTATTTACTCTCAAGATCATACTTGTCTATAAAACTATCTATAAAATTATCAGGGTTTGCTTCTGAAAATAAAAAATTTACACAGAACAAGCTTAGCATTAACATGCTAGATTTTTTATTAATCATCCATATATTTTCCGGTACTTTGGGCAGATTTTCATGATCCGCTCGTCCTGAGTGTTTTTTGAGCGTATTGCGCGAAAAAAACGTATCGAAGGATCGGATCACGGGTTCGCTGTATCCTTCGATACATTCTACTTCGCTCTCCGAGCTTCGTAGAACACTCAGGACGAGCGAGTGTAGATCAAGCTTTGCTTTGAATTTTGAAAATATTTTTAAAATAACTGAGTTTCTAATCACCATAATCTGCCTGCTTATTTTGTTTTTTTAGCAAACTTACTATTTGTTGGTTTTTCTCGTATAACTCAGCATATATTGCTTCAAATTTCGTTTTGTCATAAGTCGCATTTGACCAGGTTTTTAATTTAGCAACCTGTTTTTTAAGCTCTTTATTAAACTTCACAGCCAGCTGACAATATTTCTTATAAAGCTCTGAATTATTAATATGGGCGTAAGAGTATTTGATTGCTTCTGAAAATTGGTTCACCAAGCAGTCGCAATAAAATGCATAAAAAACAAACATTGGATGATGCTCCCCTTGGGGCACATCAAGTTGTTGTGCAATATCCAAAATGGGTATTAACCCATTCTCTGAAGCAATTTTTTTTGTAACTTGAATAAGATCTATGTCTTTATTATAAGATTTTAGATAAATATTTTTTAAAAATATTTCATAAACTGTGCATTGCCAAAGTGACTTTGAATAAAGCTGTGTGATATCATCACAGTCTTTTTCATTAAAGTAATCAGCTCTTGTTTGCGATTGCGCAAGCATTAAAATTGCAAGTTCTAACCCTTTAAAAAAATCTTTTAGCTGGAGATTTAAAAGCTCCTGCATAACCCACGGTGCATTGGGTTTAAACTCATCTAACTGTTTCTTGAAGCTTTCCAGCCCCAATATCTCAGTAGTATTTGTTTCAGATATTTTTTTGCTAATTAGATTTTGTATAGATTCTGTTTCTTGTTCCCGCTCGTCCCGAGTGTTCTTCGAAGCCTTGGCGAAGAAGAATGTATCGAGGGATTGCGATGTGCTCTTAGCGAGATTAGGGCTAAGTAATATAGCAACTAAAGCAAGAACCAGTAGTTCAGATTTAAGTTTTATTGCCATTTTAACCGCCCCCTTTTTTATTTTAGAACCAACTGTTATTTTCAGCCAAATTAGCCTCAAAATCCACAAACATCTTGCTTACGTTATTCATAGCGGCAAGTCTGTTTTTTATCGCAGCAAGATTGTGCGATGCAATAAGATCTGAAATATCTGCAAGATTGTTTTTAAAGTTCTCGGCCAAACTGTCCAAGCCAGATCTTGCTGCAGCAGGCATGTCTTTGTTCTTCACTTTGGTAGCATAAAGCATGTATGCGATAACTCTATGACCCTCTTTTAATAATTGGGCATAAGCCATATTCAAATTCTCTCTGCTTAGCTGTGCATATAGTTCGTCACCAGATTTTTCAGTGCCAACTATCGTGCATGCATTAACCATCTCTAGCGCAGATTCAAAGTTAGTATGATGGGTAATAAAATATTCGTAACTAAGAGGCATAAAATGCTTGTAAAAGCTTCTGCTTGTCCATGCTATTGCCGCACCTAGCGCCAACTGGAACCCTATTCCTGTTCCAATTCCCCAAATTCCATGGAAAAAGCTGCTAATATACCCGCGTTCTGGTTCTATATGAGTCTTGTTTTGCCAGTTTATCAATAACGCATTCAATTCAGATGGCGAAAGTTGTTTTAGAAAACAGATTAGAGTTCTGAGTAAATTTATATTTTTGCTTTGTTTTGGCTTTTCACGACCAATTTCATCTAGAGAATCCAAAAGTTCGCGAATTTCACTTTTTTTCTGCTCGGCATCTACATGAACTTTTCTATCAGCTTCTATCAAATTAACTAGATCTATTAATTCGTCTTTTGCAGCTTTCCGCGGCTTGCCTATCTTCGAATATAAATCTTTGCAGGTTGAGACTACATCTTTTTGGTACAAATAATATCCAGCACCTAAAGCCACTGTCGCATACCCAAGTGTTCTAAATTTACTGTTTTTTTCTTCAAGACTAATTATTGTTTTGATCTCATGCAAAATTTGATCGCGATTAATAATCAGAGCAGATTTTTTTTCTTGCAAAGTTTGTTCTGCTATTTTTGGTTCAGCAACTTGCGTTTGAGCAATTAAGCTGTTAGCACAAAACAGAGCCAATAATATTTTGCAACTTAAGTTTTTATTTATAAGTTTTAAGCTTGTCATCTCAGACTCCAAATTTTTAATTTAACCCAGCTAAGCTAGAAAGATCCATGTCACCTAATGACATTCCTGATGACTTTGAAGATCCTGATGAGCTACTTGCAGAAGGTTCCATAAATTTATTTTCTTGCTTAGATCCAAGATCAGAACCATAATTTATCAACTGCGCTATATACTTTAAATCTTGGCACACAATTGACAACCATGTTTTAAGTTCGCCATGCTTTTCTTGCATCTCTTTTAGAGATTTTGTATCGGCTATTATTTCTCTCATGTGAACTAAATCTGATATTGTGTAGCCAATTTGTATAGCTATTGATTCTTGATCACATCCACTAAAAGAATTACTAAACTTTAGGGCCATTCTTCTTATGATTCCTGACTTATCAGCTCTTGCTGCTTCTGGGCTATACCAGATTAAAGATCTCTTGAAAAATCTGATTGTATAATCGATTTCAGCCAATATTCTTAATTTAACAGGGATCCAAGAATTGCTTGAACCAGTATTGGTATCAATCTCTGCACGCTTTTCTTTTGAAAAATTACCCAAGGAAACTTGAGTATAGGGCGTAATTTGCTTTGTTAATCTGTTATTAATAATAATTAGTATATCCCAATCAAGCGGCTTCATTTGGGTCAAGAATCTGTGATACAAATGTATGAATGAGGATGTTAGGGCATCCCAACCTATAGGAAAAACGCGGAACATTTTTTCAGCCGTAGCCCTTATCGCCCCAGAAAGGGCATCATGTACGCCTTTATCAAAAGCTAGAGAGATTTTTGCGCGCCAATTTTTTAGCTTTTGCAGCGCTTCTAGGTCACTTCCACCACCAATTAGCATTCTTCGAAGCATAAGCTCCTCGTCGACTTTTGATGTTCTTGCGTCATCGTTCTCTGTAGCCGCATCCTTCTTCATTCCCCAAATTGTTGCAAAAGAAGCTTGAATCAACAGAACCATAACTAGTTTTGTTGCAAATTTGTTTGTTTTTTCCATTTTTAACCGTCCCATATTTTATATAGTTTTTATTTCAAAACTGCTTTTATGCCGAAAAAATAACTTATATATAATTTTAATTAAAATAACGAGATATTACAAATGGTGGAGGTTATAGGGAGCTTATTTACAGGTTTAACCTGTATTTTGGTTTTTTATGGGGGGGGTGGCGATAATAATCGGGCCCCGTGATTGGGGCCCGAATTGGTATTTTTTGCTATTTAATCAGCTTTAAGCACTTTTTTAAGATATTGACCCGTGTAAGACTTAGGGTTGGCCGCAACCTGGGCCGGGGTCCCTTGGGCAACAATCTGACCGCCTTCGTCGCCACCTTCTGGCCCCATATCGATAATATAATCCATGGTTTTAAGCACATCGATATTATGCTCAATTACGATAATTGAATTGCCTTTATCCACCAGTTTTGTAGTACATCCAGAAGCTTTTCTATATCACTTGAATGAAGACCCTGTTGTTGG
Organism: uncultured bacterium; assembly: GCA_963717435.1. Lineage (GTDB taxonomy): Bacteria > Babelota > Babeliae > Babelales > Babelaceae > MFD05580-245. The sequence goes on from OY970332.1 coordinate 873,540, forward strand.
CTCATCCAAGATATATAGGGTATTTTGTGCCTCGTTTTGCAAGCTCATTAACAAGCTTAATACGTTGGGCTTCGCCCCCTGATAGAGTAGTAGATGGCTGGCCAAGCTTAATATAATCAAGCCCAACATCGCACAAAAGCTTAAGTTTTTTATGTAAAGCAGGATGTGCACTGAAAAACTTCGAGGCTTCACCCGCTGTCATATCAAGAATTTGAGAATATATTTTTATCTTTATAAGTAATTTCTAATGTTTGCGTATTGTAACGCTGTCCTTTACATACGATGCAGATCATAGTTACATCCGCTAAAAATGCATAGAGACAGTAACTATCCCATCCCCGAGCAATTCGAGCAGCGACCTTCAGCAACATTAAAGCTAAATCGGCCAACATAATAGCCACGAATATTACTTTCAGGCAAGCTTGCAAAAAGTCTCGTATTTCATCAAAGATACCAAGATAAGTTGCCGGAGTTGATCGTGATGTTCTTCCTATAGGAGCTTGATCGATAACAACCAAATTTTCAATGCTTGCAAATCCTTCAATTTTCATCTTTCCTTCAAAAATAGAGGTCATCCATTTGGTAACTTGTGTAACCGCTTTTCAAAAGCATGATCACATGCGCTGGAACTAATTCTTGCATAATTAAATGTACTTTTGCCAGATCCTGAAACTCCCGAAATCCCGCAAAATAAACCTAAGAGGAAATTTGATGTAATGTTTTTTAAGTTATGAGTGAGCATCACTTAATGTAATGAACTCTTTGGGCTGCGTAAATTAGCAGTGGAACAATAGAACGTTTACCACTTAAATATGCTCCAGTTAACGAATTTGCATTTTTAGCTATCTCTTGCCGGTGTCCCGAATGCAACGACATTACCACCAAATACGCCTGCACGTGGACCCATATCGATAATATAGTCAGAACAAGCATCGTATCAGTATCATGTTCAACAACCAAAACGGTATTACCCAGATCCCTTAATTTATAAAATGTTTTAATAAGTCTATCGTTGTCGCGTTGGTGTAACCCAATACTAGGTTCGTCTAATATATATAAAACACCACGAAGAGCATGACCCGATCTGTGTTGCTAACCTTATTCGTTGACCTTCACCACCAGAAATGGATGCATGATCTAGTCAGTGACAAGATATCCAAGCCCTACATCATATAAAAAATACAATCGGATATTAATCTCTTGAAATTAATCTTTCGAGATAAAACATGCTTATTTTTATCAAGCTTTAAATCTTTTAAAAATTTAAATAAATCTTTAATCGAAAGCTGGCCGTAGTCATAAATGTTTTTACTATTAATTTTGACTGATAATGCAGCTTTATTAAGTCTTTTGCCATCGCAATCCTTGCAGATAAAAATAGACTCTTGTGAATCTTCAAGTTTTTCAAGTTCATAGCTCTGTGGCGCCGGAAAGACTTAGATGTAAAATAGTAAACAACGCCAACCCATGACATATTTCGCATGCTCCGATAGGAGAGTTAAAAGAAAATAATCTTGGCTCAATTTCAGCAAAAGGGCTAGCGCACTCTTAAGCAGATTCGTTTAGAAGCATACAAGTATTCAGATCTCGCCAACAATAACCTTGCATAACCCTTGAGTAAAGAAAAAGACTGCTTTCTACTGAATCCTGTAAACGTGATGTTTCGGTGCTTATCGTAACTTGACAACATCTAGCAATAAATCAATAGAGTGACTTATGTTTTCTTAAGCTTAAGTGCTTTAATTTCTTCTAATTTTCTAAAGCTATACTTTTGACCATCAATTACAAATTTATAATAACCAGACTAAAAAGCTTTTCAAGTTCATTGGCAAACTCACCCTTTTTATAATCGCTATAGGTGCTGCTATTGTAATATAATTACCCATAAAGTTATTTACAAGTAAGCTTGCTATTTTATCAGGAGATTGAGACTAATAGCTATAGCACAATCAGGACAACAAAGCTCACCAATACGTGCAAAAAGCACTCTTAAATAATCATAAATTTCGGTAATAGTCCCTACTGTAGATCTTGGATTAGCTCCAACCGTTTTTTGATCAATAGCAATAGAGGGCAAAGCCTTCAATACTGGTCAAAATCTGGCTTTTTAGGCGACCCTAAAAATTGACGCGCATAAGATGAAAGAGATTCGATATATCTTCGCTTTCCTTCAGTGTATAAGATATCAAGCGCTAAGTGAACTTTTACCCGAACCTGATAGGCCCTGTAATAACCATAATGCATCTTTTGGGATATCAATATTAATATTTTTAAGATTATGCTCCCGCGCCCCAATAACCTTAATTAATTGTTTTTATTATTTTTAGTATCCATATGGGATCTCGCGTCATTATTTAACTATAATAAAAAACTATAATTATACTAATAAATATAAAAAAGCTTTTACAAATCTAAATAAATTTTATAATTCAGTGAGATTTAATCGCATTAATTATAAATAATTACTAATGCAAAAATACACTAAAATTTTGATTTTTGTTTTAAAACACGTATACTACTTGATTACGTGGTGGATATAGCTCAGCTGGTAGAGCATCAGATTGTGGCTCTGAGGGTCGTGGGTTCGAATCCCACTATTCACCCCAAAGTTTAGCTTCTTTGAAAAGCGCAACTAAATTTCCCGCTTTTGGCGCTGTGCCATGGCGTGATATTAGAAAAAAGTTGCAATAATGCTCAAAAAGCTTAAAATTATCTCAGCTTTAAAATTCTAGTTTAAAGCTTCTGTCTTTTGAAATAAAAGCATTTGAAATTCAAAAAATATTAGTCGGGGCGTGGCGCAATTGGTAGCGCACTCGCTTTGGGAGCGAGGGGTTGCACGTTCGAGTCGTGTCGCCCCGACCACGCCTTCAGGCTTGGCAGGCTACGCCCGGCGCGGCCATACTACGCTAAAGCTTCGTATGGCAGGCCAGTTCTTCGTAGTTCTCAGACGTAATAGCAGGCTACTGCTTTAAAATCTACCCACTAATTCACTTTATAAATCTTAGTTTCTACAGAAAATCTTCAAAAAATCAGTCCAAATAATTTTTTTCTAAACTATAATTAAGTTTTTGATATAATCATAAAAACCTATATAAATAAGCTTTTTTTTAATTAAGAGGTCACTCCGTGGGTTATCTTAAAAAATCGATTCTGTTGTCTGTTGCGCTAGCAACGCAAATTGTCATTTGTATGGAAAGTGAAAGTCCCGCAAAAAGACAAAAAACAAATAAAATAAAAATAAATATCCCACAAAGTGAAGCTGAACGGGAACGGATCAGGCTCGAATTGGCAAAGAAAGAAGCTGAAGAAAAGCGACTGATCGAAAAACTGCAGAAGCTGAAATTTGAAGAAATAAAAGAATGGACCGAAACTGCGCGGTTTGCAGGATGCGTGGTTGCATATGAAACGGATATTGAAAAATCTGAATTGGTTAAAAGCCATTTCCACGGTACCAAATATGCTTTGATTCTTCAGGACAAAATTGAATGTCAACTATGCCATCAGAATGGTTATCAACTGCATTTTCTTTATAAAAGCAGAGATAATAAAATAACTATTGTTGTTTGTGATGATAAACTTAAGAATCAGAAAAAATATTTTAAGATACGTTTATTAACTCTTGAAGAAGTTCAGAAACTATTGGAAATGGCAAAAACGAACAGTTATATATTCGGTCATATGTCCGCAACAGCTACAAAAGATTTGCTTGCAAGAGAGTTAAAATTAAAAAATTTGTTGCCAGAATCAAAGCGAAAATATCTGTATAATATATTAGAATCAGTGCGTTTATTATGGATTGGCTTTTACAAAGATACAGACAAAAATGGTAAAAAAACTGAAATTTCTGATTTTCATGAATCTCGAATGCCAAAAGACATGGTTATCCTAATTATTAAGTTTTTGGTGAATATGGAGGCCGAGAGCTCAGAGTATGACTCATTTACAGTAGATTTAGAAAAAAGAACAATTTTGAGTTATCGTAAAAAAATAAATTAAATAATAAAATTCAGGATAAACTTCAATGACACCGATCATAGAAATAACTAATCTAAAAAAGATTTTTGGTAATGAAAAATCTGCTGTTGTTGCCGTAGATTCGTTAAATCTCGTTGTAAACACAGGCGAGATATTTGGGTTTTTAGGACCGAATGGTGCCGGCAAAACAACAACGATGCGAATGCTCACGACATTATTAAGACCAAGTTCAGGTAAAGTTATACTTGCGGGTTATGATTTAACTTCAGATGCTCAAGAAGTGAGAAAACATATAGGTTATGTGAGCCAATCAGGTGGGCTTGAGCGTAATGCAACTGCAAGAGAAAATTTGATTTTGCAGGGCAGGATTTTTGGGCTGACAAAGCAAGAGGCTCAAGAGAGAGCAGAAGAGTTAATAACAAGTTTGGGACTTGAAAGCTTTGCAGACAGGATAGTCGAAACATATTCTGGTGGACAAAAACGTAGAGCCGATATTGCACTTGGGATGGTTAATAAACCAAAGATTTTGTTTCTTGATGAACCAACTATCGGGTTAGATCCACAAAGTAGGGCGCAGGTCTGGCAAGAAATGCGAAATTTAAGATCTTTAGGAACAACAATATTTTTCACGACCCATTATTTAGATGAAGCAGATCTTTTGTGCGACAGAATTGCTATAGTCGATCATGGCAAAGTTATTGCGTTGGATACGCCTGATGCATTAAAGAAAAGCATACAAAGTGATACAATAGTTTTAGGGTTTCCTGAATATGCAGAATCGATAGAAAATAAAAAAGAAACCGAAAAAATATTTTCTGAAATTAAAGAGATTCAAGAAATAAGAAAAGAAAAAAATAATTTTAGACTAATGGTTAGTAATGGCGAAGCTATTCTTCCACAAATTTTAAGAATATGTGATAAGGCTGGAATATCGATTTCAACAATATCAATGCATAGGCCAACACTTGACGATGTGTTCTTAAGAAAAACTGGCAGATCTCTTCAACAACAAGAACAAACTCAAGAAGAAAAATAATAAATAAATATTTAAAACTAATTTGAGAAATACTATGAAATTTTTACACGATACTTGGCTCATGTTTTCAAGATGCGTTAGAATCACACTGCGCAATCCAGTTTGGATCATATTCGGCCTATTTCAACCACTTTGCTTTTTGCTTTTATTTGCACCGTTACTTGAAAAGATTTCTGGTAATCCTGCATTTGGAACTGGAAATTCACTTACAGTATTCACGCCCGGCTTATTAATCATGATCGCGCTTTATAGCACCGCATTTGTTGGCTTTTCATTAATCGATGACATAAGATCTGGTGTTATTGAAAGATTCCGCGTAACGCCAATAAACAGAGTTGCGTTACTTTTGGGACGTACACTTAGAGATTTGTTGGTACTTTCAGTTCAGTCTACATTTTTGATACTGCTTGCAAAATTTCTTGGCCTGACAGCTGCAATACCAGGCGTTTTGCTGACCTATCTACTTGTTCTTTTGGTCGGCTTTGCAACTTCAATATTTTCTTACAGCATAGCCATGATATTAAAAAGCGAAGATGCACTGGCGCCGTTTTTAAATTTTTTCTTGTTGCCATTGCAACTTCTTGCAGGTATCACTTTGCCATTAACACTTGCGCCCCAATGGCTGCAAAATATAGCTTTCTTTAACCCACTTTCGCACGCGGTTAGCGCGGCAAGAGCACTTTTTAACGGCTTGTATTTTGACAGCGCTGTTTTTTACGGCTTTGCAAGTATGATCTTGATAGCTACTATAGCTTTCTATTTTGGATCCAATCTGTTTAAAAAAGTCGCAGATTAGTTGAAATTTAAAAACAAAATTATCTAAATTATTATTAAGCCCGCAATTAAACTGCGGGCTTATGTTTTTATTATTATTATTATTTTGGGGATTAGTTATGAAATTAAAAAAGTTATTATTTTTACTTTTTATTTTGTGCACTTTTAACTTAAACTGCATGGAAGATTTAGATTTAATGGAGGGTTGCGAAACATGTGTTGCTAAAATTTTAATTAAAAAACATAAAGACTCGTTTCCTTATCCAGAATATTTTTTACCCAAGCTTTTGGAAAAAATGCTGCTAATAAGCGACGCATCTGATTATATCTATATTATCAAAATGCTTGGCGATAAAAATGATCCAAATTCGCTTTATAGAAAATTTTTGTCTTTTATGTGGGACACTCAATTTGGAATATCTTCAAAAGAGTGGGTCAAAGATAAAACCATTGAAGAATCTACAGGTTTAATTAATTTTTATACTCTGTTAAAAAAATTAGAACCGGATCATGTCCCAGTTGGTTATTATAATTTGGCAAAAGAGTTGGAATATCCTATAGATTTTGCTAATTGTTATAATCAGCTACAGAAGTTAAAATCTGAATGAAGCATACTACTAAATTTTGCGGGCTTTTTTGTGTCTAAAAAAATAACTCTTGAATCCTAAAAAAATTATATTTTAGTCTGTGTCTTAGCAAGCACAGTATTACTAATTTTAATCTTATTAAATTGTAAAAAATTTTAATTTGTGAGGGTGTCGTGAGAAAATTATTAAATAAACTGTTTATTTGTCTTGTTTTATTGTCACACGAAGTTTCTGTAATCTCTTTTTCGATTCTTAAATCTCAGGCTGAGCAGCAAGAAGATGCGAAAAAATGGGCAGATAAGTATTTGTCGGATGCTTCTGGGAGCGACTTGCAGATGGTGGCAAATCTTTTGTATTGGTCATACAAGCGTTCGGAAATAAATTTAAGGGTTCAAAGTTTTGCTTCAGAAAATCTTGAAACTATGTTTAAGTGTTGGCAAAATATCGCAGCAACAAGATTAAATCCGTCAAAATCTTCTCCAAATAGTTTACGAGCAGGGGATATAAAAAAAAGTAACGAGCTATTTTTAGAGTCTTATGTTCAATACAAAAATATTTGTGAATCTTATGCCAGTTGCGTCGAAACTGTAGTAAAAAAATCTGTTTTTGAAAACAAACTTGTAAAAGATGGCATTGTTGAACTTCGTCACGATGCGCGGTGGGTTATGGCAAAAGCACTTTTATCAGCAGGATTTATCGTAAGAACAGTCAATTTGTTGCAGCAAACAGATAAAATAGATACCAAAATTTGTAGAACGCATAAACTTCCAAATTGGTTAATGTCTCCATTTGATTTAAGTATCAAGACTTTTGTTCAACTTGATTCAGAATACAACAGCGCCGTTACGTCTGCCCAAGATGCGCTATTAAGAGCACAAAATGGTAGTAACATAGTTTGGAAGTCGATAGAGACTTCAAGATCTGAATTTTATAAAGAATATTATAAAGTTGTTATAGATTTCATGAGACGCAAGAATTTTAAGCAGTCAAATTTTAATATTTTGTTTTCTTGTGAAAATTGCGCTTCTAAACTACCTGATAAATTATGATAAAAAAAATAATTATTATAAGAGCTATTTTCTTAACTGTTTTATTTAACACTTGCTTAATTTCCCAAGAACAAAATTTGGGTTGGGCAGAGAGACTTTTGTCCAAGCTTACTTTGAGAGAAAAAATAGGGCAGTTATTTGTTGTTGCGGCAACTTCAAGCTCTGAAATTTTGCAAGAAAAGCTTGCAACAGGCGCTTGGGTTAACCCATATAATCTTGATCAAGATTACATAAAAAATTTAATTAGCGACTATAAAATTGGCGGATTAATTTACTTATATGGCAACACTCCAGAAAAACAGCTTAAATCTATTAGAGATTATAATAGTTTAAGCGATATACCGTTATTAATAACTCAAGATTGTGAATGGGGAATTAATATGCGCCATAAAGAAGCAATTAACTTCCCACGCAATTTAACTTTGGGTGCGATACAAGATAAAAATAAAATTTACGAGCTTGGGAAAGAAATAGCTCGTCAATGTAAGTTGGTTGGCGTGCACATGAATTTTAGTCCGGTAATAGATTGCAATAATAATAAAAATAACGTTGTGATACATGACAGATCTTTTGGGGACGATCCAGATTTAGTTGCGGAATATGGCACTTTAATGTCGAATGGCTTACAAGATGGAGGCGTGCTTGCTTGTGCCAAGCATTTTCCTGGGCACGGAGATACCAGCACAGATTCCCATTTAGATTTGCCTGTAATAAATCATGATTTAAATAGACTTGAAAATTTAGAGCTTGTCCCATTTAAAAAATTAATAGATTCTGGTGTGTCTTCTATCATGCTTGCCCACATGAGTGTGCCAGAATTAGATAATAAAAATATTGTAACTTTTTCCCATAAAATAGTTACAGAATTTTTGGAAAAAAAACTAAAATTTGCTGGGCTTAAAATCACAGACGCGCTTGGAATGGGCGCGCTGACAAATTATTATGAGCCCGGCGAAATTGAGCTTAAAGCCTATCTTGCCGGATTTGATATTTTGCTTTGTCCGCTTGATGTCCCCAAGTCTATAGATTTAATTGAACAGGCTATTTTGTCTGGTCGGGCTAGCGAGGCTGATCTTGATAGAAGGGTGATGAAGATTTTGAAAATTAAAGAGCTTGCGATAAAACCGCTTGATCCCTCGATACATTCTACTTCGCCAAGGCTTCGTAGAACACTCCCAGGCTTCGTGCAAGACTTCGCCGGGCGCGGCGGGACGAGCGGGGACGAAATTAGTCCAGAAAAGCTGTTACAAGAAATTAATTCTGATTATGCAAAAAATCTTAAAGCCAGTTTATATCAAGAAGCTGTAACGATATTAAAAGATACTAATAATATTTTGCCAATTCATACAGAGCTAGAAAATTTTCCTGATCCAAAATTTTGGGACGTTCTCCATAGGGATTTAGTTGAAGAGCTGTGGGTCTATGAAGATTGCTACGTTGCCGCTATTACTAACATTAGTAAATTTGCCGACAAAAATTTTAATATTTCGGCTGAGATTATTGAAAACTTAAAAAGTCTAAAAAGTAGCTCTGATAAAAAACTTATAGTAACACTTTACGGCACGCCCTATTGCGCCAATCTTTTTGATTTTGCAGATGTAATTATAGTTGCTTACGAAAATGATCCCGACGCCAAACTCGCTGTTGAAAAAATATTATCGGGAGAGTGCAAAGCAACGGGCAAACTGCCAGTTAAAATTTAAGAATATTACTCAGTTACGCCCAATGTTTTTCTCTCTTCTTTTGTTGTTTTGATTGGATTGCTATTTGCTTCAAATATTTTTGCAAGATCGCGTTTTACTATCTCAGATTTTGCTGAATTTGATTTTGCAACGTCGATTGTTATTTCATATACGGCAGAATTTTTTAGGTTGAGTTTTAATCCGTTTGATTCTAAAAATATAGTTGTCGCAACAACAGCCGTCCTTTTATTAGCGTCGTAAAAAGGGTGATTCTTGACTAAGTGGTACATTAGCGCAGCGGCCATCTGGTATATATTTTCGTACAAATAACTATCACCAAATGAAACAGATGGCATTTTGGCAGCAGATTCTAAGAGCCCAGAATTTATTATTCCCGTCTTGCCGCCAGAATCAGCTATTTGTGAATCGTGAATGCTTATTAATTCTTTCACAGAAAGAAAATAGACGTCTCTTAACAAATTTAGCTTTTCGATAATTTTTTCAGAGCTTTAGAATATCGCGTTATTGTGTTTTCAAAAGCAGCTTGAACTTTGGGATTGTCACTGATTTTTGGCCCCTTTTTTATTTTGGGCTTTTCTACAGGCGTTATAATTACTGACTCGCCATCAGTTTCTAGTTTTAAGATAGAATTTTTATCTATATTTAAAGCTTCAAGAACAGCGGCGTCGACGATAACTTTGCCATCTTTGCCCCGCCTAATAAGCTTTCTTTGATATTTTTTTGTCATAATTTTACCTGAGTAATTATTTAATTATTTATAATATTATAATTTATATTTTTATATTAACCAAAGATCACAAGTTTTAGCCCAATAACAAACAACGATATTGTAACAATATTTCTAAATGTCTTTTCGGAAATATACAATACAGTTTTTTGTGCTATCCAGACACCAAAAAAAGAAACAGGGATGCAAATTATTAATGTTTGCCACAGGCTCTCCGGAAAAGTTTTGGCAGTCGGTGAATATACAATAAGTCTGGCTGTGTCTGTTATGATCGCAATAAATGCAAGCGTGCTAATAAAAGCAGTTTTTGAAAGATCAAATACCGATAAGAATGCTGCACGCAGTGCTCCGCCTATGCCTGTAAGACCCGCAAAAAAGCCTGATACTGAACCGCCAAAAAGCGCGGTGCGTTCTTTCTTTTTGAATTTCCAATGGATTTGTTTGTAGCTTGTAATAATTAGTGTGCATAAAAATAGGCCAATAATTCTTTTTAAAATATCTTGGTCTATAGATAAACTTAAATATGCTCCAAATACGCTTGCAATAATCGATGGCACGCCAAAGTTCATAACAAGATAGTAATCTATATCTTTATGGAAAAATAATATTTTCCAGCTGGATTCAAAAAAATGAACAACTCCGACAAACAATAATGCTTTTTCTACATCCATAAGCATCAAAACGATTGGTAGCATAATTGTTGAGACCCCAAAGCCGCTGAGCGCGCCGATAAAACTTGCAAGTAGAGTGACTCCAATAACTAAAGATTGTAGTAACATTATTCTCCCTTTTTTATAGAGTTTTTTGATATTTTGGTCATCTTATGTTTTCATATATAACATGAAGTACATGTTAGATCGAAGATATATCAAATTTTTTGACTTTGTAAGTTTTTTTCTCATACTAGGTCTTGCGTTTATGGGGTTGCTTTTTGTTTTTAGCGCCACATATAAACCTGACGCGCCATACTCTGTTTTTTTTAAAAAGCAGTTATTTGGCGTATGCTCGGGATTATTAATATATTTTGTTTTTTGTTTTTCTGATTATAGAACTCTACAGCGACGTGCTTATTATTTGTATTTTATAACTATTTTTCTTTTGATATTCACATATTTAAAGGGTAGCGTTGCTCTTGGCGGCCAACGTTGGATAAATTTAGGCTTTGTTAAATTTCAGCCAGCGGATCTTGCAAAACTTTTTTTCCCCGGATTTTTTACTTATTATTTATTTACTGAAAAAGATGCGCCAACTTATGAATTCAAAGATTTTGTGCCCATATTAACAATATTAACAGTTAGTGCGCTCTTAATTTTGAAGCAACCGGATCTTGGCACCGCTTTAATTATTCTTTTTTCAAGCGCTGTTTTGTTATGGCTCGCGGGAATAGGGCGGAAATTTTTTACTTACAGTTTTTTGATTTTTTTAGTTGTCGCACCAATACTTTGGAAAGCTTTAAAGCCATATCAAAAGCAACGAATTTCAGTTTTCTTGGGGCAAGGTGATAGTCGTAAAGAACGGTATCAAATTGAGCAGTCACAAATTGCGATCGGTTCTGGAGGCCTGCTTGGCAAAGGCTTTTTACATGGCACACAAAATAAATTTATGTTTTTGCCGGAAAGTAGAACAGATTTTATTTTTTCAGTATTTTGCGAAGAGATGGGCTTTTTGGGGGCAATTATTCTTTTGAGTTTATATTTTATTTTATTTTTAAGAATTTTTTACATAATCTCGACAATAAAAAACTTTTACGCACAACTTCTTGGCGTCGGACTCGTTATACATATAGTAATTTCGACAATAATAAATATCGGCATGGTAATTGGTCTATTGCCGATTGTTGGTATTCCGCTGCCATTTATGACTTATGGCATAACTTATTTATGGATCACGTTTGCTAGTCTTGGTTGGTATAATGGAATTGCCATGCGAAGATTTTACATCGGCGCACGGCAATAAAATAAGTTACCCAATTATCAAAATTTTATTATTTAGATTATTTGCTTCGTCTAATCTTATTTTCCATTTCCGATACCAAATTTTTGGCAGATTTCAGGTCGCCCTCTTTTTTGTACCAATTAAAAAGTTCGGCATCTCTTTGTATTGAAATTGTTTCATCAGGAAATCTTTTCTTTATATCATTAAAAGCCGCTGTGAATCTTAACTCAAGTTCGGCCATATAGCCTGCAATTAATTGAGCAGTTTTGTAACTCTTCTTTGGTGTCCCCAACTCTTCAAATTCAGACTCGAAGGCCTCTGTGTTTTCGCTACCTTGCTGTAATTTGCCCAGTCTTGAAACGGCATTGTTGTATTTTATTTTGTATTTAAAACCTGAGACCCAAGCAGATTCATCTTTTGAAATTTCAACAGTTACAATAAGATCTGTTAGAGGTGTCAATTTTTTTTCTTTACGTAGATTTTCAGCGTTTTCAAGTTCAGAACCTATTTCGCTAATGTCAGTTGTTTTATAACCAGAAAGACCCTTTGCATATCCTACTGTCAAATCGCCCGGTTCCAAGTTGTAGGGTAAAGTTTGTCCATGTTTATACTGACCTTCGCCTCCCCTTATGAATAATCCCATCTGAATCCACACAGCTTGTTGTGGAATTAGCTGGTAAGTTCTCTTTGTTTCTTTTCTTCTATTATTGAAATAGATATTTATTGTAGAACCAGAAAAATTATGGAATTTAACGTAAGGGTAAGTGTATTCTTGGTCCGAGTATTGTTCCATTGCAGAAATACTTTTAACACCCAACGCAAATATACTAGCTATTAGTATTAGTATTTGAAAAAATCTTGAATTTTTAGAATTAAACTTCATTTTTTCTCCATTTTTTAAAAAAACTTTATAAAGTAACACATTTTTGCGAGTAATATGGTAATAATATATTACACCATAATTTAAGCCTACCAAATCTGTATTCTATTTGTAAATAATATTGAAGGGTAATTTTGCCGGCGCTTTTGGGTATCGCGCCAATATGGGCTATATTAAATTACACGCTTGATCTGGGGGCGTTAAAATAGAATCAAGTTCTTTATCAGATAGGGCATAAAGTGGTTTATGTGATTCCATATATTCTTCTAGTGTTAAGCTCGCCTCAGCTGGGCTTAATTTTTGCTGATATCTCTTAGTCAAATTGGCACCAAGTGACATCAGGCAGTTGTAAATTGAGTGGGCATGAATAAAGCCTGTTATTGTTACAATTTTTGCAGCATCTTTATGCTCTATTATGTTTTCTAAAATATTTAACTCTACAAGTGGGTTTACGGTTAACATGATTTGTGAGACTAGAGACTCTCTTCTGTTATTTGTGTCCGCAAGATTATTTTTATCCAGCTCATAAAGCTTTTTTGAAAACTCCAGAATAGATATATTATCTACTGTTTCCAGGTTTTTTGTTTCTTCTTTAAATTGTATAAGTTTCGCTTCAAGTAAATAATTACTGAGAAGCTCTCTAAGATTTTTTTCTGATTCAGAGGATCTTTTTAGTAGAATCGCAAATTGTGCAACTAAATTTGAGTGAAATTGTTTATCAGTGTTGCTATAAGTGGTCTCGAACTTTCCGAACCGTTCTTTAAGATAGTTTATTTCCTGAAATAGATCTTTTAGCTTTAAATTTTTAGCCACAATAGAGCTTTTTTCTGAAGCAAATCTATATTCTGGCGGGATATTATTAGGGTCAATTTTAGGGCTAAGCAAGCAATTAGCGGCTGTGCTTGCCAATCTCGGGTTTATATTCTTAATTTTGATAATATTAGAATTTTTGAATTGGTCCTGGTCACAGATATCTTTTGTTATTTCTATGTTTAAGTTCTGATTTGTACTATTACTATTATTGCTGTTTAATTTTATTGGGACCTCAACCAAAACTAGCACTTTAAAGTTTGATAGATCTGAGATGTCCATGCTTTGTTTGTATTGAGAAACTAGGCTTTCAATTTGTTTTAAATTACTAAATAATTTTTTGGCCTGTCTTTCATGATCTGGATGGTTAAGCTCGTGAAATTCATAAAACAGGTAGGTTTTTGGTTTAATTTGAGGCAATAGTTTGAAAACATCAAGTTGAAATAAAACGCAGCAAGAGTTTGGGACCATTAAATAGGCGGGTAGTAATAGTAGCGATAAATAAAACAGAAAGCGTGCGAGGCTCATGAATTTTGACCCAAATTTTAAAGCAAATTAAATACAATTAATATAATATTTATTAGCTTAACTGAATTTGGGCGCTAGACAAGAATTTTTAAATATTTAATTTAAATACAAAAAATCAACATTCCCCATAAACTTTAATCAATTAAGATCATAGTAATATGAGAAATGTTGATAATTTATCTAAAAAGTAAATCTATTAAATTTACTCTAAAGTAATTTTGATCAGTTGAGATTACTCAGCTTGATTTAAATTGTCATTATTAAATCTAGCAGTTGTACCAACTGGGCAAGTATATGTATGCTCGTGCACGCAATTTTTACATGCAGGCTCATAAGCTTCTACAAGCTTAACGCATTGAGGAACTTGTGATTCTTGACAAGCTGAACATGAGCTCTTAGCTGCTTTTTCTCTATAAGCATCAACTGAACTTACAGCGAAAGCTGAAACAGCCAAAATAGCTGATAATAGTAACTTCTTCATAAAAACTCCTTTTTATTAATAAAACTAAAACTTAACACTTGAACCATATGCATATGTTTCAACTCTAAACTTAGCAAAGTGTAATGACAAATTGCAATAATTTACATAAAAATATTAAATAGCTGGGTTTTTTAAGAGGTGTGAAATAATTTTTTAAATAGTAAGGGCCAGGTTTGGAGCCTGGCCCTTAAGTGTTAGTTTATTTATTAATACTTACACGCAAAACTTTAATTTTGCAGGTATTAAGCAGTTTTTCTATTATCAGTTTTTATAACTATACCCTGATTTTCAAGTTCTGCTACCAAGTTTTGATGGTTTGTTTTATCAAACAATATACCTGATATTTTCATTTTCTTAGCAGCTTCTATATTTTCAGGTTGGTCATCGACAAACTTAATTTCATTATTCAAATTATATTTATCCACCAAATTTCTATCATGAAGCTGGTTAATAACATATTCAAATATGTTTGTATGGGGCTTTATACACCCGATTTTACCTGAAATTATAATATTCTCAGGTTTAAAATGCTTAAACAACTTTTGACCATTCTTTGAGTTATAGAAAACTTCAAACGACTCTTTATCCCAGTTTGATAAAATAACCAACTCATATAACGGGTTACCGTTTTCGTCAGTAGCCGCCTTAAGCTGCTTAATCAACTTAAGAGACTTTTTAATCGGCTTTGTAACATTAGCAAGCTTTTCAGGGTCAAACATAAGATTTAACGAGTTTTTTACAATCTTCTTCTCTGTCTTATTTTTAAAGTAACCTGTTTTATCAAGCTCTTCTATCAAAGTATCAATTTTGCTTAAAACTTCTTTACTTGAAATTTTACCGGCGAACCAATGACATACTATCCCAGGGACAATATTATCACCTGATTTAGCCTGCAACTCACCCTCTATTTTCTCTTGGGCACCCAACTTATAAAGAACATCAAACAATGTATCTTTAAGGGTATCTTTATCTTTATAGAACATTATGTCCAAGAAACCAATCTCTGAAGCTATCTTCATATGGTCCTGTTCCAATAATGTCTCACCCAAGTCGAATATAATAGTAGTAGTTTTAGTTAAGTCTTGAGTTTCTTGGCTATTTTTACTGTTTACTGGGTCAAATTTAGACTCAGTTAGATTTTCCTGGTTTAATTTATTAACAACGCTATTCTGGGTTTTAGGCTGCTTTAAAAGCAAATTTGACCCGAAATAACCCAATACTGTTAATAACGCTAATACTGAAGGTAATAATACTGATTTGTTTAGTAACTTCTTCATAAACACTCCATTTCTTAAAGGTTATTGAAAGTTAACCTGTTTTCTCTGTTTATAGCTAATTTATACCTGTTTTACTCTGTTGCTCTTTGGGTAAAGTAGATATAAATATGTATATACTATATAATTTACAGATATGCATAAAAATGGCAAAAGCCCCCCCCTCTGCCAGGTTGGCACAGGTTATCAAGCCTACTATTTTTTGGATGGGAGAACGGGTGAATTTACAGGTTTGCGAACCTGTAAAGCAAAATAGTTAAAGTTTTAGATTAAGTTTAATTAAGAATATATGAACAAGCCTGAAAATAACCAGCTTTACCAAGCTGAGCTTATGGACCACTATAAAAATCCGCGAAATAGGGGAAAATTAGATACCCCCAGCTTCGAGTCTGGCGTTTTTAACCCTTCTTGTGGGGACAGGGTAGGCTTTGATGGTATAATCAAAGACAATAAACTTGTCGAAATAGCTTTTCAGGGAGAAGGCTGCGTAATTAGTCAGGCAACAGCCTCTATGCTAACTGAATATGTAAAAAACAGAGATATATCAGGTATAGAAAAACTCAATTCCCAGGATATACTAAGTCTTGTTAAAATAGATCTAGGTCCTGCCAGGCTGCGTTGCGCCCTAATATCTTTGGAAGCTTTGCAGCATGGTATAAAGATCTGGCATCAAAAACAAGAAAAAAAATAGTTAAATAACTAATCGAAAAATATTTTGGGGTATTAGAAATGCTTAAAAAAGACAAAGTATTAAAAGATATAAGTAGTTTGGCCCCTAATATATTTTCAGCCAAATCTAAAGAGCTAGAGATCTTAGCGAGTTTGTGGCAAGAAATAGCTTACGAACTTGGGTTAGGTGTCCAGGTTCCCGTCCCATCAAATAATATTCAAAGCTATTTTGTTTGTTCTATCGACGGCTCACAAATCTATCCCGATAGGCACCAGGGGATCCCATGTTATTTATTAAACACTGGCATAGTCCAGTTTTTTTATGGAAAAAACAACGCTGTGCCCGACCCATCGATACTAAATTCCTCCGGAATTTCACTCGGGGCGAGCGGGTCTAGCTGGGTAAAACTAGATTCTGAGCCCCAGGTTTATTTTGCTGATAATATAGAGTCGCTTGATGCAGATATGATAAATTGCAAAAGAAGTGAGCTGGAGCTGAAAAAGGGGCTAGATATAATGGCTGATTTGGGGGGCACCCCTGCTCTGTTTCTCATAGATGGCTCGATAATATTCTGGCACCTGCAGTCCAAGCCAGAAGACGTAAAGACCCAGTTCTTGGGCAGTTATTTGGGAATTTTAGATAAATTTTACAGAAATAATACGCTTTTTGCTGGTTATATTAGCCTGCCTAAAAGCAAAGAACTTGTGAGTATGGCAAGAGTTGCGCTAAAAAAACGGGGCCTAGAACAAAATTTAGATTACATAGTGGACTCTGATATTATAAGCATGTTCTTAAAAACCAATTCTCGAACAGAGTTGTTTTTTAGTGACTCACCAGTCTGTAAATATTATCCAGTTTATTTAAAGCCCAATTTTTTTTACATAGATTTGGGACAAGAGATCGCCCGCATAGAAGTCCCCAATTATATTGCTCAGGATCAAGATAAGCTTAAAAAAGTGATAGATATAATCACTGACCAGGTTGCTAAAGGCAAGGGATTCCCAGTTTGCCTATCTGAGGCGCATGAACAGGCGGTTGTGAAATCCGCCGATCGAGAATTCTTTTATAATATGCTGAGCAGAATTACGCAGGAACATGGGCAAGTTTATACAGTTTCTCAAAAAAGCTTAAAAAAGAGATTTGTTAATATTTAAGTTGGCCCGCTCGTAATTTAACCAGTAAATGTCGAGGCTTTTTACATTTAGGCCATTAATTGTTAAAATTAGCAACAATAGGTTAAAAATAGGGTTAGATCCCTGTATTCAATAATAAAAAACAATTTTGAGGAAAACAAAATGTTCAAAACTTTTAAAGCCATTTTGGTAAGCTTATTCTTAACTGCTTTGCCCATATCTGCCAATATTTCAATTTCAGGCGGTTCGTCTATGGAAGTAGGTTATTACCAACTTGATGGAACCGTAAAATTGGGTGATTTTTGTCGTTTAAAAGCAAAAAAGCTTGCAGGTAAGGGGCTAATTGAAATTGGAAAAAATGTAGACTTTGTTTGCGATGATTTTCAATTTGATGGCACCATTAGTTGTGATCACGAGTGTATAATACGAACAAAAAAAGCATTTGATTATTCTAGATTTACAAGAAAAGGCACAGGTGCGTTTACTGTTATCATAACCCCATACGAATTTGAATCTTTTACAGAGTCTGAGCTATGTGATTCTGCAAAAAGAGTTCTTTTACATGACATTTTTGGAAGCTCTGACGAAATTATAGCTAAACAAATTCAAAGTGTAAGGGTATATGCAGCCTTAAATAGTATTAATGAAAATAATGTTTTGGCTTCTGTATTGTCCTATATTGATGAACAAATAGATTTTCATAAAAAATATGAAACTGAAAATAAAGCTCATATTAACGAAAAATATAAATTTTCTGATATAAAGGAATCTTTAGCCATATGTAGCGCATTTTCATTATCAAGTTTAGGGCTTTCTTATCTTGTGTATAAATATAGATCCACTATTATGAACAAATTCTCTTCGATAGAGGGTCGACATATCTTCGGCGGTGTGGCTTTCGGATTGCTTTTATCAGCAATAGGGGCTTTGGGCGCTTCCGCTGAACATTCACTTGTTGGCCAAGAAACAAAAGCTTCGATTTTATATGCTATGAATCAAAAAAAACTTGATAAGCTTGTCGAACTTAAAAATAAAATTAATAAGTTTTTTGCTGTTCCATTTATTTTGGAAAAAGAGCAAGTGGTTAAATTATAATAATATCTTCTAAAAACAGCTTAATTTTTTAAAACTTTAGATAAGAAAAAATAGCCCGGTTTTTAATCGGGCTATTTTAATGTCAAAAATATTTTAATGTAACCAACTTGCTTAACACACCCGACCCTTCGATACATTCTTCTTCGCCAAGGCTTCGAAGAACACTCAGGGCGAGCGGGGTGTGATCGAATAACATAATTGAGTTATAACTATTTAAATTCAGCCTAGAAATTTCTTAAAGAAACCAGCAATGCTGCTGCCGTTAGAGTCTGTTTTTGTGCCAATCTTTTCAGAATAATCTTTAAGCGATTTTTCAGAATCACTATTAAGTTTTTTAGGTATATCACATTTTGTTGTAACAACCCAATCGCCTCTGGTTTTGCCGCGAATTTTGTGGAAGCCCTTACCAGAAATAGTAAGTCTTTCACCAACTTGGCAGCCCCTAGGGACTTTTAGCGTCTCTTTAGATCCATCTATGTTAACAACTTCAACTTGGCAGCCGAAAACAAGTTCTGGGTAGGTCAAAGTTAAGCTACACTCAAGATCGTCGCCGACGCGTTTGAATTTTTTGTCCGGCATAACACGAATGCGAATATAAAGATCACCAGGTTGGCCTCCATAAATACCAGCGTCACCTTTTCCTGTATCACGCAGGTCAGCCCCATCAAATATGCCCTTGGGGATATTTATAGCTAATGTGTCATATTGCTGAACACGGGATTGGCCCTTGCATGTTTTGCATGGCGATTGGATAATATAGCCTTCACCCTGGCATTTGCCACATGTTTGGCTAAATGCAAAGAAGCCCTGTTTATAAAACACGCTGCCGGTTCCCTGACATTGTGTACATTGGGTAATCTTAGATCCAGAATCGGCGCCTTTGCCCTTGCAGGTTGCGCAACTTACAAAATGATAATAGGTAATATTTTTTGTTACACCCAAGAAAGACTCTTCAAGACTTATAGAGATCTCTTTTTGTATGTCATGACCGTCTTTGGGGGTTAAACCAGATTTTTTTGTTCTGCGACCAGTGCTTCCTGAAAACATATCACCGAAAATATCTCCAAAATTATTGAAAATATCATCCATGTTCATGCCTTGACCATGACCACCGAATCCGCCCATTTGCGGGCCCTCATGGCCAAATTGGTCATATTGCTGTCTTTTTTTCTCATCAGAAAGAATTTCGTAGGCTTCAGCAGCTTCTTTGAATTTTTCTTCAGCCTCTTTGTTGCCTGGATTTCTGTCTGGATGATACTTAAGCGCCAGTTTTCTGTAAGCAGCCTTAATCTCTTCTTGTGTAGCTGTTTTGGAGAGACCAAGTATGTGATAATAATCTTGTTTTGCCATATTATAATAATAAATTTTATCTGGGTTTGCGTAACTATTTTTTTATATTATAACCAATATTTCAATATTTTTTAATATTAAAATTGGGATTATTACGGATTGTAAAAAGTCAAAACTGTGAAAAATAGCCATACTACCCCCAAAGCTGGCCAATACAGGTAAGTTGTTATCTGGTTAAAATATCTTTCCTTTGGATGGGTAAATAATGGCGTAAGCGCCATAAGCTGGAAGACAAAAATCGCGGCATAGGCGCAGAAGAAGAAATATTCTATGTATATTATATTGCTCGATTGTACTATGCCACGCAGTCTTGGGTGCATTAAGATTACAGAGAAAAATAGTGCTGTATAAGCCGCCGCTATATTAAATTTTAAATCTAATGAGTCGTATGCGGCCATTTCGTTGGAGTTTTTAAGATATAAGTCGCTTAGTAATTTAATTAAGAACACTGTTAAGAAAATAATAATTAGCGGGATCATGTCGGTCATCAGAGGGTTGGTTGTGTTCCGTTGAAGCTGTATTTCTAAAGTTAACCCATAAGAATTATTATTTTCTTCGACGCTGTTAAGACTATATTCCATGTTGTCATATGTGTAATACGAGTGCTTGATTGTAAAATCAGCAACTTGATATTCTTGTTCAATAAACTGCTTGGCCTTCATATTTGGAATAAATATGAACGACTCTTGGGCCGCATCAGGTTCTAGCGCTATTTCCAATTTTGGTCTATCAAATGGATACTTTGAGATATCAAGATCTTGTGTAATTTCTGCATAAATATCCCAACCAACTGTAACTTGATTGCCCGACTCTTGTTCATACATTTTTCTTAGCTCAAGTTTTTTAGCCTGAGGTATTCTTATGCCGGGAGTTTTGCCCTTTTGATATTGCTCTTGTAGATGGCCCGCGATTATAATAGATTCTTTGTCTGCGCTGATATCTATCGAATAAATATCGATACCAATAGAAACTGGTACAGGCTTTGGAAGTTGTTTTTGTACGGCACGTTGTTCGATCATATCCAAATATTTTGTAAGCTTGGCAGCGGAAGTTATTTTTTTTGCATCTAGCCGTTCGTTATATTTATTCTGGCGAGAATTGTATAATATTGTCATTATCGCTATCAATGGCACAATGCTTGCTAAAACCAGCAAAATATTTTTTGTTCTATCGCTAATCGGATAAGTATAAAATAGGCCAACAAAGCATGAGATTAAGAATATTGTGATAAGACATATAAATATAATATTTAAGTGTCTTAATGGAATCGGCGGGGCTTTTATCTCATCTTTTAGAGCCAAATGCACAGCGGTCCACTCGGCAATCGGTATTGGTTCATACCAGACGTAAAACTCTTTTCCAGACTCAGGTTCTCTTATTAATTCCCGTCCGAACTCTTTTTTTATCGCATCAGCTATTATTTTGTTTTGTTCTGCTGAGCTAAGTGAGCCGGACGTTTCTTGATCTTTAAGTTGATAAATAATATTAGCATTATGATTAACTATAAGATTTGTTCCCACAGATTCGCCCAAGAACGCATTAAGTTTTTTGCCTAATTCATCTGCTTTATAGTTATAGGCCAAAACGCCATCATTAAACGGTATGGCAAAAGTGACAACCTTGGTTTTGGATATCGGGTGAGTGTATGGCAGTGACCAATATTTACCATTTGCCAATGCATACATGTACCAGTTTGCTTCTGGCATATCATACGCTTTGACTTGCGTGTAATCATAAAGATCGGCTAAATTATATTTAACGACTCCTGAAGATGTCATGATCCAAGTTGGTGCGCCAATTTTTTTGTCGTTCTTGTAGGCTACGGTTATGCTGTCCGCATATTTACTTCTTTTTTCCAGAATTCCCCTGACACGTTCGTCTATCTGCTTTTCGTTTAGATCATAATTTTTTATTTCTTCAGCCAAGAACGTTGCCGTAAATTCTGTATTGAACAAATTTCTTTCTATCTGTTTTGTAGCGCTTTGAAGTTGTATATATGTATAGTTTTCTGTTTTTTCGTAGCTTTCTTTATATAAATTATAAATTTTATAATTTGTAAAAAATATGCCAATTACTGATCCAAAAATAACTGTCAGCAATACAAATAATACAGAATATCTAATAATATCTTTTGAATTATAATTTCTATAAAGAAAATTTATGAACCAAATTGACCAATAAACTATTACTCCAATACTAAGAATAGTTAAAATTAATAACAGATAAAAAATAGAAGACAATTTTTGTAGAGCTTCATCAATTTCAATAAATGCAACGATGTTCCAGGTGCTGTATGGCTCATAGTCCCAACTTTCTATTATAGATGCCGTACCCTTTGATTTTATTATATTTCCTATTGTTTCCTCTGATGTGATTTTGCTCAAAAGCTCTGGATGTTTTTCTTCGATATCTTTGGCACGCTTTTTGCCGCCAAAAAAACTAAATATAATTTTGGAGTTTTCATTTTCTAATTTTGTTATAATTAATCTGATATTTTTATTAATAGTTTGCTTTTTTAATGAATCCAATAAATCACTTATATTTACTTCGTTAACAAGAACTCCACGCAGGATATTCTTAGAGTCTGTTACTGGTGTTGCAGCAAACATGTTGGGTTCAGATAAGGTAGGGTAATATTCATAAGTTGATATATCAGGAGTTAATATTGTAATAACTCTGTCAAGAACCTGGCCCAGATTTGTTATCTTGTATGGGCCTGTCGAAAAATCCATATTGTTTGGCACGGATTTATTGTTTGATATTAAAGCTTTTCTTGTATTTGAGAAAAAAATATAATTTTCCGGAATTTTAGGAATTTTATCAGTTTTGGTTGCATCTTTTCCTGTTGTGTTAAGATTTTGTTCGGCAATTTTATTTGCTGTCGTTGTTAGCTCATCAAGATGCTTTTGAAAAAATTTGTAGATGATTTCTCTTTTTTGCTCAACAATTTGCTTTAGTGTTATCTCTGTTTCTTGAATGATATTTTTTTTCTTGCTGAAATAATAAGTTATGGTCAATATGTTAATCAGCAATATTATAATCGATAAAGATATTATCGATCTTTTTTGGTTAACTTTAAGCATTGCTATTTTCTCCCACTTTCCCATTTATTATTCCAATTTTTGTAAAGTTTTTCTGTAAACTCTTGCCATTCTTTTTGGCTACGTGTCCTTGGAAATGGTTCAGGTCTTACAGGTTTTCTTGATTGCCAAACAATATCAAATTTACCTGCTTTATTTATTTTCCCGATTCTGGAAATTTTCCAAGCGTGTTGATTTTCGGGATCGATAAATACAGCACCTTCAGGCGCATAAATTCCCTCGTTTTTAATTGCCTGAATAACTAAGCTCGGTTTAATGTCTTGGCAGCTATTAACAGCTTTTGCCCATAAATAGACATTAAAATAAGCCGTTTCTATTGGATCGTTAATAACTCTTGATGACCCGAATCTGGCTTTAAATTTGGCAACAAAATCTTTGTTAACTTTTGTTGCTATAGATTCAAAATAGTTGGTACATGCATAATGCCCCACCATATCATTAAGATTTAATGTGCTAATAAGATCAGCTTCATTAATAGAATAAGACATAACCGGTATATCTTTAGATTTTATTCCTGCGTTATTTAGTGTGCTAAAAAAAGCACTGTTACTTTGTCCGCTTATAGTGTTAATTATGAAATCAGGTTTTGTTTTTTTGATATTTTCTACTATGTCCTTAAAATTGGAGCTGTCCAAAACTTGATAAGATTCGCCCACAACTTCCCCGCCAACCATTTTTAGATAATCTTTTGCTGTCTCGTTGGCGCTTCTTGGGTATATGAAATCTGAGCCCACTAAGTAACATTTTTTTCCTAAATGTCTTAAGCACCAGGTTATGCTTGGTATGATTTGTTGGTTGGGAGCCGCCCCTGAATATATTATATTTGGAGAGTTTTCAAGTCCCTCATACTGAGCAGGGTACATTAGTAAATTATTATATTTTTCCACAACTTCTTTGACAGCTTTTCTGCTTGATGATGTCCAGCATCCAAATATTACAGAAACTTTATGCTTGTTAATAAGCTGCTCGGCAGCTTTGGCAAAAACTTTTTCATCAGATTTTCCATCAACAATTGTTGGTTCAAGTAATTTTCCAAGAAGCCCGCCAGATTCATTAATTTCTTGAATCGCAAGTAAAATGCCGTTAACTATCGGCGACTCTGAGATAGCCATATTACCAGTTTGTGAGTGCAATATCCCAATATGTATCACTTCTTTGTTTACTTCTTTTTTTCTAACAATAAATAAAGTTGCGATAACAATTAAAACTAAACAACTTAAGGCTATAAAAATTTTAGTATTTATTTTTTTTTTCATAGGGGCACCGCTTTTTGTAAAATCTAGATATAAAAAATTATATTAAGATATATTTAGATTACTGGGTGACTCCTGGTCAATAATTTTGGAAATTAATTTTTTCTAGTCTCTGTTGAGTTTTTAAATTTTAACAAATTTCATAAGCAAAATAGTTTTATACCCCGCTCGTCCCGAGTGTTTTTTCGCAGAAAAAATGTATCGAGGGATGGTTTCGGTGATCACTCGGGACGAGCGGCTTTGCTTACCTAAGAACCTAAATTTGATCAAGTTTTTCAAGTTTTGTGCAATCTGCGCATGAGATAAAAATATCACCCGAGCGGGCCGGTAAGAAATCAACAGTTTGAGAATATTCAGGGAACTGTTTTTTTAGATTTTCAAAAAGATTCAAGATGGTTACACTTTTGCCGCTGGCGACATTAAAAACTTCGCCCGATATTGAGTGGGCCCTAATGGCAGCTTTAAGATTGTATTCGACAATTTTACTAACTGGAACAAAGTCTCGTTGTTGTAGTCCGGTTCCAAATATAGTTATTTTTTGATTGTTTTTTAAGGCATTTTGGAATTTAACATAAACTGCGGCGTATGGGCCATCAACAACTTGTCTTTCACCATACACATTAAAATATCTCAAGCAAACAGTATTAATCCCAAAACTCTTTTGGTATTGATCGCAATATAATTCACCTATCAGTTTGGTTACGCCATATATAGAAGTGGGCTCACATTTTAGGTCTTCGGTACAAACACCATCTTGATTTCCATATACGGCAGAAGAAGAAGAGAAGACAAAATTTTTAACTTTATTAATTCTTGCCGCTTCTAAAATATTTACTGTCCCCTGAATATTTATATTGTAGCAGTTTAATGGTTCTGCTTGGGATCCTGGCACAGATGTGTATGCTGCCAGATGAAAAATCGTATCGATATTTTCTGTTACTTTTTTGCAGGTATCAAAATCTGTTATAGTTTTATTTATAAACTCTATTTTGTTAATTACTTGCTTTAAATTTTCTAATTTTCCAGTAGACAAATTATCTATTACTCTGACTTTTGCCCCAAGTTCCACCAATTTTTCAACTATATGTGAGCCGATAAAACCTGCACCACCGGTTACCAAAACTTGTTTATTTTTATAAAAATTTTGCATTACTAGCTCGCTATTTTTTGTTTCTTTTATTTCATGTGTTTGGTTAATTGCAGATAAATTTACAATAAAACAGATTAAAAACGAAAATATATTTTTAAATAAAATAAAATTTTTTTTCATAAAAATCCCAACTATTTAGTAAATTTAGAAAATTTTATTGTGCGGTTTCGATCTGTCTTTTAGGTATATATATTTTTTCAAGTGCCATAATCTCGTCAGTTTTATTTTCATGTAAAACTAAGCTATCAACAACATTTTTGCCATCAAGAATAGCCTCTTGCATGCTAGAATATTTCCAGGCACCGTATCTGCCAACTGAATATATATTATTCTCTTCTAGCCGCTTAAATATATTATTTAAATTATTATCTCGCCAGTGGTTATAAATAACATAAGCATTTTTAATATAAATAACTTTTTCTGTTGCAATTTCATCAGGGGAAATTTTAAATAATTTTAGTGCTTCTTGTCTTGTGTGCTCAAGCATCTGGGAAACTACTTTTTTTGATTTATTTAAATGTGAAAATTCGCCATATAATGAGCTGTGCCCAGCAGGGGCCATGTTATTAGAAAAATTGTGCCAGAAGCCGATTCTATAAAACGGATATTTTGTTTCTGGGTAATATATCCAGTGCTTATCTGAAAGATTTTCTCTTTTTATGCCCAAGTTAAAATTAACAACAGAATTACAAAGTAATTTGCTTTTAATAGTTTTTAAGCTCATGTCACTGGGTTCTATAGAATTTTCGATAAAACTATCTAATGGCATAGTGGTTATTAATTGGTCATATTTTTCATGATGCCCGTTTGAGAATATAACAATTTTTTCTTTAATATTTATAGATTTAACTTCATAGCCACTATATACGGGGTTAATTAATTGCTCGTAGATTTTGTTGACCCAAAAATTAATCCCCCCAGATTTTGGGTAATAAAATTGTGAGTTATAGCCAATTTGATCTTCAGAATCTCTTATTGCGCCGCTTATTAAATCTTTTAGCGAAGTATTTGGAACAAATCTGCCGGTCCAACTTGCGCTTAGCTTTTTTGTGTTATAAGAAAATATTTTTTCTTGATATGGGAAAAAGAAATGTTCCCCAAAGCCCTGGCCAAAACTTTGTAGCACCCAGTCGTGAAAATTTTTCGGAGAAGTTTTTTTTACTTTTCTAGTTACATATTTTTCAATGCAATCTGCTATCACTTCTGGCGATTGGCCGTACAAATTAACTTGAAATGGATACTTGGTATAAATATCTTTGTAATAAATATAAGATCTTCTGTGGATATTATTTAGATTTTCAAGCCCGACTGTATTTTCGATTATAGACTTAAAATAGTTATCGTTAACGTGCAATAAATGCCCGGTAAAATCGAACGTAAACCCATCTTGAATTACCGACCTACATAATCCCCCAGTAGTTTCTTCTTTTTCAAATATTTTGTAGTTAAAAAAACCCCTTTTTTCTAGGTGATACGCTGCTGAGAGTCCTGTTGGTCCTGCACCTATGATAACTATTTTTGCCATAACTACTTCTTGTTTTATTTTTATCGAGCAAATTTATAATATTTTCTGCTGATATTTATAAATCGAAACGGTTCAAAAGTCTAGTTTCCGCCATAAGTAACTAGTAGTCTATTGGCTCCAGCAGGGACGATAAATCTAATAGATAGGGTAATCTTGAACGGGGTGCCCTTGTAGTGTCTCGCGTAATGGTTTATCGGGCTTGAGTTATAAACAAGTTTTACAAAATGTTTGTCGACAGATGGGGCGCCGCAGCTTTCTTTTAGTTCAACGTTCAGAACTTTTCCATGTTCGCCAATTGTTAGTTCAAATGGGATAATTTTGTCGATATATTTTTCTGATTGAACCATAGATTCATCAAGTCGTGATGCTAGTGCCAGCTCTTTGATTAACATCATACCGTTAACCTCGCCCCGCAATTGGCTCGACATGGCGCGGCCAAGTTCGCCTCCAGACTGGCCATTATAATTTCCGGAATTTATGTTGTTAGAGCTATCAGTGCCGATTGAAATTGATCTGTCTTGATAATCTTGTGAATATTTTTGTTCTTGCATATAGTTTTTGAACCCCTCAAGAAGCTCTTTGCCAAATATGCTACCAGATTTTTTTGGTAGCACACGTTTTTTGCCCAATACTTTTGGCTTTTTGGGTTGGTAATTCCCAGAATTTTCAGAACTAGTTTTTTGAGAATTAGTTTCTTGAGTTTTGGTATCTTTTTTAGGAGCAACTTGTGATTTAGTTTTTTCTGATTTTATTTTTTGTTCTTGCAGTTTTTTCCACAAACTTATATCTACTTTATCTTGAATATTTGCACGTGCTTGCTCAAGTTCTTGTTTTTCTGCTTCTAATAAATCGCGAGTGCTTTCTGGGCCAACTTCAGTAACTTGTTCTATTACAGCATCTGCTTTGTCCTGAACTATAGTGGAAAGATTTTTTTCTTGTTCGATATTTTCTGCTGTATCTTCTTGATCAAGATATTCTTTGAGCATAGCTTTTTCTTTATCAAAATCTTTAATATCAGATTTTTCAGCTTCTATGTCATCAAAGCCAAATACTGGTTCACTGGGTTTTGCTGCCCCAGATTTATAACTCTGGGCTTGCGCGTTAGCTGTATTGCTCTGTGAATCTTGGTCCGAAAAACCAACAGATAAGTTTTGAGGGGAAGTTGTAGTTTGCCCCACTGACAGATTTTGAGGTTGTTGCACCTGCTGCGCCGTACCAGAAGGCGAACCTTGGGGGCTGCCCGGCATGTCAAAATAAACGGGTAGTGAACCTGAACCCCTGTCTTGTTGCGGCGTCGAAAAGAAATTTATTGTGTGATTGCTATCAAGAGAATAGAAAATTAATAAAAGCAAAATTATAAAATTTAATAATAGGGCAAGTAATAGCGCAAGCTTAAAATAGTTTTTGCTGCTACGATTATTATTAATGCTAACTTGTAAACCCAGATCGGCTTCCATTACACTCACTTTCTTTCAAGCTAAGCTCAGTATTTTTCTGGTGCTAATTTTTTACTATACTCACCAAGTTTTTCTTTTTAATAATTTTCCAGCTACTATAAAGTTCATGACTATTGCTTTTGTTTTGCTTAAAAAATCTTTTTATTTCATCAAATAACTTAGTTGTTGGCGTAAATTTTACGCCAGCTTTGCAAAGCCAAAGTAGTATAACACGATCTTGTATAAATTGGTCGAGTAAAAAAAATTTTTTTGTGTCTAGAGACAAACTTAAATCACAAATATCAGAAAAATATTGTTCTGTAAGTTTTTCCAAGAAAATATCAGCAGCTTGCAGATTATCGATAGCTTTTAATAAATTAGCATCAAATCTGTTATCGCACTCGCGCAATACCGGGATAACTTTGTTTCTGATTCTGTTTCTTAAGAAATCAGGAGACAGATTAGTTGGGTCAGTTAAATATTTAATATTATTTTCTTCAAGAAAAGTTAATATCTCTTGCTTATTAACGCATAAAAGCGGGCGAATATAAAAGCCGGTTTGTGGTCTAATAGAAGACAGGCCAGATATGCCAGCGCCACGAATAAGTCTGATAAAAAAGGTTTCTTCTTGGTCATCCTGATGGTGCGCCAGAGCGATCAAGTTTGCATCAAATTTTAATAATAAACTATTAAAAAATTCACGCCTTAATGCTCTGCCCAACTCTTCTTTTGAGCCAGAATATTTTTTTGCAAGTTTGATATTACGGGCTGTTTCACCAACAAATTGGATATCTAATTTGTCTGCGAGATTTTGGCAAAAAATCAGATCAAGATTAGAATTTTCGCGCCACTCGTGATCCAAGTGTGCCGCTATTAATGCAAGATTATATTTTTGTTTTATAGAATTAAGAAAATATAATAAAAATACAGAATCTGGTCCGCCAGAAAGCCCAATAATTATTTTGCTTTCTGGCGCAATAAGCTGATTAGTTTCTACATAATCTAATATTTTTTTGTAAATATTAGACGTCAAGATTTTTGACAAAATGACCATTTTCCTCGATAAATAATCTTCTACCTGATACGTCGTCGCCCATCAAAGTGTCAAACCATGAATCAGCATCAACAGCATCCCCAATATTAACTTGAAGCAAACTTCTTGTCTGAGAATTCATCGAAGTTTCCCACAACTGCTCGGGATTCATTTCACCAAGACCTTTATAACGCTGTACGCTCATATAAGGCTTGCTGATTCTGTTCATTCCAACAATAAGCTGCAATATTCCAAGTCCCATAAATTTTGCATTTTTATCTGTAACTTGCAGCGACCAAGCTTTATCCAAAACTCTAAGCGGCGCGATCATCGCGATCAAGTTATGAATCTCCGGCGAGTAGAAGAACTGCGTATTGAGCGCCCATTCCCGTTTGATTTGCTTGAACATCAAGTAACTTTTTTTGATTCCTGTTTCAGTATTTTCTTCTTCATGCAGTGTAACTTCAAATCCTGGGAAAGATTTATTTAGCACACTAACAAGCTCTGACATGCTTGAGCTGTCGGTCCATTTTTGGTCCTGCAAGATTTTAACGATCTCATGACAGGTTTCAACTGTGACTTTGTATTTTTTTGAAACTTCATCAAGCGCAATTCTATAAGCTATAGCTTTATCAATAAGAGATTGCCACTCGCTTGAACTTATAGTTTTATCGCCTATAGTTAAAGTCGCTTGTTCTCTTCCCCAAGCAGCCAAGAACGCCTGCAAAGACTTTTCGTCTTTTAAGTATTCTTCTTTTTTGCCAATTTTTGCTTTATAAAGAGGCGGCTGTGCGATATACAAGTAACCCTTTTCTATTAACGGCTTCATGTATCTAAAAAAGAAAGTTAATAATAGAGTTCTGATATGCGCACCGTCAACGTCAGCATCTGTCATCAAAATGATTTTGTGATAACGTGCTTTATCTGTATTAAATTCTTCTTGCCCAATTCCGCAACCAACTGCAGCGATTAGCGCTTTGATTTCT
The DNA here is from genome assembly GCA_963717435.1 of uncultured bacterium. Classification (GTDB taxonomy): domain Bacteria; phylum Babelota; class Babeliae; order Babelales; family Babelaceae; genus MFD05580-245. The sequence continues at coordinate 904,031 of OY970332.1, forward strand.
TCGTTAGAAAGTATTTTATCAAAACGTGCTTTTTCAACGTTTAAGATTTTACCTTTTAGTGGCAATATTGCTTGTGAGTGTCTGTCTCTGCCCTGTTTAGCAGAACCACCTGCAGAATCACCCTCAACTATGAATAGCTCAGAGTCGGCAGGGCTCTCATTAGAGCAGTCAGCAAGTTTACCAGGCAATACCGTAGATTCAAGAACATTTTTTCTGCGTGTAAGTTCGCGTGCTTTTTTTGCAGCTTCACGAGCTTGCATAGCAACTTCAGCTTTTTGCAAAATCTTTTTTGCAACAGCAGGATTTTCTTCAAAGTAAGTGTCCAAGCATGCTGATGCCAAAGATTCAACAAAGCCTTTTACTTCACTGTTACCAAGTTTGGTTTTGGTTTGTCCTTCAAATTGTGGTTCAGCAACTTTTAGATTGATAATGCAAACTAGGCCTTCACGGACATCTTCACTTGAAAAACTTTCGCCAGCTTTTAAAATTCCTGCTTCTTGAGCTTTTTTGTTGCAAGATCTTGTAAGTGCTGCTTTAAATCCAGCAACGTGGGTTCCACCCTCAACTGTATTTATATTATTTACAAAAGAAAAAAGCTGCTCTCCATAAGTCTCGTTATACTGTAACGCAAACTCAAGTATCATTTTACCGTCATCTTTGTAGCAGTAAATTATATCAGGAAATAATGGCGATTTTTTTGCGTTAATATATTGAATAAACGAGACTATTCCGCCTTCAAAGAAAAACTCATGCTCTTTAGAAGTACTTTCTTCTAAGATTACTATTTTTAAGCCTTTATTTAAAAACGCAAGTTCTCGTAGTCGGGCAGCAAGAACATCAAAGTTAAAATCAGCAGTTTCTTGGAATATTTCAGGATCCGGGAAAAATCTGACAAGTGTTCCACGTTTTGTTGTTTCTCCGATTACATGCAAGCTGTTAAGCGGTTTGCCCTTTGCGTAATCTTGAGAGAAAATTTTGCCATTTTTGATAGATTTCAAGATGAAGTTTGCTTGATAAAGCGTTAACAACAGAGACACCGACACCATGAAGTCCGCCGGAAAATTTATAAGTATCTTTATCAAATTTTCCACCGGCATGTAATTTTGTAAGCACAACTTCGGCCGCAGAAATTTTTTCTGTCGGATGTATATCTGTCGGAATACCACGTCCGTTATCTTCAACTGAACATGAGCCGTCTGTGTGCAAAATAACTTTGATAAAGTTAGCGTGACCCGCCAATGCTTCATCAACGGAGTTATCAACAACTTCATATACAAGATGATGCAACCCATGAACACCCGTAGAGCCAATATACATGGCCGGACGTTTTCTTACGGCCTCTAGCCCTTCTAATATTTTAATCGAGCTGGCACCGTATTCAGGCGTTTCTTTCGGTTGTTTATCAGATCCATTTTTATTTTCAAGTTCAAAGGACATATTGTTCTCCCGGAACATCATATGGAATGATGGAAATAAAGAAATTATAATTACTTACAAGTATGACGTATTTGAAAATTTTTTCAATTTACAGTATTTTAAATCAAATTACTTTTTCAATTCAACTTTCTTAACAATTTTTTAATATTTTTTAATATTTTTTAATATTTTTTAATATTTTTTTAATAAATGACAAAATTCTTCGACGCCGACAAACAGATTTTTTACATGAATATGGCACTGAAGCAGGCCAAAAAAGCTTTGGCCAAAGATGAGGTACCGATAGGGGCCGTAATAGTTTCACCCGAAGGGGAAATTTTGGCTTCAGCTTATAATCGGGTCGAAACCAAAAAGAGTCAAATTGCCCATGCCGAAATTTTGGCAATAACTAAGGCAACTAAAAAAATAGGGGATTGGCGTTTGGATGGCTGCTCAATTTATGTTACCCTAGAACCCTGCATGATGTGTCTGGGGTCTATAGCCCTGAGCAGAATCGAGAATATATATTATGGGGCCAAGTCACTTCTGTATGGGTATCATATTGACATTGGGGCTCTGCCCGATTTATATAAAAAGCAGATTAAACTAATTCAGTCAGGTATTTGCCAAGTCGAATCTGCGGAGATTCTGAAGAGTTTTTTTAATAAAAAAAGGAAAGACAAAATAAAGTAGTAAAATTGAAGCCAAAAAAGGGTGAAATAAAAAGGGTGAAATAATGATAGAAAATTTAGACAAAATAAAAAAAAGCCTGCTGGAGCGTAAAAAAGAGCTTGAGGTAGAACTTGAGTCTCTATACAAAGAAAAGGTTTCAGATGATCAGGTTCAGGACACAGGGGATCAGGCCTGGTCCTCTAGCACAGAGGAGCTAAAAATATCTCTGCATAACGCTGAGCTTGAAGAATATAATAGAATCTTGCAGGCTCTTTCTATGATAGATAACGGAATGTACGGAAAATGCTCAGAATGCGGGCAAAAAATAGCCGAAAAACGCCTGTTATTATATCCTAATGCAACTAGATGCCTGGTTTGCCAAGAGGCTTCTGAGCAGGGCAAGTTGTAATATTCAGGTTCAGGGTATTTCCTAAAGAATTTTTCACAGGTTTAAATACAGGTTTTTTGGCCCGTATTTAAACCTTTTTTAATAATATTATTGTGTTTATGGCTTAATTATTGCTATAATTCAAATAGAGTATAATATAAATTTTTTAAAGTTTTAAAAAACAAATGGAGCGTTATGAAGAACTATTTTTTGTTTGCCATGGGTATAACTATATTTTCGTTTAACTCTACGGCACGGGCATGTGATACATGCAATTCATGTGAGACGCAAGAGCCAAGCTTTTTTGCAGAATTTTTTAAAAACCCAGTATCGGATGTTGTAAGAGAAGCCACCAGTTCAAATAATCCGTCACTTGTAAAATCTTTTTTTAATAATCTAGCGTCTTTAGATCCAAAATTGATTCAAAAATACATAAATAGGCCCGATGCGACTGGTTCAACGCCATTATTGATAGCATTGACCCCTTCAGCCGCTGAAGTTGATGAAATTTTGGAAATTTTGAAAAATGAAGGTTCATCAAGTAAGAATGCGAAACTTGCAAAAATTGTGGGTAATATTGAGATTATAAAATTCTTGATAGACAACGGGGCAGATGTGAATCAGGCAAACAATGGCGGTTATACCCCGTTGGAAATGGCTGCTTTGGCGGGAAACCTGGAGGCTGTAAAGCTTTTAGTGGACAAAGTGTCTGATATAAATCAAGAAGATTTGGTTTTTGGATGGACACCATTGACGGCTGCAATTAATTATGGTCTTAACCTCGAACTGATAAAATTATTGATCCAAAAAGGCGCCGACGTTAATTATGCCAATAAAAAGAGTGGAGCAACCCCATTAATTCAAGCAATATTGCAAGCTACATTAAATGGACTGGAAATAATAAAAGTAGTTCAGCTTTTAATAGAAAATGGTGCAGATCTTAATAAAGCAGATAATGAAGGACACACACCGTTTGCTATCGCCAAACTGGCAGAAGAAGCTGCTAAAGATAACCCATTTTATAAAAATCATAAGTTTTATACACAAGAAGTGATGGATGTTCTTGAAAAAGCTGCGGCAACAAAAAATAAAAAATAAGATAAGCTCAGATGGGTTTAAATTTGAGATTATCTTAAATATTATTTAATATTATAGAATAAAGAGGGCTCATGTTGATATGCGTGAGCCCTAATAATTTGTGCAATTTGCGTTGTAATGATATAATATTTGCTGGCGCCGATGTAGCTCAGCGGTAGAGCAATTGATTCGTAATCAGTAGGTCGTCGGTTCAAATCCGACCATTGGCTCCAGGATAGATTAAAGTATGTATAGTTTTATTTAAAGGTTAAGTTCAGGATGGAAAAAACAAAAACATCTAAAACAGCAACAAAAAAGGTTGTAGCCACTCCAAAAGCTACAGTATCAAAGGCTCCTAAAGTAGCTAAGGCTGCAAAAGTTGCTCCGGTTCATGGTGTTGGAAGACGTAAGTCTGCAGTTGCAAGAGTGTGGTTGCGTCCAGGTAAGGGTAAAATTACCGTTAATGGCAAAGTTTACACCGAATATTTTGATACAGAAGTTACACGTAAGTCTGCAGCATCAGTTCTTGCGGCATGTGCATCAGCTTCAAAATATGATACAGAAGCGACAATCGAAGGTGGCGGATTAGCTGGACAAGCGGACGCACTTAAGCTTGGTTTTGCACGTGCGTTGGTCTCTATAGATGAATCTTCAAGAGCGGCTTTAAAAGAAGCAGGTCTTTTGACAGTTGATTCAAGACTAAAAGAACGTAAAAAATATGGTCGTAAGGCTGCTCGTCGTGGCTTCCAGTTTGTAAAACGTTAATCTTTAAAAGCACTGCTTTTTTCTGTCTTTTTTCAAACGAGAAAATAATGGCACTTGCGAAATTATTAATAAACTTCGCAAGTGCTTTTTTTGCGCTATTTTTATCACCGAAATAGCCACTGAAATAACTGCTAAATAATTGATAATATATAACTTGCTGTGATATATTATATCTGTCTTAAAGTTCAAAAAGTTCCAGCTTTATGAAAGAAATCTTATGTGTAGCGTAATCGGTTATATAGGTTCCAATCTTGGAAAATCTTACGTACTTGATGGTCTTGCAAGACTAGAATATAGAGGGTATGACTCAGCCGGGTTTGCTTGTATTAATATAGGTGATGCTGATAGCGAAGTTAAATATTACAAATCTGTAGGCGGATATTCTAATTTAGTTGCCGGACTTGAAGATTCCAATATAGATGGCCAATGTGCCATGGGTCAGACCCGCTGGTCGACTCACGGCGCCCCTTCTGTAGAAAACGCTCATCCACATTTTGATTGCTCCAAAACTATATCAGTGATTCATAACGGGATAATAGAGAACCATCATGAATTGCGCACAAAATTAAAACTAGCGGGACATGTTTTTAAGTCCCAAACTGATACAGAGATAGTTGCCCATCTTTTTGAACAAGTTTTTGCTGATAACAAATCAGATAGTAAATTAGGTATTAAATTAGATATTAAAAAAGCTGCCCAAGAAGTATTTAGCCAGCTTGATGGGGCGTATGCATTTGTCTTTCTTTTTGCGCAGTATCCAGATCTTATGGTTGTTGCAAGAAAAAGATCGCCGCTATGTATCGGGCTTTCTGATTCTGGAAACTTTGTAGCCTCAGATTTCTTGGCATTTGTTGATAAAACAAACAAAGTTGTTTTTATGCCAGATAGTAGTTTTGCAATATTAAAAAAAGACAGCGTAGAACTTTATGACTTTTCAGGCAAAACTTTACCTATTAATATTTCGCAAGTGGATTTCAGTTGGAACCTTTCATCAAAGGGCAACTTCGAGCATTATATGCTTAAAGAGATCTACGAACAAAACAGAGTTGTTCGTGACACAGTAAATTTTTTAAAAAATAGTTATTTATCAGGCAACATCTGGGAAAATCTTGGGATCTCTAAAGAACAGGTAAAAAATCTAAAATCTATAAATTTTGTAGCATGTGGCACGTCGTGGCACGCTGGCAAAATCTCCCAGTTTTTTTTCGAGTCTATCTCAAAAATACCAACAGAGTCGCATCTTGCATCTGAGTTAAGATATAAAACTATTTTTGACGCACAAGATGTAATATATATGGCAATTTCGCAATCTGGCGAAACAGCAGACACACTTGAGGCAATAAGACTTATAAATTCCCGTAACATGAAAACTATAGCACTAACAAACGTAGGTTCAAGTAGTCTCGTGCGTGAAACTTCTGGCTTTTTGTTAATGCAAGCGGGGCAAGAGATTGCGGTTGCTTCAACAAAAGCGTTCACTGCCCAAGTTGCAAATTTATACTGGCTCGCAAATCTTTTTGCGCTTGAAAAGGGGTTAATCACACAACAAGAGTTTGAACAAGTCGAGACAGATTTAATTATTGCAGCTGAAAGTTTAGAGTCTGGAATAGAAAAATATAAACTAGAGATCATTCAAGAGCTTGCGCAATATTATTCTAAATTTAAAAATTTTATTTTCTTAGGGCGCGCAATTGGATATCCATTTGCACTTGAAGCTGCCCTAAAACTCAAAGAGATTACGTATTGCTTTGCAGAAACTTATCCAGCTGGTGAATTAAAGCATGGCGCGATTGCGCTAATAGAGCCCGGTGTTCCCGTGTTTCTGTTCTCAAGTCTCGATCCAATAATTTATACAAAACTTGTTGCCAACGCTCAAGAAGTAAAGGCACGCAAGGGGCACTTGGTGGTTGTCGCATTTGAGGGTCAAGATGAACTTTGTGAACTTGCTGACAAAGTTTTTATATTGCCCAAAGTTAAGTTACTCTTAGAGCCGCTTGCTATGACCGGCCTGATGCAATTTTTTGCATATCAAGTTGCCAAAGAACTCGGGCGTACTATAGACAAGCCGCGCAATCTTGCCAAATCAGTTACTGTAGAGTAGAAAAAAATCAGTTTACAAATTACATCCCAATTTGCTATTGTGTTTTTGGTTTTTAACTTCAAGGAGTTTGGCTATGTCACGCAATATCAAATTGGTTTTGTTATTAAGTTTTTTCTCCGGTTTTAATCTGTTATTTTCTGCATTTTACGAGCAATATAATCTTACTGACTATAATCAAAATATTAGCTGTGTGTTAGAACATCCAACAGCAAAACTATTAATGCGGGATAAAACTCATAAAAGTATAATAAATCTAGAAACTGAAGATATTTTTACAACTGAATCTTTTCTTAATCTTATGGCCCAATCTTTTTCGATGAATAAATCACTATTAATTGCAAGAGTTATCACTGAAGATTCTCAAAAAAATAATTTAGTTAAATTTTATAACGCCCATTATTTTATAAACTTTTTATTTAAAGATAAGTTCTTAGATTATCTTGCAGGGACCTATAAAATTAGCGAAGATGCTTTTCGTGACCCATCTTGGGCCAAAATAATTTATCCCGTAGAAATCTATTATATAGACAACTTTGATAGTCCAGGGTTTGAGTATCTTGGCGAAATTACACATAGTGGAAAAAAGCCAGAAGATATATCTGATTCTGATTACCAAAATTCTAAAAATGTCTTAAAAAGATTTTTCGTTGCAAACCTGCCCGATGCGCCGGAACTGAAATTTAATATACCTAGACAAACTATATTAGAAAACAAAATAATCTTGGCCGATTTGTATAACTTCGGCTTTCAAAAACCAAGGGTGTCGCCAGATCAACCAAAGGCTGTGCAGCTCATTTTAGATGTAATTGCTGAGTCTCGGCAAACTAAATTTATGATTAAATTAAGTTATCGTGCTCTTTTGTCTTTATTTAAAATTTTTATAAATACCCGTGGCGATTTAGAGAGCTATAGCAATATTTTTGAGTCTATTATCATAAATGTTGCAAATAAAAATAATCCTGAGCTTGAAGCTGCTCTTAGAGGCTATCATAGAAAGTTTCTGTGTTGTTATCACTCAAGTTTATAAAATTAATTTTTTGTATTCTCTACTTCTTCGAGTTTAATTTTATCATCCAAAACTAAATATTTTTTAATAAATTTTACAGACTTTTCTTTAGATTCAAGTTTTGCCTGTTTTTCAGATTTTAAGATATTAAAAATATTTATAATCTGTATCGCAGACTTTATTTGATAATCTTTTGCAAAGTTTTCCGCAAATTTTTCTTTAGGATTTTTTGTTGTTTCAGTCTCTTCAGGTTCTGCCATCTTAGATTTTTGCTCTTCAGATCGTTGCAATTCTTCAATAAGTTTCATCTCTTTTGTTGGTGGGATTTTTTGTTCGACAACAAAATCTGGTGTAACCCCGATTCCCTGTATTTTTGTATTATTATCTAAAAAGTACTCAGCAATCGTACATCTTATTGCGCAATTATTGTTAAGCGGGATAACCTCTTGCACTGAGCCCTTGCCATAAGTTTGAGTGCCCAAAATAAAAATATTTTTTAAACTTTTTAATGTTCCTGATAAAATTTCAGCGGCCGATGCGGTACCGTGATTCACCAAGATTATAATTGGTATATCCTGCGGAGCTATAGGAGCCCTTTTAGTCAAATAGCTTTCAAGTATTTTGCCATCTTTGTTTTTTGTCACAACAATAGTACTGTTTTTTGGCATAAATAAACTAGAAATATCCACAGCCGATTGCAATATTCCACCGCCATTATCTCGTAGATCTAAAATTATACCTCGTACTTTATTGTTTATACTTTTTTTCAATACAGATTCAATAAGATGTGCAGATTGGGTGCTGAACATCGCAAGTGAAATATAATAGATTTTCAGTTCAGGTAAATAATAAGAAGATAGATTTTCTTCTTTGACAACGTCACGTTCAACATAAATTTTCAATATATTATCTTTGTCGCTTGAGTTTCCATTTCTTATTATATCCAGCCTAACTTTTGTTTTTCTGGGCCCACGTATTTTTTCTACTATCTCTTCAAGCTTTAATTTTTTTAGCTTATTACCATCAACAGCTATAATTTTATCAAGCGGCTTAACCCCTGCTTTTTCTGCGGGTCCCTGTGCAATCACATCAACTACTGTAATAAAATCTTCCCCTGTAACTTTGGGCGCTATTTTTACTCCAATGCCGCAAAATTCTCCCCCCATACTGTCACTTAAAGATTTATATTCTTTTTGGGAATGCAGCGCGCCATGTGCATCAAATTGCATAAAAGTGTCTAGAGATTTGATCATTAATTCATCAAGATCGGGTGTTTTATAAGCTTTGTTTTTTGTAATTTCTAAAACCTGGGCCAGCGTGCTCAGCCATTTATAGACCTGCTCGTCATATTTATCTGTTGTAGTTGTCTTAATTGTATCTGTGCTTAAATTAGTTAAATTTTTTGTTTTTTCTTGTTCCGCGCAAATTATATTACTTGCTATAGAACTTGATATTAATACTATAAAAAAAACAGCTTTTAAACTTTTCACCCGCTCCCTTTCTTTTTTTTAGTTTTACTATTAACCGCTAGTTTAAATCAAGATTTATAAAATAATTTTAATATTATTAAGTTTTGTTAATAATATGGCTTTTGTTATAATTTTTAGAGCTTAAAAAAAATATAAATATATTGGAGGCGATCTTGAATAATTTTTTTAAAAATATATTTTGCCTATTATTCTCTATAACTATATTTGTTAATATTTTTCCCATGCAATATTTGCAGAACAGTTTAAGACGCAGGAATAACTTATCTGGCACAAGTTCAAATAAGCTTGAAGCAGGCGTGTTATATGAAAGCAGTGAAAATAATAACAACTCAGATTTCCCAATTTTAACTGAAATTATTATCGGCAACTTTGAGGACCACCAACTTGCCGCACAGGAAACTTTAAAAAATATAGTTCCGGGTAAAATATTTCCAGAAGAAATCTGGCGTGAAATAATACAATATCTAGATTTTAATGATCCCGCGCTTATACGCTTTTTTGCCCCAATCATGGGCGTCACCAAAGAGCAGGCAGAAAAAATTGCATTTGCGATCCACTATTCTGTTGTCAAAAATGCTTCAAACTTTGAAGATATTGATCTTAAATTAAAGTCTATTTTAAGAACCTATAATAAAAAATCCCAAGAACTTATAAAAAATTATATAACTCTGCTTGATCTAAATTTTGATCAAGAATACAAAAATTTAAAATACACCGTTGGCCTAATTCCAATAAGATGGCTATTGTCTGGTCCAAGTAAGGTCAGAGATGATATAAAAAATTTGCAGAAAGAGAATATTGCAAAAATTTTGAGATATCAAGGAGTTATAGCCGACGATGTTGGGCTCAGTGGAGAGGGCAAGCCGGGCCTAAAAGATATCGCCAATATGAAGAAGTTTTATTCTAAGCTTAAAAAGCGAGAGTTAATGTATAAATATTTTGGAAGTGAGAAATATAATAAAATCTTGGAAAGATATAGAGAAAATTTTGTAACATATTTTTTCTGTATCTTTTTTACACATTTAACTTTTTGGGTATTATCCGTGGCGACATTTGCTGGCGGAAGCCTTGATCTCAGTCTCATTTGGATACCGGCCATTTTAATGTATTATATTGTTTGGCATGCATTTTTTGTTGTGCTTGATAAAGAATCTCTAAGCGACAATGTTAAACACTTAGAAGGGGCACCGGATTATATACAAAGCTTGATGGAATATTTAAATAAAAAACTTGCTGAAGATAGGTTATTAAATGCTGCTAAAAAAAATTAATTTTGAATCAAACAAGGGCGTGCTTTCACACGCCCTATGCTAAATTTGGAACTGTATAGCGATTTATTACGATTTTTTGCTTGATAGAAATTTATGAGCGGCTTTTACAAATTCTTGGGCTAATATTTCATATTCTCCAATTAAATTATTCATAGCCTTTGCAATAGCCTTTGTTTTTTTGTCCTTATCTAAAGTATCCTTTTTTTGTTCCATAGCAGTTTTCACTTCTTTTATAGTTTTTTTATTGTTTTCTTCGGCCTGCTTTAATCCAGCTTCATTATTATTGCTTGGCATATAGAACTTATTTATTTCACCTAATATTTGGGATAATTTACTGAAATCATCGAATAATTTTTTGTTATAATCGTTTGATGGTAAAACTTTATAGAATTTTGATCTGATGTTTCCTAATATAACTTGTGCAATATTTTGTATTTTTAAGAATTTGGCTTCATCAAATTTTTGGTTATCTATAAAATTGATCTTTCTAATAGTTTCAAAGCCATATTTTATTCCATCATCGACATTGCGATCCAAACTTTTAACTAATAGTTCAATGAAATTTTTGAACTGCATTTCGATATCTTCAGGAGTTTGAGAAGGACGGCTTATGTTAATAGCTTTGTTTTCTGATTCAGTTTTAGCAGCCCTCGTTTCATTTTCTTTCAATTCTTTTTCCCATTGATCCTTAAAGTTTTTTGCCAATTCTTTGTATTTTACGGCAAGATATAACATCAATTCTTTGGATTGTTTAGGTCCAGTATTGAATACGAATATATCAGGAGCATCGGTTGCTTTCTTTAGTTCAGAGGCTATTGTGGCGTTGGTAGCTTTCAGTTCTTTGGCAAAACTTTCTAGATATGCTTTGTAGTCTGTTTTGGCTTGCTTAGAAGCCTCAAGCCATTTTGTGTTATTCTCTTCAATCAATCGAGTAATTTTGTTTAATGCATCTTTATAGGCTGGGAATTTTGTGGGTAGATCTGTGGAACCAGAATATTTTACAAATAAGTTTAGATTGTCCAATTCTAAATCAATTTTATTCTTTAATTTTTCGATGTTTCTTATATCTAATTGTCCAAATAAACGGTCCATGTCTTGCTTAAGAACATCCATTTTGGGTATTAAATTATTTTTTACTTTTTCTACTATATCCTCAAATATCTTTACAAAAACATTAATTAATTCTTTAGTGTCTTTATCGATTTTTAACTCAGAAAAACTCTTTGATTTTATTTGATTTTTAAGAGTTTCTATTTTCTTTGAAATATCGGTTAAAAAAGCATCAATATCATTAGGGTTTGTAGGAACTGGATTTTCTAAGCCTTTTTTTAATTTATTTAAACCCTCTATAATTGAATTAGACAGTGTCTGAATATCGGTTATTGCTTGGTTCGAAACTTCTTTTGAAATTGAAGCCATGGTGCTATTCCAGCTTCTTGCTGCTTTTGAATCTTTAGAGAATTTTCTTAGATCGACGTCTGTGTTTCCAATTCCAAACAATGCCTCTGCTTTGTTTCTTAACTCTTGGCGAAACTCTTTATCTAGCTCGTAAGTAATAATGCTAGTTATGTTTAAACTTGCGATTAAAAATAAAATATTATAGAAAAATATTTTTTTCATAAACTACCTCTTTTTTATAGGGATTTTGTTTAAATTAGATGGGATTTGTTTTTTGCATGCTACTTCTTAGCACTATAAATAGTCTTTTGGGATTATGCAATAATTTTGAAATGTAAAAACTGGTGGGGGTTATTTCTCTTGTTTTTCTTCTTGATAATAAATATAAAGCCCTAAGAATACGGTTAAATTCGAGATAAATAAGCTGAGAGTTATTTGTTCGCCTAAAAATATTTTTCCGAAAATTGCTGTAAAAAGCGGGCACATTAAACTGGAAATTGCAATAAAGGTGACTGTGTATTTTTTAAGAAGGGCGCCGTAGAAGTTGTAAAATACTATATTGCCCGCAAGAATTATTAAAAATAGAAGAAATAAAAAATTGCTTAAGTCAGTTATTGGATGCCTGGTTTCAAATAGCCAAGATGTTGGGAATGTTAAGAGCCCGCCCAAGAACATAGTAAGATAATTAACTATTATCGGTGACTGGTTTTCGTAGTTAATCATTTTGCGCATTAATATCCAACTATATGCGTAAGTTGCAACAGAGATAATTAATAATATTTCTGGCCAGGATATAAAAAAACGATCTGATATTAACGGGTCTTGAGAGTGTTCGATCAATATTGGCAGACAGCCAATAAAGCTTATTATAAGTCCCGCCCATTTTTTTAAGTTTATTTTTTCGTGTAGCATAAAATATGAAAAAATCGCTGAAATAAATGGCGTGAGATTATACAAAAAAGATACTTTTATGCTCGATGTATATTTAAGTGCTACAAAATCGAAGACATAAGAGATAAAATTTCCAAGAATAATAATTTGCGCGATATCAATTAGATTTTGTTTTGTTAACGCAATTTTTTTAATCTTTTCTTTTTTTACTATTAAACTATAAGCAAGCAAAGAAAGACCACCAAGCGTCATACGCAGGCCTGTAATAAAAACTGGGCCGGAATAGTTCAAAAGTAATTTGCCGATTGTAAATGTGCTTGCGTATAATATATTTAAAATTATTATAAATAACATGATTGATATCTCAGATAGATTTGGGAACGCGAAGTAGAGATCGAGCTTCAAAAACTACAGTTTAGTGTTATGTAATTATATCATAAGGGGCAATTTTGTGAAAGAGGCCGCACAGCTTTTAATCGTTACTGGATATTCAGGAGCTGGAAAAAGTTCTGTATTAAGAGCATTGGAAGATATAGGTTTTTTCTGTATCGATAATCTGCCAGAGGCACTTTTAGAATCTTTTTTTCAATTTGTTTCAAATTTAAATACTAACGAACAGCGTGTAGCTTTGGGCGTCGATATCCGTGGTGGCCATGACATGAATCGGCTTGTCGAATATTTAAATATACTTAAAAATAAACAAGCATGTGTAACAAAAATAGTTTTTTTGCAATCAACTTCAAATACTATACTAAAAAGATTTCAAGAAACTCGAAGAAAGCACCCACTTGCTGACAATTTTGATCTTATAGACGCAATAGAACAAGAAAAAGTTTTACTTAAGCCACTTTCAGAGATAGCAGACCTAACTATAGACACAGATCAGCTTAATATTCATGATCTTCGAAAACTGGTTCGAAAAGTTTTTGCCTCAGAAGAAAAAATGCCCAAAATGTTAATTACACTAACGTCTTTTGGGTTTAAATATGGCGCACCGAGTGAAGCAAATTTTATCTTTGATGTGCGATCGTTGCCCAACCCATACTTTGTTGAAAACTTAAAAAAGCTTGATGGAACGAGCCAAGAAATTAAAGAATATCTGTTTGAGCTTAAAGATGTCCAAGATTATTGGGCCAAGCTTAAAGATTTTTTTATTTATGCTGTTGAAAAATCTTATAAAGAGGGCAGATTCTTTATGCATTTTTCTGTGGGCTGCACAGGCGGACGGCACAGATCGGTTGCTTTTATTGAAGAGCTTGCTAAAACCAAACTGGATTATGTAGAATTCTTTGTAAAACATAGAGATGTTTATAGGGAAGGGTAGTAAAAAGTGAAAGATATAAAAAAACTTTCTTTGAGAGTTGCTTTTGGTTTTGAAATTCTATTTTTTTTATTTTTCTATATATTCGGTGCTCGAGGATTAAAGGCTATAAGATCGGGCAAGCAAGAAGTTTTAAATTTGCAAAATATATTAGAAACCGCGGAAAAAGAAAAGAATCTTCTTGCGGGCCAGCTTAATGATTGGGAAAGTTTGCCATTTTACAAAGAGCGTATAGCCAGAAACGAACTTCAAATGGCACACAAAAATGACGAGATTTATATATAAATTAATTTTAAAAAAGGGAATCTATGATTTATAACTTGCCGCCACTGCCATATGCTTACGACGCACTTGAGCCATACATTGACGCGCTTACAATGGAAATACATTATACCAAACATCATCAAGCATATGTTGATAATTTAAATGCTGCATTAAAAAAATATCCAGAGTTACATTCAAAAACTCTTGCGCAATTAATCGAAAATTTAAATTCAGTTCCTGAGCCAATTAGAGAAGCAGTAAGAAATAACGGCGGCGGGCATATGAATCACAGTATGTTTTGGACATTGCTTAAAAAAGACGGCGGCGATCCGGTTGGAAAAGTTAAAGATGAGATTAACAGTATATTTGGAAGTTATGGTGCATTTAAAGAAGAATTTACAACTGCTGCAAAATCCCGTTTTGGCAGCGGCTGGGCCTGGTTGTCTTTGGATAAAGGCGGCAAGCTTGTGATTACTTCAACTGCAAATCAGGACAACCCGATCTCTCAGGGCTTAACGCCAATACTTGGGCTTGATGTCTGGGAACATGCTTATTACTTAAAATACCAAAATAGACGCCCCGACTATATCTCAGCTTGGTGGCACGTAATTAATTGGAAACAGGTAGAAGATAACTATAAATTGTTATAGTTTGTTTTTGTATAATAAATTCAAGTGAAGTTTTTTAGATTGGCTTTTCAAATTCATGGTAAAAGCCTATCTATATTTTTTGTATTTAAAAAAATTAAAAAACTTATTTATTTTGTTCTTTATCTGAACCATACCACCAATTTTTAAATCCAGTAAACCAGCCGGAACTGCCAGTGTTCTGTTGTGTTGGCTGTAAAGTTTGTTTTGTGGGTGATGTTTTAACTTGCTTAGGTTTAAATTGCAAATCTTCGGCCCTATAATCTTTTTCAAATGATTCTATTCCCTTATTCAATTTTTCATTAAATTTCTTTTTGAATTCTGGATTTTTTTTAATTTCATTGAGCAGCCATAGATTTGCTTCTAGGGCTAAAGCTACCTCTATTTTTTTTTGTTCGATATTCATTTGAGGTATGGGCTTTTCATATTTTTCTGGCCCGGAAGCTGAGCGTATAATATCGATTTTACCCGTATACGTCTTTGCCTTTTCATTAATGATTTTATTCATAACATCTAGTTTGAATTGCTCATAAGTGTAGTTTTTCCAATCAGGCTTATTTTGGTTACGAGCATACTCTTGAATCATTTTGCGAATCAACCTAGCTGATTCAGGTCCTTTTTTTATTAAATTATCAGTAAAATAAAAAATTGCTTTTTCGTTTTCAGCGTCAGGTCTAATTAATATTCCTAAGTTATGTAATTCTTTAGTTAAGGCGTTCAAAACCTCATCTTTAGACGAATACTTACTCATTTGCTTATATTCTTTTTCACGTGTTTCCGAACGGTTTTCTATTTTGCTCATAAGTTCTCGTTTCTCCTCGCGACTTCTGTCAGACGCGGCTATGTCTAGGTATTTATCTACTTCTTCCAATGTCATTGTTTCAATACTGCTGATAATTATTGTAGAACTGAAAATAATAAAGTGTTTTAAATTCATTTTAACTCCATAAAATTATGATTATATCCAAAAATTAAAATGTACACTTCAATTATATGAGCTTATATTCCTAGTAGTCAACATTAGGGCTATTTCGTTGGATTAATTTAGGCGCTATTGCTGGTAATGTTACTGTTTGGAAGACGGCGCAGCCTGACGAAGCCTGCCAAGCCTGTAGGCGTAGATAGGCGTAGACGGGGTCTAGTTAAATTTAGATAAAAGTGGTAAATTATTTGTAACTTCAAGCCAAAATCAAGATATCAAAATGTTTTAACAAAGCGATAAGTTTTATGGACTCAAATAACAAAAATAATAATTCAGGTAACGGGATTAATAATACTCATGATGGGCAAAATAATCATGAAAATACGCATCATGCGCACAATTTAGAACATGAAGTGCGTGAGCAAAAAGTTAAAAAATTAAGGGAACTGGGGATAGACCCGTGGCCGGCGTTCAAAGAGGTTGATGGCACATGCGCCCAGGTTATTTCTGAGTTTAAAGATGGTGAAAGCAAAAAGTATAGCATCTCGGGCAGAATGATCTCCCGTAGAACTCACGGTAAAGCTGCTTTTGCAACCCTTATGGATAGAACCGGAAAGCTTCAGGTTTATATAAAAACTGATAATGTCGGCGCTGATAAGTTTAAAATCTTTGAAGAGCTTTTTGATCTTGGCGATATTATCTGGTGTTCAGGAACTTCTTTTAGAACCAAGATGGGTGAAATTACTTTGCTTGTCGAACAGTTTGAGTTGCTAAGTAAATGCTTATACCCGCTGCCTGAAAAGTTTCATGGGCTTGCCGATATTGAAGTAAAATACAGACAACGATACCTTGATTTAATTACAAGTGAAGCAACACGGGATAGATTTATAAAACGTACAAAGATTTTAAGATCTATCAGAAACTTCTTTAATTCACACGATTTTCTTGAAGTCGAAACCCCAATGTTGCACCCAATTGCCGGCGGTGCGGCTGCAAAACCGTTTAAGACCCATCACAATGCTTTGGACACTGAGTTGTATTTGAGAATTGCTCCAGAGTTATATTTAAAAAGATTGGTTGTTGGCGGCTTTGAGCGCGTTTATGAGATTAATAGAAATTTCAGAAACGAGGGGATCTCAACAAGACATAATCCTGAATTTACTATGTTGGAATTTTATATGGCCAACGAAGATTATCACTTTATTATGAACTTTGTTGAGGAACTATTACGCAATATGGCGCGCGAGGTTTGCGGCACAGATATAGTTGATTTTGGTGATAAAAAAATAGACTTTGGGTCAAAATTCAAAAAATTGACAGTAAAGCAGTCTGTTGTAGAAATCGGTGGCTTAACTGAAGCTGATTTGTTACCTGAAAATATAGATAATACTATCAAAAAATATAAAATCGATTTGCCGAATAAGTCTGCTTCTTTGGGCGCGAAAATATTTGCACTTTTTGAAGAGCTTGTTGAGAAAAAAATCGTTAATCCGACTTTTATTATAGATTACCCGATCGAGATTTCGCCACTTGCAAAACGGGACTCTAAGAACCCTAATGTTGCAGCAAGATTTGAGTTATTTGTTGCCGGCATGGAAATCTCTAATGGCTTTAATGAGCTTAACGACCCGTATGACCAGGCACAAAGATTTCACGAGCAAGTTGCTGCTTATGAAGCGGGAGATCAAGAAGCGCACCAGTATGACGCTGACTATGTTCATGCGCTTGAGTATGGCTTGCCACCTACTGTTGGCGTTGGGATTGGGATCGACAGACTTGTTATGTTGATGACAAATACAACTTCAATTAAAGATGTTATCTTGTTCCCGACACTTAAACCCGCTCATAAATAACTTACGCCATGGTTCCCGACTTCGCCAAAGGCTTCGACGGGCAGGCGATACGCCTCACCCCTGTCGGCCATAGCCACCGGCGACGGCTGAACGAGCGTAATTTAAATTTATCGCTCGCCCTGAGTTTTTTTCGTAGCGTAGCGCAGAAAAAAGTATCGAATGGGTTTGAGCGAACAGTGAAATCTTGAAAGTTAATTATGAAGATCTTGCAGGGTGCAAAATATATTTGGCAGATTCCTGATTTTGATCAAGTTCGGGTAGCAGAGTTTTCTGCTACCTATAATTTGTCATATCCAATAATTCAGACTTTATTGTCTCGTGGCCTAAAAGATAAATCTGAACTTGACCAGTTTTTAACAAGTTCTTATGAAAAAGATGTTGCAAGTTCTGAGCTGTTAAAAGATGGGCCGGAAGTTGCAAGAAGAATCATAGAAGCCATCGACAAACAAGAAAAAATATTAATCTGCGGAGATTATGACGTTGACGGCATAACTTCGTCGGCGATGATGATGGCATGCCTGAAGCCATTAGGTGCGCAGATAAATTTCTTTTTGCCCCACAGAGTTAACGATGGCTACGGCTTATCGGTAAAAACTGTAAGGCGTGCGGCGCAAAATGGTTATAAAGTTTTAATTACTGTTGATAACGGAATTACTGCATTTGAGCCTGCGCTTGAAGCAAAAAAATTGGGGATAGATTTAATTATCACGGATCATCATAGGCCACATGATCATCTGCCCGAGGGCTTTGCTGTGGTTGACCCTCATAGGGTTGATTGTGAATACCCATATAAAAAATTTGCGGGGGTTGGCGTAGGCTTTAAAATATTGTCTTTAGTTTATAAATATCTTGGTTTGGAACTTCCTGAAAAAGTTTATGAATTATTATTGCTCGGCACAGTCGCTGACGTTGTGCCAATAACTGGCGAAAATAGATTTTGGGTCAGGCATTGTCTTAATCTTATAAACGACCCAGATTATAACGCAAAAAGTTTAGCTTTAAGAGTTTTGAAAGAAAATGCGCGTGTTACAAAGCCAATTTTAAGTTCAACGGATATAGGCTTTTTTTTAGCGCCACAAATTAACGCACTTGGTCGACTTGATGATCCGCGCCAGGGCGTAGCTTTTTTAATTAGTGATAACGAAGAAGAAGTTCGACATGTTGGTAGAATATTAAAAGAGTTAAACGAATCCCGTAAGGGAATCGAAAAGGGAATATTTAATCAGGTTGAAACTTTAATAAAATCTGGCGAAATCGATATTTCGACTGATCATGTTTTGGTTGCAGCAGGTTCTTGGCCGCCAGGAGTGATAGGGCTGGTTGCATCAAGACTTGTTGGGGCTTACGCTCGTCCTGCAATAGTTTTGCATTTAACGTCTGATGGGCTTGCAAAAGGCTCATGTAGATCAGTAAAAGATTTTAATATGTTTAATGCGTTATCAAGCTGCAGTGATTTGTTGTTAAGTTTTGGTGGGCACGCAGCTGCTGCTGGGATGTCTTTAGATGCGAAAAATTTGCCCGAGCTTAAATCAAGATTAAATATTTTAATGCGCGAGCAATTACCTGATTTTGATTTTAAGCACAAATTATCGATAGATTCGCAATTAGTTTTGCCTGAAGCAAATAAAAAACTTATGTCAGATTTGCAGTATCTTGAACCGTTTGGTTGTGAAAATCAGCAGCCGGTCTTTTATGTTAAAGATGTGTCGATTGTCGGCGATCCTGTTTTATTAAAAGAGGCGCATGTTAAATGTTCTATTTTTGCAGACGGGATAATCAAGCCTGTTATATTTTTTAATAGACCTGAGATTTTTAAAATATTAGAACAGAATAAAGATAAGTCTTATACTATAGCTGTGCATGTTTCAGAAAATCATTGGAATGACAAAGTGTCTATAGAATTGCAAGGGGTTGATATATTATTATGATTATAACTATTGATGGCCCAACGGCCAGCGGAAAATCTACGGTTGCCCAGATTGTTGCAAAAGAGCTTTCTATTTATTATTTAAATTCAGGGTATTTATACAGGGCTTTGGCTTATATATTAAAACAAGAGGGGTTTGGAGAGCAGCATGTTCCTGAAATTCCAGAATCTGAAATCTCAAAATTTATTTTGCCAGATATTTTTGTATACAAATATAATCATGTAGAAAAAATTTCTGTGTTATACAAAAATTCAGAACTAACACACATGCTTAAAACTCCAGAAATGGATAAAGTTAGTTCGGCGATTAGCAAATATCCAAATGTCCGATCTGCGCTCCTTAATTATCAGCGCAGTTTTTCAAAAACTAATAGTTTGGTAATTGAAGGGCGCGATACTGGAACGGTAGTTTTTCCTGAAGCGAATTTTAAATTTTTTTTGACAGCCCGTCCTGAAGTTAGAGCACAAAGATGGCAGCTTGATCAACAGAGACTGGGAAATAATCTTGTCTTACAGGACTGTATTGATTTAATTACTCAGCGTGACGAGCGGGATACTAAGCGTGCAAACTCGCCGCTTGTTTCTGCCCAAGATGCATATTTGATCGATAATTCTGAAATCGATTTAGAAACAACAGCAAAATATATTTTAAAAATATGTAGGCCGTGAATTTAATCACAGCCTACAAAAAATCAAGCTTGGGTTTTACGTAATTAATTTGGACTAGTTGATCTTTGTGTCGTCTTCGTCGTCATTTTCTTTAACAAAGCTTTTTTTGTGGTGACGAAGTGTTTTTCTTTCTGGCCTTGCATCGACAACTGTTGAAACTTCTGAGCATTCACATTTCGGGCATCTTTGTTGGCATGCCGCAATAATTGCAAATACGCTTACGGTACAACATAACTTAACGATTTTTTTGATCAACGGAAGTGTCATCTTAATTGCTCCCAATTTTCGCGTTTATCTTTTTTTGCAAACGCATTTATCTTTTTTACACATTTTACACATGATAATTCTCTTTCTTAATTAATTTCGTAATTAATTTACTTGTTGCGTTTATTTATTGCAGCGGCAGCTTCTCATTGGCATATGACATCGGCTACAATGTCTCTTGCATGTGCCTTCGCTACATTTGTGACATGATCTTACTTTGCAACCTTCTCCGCACATTCTGCAAGCAGGTCTTGCTTTGCAAGCGCAAGGCATTTCTCCGCATTTTCTGCAAGATTTTTCCATATGCTCATGATGATATTGGTCTGTTCCTTCAGATGCGCAAGAACCGCAACGTCCGCCACAATTTGCAGACACTACTAATAGAACTGAAGCCATTATAAGCGAAATTAGCTTTTTCATGGACTATCTCCTTAAATAAAGGTTAAAAAATACTTAGGGACAGTCTATAATAATTTTCTTACAAGTTTCAAGTATGCATGAAAATCGATTTAAAAATATAGAAAATAAATTAAATTTTTTTTAAAAAAGTTTTTTAAAAAAAACAACCCGCAGTTTTTTATAACTACGGGTTGATAAATTTAAACCAACTTAAATTTAATTAAGCTTGTTTTGACTTTTCGTATTTTGCAAATAGAGATCCAACTTTGAATGCAAGCAATGTTGTTATTGTTGCGTCCATAGGGAATCTAGCTCCATTAAATGTTCTTCTTAATAAATAACGATCCAGCGCCACATATGTTGCTATTGCAGCAATTTTGTTATCCCAACCAAATTTAGCACCATCAACCAAAGTTTTTCCTGGAACGCCAACAGTTTCTATAAAATTACCGAAACCTTCTATTTTGTTAGCTATTGCAGAGTTGACACTTTTGACTTTATTAGCTATTTCTTCACGGTTGTCATAAAGTTTTGTTGCGCCATTTTTCGCTGCATTATAAGCTTTTGCTACGCCATTTTTTGCCACATTATAAACTTTTTTTGTCGCGTATATAGTAGCAGCTGTTGCACCAACGGCTGCGCCTACGATCAAAAGACCTGCGGCCGCCCTGTTCAAATTTTCTCGTGAAATTCTTCCTAGATTAATTCCACGCTTTGAGCCCTTTTCACCAAATGGTACATTTGCTGGTGCATCGCCGCCGTTATAGTCCCGTTTAGAAAAAACATTCTCCCCCCCGTTATTTGGCTTCATACACAAAGCTGTATTTGCTGTGAATAAAACCAAGCTTAGAATTAGAAACTTTTTTGAATTGAACATAGCTGTTCCCCATTAATTAAATATTGTTAAAACTGTTTTTTATTGTTTTTAGTATTAGAGAGACTTTTTGATCCCCATTTTTCTACTAATATTAAGTTTACCAGAGCCTAATATTATAATCAAATACTATAGGCAAAATGGCGCAAAAAGGGGGAAGAGTTTATCTTCCCCGATAATTTAGTGTTAAAAATCTATAAACTATTTTTCATCTGCCCAAGCAGGATTTTGCATTGCGCCAGAAACTCTTCTTACAGGCTCATCAACTTCAACTGCGACAGTGTATTCAGGCTCTGCTTGTTCTGTTCGTTTTCCACCACAACCTGCAAGTGTCAAAACTGCCGGAACTAGTGCTAGTGCAAATAGAAGATTTTTCATGTTTAACCCTATTAGTTTAATTTGATGTTTACTTACTGTTTTTCTTCTTGGTTGTCTTGTTTGACCGAGTTATCTTACCAGCTTTTTTTACTTTTTGGAACGGGTTTTTTTCAAGAGCCAATTTTACAACGTCATCCATATGGTCCACAAATATCAAATCGTCTATATTTCCAAGCTCTTTTATAGCTTCGTCTATATCATCTTTATTCTCTTTAGGAAGTAATATTTGCTTCATGCCATGCTGGCGTCCCGCAAGAATCTTCTCTTTCAAGCCACCAACTCCGAGGACTCGACCACGTAGGGTAATTTCACCTGTCATTGCCATATTATTTTTGATCGCAATATTTGTCAAAGCTGAAACATGGCAAGACAATAGAAATACCAGCAGAAGGGCCGTCTTTGGGTGTTGCACCCTCAGGGAAATGCATGTGTACGTCTTTGTTTGCATAGAAGTCTGTTTTTTAATCCAAGATCAACCGCCCTAGATCTCATATAACTTAGTGCAGCTTGTGCAGATTCTTGCATAACTTCACCAAGTTGTCCCGTCAAAGTTAAGCCGCCTTTACCAGGCAATAGCTGACTTCGATTTCTAAAACATCTCCGCCAAGTTCAGTCCAAGCAAGTCCTGTTGCAAGTCCAACAACATCTTTATTTTTCATAAGATTAGTTTTTTTGTATTTTTGATGTCCTAGCCATCATTAATTATTTCTGCAGTAACAGTGACCGATTTTAAATTTTCATCGTGTAAAAATTCTTGGATTGATTTTCGCATAATCTTTGCAATCGCACGCTCAAGCTGCCTAACACCAGCTTCTTTGGTGTATTCATCAATAATTTGATGCAAGATTTCATCTGCTACAATTTAACTTGGCTTGTCTGTTAAACCGTATTCTTTGAGCATTTTTGGAATCAAAAAGATCTTGTTATGGCTAGCTTTTCAGCTTCGGTGTACCCAGAAAGACTGATAATTTCCATACGATCAAATAGCGGATACGGAATCCCGTCTATCATATTAGCCGTTGCGATAAACATAACCTTTGAAAAATCATAATCAACTTCAAAAAAGTGATCCACAAATGATTTGTTTTGTTCCGGATCTAATACTTCTAAGCAGAGCTGAAGCAGGATCGCCTGGAAATCACGCGACATTTTATCGATTTCATCGAGTAAAATTACTGGATTGAAAACTTGGCTTTGCGCATGCCTTGAATTATTTTTCCTGGCAGTGCACCAATATAAGTTCTTCTATGACCACGTATTTCAGCCTCATCTTTAACGCCACCAAGTGAAATTCTAACAAATTCTCGACCCAAACTTTCTGCAATAGACTGAGCCAAAGATGTCTTACCAACACCTGGGGGCCCAACTAAGCAAATAATAGGCGATCTTTCAAGATTCTTTGAGAATTTTTTGGCCGCCAAAAATTCGATAATTCTTTCTTTTACCTTTTAGTAATCCAGCATGATTTTTATTTAATATTTTTTCTGCGGTTTCTAAGCTGATAGTATCTTTGCTGATTTTTTTCCATGGTAGTGATATTACCCAGTCGATATAGTGCCTGCTAATAACAGCTTCTGAGGACATAGGCGGCATAAGCTCAAGTCTCTTAAGCTCTTTGTCAACTTTGTCATAGGCTTCTGCGCTTAAACCAAGAGATTTGATTTTTGCTCTAAGCTGGTTAACTTCTACTTGTTGATCTTCGCGTCCCAACTCTTTTTGGATAGCTTTAATCTGCTCAGTTAGGTAATATTCTTTTTGATTTTTTTCAACCTGATTTTGAACGCGACCCTTAATGCGTTCTTCAGTTTCTAGAATTTCTATCTCTTTTTGCAGATAAGCAGTCAGTTTAATTAGTCTCTCTTTAAGATCAACAAGCTCTAATATTTGCTGTCTCTCATCAAAAGACAGATTAATCTGGACTGAAAGAGTATCTGCCAAGTTATCCATATCTTCGACTGTTTTTGCATTTTGAAACAGATCAGCAGGAAGTTTGGTATTTATTTTTAAGTAGCTATTATATGTATCTTTTAGGGTTCTCCAGATAGCTTCTAGCTCAACTGTTTTTTCAGTGTCACTTTTTAAATCTTCACAGTGAACCGCCAAAAAGTTATCTATGCGTTCAGTGGACAAGAATTTTGATCTACAAATACCTTCAACCAAGATTTTTAGCGTGCCCTTTGGCATACGCATTACTTGGAGAATCGTAGCTTTTGTCCCGTAGTTAAATAGATCTTTTTCTGTTGGATGTTCTATATCGGGGTGTTTTTGTGCTGTAATAAAAATGGGTTGATTATTCTTAAGAGCATATTCTACTGCTTCAACTGAAGATGCTCTACCGACTATTACGGGTATAATGCTTTTAGGCAAAATAACGACATTTTTTAATGGCAAAAGAGCCAAAAAATTTTGCTGTATATTGTTTTCTGGTGAGTTCATCTGCAGATCTTTCCTGAATTGGTTAAGACTTAAAAGTAATGGCTTAAAACTTTAATAGCTTATACCTAAGTTATTTTAGCATAATATACTCAAGGAGTAAATCTTATTTTTTTGCCCCTATTAGTCTATAATTTAGCTTATATAAGCTATTTTTTGCAGTTTTTTTAATTATTTTTTTTACAAAAGTTTAATATTTCTGTATGATTTTAAGTGATCTTTGTTTTTGAAGTACTCGTAGCCAATAAGCTTGGTTCGAGCTGGGGAAATTACTAAAACTTGCTTTACCTGAAGGTCCACTTAATGAGTCGTATCGGTCATAATATTGCGTCGTTTTTAAGGTCTATTTTTAGTTTTTTCTTGGATGTCGAAAAAGAGGAAAGAATAAAGGTTATTTTGCTAACTGTGTCATTTTTCTTTGTAATAGGCGCTTACACTGTTGTAAAAGAGCTTAAAGATTCTATATTTGCTTCAGTAGTGGGTGAAGACTATCAGCCCAAAGCCAAAATGATAGTTATTTTTCTCTTAATTCCAGCCATATTCTTCTACTCAAAACTTGTTGACGTCTTAAAGCGCCATAATCTGCTATATTTCTACACTATACTATATAGCATTATAGGCTTTGTATTTGTTTATCTAATGGCCCATCCAACAATAGGCCTTGCAAATACTGTAGCTAGCCCGAACCGATATTTTGGTTGGCTCTTTTACTTTTTCATAGAAAGCTATTCGCCGTTTGTGGTTAGTGTATTCTGGGCATTTGCAAACTCCGTCACGAGCCCAACTTCTGTGAGGCAAAATTACTCTATAATGATATCCGGCTCAAAGCTGGGCGGTATGCTTAGCGCTATGTTTGCTTGGTGGATCCTGCGCTCAAAATGTGCTGACGGCTGCATGAGATTTTCAGACGTAACCAACCATCAGATTTTGCTTGGTTATTCGTCAGTGTTTTTATTGATAGTTCCCGCTTTGGTTTATCTGCTTATAAAGTATGTTCCCCAAAAGAATCTGCATGGGTATGAAGCTGGTCATGAAGCAGAAGTGGAACTGGATAAGCCCGAAAATAGAGAGTCCACTTTTAGGGGCATGATCTCTGGGTTTATGTTGCTGATAAAAAATCCATACGTGCTTGGTATTTTTAGTATCGGCTTCTTTTATGAACTTATAAATCAGGTTTTTAGTTACGAGAGATTGGTAATTGGAAAAAAAATAACAACTAACGCTTCAGAATTTAGTGCCTATTTATTTGAGCAAATATTCTGGGTTCATGCCATTGGCTTTGTAATAAGCTTATTTGGAACCAGAGCTATTATATCTTATTTCGGGGAACGCAAGTCGCTTTTGGTTGTGCCTATACTAATAGGTATTACTCTACTGTATTTTGTGTTTTACCCATCTGACGGCATACTTTATGTATTTGTTTTGAGCAGATCGCTAAATTATGCATTAACTCAGCCCCTAAGAGAGAGCTTGTATATCCCGACCATACGTGACGTCCAGTTTAAATCTAAATCTTGGATCGATGGATTTGGAACAAAATTTGCCAAAACCTGCGGCGCAACTTTCAATGATTTTGTAAAAAATCTGTCTTATAGCGCACATACTTTTGCCAATTCGATACTGTTCATGATGACAGCAATGCTTTGGATTCTGTCTTCTTACTGGTTAGGTTGGAGATTTGAAAAAGCTGTGAAAAATAACGAAGTTATTGGAAAAGAAGAGGTCCTAGGCGAAGATAATTAGCTAAGATAATTGATTTTTGCGGTATTTTTGCTAGATTTTAAAGTATAAATTAACATTTCTTGTCATTTGTTTTTTCAAAAGGGTGGTTGCCGAATATAAAACATATTTGGGCCGGAAAGACAAACAAATAACCCTTATAAAGGTACAATTATGAACGATTTAAAAAAACTCGATTTAGAAAAATTTATAGACAATCATGTCCAGTTCGGGCACAAAAGCTCAAGCAGACATCCTGGGATGAACCAGTATATCTGGGGTCGCAGGAACGACATCTATCTTATAGATGTTTCCAAAACTGCACACCAACTTCAAAAAGCTGCTGAGTTTTTAAAAGCTACTGCTGCTTCAGGTAAGTCAATTTTGGTTGTTGGTACAAAAAAAGCTGCACAACCAGCTGTTGAAAAGATTGCAAAAGAGTTGGGAATTCCTCACGTTACACATAGATGGATCGGTGGAACATTAACCAATTACAGACAGATTAAAAAAGCTGTTTCAAACTACTTGCACCAAGTTGATGTTCTTGCAAAATCTGACCAATATCCGTATACAAAAAAAGAATTTGGTAAGATTCAAAAGAACGTAGAACGTCTAGAGAAAAATATCGGCGGTATAACAAAGCTTGTTTGGCCAGTTGGCGCAGTTATCATAATTGACGTCAAGAAAGAGCATGTTGCTGTTAAAGAAGCTAAATTTGTAGGCGTGCCTATCGTTGCTTTAGTTGATACAAACTGCGATCCATCAGGCATCGATTACGTAATTCCTGCAAATGACGACTCCCCTCGTTCAATTAATTTCTTAATGAACTATTTGAGTGGAAGTATTAAACAGGGTCTTGAAAATGCTCAAGCAAAACAACAGGAAGATATGTTGCCTGAAGAGATAACAGCAGAAGAAATATCAGTTGCTATACCAGAAAATGAAACTGAAGAAGAAGGCAAAAAGCGCATTGCGCGTCTTGCAGCTGCTAAGTCTATCAAAAAGGTTGCACCAAAGGGCGCAAAGTCTGTTAGAAAACTTGAGTAATTAGTAATTAATTTTGGAGAGGTGTCTGAGAGGCCGAAAGAGCGTGATTGGAAATCGCGTATACTCCAAAAGGGTATCGAGGGTTCGAATCCCTCTCTCTCCACCATTCATTTCTGAAGGAAATGAATGGCAGGCCAGTTTTTTCAGCTGGGCTAGGTCCAAGCTAGACTAGTTAGAGATTGTGAAATATAATTTAACTAACAGACCAATTTGTTAGAGTATTAAAAAATATGGGGAAGCACATAAAAAATCGTTGCTTAATTTGTCAGGTCTGAAAAGAAGCAGCAAGGGTAACTAAGTTTTTGTATGAGCTTTCCCATTTTAATTGAGCGGGTCCCAAATGGATACAGGTTTAAATCTAGCTCGTAAATGGAGATCAAAAGACTTTTCGCAGATTGTTGGACAAGAACTTTCTGTTAGATTATTGCAAAACAGTCTTTATAAAAATCAATTTTTTCCTGTTTATCTTTTTTCCGGTCAGCGTGGGTGCGGTAAAACCACAACGGCTCGAGTTTTTTCTGCAGCTCTAAACTGCGAAAATCTAAATAACTTTCAAAAAGATCCACAAAACTATAAACTCCCGTGCCTAGAGTGCTACTCTTGTAAGTGCATCAAAGCTGGTAATCACCCCGATTTTATAGAGATAGACGCAGCTTCAAATACTGGAGTTGATAACGTAAGACAGATTATAGATTCAGCTTCGTTCTTGCCAGTTCTTGGCAGAAAAAAAATATATTTAATAGATGAAGCCCATATGCTATCAAAAGCAGCGTTTAACGCCTTGCTTAAAATCTTGGAAGAGCCGCCCGTTAACGTCATTTTTATTTTGGCAACAACTGATCCTCAAAAAATTATAGATACTGTCAGATCACGTTGCTTCCAGCTCTTTTTTGCTCCAGTAAATTTTGATCAGGTAGCTGCGCATCTTGCTGATATTTGCAAACAAGAAAATATTAAATTTGAAAGTTCAGCTCTTCTTTTAATCGCTCGTGAAACAGAAGGGTCGCTGCGCGACGCCATAAATTTATTAGAACGTGTCAGGCTTGCAACAGATATTGTCGACGAGAAAACTGTTTGTAGTATTCTGGGGCATCTTGAAGAAACTAAAATATTAGAACTTCTTGATTTAGTTTTAAACAAAAGCTTGCCCGATATAATAACTTTTTTAGATAGATTAGACTTGCAGCGTTACTCTTTAATGCCGCTATGGAAAAAATTTGTTGACCTGCTGCGTGCATCTATATGGCTCAAGAATAATATAGTCTTGGAATCCCATGCACATATTAAAGAAAATTTAGATAAAGTTCTTTCTGGGGTTAGCATACAAAAGCTTGTACTATTACTTGAGATTAGCTACGACTACGAACAAGCTTTTTCAAAGACATCGACTCCCCAAGTTATGCTGCAAATGATGCTGTTAAAGATGTCGGGCTGTGACGCGCAGTTAAGTAACATCCCCACAAATACAGTAGTTAAAAATTCAGGCGCACAACAAAACTATTCGGGCGCAGCTAAGCAGGTAAATTCTAGCTCAGCCACGCCGACGGCAATCCCGACGGCAGTCTTGCCGGTTGGCTGGGATAAAGTTGTCCAGAATTTAAATCAGCTAAATGACCCACTTGTTGCATCTATATTCAAGCAGGGTAAACTATTATCATACGATAAAGAGTCGGGTAATTTGCAGGTTAGTTTTCCAGGTGAGTTAAATTTCTTCTCTGAACAATTAGATTCCTCAAAAAAAATATGGCAGCCATTTTTAGCTACTATTTTTGACGATAATATAAAATTTAGCCCAGTATTTGATAAACAGCAGGAAAAAAAAAGCCCAGCCAATACAATAAATAATAGTGGGGCCGCTGGCGCAACTATTAGCGCAAATAATTTAACTGGCACAGAAAATAAGCCCGTAATTTCAGCTAATTCAGGCGCAACGCAGAAAAAACAACTAAGTAATTTAATAGACGTAATTGATAAACAAAAATGGCAAAAAACACATAATATATTAAGTGTTTTTCCGGGCAAGATAACACAGATTAATTAGAAATAATTTTAATAAATATAAATAACTATAAGTAATAATAAATAATAACATGAGCAAATTAAGCAAAGTGGCCCTTGTAGGCCGCATGAATGTCGGAAAATCAACACTATTCAATAAGCTGTCAACGTCTGTCAGAAGCATGGCGCTAGATTACGAAGGCGTTACGCGCGACTATCTAAAAGATCAAGTTGAATGGGCTGGGGTTTTCTTTCAACTATATGATACTGGCGGGATAGAAAATTTTAAAAAATCTGATGATATTATCCAGCAAAAAGTGCAACAAAAAGTTATAGCGTTACTAAAAGAAGTTGACGTTATAATCTTTATGGTTGACGGTACTGTTGGCCTTGTGCCGCACGATCGTTGGATCGCTCAAGAGCTGCACAAGCTTTCTAAGCCCGTGATTTTGGTTGTTAATAAAATAGATAATAAAGCTACAGCAGAAAATTTTCACGAATTTTATGCACTAGGTTTTAAAAATATTATAGGCATCTCTGCAGAGCATAGAACGGGCACCAACGAACTTCTTGATAAAGTTGTTGAGCTACTTCCAAAAAAATCTCAAGATATAACAATAGAAAAACCTGGCTGCAAAGTTGTCTTTCTTGGCAAGCCAAACGTCGGCAAATCTTCACTTCTTAATGCAATATTAAACCAGGAACGTGCGATCGTTTCAGAACAAGCTGGAACAACACGCGAAGCGCTTTCTGAGACAATTAAGTTTTACCAAGAAGATATCCAAATTACTGACACTCCTGGGATAAGACGCAAAAGATCTGTTGGTGGCGAACTTGAGCCTCTGATGGTAAAAAGCTCTTTTTCTGCGCTAAAAGATTCAGATATAGTTGTTTTACTTATGGACGGTTCTGAGGGCGAGATTGTTGACCAAGAATTAAAGTTGGCATTTTATGCGTTTACTGAGCAGTATAAAGCTCTAATTTTGCTTGTTAACAAAGAAGATTTGATGACAGATAAAAACAGAGCTGATTTAGAATTTAGTTTAGATTATTACAAGCACTTGATTCACAAAAAAGTGCCATTAATGAACATATCTTGCAAAACTGGCAAAAATATTGGAAAAATATTGCCGTTAATTACTGAAGTTTATAAGCGTTATTCTTACCAGTTTAATAGTGAAGAATTAAGAATGCTCTTTGCAACTGAATTGCAAAAAAAGCATTTGATTAGAGCTAAGCAGCGCCTAAAAGTTTATGAAGTTGAGCAAGTGCGTACCGCGCCGATTACAATTGCGATAAAAGTTAACTTGCCTGTATTCTTTGAAGAGTCACAGCTTGCGTTTCTTGAGAATATCATGCGTTCAAATTACGATTTAGTTGGCGTGCCAATTAAGTTTTTAATTAGATCTACTAAAGACAAGCTTAATAAATCTTCTGCTTCTGACAATTCTGAATCAGAAAATCAAGAAGAATAATTTTTAAATTATAAGTTTTACAAATTTACATAAAATTTTTTAACCCGCTCGTCCCGAGTGTTCTACGAAGCCTTAGGCGAAGTAGAATGTATCGAGGGATAGCCGGGTTTTTTCTTGAGTTTTTATATATCACTTGCACGATCAGATCGCTTTTGTGTAAACTTTAAACGTTAGTATTGAAACAATATTATAGGAGTTAAAGTTATGCACAAAAGAATATCTTTCAGACGTATGGATCCTGAAGCTATAATGGAAAAGTACGTAGATCAACAATTAGATAAAGTTGTTAAGTTTTTAAGCAACGAGAAATCCCCGGTATATATAGATGTAGTTTTAGAGAATGGAAAAATTCACGCACATAATAGAGTCGAGATTCGCGTAAAATCGCCAAATTACGATCTTGTGTCACATTATGAAGGACCCAAGATGTATGACGTTATAGACGAAGCTATCGATCGCATGTATTTAGAATTAAGAAGACATAAAGAAAAGCTTGTTGATAAGCGCAAAGCAGCAGCGTAAAATTTAAAGGGCCGGGAGAATTCCCGGCCAAATTATTAATTATTAATAATTTTGATATTATTTTTTGTCATGAGATCCAATTTCTTATTTGAGGACACTGGTTTAGTTGTTCGGGCTTTTCACAAAATTCAATAATTTTACCGGATTCAACATAATAAATTCGATCAAAAAGTTTGCGTACAAAATTCATATCTTGGCTAGAAAGACCTACGGTTAACCCATCAATTGATAACTTTTTTAAAATATTTATCAAAATATCTGTATTAGCTGGATCAAGCGATGCCGTGGGTTCATCAAGCAAAATAACACGTGGATTTAAACAAAGTGCTCTTGCAATAGCAACTCGTTGTTGCTGTCCCCCAGAAAGTTGAAAGGGATATTTTTGAATATAATTATTCATTTCAAGGTCTTGCAATGAATTAAGCGCTATTTCTTCCGCTTGGGCATAAGATTTTCCAAGAACAAGCAGCGGATCGATGCAATTTTCAAGTACAGTTAGCTGCGGAAATAGATTGTAATCCTGAAAAACATATCCTATTTCTTCAGATCTTTGTCTTGCACTTAGCTTATTAAGTTGTTTGTTGTTAATTATGACATCGCCACTTTTTATTGGCTCTAGTCCTATCAATGATTTCAACAATGTCGTTTTTCCTGCGCCACTTTTACCAATAAAACCTGTGATTCTACCTTTTGTTAAAGAGCAAGAGACATTATCTAATAATTTCTGATTCTTTATTGATATGGTGAGATTATTAACGATAACCATATGGGCCCCTTCTGTTAAGGTAGAGAACCAAAATATTTAATAATCCAGAAAATAATAGATAAATCATAGCCACCGAAAGGTATACCGGTAATGGATTTAGTTCGCGTGATATTATATTCATGCCAACACGTGTTAATTCAGTAACACCAATTGTTGCAAGCAAAGATGTGCTTTTAAGCAATTGTTCAAGTTCTCCTATTAACGCAGGCAACGCTACTCTTATAGCTTGTGGTAATATAATTCGTCTTATAGAAACTGGGATTGAATACCCTAATGCAAAACATGCGGCCCATTGACCTTTGGGAATTGCATTAATTTGAGAACGAATAATTTCAGTCACGTAACCGCTTGAACATAACGACAATGCAAATGATGCTGCCAGAAATCCGGGAATGTTGATGCCTAACAATTGTGGTATGATAAAATACGCTATAAGAATTTGTACATAGGCTGGAATACCTTTAGTAATAAAAGTATATGCCCTTACAATAAATATACCTATATCCGAACCGACCTCCTGAGAGCTTATAATTCCGAGAAATGTTCCGAGTACTAAACTTATTATTCCGGCAAAAAGCCATGCTCCTAATGTTACAAAACTACCCTTTATAAATAACGGAATGTATGTGATTAAGTTAATCATTCTATACCCCATTTTTTTTCATACAGTTTAATGGCGCCGTTATCTTTTAATTGATTAATAGAACTTTGCACTTGCGTAATCAAAGTTGTATTAATTTGTTTAATGGCAACACCAACACCTTGTACTTGATCTTCTTCATTCAAAGGTACATCTAAGATTTTAATCTCCGAGTATTTTGCCTTAAACTTTTTAGCAATTGCTGGATCAATAAGTGCTGCTGTAGCTTTACCATATTGAATATTAAATAGCGCATCATCAACTTTTTCAGTTGGCATTATAATAACGTCTTTATATTTACCTAAAACAATACTTTGAGATGAAGTTGGTTCAACACAAACAACCATTCCTTTCATATCAGAAAGAGATTTGATTTTCTTAGGGATCTCTTTCCAAAAAATAAGAGGGTGTGAAGTTTCTGTTTCACCCTGATAGTGTAGCATTGCGAATTTTTTCAAACGATCTTTAGTTATGGACATACCCCAAATTATTGCATCAATAGAACCTTGTTCAAGTGCAATTATTAACGATGTCATTGAGCCAAGATCCTTGAGTACAAGTTTTTTATTCATATTGCATGCAAGCGCATTAGCAAAATCAATATCAAAACCTTCATATTCGCCTTTTTCATTAATGCTAATAAAGGGAGCATATCCTGCTGTCATACCAACAATAAATGTATTAGCGGCGCTTTCTGTTTTTGTATTTTTGAAAACTATATATCCACCCCAAAAACCACCGAACAATAGCATAAGAATTAGAATAATTTTAAATTGCATTAAAAACCTCTTTTGGTTTAATATTACCTATATAAACTTTTATTAATTAAATGTTATATTTTTTTAATTTTATTAAGAATTGTGGCATAGCCTTGATGGGATTCGTTTCTTAAAAAGCGTGCAATTCTGGTAATTGTGGCAAGACTGGCACCAGTTTGTTGATGAATTTCGCGATAAGATAATGTATTTTGATCTAATAATTTACACACTCGCCAGCGTTCGGCCAATGCTGAAATTTCTTGAGGAGTGCATAAATCTCTCATGAATCGCGCTGCCTGATCTCTATTTTCTAAAAGAAGTAATGCCTCAAAAAGTTCTTCTGCCGCGCTTATTTTGGATTTATTATCATTTTCCATAAATTTCCCTTTATAAATCTATTACTGTTCTACCATGATAGCACACAAGAACGGCGCCGTCAATAGCGCTAAAATTTAAGTTTTATGGGGTTCATATAGGATATTCTCATCCAAATCAGCAGCGTAAAATTAAAACATAAAAATATAAAAACGGGAACTTGTGTAAACTACGCAAGTTCCCGCAATAATTTAAAAACTATCTAAGTTCAGCAAATTTCAAGTAGCTCTTTTACAATCTGCTCAGTTGGCATATCGTAAAATTCACCCATATATTTTTTAAGAACTTTTCCAGATTTCGGGTCGACAACAAGCAGCGTCGGGAATCCGGTAATATTATATTCTTTGTTCAAACTAGCATACGGCTCAGAACCAGAATTAGTGCCGTCAACTTTTAACAAAATAAAATTATCGTTAAGCGCTTGTTTAATTTCAGGTCTTACCAAGACTGTATTTTCAATAGCTTTACAGATAGAGCACCATTTTGCCCCGAAATCTATAAATAGATTTTTCGCTTCAGTTTCTGCTTTTTGTCTTGCATAACTATAATCAGTGATCCATGTAATATCAGCAATATTTTCTTGCATAAAAGTGGTTTTATAACTTTGCATGAATACAATAAAGCTGCTTGCAATTAACAACATTCCGATTAAACTTTTTACTCGTTTTGTGCTTTTAGACTCATGGGTTTTAATATTATAAATATAATAAACTCCGCTTGCCAAAATAAAGCTTGCAAGAATCCAGATCAAAACCCACCAAGGGATTATTGCTTGCAAATAATAAAAGCACATGCCGATTAGCAAAAATCCGAATATCTTTTTAACTTCAACCATCCACATCCCAGCTTGCGGCAGCAAGTTAATCGATGTTGAAAAAGTTGCGATAATTAATAATGGGAAACTTGAGCCAACACCAAATGCAAACAACATCATAAAGCCAAGAAATTTATTGGCCATTGTTGCAACTATGCTCAAAATTAAAGCTAATCCAGGTGACAAGCAGGGTGATGCGATTGTGCCGCTTGCTGCACCAAAAACAAAAGCAGATAAATATGAACCATGCTTAAATCTGTGATCTTTGGGTTGCAAAAATCTTGGGATATACATCTCGTAAAACCCGAACATAGAAAATGCTAAATATCCCAAAAATAAAACAAGCGCGATCACAAATATTGGGTTGCCCAAAATCTGACCAAACGCCATCGAACCAAACGAAGCTAAAAGCCCAAATGCAGCAAACGTTAAGCCAATACCAAGCGTGTAGCAAACAGCAGCAATAACATTTGACACAAAAGATTTTGTTGCACTTTGTTGTAATATTCCAATAGTAACAGGGATCATAGGATAGATGCACGGCGTTAAGCTCATCATTAAGCCGAGCATAAATGCCAAGAAGATTTTGAACCATATTGATTCACTGTGTTGTAAATTTCCCCAGACATAATCTTTAATTTTTTCAAACTGCTCCGCCAAAAAGTTTATAATTTTCTTTACTGTTAAAGTTATTAATGACCACGGGCCGCTCGGCGCAGGCGTATGCTTGGTTTTGCATCTTTCTGCCATAATCGCATTTTGAGCTTCGGTTTCACTTGAGCTTAGTTCGTTATCTGAACCAATAATTTCTTGCGGTTTTTCTTTTTCTTTAAATTTTACGTGAATAATTTTCTCTTGCCAGCTCTTTTTTCCGCTTACAAGATATGTCAAAAATACGTCGGCGTTTTCGGCTTCACTTTCCGGATTTCTTGTTACTGTCAGTTTTACTTTTGTGTTTTTGTTATAAACAATTTTGCTGTCTTTAAACTGTTGATCATCAAAAGACTTTACTGCAACCTGTTCTGTCTGCCAATCAGAAATCTTAAAGTCCGGTGAGTCCACAGAAAAGCTTATCGAATCTTTATAAAGCTGATTTTTTTTACTTAATTTGAAATCAACTGTTAAAAGCTGACTGTTTTCATCAATCTCTTTTAACTGGTAACTGACATGAGAATATAACCCCAAAGTTATATTTAGTAATAAAATAAATATTGACCTAAAAAACGCTGACATTTTTTCTCCCAAAAGTTTAAATTTAAAAAATTTATATTTTTAGTATACACGAAATTCTGCCTTCGAATAAATTTGCAAAAAAATAAGGGCCAGAATTTTCCGGCCCTTAAAAAACTATTTTTTAATTTTTTATTTCGTATCTAAATTCACATGGCCGTTCTTAAAAGTCCGCCCCCGCATCCTGCCCATGTGCCGGGTAGCCCCAAAAACAGGTTAAAATACCCACCCCATGCCCCCCCGGGGCGGTTGCAATATATGACAAATTGTATAATATTTAATATATTATAATGCAATATAATTCAAATAATGGAGTATTTTATGAAAAAATTGTTACTTTTTGCCCCTTTGATGCTATTAGCAGGCTGTGCCGGCTATAAATCACGCCCTTTAAAGACTTTGCATCCCGAACCTTTAAAAACGCATAAAGATATCCATTTTGCTGCTAAAGCGTACGATAGAATGGATTCAGAAACTTATCTTGGTAGAGATACTATTAAGGCAGGGTATAGACCTATACAAATAGCCATCAAAAACAAATCTTATCGAACTCTTAATTTTTCATTAAACACAATTAATATGCCAATAGTTCCTGTAGATGTTGTTGCTAGAAGTGTTTATCAATCAGTTGAAGCACGGGCCTTGGGGTATGGAATTCCTGCCTTATTTGTTTTTACTATTCCACTTTTAATTCCTGCTGTTACCGATTCAATCTGGGCATATCAAGCAAATGAGCAATTATTATCTGACTACACTGATAAATCAATTTTTACTTCAATACTTAAACCTGATTCGTTTACGCAGGGACTTATTTTTGTTGCAAATTCCAATTATGAAAATCAGTTAAGTTTTACACTGATCGATAGAGATACTCAGGAAAAAATAGTTTGTAAAACTGATTTATAAATATAAAACATAATAAATAATTGGGGTTAATATGAAAAATAAATACTTTGTTTATATACTTCTTTTTATCTCTTTATTGGGATTGTCTGGATGTGGGATTCGCCAAAAGAGCTGGCTATCCAATCTTTCTTCTGGAATGAACAAGAAGCAAGTTAAATCCAAAATGGGCCAGCCTGATTTCGTTCATACTCCTACCACAAATATTAAAGGCGAAACTATTGATATTTGGGAATATGAACTTGCTACAACTGATGAAAATCAATGGAGTAAGCAGTTTGCCGCCTCTTTTTCTCTTACCTTAATGTCTTTAACCCTTGGTTTTATTCCAGGATTTCCGCGTGAGCTTTATGCGTTAACTATACCTATATCATATGCCCCACTTATTTTTATGGATTCCCCTTATGACTACAATACTTATTTCCTTAAGTTTGTTAACGACTTTCTTTCTAAATGGGGAAGTGCTTCTGATGTTGGATTAGATAAGAAATTTATATCTTAATTTGGGGGTGCTATGTTTTCTAATAAATTTATTTTTAATCATCTAGTAGTTTATTTATGTCTTTTGGTCAGCCCAAGCATCATTGCAGATGGTTCAACTCGTTCTACGTCTGCGTATATTTCTAAGTGGACGCAACCATCTCATGGAGGGTTTGTTACAATTCGCAAAAAGCAACCCTTATCTATTTACGCAGCTATATCATTTAATAACAATCCAGATAATGAATTGATTGAAAAATATCTTTTGTTTTTAAGGCCAAAAATGGCAAATCTTGGAATTAAAATTGATAAAACACCACATAACCCATTTAGCTTTGTCATAAAAAATGGCAAAATTTCTAAATCCGACATAATCACAATTATTTATGAAGCTAACCACCACTTTGACCCAAATTTTAAAACTCCAGCAGAGCTGGCAGCTCAAAATGCTAAAGAAAGAGCTGAAAGAGATGTGCTTCAGGAACAACTTAGGGAAGCTGAGATAAAGCGTAAAGCTGAAGAGCTAAGATTGAGACTTGAAAATGAGGCGAGATTAAGAAAGTTAGCGATTGAAGCTGAAGAAGCACTAATGAAAAGGATGGCGCAGGAGGAAAGAGAAAGAGTACAAAAACTTCAAATTGAGTATAAAGAATGGGAAAAAATTAATAACAGCAAAATTGGAAAATATCATGTTAGAGCTCTTCCTATAGATATGTATACATCTACAAATAAGCCTTTAAGTGAAAATGGCCAGATATGCGGTGAACTAATTTATCATGATAAGAGCTATAATTATGAAAAGGCAGTAATTTGGGATCCTATTCACGGATTAAAAATATTTGCAAAAGAACAAAGTACTGCTGGTGGAATAAATGACTTTGGTTTTGTAGCGGTTAACTTAAAAGCAGATTATCATCGTAACCAAATAATTCTTTGGGACACAAAGTCAGATAAATTAATATTTGGTCCATTCGGCCAGTCAATTTCATTTAACAATAAAAACCAAATTTTATTTGAAAATGATAAAATTTGGAATTCCAGCAACAATACCATTAATTCACTTAACACTCGCTCAAAGTATATAGATGATAATGGAAGCGCTCTTTTATCAAGTCATTCGATGAATTATATAGATATCAACAAGAAAGGTGCTGCCATAAATTTTTCTTCTATGGGTTTATATATTAATACAGGAAATTATATGGCCCCATTAGTAATCCCAGAAGGTGGGGTTGTTTTCGAAGCAAAAATTAATAATAACAACGAAGTTGCAACAATATACAAGAACAGATTGATTATTTGGGATAACAAACAAAAGATAACAGCCCATGATTCTTTAGAGGATATCATAAAATGGGTCGAAGGCTATGAATTGAGAAATGGGCTTAAGGGATCTGAATATTTTAGTAAGCTTGAAGATTGGAAGGCTCATAATTTAAATTTTGAAGTTCTAGCTTTCAATTGCGCAAGGCAAATTCTAATTAGGCTCAAAATAACTTCATTTAAAAATAAGCAATTCCTATTTTTATTGTCCCCAAAATAATTTTGATTGTGAATGGTTAGAAAAAATCTAACTATTCATCCTCTTTATTTGCTGTTAATACCACCATGTCTGTCGGTGGTATTTTACTTTTTGTATATTTTCTTAGGGTCAAAAAATAGTTTGTTAAGATGTTATAATTCATGGGAATTTATCTTATAATATATAGGCTCCTAGTTGAGACTTATATTATATACGAGGTTTTTTATGAATGTTTTTATTGATGAATCAGGCAAGTTTCGCGCGCCAGAAAATATTTCCAGCCAACCTAATTACGAATGTATTATTGCAATTATATTGAGTAATGATGCCCTAATAAAATTTGAAGAAAAATTTGGAGAAAAAAGTAAGCTTTGTTTGCGTCTTAATGCAAGGGACGTTATTAAGTTTATCGAGGAAAACGGTTGTAGAGCATTTGCTGTTATATACGATTCCAATCTATCTTCAAAAAACACTATTGAAGAACATAAAAAAGACTATATAAGATCTATATATAAATCATCTGCAAATCATCCATTTTTTTTACAAGAAACTGTTAAACATCATGCTGAAAAATTATCTAAATTTAGCCCAAATGAATATATTAAAGCTTTATTATCGATTAAATTATTAGAAAATGTGTTGAGAGCTGTCATAGGAAACTCTACAGAGTTTTTGAAATATGATCTAAAGAAATTCGAATTTGTGTGCGATTCAGGAAATTGCAATATCGAATCAACGATCAAGTATTTCAGTTTGTTTTCTATGTTTTGTAATTCTGCAAATAACCCTATTTGCTTTGATAATAGGGAAAATATTCAGCATTTGATAGATCCATCAGGCAAGTATCTTGACGCCAGGTTGATTTTTGAAAATATTAATTTTGTTTCATCAGGGGATGTCGCAGGTGTTAGGGCAGTAGATGTTGTTTCTAACCAGCTGTTCAGAATTTTGCATGAAGAATCAGTTGATTATGATATAGAAAGATGGAAAAATATATTTTCCAATCCTTATAGTTTTGATTTTTTATCTTTTGATAAAGATCAGGAATTTATAGATAGCGAAATCGGAGAAAAGGCGTTTGTTTTCCCTAAATTATTAGGCAAAATTAATAACCTTGTATAAATTTTATAGACCCATCTTTTGTCCCGTTTCTTCAAATCATATTTAATTTTACATTACTCTTGTTTGTAATATAATAACCCAGATTAATTTAGGGATGAATCATGGGAAAATTATTAATTACAACAATTGGCTCGGGCTTGTTTTTTCTTGGTTTATTTGGGCATGATAGCAATAATGTAAATGCTAGATTTACCAATGAGTTTGCGCATCCTAAAATTTTAAAGTTTGAAAATAATCACCATCTTTATGATTTCAATAAAGAATTAAAAAAAGAGGGTTTATATTACCCTAAAAATAATATTACTTATAATAATCCTGC
Source organism: uncultured bacterium (assembly GCA_963717435.1). Taxonomy (GTDB): domain Bacteria; phylum Babelota; class Babeliae; order Babelales; family Babelaceae; genus MFD05580-245. Next base: position 944,147 of record OY970332.1, read on the forward strand.
ATTAAATGTTTTTTATAATCCTAGTGATTGCTGGAATTGGCAAGAAAATGATTATTGGAACGCTTTGCTGATATTATTTGGTAAAGAATATTCAATAGGTCAGAGAGCAAATTTGCCTCAAGAATATAAGATTTTTTGTACAACAGCCACCCATAATTATTATATTCATGATAATGATCGACAGTCTTTATTTAACCAACCAGAATTATACAATTTCCCAGCTTTCTGGGATTTTATTAAAAAATTTCCCGATTACCCATCTTGCATTTATAAAGTTAAAGAACTAGTTGATTTTAATCCTAAAATCAAAAATAGATTTTCTAATAAAGCTTTAGACGAAATTAACAGAGAATATTCGAGAATAAAAGGCTTTGAAGAACAGCACCAACAGTTAATAAATAATGCGAAAAACAGAGAAGTTTTTCAGCGGCGAGTAGATTCCGTTTTTCAGAGTCAGTTTGATGATTGCGTAAAAAAAGAAGAAGAGTACAAAGAGCTTAATAGTTTGTATCGGGAATATAATCTTGGAGATTGTGCAAGAATCCAAAGACGCATAGATGCAATAGATAATATTAAAGAAACTGGATCAAAATATATTGATAAAAGCTATAATCTGGCCCCTAATCTTCTTGGCTATTTAAGCAATAATAATATTAATTCTGAAAAATATGGCACATGTTATGGTAATCAACTTCAACACGTTATTCACCAAGAATGTGTTGATATTCTTAATAATAGCTTTTCTTTGAGCCCACAATCTTATGCATTTGGTTATAAGAGCCCAATAATTACATTCGCTGATGCTGCTTGTGATTATAACAAAATGGGATTAACCTCTAGGGCCATGGATATAACAGATGCCTGTTGGGCTTTTTTTGATTATGGCAAAGCCATTTTTGAGGGCGTTTCTGAGGGTCTAATTAGCGCCGCGAAAGATTTGATTGACCACCCGATTCAAGCCGGGTTATGTGTTGTTGCGGGAGAATATGTTTTTGCTTATCAGTTATCAAAATTAATTTATAATGTTGCCGAAATTGGTATTACGTCTTTAGTAGACAAACGGGCTGGCGCCCAAAAATGGCAAGAATATGTCGCGCCACTTTCGCAACTGATCGATGCGGTGCAAAATAAGCAAATAAGCTTGCGGCATGGAATCAAGGGCGTAACGCGTACCGTTGTTGAGTGGAAGACGCAAGACAAGCTTCTTGGTGGATTGAGTGGGTTCCTTAGGACCACAAAAAAGAAGGCGATAGATTTCTTCAAAGATAATCCACTTGCAACACCTGAACAGTATGTGACGACCCCTGATGGAATGTTATTTAGGTCGACTGACAAGCTCAATTCTAAAAGGAACTCAAGTCTTGATAAAATTACGGAAAAGGTATCTAAGAAAAGTCTTCTTAAGAAGCATCAGCTACCCATTAAGGGAAGAATTCGCTATGTTCCACCTAAAGATTTACATGCCAATAAGGGATTGCCATGTAAAAGATTAGACAATAACGGAATTGGCTTCGTTGATCGTTTTGATAATGTTTGGGTAAAGGGTGTTAGTCGAACCAAGGGTCAGGCTTTCGAGTGGGATGTTCAGCTTTCAAATCAGGGCAGGCAGAAACTTGGATGGATGAGTCGTGATGGCGAACATATTAATGTAAGTTTAGACGGAAGGATAACTCATAAATGAATCTCCCAGCTTGTTTTTTAATTGAATGCATTATTACAGATGGCAAAAATATTTCTAATGAATTATTTGAACAATTAAAAGAACTTATCGAAAAGCGTTTTGACAAATCAGATGTAAAAATAACATCGTTGAATAAGTATTGGAAATATCCCGATACTAAGCAGATTATTTTTGAGGTAAGAGCAAAAAATTTTATATCTGTAGAAGAGTTTACTAAATTATTTAATATAACGTGGAAGCATTCTAAATTGCCCGTAAGCAATTATGACACAAAGAAAACAGTGGACCAAGAAAGTGCTGTGTGGAATAGAAATATGTATCCTGAAGAAACATTTTTGAACAGCGATGTAGAATGGGTCCATGTTTATTCATGGCTAGATTGAAATTCTGCCTCGAATAAATTTGAAAAAAATAAGTGGGTACAAATTTTTATTTACTATCTAAACCCACAACAATAACAGAAATATTATCACCGCTTTGGTTGGCAAAAGCGGCGTCGCGCAGGGCAGCTGCTGCGTCCAGGGCATTTTGTGAGTTGCCCGCGTTGTCAGATTTTTCAGAACCGAAATCTGGTTTGTGTGTTATATTAATTACGTTATCTTTTTTATCAAACTTTTCTGAAACAATTTTGGCCGCTTTTTCGTTATCTATAACATCCCAAACGCCGTCGCATGCGATAATTAAATATTTGTGATCGTGAGTAAGTTTAATCGTGTGAATTTCAGGTATTCCTGATACCGCTCCGCCGTCAATTATTTTCCCCGCGCTGTTTGGTTGCTTAAATAAAAAATCTCCAAACGCACGTGAAACTGCAAGCAATGTGCTTACTCCCGGGATATAAATTCTTGGAACATCTTCTTCTTCACAAACAACTTTGCCCCCATTTTTTTCAATACGTTCAGTTTCTTCAAGATTTATGGGCTTATGATCCCGCGATTCCCAATCAATATTATTATTTTTATCAACTAAGATTGCGCGTGAGTCGCCAAGCCAAGCGACAGTCAAGATTTTGTGGCCAGTTTTGTCTATTTCTATGTGGCCTACAACAGCTGTTGAACCCATGCTATCTGCATAAGATTTTGTTTTTAGATCATCTTCTATGCGTGCAAAAGTTTTTAAGAATATTTGATCAGTTCTAGTTAATTTTTTTGTTTCCTGAGATTTTTCTGATTTTTCTATCTGATGATGATCTGCCTCATGATGTACAACAAATTTGTTGAATTCAAAATGCTCTATAAATTTTTCTTGGGCATATTCGGCAACCTTTTTGCCCCCGTGTCCATCAAAAATGCCAAACAAAAATTCGTTATTTGTTTTTTCCATAGGATGCGCGACAATATGCGTATCTTCCATAGTTATACGTCTTCCCTGACGTGCGCTTAGACCCCAAGCAAATCTGTGTGCAGTTGTTTTATATTCACCAGATAATCCAGGCGCTATAAATACTAAACTTAGAAAAATAGTAAAAAGCCTAACTGATTGGTTTTTCATGAAAAAATCTTAAAGATTAAATTTTAATTTACCGGGATCGATAATATAAAAAAGCTGCGTGTTTATCAAGACTTGTATTTAAGCGTTTTTTATTTGTGGGCAGTAACTAATTAGTCGGGTTGTTTACAAGCCGAACTTGAATTGGGTAGGGTGTTTATGTTGAGTTGTGTATTATTAAAAATAGGGGAGAGCGTGTGTGTATGGATTTTTTAAAAAATCTTATAACTAAGCTGATTTTTGCGTTGAATTTAGTCTCTGTTTCACAAATTGCAGGGGCAGTTTATGAATCGGGCAGGAATGGCGGGAACGGGCGTGAGATTACTGAAAAAAATGCCTCGGCGCAGGCTTTGCAGGCCATAAAGAACGAAAATATGTCTCTTCTTGCAGATTTAGTAAAATATTATAAAAAACAGGGTATCGATATTAACGAGCCAGTTGATGTGTTGGGTAGAAAATATGATCTTTTGGGAGCAGCGATTTCCTGGGGAAAAGTGAAAGCTGCTAAATTCTTGTTAAGTAATGGGGCGAAATTGAAAGACGAATTTGAAATTAAATCTGTCAAAACAGCGCCGCTTATTTATACCAAATCTATGGCTGAACTTTTGATACCTCGAGGGGTTATCGTACCGAAAATTAAAGATGTAATAGATAAGATGCGTGCGGATTCTCTTACAAAAATGCTTGATGTTAAAGAAACCGGATTAGCTTTGATAAAGTTTTTGGTAGGTCACGGTGCAGAGTTTGATCGTACCGTGATAAATAGTATTAATGCCGCTATTCAAGATTTGATTGCCGATGAAAATCATGTTTTTGTTAACAACAGTAAACATTTTCAAGAAGATTATAGCGCAGAATTCAAGGCGATAAAAAAATATCTTGATGAAAAACTAAAAAATCGCAACTAATGATATTGGGCTTAAATTGGATTTATTATATCTAGTTTGTGAATAATTTTTTTTGCATGACTATTTTTCTTTAAATTTTAATATTTTTTGCTTATTAATTATTACGCTATAATACACAGTTCGCGAAGTTTCTTTATTACGTCTTGCTCAAGTTCCTCCCAGATTGCGCCCTTTTTAATTAAATATTGTACAACATTAGATTTGATATCGATGTTGCCAAATTGGTCATGTGTTGCATAATATAATGGCTTTAAACCATATGCGTTTAATGCATTTATATCAGCTTGATATTGTTTTAATAATTTGCACATATAAAAGTCATTGTTATATGCTGCAATATGCATTAAATATTGAGTGTTGCCGTATTTGTGATTTACCATATCTAAATTTGGATTAGCTTGCCTGTTGCATTTTAAAATTTTAAAAGCCTGTCTTTTATTTTTAAATACTACCGCCCAATAAAGTTTGTCGCTTTCTGAAATTTTTTCACTAAGGTATAAAGCTATTTCAAGTTGCACAATAACTTTCTGGCTTAGAATTTTCCAGTCCGCTCCATTTGCTATCAAAAACAAAGCAACTTCGAACTTTATTTTCATATTGTCGAATTTATCATGCGTTGCATAATATAGTGGCGTATGCCCCAAACGGTTTTTTACATTCAAATCTGCGCCATATTGTTTTAACAATGCGCACATGTTTAAATCACCGTTGTTTGCTGCTATATGAATCAAAGACAGGCCATTGCAATACACGCGATTTACCAAATTAAGCCCGGGTTTTTCCTGTATAGACGATTCTATTGTTGAACGAGCAGCTTCGACGTTTTTTAGCACAACATGGACATAAATTTTCTCATGATCATACAGATATTGATATGTGTCGGGGTCTTTCACGACCCTTCTTGCATCATTTTTGGTTGTAATTCCCAGAGTATCTTTTCTAAAGTTAGGGATAAAATTTTGCCCACCTGCTTGTAAGCTAAGTGCAGTAATTGTGATTGCTATAACTAATTTTGCTAATAATTTTTTCTGCATGATGATTTTCTCTAAATTTTAAAATTTTTGTTTTTGGTATCTAAAAAAATATAACTTATTATAACCAGAGTTTGGCCAGTTTGGCTACAAAAAAGCTGTTATATTATCAAGCAGTCGTCAGCATCCGGCTCTTCAGGATTGGGCTGATTTTGCGAGTTTTGGGGATTTTTATTCTTGTCTTGTATTAATAATAATTTTTTTAGATTTTCTAGTTTTTTTATCTCGGGTTCTGTTGATTGGTTCGATATTGCGCCCTTTTGGATTAGTATTGTTAGAATTTTTAGTTGTTCCTGTGGGATATTAGCTTGTTGATTATTGCTAAAATTAATTGCGCTTAAAAATAGATCAAGTGGTGTTTGCCTAGAGCTGTTTTGCTGATTTATTTTAACTTCTGGGTTATAAATAAATATTCTTGCAAGATCATACAAAGAGAAACTCAATGCTATATGCAAAGGGGTATTTTTGTCATGCTCGGTGCTATTTATCTTTGCATTATAGGCAATTAACATATTGATAATATTGTTGTCTCCCGAATAGTTTTCCATGGCAGAAAATATTGCAGTCTCGTTGTTATTGTCAGTAATATTTGGATCAGCACCATGTCGCAACAAAATTTCAACAGCTGCAAAATTGTTTCTTAGGCATGCAAGATGCAAAGCTGTTTTTCCATCGCGATTTTTTATATTTATATATTTCGGCTGCGAAGCTAATGTTTCAAGCATATGCGCGTTACCATGCATAACAGCAAGATGTATCGCCTGATTCCCGTTATAAGATTTTACTAGAGAGATTGAGTCAAGATCGCCATCTGACAAATCTTGAGAGTCCATAGATAAAATTTTAGTTTGAAAATTTGAGATAAAAATAAAAGTTAAAAGAAATCTTAATTTGTTTTTAAAACAAATTCTACAAATTGTGTCCCCCATAAAACTACTGCCCCCTTTTTAAATTAACTAATATTCATAAATCCCTATATTGCCCCTATCAGCATCAAGTGTTATTGGCGCTCCGCCATCCCCCAAAGTTCCGCAGGCTTCTTTTGTAAACTGCTTCCAACTATTTTTGTTTAATTTTGTTGTTATGGGCCTGGTTGTAACAAATAACTCAGAAGTTACTTTGCCGTAGTTAGTTTTTGCGTTTAAGTCTGCGTTTGTTTCTTTTGGTAGGTATAGATTTATATCGCCACTTAGTGTTTCAAGAAAGATAGAACAGTTGTCTTGCAGTTGCTTTTGTCGGACAGTTATCGAGCCCCTATCCGCTTTTGCATTTACTGAATTGGTTGAATTTTTAATGTCGATATCCCCCTCATGTATTGTTGCCTGTATGCTGCCGTCAATATCTTCTACTTTTATTACACCTTTGTCTGTGCAGATAGATTTTAAATTGGCAGATTTTGGAAGCAGGATATTTAAATTGGTGTATGCAACGTCTTCTGACTTATAGCTTACAATAACTCTTAGCGTTTTTTCTTTTTCAAGCTCTTTAAATATCGCTTTTGTTGCCTTTATTTCTTCAGGGGTGCCTCTTTTTTCTAGTTCGATTAAGAGTTTATTGTTGTTCCATGTTTTAATTGTTATATTCCCTTTAGGGATAATTACTTCAAGATTTGATTCTGCATCAAAAGAAAATTCTTTGGTTAAAATCTCTTTTTCTGCGGGAGTAAATATCTTTTTAACTTTAGAAATATATTTAGAAGTTTCTATAGAATATAGATTTGGGCAGATCAAACATGTTAAAGATGTTATTAAAAGTGTGTTATAAGTAAAATTCTTGTTAAAAACCATAATTTACTCGCTAAAGTTATGAATATAAAAAATAAAATCAAAGATTTTGTTAAATTTTTATTACCTGCTGACGCTATTATATCTAATATAGTATTAAATATTCAAGAGGCAGGTGGCGTCTCTTATCTGGTCGGCGGTTCTGTGCGCGATATTTTAATGGCCGATTTTTCCCATAATATTAACATAAAAGATCTTGATATCGAGGTTCATGGGCTGGATCTTGAGGCTCTAAAAAAAATATTGTCTAAATATGGCCACGTGAATTTGGTGGGCAAATCTTTTGGCGTTTTGAGAGTTGCAAACTTGGATGTTGATTGGTCATTGCCAAGAACAGATTCTTCTGGAAGAAAGCCCGAAGTTAAGATTGACCCAAATATGGATATCACAACTGCGCTTAAAAGAAGAGATTTGACTATCAACTCTATGGCAATAAATTTAAATAATTACGAACTTATCGACCCATATGGTGGGATAAACGACATAAAAAACAAAGTTTTACGCGCAACTGACAGTAAATTTTTTGGTGAAGATCCGCTTCGGTTTTTCAGAGTTATGCAGTTTGTTTCCCGTTTTGAGCTGGTTCCAGATAACGAGCTTAATCAAATATGCGCCAATATGGACGTTAAATCTGTATCAAAAGAACGCATAGAGCTTGAATTTGAAAAGATGCTTTTAAAATCAAAAAAGCCGTCACTTGGGCTGCGCTGGCTCTTAGAGATTAATAGACTTGAAGATATATTTCCTGAACTTTATAAAACTGTTGGGGTTAAGCAAGAGTTTAAATGGCACCCGGAAAAAGATGTTTTTGAGCACACTATGCAGGCGCTTGATGCTGAAGCAAAAATCTATTTGCAGTTTTCAGAGAACCCCGACAAGAAAAAAGAAAAACTAATTTTGCTATATGCGGCAATATGTCACGATTTGGGCAAACCTGATACCACAGAAATAATCGACGGGGTTATCAAAAGTCATGGGCATGAAGTTGTTGGTGTTGAAATTGCAAATAAGTTCTTAAGAAGAATTACAGATAAAAAAGAGATTATTGACCCGGTTTTAAAGTTGGTTCGAAATCATATGGCGCCTGGAACGTTTGCTGCACAAAATGCATCGCCGCGGGCGTATAAACGTCTTGCTCTTCATCTTTCTCCCGACGTTAATATTAAGATGCTTGCAAATCTGGCATTTGCAGATAGACGCGGCAGAAACCCGGATTCACATGAGCCATTAGATTCCGATTTGCCTGAGATACAAGAATTTTTAAATCGTGCAGAGCAAGCGCAAGTTTTATTTGAAAAAGAACAGCCCATTTTGCTTGGTAGAGATTTTCTTGATATTTTTTCGGGCCCGCAACTTGGCGAAGCTGTTAGACTTGCTTATAAGTTGCAAATTGATGACTCTATAAAAGACAAAGAAGAGCTTAGGGCTCTGGTGATAGAAAAGTTGCGAGAAAAATAATTTATTGCGCCATGGTTCGATACATTCTTCTACGATAAATCTTCGAAGAACACTCACCACGAGCGCCTACCCGCTCGTCCCGAGTGCCCGAATGGAATGAGGGTGTATCGAGGGATGGCGGATGTTTCTCGATCCCTCGATACATTCTACTACGCCAAGGCTTCGTAGAACACTCGGGACGAGCGGCCTGCTTGCATAAACTACAAAAATATAAAAATTCAACAGAACCTAAAATTTATATATAATATTGGCTATAAATATATTTGATAAATTTTTTAACTAAATATAAAAGGGGAATTGCGTGAATCCAATTTCAATGAAAAATGCGTTGGCACAGTTAGTTTTGCAATCTGATGCATTAAGTAAGTTAACTTTAATATTATTGCTTGTAATGTCTATTGTTTGTTGGACAATAACTTTTTATAAGCTATTTAATTTATATAATCAAAAAAAACAACTTGAATCTGTTGAGCAGTCTATGAGAACCGCAACGGATGTCCAAGATCTAATCACAGCAGTGTCGCCATATAGAAACAGTTCTGCAGGTGAGTTAGTCATAAAATATTTAAATTCGATCAAACTTGCTTTAAAAAATAAGCAATCTATAAACTCATTAACGGATAGCGATTTTGAATATTTGCAGTTTATGTCTGATCAGAATATAGACCAAATTATTCATGAAAACGAAGTTAATTTGTCGATATTATCTGTTAGTGCAGCAGTTGCGCCGCTTATTGGTTTGTTTGGAACAGTTTGGGGACTTATTCACAGTTTTGTTTCTATAAGTGCATTAAAAAATGCCGATATTACAACAGTTGCGCCAGGTATTGCCGAAGCACTTATTGTAACATTGGCGGGTCTTATGGTCGCAATTCCAGCGCTTGTGAGTTTTCATTCTATTGCAACAAGAATCAGAGATCTTGAACATAGACTGCAAAATTTGTTATCTAAAGTAGAGTTTGTTATTAGAAATTCTAATTAGGGGTTCAAATAATGCGCAGAAGAAGAAATAGTGATCGGAAATTGGTAATGCCTGAAATTTCGTTAACGCCATTAATCGATACGGCGTTAACGCTTCTTGTTATCTTCATGGTTTCAACGCCCATGCTACAAAATGCTATTAACGTCGAATTGCCCAAAACTGGAGCTAGGGAAAATAATCAGCCAAAGCGGGAAGATTTAATAGTTTATATAGACTCAAAAGAAAATTTTTATTTGGGTGATAAAAAACTTACTGAAAAAGAGATTGCAGAAAATTTAGGCAAACGAACAACTAAAGATGATCCTCAGACTGTTTATGTAAGAGCCGATAGAGCCGTGAAGCACGGTACCGTTTGTGAATTTGTTGATAGACTTCAGCACTATCCGGGGGTAAAGAATGTCGCATTGGCAACTCAGATTACAACGTAAATTATTATCTAGTAAATTTTGGGTTGAGCCCAATAGCTTATCAAAAGCTTTTCTTATATCTTTTGTCGTGCACGTTTTTATTTTTATTGTCCCATTTTTATTTATAAGAAACTCTGGAATTATAATTATTGACTCTACTGGGAAATATAATATCCCAGTTTATTACAAACTTGCTGCTAATTCTGGACGCGCAGGTTCGGGTGCTAATTATAATTTTAATTCTGGAAATAGCTCAGGAAGTTTTAAAAACGCGGGACTTACTGTAAATAGTAAAAACAGTAATAAAACTAATAAATCTGGTAAAAATAATATTGCGAGCAAGCTAGTTAGCCCGCAGGCGAATAAAAATTCGCATGCGCGTCAAAGTTTAGCCGCAAGCGCAAGAGCAGAAGATACTGGCGCTTTTGTTAAACTGAAAAAGTTTTCCAGAAAGCAGAATTTTTCAAAATCAACTAGCAAGAAAAATAATAAATTAGATAAAAAAACAAAAAATAAACTTGATAATAAAAATAATAAAAACTTAAAAAATAGTTCAAAAAAATTAACTCAGCCCGAGATTAAGCCAGAAACAGCACAAGAAGTTGCTCAAGAAACTGTTGTCGAAGAGAAAGTAAGCGAAAAAATAAATGCGCCTGAGATCTTAGAAAATAATAATACACAAGAAAGTAATTCTAGTTCTGTGCCCCTGCCGGAAAATTTGGGTACACTAGATTTTTCAGGTAATAACTCGGGTGACAGCACTGCTGTTGGTACTGGATTTGGAATTGAAGGGTATTTGCATTCAGATGGTGAACTTGTCGATGGAATAAGAAATGCTGTCGGTAAAAACTGGTCGCGACCTAAAGGGTTTACGTCAGATGTTTATTGTGAATTTAAAATTTTAGTCGCACAAGATGGCAAGAGCGTAAAAATTTTAGAACAGAAAGATAGTAAAGTTCCTGCATTTAATATTCAAGCGCGTGGGGCAATCTTGCGCACAGAGTTTCCGGAAAAATGTTGGAACAAAGAGTTAAATTTAATATTGAGATAAATAAGATAGGTGTAGACGCATGAATAAATTTACAAAAATATTAGTGATACTTATTTTTATTATTTTTAATAATAATTGTGAGAGCGATTCTGCGGGCAAAATATTTGCACAGATAGATCTTGAATCTTCTGGGAATTTTAAAATCCCTGTGTTAATAGCGCAAAGCTGGGTAAATGCTGAAACAAATAATATCCCTGATGATAATTTTAAAAATCTTGTAAAAAAAATCGCACAAAATATTTCACTCAGCGGGCAATACGACGTTCATGTAAAATCTATAGAGATGCCCAAGAAAAAATCTGATATCAAAAACTTTTCTGAGCAGGGCTTTTATTTGGTTATTTTTGTTGAACAAAGTTTTGATAAAAATTTTATCGAATTTAGAGTCTATGATTCTGCTCTGGGCGATATGGTGAAGGGCAAAAAAATCGAAGTCTGCCCCGATATTGCTGATATTATATCAAATTATGTATGGCTCGAGCTTTCGGGGGAGCAGGGTGTTTTTGGAACAAAAATAGCGTATGTAAAACGAATCTCAAATTCCAGAAATTCACACAAAAGCGCAGTGTGTCTGTCAGATATTACTGGAAAAAATGAACTTAAAATTGTAAGAAATTCGACAATTAATATTAAGCCGCAGTTTGTTAAAATTAATAATATTTTAAAATTATTTTATTCAGAGTTTACCGCTGGAAATGTCAGACTCATGTCTGTTATGCTTAATGGAACCGGAAAAAGACCGGTATTTGATTTTGATGGGACAATAGTTGGGATCTCCTGTTCTCCCGATGGCAAATCTGCCGCATATTGCAGATCGGGCGATATTTGGCATTACACTTACGAATCAAATACAAAAAAAAGTTTTCATAAAAAAATAGTTCACGATTTTGGAAACTCTTCTTGCCCGAACTTGTTACCCAACGGCGATATTATTTTTGGATCTGATTATGGCAAAACTTGCAGTATATATATTTGCAAAAATAATTTAGCTAATTTGGATCAAAAAATTAATCCTGAAAAATTAAATATTTCTGGTTATTGCGTGGCACCCAACTGGTGCCCAGTTAATAATAAGATTGTTTATTCAAAACGCGTAGACAATAATATGCAGTTATTTACTTATAATTTAAATAATAATAAAGAAGAACAGATCACTTATAATTCTGGTAACAAAATAGACGCCTGCTGGTCCCCATGCGGTAATTATTTACTGTTTTGTTACCAAAATAATAAGACAAGCAGAATTGCCCGTATTCACACTGTTGTTAAAGAAATAGAGTTTGTTACACCTGAATCAGATTTTTGCAGCTACCCAGCTTGGGCGTAATTGAGTCTGGCAAGCTCAACTTTTGGGCGATATTGTTCGACAAAATATTGCTTTCTGGTAATATAAACTCTGATTTTCTCTTCCAACTCTGGATTTTAGAAATCATCCAAATATATAATGTTTATAAGTTTGATTTAATAACCGACATTTTTAGGTAGGGTTTATGAAAGATATTAATTTCAATAAGTTCAAGGGCGGTCCTCGTAATTTTTTATTGCTACTTATAATTTTAGCAGCAGGTATTGTTGTTCTTACAAAGTTAACTGACTTTACCAAGCTAAGACGTAGCATAAGTTACTCATCTTTTTTAAAGCATGTAGAAGATAATAAAGTTGATACTGTTCATGTAATAGGCCAAGAGGCTGTTGGAAAACTAAAAGATGGCAGTTATTTTGAAACTGTTATTGCTGATAGACCACAAAACTGGGATCTAATGAAAGAGCATGGGGTTAACTTTTCAGTTGCACCTGCTTCAACCCAATTTACATTCTGGCATATCTTATTGTTACTAGCTTTTTTGGTTGCACCAATAGCAGTCTGGTTTTTCTTGCGCCAAACTCGTAACCAAAATGGTGGCGGTGGGAGCGGGAACATTTTTAGTATGTCTAAAAGCAAAGCTAAAATGTTCATGCCATCTCAAATTAAGACAAATTTTAATTCTGTTGCCGGCGTTGAAGAAGCAAAAGAAGAACTTGCTGACGTTGTAGATTTTCTTAAAAATCCTGATAAATACAAAAGACTTGGTGCAAAATTAACAAAAGGCGTGCTGCTTATCGGTGAACCAGGTAACGGTAAAACTTTACTTGCTAAAGCTGTAGCCGGTGAAGCAAATTGCCCATTTTTTAGTATCAGCGGCTCAGACTTTATAGAAGTTTTTGTTGGTGTTGGTGCTGCAAGAGTAAGAGATCTTTTTGCTCAGGCCCGCAAATATTCCCCATGTATTATTTTTATTGATGAAATCGATGCTGTTGGTCGTCATAGAGGTAGTGGTCTAGGTGGTGGTCACGATGAACGTGAACAAACATTAAATCAGTTGCTTACAGAAATGGACGGCTTTGATACCGGTAATTCTGCAATTGTTGTTATCGCGGCAACAAACAGACCTGACGTTCTTGATAAAGCTTTATTAAGACCTGGCAGATTTGATCGTCAAGTTCATGTGCCGTATCCTGATTTGAAAAGTCGTGAAGCAATATTAAAGGTTCATGGCAAAGATGTAAAAATGGCACCGAATATAGATTATCAAAAAATCGCTCGTGGAACCCCAGGGTTTACCGGCGCTGATTTGGCTAACCTAATTAACGAAGCTGCTATAGTTGCATCTAAATTGGATAAAGCTGAAGTTACTATGGAAGATATTGACGAAGCACGCGATAAACTTATGATCGGTAAAAAGATCAAGTCTAAGATTCTTTCAGATGAAGAACGTAAAGTAACAGCTTATCATGAGGCTGGTCACGCACTTGCGATATTGTTGCAACCTGGCGAGGTTGACCCGTTACATAAGATTACAATAGCCCCTAGAGGTGGTGCACTTGGCGTAACCCACTACTTGCCTGAAAGAGAAAAGTTTATTGTAACCAGAGAAAATATGATGGCGGATATAGTTAGATCTGTTGGCGGTCGTGCTGCTGAAGAGATAATCTTTAATGTTCTATCAACTGGCGCTTACAGTGATTTCAAAACTGCGACAAGTATCGCTCGTTCTATGATCTGTAACTACGGCATGTCTGAAAAGCTTGGCCATGTTGTTTATAAACAAGACGAGCATCATCAACTATCTGGGCACACTTTGAGACTTATCGAAGAAGAGATTAAAAACATAGTCGACGAGTGTTACAAAAAAGCTTTAGATTTGTTAAAAGCAAATCGCGACAAGCTTGATAAGTTGGCAACAACTTTACTTGATAAAGAAACGCTAGAAGCACAAGAGGTTTATGAACTTTTGGATATCGCACCAAGAGAACAGCATAAGCTTGTTTAAATTAGTATAAAATTGGTAAAACTAAGGGGCCGGAATTTATCCGGCCCTTATTATTAATATTTTTTCTAGAGTGAGTAGTTATGGAGCAAATTAATCTAAATAAATTGGTTCTTGATGTCGAACAAGTTATAACCCAGGCTGGGGACATTTTGCTCTCCCATTTCAGAAAAGAGACGAAACGGGTCGATAAAGCAAATGGGCAGGGTTTTGTGACTGAAGCAGACACTGTTTCTGAACAGTTTTTGATAGAGAATTTAACAAAGCTTTTCCCCCAAGCCAGTATTTACGCAGAAGAATCAGGTAAATCGGGTAAATCTGTGGATGGCTACTGCTGGGTTATTGATCCACTGGATGGCACAACCAATTTTGCTTACGGCATCCCATACTTTTCTATCTCAATCGCGCTTACCCATAATAATATCCCCATTTTGGGAGTAGTTTATGACCCCATAACAAAAGATTTATTTACGGCTATTTCGGGTAACGGCACATACTTGAATAAGCAAAAAATACAGGTTTCGAAGATCAATAAGCTTGAAAAGGCATGCCTGCTTTTGTCTGTCCCTTATGTAAAAGATCATGATTATGAAAAATTACTTAAAGTGGCCAACATAATCGATATGAAATCTTTTGTTACCCGCCAACTTGGGTCGGTAGTCTTAGATGCAGCTTATGTCGCCTGCGGCCGTGTCGATGGGTACTATTTTAATAATTTAGCCTGGTGGGATGTCGCTGCTGGCATGTTACTAATTCAGGAAGCTGGCGGGCTTGTTACAGACTTTTCAGGCGGCCCAATAATCCCTGGGTATAAAACCTGCGTCGGCGCCAACCCCCAAATTTACGGCCAAATTAAGTCTATCTTGGCAGGTTATTAGGCCCCATACGTCTTTGATATTTTACAAGATTCACGATTGCGGCGCTCGCCCTGAGTGTTTTTCGTAGCTCTTCAGAGCGCAGAAAAATGTATCGAATGGGTGCGCCGGGAAATATCCAGTATCACATAAATTGCCAATATTAGTTATTTTTGGTAAATTTATTATTCCCAGTTGTAAAAATTATAAAAATTAAAGATCTTATCTTATTTATCACAGGTTTTATGAATATTAAAAATTATTTTCATGTATTAGTTCTTATCTGTTTTTTATCTAGCTTTTCAGGCGCATTTTCCCATGGGCCAGAATCCACAGTTGTTAAGCATCAGGCTGAATTGGTTAAAGAAAAACTACAAGCAATGCATAAAAGCGGCAATCACGGGGCTACCGAGCTTCATGCTGCAGTTATGGTTCATGCTTTTGATTGGATAAAATGCTGGGTACAACTAAATATAAATAAACCTGGATTTTGCTCTCTTATTAGACAAAGAGATAGTTATTCGTTAACCCCGTACCATCTGGCTAACTATGTGCTGGCTCCCGATATAGCAGAATACTTGGCTAGATACTAAAATATTTGAGATATTAAGTTTATTGTAATTGAAAAAGTTGCTATTTATAGTATAATTTTAAGTAAATTAGACTTGAAATTATAGATTCGTCGTCCAGAAAGGTTTTAAATTTATGTCACGTATATGCTGTGTCTGCGACAAAAGGCCCCAAGTTGCCAACATGGTCAGCCACGCAAAAAATAGAGTAAAAAAGATGGTTTATCC
The DNA here is from genome assembly GCA_963717435.1 of uncultured bacterium. GTDB lineage: Bacteria > Babelota > Babeliae > Babelales > Babelaceae > MFD05580-245. The sequence goes on from OY970332.1 coordinate 959,896, forward strand.
AAACGTTCATAGAATGCGTTTTGTGATGCCACATTCCGGATCTGAAGTTCACGCTGGAAATGTGTGCACAAAGTGTGTTAAGGCTCGTAAGGTACAAAAAGTAATTTAATTGGGAATTTCGATGGCAAATACAAAATCAGCTAAAAAAGCCGCAAAGCAATCTGAAGTTAGAAGAAAGCAAAACCTATCACGTAAGACAGCAATCAAAACAGCTATCAAAAAAGTTGTTGCTGCTATCGACGAAGGTGCGGATTATTCAGTAACTCAAGAACTATTGAGCGACGTTGCTGCTAAGCTTGCAAGAGCAAAAAGCAAAAAAGTAATTCATGCAAATACAGCTTCAAGAAAGCTTTCAAGACTAGCTTTAAGAATTAATAAATCTCAAGCTAAGTAAAAAGCAATAAATTAAAGCTCTCAAAACTGGGAGCTTTTTTTATGCCAATTTTTTAAGTAAAAATAAATTAGAGTTAATTTAACTACTCAAAATATTTTCTAAATAGTTCATTTGAAAATATGCCATTGGGGTCATATTTTTTCTTAGTATTAAGAAATTCTTGAAAGTTTGGATAAGCCGATAAAAGTTGATCTTTACGGGCGCTTAAGAGATATGGTAAATAAAAAGAACCACCGCATTTAATGGCTTGATCTATAAGCTCTTGTGTCCATTGTTGAGTAGCATCTTTGCCGTATTGCATGTTTAAGATATTAATATAAAGCACAAAAGAGAAAGAATCCTGTTGCGCATAAGACAACAACGATTCAGAGTTCTTTTTGACATATCTTATAGAACAGTTCAGCACGTTTACGTTGTAATAATTAATAATCTTTCTTAACTCATCCACAAAGTTATCAAATTGATCGCAAGGGATAAAATATTCTTGCAAAATGTGACTTGTGGGGAAAGCTATCAATGGTTCCAAAGACTTGGTATCCTCGGCCATAACAAAATTTCGCATAGCAACCTGAGTATTATTCAGAACTTTGGGCTCCAGACCCGCTCGCCATTCTCTGGCTTTGCTTACCCTGCGTAGAATTTGTAATCCTACCAATTCAGCAAAATAAAGCTTTTCAGGATCCCTAAATCTATCTCTAGTTGTTAGTGGTTCGTCTGTTTTTTTCCAGGCAATACTTAGAACCTCATTGAATTGATTCGGGTAAAGATTCCCGTTATGAAGCACTATATCCGGACGGTTTTGTATGTTTTCTTCAAAGAATTTTTTATAATCTTTTACGTCTATTAGCCTAACCTCACGATAGATTTTAACATTTTCTGTCAGGTTCAGAGTTGCCTCGACAATGATCCCCATATAGCCATACCCACCAATAGCGGCCCTAAAAATGTCATAATTTTCTTGGCGACTTGCGGTTATTAAAGATCCATCAGCCAATATGATTTTTATAGATTCTACGGTTGAAATAAGCTGACTACTTGTACCCTGTCTTCCATGAACGTTTACGCTAAGGGATCCACCCACAGAGAAGTTATAATAAGACTGCATAGATTGTATAGACAAATTATACGGGTCTATGTGCTCTATAATCTGTTTCCAGGTGGCCCCAGCTCGTACCGTTATCTTTTTATTGAAAACATCCAGCTTAAGAATAGAGTTGAACTTACGCATATCTACAACTATACCGTCTTTATACGCAGTTTGCCCGCCTTGGCTATACCCTGCGCCCCAAATAGATACTTTTTGCTTTTTCAATGTGGCTTCACGAACAACATCTTGTATTTCATTGATGCAAGTTGGTTTTACTATCTTTTGAACCGGCGTACTTGTAATACTTGCCCAATCAACAACCTTATCTGCAGGTAATAGAGCAAATACAGGTATTATTAAAGAAAATATTAGTTTTTTATTAAAAATAGACATATGACCCCCATAAATTATCATTATGTAATTAATTATGACAACTCAGATTTAACTGTCAAAAGCCCCCTCCTGCGCCTATCCACGCCTTACGGCTTGGCAGGCTCCGAAGGGCGGGCCCTCTATACCATTTGACGAGTTATTCAAATAGAATAATATTAAATATATTGGGGCAAATTGGGGTTAACAAATGAAAAATTTATTAAAAAAATTAGCTGTATTCTTTTGGTCTGGATCTGAGACCAATTCTCTCGATAATGCGCAGAATAAAAATTCTAAAAAAACAAGCCGCTATCGTCCTCAAAGAACCAGAAATATTTATAGCAATTCTGAATCTAAGATATACAGACTTAGTCGAAGTAAGCTTGAGCTTTTTTCACGGTGCCAAAGATGCTTTTATCTTGACCGAAAGCTTGGCGTTGGTCATCCGCCTTCATATCCATTTAATCTTAACATAGCTGTTGATGAACTACTTAAAAAAGAATTTGATACTTACAGATTTGAGCAAAAAACCCATCCATTTTTTATAGAAAATAATATAGAGGCAGTTCCCTTTAAGCATGATGATATTAATAAATGGCGTGACTCACTTCATGCTGGAATTCAATATACTGTTCCAGGTACAAATATTATGCTTTATGGTGGTATTGATGATATATGGGTCAACACAAATACCAAAGAATTAATAGTAGTGGATTACAAAGCCACATCTAAAAAAGAGACGGTTTCGCTAGATGCCGATTGGCAATCGGGCTATAAGCGACAAGCAGAAATCTATCAATGGCTCTTGCGCAAAAATGGTTTTGTTGTTTCTAATACTGCATATTTTGTTTATTGCAATGGAAAAGCGAGTGCTGAAAAATTTGATAAGCAGTTGCAATTTGACGTTTCGCTGCTTCCATATGTTGGTGATGATTCATGGGTTGAAAATTCAATAATAGAAGCTTATAAGTGCCTGCAGTCCGATGTTATTCCCCCAATCTCCGAATCATGCGATTATTGCCAATATTGGGAAGGTGTAAGAAGATGCTTAGAAAGGATATTATCGTGATATACTTAGGGATTTTTATTTTAACTTTGGTAATTATTTTGTCCTTCTTTAGAAAGAAGGTAGCTTTGTTCTGCAGTTTATGCATTGAAAAAATCGATGGTCTGCTTGCTCAAGCCGAAGAAAAAACAGTGGAGGCATATACTCGTATAAAAATGGAAGAGGAGCTTTCCAAAATTGAAAAAGAAGTTAAAAGAAAAATAGAAAATTTTTCGTTTCATAGTGTTTTTGAACCAATGCAAGACGATCTAGATTGGCCCGACGTAAATATTCCACGGATGTCAGTCTCTGAGGCGCAAATTAAATTTATGCTTTCAAACAAATCTCTCAATGGTCCATGCGGAGTCAATTTACTGAAATTGCTGAATATCGGTTACTTGCCGACATTTCCCAATTTACAAAATATAAATAATGGCAATTACGATCAAAGAATAAAAAAGATACAAAAACTCATAGAAGATGTTCGTTCAAAACCACTCGCGGAGATAGAAAAGGCAAATAAGCTCAAAGAAGCATACAATATGAATCAACAATCTGCGATAGAGGAGGTCGTTAGATTGACTTTGCTTAGACATGCTGTCCCGGAGATTTTTCAGAAGAAAATAGATATTTTGTATGAAGCAGAAAGTCGGATTATTTTGGTTGTCTTAGAAATCCCCGATTTGTCGTCTATTTCAATTGTAAAGCGAAAGGCAGCGCGGTATTTCGGAGATTGGATCGAGGTGTCAGCCAAAGTTCAAAAAAAGTTGAAAGAAGATATATTGTATTCTCTTTGTATACGCGCAGGATATCTTGTAGCAAAATCAGATACCAAGAATTTTGATCTTGTTGCAATAAACGCTAAACAAAGTTGGTTTGATCCAGCTACGGGGGTGAAAAAAGAAGGGATAATTGCTTCTCTTCAGGCTTCTAAGGAAGACTTTCTTTCTCTTCAAATAGACCGCATCGAACCAAAGGCATGTTTTAGATATCTTAAAGGCGTTTCTACACCATCCGTTGAAAATATCATGGCTATTAAGCCAATTTTTGATTTGAACATGAATGACCGAAGAATAATAGAGGGTAGAAATGTGAGCGACTCTTTAGATCCTAATGCTAATTTAGCTGAGATGCCATGGGATGACTTTGAGCACTTGGTACGTCAATTATTTGAATGGGAATTTGGCAACAAGGGTATTGAGGTAAAAGTGACTTGCGCTTCTAGAGATCGTGGCGTGGATGCTATCATGTTTGATCCAGATCCTCTGAAAGGTGGCAAATATGTCTTGCAGGCTAAAAGATATACTAGAACAGTTGACGTAGCAGCAGTCAGGGATCTCTATGGTACAGTCGTGAATGAAGGAGCAAATCGCGGCATTTTGGTAACCACAAGCAGTTATGGTCCAGATACATATGAATTTGCTAAGGATAAACCTATTTCATTGGTTGATGGACAGCATTTAGTTCAAATGCTAAAAAAACATGGAAAAAATTACCATATTCAATTTGAAAGGTAGATTTTTAGTTTTTAAATCCTATTTTGAAACTTTCCAAGACACAGTTCTAAACAAAAAAATCTTCTGACCCTATTCTAAAAAATTGCTGAATAATTTGTAAACCAAATTTAAACTATCTGTTATAATTATAAGGTAGTTTTAATATTATTTTGCCTGTTTTTTATAAAGGTTAGTATGAAAATAAAATCTATTGATTTGACAAAAATTGATAAACCAATTCATGAGGCAGTAGAGTTTCTTTCGATTCAAGAAATAGTTCAAAATCCAGATACTGAAGTGATTAACTTTTTCTATGAAAGTATATTGTTTGTCCAACAAATATTTAATGAGACTCTTGATCGTTTAAATGAAAGAGCGAAATCAGTTTTCAGTAGAACTTTTGAGAATAGCAACCTGAAGCAGATTGCTTTGATTTATCTAGATGAACAATTAAAACAGCATGAAGTCATTGTCTGGGTTAAATAAATTTTTTATTTAACCCATTTTTAGGGCTGTATGAGTAATATTTTATTTATACAGCTCTGTTTTTATTTCTTAAATTTTTCTTCAAATTTATGCAAAATATCAGGGGTTTAGCTGGTTATTATCCATAAGATGGAAATATTTAAGCATGAAGTCTTTTGCCATCATGATAGCGGGGCTGTGGAGCCGGCGTGTTCGACAAGGACTGAGATTTATTGTTTCGTAATGTTTATAATATATGACGCCCAGCTTTCGCTAAAGCTTCAGTTGGCACGGACAGTCATTTTAAATAATTTATATAAAATATAGAATAGCAGCGGGGAGCTAATGACAAATAAAAAGAAACCCAAAAGAATAAGTCATGATAAAGTTGATGAAAAAGCTATCATAATGCTATTTTTGACAGATAAGAAAGTATATGGCGAGCCTTATTACGCGCAAAATCATGAATATCCAGATTGCACTATTACTTCAGAGGGACTGTGCATTGAAGAGACATCTGTTCAACGATATGATGTTACTGAAACACTAGATAAGAGCGCAATACGGAAAACATTTAAGATAAAATATAGAGACAAAAGCACTTTTATCTCTAAAATTAGAGAGGCTATTAATAGAAAACAAAATCATAGGCCGTATAGCGAATTACCTAACAAATATAGCAGAAGAATATTGTTAGTTAGGATTAGTGGGCTTGGTTTGGATTGGAGACTTGATCCAGAGTATATTTTTAATGCAGCCAATTTTTTGGATTTAGAATCAGGAATATTCAACGAAATATATCTTGTTATTTATCCATTAATCCCAACTAAAGAAGAAATTGATAATAAGATATTTGAGCGACCTTTGCGGTCTGATTTTGTTAGAATTGTGTGAATTATGAAAGCCACCGGAGGCATTTAATTATTCCGGCTGTTGATGATTTAAAACTTTATTTCTTAAATTTTTCTTCGAATCTTTTTACAATATCAGGGTTGAGTTGGTTATTATCCATAAGATGGAAATAGTTAAGCATGAAATCTTTTGCCATAGTTATAGCAGGGGCTGTGGAGCCTGCGTGTTCGACGAAAACAATAATTGTAAGTGGTGAGTGTTCTTTGTATTTAAAGTTTGCTACAAACCAGCCGTGCTCTAAATAGATACCACCGAGGGTACGTTTGGATAAATCTGAAGTTTGGGCCGTACCGGTTTTTGCGTAGATCTTAATATTTTTTAATTTATTTAATCTTTGTGCGGTTCCGTGAGTGGACACAACACCTTTCATGCATTTTTTTAATATTTTTAGAGTGCTTTTTGAGATATTTATATCATGGGTTATTATCGGCTCGTCTTCCAATATTCTTGGTGTCACACGATATCCTGTGCATATCCCGGAAATCATGCAGGCTATTTGAATTGGCGTCACAAGCAAAAAGCTTTGTCCGATCGAACAAGAAATTGTTTCACCCGGCCACCAGGATTCCCCCTTCACTCTCTTTTTCCATTCACTTGTGGGAACAAGCCCAGAACTTTCTGGGAATATTATCCCCGTCTTTGAGCCAAACCCCAACTCTCTTGCATAAGCTGCCAGATTATCTATTTTTGCTCTTTTTCCAATATCATAAAATGGAATATTACAAGATTGCGCAAGTGCCTCTTTAAAATTAACAAGACCGTGCCCGATCTTTTTGTGGCAATAAATTGTTCTGCCCCCATACTCTATGCTCCCGTTACAGAACCATTTCGATTCTAGCGTTGCTAAATTATAATCTATAGCGTATGCCATTGTGACAAGTTTAAAGAGGGACGCTGGTGGATATTCTGCCGAAAGTGCGCGATTTAGAAAGCAGCGATTCTTTTGAAGATCCTGCCATTCGTCATGATTTATTGTTCGTAAAAAAATTTCTGGATCAAATTTTGGTCTTGAAATTAAAGCTTTAAGTGCGCCTGTTTCTGGATCCATCAAAATAAATGCTCCAGAATAATCTTCAGGAAAAAGTGTTTCTGCGCAAAGTTGTAAATCTAAATTTATAGTGGTTCTAATATCTGCGCCGATCTTTGGGGGCTTAACCTCTTTTTCTGCCAGATTATGTCCGACAGAATTAATCGTTTTGACAATCTCGCCCGGCTCACCTTTTAATTTTTCTTCACACATTTTTTCGATCCCCATCCTGCCGGTTCTTTCAAGGTCGATAAACCCTAAATATCCTATAGTGTGGCTCGCGAAAGGGCCATAAGGGTAAAAACGCTTGAATGTTGTTGAAAGAACAATATTACTGTTATTTGAAAACTGTTCTGCAATTTTTCCCAGCTCCTCAAAAGATAGATCTATTTTTAATATTAGTTTTTGTTTCTTCTTTTCTGCCGGTAATAATTCAGGATTATTTAGAATTTCTATTGAGAGAATTTTTTCAAGATTTCTTATATTTTCAATATCTTTATCATCAAAATTTTTTTTGCCCGATCCTTGCCAATTTACACAAGTTACTGGCCTGTTTGTTACAAGAAGCTTCCCGCTTGTATCAAGAATGTTGCCACGTGGCGGGCTTATTTTTTCATGTCGCAAAAAGTTTTTCTGCCCCATGATAAAAAAACTTAAAGTCTTATTAACTTGCAGGTGAAACAGTCTGCCAACTATTATTAAAAACAGGAAAAATATCGAACCCACAAGAAGTTTAAGTCTTGTGGGTAAAATTTTTGATGGTATTTCCATAGAAAATTACTGCACAGATTTTTTATACTGCTTAGTAACATTTAGGGTTCTTAGGCCCAATAACTCTTCAACCATTTTCAAGTCTGTCCCTTTTTCTATCATATGAACGGCAAAAGAGTGTCTCAAAATATGTGGGGTTATTTTTTTCCCCTCAGTTAAAAACTTTTCGAACATGCCGCATATTCTCTGGATCGATCTTGTTGTTAAAGACTCGTTTTTGTGATTTACAAAAAGAAACTCGCCGTTTTCTGTGCACTCTTTTTTTATGTAATCCACTAGCTTAGATTCAGTAGTTTCTTTGAGCGGGACCATTCTCGATTTTCTATTTTTTGTATTTATAAATATTTTTTTGTTAGTTAAGTCTATATCTTTTATTTTTATATTAACGATCTCAGAACATCTGATTCCTGTTGAATATAAGATATCAAGAATTAGTTTATCACGTGTAGGTTTCTGTGACGGGATACTTTTATTTGGGAGTTCTTCTATCAAGAATTGGATTTCTTTGTTTGCCAAAAATTCTGGCGCTTTGTTTACTATTTTTGGTCTTTCAAAAGAAATCTCTATATTAATATCATGTAGTTTTAAAAATCTTATAAACGAACTTAGGCATGACATTTTTCTTGCTACAGATCGTTTATCTAAGATCTTATGTAACAGTGCGGTATTATAGCGTGAGATAGCTTTTGAAATTGGAATCTCAGATGCTTCTTTTTCCTGAATCTCTTTCCAGAAGTTTATAAACTGTGCAAGATCCAGGTCGTAAGATTTTCTTGTGTTAAGAGCTAGATGTTTTTCAATTTCAAGATAACGTATAAAATCATTTTTATATTTTAGACAGTCCTGTATATTCATCTTATTTCTTTTATTTCTTTGTTATTTGGTTTCAAAGCAAATTATATAGCCAACAATCTCAGTTAACTCTACACACCCGCTCGCCCTGAGTGTTCTTCGAAGCCTTGGCGAAGAAGAATGTATCGAAGGGTCGGGTGTTTGTTGTTATACAAGATCTGCTATAAAATATTAAACTCTTTTAATCTTCTATTAATCGATGAACGATTAACAGATAAGAGTGTAGCAATTTTGTTTTGATTTTTAAACTTATACCAAAGCATTGATAGAATCTTAGGATCTTTGATCGCTTTTTTGCCGAGTCTGACAGCTTCGACAAGTTCAGGATCGCTTATGCTGTATGCAGGGTCGAACTCAGTTGTTTCGTAAATCATATTTTTTGTAGACTTATCGACAAGCATCTGATGAACAATATTTTTGAACTCTTTTAAACTTAAAGATTTGTTAACATAAAGTCTGTTTTTATCTTTATCATTAAGCTCAAAAAGATTTTTGAAGGTTTGGGTTTTTATCGCTGTTTGCGTAAAGCCATCAGCAAGTTCGCTAATTTCAATCTTAGATAGATTTGTCAGTGACGGTAAACTTAAAGACATCTTCGCAAGCTCGTTATAAAGCTTTTCCAAGAATTTGCCCTCTTTGACCAACACTTGTAAATTTTGATTTGTAGATGCGATTATTCTTACATCACTAAAATGTTTTTCGTCGCTCTTGTAGCCTTTATAAAATCCGTAAATTATAAAATCTGCTAACTGCTTTTGTGTTTCCAAGTTTAAGAAATGTATATTTTCTATAAACAAAGTTCCTGCATTATTAAGTTTAGATAACAGGGGCTCGCCTGCATCGACTGCTCCAAGAAGTGGGTTTAGGCCAAATAATTTTATGGCAACCTCGTTATTCTTTTCAGGAGAGCTTAATTTAATCACATGCAAGTTTTGTCGCAAACTTATGTGGTGCAACATCTCAACAGTTGGTATCAAGTCATCTTCGGGCATATAAAGCAGAGTAGCTTTTTTGCTCAAAGATGTTTTGAGTAGTTCAATCTTAAAATTTAAAAACTGTGGGCTTGAACTTGGAATCAAGCTATTAATTAAGCGGCCGGTATTTGTTGTTTCTAAGTATAATAAATAATCCCAAAGTGACGGATCTTTCAATACATCAAGCTGGGTTTTCAGGATATCTGATATTTCTGGATAATAAACCAAAATTGTTATCAAGTTTGTTTCCAAACTTGGGACCCCGGCAAGAACAATTCTATTTCCGGTTAGATCTTTACTAAAAATCGTCTGGGCGCTTCTGTATTCTTGTACTTGTTTTGCCAATTTTTTAAGTGCTTGTGCTATTGGCTCGCCTGTTTGTTCATTCGGGTTTATACCAACGAGCTCTTGGGCTGCGATATTGGCCATATTAAATTTGTTGCCCTTATAAAATATTATCCCAATTTTTCTATCAGTATTTGCTCGCAGGAAAGACTTTATAGCCTCTTTATATTGGTTAATTTCCTGATGCTTGCTATAAATTTCTTCTTTCAACTCTTTTTCTTGCTGGATTAGTTTATCCAGATCTCTACTCTTTAAAAGATTAATGGTGTTGCCAAGATAACTTGCAAATACCAATATTTCATCTCTTTCAATACTGCTAAAGAGCTTATCCGGCCTTGAATCTTTTTCGATTATTATATATCCGACGATATTTTGCTTTTCAAATATGGGCAGGAATATGTCTGCGTTAATGCCATTTAGAAAATCGACTATAGCTGTTCTTGCACTATTTTCTTCATAAAAATTACTGAACTCAATCTCGTCTTTAATTAAAACTTTCTTTTGCCTTAAGGTTTCTAGCACCAACGAATTTTCACTGCTATTTGCTAACAAGAAGTTTTCTACCTTTAGCGCTGTATTAACCTGATCGTTATGGTCCCCATCTTCCTGATGCTTATTTAGTTTTCTCAGATACAACTTTGTTCTATTTGCCGGTATCCCAAATCCTGACTTCAAGAAAGACTGGCTTATATGGGTCAATTCTCGCACGTTCGTGACTTTCCCCAAATCCTCCAAAATATCTTTAAAGTCAGTTATAAAGTTAAAATTATGCTTTGCTTGCACATGGTCACTTAGATTTAAGAATCGCAGACCCATAACTTTGCTGGTGCAATAAAAAATGGTAAAAGTTAGTAAAGTTGTTGATATGCTACTGAAGCATAGTTACTAATCGCCAACCCAGATGATGATATGTGGGAAATATTGCAGTAAGTCTACAAAATGTATGGGACAATTAGATATGAAATAAATGCCTTAACCTGGTGTTCTAGAATAACTGGCAAATTTCCAGAACGAAGTCTTATTAGAGACTTTATTGCAGCCACAACCATTAAGAAAATTAAATATATATGAGTTATTTTGGCAACAGAGAACTCCAGGGGAGATCATCTCGGAAATATGACACAAATTAAAATTGAATATTGCAAAATATAAAAAAACTAATACCAAAAAAGTGCTGGTTATTAAGAATGGGATGTGGCTGGGCTTTATTTTTGGTTTGGGTTCTACTATGTTCTCCAAAAATAATCCAAAAGATTGATATTGAATTACAGCAAATGCCCAGGCCATTCTCACAATAAAAATATATAATCTTATATCTATGTTGGGAAAAAAGTTGTTTTTTAAAATTCTAAGAACCCAAGCAACATTACTTAACATGGCCCCAACAATAACCAACAATAAAATTTTTACTAGCCATGGCGCTCGTTTTGTTTTTAGACTATTTACAAGTAGTGACAGAAATATGTATGACTTCATAAGAAGAGATGCAATTTCGGCACAAAAAATGAATACAAAACTGCCCAGGCTTGCGTTAATTAAGTGTATAAAGAATTGAAAATCGACCATATTTGTTGATCTTTGTTTTTTAAGTAATTATAATTTTAACTAGTTTTTACAATATTTTTCAGGGAGCTCTTATGTATAATATTAAACCGATGTTCGGGTTCTTGGCAAATGCCTTCGTTCTTGGAATCATGTTATTTGGTTTTTCAGAGCAATTTTGTGCGCAACGAAATCCAGGTACTTGTACAGTATTTTTAGATTCTTCAGATTTTCCACCTATAGATTAAAGCTTTAAAATGACAGATAAGACTCAGCTTGCCCTTAAAATAATAAAGCTATTAAAAGAAAAGACAAAGGGTATGCCGGAGCCGATGTCGCAGGTTTTGGTCTCAGAATATGGGCATGACCCATTCATAATCTTGATGTCATGCCTATTAAGCCTTAGGGCAAGGGATGTTCAGACCTTGCCAGTAAGCCGGGAATTATTCAAAATTGCCCGTACTCCAGAAGAGATTCTGGCTATTCCAGATAAAAAGTTGGAAAAAATTCTTTTTCCACTGGGTTTTTATCACCGCAAGGCAAAAATCTTAAAAGAAGTGAGCCGTGAGCTTATAGACAGATTTGGGGGTAAGGTCCCAGATAATATGGAAGATCTGCTGTCAATTAAGGGAATCGGTAGGAAAACCGCCAATTTGGTGTTGTCTCAAAGTTTTGGTATTCCGGCCATATGCGTCGATACCCATGTTCATAGATTGGCTAACCTGTTTGGCCTAGTTCACACTAAGACCCCGGATCAAACGGAGCAGGAGCTCATGAAAATAGTGCCCAAAAGATACTGGAGCGAGATTAATAGGTTATTTGTTATGTGGGGCCAAAATACTGGCCGGGGTAAGAATTCTACGGTTATTACGGGTTTGGGGGCAGTTGATAACAGGAAATAATCTGATAAAATAGTATATATGTTGTTAAATGGGGGAATTATCTCTTATAAGTTACTATTCTAAAATAATGGAGTTAAAAAATATGAAAAAAATATTAGTTTTGGCTGCTTTTGCGGCTCAAGTTTTTTCTTTTAATTGTGTCAAAGCTGATTTAAAAGAAACAATCAAAAACGCGTCTTATGTAGGTTTTGATTATGTTAAAGATATTTTGGGCTTTAATAATCCAAAAGATTTGAGAAATTTAGTTGATGCGATAAGTCAAGTTGATCCTACAAAATTTAAAGAAATTTTGGATACAAAAACCGATCTGTCTGAAGATTATAAAAAAGATATTTTAGCTCAACTTGATGCAGTTAAATCTGAATGGGAGAAAAATAGAGGTGTAATTGGTAGGGTATCCAATTTAGCTTCTATTTCAGTTAGGCTTACTATATTTAGTATTTTATTGTTTTCTGAAGTGTTGATCATTCTGGCAACCGGCGACGCAACCGCCGACAAGGCAACCAGCGACGATCAAAAAGTGGGTATCAAACAGTTTGCGATTCTAATTGCAGCTTGTGCTGCTTTCCCACTTTATCTATCAGTCCCGTCTATAAAATCTTTTAAGAAACTGTTTATTCCTGCAAGAAAAATCGGGCAGTTGGAGCAAATGAGAAAGATGGTTGAAGAAAAAACAGAAAAGACTGTCGAAATTCAGGCTGCTTAAGCCCGGTTTTAGCACAAGTCGCTAAAATTAGACTTGAAAAATAAAATTATGTATAGCTATGCTACTTTGGTAGTGTAGCTATATTTTTTTGTAATTTTATATAGGGATCTTATCATGAATTTTGAATCTGTTAAGAGCTATTTGTTTATTATTAAAGAATCTTGGATCGATAATCTTAGGGCGTTAAAGCCCGGGAATCTGGGCAAGTTGTTATTGGTAACTTTAAAGGGAGCGGTTGAGAGCGTTAGGTCTTTATTGTTTTATCTTCTCGGGCTGCTCTTGCTTTTTGGTCTAAAAAACTGGTTAATCAAGTTTTTGCCCGTTTTTTTGAGATGTCACGCGGGCTTAATTTATTGTATTATCTTGGGCTTATTGTGCTTTAATATTGTTTTGTCTTTGAGATCTTCTGTGAAAATTAAAGATCTCGAGTATTATCTTGAGTATCAAAAATATTTACTGCCCGGGTCGGTTATAATTTTTTTGTTTTGTTTAGTTGATTTTTATTTTGACATTAAACTGTTTTTAATCCCAGTTTTGTGGCTATTGTTTTTAACTGATAGTGAGTTAAATATTAAAAACTTTTTTGTCTCTGCGTATCGAGCTATTTTGATGCTTGTTGCGAATCTGCCATTATTTTTAATTATTAGATTTGTACTGTTTGGGTTTATTAATATTTTAAAGTTATCGAAACTTGCAATAAAATATTTTGTTCCAAATACAACTCTTGCTTTATCTGGCTTGGGCTTAATTGTTTTTTATATAATTCTGTATCTTGTTTTAACTTATTTTATTGCTCTAGTAAGCAAAATTTATGTCAAACGGGTACATGAACAGTTTAATTTATATTTTTAGATATTAATTTTTTATGGTTCGATACATTTTTCTACGCTCTTCGAGCTACGAAAAACACTCACCACGAGCGGGTAAAAAATTAATTTATCACGAGTTCTAAAGTAAGTTTTTGAATTTTGGGATAAGCTCTAAAAAAATATAAAAAATTATATATAATATTGGTAGTGGTAATTGGCGTAAAACTTATTAAGGGGTTTTAAAGTGAATAGAGAAAATATAACTATTTTTACTGTTTTAAGAACTTTTTTAACTTATCTTTTGGCATTTATTTTGGTTCTGATTTTTATTTTACCATGTTTTATTTGTACATTGTTGCCAGAAAAAATAAGATACGATAATAAGTTTTATTTCTGGTGTTTCTCAATATTTTTTAAATTATTATTAAAAGTTTCTTTTTTGCCAGTAAAATTTTTCGGCAGATATAATATCCCAGATGGTCCGGTTATATTTGTTGCAAATCACCAGTCGGCAATCGATATACCGGTTGTTGGGGCAGTGATTGATGCACGAAAACATATCTGGCTCGTTCTTGAATATTACGCAAAGTTTCCAATATTAGGTTTTTTTGTCAGACGTATGTGCGTTACTGTTGATCGTGGAAATACTGAAAAATCTGCACGCTCTATTGTTCAGGTTTTGAGACTTACCAAAGATCACGATAGAGATTTGGTGATTTTCCCGGAGGCGGCCCGCTTTACTGACGGAGAGATTCATAAATTTATGCCTGGACTTGCAATGTTTTCAAAAAAACTTAACCGCCCAGTTGTTCCCATTTATATGCCAAATAATTACAAAATTTATCCACCAGGAAGTTTTTTGATACGAAATCATGAAGTTGTAGCAATTGTAGGGCAGCCATTTACCTGCGGCGAAAATGAATCAGAAGAAGATTTTACAAACAGAGTTCAAAGTTGGTTCGTTGCACTTTCAGAAAATCAGGGACAATATAGATGATTTTTTCTTACAGCTTTGCGTACCCAGCAGTTTTATATTTGGGTATACCGATAATATTGTTAATATCGTTTTATAGATTTTATTTTTATAAAAATAGTTTTTATAAGTTTAATTTTGTAAAACAGATAGCCCAGTATTCTGGTTCTAATAAATTTTTTTATAAAATTATCCCCTATTTATTAAGATTTTTTGTTTTGTTTTTGTTGCTTATAGCAATTGCAAGGCCCCAAAAGCCGGATTCTAAAACGGTAACAAAAGTTGATGGGATAGATATCATGATGGTGCTGGATGTTTCTGGGAGTATGCAGTGCTTTGATGATCTTAAAGACAGACGAAGCAGATTTGAGGTCGCAAAATCTGAAGCAATTAAATTTATTAATAAACGTACAAATGATTCAATAGGCTTGGTTATATTTGCCAAAGATGTTGTCACAAGATGCCCTCTTACTTTTGATAAAAAGCTGTTAACAGGTATTGTGAGTGATCTGCAGTTGGGGCAAATTGATCATACTGATACGATGCTTGGCAAATCTCTGGTAACAGCGCTTTCACGACTTGAACACGCAAAATCAAAATCTAAAATTGTTATTTTATTGACTGACGGTGAGCCGTCGCAGGGTGATGTATCTGCTTTGGTGCCGATCGAGATGGCAAAAAAACTTGGTATTAAAATATATACTATTGGCGTCGGTTCTGATGCTGGCGGTTATATTCAACATCCATATTTTGGTATTTCGCAATGTAATGTAAAAGTTAATACTGATTTATTGCAGATTATTGCGGATAAAACGGGTGGCAAATTCTTTTTTGCAAAATCGCCTGAAGATGTCGAAAAAATCTACGAGATTATCGACAGGCTTGAAAAAAGTGAAATTGAGGCCCCGATTTTCACTCGATTTAAAGATTACTTTTGGCCACTATTACTTTTGGGTTTTATATTTTTGTTTCTTGAAATTTTTTCTACAACAACTGTTTGGTCGAGATTATAATTATGGAACTTGCTTTTTCTTGGGGTAATTTTGGTTATATTTTTTATCTGGCCCCTGTATTAATTTTTTCATGTTTTTTATTATTTTATAATTTTTTTAATCAAAAAAAATATTACAAAATTTTAACCTTTGACGGGCATTTTAAAGATTTGCTTGTAAATTTTTCTTTAAACAAAAAATTAATAAAAATAGTTTTGCTTGTTTTGGCGCTTCTCTCTTTGATTGTGGCAATAGCGCGCCCCGGCTTTGGAAAAACTGAAGAAAAAATTAAGCAGGAGGGGCGAGATTTATTTGTTGCTATCGATATTTCGCGCAGCATGCTCTCCAATGACGTAGGCCCCAATAGACTTGAGTTTGCAAAACAAAAAATTAAAGATTTAATTAACTCACTTAATACTGAACGCGTTGGACTTATGATCTTTGCAAGTTCTGCAATAATTCAAACCCCATTAACCACTGATTATCAGGTTTTTAAGTCTTTTTTGGACTCTCTTGATGTTGATACGGTTTCTTCAGGAAGTACCGATATTGGACAGGCCCTGCAAAAAGCTGTCTCTATATTTGAAGATTCGCCCGGCAAAAAAACTAAGTTGTTATTTGTTTTGACTGATGGGGAAGATTTCTCGCAAAATCTGGAAGATATAAAAAATAAAATAGTATCAAACTCGATACATGTGATCACTATGGGTATCGGAACCGCTGAAGGCGGTCCTGTTCCTGTTGTTGGAGAACGTGGGAATCTTGAGGGTCACCAAAAAGATGAGCATGGCAATATTATTATTTCAAAATTAAATGAAAAAGTGCTTCGTGATATTGCAAGCAAATCTGGCGGAATATACTTGCGCGCAAGCAAAGATGACACTGATGTTAAGAAGATAAAAAGATATATCGAGCGATTTGAAAGCGAGCAATACGAAGATCGCGATTTTAGTTTGCAAAACGAAAAATATTTTTATTTTGCTTTTATTAGCTTGATTTTATTGATATTGGAGTGGTTATTGTGATTATTAATTTGATAAGCAAATTTGCGATTTTTGTTTTTTTAGCTTGTTCTACGATCTCTTATTGTGCGCAAGAGACTGATTATAAACTACTGGGAAGTAATTATGAGCAGGAGATTATTAACGACCCAAATAACTTAGAAGCGCTTTATAATTTGGGAGTTGCTTTATATAAGCAGCAAGATTTTGATAACGCCGGTAAAGCTTTTGACCAGCTTTTGAATAATAAGAACTTGAATAAAGCGCAAGATATCCTTTATGAGTATGGGAATTTTAATTTGGGAAACTGTTATTTTCAGCAAAAAGAGTATCAAAAAGCGATAGACTCTTACGACAAAGTACTTGAAAAAAATCCCAATAACCAAAAAGCTTTAAAAAACAGAGAGATAGCAAAAAAGATGCTGGAAGAGCAGCAAAAGCAAGAACAGAATCAGGACAAGCAGGACAAACAAGAAAATAAAGATAATAAAAATTCGCAAGACAAAAATAATAATAAACAGGATCAAGAACAAAAACAGCAAGAGCAGCAACAAGAAAATCAAGATAATAAACAAGATAATAATAAAAATAATAAAGACTCTGGAAAGCAAGACAAACAACAAGAATCTGAGCAGAATCAAGAAAAATCTGGGCAAGAAAAAGACAAAAATAAAGATAAAAATAAAGAAAAAGAATCTGGCGAAAAAGAACAACAAAGTAAATCTCAGAATAAGTCTGGAGAAAAACAAGAGAATTCAGAAAATAGCCTAGAAAATAAGCCTGAAAATAAAGAAGCTGCACAAGCACAAGCTGCCGAAATGGCCGATAAATTTAAAGAAGAAGAGAGCAAACTTTCAGAAGCTGAGCAAGAGCTTGTTGCGGCTATCAAAGAACAAGAAACAGGGTCATATAAAAGATTTTTAAGATCAAACATTAAGCATGATATGTCAGGAATGTATGGCGACAAGAACTGGTAAATTTTTATTACTGATTTTTTCTTTTATAAATATTTTTTTTACAAATATTTTATCACAAGATCCAAGAGTCTCTCTTAAGTTATTATCACCCAAGGGGATTCAAATAAAAAATCCCACTGAAAGTGAGACTTTCTTGCTTGAATTATCTGTACATGACGCGGATACTATTACGGGATTTGATATATCTAATCTTGATCAATTTAAAATTCGGGATCTTAGACGCGCGACAAACACTTCTATAATTAATGGCGTTAAATCAGAGGTCAAAAAATTTACATATAGCTTGGTTGCAGAAAAACCAGGCAAATTTGAGATCGGGCCGGTAACATTAAAAGCTGACGACAAAATAGTTACAGTTGATCCATTTGAAATTACTGTACAGGAAAAAAGCTACGACGAGCCGTTTAAAAACTCTTCTGAGCCAGAAGCAAAATTAAAAATGTTAACCGACGGCAAGACTAAAATATTTGTCGGACAAAAAATACCACTAAAAGTTAGATTTTATTACAATTCAGAAGATATCGCATGCGAAGCTATCTCAGATATAAATCCAGAAAATTTTAATTTACTGTCTTATAGTGGCCCATTCGAGGGCTACGAGCAGATTGGCAAAGAAACATTTAAATATCTTGAGTGGGTTTATAATATTTTTGCAAAAAAATCTGGCAAATTAGTTTTGCCTGCACTTACCGCTGCCTATAATGTTTCCCGTTCAGATGACATATACTCGATAGCGCTGCGCATGTTTGGTGCTGCTTTGGAACGCAAAATGATTGAATCTAAGCCATTAAATTTGCAGGTATTTGAAGTTCCGGAAAATCCAAAATTTGACGGAGCCATTGGCAAATTTACAAGTTTGATTTTGACTGCCACTGGAGATAAATTTTCTCAATCTGCTCCGATAGTGCTGAAATTGCAAATTGTTGGCGACGGCAATTTTGAAAATTTAAAATGGCCCAAGTTAAACCTTCCGGAGATATTTCGGGTTACAGAGTCGAAAAAATATTTTGAAGACGCAAGTAACAAAGTTACATTTGAGTATATACTTCAGGCTCTTGAAGCTGGGACATATAAAATTGGCCCTAAAGAACTTGTGTATTTTGATCCTGAATTTGAAAAGTTTGAAACTCTAAAAAGTAATAGCTTAAAATTTATTATAGAACCTACAGCTGGGAATATCTCTTACGAAGACGAGCTTGATAAGTTTCTTGATTCTGAAAATAAAACTGCTAATAAGCCTGAATATTACGGATCTAAGTACACAGAATATCTGTCGGGCTATTTTAAGTTGTCTGTTCTGCCCAACAAAATATTTAATATTTTATTTTTTGGGCCGTTAATTATTTTAATTTTATTAATATTATATTTATTATTATCCCCAAATTACCAAGTTATTAAAGATTTTGTACTTAATAAATCTGCTTTTGGGTTGGCCAAATTGCGCGTCAGATTAGCCATGAGAAGCAATAGGCCTGACAAGGTTTATGACGCCTTTGATAAACTTTTCAGATCCAGATTGCCAAACTATTTTTTAGGTAATGCTGGGCAAGATATAGAAAATGTTTTAAACTTTCCTGACCAAAAAAATCAATGGCACGATTTTTACCTGGTTGTACTTGCTTATAAGTTCTCAAAAAATGGGATTAATTATCCAAAAGATTGGGTCTTTAAAAAAGCAATATACTGGATTAAAGAGTTAGAAAAAGCAAAAAATTAATATGACTAGCAATAATACTAATAATAATATAGATAATAACCCAGCAATTCAGGCACTTTCGGAACTTAGAAGGGCGCAACAAACCAGCTTTGGTAGTTCTTATAAAGCTATAGAATCTGAGATAGAAAATATTAAAAAATCTGCTCAAATTAATTACACGAGCCTGTCTGATGGGAGTTACTTAAAATCTGCTGCTTGGTATTTTCCGCCCGTAGCTATTCAGGCAGGTTTTTTGGCTTTTTGGATTCTTAGTCTTGTTTGTTTTTATAAGATTTTTAAGTTAAAAAAAATTAAGATCAAATATTTGTTTATCTTTTTTTTGACAACTTTAGTGGGTGTTTTTTTACTATTCGATCTTAATCAGCGCAAGTTGAATTTTGCGGTAATTAAGCGGGATACTCAGTTAAAATTGGGGCCCGACAAGCAGCATATTTCAAGAAAAGATTTAAAAATTTTGGACGAAGTTAAAGTGATAGATAGGGTGGGGGACTGGTATAAAGTTGAAGCTGATAGTATAATTGGCTGGATTGAAAACACAGACTTGGAATTGGTTAATAATTTGGTTAATAATAATGAATTTTAACGATTTAGCTAAGTTTGGCAGGTATATATTCTTCTTCATGTTCTTTCTAATGTTCAGTGTTACTAGTTTATTAGTTTACGAATACAGTTACTTTAGAAACAAAGTTTTACAATTAGAGGCGCTTAAAGAAGATTATACAACTTACCTGCTTACACTTAAGAAACTTATACTTGAATATGATCGCGTAAAAGATTCGCAGGATTCTGAAGTGAATCTTGATGAAAAAAAAAAGAGTGAGTGACGCTCAGATTTTTGAATCATCAGATAGCGCAGAATCGGGGGATCTTTTTCCAGTAGTTAATAGAGAATCAGAATATTTACTTCGTGAGTCTTTGGCCTTTGCAAAGTTACATAATTTGGAATTTGCTTTGCAAAAGATGTACGAAGCTGATGAACTGGTTGCAAGATCTAGTAATATAAGAACTACAAAGCGGGCCGCAAAAAGGCGGCGTTCATCAAGGGCTAATATCGAGGCGATGGCCCGTATTCAAGAAAAAATCGAAAGTTTCTCGCATAAGCGTGAACCGATATTTATCTGGCCGATCAAGCGCTCACAATTTTGGTTGAGTGCATTTTTTGGTCCAAGAAAAATTGCTGGAGTTTGGAGATTGCATAAAGGCATAGATATGGCGGCCGTTAAGGGAACGCCTATATTGGCAGCAGGTTCTGGCGTAGTTTCAGAGGCAAGATATGTTAGTGGTTATGGAAATACTATTTTGGTGACCCATAACAAGAAATTTAAAACACGATACGCGCATCTGTCTAAAATATTGGTAAAAGTTGGAGAAAAAGTTGAGCAGGGTGATATAATTGGAAAAGTTGGTGACACTGGATTTGTTAAAGGTCGCAACGGCTCCCATCTGCATTTTGAAGTTTACGTTTTTGAAAAACAGGTTAATCCGTTTTATTTTTTAATTAAATAGGAAATATATTATGGCTACAAACAGCAACAATAATTATTATTGGGAAAATTTTAAGTCTATAGCGCTTATATTAATAGCGGCGTTTATTATAAGAACCGTGGGTTTTGGATTATATAAATTACCACCATCAGGTTCTATGGAAACGACACTATTAGATGGTGAATCTGTATTTGCGGACAAATTTTCTTATTGGATCACTTCGCCAAAACGTGGTGACATAATCGCATGTAATTCTCCAAAATATGAGTATTCTTCAAACCCTGTAATTAAATGGTGGCAAAATTATGTTTGGGGCCCCGATAATTGGACAAAGAGGGTGATCGGTCTTCCGGGGGATCACGTTCAGGGCGTTATCGAAGATGGCAAACCGGTAGTTTATGTTAATGGGCAAAAACTTGACGAGCCGTATGTAAATAAATACCCACTAATAAGATGTTCAGGTGAACATGCAAAGTCATTTGACCCAAATTGCGATTTTAATAATCAGCCGTTTTATAGACTTGATAAAAACAAAGTTGTTACAAACAACGAGGGGCAAGTTTCTATAATTCCTGCTCAAACCCCGATTACTATCGACGAATTTGATGTAAATCTTGGTCCGACAGAATATTGGCTGATGGGCGATAACAGACTTAACAGTGCTGACTCTCGAGTTGTTGGGCCGGTCGATAAATCTTTAATTCATGGAAAAATTATTTTTAGAATATTTTCTGTGGACTCTAATGAAAATTGGATGATACTAGATTTATTAAAACACCCGATAGATTTTTTCAAAAGAGTAAGATGGTCCCGATGCCTAAATGTGGTGTCTTAATATTGTAAGATAAATATGCAAAATTCGATTTTATCTGTTGAAAATTTAACTAAAACTTTTTACGCAAAAAAATTCTGGTTCAGAAATGCTGAGCCAGAATTTACCGCTCTTAATAATATTAATTTTGAGCTTAATCAAGGTGAGATATTGGGTTTTCTTGGGCCAAATGGTGCCGGAAAAACTACTACGATCTCTATTTTGTTGGGCGTTATGTCGCCAACATCGGGTAATATAAAATATTTTGGAAAAAGCCTTTCTAAATATAGATCAGAAATATTGCAGCAGGTTTCATTTGCAAGTACATATGTCAAACTTCCAAGTAGATTAACAATTTATGAAAATCTTGATGTCTATGCGAAAATTTATGGCATGCGATATGCAGATAGAGTTGAAAATATTAGCAAGTTTTTGAAATATTTTGATTTGTGGGATTTGAGAAACAGGGACACGGGAAGTTTATCTGCGGGCCAGACAACGCGTGTTATGGTTGTTAAAGCCTTTCTTGCAAGACCTAAAATTGTTCTTCTTGATGAGCCGACCGCGTCTCTCGATCCCGATATATCTAAGATGGTCAGAGAATTTATAAAGATGCAAAGAGATGAAAATGGGGTTTCTATATTATTAACTTCGCACAATATGGACGAGGTTACTGAAAGTTGTAATAGAGTAGTAGTTTTAAAAAATGGCAATATTATTGCAAATAATACACCGGAGCAGTTAGCTGCCAGTGTTACAAATTCTAAAGTTCAGTTACTTGTTACAAAAAATTTAGATTTGGCTAAAAATTTATGCAAGCAAAAAAATCTTGTCTGTTCTGTTGATAATCTGTTTTTAAATATAGAAATCGATGAAAAACATGTAGCAAGCTTACTTTCTGAACTTGCCCATCTTAATGTTATTTATGACCAGATTTCGATAGAAAAGCCGACACTTGAAGATTATTTTTTGCAAATATCTGAAACTAAATAAAAAATAGTGAGTAATTGAAACGGGTGATTTAAATATGAAACTTATAAGAATATCAGCAGTTATACAGCGCCATTTGTTTATCACGTTGCGCGACGCTAGTGTAATTTCTGAACTTTTTTACTGGCCACTATACGATATAATATTGTGGGGCTTTGCAACAACATGGTTTGGAGCTGGTGACCCCAAAGACCAAAAAATTGTCTTAGCAACGCTTGCTTGTCTTGTATTGTGGCAGGTTGTTTATAGGACTTGCCAAGATGTTTGTCGAGGTATGGTAGAAGAAATTTGGTCCCGTAATTTAGTTAATCTTTTTTCGACGCCAATCTCAATTGTTGAATGGCTCTTAGGAGTTATGGCCCTGGGATTGCTTAAAGTTGTCCCATCTTTAATTTTTGCAGCTACAGCCGTTTGGTATCTTTATAATATAAATATTTTGTCTTTGGGACTTGTATTGGTCCCATATATTTTGTCTTTGATTGTTTCCGGTTGGTGCATAGGAATCTTGATTTCATGTTTCTTAATTTCCTGGGGACATAGAGCGCAGACTTTAGTTTGGACCTTGGCTTATGCATTTGCGCCAATGTCTGGTGTCTTTTTTTCTATATCAGTTTTTCCCAAGTCGATCCAAATTATAGCCAAATTACTTCCGACAACTTATATTTTTGCATCTGCAAGAGAACTTATTTTTAATAATATTATTAACTGGCACTATTTTTATATAGCTACCGTTTTAAATATTTTTTACTTTATTATAACTTTATTATTATTTAAATTTAGCTTTGAAAGAAGTCGTGCTTTGGGTCTTGCAAGACTTGAAGTTGACTAGAATTTAAAAAAAAGTGAATTTATCTTGAAGGCACATATAGAGACGTGCCAATTCTTTGTGGCGCACTTCCGGAAGACTTGTATATCGAAGTGGTACCGGTGGTTTCTGGCGCGGTTTCAAGTGGTTGTACGACATTAAGATTAAATGGTCTAAAACTGTAGCCGGCTAGTGGCCCAACTTGCGAATTGCATCTAAGATATTTATCGCTTTCTTGAAATCCAGATAAGCTCACAACCCCTGCGCAGTCTACTAATACGGGTTCTTGTTTTACTCCATTTATTGTCGATAGTTTTGCGCATGATATTGAATAGTAATCTGATATTGTTGTTCCACTTGAATCGTACATTACATAGAAAGTTTTTAATTTTTCAGGATTTTTTTTAATCTCTTCAGGCGAATCATATTTTATTTCTATTGCATTATTTAAGGGCACCCGTTCTTCTTGATCATTATTTCCAAGAAAATGGCGCCAAGATTTTAGTTCAAGAATATCGTTTTTGTAATCCCAATTTTCTATCGCCTGTGTTGGTTGTTGAATTATAACCCCGCCACAGGATTCTGTCGGCGCAACCATTACTATTTCATTGTTTTTAAAACTGGGTATAATTTTTTCAACCCTTGTTGCTGAAAAAACATGAACAAAGCTAAAAATTGTTCCAATTAAAATTGTTAAATTTAAACTAAACCTGTTCATGATTTTTCCAACTTTTTATACTAATTTTTTATTATATTTAACCTTGGTTCATCTTCAAGCCTGTGTAACCTTCGTCGCCCACACCCGGACCTGCGTTTCCAGGTAGGCAAGCGGTGTTATGACGAATATTCTCCATAGTTACTACTTCTGAACAATTAGCGTTCGACCACTTATCATTCTTTTTGCTTTTACAATATATTCTGTAATAGCCTCCCTGTCCGCCCGAATCATATCTAAATCTATGACCGTCAACTTCCAATCCATTTCCACCATTATCATAAGATCCCAAAAGAGTTTTGGCATCTGTATTTGATTCAACTTTGTATGATTCTAGTTTTACAAGCGCTCCAGATTTTGGTTTTATTGTCAATCCACCACATGTTGAAGGGTTGGCAGCCAGATTAATGTAGCCTGAGACAAATACTGGCAATATATTATTAGCTTGAAGCATAAAAATGCTTAGCGTTAAAGTTAAAAATGATATTAATTTAAACTTCATTGAAATCTCCTTGAAAAAGCAAAGTGGCCGGAAGTTATCCGGCCATCTATCTGTAAATTTAAGCTTGGTTCATCTTAAGATCGTTATAACCTTCACTACCCACACCCGGGCCTGTGATAAAGTCACTTGTTCCACAAGATTCGTTATGACGAATATTGTCTATAGTTACTACATCTGAACAATTAACGTTTGTCCATTCATCATTCTTTTTCATTTTTCTCTTACAGTATATTCTGTAATGGGTCAAGCTTCCTGATCCCGCCCAGTCATATCTGAATCTTTTGCCGCCATCATCTAATCCATTTCCACCATTATCATAAGAACCTAATTGACCATCAGTTGTATCAGCTGTATCCGTTCCAATTGGAGAATAATACTTATATGATTCCAGTCTCACCAGACCAGCTCCTGATTTTGGTCGGATGGTGAACCCGCCACAAGTAGAACCCCTTGCAACCAATTTAATATAGTTTGACACAAATATAGGCTCTGTGTTGTCCGCTTGAAGCATAAAAATGCTCAGCGATAAAGTTAAAAATGATATTGATTTGAAATTCATCGAAACCTCCTTTTAGGTTTATAAATTATTAAAACTCTCTAATTTTCTATCTCTATTACCATATTAATACAAATAGAAACAATAATTCAACAATTTATATATAAACTTATTCGCCGTCACTTATATTACATTCTATTGCTTCTGATAATCCCCTTTTTATAATCTTTTATTAGTTTATGGATTTTGTAACTATTTTTCAGGTATAAAATTACTGTTTTTTTGTATTTTTTAATAAGGGGGTAGGATATCATGTTTAGGTTCAAAAAGTTTATATATTGGGGTTTTATTATAATAACCTGTTTAAATTGTGGGGCTATTGGTTCGGGCAACCCAGCTGATAAGCTGGCAGATTGGACGCTTTTTGTTTATATGGAGTCAGATAAAGAACTTAATGACGCCGCTATCAAAAATATTACCGATATGGCACGCTCTGGGGTTCCAGGTAACATAAATGTTGTTATTCAGCTCCATGTTTGGCAAGAAACAGCCTGGCGATACGTCGTTTCAGGTTCAAGTATTATTTTGGACTCAAGTGTTGAATTGACCCTTGATCCAGAACAAGATTTAATAAATGGCCTAACTTGGGCATTTACTAAGTTCCCATCCCAAAAAATAATGACAGTGTTGTGGAACCACGGATTTGGGATTTTGGACCCAGTTTGGTCGGAGCATCAAGAGAGCTGGGTGCCCGAAAATATTCAGGATGTGCAGGTAACAAGATCAAGATTAGTAACGGATATGATTGAGCATAAGAATCACAGGGGAGTTCTTTTTTATCCATTTAACAAAGTTTTTCTAACCAATTCCGGAATGGTTAACGCTTTTAACAAAATAAAAAACACAGTTCTTGGCGGCAGAAAAATCGATATTATTAGCGCGGACGCATGCAAAATGGCAATGATCGAGATAGCTTATCAACTTTCAGAATTTGGTGATTATCTTATAGGTTCCCAAGATTGCGAACTTAAAGATGGCTGTGATTATTTTTCTTTGATAAATAATCTATCAAAAAATCTGTCGCCGAAAGATATAGCCATTAATATCGTACGTGATTATGAAACTTACTATAAACCCAGAGCGGCCTGCGGCAGATATACGCAATCTGCTATAGATTTAAATAATATTAATAACTTAATAATTAGTCTGGATGATTTTATAAAAACAGCCCAAGAAATTTACGAAGCAGAAAACTTAGAAATTAAAAAAGATATTTTTGAAATAATAAATAGTTCCCGCAAAGTTATGCCAGAATTTTGCAAAATGCCATCTTACATTGATATTACAAGTTATTTTAATAGCTTAAAAGAAGAACTGAGCTTCGCCAATTCTGATAAAAAATTTGATAAGCTTATAAGCACAATTGATAATTTAGTTTTGGCTGTCAATAAATCTGTGGTTGCCAACACTAGAGGTTTTAAATCTGCGCATGCTCAGGGACTTTCAATTTATTACCCATACGACTATTCTGATTGTTCTTATATAGAGTGTTTGTTTGCAAAAAATAGCGCATGGCTAAGTTTTTTAAGGACTTTTGCAACTAATCAAGCTTTTTAAATCTGGTAACTTTCTGCCCGTTATCTTCAACAAGTTCCAAGAACATTTCAGCAGGTCTTGCCCACAAAGTTCCAGCTGGTAATTTCTTATTTGTTCCACGAATTTCAGATTCATAAAGTTGCTTATAAATAACCAATTCTTGTTCAGGATTTTCGCTATACAGAGCTGTGCCTATAACTTCGTATTGGTTTTTTGTTCTATAGTGCTCGTAGATTCCAGGTTGAACTGTTTGCTTTGTTGCTTTTTCTTTGTGCATAATAGGCTCTTCGGTTTAATTTTTATCAACTAAATAAAATTCTTCTTCGCTTTGTTTTTTAACTCTTGTATCTTCTAATAATTCAATATCTTTTTTTTGTACGTTAGTATTTATATCAAATTTTTTTCTTGAATAATAAGAAGTTCTTTCGGAATAATCAAAGCCAATAAATAACTTAGCTGTGTTGGTTAAATTATTAATCCCAAAAAGCCCGCCCCCGGTTTGAGGCTCGAGAGTCTTGTTCCAGCTTAAAAATAAAGTTTTTCTTGTAAGTGTACTGATTTTGTAAATTATATCGGGCTTGTTCACTCTGGATTTTACAAGTGGGTCCTGCGGCTCCGTCAGCCATATATAAATAAATACGGGGCTTGATTTGTCAGTTAATATCGTTGCGGCGCCAGTATAGTTCAAATTTGTATATGGCGAGCCTAATAGTTCTTTTGGCATTAAAAATTTATTTCCGTTAAGCAAAGAGATCCACAGGTTCGTGCTGCTTTTGTTTACGAACTCAAAAGAAATTAATTTATTATTAATATCTTCTAAGTTTGTTGTCCATGACCCGACAGTTGTAATATCTTCTTCTGACCTTTTTAAATCTATGCCATTAATTAGCTGTAAAATTTGTTCTGAAAGATCTTTTTTTTCAGCTTCTTGCATTATTATGGGTGGATTATATATTTGAGATATTGCTCTGTCTTCCCCCATGCCACAAATATAAAATTGGCAAAACAATTGCAGCAGAAATAATCTTAAAATAAACGTGAAAGTTATTGGACAAAAAATTAGATAGTTTAAATCTGGCATCTTGTGATATTTAATTTTACTACTCACTTCTTGCCTCCTATATTAACTTGAAAAAAATATACTGAAAAACTTGCATGAGTCAATAATTTTGCTAAATTTATCTCTGTGAAATGTTAATAAAATTTTAATTAAGGTACGTAATGAAAAACTTAACTTTTGAAAAATATATTTTTGTGGCGCTATTAAGCTTGGCTCTTATCCCTGGGTGTGGCAACAGTTCTGAAGAAAATAAATCTTGCGCAGCTTCAAGCAGTCAGGCCCAATCAAAAAAAGTGAAAGTTATTAACGTTTTGGACCCTGAACTATATAATGACGCCCATATTGACGGGTCGATAAATATAGAATTTGGTAAAGTTGCCGATACCGCAAAATCTGAAAATTGGGACAAAGATACTAAAATAGTTCTTTATTGCTCAAATTATATGTGTAGCGCAAGTGGAGAAGAGGCTAGAAAATTAAAAGAATTAGGGTATACTGATGTTGCTGTGTATGAAGGTGGCATGGCTCAATGGTTTACTTTAAGCCAAAGTGATCCTAGCTACAAGGTTATCGGTGAGGCAAAGCAAGAGTATTTGAGCTTGCCCAACGAGAAGCCCGCACGAGCTGCTGAATCTGATATACCGGAAATCACAGCACAAGAGTTGAAAGACCTTTTGTCAAAGTAGATCTTATAAATTTTTAAGGCGGCATAGCCAAGCGGTAAGGCAGGGGTCTGCAAAACCCCCATTCCCCAGTTCGATTCTGGGTGCCGCCTCCATACTACGCTAAAGCTTCGTATGGCGCAGCCAGCCTACGCCAAAAAAAGAGTGTAGCCGAGCTTATATCTTGAAATATCTAAGTAGAGTAATCTTTGAATATAAATTAGTTGCCGAGGTGGCGAAATTGGTAGACGCAAAGGACTTAAAATCCTTCGGGGGTTTCCCTGTGCCGGTTCGAGTCCGGCCCTCGGCACCATTCATTTCCAGAGGAAATGAATGGCTGACCTGTTCTTCAACCACACTTTTTCCCCGTTTGTTAAATATTTTTCCCCCGCAAATTTAAATTGGTTCCAAAATAATTTTTTAATAATTTTTCCAAAAGTTAAATTCAACATCAAAAAAATCTTGACATTTTTGCGCGTTCAAATAGTGTAGCATCTGTAAGGCTGTTTCGTTTCTGATTTGTAAAATGATTAAAAAATTTTAAGAAATTAAGGAAGTCTATGAACAAAGCGAAATTGATTGAACAAATCTCAAAAATGTCAAAAATGCCAAAAGCACAATGTAAAAAAGCTCTTGAAGCATTCATCAAAAGTGTTGGACACTCACTAAAAACTGGTAAGTCAGTTGTTCTTACAGGGTTTGGTACATTCACAAGTATCAAAAGAAAAAGCAGAAAGGGTGTTAACCCTGCAACAGGTAAAGCAATGCAAATACCTGCTAAGAAAGTTGCTAAGTTTAAACCTGGTAAAGCGCTTCGCGATCTAGTTTCAGCTAGCTAAAAACTAAGTTGATATTTAGTAAACAGGAATGCGCCTAACTTAATAAGTTGGGCGCATTTATTTTGTAAAGGGGTTTTATTGTGGAAGCACTTAATAATTTTAAAGATTCTTTCGTTGCATACATATCTGATTATGCAAAAAATTTTTCATCAGCAAGATTATTTGTACTTTTTGGTTCTTTTATAAGCGGTCTATTATTTGGTTTTGTTCTAAATAATTATGGTAGACAGCTTTTGTTTTTAATGGCATTTCTTGGAGCGTCAGTTTTCTTGCTTAATTATTTTCATTTTGCGACCGTTCATACAGTTGAGATTAAAGCGTTTTTTGGCATAACAGGTTCTAATTCCGTTCAAGATGTTTTTTACGTTTATGTAGATTATATAAAAAAATATATGGTTGAAAGCGTATTCTTTTTAATCGGCTTTTTGATCGGATGGAAAATAGGATGATTAACGACTCATATGCGGTAAACGTTGTTGGAGAAATTCTCTTAGAAGCTATCAAATTGGGCGCGTCAGATATCCACTGCGAACCAGAAGAAGCGGGGCTGAGAATCAGATTCAGAATGGATGGCGTGCTTTATGACAAAATGGTTATAGAGTCCGATTATGGCCTGCAGGTTATTTCAAGAATAAAAGTTATGGCCAATGTCAATGTCGCTGAAAAACGTTTGCCACAAGATGGAAAACTAAGCTTACAAATTAATAGTAATTTGGTTGATCTGCGTGTTTCGACTTTTCCAACTTTGCTTGGCGAAAAAGTTGTAATTAGAATTCTAGATAGAGAGAAAAACGCTATAACGCTAGAGAGTCTTGGTTTTGAATCGGATATGCTAGAAAAATTTAATCGACTTACACAGACCTCTAACGGTTTTTTTTTAGTCACGGGCCCCACAGGCTCTGGAAAAACGACAAGTTTATATTCAGTTCTTTCAGTATTAAATTCGCCTGAAAAAAATATAATCACACTTGAAGATCCAATAGAATATAAAATTTCTGGAATCACACAAGGACAAATAAATACAGATATCGGCTTTACTTTTGAGCGGGGGATCCGTGCGCTTTTGCGCCAGGACCCAGATATAATAATGGTCGGTGAAATACGGGATCGTGAAACTGCGGAAGTCGCGATTCAAGCATCTTTAACTGGCCATCTTGTTTTAAGCACTTTGCATACCAACGACGCCGTAAGCGCCGTAATGAGACTGATCGACATGGGCATAGAGTCATTTCTGGTGAAAGCTGCGCTGACTGGTGTGTTGGCACAAAGATTGGCAAGAAAGTTGTGCCAAGATTGCAAATACGAAACAAAATTAGAAGAATATGAGTTTAGTCTTTTAAAAAAGTTTAATATAATTTTAGATAGCGCGTATAAAAGTAAGGGCTGCACAAACTGTAACGGACTTGGATATAAGGGACGGGCTGGGATTTTTTCTTTATTAGAATTTACAGAAAAATTTAGATCTTTAATAAATCAAAATCCACAATTTGAAGATTTATATCAGCAAGCATTACAAGACGGATGCAAGCCATTAGTTTATGACGCAGCATTAAAAGTTTCTAAAGGGTTGATAAGTGTCTCAGAATTAATCAGAACGGTGCTATGAAATATATTAAATTTTTTGAAGATATAAATATTCACGATATTAATCTTGTTGGTGGCAAAAATAGCTCTATAGGGGAGATGATAAAAAATTTGTCATCTTTTGGAATTCTCGTTCCTGACGGTTTTGCAATAACTTCAGAAGCTTACTGGTACTATTTAGAATATAATAATTTGCTTGAAAAAATGCGTAATATTATGAGCAAGTTGGAAACGCCGTCTGATGTAAAAACTTTGCAGTCCGTTGGCGAACAAGTAAGAGAATTAATTTTAAAAGGTGATTTCCCAGAAGAGTTATCTTCAGAAATAGTGAAGGCTTATCATGAACTTTCAAAGCGCTATAAACAAGAAAATTGTGATGTTGCAGTAAGATCTTCCGCAACTGCCGAAGATTTGCCCAACGCATCTTTTGCAGGACAACAAGAAACTTTTTTAAATGTTAATGGCGACATTAGTTTGCTTATAGCCGTTAAAAAGTGCCTAGCATCTTTATTCACCGATAGGGCGATAATTTATAGAATCGAAAACAAATTTGATCATTTTAAAGTTGCGCTTTCTGTTGGCATTCAAAAAATGGTTAGATCAGATCTTGCATGCTCGGGCGTAGCATTTTCTCTTGATACTGAAACTGGATTTAAAGATGTTGTCGAAATAAGCTCGTCTTATGGACTTGGCGATTCGATAGTGCAAGGAATCGTTAACCCAGATGAATTTTGTGTGCATAAAAAAACTTTGGAGCTTGGCTTTGAACCCATAATAAAAAAATATTTGGGTAATAAAGAAACAAAAATTGTTTACGGCAAAACTCAAACAACTACGGTAAAAGTAGAAAAAAAAGATCAAGCAAGATTTTCTCTTAGCGATCAAGAAATTTTAGAACTATCTAAGTTTGTTATAAGAATCGAAGATTATTACTCTAAGCTACGCGGCGCTTGGTCCCCAATGGATGTTGAATGGGCAAAAGATGGCATCGATGGTAAAATATATATTGTTCAGGCCCGTTCTGAAACTGTACACTCTCTTTTGCGCGTAGACAAACTTGTAAGATATCATCTGGCCCATCCAAATCAAGCCAAAGAAGTTCTTGTTACGGGCTTAAGTATCGGTCAAAAGATAGCTTATGGAAAAGTTAGAGTTATAAAATCTGCCAAAGAAATTTCTAAGTTTGAAACGGGTGATATATTAGTTACTGGCATGACCGATCCAGATTGGGTGCCGATTATGAAAAAAGCTGCTGCTATAATAACGGACCGGGGCGGCAGAACATGTCATGCTGCTATTGTTAGTCGTGAGCTTGGGATACCCGCAGTTATTGGAACGCACACCGCAACAGAGATTTTAAAAAACGGGCAGTCTGTTACTGTAGACTGTTCACATGGAAGCTTGGGGCAAGTTTATTCTGGTATTTTGCCTTTTGAGATAGATATTACAGAACTAAAAAGTTTACCCAAACCCCCAGTTGAAGTTATGATGAACATAGCTGATCCTAATAGAGCGTTCGAAGCTTCGTTTTTGCCAGTTAGTGGTGTGGGGCTTGCTCGAATCGAATTTATAATTAACTCGATAATTAAAGTTCATCCACTTGCAGTTTTATTTCCTGAAAAAATTAAAAACAAAAAAACTCTGGAAAAAATTAATCAACTGGCAGTAGGCTACGGCAGTTTGCAAGAATTTTTTGTAAGCTCTTTGGCTCAGGGAATAGCGACAATAGCGGGCGCTTTCTATCCAAAAACTGTTATAGTCAGACTTTCAGATTTTAAGAGCAACGAATATCGTGGTCTTATAGGCGGTGAATATTTTGAGCCTGATGAAGAGAATCCCATGATAGGATTTCGCGGCGCAATTAGGTATTGCAGCGAAATGTATGCCCCTGCATTTGCACTTGAATGCGAGGCGATAAAACGTGCGCGTGAAGTTATGGGTTTTAAAAATATTAAGGTTATGGTGCCGTTTGTAAGAACAGTTTATGAAGCTCAGTGTGCATTAAGTGCTTTAAGTCAAAATGGCTTAGATAAAGAGAAAAACGATCTTGAAGTTTATATGATGTGCGAAGTGCCATCTAACGTATTATTAATAGACGAGTTTGCAAAAATATTTGATGGTTTTTCTATCGGCTCCAACGATCTTACTCAGTTAACTTTGGGTGCTGATAGAGATTCTAATTTATTGGGTGTTACTTTTAATGAACAAGATCCAGCTGTTCTTAAATTTTTAAAAATGGCCATAGACGGCGCAAAAAAGTCTGGCAAATATATTGGAATTTGCGGCCAGGCGCCTTCAGATTTTCCTGAATTTGCAGATTTTATCATTAAAGCTGGCATAGATTCTGTTTCTTTGAACCCAGATTCTGTTATCCCATTTTTAATGAGATATAAGTAAAAACTTCAAAATTTTTTGTAGATTTTTAAAAATTATTTTTCTATGCTGTCCTGCGAATTTTCAGATTAATCTTAACAACAGATTTGGTGGGCCAGTATGAGCAAAAAAATAATCTTCATGCTTATTTTTTTTAGTAGTTTTCATAACTTTAATAACTTAAAAGCAACTTTAGGTGATTATTTAAGATCACTTTTCCCATCTACAAATACATCTGGACCTGTACTAGTACCTGCAACCACACCAGAATTTGCACCAATAATAACACCCGCAGCGGGGCAACAAGTTTTGCCGCAGTTTGGCCCAGAGAATCTTGCAAAATTTAGCCCATTAGAAATTTTAGTTTTACAACTTGTTAGTCAAAATCAAAAACTGTTAGAAGCGCTTAATTCTCTCGTTTTAAATCAAAATCAAAAATTTGCTGAAATTTTTGCGAGCTTATCAGCCCGTAATTCTAACGTAATAGTAAGTTTGCATGCAGACAATTCTAGTGCTAATTTAGCTTCTAGTTCTAGTTCTAGTTCTAGTTCTAGTTCTAGTTCTAGTTCGGGCACTGTCACAAATACGAATATAAATAAGCCAGTAGTAATTCAAGAGATTCAAAACACGATTAAAATAGTTAATAATAGTGCACAAGAATTTTGGGGCAAATATAAAACACAAATTTTTTTTGCGAGCATAATCACAGTATATTTAGGCTCAGTTTATAAAATCAGAAATTTAAACAGCATTTTAAACAGCAATCAGGCAATTTCAAATTGTTGGTATCCCGGCCAAAATCTTTCTGAGATTATGCTAGTGCCAACCGGTAAATTAACAGAAGATCTTATTCAAGTAATCTGCGATAAATATGCGGGTGTAGATTCGATTTCAAATGCAACTATGCCTATGGCAAAATTTTTGTTGGCGATAGAGTCTGAAAAAAATATGCTTTCAAATTATACCCGAATTGGCAAAATTTTAACCACAATAAAATTGGGGCGCATATTCTGGCTCGATAATAATATTATTAATAATCACAAAGACAGGTTGGCAAAACTTAATTACATGCAAAAGCTATTCGAAGATTTTATGTCAAAAAGTTTTAAACAAAAAATAACTTCTTCAGCTCATGTATAAAATTATAAACCAGTAAATTAGCTTAACTACTTTTTTTAACCAAAATAGTTCGAACCGGCGCCCTTAAGTGTAGACATTTTGAGCATTTATTTCCATGCTTTGCCAAAATCTCATAATTTTTGCAATCACAGGCGCATTTAACAAAATATGGTACTTTATAGTCGTAGCCCAGCTTTAAATTTGTATGTTTACTGTTATCCATACAACCAACTTGAGCATAAATTTTATCTGTTTTTATTGCGCATAAAATTATAAACAGCACAATTATTAATTTCTTCATGAAACCCCCATTTCCCCTTTAATTCTGAGCCGCTTTCATGCTCTCAAGAATCTTTTGTATCTTTTCTACACGTGCGTTATTTGCGGTTTGATTGTTATTATCAACAAAAAACGGTCGCATAGGTCTATGTTTTTCATCGTGGCATACTGGGCAAGCAAAAGAACTGCCCAAAGATGTTATACTTACTGCAATTATTAATATTTTTAAGATTTTATTTACCATTTTAACCCCTTATTTAATTAAAACATTATCCCTTTCTGATATAATAATAGATTATAATATTTTCAAATTGCAATAATTTGGCTATAAATATTTTTTAATCAGATAAATTTTGACGAGATTTATAATTCTGCGTAACAAAAAATACATATTCTGCTATTATTTAAATAATAGGCAGTTCAAAATTTAATTTTTTATACACATAAGGCGAAATTATGCTTAATTTAAAACAATTTTTTCTTGTAATTTCATGTTTTGCCTTAAGTTCGGTGTGGGGAATGGAAGATGTTCCACAAAGTACTGGACAACTTCCTAGCCCTGAAGAACAGAAATTTATAAAGCACATTGTTCAATGGACATCAAAACCAGTTACTTATAAATCAGGCGATGATGTTACAACTATCCCGGGATTTAAAAAATTTCTCGCGTTCAGGTTGGTTTTGCAAGAAGAACTCTCTACTCAAAATGCAGAACTTATTAAAAAAATAACTGGTTTTGTAAGATCATATGCAGAGGCGAAGTGTCTAGTCAAAAATTTTAATAAGAGCGCTTGGTCAATATCATGGAATCTAAATGGCGATTATGCTATTTCTGCGGAAAATGGGGATTCAATTTATTTATGGGATTTAAAAAATAAAAAAGACCCTAGGCTCGATAAAACAATTGCTGTCCCATTCTGCGGATGTGTATCGCGGAGTCCGAATAGTAATTATGTTCTTTGCGGCACCGAGAATGAGTTGGTTATATTGCTGAATTTAAGAAATGGAAAAGCTGAATTTTTGAAGGTGCACCGCAACGTAGTTTCCAGCGTATGTTGGAGTCCGGACGGTAACTATGGTCTTTCCGGTTCATGGGATTTTACCATTAAACTATGGGATTTAAGAGATAAAGAAAATCCTAAACTAGTTATAACCTTGGATGCGGGTCGTAATGGGGGGGTTCCTTCAGTGAGTTTTAGCCCAGATGGCAACTACGCACTTTCTGGGCATTTGTATTCAAAAATTTTCTTGTGGGATTTAAGAGATAAAGAAAAACCTAATCCTAATCCAGTTGCAAGTTTAAGCGTGCCTACACGGGGTGCTTATTCAGTGTCATGGAGCCCTGATGGCAATTATGCTCTTTCTGGAGCTGATAAAGCAATTTTGTTATGGGATTTAAGAGATAAAGAAAAACCTGAAGCAGATCCAGTTATAATTTTAAAGGGACACACAAAAGGGGGCGTTGAGTCAGTATCATGGAGCTCAGACGGAAATTATGCCCTTTCCTGTGCAGGGGATGAAACAATAAAGTTATGGGATTTAAGAAATAAAAAGAATCCTAAGACTGACCCAGTTGCAACTTTAGCCGGCCAGGGTCAATTTGTTAATTCAGTATCATGGAGTCCTAAAGAAAATTATGCACTTTCTGGTTCTAAATTTGCGAACGTGTGCGAGCATGGAACGAAATTGTGGGATTTGGGAAAACTAGTAGCACTCGCAGAATTGCCAGAAGAAATTATGAAGTGGAAAGATAATTATGGTGATTATAACGGTGTATTAAAATATCTGTTACTTAAATCTATATTTGAACAGCAAGAAAATTCAAAACATCCGCAATACAAAACGCCATTTAGAATTAGTTATAAAAAAGTAAAAGAAATATTTGATGCTTTCCCAAAAATCTTAAAAGACGCATTTATTGCGCAAAATTATGTTGTGTTGGGATAAGCTCAAATAAATTTAACGAAAAATTATATCTCTAAGATTTTGCTCGGTGTTTCAATTTTGAAGCCCTGAGTTTGTCCAATCTCATTTATAAATTGTCTAATATTTTCTGCATATTCAGGGTCCTGAAGAGAGTAACTAATAACAGCTTTTACCCAGCCTGCAGGCACGCCAATATCAAATCGTGTGCCCTGTAATTTGTAACCAAAAACGCGTTCGCCATTTTGTGTCATGTGGTTAATGGCGTCAGTGAGTTGCATTTCGCCTTGGGCATAAGAACTGATTTCTTCTAAGCTTGTAAATATTTTGTTTGAAAGAATATATCTTCCCACAATTGCCAAATTAGAGGGGGCATTTTTGGGACTAGGTTTTTCGACCATTCCCGAAAGCTGAAAAAGATTTGGTGTGATCTGCTTTTTTATGCTAACGACTCCGTAAGAAGACACCTGATTTGACGGAACTTCTTGAAGCGCAATTACACTGGCTTTTTCTTGGCGCGCGATTCTGATAAGTTGCGCAAGAGCGGGTTGCTTTGACATAATTATGTCATCAGGAAGTGCAATTGCAAAATGTTCTTTGCCAATATAATGACGAGCGAGCCAGATAGCATGACCCAGCCCTAGTGGCTCAGTTTGTCTTATATAAGCAAAATTGGCGCATCTTGAAATGCGCTCAGTTGTTTCTATTAATTCTGATTTATTTTTTTCTTTTAAAAAAGATTCAAGCCAAGGATTATAATCGAAATGATCTTCTATAGAACTTTTTCCCTTGCCAGTTATTAATAGCATGTTATTAATTTCAGAGCTTAGAGCCTCTTCGATTATATGCTGTATCGCAGGTTTTTTAATAAGTGGCAGCATCTCTTTTGGAATTGCTTTTGTATAAGGCAAAAATCTAGTTCCAAGTCCTGCCGCGGGGATAACTGTTTTTAAGACTTCCATTACTACTCCTGTTTAAATCTGTACTTAGAACTGCTTTAAAAACTCTAATTTCGTACTGTGTAATAATCTTATGTCATTAATTCCATATTTTAACATCACTAGTCTTGTAAGACCAAATCCAAATGCAAAGCCACTATATTCTTCCGGGTTAATATTACAAGATTTTAATACGTTAGGGTGCACCAATCCTGCCCCACAAATTTCTATCCAACGTGTTTTTTTGCATACTGAACAGCCTGCCGTACAAAACGGACATGTTATATCTATTTCAACACCGGGTTCCACAAATGGAAAATATCCAGGTCTTACTCTGATTTTTAAATCGCTTTTGCCAAATAGATTTTGCAAGAAAACTTTTGCTGTCGCAAAAAGATTTGCAAGCGAGACGTTTTTATCGATAAACAAAATTTCACATTGCATGAACATATAATCATGTGATGCATCTGTTGCCTCACTTCTATAGCACCTGCCGGGTATCGCGACAGCTATTGGTGGTTTTCGTTCAAGCATTGCATGGGCTTGAACACTTGAAGTATGTGTTCGCATTACCATATTAGGAATATCGAGCCAGAAAGTATCATGCATGTCTCTGGCAGGGTGATCTTTTGGAATATTTAATGTTTCAAAATTAAAAAAATCGGTGTCTATTTCTGGGCCGCTTATAATTTCATAACCCATAGATATTAGAATATCTTCTATCTGTTCTATTGTTTGAGTATATGGGTGAAGACTGCCGAATTTTGTAAATGGCTTGTATGCTGTGACGTCAAAAGAGGCTTGTTTCGCTTCTTGCGCATCAAACATCTCTTTTTCTAATTTATTTTTTTTCTCTTCAAAAATATTATTTGTTTCTTGTTTTAAATTATTAAAACGTGGGCCATAGATTTTTTTTTCTTCTAGCGATAGTTCTTTAAGACTAGAAATAAAATTTGAAATTATTCCGCCACGAGATAGATATTCTATTCTTATAGATTCAAGCTCTTCTTGGGTGTTGGCAGTTGCTACTTTTTGCGTGAATTCTTGAGTTATTTCTGTAATTTTTTTATCAATATTACTATTATCTTGGTTCATAATTATATCTTAATTAATTATCTTAGTTGTTAGCTTAATTATTTTTTTACATATAAGTTAAAAATATATTTGTAATACTAACAAAGGGGATTTTTGATTGCAACTTAGTATTTATATTTGCATGCTATTAATAACAGTGCTTATATATGACAGTTATAGTGGTAATTATGGGGATAAATTTTAGAAAATCGTTGACAAAACTTACCCAGACGGTAGATTAATAGTACTTTTTAGTTAACTAATGCCGAGGTAGCTCAGTGGTAGAGCAGAAGCCTGAAGAGCTTCGTGTCGGAGGTTCGATTCCTTCTCTCGGCACCATCCTGCGCTAAAGCTCCGGATGGCGGGCCAGTCTCTTATCACCAGATAAATTACCACAAATACTTTCGATATTTTACAAGATCCAAGATGGCGCTCGCCCTGAGTGTTTTTCGCAGCTCTTCAGAGCGCAGAAAAATGTATCGAACGGGTGCGCCGGGAATTTAAAACCCGTTTTTGTGCGGGTTTTTTTATATCTAATTTACTCTGCGCTTTACTTGTTGATTTTTTGTACTAGTGTTATAATTTAAAGACAAGAAATTAAATTATAGATATCTGAAAAGAAATTTATGCCGAAAGGTTAGTGAGCATGGATTCTTCCGGTCAAAAAGATAAGCTTTCAAAAGGTCCTGTTAGTTCTGTTAAACCCATAATGATTGAAGATGAATTAAAAACGTCGTTTCTTGATTATGCAATGTCGGTTGTTGTAAGCCGTGCAATTCCGGATGTGCGTGATGGTTTAAAGCCAGTGCATAGACGAGTTTTTTACTCTATGACCAATCTGGGTTTCATTATAACAAGCCATATCATAAATCAGTACGCGTTGTTGGTGAAGTTCTTGGTAAGTATCATCCGCATGGTGATCAAGCTGTTTATAATACCATGGTTGGTATGGTTCAAGATTTTTCAAAACGTTATCCATTATTAGATGGTCAGGGAAACTGGGGTTCTGTTGATGGTGATAATGCAGCTGCTATGCGTTACACCGAAGTCAGGATGGCAAAAATAACGCAAGAAATTTTGACTGATCTTGAAAAAGAAACTGTTGATTTTGTGCCGAACTTTGATGAATCAACGATAGAACCAGTAATTTTGCCAAGCAGATTACCAAATCTTTTAGTTAATGGTACATCTGGTATAGCAGTTGGTATGGCAACATCTATTCCTCCACATAATTTAGGTGAAGTAATTGATGCTTGTTTATTGCTTTTGAAAAATGAAAATATATCTGATGAAGAATTATTTGCTATAATTCCTGGCACCAGATTTTCCAACAGGTGGCATAATTTGTGGACGAGGTGGAATTGTAAAAGCATATAAAACAGGCCGTGGAAATTTAATATTACGTGGTGTTGTTGATATTGAAGAAACTAAAAAGGGCACTGCTATTATTATTACCGAGTTGCCATATCAAGTTAATAAAGCAGAGCTAATAATAAAAATTGCTGATCTAGTTAAAAATAAAATTATTGAAGGTATTTCAAACATTACGAGATGAATCAGATAAAAAAGGAATGAGAGTTGTTATTGACTTAAAGCGTGGTGAAATTCCTCAAGTTATTTTAAATCAACTTTATAAGCATACATCATTGCAAACATCAATTACGTATATTGATGCTTGCGTTTGCTTGATAATAGACCAATGATATTTACTCTTACGAAATATGATAAGAGAATTTTTATTGCATCAGAGAAGAAGTTATATACTAAACGACGGAATTTGATTTGAAAAAAGCTCAACGCACGTGAACATATTCTTGCATGGTTTTATTATCGCTTTGAATAATATTGATGAAGTTGTTAATACTTATTAAAAATTCTCAAACTGCTGAAGAAGCAATAGCAAAATTAAATAAGAGATTTTAATTTAACTGCAGAACAGTGTAAAGCGATTCTTAGAAATGCGTCTTTCAAGATTGACAGGTCTTGAGCAAGAAAAAATTCATCAAGAGATTGAAGAAATTAAAAGTTAATTACTAAATTTAAAAGCTATTCTTGCAGATCAAGATTTATTACAAAAAGAAATCGTTAAAGAGCTTGAAGAAATTAAAGCAAAATTATGCTGATAAGCGTAAAACAAGAATTGAAGGTGCTATCGATATATTAAGTGAAGCGGATCTAATTCCTGATGAAGAAGTTGTTGTAACTTTGACAAGCAAGGGTTATATCAAACGTGTTCCACTTGAAACTTATGGTGTTCAGCATCGTGGTGGCAAAGGTAAGATGGGAATGGCGTCGTTAGATGAATCTGATGATATTATGCAGGATATATTTGTTGCAAAAAATCATGATGAATTATTATTCTTTACAAACTTGGGTCGTGTTTATAGCTTGTCAGTGTTCCAAGTTCCAGAAGGATCACGAACTGCCAAAGGACGAGCAATTGTAAATCTTGCTACCTTTGCAGAAGGTGAACATGTTGTTAAATTACTTTGTGTGACGGGATATTGAGGATAAATATCTTGGTTATGGTAACAAAAAAGGAATAATTAAAGAGAACCGAAGCGACTGAGTTTGCAAAAATTAGAAGTACAGGAATTAGAGCTATTACTCTTAATGAAGGCGATGAACTTAGTCTTCTGCGCATTTAAGTTCCGGAAAAGATTCTATTGTTATTGCAACTGCACATGGACAAGGTATTAGATTTAAAGAGACAGAAGTTCGATCAATGGGACGTCAAGCTGCCGGTGTTAGAGGTATTAAGCTTGAAAGAAAAAGATTATGTTGTTGGAATGGAAGTTGTTTCTGAAGAGAAAGATATTTTATTCGCAACAGAAAAAGGGTACGGTAAACGTGTTAAAGCCGTAGACTTCCGAGTTGCCCATCGCGGTGGAATTGGTGTTAGAACTATTCCTACCAATGACAGAAATGGAAAAGTTATTGGACTTGTTATCGTTGATGATAATACACATATTTTGCTTATAGATATCTCTGGTAAGATAATAAGACTTTCACCTAAAGAAGTAAGAACTATGGGAAGACAGGCACAAGGTGTTAGACTTATACGTCTTGATGCTGGCCAGTCTCTGGCTGCAGTTGCCGCAATCTCAGGAGGCTCTGAAATAGAGGCGACAGAACCTGAGGGTGCAGTAAATGCGACAACAGAAACTCAAGCAGAGCAACTAGCTGAGCAAGAAGAGCAAAAGTAGTACGCAATAAACTGAACTTATACACCCGAGACCCTTCGATACATTCTACTACGCCAAGGCTTCGTAGAACACTCAGGGCGAGCGGGTGTAAAATATAACAACATGATATTAGACAGCACGAGAAAAACAGTTTTGCATTTGAATTTGATCCAAGGGATTGGTCCGGCGACAATAGAGCGCCTGATACAGTCCCTTGGGGATTTTTCTATAGATTCTATACATAGTTTTTCGATATCAGATTTTGCAAATATATGTAAACTTTCTGAAAATTTGAGC
Organism: uncultured bacterium; assembly: GCA_963717435.1. Lineage (GTDB taxonomy): Bacteria > Babelota > Babeliae > Babelales > Babelaceae > MFD05580-245. Next base: position 1,001,988 of record OY970332.1, read on the forward strand.
CAGATTATTTATTCTGGATTAAGAGATGTAAAAATTCTTGATCAAGAGTTGAGTTTAATTGAAAAGCATAAAATTAAAATTATTTCTGTTTACGACCAAAATTACCCAATATTATTAAAAAATACGTATCTGCCACCTGCGATTTTATATATCAGGGGAGCTGATCTAGAAACAGAAGGCTTAAATATTGCGCTTGTCGGTTCCCGTAAAGCTAATAATTATGGATATAGAGTTGTGAATATGCTGGTCCCAGATTTTGTGTCTAGAGATTTTACTATAGTTAGTGGCGGGGCGCTGGGTATAGATAGTATGGCCCACCAAAGTGCACTTAATAATTCAGGCAAAACTGTAGCGGTTATAGGCTCTGGATTATTAAAGCCGTATCCTGCAACTAATTTAAAACTTTTTGATGAAATTGTTCAAAAGAACGGCTCTGTTATAAGTCCCTTTCCATTAACATTTGCTGCTGCACCAGGAAATTTTCCGGCAAGAAACAGAATAATTTCTGGTCTAAGTCAGGTTTGTATTGTTGTCCAGGCTGCCATAAAAAGCGGCGCACTTATAACTGGCCATTATGCTATGGAGCAGGGGCGAGAGGTCTTTGCAGTGCCCGGGCATATTGACGACGAATTGAGTGGCGGTTGCCATAAGTTAATCTCCGAAGGGGCACATATATTTACGGCCACCCAGGACGTGTATAACTTGTTTGATACTCGCGGACTGGCAAGTGATTTTGTTAAAAAATCGGACAATTTTGCTTTTATAGAAAAAAATATTTCTCAAAATATAAATACTATAAATACTGGGCAAAAAGAGATAAAATTTAGCCCAGAACTTAGTCTTGAAGAAAAAATAGTTAAATATTGCTCTTCGGGGGTCACTTTTGACGAACTTTTTTCAAATTTCTCTATGGAAATGGGTAAATTTCAAGAGTTGCTAATATCAATGCAAATAAACGGTCTAATTGACCAAGACTTTTCTGGTCTATGGAAAAGATCTTAAAGTTTACTTTTTTGCCTATAATTGTATAATAAAAATAAGATTTCTATAAAAAATAAGAAATTAATAGTTTTTAAATTTATCTTAAATATATCTTGGAGCATCAGATGCCAGTACCTAAACGTAAGACGTCCAAGCGACGCAGAGATCAAAGATCGGCCAATAAAGGAATAAAAGCCAAAGCATTTACAGAGTGCGCGAGCTGCCAACATCCTATTACACCTCACACACTATGTTCAAACTGTGGAAGTTACAAGGGTAAAAAGATCGTTGTTACAAAAGTTGAGCGTATGATTAAGCGTGGCGAGGCTCGTCAGGCTAAAGCTAAGTTGGCTCAAGAAAAACATGAAGGTCATGAGCACTCACAAGCAGAAAACAAAGAGTAATTTTGTGATTGCAATTTATAATTTGAAACATAAATTTTAATTTTGTGGCGGGTTAATTTACAAATTAACCCGCCATTTTTTAAGGGTAGTGATATGACATTTTTATCAGAAATTAGATACTATTTAAATAATAAATATTTAACATCAAGAAATTTATTAATATTATTGGGCGCCGCGGGTCTTATTTGTGCAATAGTTTTTGGCTATAGTTTTTACTCTAGAAACTATAATCAAAAAGCTTTTGCTATGTTCTCTGAATCTATTGCTGAATATAATAAAGCCATGTCTACTGGCAACTCGCAAGATTTTGTAAACGCTGAACGTGCGTTTGCTGCAAGTTATAAAGCTTATAGTAGGGCGACAATTTCTCCATTTATGTTGGCTTATCAAGCTGATTCTGCTTTAAAATCTGGAAATTTTGACAGTGCTTTAGATCTTATGAAAAAAGCTGTAGATTCTATCGAAGTAAGTTCACCCGTTTATTATCTTTATGCAACCAAGCTTGCTTTAATGCAATTAGATTCTAAAGACGAATCTGTTAAAAATTTGGGTAAAGAGCTTCTTGAAAAATATGCAAAAACTTTTAATAACCCATACAAAGATATGGCTGCTTATTATCTTGGTTATCAAGCCTGGGTTGTGGGTGATTTTGAATTGGCAAAAAGAAACTGGCAGATTTTATCACAAGCAGGTAACGATTCGATTTGGGCCGCGCTTGCGGGTTCAAAACTTGAATTAGTAAGTTAATAAATTAATAAAAAATAATACTGGAATTAAGTGGGAATTAATAAATGAACGATATACGGGTCAGATTTGCGCCGTCTCCTACTGGTCACTTGCATATTGGGGGCCTGCGAGCAGCACTTTTTAATTGGCTGTTTGCACGTCACACCGGCGGAAAGTTTTTGCTTAGAATAGAAGATACTGATCTTGAACGATCCACGCCTGAATATACTGACTCTATATTAAACTCTCTTAAATGGGCTCAGATAGATTATGACGAGCCGGTTGTCATACAATCAACACGAATAAAACAGCACCAAGAAATTGCTGCTCATATGCTAAAAAACGGGACAGCCTACAGGTGTATTTGTACTCCCGAAGAACTTGAAAGACGCCTTGGTAAAAATTCTGACCAAGAGGGATATGCACAGTATGACATGCTTTGTCGTGATAAAAACTATCAAGAAGATTTAGAAATCCCATTTGTTGTTAGATTCAAGCGTCCGTTAGATTTAAAATATATAGAATTTGATGACATTATTCGTGGCCACATGAAATTTGACATGGACCAGCTTGATGATTTTATTTTATTAAGATCAGGCGGTTTTCCCATGTATAATTTTGTTGTTGTTGTTGACGATCACTTCATGAGAATTTCCCATGTTATTCGCGGCGAAGAGCATTTGGGAAATACTCCAAAACAGATATTAATTTATCGAGCTTGCAATTTCCCGGTTCCAACTTTCGCTCACTTGCCATTAATTTTAGGGCCCGATGGCAAAAAACTAAGTAAAAGAGATGCGGCAACTTCTGTGTTAGATTATAAAAAAACAGGATTTTTGCCCCAGGCACTTTGTAACTATCTAGCCCGTCTTGGTTGGTCCCATGGTGATAAAGAAATATTCTCGACTCCTGAGTTAATTAAAGATTTTTCTTTAGAGCATGTTCACAAAAAGGGCGCAATATTTGATATTAAAAAGCTTGAATGGGTAAACACTGTTTATATAAAAGCAACTACCGCGCAAGATTTGCTTAATATAATTTTAGATAATTTTGATGGTGATTTAATAGAAAATTTATCAGATTGGTCCCCGGGCCAGATTTTGTCGATTATAGACTTATATAAAACCAGATCAAAGACAGTATCAGAACTTTATCAGCAAGTAGTTGAGCTTTATAATTTTGATCAAAATTATAGTCAAGAGATAGAGCAATATAAAAACAGTAAAACTATAGAGCTTTTATCTGAATTTGAGAAAGCTCTTGAAAATTTGCAAGAGATTACATTAGACTCAGTTTCGGTACTTGTGAAAAACTTTTGCGCATCCCATTCGGTTGAATTTGCTTCTGTGGCAAAACCGGTCAGAATAGCTTTAACAGGAAAAACTACCGCCCCAGGAATTCACGAGCTTGTAGTAAATTTAACCAAGCAAGAAAGTTTGGAACGATTACGTAAGTTTTTGAAATATTTAAAAAGCTAAATAAGCTAATATATAATATATTTTAGGGGGTAGTAATTATGAAAGTAGGGGTGCTTTTCTCTGGCTATGGTACCCAGTTTGTTGGGATGGGCAAAGAGATTTATGACACGTCTCGTATTGTTCAAGAATATTTTGAAGAAGCATCTAATTGCGCCAATATTAATTTTGTAAAACTCTGTTTTGCATCGTCTGATGCTGAACTTGCTGTAATCCAAAATGCATACTTGGCTCTTTTTTTGACCGAAGTTTCAATTGCGTCTGCGATTAAAGAAATCGGCTTTGAGTTTGAAAAAGTTGCTGGTTACGGCGTGGGTGAATTTGCAGCTATATGTGTCTCTAAAGGCATAAGCTTTCCCGATGGAATATACTTACTCACAAAAATTAGTCAGTTATATTCTGAGTTAATATCTGTTATCGATTTAAAATCTATTTTAATTTCCGGTCCAACTTTAAAAGAACTAAAAGCTATTATTACTGAAGCTGATCCTGAAAATAATTTGGCGCAGATAGTTAGCTTTAATGGCCCAACAGAATTTGTTGTTACTAGTGATAAATTAACTATCGATAAAATTATTATAGAAGCTAAGAAGAAACGGGCAAAAATTACTAATCTTTCTACAGACTCTGGGTTATATTCAAATTTTGCCGAGCCTATAGTACAGTCCATTACTATGTATCTGGAAAAAATAGACTTTAAAGACACAGTAAATAATATTGTTTTTGGTCTTGACGGTAAATCTGCGACTGATGCAAAGCAGATAAAAAAGCGTGTAATAAAGCAACTCGTTAACCCTATTTTGTGGGATAAAGTTTTGGCGCAGTTTTCTGATTGTGATATGATATTAATCCCAAGTCCTGGAAAAGAATTAACACAAAAAGTTCAGGATTATTATCCTGATAAAAAAGTTGTCTTGGTTTCTGAACCACAGGATCTTGATAATTTAAAGATTTTGTTTGAAGAAAATAAGCAGTAATTTAAAATAAATTAAAAATTAAGATTGGAAAAATTATAATGTCATTTGATAGAGCCAGTACAGCAGAAAAAGTAATATCTATAATTGCCCAACAGTTAAATGTCGACAAGTCTACAATTTCAGAAGACGCTACCCTGACAAGTCTGGGCGCTGATTCACTTGACCGTGTTGAAATTGTCATGAAGCTTGAAGAAGATTTTTCTATCGAGATAGATGACGACGCAGCTGACAAAATCACAACAGTTGGCCAGGCGATCGATTATATTAATAATCTAAGAAAATAACTTAAAAATTTAATCCGGTTTTGACCATCAGGCTCCATTTAGAGAGCCCGGCATAATGGCAATCTTTTCCGGTTTGTGCAAATTCAGCACTTAATCCCAGACCCAAATACGGGCTCCAGCAGTTATCCCATTCATGACTTGCATGAATAAAAAATTTCTGAATAATTTGCGCGTTAACGAGTCCTGATTCTTTATTTAAAATAGAGTTGTTAATATTGGTGATAATAACAGGCGGCACAGACTGCTGAGCAACAATAATACCACTTGGGTTAGCAACTCCAGTATTATTTATATATGTTGACCCGATCTGTCTTGTACTGTTCCAAGTTAGGCACACAGTCGCAGAGCCATCTAATGGCAGCGGGGTGGTTTCTTGTGGCACAGGGTTATCGTCAAGATTTGAGCCAAGAACCGCGCACATAGAGGCGTTACTTTGAGTGCAGTTTAAAATTTGTGCTGAATTTTGTGGGGATACCAAAGTTCTTGTGGGAAAAGTTGTTGTTATATTATAACTGCTACAGCAGACGCCTTCTGTGCCCTTAAATCCAAAATATCGTCCATCAAAAGTTGTGTTAGAACTGCAGCAACTAGAATCTGGTTGGCAACAAGAGTTATTTATAAAGTTCCCCTTCTCTTTTGATTTTGCATAAAAGTTATAACCAACATCAAATGTCCAGTTCTCATGATGACAGCTGAATTTTAAATTTGCATCACATTCTATATTAAGTTTTATATTGATTTTGCGAGTAGTAAAATTAACTGCACTTATAATATTTCCTGTAGAGCTATAAACTTCTCCGTTAGACGTAAATTCTGTTAATAGCATGTATCTGGATAAATTATTATTGCAGCAGATATTATTGCTATTAGATTTTACAAAATCGAAAGTTCTCAGCTGCGTATCACTTAAAAAGTGTAATAAATTTGCTTCAAAATATACCCCCCACCACTGACAAGCATCTTCAAAAAACTTATGATGCGCCGTTATTCCGCCGCCGAGCTTCCAATGATGATCGCCAATTACTGGCGAGAATACATAAAATGGGTTAGGTCTTTTATTTGTTGGTGCAACAAGTTGCCCAAATATGCCCAGATGATTACAGTCCGTTCTGAAAAAGTCATAGCCAACTATTACGTCGATATCTGCAAGTTCTAATTTTTGTATGGGGCAAAATCTGAATTTGCCAAAGGCCCAGCCGTCCGTAAAATTTGTAACACCTGAAAGTGCATCAACTATATTTGTTGTTGGTAATACTGTGCCCGTTGCCATATAACATGGCGGGAAGGGGGTTGTGTCCAAAGTTGTTGCAGTTAATAGTGAGCATGGCGAGCATTTGTTGCTAAAAAGATCCCAACTTGAATATGTTAGCGGCGAATTAATTTTTAAATATAATCCACTAACGTATTTATCGAGCCCCAAGTAAAATTCTAGATCCCAAATAAAATTTTGTATCACGGGTTTTAAATTTACCTGAGTATTGCTGTTTATAGATAGCCCAAAATAGTCTGCAATTAAATCACAGCAGCCTGCAGTGCCCGAATTACTTCTGCTTTGAACTTGTGAGCCAACAAAGTTTAAAGTATCTGTTCCAAATAAACTTTTTGCTATATTTTTGCCATCAAACGATCGTTCATATTGGAAAACAAAAGATCCGACAATTAAATTATTACAATTCTGCTCTGCATGAATTCTGTCGTCCACAGCAAAAGTCTCCCGTTCTAAGTTTGATCCTACTGATCTTGGGATAAATATAGACTTTGTTATGCATCCAGAATTACATGAGTTATTGCACGATTTATTACCCGCAAAAATTGGGGGAATATTTATAGTAAATAAAATAAAAAAAGACAAAAATAAAAGCTTTGATGAAAAATTTAATAAAAACTTTGGTAAAAAATTAAACTGCTTGCGTACCATGATCCGCGATCTCCTTTTTTATAGGTCCGGTTACTAAGACTCTATAATCAATCGCAGTTAATTTCAATAGTTAAATTTTAAGTTAAATTTTGTGAACAAAAAAAACTGGGAGCTCCGAAGAGCTCCCAGTTAATTTGTGTAAGGCTATCACTAACTAATTTAGTAAAGTGATTTAGCAAAAATGGGATGGTTTAGAAAGCCATACCAGCTTTTACAATTACACTCCATTGGCTTAAACCAGCTGTTTTGCAGTTGATCTTTGTAGCCCATTCTCCAGTTGCACCAATACCTAGGAAAGGAGTATTCTTACAGTCTTTCCAAGCGTGGTTGATGTAACCAAATACTTTGTTTGTCAATTGTGAAGCAGCAAGACCTGAAGCTAAGTTCAAGTTTGTAGCTGTTGTGTTGAATGTCACAGGAGCAACTGATTGTTGAGCAACGATAATACCGTTAACGTTTGTTGCACCATTGATTAATGTGAATCCGTTTGACCCGACTGTTGTTACAGCTGAGCTGTTCCATGTTAATAGTACATCGCCTGTAGGTTCGCCAGCAATTATTGTTGTAGCGCCAAGAGTTGTAACCGCATTGTCAACTGCTGTTTCAACTGTAGGAGAGCACATTGTAGCAAAGCTTTGTGTTGAGTTCAAGTTAACAGATAATGGTACGTTAGCACTAATTGTTGTTTGAACAGGAGCTATCAAGTTATATGCGCCGCTGCTTGTAACAGTTGTGTATGTATATTCTAGACCGTATAGACCTTCTGTACCTTTGAATCCGAAGTTTCTTCCATCAACTGAGTAGTCACAAGGTGAACAGGTTATGCAGCCTTTTTCTGCTGATTTACCATAAACGTTGTAACCAACATCGAATGTCCAGTTGCAATATTTGTAAGCGAATTTCAATGTCGCATCACCTTCAACCGCTAGGTTAATTCTGGTTTTTCTTGTTGTGAAGTTGATCGCATTAATAAAGCCGCCTGTTGAAACGTTGTTTGCATCAAACTCTTTAAGCAACATATATCTGCTTAACGGGCTGCAAACTGTTGAGCCAGCTGTGTTTGTTACGTTGAAATCGAATGAACGATTTTCGTAGCTGTTGAACCAGTGAACAACGTTACCTTCTAACCAAACAGCAAGTTTGTGGTCGTTGCATTCCCATAGATCGTAGTGAGTAGAAACACCACCACCAAGTTTACCATGACGGTCACCAACCATTGGTTCGAATATGAACTCGCCAGTTCTTCTGTTAGCAGTTGGAACTACGCCTTGGATGTAAAGACCAAAGTGTCCACAATCTTCGTTCCAGAAATCCCAACCTAAGATCAAGTCAAGATCCGCAACACCAAATTTGCTTAGTTTGCAGAAAGAGAACTTACCAAAGTGCCATGGATCTACCATGTTTCCAAATTGCTTACCACTTAATGCAGCTTGCAAGCTTGTGAAAGGGTAAGCTGTGTTTGCAGGATAATTAGCAGTAAAGTTGTTTACTGACATATATCCATCAGGGTATGCAACATTTGTACCAACGCCAGCTGTTGTGTTCAAGCAGCAACCGTTAGCATCATTTTCAAACAATGTCCAACGTGCATAAACAAGTGGTAAATGCGCTCTGAAATAGAATCCGTCCCATCCACAAACATCAAAGCCGCGGAAGTATTCGAAATCAAAGATGAAGTTTTCGATTAACGGTTTTAATTTTAGAGAAGCATTTGTATTTGTTGGAAGACCAAAGTAGTCAGCCAATAAGTTGCAGCATCCAGCTGTACCTGTGTTAACACGGTTTGCAACTTGAGAACCAACAAAGTTCAATGTGCTTGTTCCGAAAAGATTTTGAGCAATCTTATTTCCATGGAATGAACGCTCGTATTGGAAAGCAAATGCATATGTTTTATACGCACCAGCTTCAGGTCCTCTGTGGATCCAGTCTTGCCAGCCAACAAGTTCTCTTGTGGTATCAGCACCCGGAGATCTTGGTACGAAAGTTGAAGCTAGATTACATGTTGAACCACATGTTGTGTTAGAGTTACATCCACCGTTGCATGAATTAGATCCACAGCTATTGCAGTTGCTTGTTGATGAACATGATTCATTACATGAGTTAGATTCGCAGCTATTACAGCTGTTTGTTGTTGAACAGCTGTTTGAGCCACAGCCGTCTGCCTGAATAGCAGGTGTTAGCAATAAGCTAACTGTTAAAAATGATTTAAGAAATTGTTTCATTTGAGATTCTCCTGAATTATTTATTTAAACAACTAATCAATTAATTTTTCTTCGTTATGGGCCATTTATCTTAAAAAATCTAATTTTTTATTTTTTAAATTAGCCCGTGTTGGTGAAGATAATTTAATTTATGACTCCTATCTTTTGAAGTTGAACATATGATTTCATAGTTACTCTAGTACAAAACTTTGAGAGTTTCAAATTAATTTATAAATTAGTTTATTGATCAATTTGGTGCTTTCAAATTTATGTTGTAAGAACAATGCTTTTTGAGTTATTCGATTTTTTCAAATTGTTCGACTCACCAATTTATTTTTAACATCGCTGCCCACTCGCAAAGAAGGGGTTTCATATAACTTCCCTTTTTTATATGTGGTTTGAGATAGATATTCTCAAAAAAATACTGAAGATTATATAGTCCAGATCTCCTTCTTTTAAAGGTTCTTTTTATCTTCTATTAAAGAACTCTAGTAAAGATCGATTATTGATTGCAATAGTTTTTTTAAAAAAAATAAAGGGCCCTTTATAGAGCCCTTTATTTGTAAGTTTGTTTTGTTATTTATCCTATATTATAAGATTAGATAAGATTAGAATGATATACCGCCTTTTAGTAACACACTCCATTTGCTCAATCCGCAATATGTGCAATCTCTCTTACTTGCAAATTCACCAGTTGCGCCTAAGCCAAAGAATGGACTCCAGTCGCAATCCCTCCATATATAATTAACAAGCCCAAATACTTTATTTGTTAATTCTGAGCAAGCAAGCCCTGAATTTATACTTAAGTATGTTTTAGGGTCGGTGCTGCCGGTAAATGTTACAGGATTGTTTGAAGTTTGCGCGATAATTATGCCGTTTGTGTTAACTAATCCGTTTGTAAGCGTATAGTTTGAACCCAAAGTAGTTGCGCTGTTCCAAGTTATGTTTGTTGTTCCAACTCCGACAGGTGAGCCAACAGCTGCACTTTGTGTCGTTACTGCATTATCGACATTAACAGTTAATGTTGGGGCACACATAGTTGCGCTGTTTTCAGTTGAATTCAGCAGTTGTTGCGCACCTGCAGCACTTAAAGCATATTCGCCCGCTGCAACTGTTGAGAAGGTATACTGTGTAGAATATAGACCCTCTGTGCCCTTTATACCAAATACTCTGCCTGAAAGTGTGTCAGCACTTGTTGTGCAACCTGCGTTACAAGGAGCACCGGTAAAGCAGCCCTTTTCTCTTGATTTACCATATATGTTATACCCAAGATCAACTTCCCAATTACAATTTCTGTAACAGAACTTCAAACTTGCGTCACCTTCAACTGCAATATCTATTTTCACACTGCGTGTGTTAAAATTAATAGCATTTATAAATGTCCCTAATGGGGTAACTCCGTCTGTGTTAAACTCTTTAAGTAGTAGATATCTGCTCATAGGGTTGCAACCATAAGGTGCAGATGTTGTACTTGAATTTAAGAAATCAAAAGAACGTGTTTGTGTATCTTTAAAATAATGAACAACGTTGCCTTCTAGCCAAACAGATAGTGACTGATCGCAGTTGTCTTCCCAAAGAACATAGTGGGTTGTCAAACCGCCACCAAGTTTCCACTGGTGCGTACCTACAACTGGTTCAAAAACAAATTCGCCTGAAGGTCTTGGGCCAGTTGGAGCAACAGCTTGAATATAAAGACCAAAATGTCCACACTCGGAACTCCAGAAATCGTAACCCAATATCATATCAAGATCGGCAATACCGCCCTTATCTCTTTTGCAGAAATCGAATTTTCCAAATTTCCAAGCTTCTGACATTGCACCAAATTGCATTCCAGAAAGAGCTTGTTGCAAGCTAGAAAGGCTTTGTGTTGCGCCGGCTGACATATATCCTGCTACAAAAGTGCCCGTTGTGACTAAACTGGCACAAGATGTGTTACATGTTTTTCCAGATTTGCAATCAGAGCAGGTGCCGTTTGAGCATGAGCTTGAGTTTGAATTAGAATTTGTGTTGCAGCTGCCTTCGTTGCAATCACCAACCAATGCCCATCGTGTCCAGACAGCAGGTAAGTTAAATCTGAAGTATAAGCCTTCTAACCAAGAATCTAGTCCCAAGTAAAAATTAAAATCCCAAATAAAGTTTTGAATTTTTGGATTAATCTTTAAAGAAGCGTTTGTTGTTGTTGAAAGACCAAAATAGTCAGCAACTAGGTTGCAGCATCCAGCTGTTCCAGAATTTCCACGATTTGCAACCTGTGATCCAACAAAATTTAATTGTGTTGTCCCAAATAATGCTTTTGCTATATTCTTGTCGTTAAAAGATTGTTCATATTGGAACGTCAAAGCTGCGGTTAAATATGTATCGCAAACATCAAATTTGTGAGTTAAAGTTTGCCAGCCTATAAGTTCTCTTGCAGTATCAGCACCTTGTGGTCTTGGTCTGAAAACTGAACTGATAGGGCACGAATTGCATGAAGTTGTACATGAGTTTGTGCAGGATCCATTGCAAGAAGTTGAGTTGCAACTGCCACAGCTTTGCTGCGTGGAACAGCTATTTGTATTGCAACTATTATCAGCAAATGTTGACGGCGCTGCTGTTGCAAGCACGCTTAGCGCCAAATAAGATTTTAAAATTTTTTTCATTTAAGAAACTCCTTAAATATAACTTAAATATATTGGATATATTAGAAAAAATTGTACGTGATATGTTTATTTTTTCTTGTTGATACGTACTCCTCCTTTCGATCTAGTTGTAGTGGACAATGCGATATAATCTAATCGAAAGAAGTTGCGATTGCAAGCTTCGTAAATAAAAAGCAGATATATTAATATGCAAGATTTAGACGGTGTAACTAAGTTTTAAAAAGCCAAGCCACCTTTGAGCCAGATACCCCATTGGTCAGCATATTTTTGTTCTTTGGATTTTCCGTTAAACTCAACTTCGCCACCAATACCAAGTTGTGGCATAAATCTTACTGCATGCCAAGTGTGACAGAAATTAAAGAACATTTTATAAGTTAAAATACTTTGGGACTCAGCTGATTTTGGATTAAGATCTTTAACTGATATCAAAACCGGTGGTTGCGAATCAAGTGCAATTGTCGCACTAGAAATTGGGCTGCCCGTAGTTGCAGTGTTATCCCAAGTTACGTCAACTGTTCCGACAGGGCCTGAAATATTCACCGGATTATCTATACTGCCAGGTGAAGATATGGTTGCATTACTTTCAGTTGAATTTATTTCAGGTGTTTGTCCGGTCAAGCCACCAAGATTTCCAGAGACCTCGTTATATTGTATTGCACAAACTCCCTGTGTTCCCTTAAAACCGAAAAATCTTTCATCAAGCGAATTTGTATAATTTTTTATGCATACATGTTCTTGCGTATTTCCATAAATATTAAAACCAAAATCAAATCCAAAATCACAATGATAATAAGAAAGTTTCGCTGAAAAATCTGCTTTAACTTTAACGTCAACTTGCGCTTCGCGAGTTGCAAAATTTATTGCGTTAATTAAATTACCAATATAATTTCCACTAGAATCAAACTCTTTTAGCAGCATGTATCTACTAAAAAAGCAGTTGTTCAAAAAGTCAAAAGATCTTTTTTGTGTGTTTGCAAAAAGATGGGTTATATTACCTTCTGCATAAATTAATAGTCTTTGTTCAGTGCCCTTTTGCCACAACAAAGTATGTCCGGTTAGACCCAATCCAAACTCCCAGTGCTTACCGTTACCAACAATTGGTGAAAAAATAAATTCAGGGTTGGGCAAGTTTCCTGTCGGCACAACTGTCTGTAAATATAAGCCCGCATGATAATCTTCACCTTGCCAGATATTATAACCAAGTATTAAATCAACATCGGCAACTCGAGTTAAACTTCTTGTGCATTGGGAAAATTTACCATAGGCCCACGGTGTTTTCATATCACCAAATGTTTTTCCACAAAGTGCATCAGCAAGTGTCCCGACGCTGTTTGTCGCAGCTTCTGACATATAACATTCTGGAAATTGATCAACTGCCAAATTGGCTGATTGTTCACAACAGCTTGCCAACTCTTTGCTATTAAAAAGGGTCCATCTTGATATTGTTAGCGGCGCATGAAGCCGGAAATAAAGCCCTTTTGTGATTTTATCCAGCCCCATAAACATTTCAAAATCCCAAATTATATTTTCTATAGACGGACAAATATTTATAGTTTGCTTATAATCTGTCGGAAGACCAAAATAATCTGCAATTAATGGGCAACAAAGATTGGCGCAACTTCTGTTTGTTGTTGTGGTGTAACAGAAATCTGTCCCCGTAAACTGATTCGGAACCTGAGATCCCATAAATGTTAATTTATTTGACCCGAATATATATTTTGCAATTCTTTGATCTTTAAAAGTTTGTTGATATTCAAAAGCCAGATCTGTTGTTACATAAAAATTACAAGTATCTTTATATATAAACTCTTGCCAGCCCACGAGTTCTCTTGCAGTATTTGCGCCCTGCGATCTTGGGACAAATATCGAAGTTGGATGAAGAGGCGTCGTATCTGCTTTAAGATTAAATAAACTAAAATTTATAGCTATTATTAAAAATAAATTTAAGAATCTAAGAAATTTGTTTTGCATACTCATACCCTTTTTTAGGTTTTCTTATAGATTAATAATATTGATATGTTATTTTATTCAAACAAGTCAATAGACTAGCAAAGATAATTACGAGAGGGATTCAAAATTGATTTTTTTGTTGCTTCTAATAACACAAATTATTGTAGAATCTTTGCCAATAAGCAGTTCAGGGCATGTAAAACTAGTAGAAAATATTAGTTTGAAATTATATCCAGAACAGAATTATAATCTTATCCCAAAATCACTCGAATACTTTTTTCATGGTCCAACAATTTTGATTTTAATAATATTTTTCTTTAAAGATATTATTTATTTACTTTCTAATTTTTCTAAGAATTTCGATTTTATTTACTACTGGCTAAGTTTAGTTTTTATCGCAGATTTTATTACTGTAATTTTTTACTTTTTATTTAATTATTTTGAAATTAAAAATATTAATTTTATCTCAGGGATTTATTCAAGCTATTTAAGTTATTTCTCAGGATTTATAATTACAATATTTTTATTATTATCACTTAAGTTTTTGCCCAATAATTTAGCTAATTTAAGTAATTTAAATACTGGTTTAACAAAACTAAGTTATAAACATTCCGTAATTTTGGGAGTTGTTCAGGGAATAAGCCTGCTTCCGGGAATTTCGCGACTTGCTTCGACTTTTGTTGTTGCCTGCTGGCTCGGGGCAACTTACCAAACTGCTTTTTATTTTTCCTGCGCGATACAGTTCCCGCTCATTTGCGCCGGTTTTTTAAAGGGCTGCTACTTTGTTTACACCAATCCAACGCTTTTGGCTAATATTCTAAAACCAGCCTGGCTTTTTAGCTCAGTAACTATATTATCAACCATTATCTCTTATTTTGCTCTGCACACAACTTATCTTTTGCTCATCTCCGGCTACGGCTATTATTTTGGCTATTATATGATAATTCCCGCAGTTTTGGCCCTTATTTTTAATATTTAGCTTTCAAGATTACTAGAATTAACTAATAATACTTAAATTTTTTATACATAAATTATTGCTTGTTTGTAATTCAAACTAGTAAGCTTGTATTGTATTGGTTGTTTTGCGTTAATATTAATAAAATATATTGGCAATTAACAAGCACAATAGTTTAATTTTTTTTAATTTTAGTTAGGGGATTATAATGAAACTTTTAAATTTTATTGGTTTTAACGCAGCTTTATTGCTTATATCTTTTAATGGCATTGCCATGGGTTCAGGAGGTAAAAACTTGCCTCTTACTGCATTCGATGAAATAGCAAAGAACAGTATCAATTATAACGCGAAAACAGAAGCCCAGATTTTTGCGCTTGCAGATAAATTAGAAAAAGCTGGCGGAGATAGTTGGAGAGCCATGTATTCTTTTATCAGGTCCTCGGGCAGAAAAAGGGGCCTAACGGGACAAGCTCTTGAAAACTATAATTACGGGCAATTTAAAGCGGATATAATGAGCGATATTTTAAAAAAGAGAGCGCCCGGGGCAAAAGACTTTGGTCCAGAAATAATTGATCAGGCCATAGATGCTGAGGCTTACAAGTTCGCTAAATATTATTCCAAAGAATTGCAGAAGGGTTTAGACGAAAAGCTATATGACATGCTTGCTTTTTATCGACTAGGGTCCGATTCTGAGATAACTAAAAAAATTGAACAAAAAGGCGGCGCATTGTCTTATGTGGAAACATTATTAAAATTTGGAGCTGATCCAAATCATTTGACCAAGTGGGACGAACGTAATCAAAATTCTACTATATTTTACTATTTTTTATTTTTTGGTCTGCAGACTTTCAATGTATTAGGAGAAACAAAATCAAAAGAGATACAAGCAAAGCTAAAAACTTTTGCTAATGAATTTCCTGATGTATTAAAACTTTTATTAAAATATGGGGCAAATCCTGATGTTCAGGATCCACTTCTTAAGGGCAAGACTCTTATGAATTATTTAAACGATAAGTTAAAAGAACATCAGGGAGCCATTAAGTTTTATACCGGTATCGGAAACGATGATATGCATACAAAGTTTATTAAAGCGCTAATTAAAATTGTTCCTGAAGAACGTGCTAAATATTTGGCGGCTCAAAAAAGTAAAAAATAACTTGTAAAACATAACTTTTTTATAAAGTTATTTTGCTCTCTTGCTTTTTTAATTTTAAACAGGTTAGCCTGTTAAAAAATTAGGGGAGTAGTATGAAGTTCTTCGATTACTTTAAAAAAATATTTTTTGCTTCTTTGTCGATATTAACAGGCGCGTTAATATTAGTTTCGATATTATCTTATAACCACAGTGATCCAACATTTTTTTATGACACAAGTGAGCCCGTAGTTATAAATAATCTTGCAGGGGCGCTGGGCGCAAACTTAGCTGCGATATTATTATATATATTTGGTTTGCCCGCACTTTTATTGGTTTTTGTATTTGCATTTTTTGCCATAATCGCATTCGGTGTCACCAATTTTAAAAACGAGTGGGATAGAATAGTTGGCCTATTTGTTTTAATTTTGGCAAGTTCGATTTTATCAAGATTAATAGGCTTTGAGTTTTTCAAGTCTGTCTCACCTGGTGGATTTGTGGGTTTTTTTGTTACAAAAAACTTAGAACTTAAAGATCCGATATATTCATATTTGCTTGTATATTCTATGTTGTCGTGTTCGCTTGTACTTATATTTAGATTCTCTTGGATCACCAGATTTAAGCTTAACTTTAATATTTTGAAATATTTGGGGATATCTGGGTATCTAGAATCTTTAAAAAATAAAATTAAAGATATTTATGGATCTGGTTGGGACTACTCTTATCTCTTTTGGAACAAAGTTTATTTAAAGACCCAAGATGATTCAACAAAAGTTGCTGCAAATATTAAAGATGTTTTAATTGCGGCGCAAGAAATTGCCAGCAATAAAACTACTGACTTTTTGGGCGCTATTCAGCAAAATTTTTCTGGAAATATGGGAATTAATTCCCCGGTAGGCGACAACTCTTTTGGCGAAAACTTAAAAGATAATAATAAACTTGAAAAAATTAATTTTGATTTTGATGGCGCAGATTTAAGCTTAGATAAAAATTTTGATAAAAACTTTTTAGATTCAGAAAAAAAAGATTATATTCTGCCCGATACAACTCTGCTTGATGTTCCTGCACAAACTTTTACTAACTTAATTGCAATAGAGCGGGAAAGTGAAAAACGGGCAGCAGTTTTACAAGAAAAATTAGAATGCTTTGGTATTAACGGCAAAATAAGAACAGTAACTGTCGGTCCTGTTGTAACACTATTTGAATATCAGCCGAGTTTGGACACAAAAATTAGTAATATTTTGGCCCGCGAAAATGATCTAGCGTTGGCGCTTCAGGCCGTTAGTCTAAGAATTATAGCACCGATTCCAGGAAAATCTGTTGTCGGATTTGAAGTCGCAAACTTAACAAGAAAGCCCGTGCTCTTTTCAGAAGGGGCACAATCAGAAGCTTTTATTAAGTTCAGGGGCAAACTGCCAATTCTTTTGGGAAAATCTACCAAAGGGGTCGATACTGTAATAGATCTTGCAACAACGCCCCACTTGTTGGTTGCCGGTTCAACAGGTGCGGGTAAATCTGTTGCGTTAAATACTATGCTGATTAGTTTGCTTTTCAAATTAAAGCCGTCAGAATTAAAACTTATTTTGATAGATCCCAAGCGCTTAGAGTTTGCATCTTACGTAGATATTCCGCACTTAATGTTCCCAGTTATCAATGACGTTCAAGAGGCGATAGCCGCGTTGCATTTTGTTGTGACACTTATGGACGAACGATATAAAAAGATGGCGGCCCACGGCGTAAGAAATATTGATGAGTATAATAACTTGGCAGAAGAACAAACTAACCCGGACACAAAATTAAACACTATGCCATTCTTGGTTGTAGTGATAGACGAACTTGCTGATCTTATGATCAAAGCCGGCAGAGATGTCGAATATCTTATTGTAAGAATTTCCCAAATGGCTCGCGCTGCTGGGATTCATATGATTGTTGCAACACAAAGACCGTCAGTTGATGTCGTGACGGGTCTAATAAAAGTTAACTTTACAAGTAGAGTCGCATTTAAAGTAACCTCAAAAATAGATTCAAGAACAATACTTGACTGCTCAGGTGCTGATAAGCTCTTGGGTAAAGGCGACATGTTGTATCTAGACACCCAGGGTAACTTAAACAGACTCCACGGTTTTTATACAAGTAATAAAGAGATAGAAAATATTATCGAATTTATAAAATCACAACAAGAACCTGATTATTCCCATTTAGAGCCACAATTGCAACAGATTGGTTCTATAGAAAAATCTGCGCAAGATGACATGCTGCTAACACAAGTTGTCGAATTTATTAAATCTCGTGACGAAGTCTCAATATCTCTTTTGCAAAGACAGTTTAAAATAGGATATAATAAGTCTGCACGCATAATGGAAATGTTAGAATCTCAGGGGCACATAGCTCCGCAAACTACAGGCAAAATGCGTAAGGTTATTCACTAAAATATCAGATCTAATGTGGAGTTCAGATGCAGTTCGGGCAAGAGTTTTTTGCTTCAGTTCTAAAAGAAGCTGAGTTTTATGGCGCCAAAATGCCACAACCGGCTTTTTTTTGTGTAGATTCTAGAAAAATAAAACCTAATAATATATTTGTGGCGATTAATGGCCAGAAATCAGACGGGCATGATTTTATAGAAAATTCAATAAATTTGGGCGCCGGTGGAATTATAATCTCCGAAACTCGTCAAGACGTGCTTGCAAAATTAACTGAAGATCAGAAAAAAAATTTGTTTATAGCTGTCGTCAAAGATCCACAATCAGCGTTAATTAAACTTGCAACAGAATGGCGATTAAAGTTTAATATCCCAATTATTGGCATTACAGGCTCCGTGGGTAAAACTTCAACAAAACAGATTTTGAGTAACATCTGTGATGCTGCCGGGATAAATTATATGTCTGCGGAGGGGAACCAAAATACCGCCCTTGGAATATCTATGAATATGTTGAAAATAACTGATCAACATAAACTGGCAATATTTGAGATGGGTATAAGCAAACCCGGGGAGATGGCGCGCATGGCACAAGTTGTTAAGCCAACCATTGGTGTTATAACTTGTATCGGGCACAGCCACATGGAAGGTTTGGGCTCACTTTCTGATATAGCAGGCGAAAAGCGTGAAATATTTAAATATTTTAATGACAATAATTTTGGCATAATTAACGGCGATCAGCCAGTTTTGTCTGCAATATCTTATAACCACCAGATAGTTAAATTCGGCCAGAAAACCTCAAATCAGATTCAGGCCAGAAAAATAAATATAAGCAGTGATAGTTTAACTTTTGTGCTTAAACTGTATAATAAAAAATATAATATAGCTCTGGACAGTAATAATAAAGCACGTGTTATGAACGCACTTTCTGCCAGTTCTGTAGCGCATGTCTTGGGCATAAAAGACGAGTTTATAATAACTGGTATCACTAAGCCATTAAGTATACCAGGCAGATTCGATAAAAAACTGCTAAAAAACGGGACCGGCGAAATTGTTGGCGAGATTATTAACGACGCCTATAACGCAAGCCCTGAAAGCATGAAAGCTGCGCTTGAAGCGTTTGATAAAATTAATTTTAATGGGCAAAAAATAGCAGTTATTGGCGATATGTTAGAACTTGGTGTTAATAGCTCTTTCTGGCACCGTCAAATTGGAAGATTTTTAAAAAGATTGCCTTCAGTTAATCAAGTGTTGCTGGTAGGCAACCAGGTTAAATGGGCACAAAAAACAGCCCCGATAAATATTAAAATCGATTGCGTGTTAAATTGGCAAGAAGCTGTTAAAATATTAAATAATAAGTTAAATAAAAACTCTTTGGTTCTTGTAAAAGCATCGCAGGGTATGCAATTACAAAAACTTGTGGAAGAATTCTCTCAATGACAAAAATAGAAAACAAAGTTTATCACAAATCTGTATTGGTTGATGAAGTAGTTAAATATTTGGCGCCAAAACCGGGCGGGGTATACGTTGACTGTACTTTTGGTGGTGGCGGTCATACCCGCGCAATACTTCAAGCGGAACCAAAATGTAAAGTTATAGCGTTTGATTGGGATAAAGTTGCCATAGAAAAAAATGGACCAGCATTGCTTGAAGAATTTGGGAATAGACTAGAGATTGTCTGGGGAAATTTTTCACATATATATTATCTTTTAAAAGATATGGGAATTAAAGAAGTCGACGGGATTTTAGCAGATTTTGGTACTTCCCAGTATCAAATAACTGAACAAGCCGGATTTTCATTTTCAAGGGAAACCCCACTTGATATGCGAATGTCTGTCTCCCATGGTCAAGTTACCGCATATTGGTATGTTAACAGGGCACCAGAAAGTGACTTAGTATCTATATTTAGTGAATATGGGCAAGAAAGATATTCACGACGAATAGCCCGTGCAATTTGTGAATACAGACAACACAAAGATATCAAAACCACTTTGGATCTGGCTGAAATTATAAAACGGGCCGTTCCAAGTTATAAATCAAAAATCCACCCTGCAACCAGAGTGTTTCAGGCTTTAAGAATTGTTGTAAATAAAGAACTTGAACATATAAAAACTTTGTTATTACAGTCTGTTAATACACTTTCAAATAACGGCAGAATAGTTTGCATCAGTTTTCATTCATTAGAAGACAGAATTGTTAAGCAGTTCTTTAAAGAACATAAATCAGAATTTGAAATTTTGACGCCAAAAGTGGTGGTGCCGACAGAAGAAGAAGTGCACCGAAATCCATCTTCCAGAAGCTCAAAGCTGCGCGCCGCCGAACGGCATAAATAGTTTTTGTTAGCAGTTTTTTTACGTAATTGACAACGCTGGTTAAACTCTCTAGAATGAGACCAATTGTTTCGATTACTAAAAAAGGATTGCTACGATGAAAATAACAGAAGTTAAAGTTTTTCCCTCACAAAAAAGTGGAAGCTCAAAGCTTATGCAACAATGGTCTTTGAAAATGCATTTATAGTGAGAGATCTGAAAGTGATTGAAGGAAACAAGGGTTTGTTTGTTTCTATGCCTTCAAGACGTCGCAAAGACGGCACTTTTAGAGATATAGTTCACCCACTTAACTCAGATATGCGGAAAAACATTGAAGAAGCTATAATTTTAGAGTATAATAATGTCCATAGCGTCGAAGTAGACGAGTAATCTTGAAATCAAAATTCTAAGAAATATCTTTTTGGGGCGTCGCCAAGCGGTAAGGCACCAGGTTTTGGTCCTGGCATTCGGAGGTTCGAATCCTTCCGCCCCAGCCAGCCTTCGCTCGTTCCGAGCTACGGCTGGGCAAGCCAGCCACGACGAAGCTTGAAAAGCGTAGGCGGGCGAGACTCAATAAAAAAATAACTTATTTAGCAAAAGTGAGCGAAGGCTGTCACGCTGTAGTAAGCGAGCATAAGCGAGACACGAAAGCGGACCTCACTTGAAAATTCCAAGAAAATAATGTTTTACGTATATATACTTAATTCTATCAAAGATAATGCTCGGATGTATGTTGGGATTACCAACGATCTTAAAAATAGAATAAAAGAGCATAATTCTGGCGAATCAATTCATACTGACAAATATTCACCATGGAAACTTATGACATATATAGCCTTTGATTCCAAAGAAAAAGCATTTTCATTCGAACGCTATTTAAAGTCTGGTTCTGGCAGATCTTTTGCCAAGAGGCATTTGTAGAATTAAAAAAAATTAACCGGAGATAAAAACTCCTGTTTTGTTTTGCGAAAAATTTATTGATAATTAACGATTGGGGCAGCCTGGCCAGCAGCAGGGACGCCGCTTTCCATTCTCAAGGCTTGAACAACCCCACTCGATTCTGTGCTTTCTAGTTTCCGATTTTTTCGCTGATTCAATCCAGCATATCCACTCATTGCGCGAAAGTGGAGTGATATCCTCCCACGTAGCCAATGCCTTTGGGTTGGATATAAGCGCTTCTTTCAGATCTTCGGGCAGCTCATGCACTGTCCCGCTAGAAATCTTTTTTTGCGTCATGGATCAGATAATCCTAAGTAAGAATCTGTTTATAATTTTTTAAATATAGTTCTTAAGATACTATCGATGCGATGGATTTGCAATTTGCCATAGGACTATACTATGATTCAAGTTGCAAATCCATAATGTGATCTAAGCAAAAAATTTATCAAACTCCGCTATTACACCTGAAGGAATAAAAAATTTCCTCAACTCTTGACTTCCCCCCCCCCATTAATTACAATTAGAAATGTAGGGCGGGAGTGTTGTTCAATATAAATATTTTTAGAAGGGATGTTTTATGTCACGAAGCGTTAAGTATCTTGCTATTACTTTAGCAACAATTATACAGGTTCTTCCAATATTCTCTAAAACATGTAGAGACTTTAGTGATCTTGGAAAGTACTTAGGATCTCATGAGGTCAAGGTTTGGTGTCAGGCCAGTGATAAAGGTGCCCCAAAGGGTACCAAGCATTCATGCGATTGTGATTCACCTCTTTCAAAAAAATGCAAAGAAAATTGTGAAATGCTAAAAGGGGCAGCGCAAAGAAGAGGGTCTTTCGTGGGTAAATTGAGTGAGGAAAGTATAGGCAACTATGAGTAATATGGTCATGCGGGCCTATTTCGATATAGCTTAGTAACTTGCTTTACTAATTTATTATATAAGTAAAAATTAACCGGAGTTTTGGCTCCGGTTTTGTTTTGCAAAAAAATTATTTTGACCATAGGTATTTCGTATAACTCTTGTTTGATCTAAGTCATTATGGTATTCTTACTAGTAAGAATAGTAATATTATTGTAGGAGAAGATTAATGAAAATTGTTAAAGTTACCAGCAAATATCAAACAACAATCCCTCAAGAGATACGTTCTCAACTGAAATTAAAGATAGGGGACTCTGTATTTTTTGAAATAATTGATGGAATGGTTGTTCTGAAAAAGATAGATTCAAAAAGTAAGGCTTATTTGAAAGCAGTTTCTGAAACATTGGCAGAATGGAATTCTCAGGAAGATGAAGAGGCTTATCGTGATTTACAAAAGCTTTGATATTGTTATAGTTCCATTTCCATTTGTTGATTCGTCTTTGACCAAGGTAAGACCGGCATTGGTATTATCTAATCATGAATCAAATAAACAGGGATCGGTAGTTTTGGTCATGATCACATCGGCTCAACATAATAAAAGGTTTAATGATGTTTTGATTACAAATTTAGAGTCAACCAATTTACCCTCTGCCTCTATAATTCGAATGAAGCTTTTTACTCTTGATTTAACATTGGTACATAAAAAAATTGGAGTTCTTAGCGAACGAGATCAAATGGCGTTTAAAAAAATATTTAAACAATTATTTAAAGATCTGATTTGATTTTTGATTTGTCGTGATCAAAAAATTAACCGGAGACAAAACTCCGGTTTTGTTTTGCAAAAAATTTAATAACAATCTAAAGAAATAAGTTGTCAAAAACTTTTTATTTGATATGTTCAGACAGGATCGATCCAAGAGGTGAGTAGGTTGATGAGGCAAGCAGTGTTTTAACCATATATAACCTATCAACCTTAGAGGTAGACCGAATGAGTCTCAAAAATGCTTTTCTTTTTTATTTCATAACATCGCTGTTTTTTTCAGCTTCCTGTTCTCAGGTACCTCCGGCAGGCTCGAAGGAGGCGCAAGCCTACTTGCGAAGCGACGTATCCACGGCAGAATCTGATAATGATTCGTCAATGAGCTGGAGTAGCTTGCGGGCTTTGCAGATTGGAGGTTTGTGTGCAGTTGGCGCATTAATTCTTTGGCTGGTTAAAGATAATTCCGGGGAAGTAAAAGCGGATCAGGATAAAACTAACTCTCCTGAAAAAGTTGTTATTTCTGTGCAAAAACCCAAATCCAATTATCTAACGAGATTTGTGTCCCGTTTGAATAATTGTAAGATGAGTTTTGCCAATCTTATGAAGAATTTGGCAAAATATACATTTGGAGGCATCAGAATCTCAGCTAGCTTATAAGTGTAATTTGTTAGATTAAAATCTAATAAAAAGAGAGTGTGTTAGATGTAAAAATCTGACACACTCTCTTTAATTTTTTCTATCAAGCTGGCTATCGAGTCTTGGCAAAAGGAATTTTGTATTCTGATCACGGCTGGAACAGAAAGTGATATCAACTTTTTTCTGCAATTAATAGAGCCTTCTTGATATCTATTCCCCATTTATATCCACCAAGTTCGCCGTTTTTTCTGACAACTCTATGGCATGGGATAAAATATGCTATCTTGTTTTGTCCAAGTGCGTTTGCAACTGCCCGAAAGGCTTTGGGATTGCCAATTTTTTGGGCGAGCTCTTGGTAAGTTAAAGTTTTTCCTGCAGGAATATTTAGAGTAGCCTGCCAGACTTTGACCTGAAAATCTGTTCCAGAAAACTCGAAATTTAGGGGTTCTTGGTTTAATTCTTTTAATTCTTCTAAGAGTTTAATTTCATTAGAATCTGCTTTTACAAACTCGGCGTTTATAATTCTATTATTTTTATAATTAACTAAAATTATACCGGCTTGGGTTTTATAAAATTTTGTTGGGTTATTTTTACTAAAGTTATTTGAGATCATATTTTTGTTTAATATTAATAGGTAATTTGTATACTGATTATAATTATAACAAAATTATACAATATTTTTTATACGATTTTTTGAAAATAAATTCTTAAGATAAACTATGAAAAATTCTAAAATATTATATCTGGCTTCAAGTTCAAAATCTCGCCAAGATGCGCTAAAAGAGGCAAAAATAAACTTTCAAGTAATCCCACAAAGTTCACCTGAATTTTGCGACTATAGTTTAGATTTTAATAAAATTGTTGAAGCTATAGCGGTATCAAAAATGGATCATGCGATTTTGCCGGAAAGTTTATCAAACTGCAAGAAGGATGATCATATATTTGTTTTGACCGCCGATACAATGACGCGGGATTCTGCCGGCCAGATTCATGGCAAGCCCAAAGATAAGCAAGAAGCTATTGAAAAAATTAAGCAGGTCGCGGGGATATCTGAGACATGCACAGCTTTTTGTTTGGATAAAAAAGTTTTTGATGGCAAAAATTTTGTGACGCAAGAACGCCACTTGAAATCTATAGTAAGCACGTGTGATTTTCAAATTCCCCCAGAGTGGTATGAAAAATATATAGAAAATGTCGATGTTTTAAACTGCTGCGGGGCATTAGATATTACTGGCTACGGCTCGCAGTTTTTGAAGTCTCTTACAGGTTCATATTCTGGAATCTTGGGCCTGCCAATATTTGAGGTTCGTGAGTCTCTTGAAAAACTAGGCTTTTTTTAGACTGTTTTTACTTTTTAAATAACTAATTATTTTACATTACTTCGCATTTTAATCTTTAAAAAAATCAGGGAATTCAGCAATTAGCGCATCGAGCCCTTTGGGCCTAATACGTTCTCCTGAGTTTCGTTTGGTAATCACCATATTTTTTATAAACTCTTTAGCTCCTTGGGGTGCAAAATCATCTGATGAATCTTTTGCTCCATTTGATAAAAGAATTCTCATTATTTCGATCATTGTTTTTTCCAGATGGTCTATTTGTGCCAGGTCCTTATTTTGGGCATAGTAATCAAATGTAAACTCGTATAAAGCTCCGTTGCACAAGTTAAAGGCGTAGATTTTTTAACACCTCTTATATTTACGCACTGTTTATAATTTTCATCTTTTAAAATAGCTTTACAAAATAGGATAATGTCTCCTAACGGCAGCATGTAATGGTGTTTCACCGCCACAGGTTTTTCTTGATAGTTTTATAGATTCCGGATTTATAATCTTTTTATCTTCTTTTTCTATTATAGATAACAATATTTTTGCTGAATCCAAGCTATTGTTTTCTGCTGCAATAAGCATCCCAAATTCCATATAATCTCGACGATCATCCGGAACATAACGTCTTTATTTTAATTATATTTTTAGTTAGCCATAGAGCTTTATTTCGCTCGACGGCTACTAGCCAGTCATTGAATGGGGCCCATATTGTTAGTATAGTGTGATCACGAAACTTGGATTTTAAAATATTTGTTTTATTATCGATGTGGAACAAGATTCTTGTAATATTGGCTCTATTTGCTTATCAGAAATCAAAATAATTTGTGCCATGACGAGTTTTGAAAGATCTGCAAAAAACTTGCATGTTAGCGCTAAGTTTTTAAAATTTTTATATATCTCTTGTTCGTCTGTTATTTCTGGATCTGTGTTTATTAAGTAATCAAATAATATTTTCTTTAATATATCTATTGGTAGTATGCACAATAAAATCAATTTGTTTTCTTGCGATTCAGGAGCAAACTTGTCTTGCCTAGAGAAGATTTGATTAGCTTCTTTCTTAAGCTCTTGGTCAGTAAAAAAAACATCAAATGAAGCTTGGTTTTCTATGGTTCGTGCAGTTATCGGCACAGGTTGTTCTGGCGATTTTTGCCCCATGCAGTGCGAGTTGATAAAAAATACGTTTAGAAGAATTAGTAAATATTGTTTCATGTTACATGACTTCGCATTTTGAATCTTTAAAAAATTCAGGAAATTCTGCAATTAATTTTTCTATTTCTTGTAAAACTGTATGGAATTTTTTGTGGTTTTTAAAATTGGATACAACGTTAGGTATAAATTCCTTAAGTTCTACATAGCTATCGTTTTTTAGATCTTCTGCTCCGTTTTGTAAAAGAAGTCTTATTATTTCTACCGCTTTTTCGCCTGCTTGTTCGTCATTGGAACGTAATTTATCGTGAAGAATTCCTGCTGCACAAGATATCGGTGTCAAGAAACCATATGAGGTATTTTTTATGTTCACGCACTTTTTATAGTTTTCATCTTCTAATAATAGCTTTACTAAATTAATATTTAAATTTTTAACGGCGACGTATAATGGTGTGCCATCTAAAAATATTAGTATTTTCCTCGCGCGGTTGACTGCTTCTGGTTTTACAATTTCTTTGTTTCGTTTTGTGTATGACAATAAAACTTTGAGTGCTGCAATACAATTGTGTTTTGTTGCAAGAATTACACAGATTTCAACGTTGTCGCGACTATCAAATGCGGGATTTCGTTTTATTTTTTCATAATTTTTGATTAACCATAAAGCTCGGTTTTGCTTTGATGCAACCATTATGTCTGATTTGGCGGCCGGTGCCAATTCTTTTTTTAAATAGCGGTCGGGTTCCTGGATGTGATATTTTCGGCTTGCTAGCCTTAATTCTATCTGTTTATCAGAAATCAAAACTATTTGGGCCATTATTGGTTTTGAAAGATCTGAGAAAAACTTGCATGTTTGCGCCAAGTTTCTAAAATCTTTATAGATTTCTTGTTCGTCTGTTATTCCTGAGTTTGTGTTTACCAGGTAATCAAATAATATTTTCTTTAATATATCTATTGGGATTTCGGCCAACAAAATAAAATTACTTTTTTGCTTCGCGTCCGAAGCAAACTTGTTGTTTTTGGCTAAGATTATATTTGCTTCTTTCTTCAATTTTTCATCAGTAAAGAAACTTGAAAAAGAATCTTTTCCGTCTGAGTCAAATGTTGTATCGATTGTGCCATTTGGGTTGTATCTTGCTCTTAGAGTTAAAGTATTTGAGTTTGTCCGTGTAGTAGGTATATTAACAACAATTTTGCCATCAGATTGTGTAGCAATAGTATTTTCAGTTTCAGAATCTGAATCTGAAAATGGTTGATATACATCATCTACAACTCCTTGATTTATATCAACCATCGTCATAATTTTGGGTATTTCTGTTTCCATTGTATAAGAGTTATTAATAAAAAATAAGTTCAAAAAAACCAATAAATATTGCTTCATGATTTTCTCTGTGTTTAAATATTAAAATAGCCCGGATTTACCGGGCTAATATTATATCTTTTTGATGCAAATTACAATTTCGAAATTACAATTTATAATTTATATTTATATTTATATTTAATTTGCGTAAGTTTTCTTGCTAGGCTTCCAGCGTTTTAAAAGCTCTTTCATCAAGACATCTTTGGACGGTCTTGAACTGTACTTTTCTTTTACAGAGACAGCTTTTTCTACACTTTGTGCGACTGTTTTATGATCAAATACAGTAGAATCTATATGGTCAATTGCAGGGAACATGTTTCTGTGCAAAATCTGTTTAAGCTGGTCCTGCTCGCCAGATTCAACAACCATGTTTTCCATGATCGCAAAGAAGTCTATTATCGTTTGTTGCAAGATTTCAGCTTCAGCCTCGCCAAAATTTAAGCCAACATTAAGCTTTTCTTGCAAGCCATTGGCAAGAGCTCGATCAACAAGTGCTTGAAGTGCATCTTGTTCATTGTCGCAGAGCCATGCAAGCAATACTAAAAGCTCGTAAGATACTATGAATTGACCATCATCAAAATTGTTTTTGTTTGACATAATCTATTCCTTTTCTTTCTTACCATTAAGAACTTCATCCATACTTTTTAATCTTTTTATTCGTTCAGCCATAGGCGGGTGCGTTGAAAATAGATTCATCAAACTACCTGATGTAAACGGGTGCACTATAAAAAGAGGAGCCGTGCTAGCTTTAGCTCTATCTTCGCTATCAAGATGATCTTCTGGGATATGCTTGTATAGTTTTTCAAGTGCCGATGCAAGCGCAAGTGGATCCTGGCATGTGTGGGCGCCAGACTCGTCGGCCAAATATTCTCTTGATCTTGAGATTGCCATCTGAATTAAAGCAGCAGCGATTGGCATTAATACACTGACTAAAATTATGATAACTGGATTGGCAGTTTTTCTTTTAGAATCTCTTGAGTTAAAGAGCGCCATGTAATAAGCCATATTTGCTACGTAACTGATAGCGGTCGCAAGTGTTGCAGCTACCGTGCTTACCAAAATGTCCCTGTTTTTAATGTGGGATATTTCATGGGCCAACACGCCACGAAGTTCAGTTGGCGTCAAAATATTTAATATTCCTGTCGTAACGGCTATTGATCCGTTGGCAGGATTTCTTCCCGTGGCAAAAGCATTCGCCATGGGGGTCTCTACTAACCAAAGCTTAGGCATAGGCACCTCAGATTTCATGGCCAAATCTTTCACCATCGAATATAACCAATTATATTTTTCCTCATCAAGCTTTTTGGCATGATAAATATTTAATACAATTTTATCTGAGAAATAATATGTTACGAAGTTTATAATAATAGAAAGAATTAGGGCGGCTGTTATGCCATCTTTGCCACCAATTAAACCTCCGACTAGCATCAAGAGGCCGCTTAATGTTGCAAGTAAAACTGCCGTTTTTAATCTGTTAAATATCATGTTGCCCCCTTGTTTTTTGGCGCAATTTACTTTTCTGTTTTTGTTTTGCTTATATCAATTACTTTTGTCTCTTGTTTCTCTTTTTTAGCTTTTACTGGCAACTGTTTAAGTTCTGATATTTTTAAAGCAGTAGCTTTTGCTATCTCTCTTGAGTTATCAACTTCGCGTGCAAGCTCTTTTTCTGTCTGCTTGAACATTGTGTTGATCTCTTTTTGCATTTTTTTAATCTGTTTTTGTAGCTTTAGAATCATCTCAACGCCAGCCAAATTTATCCCTAAATTGTGGGTCAAATGTATAACTTCTTCAAGTCTTTCAACATCTTCTTCTTCAAAAAGTCTGGTATTGCCTGTTGATCTTTTTGGAGAGATTAAGCCCTCTTTTTCATACAATCTTATGGTTTGCTGGTGCACAGAAAACATTTTTGCTACGGCAGAGATTGAAAAATACCCTTTTTTTCTTTTCATATTTTATCTTATATAGCTTATTTATTGCTTTAAAATTAAAAATAACTATTTAAATATCACCCCAATTATTACACAATATTATACCAGATTTTTTCAAATTTGGCATGCTGTTCTTAAAAAAATATCCCAACAAATCGATTAGTGTAGTTGCACATAGCCAAGATCGATAAAGCCATTTTTGACCACCGGTGGCAGCTCATTAAATATTCGTTTTAATTTAGAGCTACTGATTTCAAATGGTTTGGCAGTCTTGTCATGATATTCTAATATCTCGTTTATTAACAGATATAATATTGGGCCCGTGGGTTCTTCTATTTCCCTGACCGTATCACCATTTTTTTGTTTTATTCGTGTAGTTTTTCCATAAAGATTTGTAAGATCGGCATGTAATATTTCTTTGCTAAGATAATCATAAATAGATTTGTTTTCGGGTTTATTTTTAAAGGGCTCAACATACCATTTGTCATTTGGTCCTTTGTATATGAATTTGATAGCAGGATCGTAGCCCAAAATTGTTATAGTATCGGCCCAATTTTCTATCTGAGCTATAGATTTTTTCCAGGTTATATTATTATTTGGCAACTGCGCTTTGTCTCGCAGATCCCAAAGTTCCAAGAATGAGTGAGATAGTGGTCGATCTTTATCCCAGGCAAGTGATATTGCAAAATCGCCGCTTGGTCCGCAGAATTTTACGCCGTTAACTTTACCTTTGGCATTTAAAATTGCTATCTCTTGGTTATTCCTAAGTAATTTAATCTGTTTCCCGGGATTATACATATTATCATCGGCCTGCAAGACATACGAATTTCCATGGACTGTTTTTGAGCTCATTCTCAATATTCCCTGTTTTTTCCAGGAACTGGGAAGATCGGCCTTCTCGATTTCTTCATTTTCGCTTGAGGCATCTATCTTTGCTTGATCTGTTATCGCTTCTATAATTTTTCTGTAAAATTTATTATTTGGCTGTGCAAGTAGCTCTTTTATAACTATTTTTAATGCAGTCAGTTTTTTGACGTCAGAAGTGATCTTTTTTTCGTGCACCACAAACTGCTCTTCGGGCGTCTTTGGTGCTGACTCAGTTTTTTGTTTTTTTGAGCTGCTCTGTGCTGTCGGTATCAAGTCTGAATTATTATCGTCTCTTTCGCGTTTCATGCTGTAAGAATTGGCAACAAGTAGGCCCAAACAAAAAGCCAGAAAAATATTTTTTTTAAACATATATACCCCTAATAATTTATTAAATTAAAATTTTATCCCTAAGTAGATTCTATTATTTTCTTTGTTGCCCAGTAAATAGTTTAATTTTATTAATGTCTAAATTATTATTTAAACATTAAATTTAATATCTAAAATATCGCCATCTTGGACTATATAGTCCTGACCCTCGGTGCGTATTTTGCCAGTATTTTTAAGAACAACTTCGCTTTTTGCCTCAGCTATGTCTTTATAATTAAACACCGTGGCGCAGATAAAGCCCTTTTCCAAGTCTGAGTGAATCTCACCTGAAGCTGCTCGCACATTGATGCCAGCTTTTATTGGCCAAGAGTGAATCTCTTTTGGGCCACATGTAAAGAACGTTATAAGACCCAGATTTTTGTATGTTTTTGAGATAATTTGATCCAGGCCACGAACTTTTATTCCCATCATAGAAGCCATTTCTTGAGCCTCTTCGTGTGGCAACTGAGCAAGTTCAGATTCAAGCTTCGCACATACTGGAATTACGTTCTCAGCTCCAAAATGGTTAACCAGCTTCTGATAATGCTTGTTGTTTTTATATGCTTCGTCTTGTATTTCGTCTTCTGATATATTGGCGACGATCATATAGTTTTTTGCTGATAATAAAGATATTGTCTTAACTTTAGAGTCTGTGATAATTTTTCTAACTTGGTTATTATCTGCATTATTTAGTGCAACTTCAAGATTTTTTATCAAATCTGCTTCTGCTTCAAGCTCTTTAAGTTCAGCGGGTTTCTGTTTGGCTGCTTTTATTAACTGTTCTAATTTTGCACCCCGTTTGCCTACAGATTCTAAGTCTTTAAGCATTAATTCTGTAACAATAATTTCAAAGTCTATTAGTGGGTCAAGTTCGTCTCTTGAATAAGTGATCATGATATCTTCAAAGCAACGCAGCACATGGATAACTAAATCGACGTCTCTAATATGTGACAAAAATTGGTTGCCCAAGCCCTCACCTGACGCTGCGCCTTTAACTAAGCCAGCTATATCAACAAATTCTACAGTTGCAGATATTATTTTCCCAGATTTATATATCTCTTTTAAAACTTCTGTTCTATTATCTGGTACCGGGGTGCATGCCGTATGAGGATCTATTGTACAAAAAGGGTAGTTGGCTGCCGGAACCGAAGACTTTGTTAATGCATTAAAGAGTGTTGATTTTCCAACATTTGGTAGGCCCACTAGCCCTGCGCATACTGCCATTGTTAATTTCTTTCAAGATTATATATTTTTTTACTATATAAATTTCTACTATAACTATATTTACATGTATATCGTGTATATATTGATCTTATCAAATCCCCAGTTTTTTGCTATTCTTAAGGGATATTTTTTAGTTATAGGGGTTTTATGAAAATATTTAGACTTAATGTCTTATTGTTTGCTTTTCTTGCAAGTTTCGATGCAAATTCCAGTTTTCTTGGGAATTTAGGGCAGGGTGATTCAAGTATAAATATTAAAAAATTTATAGATTTTGATTTGGACACCAAAGTAATTACCATAAGTAATGGTGGCAAAATTTCCTACTTTAAAATGCGTGATGGCAAATTTGTGCCCCACAAGTTTTCGTATAAAGCCAGAAGATAAATTAATAAATTTATTTTAAATTAAAAAAGGGCCCGAAATTAATCGGGCCCTCTTAGTTGCTAATTATTTACTTCTTTTCGCTATCAATATCAATTGGCTCTTCAGAACTAGAACCTTCTGAACCAGTAGATTCTTCATGACCAGGCTGCTCGCCAGCTTGACCAGACTTTTGTTGCATCAAGATCTCAGTGATTTTTTGTGACGCTTGAAGCAGTTCGTCTGTAGCCCTTTTCAATGCTTCGACGTCATTTTCATGGGTCTTTAAGTCTTGCTTAGCTTTTTCAAGTGCGGCTTCTGTTTTTGTAACCTCATCTTGAGAAAGCTTGTCTTTATTTTCTCTTAAAGCCTTTTCGATATCTAAGATAATACCGTCAAGTTTGTTGCGTTGCTCGATAGATTCGCGAGCTTTTTTATCTTCAGCTTCGTGGGCTTTCGCATCTTGAACCATCTTTTCTATTTCTTCTTTAGATAAACCGCCAGAAGAGGTTAGGGTGATGCGTTGTTCTTTGCCCGTTGATTTATCTTTTGCAGTAACGTTAACTATGCCGTTGGCGTCAATATCAAAAGTAACTTCGATTTGGGGAACACCACGTGGAGCAGGTGTAATACCGTCAAGTCTGAAATGTCCTAGTAGCTTATTATCTTTTGCAAATTCACGTTCACCTTGAACAACCGCTATATCAACTGCAGTTTGGCCGTCCATTGCCGTGCTAAATACCTGAGATTTTTTGGTAGGTATTGTGGTATTTCTTTCGATTAATCTTGTTGTAACTCCACCAAGAGTTTCTATTCCAAGTGAAAGTGGGGTGACATCTAGCAACAATAAGTCTGTTACTTCACCAGCTAATACCGCACCCTGAATGGCTGCGCCAACTGCCACAACTTCATCAGGATTTACAGACTTATTAGGCTCTTTGCCAAAAAAGTCTTTTACCAGTTGCTGAACTTTAGGAATTCTTGTTGAACCACCAACCAATATCACTTCATCTATTTGTGACTTTGAAATCTTGGCATCGTCCATAGCTTTTTTGCATGGGATCAATAATCTGTCAAAAATGTCAGCATTTAGTGACTCAAATTTTGCTCTTGATAGTTTAATATGCAAGTGCTTTGGTCCTGTTGCATCAGCTGTGATATATGGCAAATTAATCTCAGTTTCATGCATAGAAGATAGCTCTATTTTAGCTTTTTCTGCCGCTTCTTTTAGTCTTTGAAGCGCCATTTTATCGTTTCTAAGATCTATTCCGTCAGAGTTTTTAAATTCTGATACCAGATAATTTATAATGTTTTGGTCAACGTCGTCACCACCTAAGTGAGTGTCGCCGTTGGTAGATTTAACTTCTATTACTCCGTCGTTAACTTCTAATATTGAAACGTCAAATGTTCCGCCACCGAAGTCAAATACTGCTATTATCCCATTTTTTTTCTTATCAGAACCATATGCAAGTGCTGCTGCTGTCGGTTCGTTAATTATTCTCTTAACTTCCAGGCCAGCGATTTTGCCAGCATCTTTGGTTGCTTGTCTTTGCGCGTCGTTAAAGTATGCAGGCACGGTTATAACCGCTTCTGTAACTTTTTGGCCAAGATAGTTTTCTGCTGCTTGTTTTAGTTTGCCAAGTACATACGCAGCTATTTCTTGGGGCGTATATTCTTTGCCTTGTCCGATAATCGCTATATCGCCATTGGCTCTTTTGACCGTTTTGTATGGCAAATTCTTAAGCTCTTTTGCAGCTTCGTCATATTTAATACCAATTAATCTTTTTGCAGAATAAATTGTATTTTCAGGGTTGGTAACGGCCTGTCTTTTTGCCAATACGCCTATCAATTTTTTGCCATCTTTTGTAAATGCCACTACCGATGGAGTTGTATTTTGACCTTCTTCGTTAGGTATAACTTTGGGTGTTCCACCTTCCATTATTGCAACTACTGAATTAGTAGTACCTAGGTCTATTCCTATAATTTTGCTCATTCAGGATCCTTTCAGGTTGTTTTATTTTTTCTTAATTAAGTTTTTTATAAATTTTTCAAATTTTTATTATATTTATAGCTTATTCTTGTTTTAGTGTCAATTAAAAACTCAATTTTCTTGAGTGTGTTGCACTCAGGTTTTTTAATTAGCTCCTGCGCTGCGCTTGTGCTCGGGCCCAGATATAAAAGAGGGCCCGTCGCCCCGCTTGCTTGTCGCTTGCTCTTGACGAGCTTATTTTGGATCTTTATTTAAACTTTATCTGTTAATAAATTTATGATAGTATAATTTCCAGGGTAAAAGCTTTTTTATTGGTAGCGTATAAAACTACCATTAAAGGAGTTCTCATATGTTCTCTCTTGATGAAAAAGTTGTATACCCAGGTCATGGGGTTGCAAAAATAAACCGAATAATTGAAAAAGAGTTTGGTGGTAAAAAAGCTTCATTTTACGAATTAGTTTTCATTAGCAAAGGTGCCACAATACTTGTGCCAACAAGCTGTCAGGGAGATTCTATAATAAGACCCTTAAGTCCCGAATCAAAAGTCGATGAAGCTTTGAAGGTTCTATCTGAGCCGGCAAAAAAGATCCCAAACAGTGAATTTACAGCAAGTAATTGGAACAAAAGAAATAAAGAGTATCAGCTCAAATTGAGAACGGGAGACTTGAAGGGCTTATCTGAAATATACAGAGACTTAAGATATATCTCCCGATACAAAGAGCTTTCTTTTGGAGAAAAGAATTTATTGCTGCAAACTGAAAGCTTGCTGGTTGAAGAAATATCTTTGGTTCAGTGCCTGACGCAAGACAAAACTATGGAAAACTTAAGAGCTAAGTGTTCGTGTATTTAGCAAAAACTCGAGCAAAAATAGTAAAATTTAAAATACTAAACCAAGACACTAATAAGTAATAACCAGATTAAGATGCAACGATTTGTGACACTAGTAGCGGGCCCAACAGGAGTAGGTAAAACTGACTTTGTTGATAAACTGATCGAAAAACTCAAAAAAAACTTTCCAGATAAAAAGTTTTCGATAATCAATGCTGATGTTGGGCAGTTTTATGGCCCAATTAGCATCGGCACTGCCCGTCCGGAAAATCTGCAACAAGATACCCATTTTTTGTTTGGTAATATAAATCAGCCAATAGATATTACAGTCTCGCAGTATAGAGAAATTGTTTTTGAAAATATAAAAAATAGCTTGTCGCAAAATATTATTCCCATAAT
Source organism: uncultured bacterium (assembly GCA_963717435.1). Taxonomy (GTDB): domain Bacteria; phylum Babelota; class Babeliae; order Babelales; family Babelaceae; genus MFD05580-245. The sequence continues at coordinate 1,037,339 of OY970332.1, forward strand.
AGTTGGCGGTTCAGGATTTTATTTGCGGTCTTTATTTTTCCCACCTATAAATTTGCAAAGTGAAGAGCATCCCTCGATACATTCTACTTCGCCAAGGCTACGTAGAACACTCGGGACGAGCTGGGACCATGCTGTTTTTGAAAGTTTGCAGAGAGAAAGCAATGGTGATTATAAAGATAAAGCTACCCAAGAGCTTTGGGCCGAGCTGGAGCAAATAGATCCAGATAGAGCGCACAAGATTCCAATAGGGGATAGATACAGAATCGAGCGGGCACTTGAAATCTGGCACACGACAAATATTAAGCCGTCAGAATTAAAGCCCGAATTTAATTTCCCATTTAATTTTAAATTTATTTATTTAACCAGATCGCGCCCTGAATTATATAAAATAATAGATAGAAGGGCGATCGCGATGATAAATTCTGGTTGGATCGAAGAAGTTAAAAACCTGGATAAATCTTGGATAGATTTTTTGAAAGTAAAAAAAATTATCGGGTACCCTGAAATAATAGATTTTTTAGAAAATAATAAAGAAAATACAGAAAATAAAATTAATAAAAATGGCGAAAAATTTGAGAATTTAATTGCGTTAATTCAGCAAAAAACCAGAAATTACGCAAAGCGCCAAGAGACATTTTTTAGGCAACTGGTGCGAGATCTAAAAACTGAAATTAAATCTGAAATTAACGAGCCCGATAAAAAACAAGATAAAAATTTAATTAAAAACTTAATTATAGAATACAACTTGACTTTATCTTCTGTTGATTTATACCTAGATGAGCTAATTAATGAGCTGATTGGCTCAGAAGAGAAGCACAAAAAATAGTTTAAAAATCATAAATAATATAAAAAAAGAATATGAGACCGTATGAATAAAAATCAAAATAACGAATCAGACTTAATTAAAATAAAACAGCAGCAAGCAGCTCAGATAGTAGTTGGCTTATTATTGTGTGTAATATTTGTTTTTATCTCTGGATATTATTTTGGAAAAAAAAGAGCGCTAGAGACATTTACTGATCAATTTGAGAACGACTCTTTTGCCGACAAAATGGCATATTCTATATGTTCTATATATGACACCGGGGACAAAAATTCTGGTGAATCCAGTGAAAACGGAGATAATAGTGAGGGTGAAGAAGATTCTCAAAATGGCGAAACTGACGAAGCTTCTGAAGTGCCAATTACACCAGCCGCAACAGCTGCAACTCCCGAAATGCCAAAAGTTTCGGTAAAATATTTTGCGCAATTAGCTGGATTTGGGACAGAATCTGCGGCACTAAAATGCGCCGATCAGATAAGACGAAAAGGGCTGCCTGTAGTCGTAAAAGAGAAAATTAGTAAAAGTTCTAGGGGCAGATCAATAAAATGGTATCAAGTAGTTACCCAAAATTATGACGATAAACAACAATTAGTAAATAGAATAGATAAAGTAAGCAAATCCGTTAAACTTAAAGACGTAAAAATAAAAGAACAGAAAGAACAGCAGGAAGGATAGCAAGACATGATAAGCTCCATAAGAAAAAACTTCAGACGCGGCGGAATTCAAGTAGTTGTATTTATTACGATTGCTTCTATGTTAGGCGCAGATTTATTAAGACGGAAAATGGGCAAGTCCCAAAATATTACAATTGCAGCAACTGTAAATGGCTACGAACTGCCCATGAAAGTTTTTAAGGCGCGTGTAAGAGAAGAAGAAAGAATTATAAATTTTTTCAGGTCTCAGTTTGGTGAAAACGCCGACATGATTTTAAGATCTCAGGGACTAAGCGCAAATCCACAAGAAAATGTTATGAAAAATATGGTGAGAGACGCCCTAATTGACAGCGCGGCTGACAAGATGGGTGTAGACTTATCAAGCAGTTTTATCTCAGAAAAGCTTACGGACCCGCAAACTGTTTATGCGCTATTAAATAGATTGTTTCCAACTTTGGGCATAAGCCAAACAACAAAAATAGATAGCAATCAGTTGGCAGCTTTCTTAAAAAGAGAGGGTCTAACAATATCAGAGTTTGAAGAAATACTAGAGTCTGAAGTAAAACGCGCCGCTACGTTAGATATAGTTGCTGGTGCTGCTTATGTTCCAGGTTTTGTGATTAACGATAAAATCGCAGCTAAAAATACAGAGCGCAAGTTCGCAGTTTTAGAGCTTAGACTCGAAGATTATGCAAATAAGCTAAAAGCTACTGGTCTGTTCGATAATCAAGCCAAAGAGTATTTTGAGTCTCAAAATAAGAAGTCCAAAAAATATTGGGCGCCAGAAAAACGTAGCGCTACAATTTGGGTAATAAAACCTGAAAATTATGGCCTACAGGTTTCTGAAAAAGAGATTAAAGATTATTTACTTTCTAATAAAAATGTTAATAAAGAACAGGCCCAAAAAGCTCTATTAAATCAAAAGTTTAAGAGATTATTTGATATAGATGCCAAAAGGGTTACTTCTGAGTTAACAAACACTGAAAAATTTAGTGAATTTGCAAAAAACAAAAAAGCTACAGAATCTAAAATAACAGATTTTGAATCAGACGGCAGCTTGAAATCCCGTGCAATATTTAGCTTAAAGCTTAATCAGAAGATTCACTATATCGACGAAAATAATGGGTATATAGTGGAACTAAATAAAATTTCACCTGCGCATCAATATGACTTTGAAAAAGTTAAATCAGCTGTTCTTAATGACTTATATTCTGAGAAATCACGAGATCTTCTTATGAAAGATCTTGCAAAATATAATCAAGAACTTGGCACAAAAAAGATAGAAGATATAGCCAAAGAATACTCAGTAGCCATTGGGGTACCGCTAAATAAAGTATCTCTTGAAAAAACTGACTGGATAAACGCAAAAACAGCCGAAAAGTGTTCTATATTTGAGAAGAAAAAAATCGACCCAAATATATTATTGCAAATGACCCACAAGGGCAGTCATATAGCTTACCCGGGGACACAAAATAACGGCTTTATTATCTCAGTTATCGACACAAGACATTTAGATCATGCGGCTTTTGCTGGAAGCAGGCAAGAACTTGAAGCTGCTGCCAATCAAGAAGCTTTTCAGCAAATTATATATAGCTTTATTGCGTCTTTAAACAAAAATGCTAAAATTGTATATAATACCTCGTCAGACAGCGCGATATAGTTAAGCTATTAAGTTATTTACTAAATTTACTTACAACAATCTTGAAAGCGTAATAACGTGAGCGAAAAAGTAAAAAAAGATAAAGATATAGTTCCGGCAACATTAAGTCCCGAAATTTTAGCTAAAAAGAAAGCTATCGAGCTTACTTTGTCCCAGATCGATAAACAGTATGGCAAGGGCTCCGTTATGACCCTTGGGCAATCTGCTGTAAACAAAATCGACTCCATATCTACCGGGTCAATTATGATCGATAACGCTATAGGCATCGGTGGGATACCAAGAGGTAGAGTAATTGAAATTTACGGACCGGAAGCATCAGGTAAAACAACACTTGCATTGCAAACTGTCGCGCAAGCGCAAGCCAAGGGCGGAATTTGTGCATTTATAGATGCAGAACATGCGCTTGACCCCGTATATGCGGCTAAGCTTGGAATTAAAATAGAAGATTTGATTATCTCGCAGCCAGATTATGGCGAGCAAGCTCTTGATATAGCCGAAATGCTAATAAGATCGGCAGCAATAGACGTTATAGTTGTCGACTCTGTTGCGGCGCTTGTCCCTAAAGCTGAACTTGAGGGTGACATGGGTGATGCCCATATGGCACTACAAGCAAGACTTATGTCCCAAGCTTTAAGAAAATTGACACCTATAGTACATAAGTCACATACCTCTTTGATATTTATTAATCAGGTTAGACATAATATTAATGCTATGGCTTTTGCCAGCAAAGAGATAACGACCGGTGGTAATGCCCTGAAGTTCTATGCGTCACTAAGACTAGATATTAGACGTATCGAGGGAATAAAGAGAGGGGATGTTCAGATAGGTAATAAAGTTGCCGTAAAAGTGGCCAAGAATAAGATGGCTCCCCCATTCAAGCGCGTCGTCGTTGACTTGATCTTCAGTGAGGGAATAAGTAAAGAATATGATCTAATTGAGGCCGCGCTACAACAAAATATTATAGAACAATCAGGATCTTGGTTCTCTTTTGAGGGTGAAAAACTGGCTCAGGGCAGGGATCAGGTGGCAAGTAGATTGAAATCTGAGCCACAATTAGCAGATAGGCTCTTGAAGAAAGTTAAAGAAACTGCGATAATAAATATGCCTACTTCACATGAAAGTGAGTATTCGGCTGAATAAAGTTTACAAAAAACGAGGTTTTTAAAAATTGAAAGCTAAGAACGAGAGCAATTTGCCGCTAGTTAACGAAAGAATTAGATTCGACCGACTTCAGGTGATTTCACATGATGGGAAAAATCTAGGAATTCTTTCAAGGGATCAAGCGCTTAAAATGGCTCAAGCTACCGGATTAGATCTTGTATTGATAGCTGATATGGGTGGCGAGGGTGCCCCTGTAGCCAAAATCCAAGATTTTGGAAAAGTGCTTTACGAAAAGAAGAAACAGCAAAACGACGCTAAGAAAAATCAAAAGGTAATTCAGATCAAAGAGATCAAGATGCGCCCTAAGATTAGTGAGCATGACTATCAAACAAAGATAAACCAGGGAATAGAGTTCCTGAAAGATGGCAAGCATCTTAAAGTTACTTTGATGTTCCGTGGCCGTGAAGCGACCTCTTTAGAAGGGCGCGGTACCGAAATGTTTGATAAAATGAACAAGAGCTTCGAAGCGGCGGGTCTTTCAAAGATTGCTCAAGAGAAAGATTCAAAAACGGGGCAGTTTTGGTCAAGAATTTATTATCTAAAAAAATAAGTTAAACAGGATTACTTAATGCCTAAAATGAAAACGCACTCAGGTGCAAAAAAGAGATTTAAAAAGTTAAAGAGCGGCTTGATTAAGGCTACAAGACCTTTTCGCAGACATCTTTTGACAAAGAAATCTACAAAGAGAAAAAGTGATTTAAGAACTGCGTATTATATCGCGTCATGTGATATGGGGCACATAAAGCAGCTTCTTCCATACTAGAAATATCTAGAAATATAACGTCAGGATTTAGGGTAAAAAGATGACACGTGTTAAACGCGGGATAGTAACCAAAAGAAGACATAAAAAGATAATGAAGGCTGCCAAAGGTTACTGGGGCCAAAGAAAAAATATCTTCAAGAGAGCAAGAGAAACAGTTTTAAGAGCTATGGCATTTGCATTCAAGGGCCGCAAGCTTAAAAAACGTGACATGAGAGGTTTATTTATTTCTCGTATTAAAGCTGCATCAGAAGCTAACGGGACCAAATATAATAAGCTAATTCATGGTCTTAAAGTTGCTAAAATCGAACTTAACAGAAAAATGCTTAGCCAGATCGCAATATTCGATCCAGCTGTATTTACTAAGATAGTTCAACAAGCTTCTAAGTAAATTATAAATTTTTATATAATTTACTTTTATAGAATTTAAAAGCTAGTGCTCGCAGGTTTAATTGCGAGCACTAGCTTTTTTTACTTATTTTGGGAGTATATTTTTAGAATTACTAGAAAGCATGTCAATAACTTCTTGAACTCTCCCGATTTTTTCTCTTAGTCTATCAAGTTCTGTGTTTGAATTTTTAATCACTTCTAAAGTTTTGCTTTTTTGTAGAATCAAAGGTGCACGCAAAGTTGAATCTAGAAGATATAATTTATCCCCTTCTAGCCTAATACCTAATTCCATTTTGGCCGCATCAAAATTATGTTCTTCGAATCTACCTACTACCTCTCTTGCCTTCGCTATTTTGCTCTGGTCCAAAACAAAATCATGATTAACTTCTTTGTTGCCATTTTGTTGTGCGTCTTCAAGTTCTTTAGTTTTTAATGCCATTTTTAAAATTTGGTCCTGAAGGCCCTCTTGTGCAATATATTTATTCAAAATAATTTTTGCTTCTTGCAGGGCTGTTTTACCTGAAGCGTTTATAGTTGCGGGATTTGCGCCGTATTTAAGTAAAATTTTAATGCGTGCAGGATCTTCTATAAATTTAAAAAGCGCCTTAGATTTTGCATTTGAACTTACATTATTCTTTTCAAGCAAATAATCCAGCATATCTGCTGACAAATTTCCCTGCCACTTCATCAGGTTATTTAAAGCTTTGTCATTATTATAATATTTTAATATTAACTTAATTAAATCAGGTTGATTCATAGTTGCTGGCAATATATAGGGCTCTGCCCCCATTTTTAATAATTGCTCAATAATATTTTGGGCTTTATCTTTGTCTTTTTCTGACTCATAATATTTAAAAGCATTTAGGTTTTGAAGCTTAGTAGTGAGAATATTTTTAAAATTTTTATATTTTTTCGCTTGGAACTGGCCCCAAATCTCAAAATCTTCAACTTCAGGAGCTTTATCTATCTGCTCAGAAAAGCCCGAATTTTCCCCGGCTTTTTCTTTGATTTTTTTATCTATTTCTTCTACTTTTTTAATTAATTCAGGCTTGTTAATATTAATTTTTGACTCGCAAAATATGTTACTTATGCTACAAGAAATTATTAAACTTAAAATAATTATATTTCTGAATAAATTAATAATATAAGTCATGCTGTTTTTGTCTCTATTTAAATAAATTAAAAATAAATTTTCACATTTTTAATTTAAAATTACAGCTTTAATAAAGTCAATAATTATTGTTTAGCCAGATCGCAATATTCGATCTTGAATTATTTAACAAAAAGAGCTCCCGAAATTCGGGAGCTCTTTTGATATCTAGTAATAATATTTAGAATTCTTATTTATTTCTGCTCTTAAAACTTTCCAAGAGAACTTAATCAATTTCAGCATAGCCCTTGGTTATCAAGTCTTTTTGTAATTGCTCAGGCAGAGCCTTAAATATCTCTTTTGTCTTTGAAGATGTGATTCTAAAGCCCCATGGCTGTGGATTATAAAGACTATTATTTATATCTTCTTGCTTTTTTCTGTATTCTAAAATCGATTTTAGAAGTAAAATCCCATATGTGCCAATGGGTTTTTCTTGCTCAGTTTTATTAATTGATTTTAAGAGTTCTTGTTGTAAATCAACAATCGATGACAGATCTAACAATTTAGTTAAACCGTCTTTGCCTGAAACATATAAAGCGTATTGGCCATTAGGGCACCATTTTATAGAGTCGCCTTCGACTAAGTCGTTATATGACCCAAGTATTTTAGGATTGCGCTTATCGGTCATGTCCCACAACTTGATAGTATTATTCTCAGATCCAGAAAGAGCATATTTCCCGTTAGGGCTCCAGGCTATTGAAGAGACTCGGCCTTCGCGTTCGCTTAAAACTTTAATTAGTTTAAGTTTTACACTATCTGTTAGATCTGGGTTATAATATAATTTAATCATCCCTTCACCTGGAGCGCAAAGAAGAAGGTATTTCCCGTCAGGACTCCATGACAATGAACGAACTCCAGTTTCGGGACCATCGATGGTTACACGAAATCCCGGTTCATCATCCTGATTATCATTATTGGTTCGATCAGAAGGCAAAGTGCGTAAACTTATCCCAAAAACGTCGATTTCTCCTAAGATATCATAGCCAACTACACAATTTTCTCCATCGGGGTTGAGCGCAGCAGCAGCAATTTCATGATTTGCGTTTTTTCGGCCTATGCCACCTGAATATAAATATTTTCCTTTGAAGTCATCCCATTTCCATCGACAAATCGTTGATGGAGTGACACCCTCTTCATCTAATAGGCACGCGAAAATAATTTTGCCATCGTGGCTCCAAAAGATAAAACGAACATCCATTTCATCTAAAAATTCAAGGCTTTTGTCATCAAAATTTATTAGGTAGATTTTACCATCATCTGTTCCCGCGGAAATTTTTTTGCCTTCAGGGTCAAATGCTGCTGCAGTATATTTTATGTTTAAATCTTTAGAAATTGTGGAAATAAGTGTGGGTTTGTGTTTATCGCATACGTTCCAAAGTTCCAAAACTCCGTTTTCGTTGACGCAGCAAATTGTGTTCCCGCTTGGGTGCCAAGAATAACTCTTTGTTTTCCCAATAAAAGGGTAATCCATATTTGATACAAGGCTTATATTACAAAATCGACGAGCCAGTTCCTTGTAAAATGCAGAGCCTGTGTTTAAAGATTCTCTCATAACTAGTTGTAGGGCTACCAATCTTTTATGGTTATGGGTCCAATCTATAAGTTGTCTTAAGAATATGGCCTCTTCGTGATTTATTTTATGGGTTGCCCAGTTCAGATGATTGTTTGCGATTGATTTGATAAATTCTTTTGCCTCAGAATTAATGTTTTTTGTGTTTTCCGTATCATCAGGACTATTAGGCTCCATGCCAATTAATTGTCCAGAAAATAGTATTAGTGCCAGATGTAATATCTTTTTTCTTTTATTCACGAGTCTTTCCCCCAAAATATGCTTTAAATTTTCTAATATAAATTATTATACAGATTTGTAAATTTATAACAATGGCTATGGGCCACCTGAGCCAAAGACCTCAAGAAATTGGAAATTCTGGGTCCTGTTGCCATAATTTTGATAATTTTGACTAATGTTGACTTTGAGACTCTATTTCTAATAAACTCACCCATGTGGATCGATTTGTTGCATTGGAATACCATGACAATATCAAAAGATAAAGGGAATATTTATGGACATATTAAAAAATCTTCAAGAGAAAATAGAGTTTCTAGTTGATACAGTAAAAAAGCTTAAATTTGAAAAAGAGCAGCTTTTACTGGAAAAAGAACAAATCTTGTCAGCCAAAGAACTTTTGATCGAAGAAAATGGCGAGCTTAAGATAAAATTGGCTAACTTAGAGAATTCTTTATTAAAAGAGACAAAAAATATTGACGATTTGAGCCAAGAACGTGCCATGACCAAAATGGTAGTAGACGATCTTATAAAGAGTATTGATCTCTTGGTCGAAGAATCGAAGTAGATTACCCATGCTTCGCCAAGGCTTCCCGCTTAGTCGAGACTACGCAGGACAAGTCGCTGAAGCTTCGACGGGCAGGCCGAGTGTATTGCCCGCGCGCCGTAGTTTTAACGTAGGCGTGAGGGACGCCGGGGACGGCAGTGCGAGCGGGTGTGAAAAATTAAACTCTTTTTGAAAGAAATCTATGAATAATATAAATAATAATTTAAAGAATAATTTAAAAAAATATAAAATCGCCATATACGGCTCAAACTATACTATAGTCAGTGACGAGCCCCAAGATATAATCAATGAAGCGGCAAAGCTGGTCGATGCCCACATGCGCGATACTGCTGCCAGTTCACAGATTCATGACCCCAAAAGCCTGGCTATACTTGCTGCACTTAATTCGGCGGTTAAATCTGTTAATGCCCAAAATGAGGTAAATCAGATGATAGATAGCTACCAGAAACTGCTTGATAAGGTTGAGCTTGAGATTAAAGTTTTATAATAGTTATTATCAAAAATGAGCTCGTGCATAGGGCTATTTTTTTAATTAATTAAGAATTTGTATAACTTGAATTTTTGATTTTTATTTTATATCTAGGGCACAAAATGAAATCGTTAGATAAATTAAACAGGTTATTTTTTATAACGTTATTGCTTTATTCTATGCAATTAGGCTGCATGGAAAGCAGTCCTAGTAAATCAACAAGCGAGCTTAAACAGATAACTGGTAGTCCTGAAGAGATAAAAGTTCTTACAATGGATCGCGACGTGAATAAAGATCATAAAAAGCTTCTTGCTTTTACTTTGGTCATGCGCGAAGAATTAAAACCAGCAAGTTTTTTAATAAAACAACTTGTTAATATTGCATCAAAAGATATTAATAATATAACAACTTTACGTCACAATTCGGGTATTAATTCAGTATCATTTAGTCCTAATGGCAATTATGTTCTTTCAGGTGCCAATGATAAAACAATTAAGTTATGGGATATAAGGAATAAACAAAACCCTAACACTAACGCAGTTGCAACTTTAACTGGCCATACTGATGCTGTTGCTTCAGTATCGTGGAGCCCTGATGGCAACTATGCTCTTTCCGGAGACATTGACGGAGAATTTTTTTTATGGGATTTAAGAAATAAACAAAACCCTACATTAATTAAAACTTTAACTGGTCATGGTTTGCCCTCTGTTTATTCAATATCGTGGAGCCCTGATGGCAACTATGCTCTTTCTGGAGACACTGAAAAAGTTTTTTTATGGGATTTAAGAAATAAACAAAATCCTACATTAATTAAAGATTTAACTGGTCATGATATGCTCTCTGCTTCTTCAGTATCATGGAGCCCTGATGGGAATTATGCCATTTCTGGAACCACTGAAGGAGAAGTTTTTTTATGGGATTTGAGAGATAAACAAAATCCTAAAGAGATTAAAGATCTAAAGGGGCATACTCGTCCTGTTGCTTCAGTATCGTGGAGTTCAGATGGTAAATATGCCATTTCTGGAGACACTAAAGGAGAAGTTTTTTTATGGGATTTAAGAGATAAACAAAAACCCAAAGAATTAGCATTAAAAGGTGATACTGGTCCTGTTTATTCAGTATCATTTAGCCCTGATGGGAATTATGCCATTTCTGGTTCTTCGGATAAAACAATTAAGCTGTGGGATTTAACTAACAAACAAAAACCCAAAGAATTAGCAACATTAAAAGGGCATACTAGCACTGTTTCTTCAGTAGCATTTAGCCCGGATGGCAATTATGCTATTTCCGGTTCTCGGGATAAAACAATCAAGCTGTGGGATTTGGGATTTTTAAGGCTAACTGACTATCTCCTAAAGCTGCCAGACAAGCCTGATGGGGTCCTGGTCTACATACTTCTAAGTTCAATACTAGAGTTTCGAAAAAAACAAGAAGATGCAAAAGAAACATTGTTAATGCCGTTTAGTATTAGTTACAAACAATTAAAAGATCTATTTAAGAGCCTGCCGGATGTTTTGAAGGGGAGTTTAATTAAAGAGGGGTACGTTAAAATTAAGTAAAATTACTTTAAAAGCCCATAAATTTATAGATTTTAGGGCTTTTTTAACATTTTTATCTCGATATTTGTCAAGATAGTATATAATTGTATGTAGTATAGTAAATATGAACAATTAATTTTGATATTGGTATCAGGAGAATATAAAAATGTTATCTACTTCGATTGCAATAGGTATCGCGCTCATCGCAGCGGGGATATTGATGATTGCATACGCATTCAGTAAATTTCAAGGCGCCCAAAGGCTCAATTCAGAATCCAAAGCTAAATTGGATTCGGCAAGGCGCGAGATAGAAAATGAGCGCAAAGAGGCGGCTCTAAGAATAAAAGATGAAATTTATAAGAAAAGAACAGAGTTTGAACTTGAAGTTAAGCGGGAAAAAGCTGAACTTGAGAGATTTCAATCAAGACTTACGTCAAAGCTGGACGTTATTGAAAAAAAAGAGCAACGCATTGACGAAATTCAAAGAGAGCTCCAACAAAAAGAGCGCCAGCTTCTGCGCAGCACAGATGCCTTAAGAATTAACGAACAAAAGCTTAAAACGCTTTATGATGAACTTGTGACCAAGCTTGAACATATTTCAAATATGTCCCGAGAAGAGGCAAAGCAGACACTGTTTAATATGCTTGAATCTGAAGTTAAGCATGCAAATCAAAAATGGATCCAAAAAATGGAAGACGACGCCCGCCAGGAAGCAAAAGAGCGTTCTGTTGGCATAGTTGTTCAAGCGATGCAAAGATATACAGCCGATCAGGTTTCCCCTGCATCTTCAGGTGCCGTTCATCTGCCTAATGACGAAATGAAAGGCAGAATTATTGGTAAAGAGGGCCGAAATATTAAAGCCCTTGAGATGGCCACAGGTATGGAGTTTGTAATTGGTGATACACCTGAGATTATAACCATATCGGGCTTTAATCCAATAAGACGTGAAATAGCAAAAAGAACTTTAGAGAAGCTAATAGCGGACGGTAGAATAAACCCTACGCGCATCGAAGAGACAGTTGCGCAGTGTGAAAAAGAGATAGAAGATATTATTCAAGAGCACGGACGAGATACGGTTCTTAAGTTTAACTTGCAGGGAATTAAGCCGGAGATCGTGTCACTTCTTGGTAAATTACATTTTAGAACAAGTTTTTCACAAAATGTATTATTGCACAGTATAGAAGTTGCAATATTTGCCCGTATGATAGCTGAAGAGCTGGGCCTACCAAATCCTGAAATCGCTCTACGTGGTGGGTTACTTCACGATATAGGTAAAGCAGTTTCTGCTGAAGTCGAAGGGCCGCATGCTCTTATCGGCGCGGATATAGCAAAGCGATGTGGCGAAGATGCTTTAGTTGTTAACGCAATCGCGGCGCACCATGAAGAAGTTACATTTACATCTATATATAGCCCAATAGTTATGATAGCGGACACAATATCTGCATCCCGCCCTGGTGCTCGACGTGAAACACTTTCTGCTTATATTAAGAGACTCGAAAAGCTTGAAGAAATAGCGTATTCTTTTGATGGCGTGAAAAAAGCTTATGCGCTACAAGCCGGACGTGAAGTTAGAATTATAGTTGAGGAAGATGTCTTGGATGACGAAGGTGCACTAACATTGGCTCGCGAAATTGCGCGCAAAGTTGAGCAAGATATGAACTTCCCAGGTCAAATAAAGATTAACGTTATAAGAGAGAAGCGATCTATAGAGTATGCAAAATAATTCAAAATTACGCGTACTTATGCTGGGGGATCTTGTTGGAACCCCTGGTCAAGCTATGCTTCAGAAACATATAAAAAATATAAAATCCCAATATAAAATAGACTTTGTTGTTGCCAACGGTGAAAATAGTGCTGACGGCAAAGGCGTCACCCCTAAGGTTATGAGATTCTTTAAGCATAATCATGTTGACGTCGTAACTTCAGGAAATCATATCTGGCAAAAGAAAGATATTTTTCAATACTTATCTTCTAATACAGATTTATTAAGACCAGCAAATTTTCCTATGGGGTGCCCAGGTTCAGGTGTTGGAGTTTATAGATGCGAAACTGAATCGGGTGTCGTAAATATTGGCGTTATGAATATTCAGGGTCGCGTTTTTATGCGCGAGCTTGTTGGCGATCCGATGCGCACAGCCGACAGTTTATTAACAATGCTTCGATCCAAAACTGATATTATTTTAGTTGATTTTCATGCTGAAACAACAGCAGAAAAGCTTGGCTTTGCATTTTATCTTGATGGCCGAGTTAGCGCAGTTGTTGGAACACATACTCATGTTCAGACTGCAGATAATAGAATTTTGCCTAACGGGACAGCTTATATAACAGATCTTGGGATGTCAGGTTCATTAAATTCTATGATTGGTATGAAAAAAGAGCCAATTATCCAGAACATGTTAACCCAGATGCCGGTTAAGTTTGAAGTTGATCACGACGGCCCGTTTATCTTATGCGGCGTTTGTATCGAGATAGACACAAAATCTGGCAAAGCAGTGTCTATCGAGAGAATTTATATAACTGATCATGATCTGCAAATCGACCAAAACTCTGGTGCACAATAAAAATAAATTTTAGATAACTATAGCATAGCTTGTATAACAACTGACACCCGACCCTTCGATACACTGCTCTTCGAGCAGCACTCAGGGCGAGCGGGTGTATACAGTTAACTGAGATAAGCTATAGATCTCTAATTTTGGTTATTAAAATTTATTTTAAAACAACATAATTTTGGTTAATTAAAGCGTTGCGTAAATAATCTGGCAAGCCATTAAATATTTTCTTTAATTTAGGGTAACTAATACTAAATGGCATTAACAATGTTTCTTTTTCATCTTCTTGTTTTTTTCGAAACTCAAGAATAGCTTTTAGTAATAGATACTGCAAAACACCTTCTCCAGGCTCTCTACCGACTATATTCTCCGGCAGTTGCATAAGGTAGGCAGGTAGTTTTGTAACTTTTAAATCCCACAGCTTAATTGTATGATCCCAAGAACCGGAAATAGCATAATTGCCATCTGGGCTAAATGATGCTGATTCAACCCTCCCAATATGACCAGTTAAAGTTGCGATTGGGTTAGTGTTAGGGTTTTTCTTATCCCTCAAATCCCACAACTTAATTGTATTATCAAGAGAGCCAGAAAGAGCATAATTGCCATCTGGGCTCCATGATACTGAATAAACAGCGCCATTATGACCAGTTAAAGTTTTAATTAATATGGGATTTTGCTTATTTCTCAAATCCCACAATTTGATTGTTTTATCCGCAGAACCGGAAATAGCATAATTGCCATCAGGGCTCCATGCTACTGAATAAACAGTGCCATCATGACCAGTTAAAGTTTTAATTAATATAGGATTTTGTTTATTTCTTAAATCCCACAACTTAATTGTTTTATCAAGAGAACCAGAAAGAGCATAATTGCCATCAGGGCTCCATGATACTGAATAAACAACGCTATTATGACCAGTTAAAGTTTTAATTAATATAGGATTTTGCTTATTTCTCAAATCCCACAGCTTAATTTTTTTATCAATAGAACCAGAAAGAGCATATTTTCCATCTGGGCTAAATGATACTGATAAAACAGCCTGTTCATGACCAGTTAAAGTTGCGATTGGGTTAGTGTTAGGATTTTGCTTATTTCTTAGATCCCACAAGTTAATTGTTTTATCAAGAGAACCCGAAATAGCATAATTGCCATCTGGACTAAATGATACTGATCTAATCCCCCCAGTATCGCCAGTTAAAGTGGCTATAGGTTTTGTATTAGGATTTTGCTTATTTCTTAGATCCCACAAATTAATTGTATCATCACCAGAACCAGAAAGTGCATAATTGCCATCTGGATCTGGACTAAATGCTACTGAAGAAACAGTATTATCATGACCTTCTAAAGTTGCAATATTACTATTTTTTAATGCAATATTAAGTAATTCTTTAATAAAAGAGCTTGAGGGCTTTAATTCTTCGCGCATGACTAATTCAATGGCCAAAGGCTTAGGCGTTTCAATAAGCTTCATCAGCTTAAATTCTTCTGTGCTGCCTTTAGGCGTTTTCGACTGCTTTGATTCCATCCCAATTAACTGCATAGAAATAAGCGCAAGTGACGTAAGAATTATTCTATTTATTGATTTCATAATTTCCCCTCAGAAATTAAAATTAATTTCTTCATCAATTTCTTCATAATGAGAAAACGTGATTAGCTATATCTACAACTGCTTTTCTGAGATAATTTAATAACTCTTGTTTATCAAAATCGTCAGTTTTTATTTCAGCATATTGCAGCTCATCTATTAATTCACTAATTTTTATGAACACGCCAGGCCTCTTGCCACTAAGTCTGAGCGGAGCTTTTGGATTGCTAATTCGAGATGCCATCGCGCCTAATAATTGCTTGCTTAATGCCAAAACCGGCTCGTCTTCTATGCTTTTAGGCTTAACGTAATTTATAACTGGAAGTAATATATTAGCATCATAATTTAATACTCGCGCATTTTTTTTTAGTTCACTTAATTCGCTGGGCTTGATTCCCTTAGCATCGTCACCCACTATCTGATAAGCATATACTTTTATTTTTTTTTCAATACTTTCTCTGCTTTCTTCTGGTTGGGAAGCAGTATAATTATTTGCAAATATTAAAAGTGCAAAAAATATATTTCTTTTCATATTATTTCAACTTTTCAAATTTAGGATTTTGTTGCACAAATTTTCCCCCAGAAACTTTGCTTGAAAAGCCTCTTAAGTCAAATCTTTTAATATCGCTAGATTCTACCGAAGAAACGGTGGTTAATAAGCCTCTTATCAGTGCATACAAAGCGTCTGCAGCTATTTTTGTTTTGCTCAAGATTGCGCTTGGAATATTTAGCAGATATTCATCTCTAATAGTTAAGAACACTGTTTTTGCATCAGATTCACCATTTAGAAGTGTTAAGTAAGTTGCATCAACTTTTTTGAATAATTTATTTACATCACCACTTTTTGCGATAACAGGCGCGATTTCTGTGCGCAACTTAATATAGTTATCGCCTATTTGTTGAAACTCTCTCTTTTTTAATAATCCCGAAAAGCTTGAGACATAAGCCTGAACTTTTGCACCTGGAGTATCTATATTTAGTATATCTAAATTTGCTTCTGTGTCTTTAGATATCAAGTTAAAACTTGTAAGAATAAAAATTGAACAAAATATTTTTTTGATATTTTTCATAACAAAATTCCCTAATAATAAAAAATTAAAAAACTTAAAACAAAATTATACTGCGTTGTTGGTTTTCACTATTAATTTTAATTAACCGATTTTTGAAAGAGCAATAGTTTTAATTTTTTAAAGTTTTGAAGAATTTATGTGAAGCTTTTTTATTGAAAAAGTAAAATTATAATTTTGGCCCCTAATTTGACAAATTTTGAATTATTTAGATTTGTAATTGTTTTACATTACTCAATTCAAAAACTATCGTCTTAATTAAAATTTAAGCCCCCTATTTTTTTAGACTTTTACATAATTTATTTGTTTTTTAAATTTGAAAAGAATTTATGTGAAATTAAAGTAATTTCTGGGATAACTTTTTGAGGTCAAATTTAATCAAAACTTCTTTCCTGGTTTAAATACGTCATGTCCGGAATGAGAAAATTTTGGACATGAAAAAGATCGGATTTACAGGTTCAAATTCGACCCATAAAATTTAGACCTAATTTAGATTTAACAAACAAAGCATCTATAAACAAGTCGCCAAAAAGCCCGCTCATCCCGAGTGTTTTTTCGCAGAAAAAATGTATCGAGGGATGTCTACGCGCCGAAGTTCTAAAGTAGGCGAGAGGGATCGGCCAGAAAGATGGTTTTTATTGGGCTAAAACTTTAATGAAAAAAGTATTTTATTATTTTAATATTAGAATCCTGAACAACGGTAAAATTGTCAGATAATTGATCGCCATGCTTTTCAAATAATTTTTCCAAAGCAAATATCTTATCCTGCGCTTTTTCCATGCGAAGTCTTAATAAAATTATACCACAATGATTAGACTGCTCTTTGAAAACTATATCCCCAAAATCTTTATCACACGTTATGAGTATTCTTTTCTCGTCTCTGGCCCTAGAAATAACTTCTGAATCTTTAGCTCCTGCCATTATTTCCCCAACAAAAATAACATCAAAGTTTTTTCCCTTGAGCCAGTTTGAGACTTGTAATCCCACACATTCATCAATAATGAACTTTAATTTCATGATAGCTTAATAATTAACAGGTATAAAAGTTGTGTTCTCGATGTTTTGCTGAGCGAATGCGAAGCAAGCCAGTATATCTTCTTTAGTTAAATTTTTATAATCAGCGAGTATTTCTTCTGTACTAATACCTTGCGTTAAAAGACCCAAGATGTGAGGCACAGTCAATCTGGTACCTTTTACAACGGGTTTACCTGCCATTATTTCCGGATCTATGATTATTCTTTTTATTAAATCTTTTTTATTATTCATAAAATCTTTCAGATTAGATTGCTATTATGTCTTCAATATTAAACTAATTTTCTGACAAACAAAACATCTCCCCAAGTGACATGGTGCAGTGACTCTTGAGCCACCTTAAAGCCCCGACTTTCTAGCCAACTTTTTACCTCAGGATAAAGTGGCATTCCCGAATATCTTTCTGATAAATTTACTTCTATATGAATAGCTTTAACAGTTGACATAATTTCGGGAGAATTCTTGAGTGCCAGCAACTCGGCGCCTTGAAGATCGAGCCACATAAAATCTACATACGAAACTTTATTATCTTGAGCCCATTTATCCAAAGTTGTACAATCAACTGTTACGGTTTTAAATTTTGCGCCAGAAAACTTTTCAAGTATACTTCCCGGTTCTAATAACGAACTAATTGCTCCAACATTTTCGCAGATATTAAAATCTGCTTTTCCAACCCTATCGCATAAAGCTAAATTAAAAGTTTTTATGTTTTTTAAATTAATTTTATTCTCTGAAAGATTCTCCAAGAGTTTTTCATAAAGTTCCGGAACCGGTTCAAAAGAATAAATTTGGGAATCGGGCCACCGTTTAGAGATCTTAATAGTATCGCGCCCGACGTTTGCCCCTGCTTCGATTATAACCGGCGCCTCGGGCAGAAACTGTGCAATAAAATCTAAAGATATCTTTTCGGGCTTTTTATTATTCATAATTACTTATATTAAATTTTTTAAAAATATTGATCGCCAAACCGCGTAACTGTACACTATCTAACAAAGTTAGCTTATTATAAATATATTTTAATTTAAAAGGCGCAAAGTGTTAAATACCAAAATAAATAAATTATTTCCCATAATTCTGTTTTTGTTAATAAACAACTCTTATATATTGTCCATGGAACAAGATCAAGGCCACGATCATGAAGATCTATCAATAAGTGGCCAATTTGATTCAGAATACTCTGAAATTACTGCCCCACGGGGCCCACTAAGCTTAAACGACAGCATCCAGTTAGATGATACTCAAAAGCCCTTTTTTGATGACACTAATAATACTAGCAATAACGGTTTCACTTACTCTCCCACATCTAAATATATAAATCCAAAAGATAAAATTACTTATTTGCACAGATTGGCCCAACACAGAAAAGGCGACTGTCAGGGCGAAATAGAGACGTTTGTAAAATTAGGTTGCGGTGTAAATGACAAGACAACTTACGGCCATACGCCGCTACACGTTGCTGTTGTATGGGGAAATATTGATTTTATACGTGAACTATTTAAATTTTGCAGTAATAATCCAGAAACAAATTTGAATCTTAGCATAAAAGATAGTAAAGAAGATGATAAAAAAAATGGGAAAAATACGGATGAAACGGCGTTTGAGCGCTGCGTTGATAATTATCTTGAATGCAAAGAAAATTCAGAAAAATATATTAGGCACATAAATATTATAAAACTCTTTTTGGATCACCACACAATTTCACGAATTTCGCCCGGTTATTTCCCCTTGCACAGCTTAATATCTCAAAAAGATATAAAATTTAAGCCGGTATTGGATCTTGTTGATATAAACTATTTAAATTTACAAGATATGTATGGGGACTCACTTGCGCACAAAGCTGCACGATTTGGAAACGAAGAAATTTTGCAATATTTAATTAAAAGAATAGCTAACATAAATTTGAAAAACAATCTTGGTAGACTGCCTATTCACGAAGCGGCTTTAAATAAAAATCAAGCCATTTTGCAAGTTTTATTAGATGCTGGTGGATGCAACATTTCAGAAAAAGATAATTACGGGAAAACTGTGTTGGATTATGCAATCGAATCTAATTATCTTTTGAATATTTATACGCTAATAAATTCTCAAGAAGTTGATTATGCGCCCCTTATGAAAGTCATAAAGAATTGTTCTGCTGGGTTTGATAAACAGGATATAAAAAATATAAACAGCATAATTAATGGCGATCTAAATTCAATATTACAGAAAAATAAATTTGGCTTAAACGCGCTTCATGTCTGTGTTATCAATAGCAATTATCTCGCACTAAAGTTTTTGTTAGACGAACTAAGGGAGCAAAAAACTCTAAGTGTTTCGGATTTTAATTCGATCTTAGATTCGCAAGATAATTTCAAGAATAATTTGTTGCAACTGTCATCGATTTGCAATTGCATCGATAGCGGCGAAGTTATTAGAAATTTTAAGAAAATGATTCAGTAAGTTTATTATTTGTTTTAAAAATAAAAAAATCAGTGTTATTGTAATTTGGTATTAAAAAACAATCCCAAAAAGAGAAAGAGTATTATGAAGAGTGTAAATATTTTATCGAAAAATGTTACAAACTTAAGGTCAATTCCAAAATTTCTTGTGTTAACCTTACTGAGCTTTGCGCCGCAATTGTTTGCTATGCAAGGCACGCTGGACACATCTTTTAATCCAACAGGAACACCTCCTGGAACAGTCACTACACAGCCAGGTGGCGCTACAAGCAGCGGATTAAATTCAATAGCGATACAATCTAATGGACAAATTGTTGCCGGTGGAAGTGCCAATAATGAATTTGCATTAGCAAGATACAACACCAATGGAACACTGGACACCAGTTTTGGTACTAATGGCGTTGTTATGATGCAACCTAGTGGCTCTACAGGTAGCGGATTAAATTCAATAGCAATACAATCTAATGGACAAATCGTTGCTGCTGGCTATGCAACTATAAACAGTGCCGCTGAATTTGCATTGGCAAGATACAACAGCAATGGCACATTGGACACAAACTTTGGTACTAATGGCGTTGTTACAAGGCAACCTAGTGGCTCTACAAGTAGCTCAATATATTCAATAGCGATACAATCTGATGGCAAAATCGTTGCCGGTGGATCAGCCCAGATTGGCAATAATGAATTTGCATTAGCAAGATTTAACAGCAATGGCACATTGGACACAAACTTTGGTACTAATGGCGTTGTTACGGTGAAACCTAGCGGCGCTACAAGTAGCCAAATAAATTCAATAACAATACAATCTAATGGACAAATCGTTGCTGCTGGACAGGCAGTCATAAATACCATTTATGAATGTGCATTGGTTAGATACAACACCAATGGAACATTGGACGCCAGCTTTGGCACTAATGGCGTTGTCACCACGCAACCTAGCGGCAGTTCGATTAGCGGATTAAATTCAATAACAATACAATCTAATGGACAAATCGTTGCTGGCGGTTTTGCAGTCATAAACGGCAACCAGTTCTTTGCCGTGGCTAGATACAACACCAATGGAACATTAGACACAAGCTTTGGAACTGATGGCATTGTTGCGACCGAAAATCCCGACGGTGGCGTAATAAACTCAGTGGCAATACAATCTGATGGCAAAATCGTTGCAGGTGGAACTACAACAATAGGTGAAGGTGAATTTGAATTGGCAAGATACAACAGCAATGGCAGTTTAGACAATAGCTTTGGTACTGACGGTCTTGTCACGACCACTCCCGGCGGCAGTTCATATAGCATAATGTACGCAATGGCAATACAATCTAATGGACAAATTGTTTCCGGCGGATTTGCACAAATAGGCAGTAACTTTGAATTTGCATTGGCAAGATACAATGCAAGCACAAGTTTGACCCAAAGTGCGCTGACATTAGCTCTAAAAAACAAATATTATGCTAATGGAACTGGCGCTAAACAGGGCCCGGTGTTTTAAAACTTTGATAGCAAGTTGACCAAGTATACGTAATTTTTTTTAAACATAATCAGCCCTGGGAATTTAAATATCCCGGGGCTGATTGTTTATTTGAAAAAAAACAGAAAATAATGTTATTGTAAGCTGGTATCAAAAAACAATTTCAAAAGGAGAAACTGTATTATGAATATTGTAAATATTTTATCGAAAAATGTTGCAAACTTAACGTCAATTGCAAAATTTCTTGTGTTAACCTTACTGAGCTTTGCGCCGCAATTACTCGCGACGCAAGGCACACTGGACACAACGTTTAATCCAACAGGAACACCTCCTGGAACAGTCGCCACACCAATTCCCAGCAGTTCGCAGAGCATATTAAATTCAATGGCAATACAATCTAATGGACAAATTGTTGCCGGTGGAACCGCAACCATAGGCGGCAACGAGTTATTTGCACTAGCAAGATACAACACCAATGGATCTTTGGACACAAACTTTGGAACTAATGGCATTGTTACAATGCAACCTAGTGGGGCTACAGGTAGCGTAATATATTCAATGGCAATACAATCTAATGGACAAATCGTCGCTGCTGGAGGGGCAGTCATAGGCGGCAACCAGTTATTTGCATTGGCAAGATACAACAGCAATGGAACTTTGGACACCAGTTTTGGCACTAATGGCGTTGTTACCACAGCAATCCCCGGCAGTCCGGCTAGCGTAATATATTCAATAGCAATACAATCTAATGGACAAATCGTCGCTGCTGGAGGGGCAGTCATAGGCGGCAACGGTGAATTTGCATTGGCAAGATACAACACCAATGGAACTTTGGACACAAACTTTGGAACTAATGGCATTGTCGCTATGCAGATTAGCGGCTCTAATTATAGCCAAATATATTCAATGGCAATACAATCTAATGGTCAAATCATTGCCGGTGGCTATGCAATCATAGGCAGCAACGGTGAATTTGCATTGGCAAGATACAACACCAATGGATCTTTGGACACAAACTTTGGAACTAATGGCATTGTCGCTATGCAGATTAGCGGCTCTAATTATAGCCAAATATTTTCAATAGCAATACAATCTAATGGTCAAATTGTTGCCGGTGGAGCGGCAATCATAGGCGGCAACGGCGAATTTGTATTGGCAAGATATAACACCAATGGAACACTGGACACCAGTTTTGGAAATAATGGCATTGTTACGATGCAGCCTAGCGGCGCTACAGGTGGTGAAATAAACTCAATAGCAATACAATCTAATGGTCAAATTGTTGCCGGTGGATATGCAACCATAAGCGGTGCTAATGAATTTGCTTTGGCAAGATACAACAGCAATGGCAGTTTAGACAATAGCTTTGGTACTAACGGTATTGTCACGACCACTCCCGGCGGCAGTTCAGCTAGCGAAGTATTTTCAATGGCAATACAATCTAACGGACAAATTGTTGCCGGTGGTTTTGCAGTCATAGGCAGCCCCCAATTTGGACTAGCTAGATATAATGCAAGCACAAGTTTGACCCAAAGTGCGTTGACACTGGCTCTAAAAAACAAGTATTACGCTAATGGCACTGGCGCTAAACAGGGCCCAGTGTTCTAAAACTTTGATAGCAAGTTGACCAAGTATACGTAATTTTTTTTAAACATAATCAGCCCTGGGAATTTAAATATCCCGGGGCTGATTGTTTATTTGAAAAAAACCAGAAAATAATGTTATTGTAAGCTGGTATCAAAAAACAATCCCAAAAGGAGAAAGTGTATTATGAAGAGTGTAAATATTTTATCGAAAAATGTTGCAAACTCAACGCCAATTGCAAAATTTCTTGCATTAACTTTACTGAGCTTTGCGCCGCAATTGCTCGCGATGCAGGGCTCGCTGGACACAACGTTTAATCCAACAGGAACCCCTCCTGGAACAGTCACTACCCAACCTAGTGGCGCTACAATTAGCCAAATAAATTCAATAGCAATACAATCTAATGGACAAATCGTTGCCGGTGGAGTGGCAGTCATAGGCGGCAACAACTATTTTGCATTGGCAAGATACAACAGCAATGGCACACTAGACACAAACTTTGGAACTAATGGCGTTGTCACCACGCAACCTAGTGGCATAATGATATCATTAGCTATACAATCTGATGGCAAAATTGTTGGTGGCGGAACAAACAACGGTGAAGGTGAATTTGAATTGGCAAGATACAACACCAATGGATCTTTGGACACCAGTTTTGGCACTAATGGCGTTGTTACGACTGCAATTAGCGGCACTATAAGTGCCGTAATAGATTCAATAGCAATACAATCTAATGGACAAATCGTCACCGGCGGATTTGCAACAACCATAAGCGGTTCTAATGAATTTGCTTTGGCAAGATATAACAGCAATGGCACATTGGACACCAGTTTTGGAACTAATGGTATTGTTGCGATGCAACTTAGCGGCAGTTTGGCTAGCGCAATATATTCAATAGCAATACAATCTGATGGCAAAATTGTTGCCGGGGGAACGGCATTAATAGGCGGCATCCCTGAATTTGCGTTGGCAAGATACAACACCAATGGATCTTTGGACACCAGTTTTGGAACTAATGGCGTTGTTACAAGGCAACCTAGTGGCTCTACAAGTAGCTCAATATATTCAATAGCGATACAATCTGATGGCAAAATCGTTGCCGGTGGATCAGCCCAGATTGGCAATAATGAATTTGCATTAGCAAGATTTAACAGCAATGGCACATTGGACACCAGTTTTGGAACTAATGGCGTTGTAATCACGCAACCTAGTGGGGCTATAACTGGCCAACTATTTTCAATAGCAATACAATCTGATGGGCAAATCGTCGCCAGTGGACAAAGCAACGGCACACTTGCATTAGCAAGGTATAACACTAATGGAACCTTGGACACAAACTTTGGAACTAATGGCATTGTTACGACGCAACCTAGCGGCGCTACAGGTGGTGAAATAAACTCAATAGCAATACAATCTAATGGTCAAATTGTTGCCGGTGGATATGCAGTCATAGGCAATAACGAATTTGCGTTGGCTAGATATAATGCAAGCACAAGTTTGACCCAAAGTGCGTTGACACTGGCTCTAAAAAACAAGTACTACGCTAATGGCACTGGCGCTAAACAGGGCCCGGTGTTTTAAAACTTTGATAACAAGTTAACCAAGTATACTTATTTGACATAATCAGCCCCGGGAGTTTAGATATCCCAGGGCTGATTATGTTTAAAAAAAAACAGAAAATAATGTTATTGTAAGTTGATATTAAAAACAATTCCAAAAGGAGAAAGTGTATTATGAAGAGTGTAAATATTTTATCGAAAAATGTTGCAAACTCAACGTCAATTGCAAAATTTCTTGCATTAACTTTACTGAGCTTTGCGCCGCAATTGCTCGCGATGCAAGGCACACTGGACACAACATTTAATCCAACAGGAACCCCTCCGGGAACAGTCGCCACACCAATTCCCAGCAGTTCGCAGAGCATATTATATTCAATGGCAATACAATCTAATGGACAAATCATTGCCGGTGGATTTGCAAGCATAGGCGGCAGCCAGTTATTTGCATTGGCAAGATATAACACTAATGGAACTTTGGACACAAACTTTGGAACTAATGGAATTGTTACAATGCAACCTAGTGGGGCTACAAATAGCCAACTATTTTCAATAGCAATACAATCTGATGGCAAAATTGTTGCTGCTGGACAGACAACCATAGGCGGCAACGGTGAATTTGTATTGGCTAGATTTAACACCAATGGAACGCTGGACACCAGTTTTGGCACTAATGGCATTGTTACGACGCAACCTAGCGGCGCTACAGGTGGCGTAATATATTCAATAGCAATACAATCTAATGGTCAAATTGTTGCCGGGGGAGCTGTAACCATAAGCGGGACAAATGAATTTGCATTGGCTAGATACAACACCAATGGATCTTTGGACACAAACTTTGGTACCAATGGCATTGTTACAATGCAACCTGGCGCTACAGGTAGTAGCGTAATATTTTCAATAGCAATGCAATCTAATGGACAAATCGTTGCTGCTGGACAGGCAACCATAGGCGGCGGCCCCGCATTTGCATTGGCAAGATACAACACCAATGGAACACTGGACACCAGTTTTGGCACTAATGGCGTTGTCGCCATGCAGATTAGTGGCTCTAATTATAGCCAAATAAATTCAATAGCAATACAATCTAATGGTCAAATCATTGCCGGTGGATTTGCAATCATAGGCGGCAACGAGTTCTTTGTATTGGCAAGATATAACACCAATGGAACACTGGACACCAGTTTTGGAACTAATGGCATTGTTACGATGCAACCTGGCGGCGCTACAGGTGGCGTAATAAATTCAATAGCAATACAATCTAATGGTCAAATTGTTGCTGGTGGACAGGCAACCATAAGCGGTGCTAATGAATTTGTGTTGGCTAGATACAACAGCAATGGCAGTTTAGACAATAGCTTTGGTACTAACGGTATTGTCACGACCACTCCCGGCGGCAGTTCAGCTAGCGAAGTATTTTCAATAGCAATACAATCTAACGGACAAATTGTTGCCGGTGGAGGAGCAACCATAGGCAGCCCCCAATTTGCGTTGGCAAGATACAATGCAAGCACAAGTTTGACTCAAAGTGCGCTGACACTGGCTCTAAAAAACAAGTACTACGCTAATGGTAGTGGCGCAAAACAGGGTCCGGTGTTTTAAAACTTTGATAACAAGTTAACCAAGTATACTTATTTGACAAAATAAGCCCCCAGGATTAATTTCTGGGGGCTTTTAAATTACTTTAACAAATCATCGATTTTCTTTTCAGGCGCCTGTTCAATTCGATCAATATTATGCGCGTAAATCATGGTGGTATTGATATCTGAATGTCGGGCCATTGAGCGCGCCTCTTGAGGCGTTGCGCCTCCCATTAAACTAAATGTGATTGCAGTGTGTCGCAAGCTGTGGGCGGTTAGTCTTGAGTCATCGATATCTATATCTTGAAGTCGTGTTTTTACTATTCTGGAAATAGATCTTGTAGTTAATCTTTTTCCAAAGTTTTTGGTGCTTAGCGACACAAATATTGGGTCCTCATCACGTACTTTTCCGCGGGCCTTTAGATAATCTTTTATTGGGGCAAGCGCAGTTTCGGTAAGCAAAACTATCTCATCCTTGCTATCGCGCCCTTTACCATGAACCAAGAGTACGGGCTGGCCACCTTGCTGGCAGATATCTTCTTTATTGGCGCGTATTATTTCTATGGTTCGCAACCCCGTCCTGACCATCAGGTTTAACATGGCATAATCCCGCTTGCCGACTAAATCTTTTGTGTCTATAGAACTTAAGAGCTTTTTTACTTGGGCCAGGGTAAGTGAATCTTTTTTGAACCCTTTTTTTCTTTTGGGCCCCTTAACGCCCTTTGTTATATTTGGGTAGATTCTTGAAAAATCTAGCCATTCGAAAAATCTTCTTAGTGCTACAAGATAGCCCGCTATAGTGTGTGGGGCAAGCAGCTTTTTTTCTTTTAAAAACTCTTTATATGCAAGTATATCTTCTCTGTCAGGCGTGATTATATTACTTTTCTTTTGCCAAGCTATAAACTCGCCCAGCTGCTTTTTATATGTGTCTTTTGATGAGTATCTTATGTCCAGTGTTCTGAAAAACTGGACCGTTAATTCGTCAATATTTGAAAGATTTGGATTTTCGGGAAAAGAAAATTTTAGCATCATACTCTCCAACTTTTTTTATTTTACTACTTTTTTTGTATCTCAATCCAAATTTAGCATATTGACCCCGTAAATTCTATATTTGCGCAGTTTAGATGCTATTTTGTGCCCACCAGTTGCGACACAAAATAAATTATGTAAAATATATAATATATCTGAATAAATTTATATATCTCGAGTTTTAATGGGGGTTTATGTTCACAAATAATATTAATAACAGCGCAAAGCTGTTTTTTCTGATTCTTTCTTTATTTTCTGCAAAATTAATGGGTATGAGTAGTGGGGAACCAAGACCAGCAAATCAGGACAAATATTCTAAAATTAGTTCTGATGTGAAAAGTGTTATTCAAAAACTGGCAGATTCAGGTGTAGATCCCAAAAACCCTGAGGTAAGACTCGTAAGACAACTTAAAGATTGGACCGCTAATCATAAAAAAACTGTAGGGTTAAACTTAGTTCTACAAACCTTATTAGAGCCGCAAAGCCCATTTTTCAAAAGATTAATGGATGTAATTGACGTCAAGTATATGGACTCCACACCAGAAGCGGGTATTTTTTCGATATGGTGGAGCCCTTGCGGGAATTATGCTGTTTCTTCTTCAGAGGACGGGACAATTAAAATCTGGGATCTTACCAATAAAAACACTATTAAATCAACTGCAACTTTAGGTGGATATCATACTGAATCTATCAATTCGATATGTTTTAGCTCCGATGGGAACTTCTTTATTTCATGCGCAGATGATAAAACAATAAAAATATGGGATTTTACAAATAAAAAAGCCCCTAGGTTAATTAAAAGCTTATACGATGCCCAGCGCTCGCTTGTCTATTCTGTCGCATTGAGCTCAGATAATAAATACTTAATTTCAGGTTCTGGTGAAAAAGTTAAGATATGGGACATTAGAGATAAGGCAAACCCTAAATTAATTACAGAACTGGGGGACCATGAAGCTAAGGTTCGACTTGTATCTTTTAGCCCCGATGGGAACTACTTCGTTTCTTGTTCTGATACTTGCGATGATGACGATACTGAATTGGGTGATGCGATAATTAAAATATGGGATTTTTCTGATAAAACAATAGAGCCCAAATTGATTAAAACTTTAGTTGACCCAGAAACTTCAGTCACATCGTTGTCTTTTACTCCCGATGGGAACTATTTTATTTACGGAGCAGATGATTTCAATATAGAAATATGTGATTTTAGAGACAAATCAAATCCAAATCTAGTTCAAACGCTTCCCCCTCATAAATTTGCTGTTCGATCAGTGGCAATGGCTCGTAATGGCAAGTTTTTTATTTCCGGCTCAGATGGAAAAAGTGGGACTTGCGAAATTAAAATATGGCACTTAAATTCTAAGCAAATTATAGCGCCTATGTTAATTAAAAGTTTAAGTGGCTATCATCTTGAGACTCTTAGTTCAATATCTCTTAGCCCCGACGGTAAATATCTGCTTTCAGTTTCAAATGCCCCAGAATATAAAGCGGTAATAAAGTTATGGGATCTCAGATTTTTGGAATTATATGACGAAATTAAAAAGCTTGTGGATACGCCTGATACAATCAAGATGCGCAAATTATTATTGTTGAATTCGATTTTGGAATTTAGAGACAATCAGAAAAACGCCAAACACGAATTATATAATATTAATCCGGCTCCATTTGTAATTAGTCACGAGGGATTAAAACCGCTGTTTATTTTATTGCCTGATTATTTAAAACAAGCTTTGATTGAGAAAAACTACGTTGAGATAGTTTAAAAAGCAAAGTAGTTTTATACCCCGCTACGCCGGGCACAGCCGATTGATGTATAAGCCCACAAAGCGAAATCAAAACCGCTCGTCCCGAGTGTTTTTCGTAGCGAAGCGAAGAAAAATGTATCGAGGGATGGGCGTTAAAGAAAGATATATTAAAGTTATGGAATATTTTTTTGTTTATATTCTTAAATGTGCTGATGGTTCATATTATGTGGGCCATACGGATAATATTGAAAAAAGAATTATAGAACACAAAAGTGGTACTCATAAGGGATTTACATCTAGACGTCTGCCGGTAAAATTAGTTTTTCAACAAGAATTTGAATCTAGGGATGCAGCATTCGTTGCAGAAAGAAAAATAAAGGAATGGTCACGCAAGAAAAAAGAGGCGCTAATAAAAAGAGATTTTGATTTATTGTCTGAGTTTTCAAAAAAGAAATTTTAATCTTTTTCAATCTGCCCGCCATCCCTCGATACATTCTACTTCGCCAAGGCTTCGTAGAACACTCGGGACGAGCGGTTGTTTAGCTATACAATTTACGTAAAACTACCAAGTAAAAACGGGACTTTTTAGGGTCCCGTTTTTACTTGCACTAAACTTTATTGCTCTTCTTCTTCATCCATTCTATCTTCTTCATCAACCGTCATAATATTCATGATCGAAACCGCCATAAATACCGGACGAAGTTCATCAAGAGCCGAAAAATCAAACTCTTCTTCTGACATCATTTCTTCTAATTTTGCTTCAAACTGTTCATATTTTGCAAAGCGCTCGTCAGCCAATTTTAACCAGTTTCCGGTTTTGATTATATCTTTAAGAGTTTGTTCAAGTTCTTTTCCAAATTTAACAAATTCAGCAAGACCGCCCTCTTTTTCCATGAATATAGAAAGTCCCGCCCTTGCAGCTGCAAGTCTGCCAATTAAACCGTTTTTAACAGTTTTATCAACATTTTCCAAAAGCAATACTCCCTTAATTAAAACCTCTGTCTCTTCGTAGATGGTCATGATCCCGTAGTTTTGCTCAAAGAGATACGCCCATTCAACATCTATCTGATTGTTTTTAAAATCATTTAAAAAATCAAAAAGCTCTTGTTTCAATTCTGACATAGTTGTTCCTTAGAGTATTATTTTTAGCGTGTTAAAAGTTTTAATTTTAAGCAATTATAGCAAAAGAAAAGTTATAAATCTTGAAAATTTTAAATAATTAAAGCTTAAATGAAATTATCAAGCAGGGGTAATTTATAAAAAGTCTATTATTGGGGGGAACAATATGGGGACCATTGGGACGCATAAAATATTTACTATAATATTATTAGTTATTTTTAATATCTTTTGGGGCCCAATTTACGGGCTATATTTTTCAGAACTTGAAGAAGAATTTTCTATGTTGCAAAATATAGAACCTGGGACAGAAGAAGACGAAATAGAACTGGAAGAAATTAATGGCAATTCGGAAGAAAACAAAAAAGCATTATGTGAAGAGTTTTTCCCAATAGAAAAGCTTCCCACAGAGTTAATAATATTTATAGCAAGTTTATTACTTAAATCAGAAAATGCTGAAAATTCT
The DNA here is from genome assembly GCA_963717435.1 of uncultured bacterium. Lineage (GTDB taxonomy): Bacteria > Babelota > Babeliae > Babelales > Babelaceae > MFD05580-245. The sequence continues at coordinate 1,067,515 of OY970332.1, forward strand.
TGCACGAATATTTATGCCGATATTGCTAGTTTTTTAATAACATGCAAAAAATTTTATGCACTAAAAAATAATATAAATAAGTTGGTTATAGAAAATCTCGACGGGCATAATTACAAATTATTAAGCGCAAGATTAGAGCTAATAAAAAAAGACAAATCCCGAAGCGGATTTGGTACACGTGGCCGTTAAATTTGAAAACAAAAATTGGTTAACTTTGTGGGTTTTAAAAAATATAATCGGGCCCAGAGATTTGCAAGAGAAAGATGTTTTTGAAAAAAGCTTAAAAATCTTAAATATAAAAGACACGTTGGATAGAACACCTCTCCATACGGCAGCATATAGCAATAAACCCAGAATCATTTATATGCTGGCAAAATTGGGGGCAGACTTGGAATTCCAAGAATTTAGGGGTAACACGCCATTACATTTTACTGTATTTAAAGGCAGCGCAAACTCTGCGCACATGCTTTTAAAACTGGGCGCAAACGTTGATGCAAGAAATAAAAGTAATCGCACGCCGCTGCATAGAGCTTGTTTTAAAGACTGTTTTGAAATGGTAAATCTTTTTTTAAAATTTAAAGCGGATCCAAACGCACGGGATAATATAAATCGAACGCCATTACATGAAACCGCTACTAAGAACAGCTGGAAGTCTGTGCCGTTATTATTAAAATTTGGCGCCAACCCCAATTTGCCAGATTCTCAGGGTAATACGGCTTTGCATGAAGCTGCGCGTTTTGGAAGCACAGAAGTCGTCGGGCTGTTAGTGCGTGCAGGGGCAAATAAATCTATTTTAAACTTAGCAATGGAAACTCCCGCCCAGGTTGCCATAAATAACGGCTATACTGATCTTGCTAGAATTATTGAGCCCAATACCAGTGATTGCAAAATTGTGTGAATCTAATAAGCTTTTGCGACCAAAATATCAGTCGGGCTAGATGCGTCGCAATTAAAGCAAGTTTTGTTTTTATGCTCGTTAATCAAGCATCTGATTGTTGCTTTTCGCTGTTTCAGTTGCTCTTCGCATTCAGATTTACCGCACCAACCGGTTTGATAAAAGCCACCGTTATCTTCCAGATTTTTTTCAAAATCTTTTAATTTGCCAACAACGTGCCACTTTGATTGCACCTGTTTTTTGGAGCGTTCGTAAAGCTCTTTTTGAATATTATCGAGTTTATTGGAAATTTTTTCCTGCAAAATATCAAGACTTATAATATCTTTTGATGTCCCAAGTCTGTCAACCGCAACAACTTGATTTGCCGCAATATCGCGAGGTCCAACCTCTATTCTTAACGGGACCCCTTTTAATTCCCAATTATAAAATTTGGATCCTGGGGTATGCTCAGTAGAATCATCAACAAAAACTCTAAATTGATTTAATTTTTTAGCCAGGTTATGCGCAAAGTTTTTTATATCTTCGATTTCTGACTCTGAACCACGATAAATTGGTATTATAACTACCTGTATTGGTGCAATTTTTGGTGGAATTACAAGACCTTTACTGTCGCCGTGGGACATAACAAGTGCACCGACCAATCTTGTTGTTGCTCCCCAGCTTGTTAAATATGGATAAGCGATCTGCCCAGATCTATCTTGAAACGTCATGCCAAAAGATTTTGCAAAACTTTGGGAAATTAAATGCGATGTACACATTTGAAGTGCGCGGCCATCAAGCATCAGCCCTTCAACTGTATAAGTTTTATCTGCGCCTGCAAATCTTTCACTTTCTGATTTTTGGCCCTTAATTGCATATATGGCCATATGATTTGTTATTAGATCGTAATATTGATCCAACATGGTCGCAACTTCTTGTTCGGCTTCTTCAAGCGTTTCATGGGCCGTGTGTCCTTCTTGCCACAAAAATTCTGTTGTTCTTAAGAATGGGCGCGTTCTCATCTCCCATCTTACTACGTTTGCCCACTGGTTAATCTTTAACGGCAAATCGCGCCATGATCTTAACCATCTTGCAAACATATAATGGATCATGGTCTCAGATGTGGGACGCACAACAAGCTTTTCTTCAAGTTCTTTGCCTCCCGCAAATGTCACAACCGCAACTTCAGGAGCAAAACCCTCGACATGCTTGGCTTCTTTTTTTAGAAACTCTTCTGGAATAAACAATGGGAAATATGCGTTTTGATGCCCGGTCTCTTTAATTTTTTTATCTAATATGTCACTAATATTTTCCCAAATTGCGTAGCCATATGGCCTGATTACAATGCAACCCCTGACCGGAGATTGATCGGCCAGTTCTGCTTGATATATAACCTCTTGGTACCACTCTGGAAAGTTGGCATTAATATCAGGGAGTTTTTTTAAATCAGAAGCTTTTTTTGCGTTGTTTGACATATTAGGACCAATAAAAAATTAAATTAAATAAGAGACACAAAATAATTAAACTAATTATAGAATAATTATTAAACTCTTTCAAAAAATAGATTTAACCCCCTAAATCAATTATGTGTATAAAATTATAAAATTTTGTAAAATTATTTTTACCTATATAATTATATAACTATAAAAAATTACTCACGTAAAAAGAGGCATTTGATGGAAACAGAATTACTTAAAAGTAACAGCTTGGGAAAAAGCGCAAATAAAAATACAAGCACGGACATAAACCCAAATAAATTTATCGTGGACCAAAAATCTCTTGTCAGCCTGCTCACTTCTATGCAGCCAATATGCACAAAGCGAACCGCGATAGATTCGACATCTTCTGTATTGTTTCAAGTGGGAAACAAAGAACTAATATTAAAAAGCACAGATCTTGAAATAAGTTTGCAAGCAAGTTGTGCGCTATCTGAAAGTAGCTTTACAGAGAACCAGTCTTTTTTGGTTCCAGGAAAACGCATATTTGATGTTGTAAAAGAACTAGATGATAATATCACCTGTTCCGTTGAAAGTAATCAACTTACATTAAAATCTAACGGCGTAAATTTGGCGCTTAATATTAAAGATGCGCAAGAGTTTCCTCCATTTCCGGAGCGCATAGAAAACTTAATGCATATAAACGCAACAAATTTAAGAAACATGCTTGATGACGTTGCATTCTTGATACCACAAAATAATGCAAACTCTGCACTTAACGGGCTCTTATTAGAGATATCGGCAAAAGAATTTTCTATGACAGCGACAGACGGTCACTGCTTGGCGCGAGTAAGCAACACAACTTATACACTTTCAGAAACAAAGTCTTGGCTATTACCACGAAGAGCAATATTTGAGTTAAAAAAGATTTTGGAATCTTCACAAGACAATACTGTATTTTTGGGTATCTGCGGAAACCAACTTGTGTTTTCTGGCGAGTCTTTTAATTTCTTTACAAAATTACTTGCAGATCCATTTCCAAATTATAGACCAATACTTGATAGGACAGATTTTGTTACGGCCAGCTTAGACAGAACAAGATTTATTAAGACACTACGCAGATCAGTTTCGCTTTTATCTGGGCAATTTATTGCAACAAAATTTAATTTCTCTTCTGATGGACTTAAAGTATCAATGAACAACAAAGAAGTTGGTATGCTTGACGAGCACATGCCCGTTGCAAACTATTCAGGATCAGAACTTGAAGTTAGATTTTATGCGCCTTATTTGTTAAGTGGGATTCAAGTCATTGAGACTGAACTCGTTAAATTTTATTTAAAGAATGGCGCGAAGCCGATTATTTTTGAATCTGATGGCGAGTCGTTTAATACAACTTATTTGGTTATGCCTGTTTCAAACACTACTAAATAGTTTAAACTAATTAAATAAATTTATTGTGTATATAACAAAACTAGAACTAAAAAATTTTAGATGTTTTAGCAGCAAGTCTTTGCACTTTGAAAAAAACATCTCTTGCATATTGGGGCCGAACGGCATAGGAAAAACTTCTGTGCTTGAGGCTCTCCATTATGCCTGTTACTTTAAATCTTTTAAGGCAAGCTCCCCCAAAGAGCTTGTTAAAATCAATTCCCCTGGATTTGCTATTAAAATAGATCTTCAAGATTTATCTTCTGGGGATTTTGATAGTTTAAATATTAATTTTGCTGACGGAAAAAGAGTTATCAAATTTAATAACAATCAAGTTGCATCTTTTAAAGATCATTTTTCACGATACACAACCGTAACTTTAACGGAAGATGATCTTGAATTAATTAAAGGGGCCCCTGAGGTTAGGCGAACTTTTATAGACCAGTTATTAATAGTGGACGATCCCGGATATGCAACTTTATTGCGCAAATTTCGACAAATCTTAGAAAACCGAAACGCGCTTCTTGAAAATTTTAATGGCAAGCGCGAGATGCGTGAGACGCGTGAAATGTACGAGCTCTGGACAAAGCAACTATGGGAAATAACTATACTAATTAGAAAGCTTAGACTTGAGGGGTTAAAAAATCTTCAAAATGAGTTTAATTTTTTAATTGAGAATACACTTCAGGGTGACTTTTCTATACAACTGGATTATTCAGGCGATATTGGTGAAAATTTTCAGGATTTTTACGACAATCTATTAATTACAAAATATTCACGCGAATGCGCCTCGGGTCGGTCACTATTTGGCGTCCATCTTGACGATTTTAATATAATATTTAAGCAAAAATCTTCAAGAATTTATGCGTCCAGAGGGCAACAGAAACTAATAGTATTATTCTTGAAGCTTGCCCAGCTTAAACTGATCTCAAAAAAGTACTCAAAAACAGTATTATTATTAGACGATTTCATGACCGATTTTGATGACCAGATAATAGCCAGTATTATCCCTGCCTTAACCGGCCTTGCAAACCAGCTGATTTTTACCGCCCCCTCTGAAAAAAACCTTATAAATTCAAGTCTAAGCATGCTTGAACCGCAGCTCCTGCGGCTCTAAACCGGCTATTTTGCGTGATATAATTATTCTTGACAAACATGACATAAATTCCAAATATTGCCATACTTACAGGCTTTTTTTGATATTTATGTTTGACATTTTTATAATTATCTTCATAATTATTATTACTTAGGCAGTCAGAAATCATATCGGGCTATAACCCCTGCCAAGTGATTCGATTAGGCTTCATTACTACTCTCCTTTTTTCCACCGCATTGAGTAAAATCAGTGCGGTGGTTTGTTTTTGTCGATTTTGTGGGTAATCAGATCCGGCGCCAGGCGGCGCAAAGTGCGATAGCAAGAGCATCTGTAACATCGAGCTTATCTGGCATTTTTACACCCATAAAAAGTCTTAACACCACCCTTGCAACCTGTTCCTTATCCGCCCCTCCAAATCCTGTAACTGCCAGTTTAATTTCACTGGGAGAAAACTCATGCAAGTTAAGCTTATTTTGGGACGCTAGCAGGTATAAAGTTCCCCTTAAATAGCCAAGTTTTAGGAAGTTTTGGGCATTTTTACCCAAAAAACTGGTCTCAAGTGCTATATCTGTAATTTTGTGTTGATTTATCTTCTGAAGAATAAAATTATAAAACTGTTCGACTCTGTTGGGCAGTGGGTCCGTGGGTTTCATCTTTAGGGCCCCCAGGTCCAAAAGCGATATTTTACTACCCTCTTTTTTAAGAATCGCAAAACCGGTGCAAGAAAAGCCCGGGTCGATCCCCAAAATTATTTTATTTAGATTGGTCGTCATAACCCTCTCCAGTTATTACCCAATTACTAATTATTAAGCATTTAGGAGTTGGTTTATCAGGCGGCGCTCCTAGCCGTCGAGCGCAAGCAAAAGACGGCGACGGACAAAGCCTATAAACCAACTCGAGAATCTATTTTATCCCTCGTCATCAAATCGGGTTAATTCTCTAACATAATTTAAAAATACTGTGCCGGTTGGACCATTACGCTGCTTTCCTATAATAAGTTCAGACAAAGCGGGATTGTCAGTATCCGGGTTATAAACTATATCCCTATATAAAAACATAATAAGATCCGCATCCTGCTCAATCGCACCCGATTCACGCAAATCCGAAAGCATGGGCCGCTTATCCATACGCGCATCAACTGCACGAGAAAGCTGGGACAGGGCCAATATCGGGATTCCTAATTCCTTAGCCAAAGACTTCAATGATCTAGAGATATCAGAAACTTCCTGATGACGATTTTCATGTTTTCTATGGGAATGAATCAACTGCAGATAGTCGATTATCAAAAACTGCAAATTATGCTCGATTTTTAATTTACGTGCCTTTGCTCGAACATCTGCAATACTCTGAACAGCCGTATCATCGATAAATATATTAAGCTGAGACAATCTGCCAGCAGAATGCGTAAGCTCCAACCACTCATCAGATGTAATTGTCGCATTACGAATATTCTGGTGAGAAACTCCAGAATCGCAAGACAAAAGTCGGAGAGCCAACTGCTCCGCTGACATTTCTAATGACAAAAATCCAAGTGAAGTATTATTCCCGGAAGCAGCATTATGCGCAATCGACAACGCAAGTGCAGTTTTACCCATAGATGGCCTGGCTGCCAAAACAATAAAATCACCCTTTTGAAACCCTGAAGTAAATTCGTCCAGTTTTTTAAATCCTGAAGAAACTCCAGTGATCCCCCTGCTGTTACCCTTGATATCAGAAAGATGCTGAAAAGTTTTTTTCAGCCAAATAGTTAACTGAACAAATTTGACTTGGTACGTTGTTCAGAAATCTGAAAAATAACTTTTTCAGCTTCATCCAAGACACTTTCGATCTCTTTGTCATTCTGGTCATAACAGTTGGTAATAATTTGGGTAGCAGAAGAGATAAGCTCTCTTAATACTGACTTGTCTTTTATAATTTGGGCATGTTGTTCAATAAGACCCAGTGCAGGAATCTCTTCTTGCAAAGAAAGCAGATAGACAATTCCGCCAATGGCATCAAGTTGCGCCATTTTATCAAGTTCATCTTGCAACGTCACAATATCAACACGCTGGTTGCGCGTTGTAATATTCAACATTGCCTGAAAAATTGTCTTATTAGACGGAGTATAAAAATCACTAGGCGCAAGCATCTCCAAAATATTATTTAACGTTGAGTCGTTAAGTAATATTGCACCCAAAACTGCCCGTTCAGCTTCTAAGCTAAACGGCAATCTTTTGCCCAATATTTTTTCCGCAACTACAAGTTTATTTTTTTCGGCCGCTTGCTTAAAAAACTCTTTTTTTTGCATTTTTAAGCTTGCTGACGCTCTTCTGGAACAACTTTAAGTTTTACTTCTGGCTGCAACTTAGAAGATAATTTGATTACTATCTGATAAGACCCTTTTGATTTTATGTTCTTATCAAGAACAACTTGGTTTTTAGCAACGCTTACACCTTTTTCAGATAACAGATCCACTATCTCTTGTGGTGCAACTGAACCATAAAGCTGGTCGCCATTGTGCATCTTGCGTTTTAACACAAGCTCTAAAGACTTAATTTTTTCTGCCAACATAGAGGTCTTTGTCGCAACAACTTCTTTTCTTTGAGCGACAACTTTGATGCGCTTTGTAAGACCGGATTCATTCTCAGGGGTCACTTCAAGGGCGAGTTTTTTGGCTATCAGAAAGTTTCTACCAAAACCTTCGTTAACTTTTATAATCTCACCGGCCATGCCCACTTTTTCAATATCTTTTAATAAAAAAACTTTCATAATCTTCTCCAACTGGATTGCAAAACAGGGAAATATATTCTAGTAAACAGTATAAACTAATAAACCCTGTCGATCAAAAAATATATAGCCAAAATCTGTATCTAAATGTTTTATTGATTTTTAATTTTTATATTAAGTAAGCTTTAACAGTAAAATTTGTAACTATATAAATAGAAAATAAGTCGAGGGGATTATGTCAAAGACTAGATATCTTGCAATAATATTGTTGGGGTCATTCACTTATAATTTAAATATAATATCTGCAGAGCCAAAAAAGAAAACTGAAAGCTATGAGCAGCTTACAGAAATGCTTGAATATATGTCACGCAAAGTATTTTTCGATAGGCCAATTTCAGAGTGGTCAAAAACGGAATATGAAAATAACGATAAAAGTAAAAGTTTGATTAACAAGCTGGAAGCAACTAATGGACAAAATCGGTGATTTTATAACAGAATCAGGCTCACGCGATCTCCCGCCCATTTATAACAGATATTTTAAGCCAAGATATTTTGGTAACCAAAGGACATGGACCTTTGTAGGCGACAGGTCTAACGACATATTTTCTGATATTTTTTCCGAAATGGAATTATACAATCATTTAAAAGGCGGCAAAAAAATAGAAAAAATAGAGGAAATCGTTCGAAAAATTAACAGTTCTAATAACTCCATAAAAAAAGAAATCAAAGACGTGACAACTTGGTTTGACGCAAAAACAAAAGCTAAAGATCTACTAACGCAATTAACAATAATATTAGACAAAATATACAAAGAACTTAAACCCTTAATCCCACCAAAATTACCTGCTGAAAGCACATCTCAAAAGTTACTTGAACCCTCAACCAAACCCGAATTACCTGCTGAAAGCACATCTCAAAAGTTACTTGAACCCTCAACCAAACCCGAATTACCTGCTGAAAGCACATCTCAAAAGTTACTTGAACCCTCAACCAAACCCGAATTACCTGCTGAAAGCACATCTCAAAAGTTACCTGTCGGAGTTATGCAAGAAATCGCCAAAGCTTCGATAGAAACAAATATAAAAAACGCTATAGACAACCCTAACGTGACCCAAGCTGCAATTTTCAGCGAAACAGATAATATGTTCAAAGCAGGTGGAGATTCAACCAGAGCTATTTTAAATTTAATAAACACAGAGGGCAACAAGAGGAAACAAAAAAATTATCATTATGGCAATTTCAAACATGATATTATTGAAGATTTAATAAAAAAACGTTTGAAAAACACAAATCCTAGTCGTGATGACAAAATTAAAGAGGCAAGAAAATTGGATGCAAAAGTCTGGCTAAAACTAGAAAGCGTGCCAGAAAAAAAACCGCTGTCAAGCGAAGAAATGGCAGCCTTAATAAGGGAAATTGCAATATTCAATAATGAAACCCTAGACGCAATTGATAAAGTTACACAAAAAATAATTGATCACCTTAGACAAGAAGTAAAAGAAAATCTAAGACTTGGTGCAAATTTAAATGGGGGCTCCACCCCACCATTCTTCTATATAACACTAATAAAAAATACAAATGAACAGTTAGAGTTCACAAAATTTATTATAAAGAACTCAAAAGTGCCTATAAATATAAGTTCTAAAACCGGTTATGAGCAAAATACGATATTGCATTTATTGGGTCTAAAAATTAACCTATTTGATAACACTGAGTCTTGGGATAAGTTTGAATTGGCAAAATTTTATCTAGATAATTTTAAAAATATAAAATTTAATATTGGAAACAGAGATGGATTGACGGTACTAGATTGTTTTACATTTTTAAAAAAAGAAATTATTAAAGAACACTTTGAAAGCAAATTTCTTTTTGATAACAATGTTAATGATTATAACGAAAAGGGCCAAAAATTTATTTTGGAGATTTATAATAAAGGTGCGCGATTTAATGTAAATAAAGATGGGGATAAGTTAATTAACGCTCTAAAGAAGAAATATAAATAATAATATAATCTCCAAGCTGAAAATATATAACTTTCAGTTTGGAGACTCTACTGTTAAATTTATTAAATTAGCTTCTAGACTAAACACAATTTTATTATCGGCTTTGTTAATTAATTCTGCTTTAATAAGCACAGTTTTGTCAGATTTTTGCCACGATATTTTGCCGTAATATAAGCCGGATTTATCAAAATCGGGCCAGTTTTTGAATACTTTAAAATCAGAGTCTTTAAGTAATAAATAATTTGATTTATAAAAAATAACCCCATAATCAAGATAACCTAATAAACCCTGTCGATCAAAAAATATGTATCTAAAATATATGGCTCTTGAATTTTAATTTTTGTATCAAGTAAGCTTTAACAGTAATATATATATATATATATATATAATAAATCGAGGGGATTATGTTAAAGATTAACTATCTTGCAATAATATTATCAGGGGCATTCACTTACAATTTAAATATAATATCTGCAGAGCCAAAAAATAAAACTGAACACTATATCTATCTTACGGAAAAGCTTGAAGATATGTCACACAAAGTATTTTTTGATAGACCAATTTCAAAGTGGTCAAAAACGGAATATGAAAATAACGATAAAAGTAAAACTTTGGTTAACAGCTGGAATCAACTAATGGAAAAAATCGGTGATTTTATAACAGAATCAGGCTCACGCGATCTCCCGCCCATTTATAACAAATATTTTAAGCCAAGATATTTTGGTAACAAAAGGTCGACGCCATGGACCTTTGTAAGCGATAGGTCTAACGACATATTTTCTGATATTTTTTCCCAAATAGCATTATACAACCATTTAAATGGGGAAAAAGAAAAAGAAAAAAGATTAGAAGCCGACAAAAAAATAGAGGAAATCGCTAAAGAAATTAATAGTTCTAATAAATCTATAAAAAAAGAACTCGAAGACGTGACAACTTGGTTTGACGCAAAAACAAAAGCTAAAGATCTACTAACGCAATTAACAATAATATTAGACAAAATATACAAAGAACTTGAACCCTTAACCAAATCCGAATTGCCTACTGAAAGCATTCCTGAAAATTTACCTATCGGAACTATGCAAGAAATCGCCAAAGCTTCGATAGAAACAAATATAAAAAACGCTATAGACAACCCTAACGTGACCCAAGCTGCAATTTTCAGCGAAACAGATAATATGTTCAAAGCAGGTGGAGATTCAACCAGAGCTATTTTATATTTAATAAAAACAGAGGGCAACAAGAGGAAACAAAAAGATTATCATTATGGCAATTTCAAACATGATATTATTGAAGATTTAATAAAAAAACGTTTAAAAAACACAAATCCTAGTCGTTATGACAAAATTAAAGAGGCAAAAAAATTGAAAGCAACAGTCTGGCTAAAACTAGAAAATGCTGAAGAAGAACCGCTGTCAACTGGCGGAATGGTAGAATTATTAATTCACATTGCAAGTGCATTAAATAATGAGAAACATCAAGCGTACATTGATTACCTTAGACAAAGAATAGCAGAAAATCTAAAACTTGGTGCAAATTTAAATGATCTTATAAAACGTGAATCCGAGTCTATCTGGTCTTCTTATAGGGGTGAAGACTCCGCTCCAGCCTTCTTCTACATAACAAAAATAAAAAATACAAAAGAACAGTTGGACTTCACAAAATTTATTATAAAGAACTCAAAAGTGCCTATAAATATAAATGCTACAGACAGCAAGGGCGATACGATATTGCATTTATTGGGTAAAAAAATTAGCTTATTTTCTAGTCGTGGTCAGATAAGGCATGATTTTAACGATACTGAGCCTTGGGATAATTTTGAATTGGCAAAATTTTATCTAGATAATTTTAAAAATATAAAATTGAATATGCTAAACAAAAGTGGGTATACAGTACTGGATTGTTTCACATTTTTAAAATCAGAAACCGGAGAGAGTTTTTACACACGGTTTTTTTCTAACGATGTTAATGATTATAGCAAAGAGGGCCAAAAATTTATTTTGGATATTTATAATAAAGGTGCGAGATTCAATTTAAATAAAGATGGCGATAAGTTGATTAAAGCTCTAAAGAAGAAATATAAATAAAAACAGACAGTCTCCAAGCTGAAAATATATAACTTTCAGTTTGGAGACTCTACTGTTAAATTTATTAAATTAGCTTCTAGACTAAACACAATTTTATTATCGGCTTTGTTAATTAATTCTGCTTTAATAAGCACAGTTTTTTCGGTTTTTTGCCACGATATTTTGCCGTAATATAAGCCGGATTTATCAAAATCGGGCCAGTTTTTGAATACTTTAAAATCAGAATCTTTAAGTAATAAATAATTTGATTTATAAAAAATAACCCCATAATCAAGAAGAGCTTCGCATAGATAATATTTCTGTTCATGTCTCTGCTTTAAAATCACAGAGTCCATAAAATTACTACTGTGGTTCCACATAATCATGCAGTAACTTGAAAGTAGCATAAAGACAGAAAATATTATAAAAAAGTTCATAATTTTATTACCAAGTTAATTACCATCCCTCGATACATTTTTTCTTCGAAAAAACACTCGGGATGAGCGGGCATCTTGGCGAAGACGGGACGAGCGGGGTATAATACTATCTTTCTTATTAAATTTGTTAAAATTTAACAAATCTTTTGCAATACAAATTAATATTATCTTTATCTTGTAATATTAAATCAGCGCCAATAATATTTCCTGACACAAAATCTATTACCGGCGTCAATTCAAGTTCGCAGTTGTTTAATAATATAGAGTAACCTGCATGATCTGAGATATTTTCTCCGGACCAAGAATTATTTTGCAAGTTATATTTGCCCGTTTTTTTAAATAATCTGTTTTTATTATCGACATAAAAGCCAATATCCCAGCTATTATTATTAATGCTACTACTATTATTATTAATATTTTTTTCTTGAGCAAAAACAAAACTTGATTTATCCAGTTTCTTCCAAAATTTTTTCTTGTTCGGCGCTTGTTGCAAAAAAGAGACAACAAAGTCATGGGCCCTGTAGACTTCAAAATATCTATCAACAAATTTTATATTTCTCTTGGAGTTTAAGTATATATTAGAAACAAAGCTCGCCGTTAACATGCACATCAGTGTCGCGCATGTTATGTATATAAGTGATTCGATAAGTGTAAAACCTGATTTGTTCAAAATTATCTCCCGATACTATCAGCATGTTTGCTTAGCTTTTACACATACCCCTAATTAAGTCCCGCGACCTGAAACAATTTCCACAAAAGTTTTTTTGCCCGAGTAAGATTCCCAGCCAACTTTAATTTCTATAAAATCAAAATTTCTATCAAACTTTTTTATATTATAATTAACTTCAAAGTTATCTAATTTAGGTGAACTTAATGCACTAAGTTCTCCCGCACGTGCTTTATCTGCCAAAGAGCAAGCAAGCAAAAGTGCTTTGGACCTGACAATAGATTCTCGATTAATATTAATAAGTTGGGAGTACCATGCGCATAAATAAAAGCCCAAAACACTGACAAGAAATATTGTCAAAACTAATTCGACCAGCAAAAAACCCGGTATATTATTTTTGCTAATAACACTATTTTGACCAGGGTAACCCGAAAATGTTATATTAAAAATAGACATAAATTTTAATTATTAATCTGTTTACAATTTAACTAAACTACTTATAACATATAATAATTATAATAGGTTATAATATCAGCCGCGCAAGAGTTGCCCGTAATAAAAAAGCAACAAAAAATTTGGTTTAAAAAGAAAGAAGAACATGAAATCTAAATTTATTTTCAAGAAAATAGTATCCGGTTCTATACTATCTCTAATATTAATAGCTTGTAATATCACAGATTTATTTTCACAGGCCACAGCGCCAACACCTGCAACTGCTGCGGACGCAAATGCAGTTCCGTTCACCCTTTCACCCGAAGACATAGAAGCATTAAAAGCTAGTTCTGCAGACAGTCCGATGGGCCCCATCACAGACAAAGATATTGAAGAGTTTGTAAGCTTTATAAATAATTTAAGTGAAGATGACATGAAAGCCCTTGAAAGTCTTGCTCAAGAGGCGGCAAAAGAAATAGAAGAAGCAGCAAAAGCCGAAAGCGCAGCTGGACAACCTCAAACGCCAGAAATAAAACCTCAAGAGGCGCCAATAAAAAAAGAAGAAAAACCTAAAATTCCTACAAATAAAGTTGACGAAGCAAAACAGATATTATCAACAACCGCAAAATACATAAACGATCTAAAACAAGAAGCTTCAAAAGAAGAGTCTGTTTCACGCAGATTAAATCCGTGGGCAAAAGATCTTAATGATCTGGTTTATTACTTAAATGCGATTAATAGTAAGAATGTTCTTGTGGGACATTTATTGAACCCAGAGTTTGAAAACTTTTATCAAAACTTAAAAAAGCTTAATAGAACTCTTGAAGAAAATATCAAAGCTTTCTCTGTTGAAGATATTATAGGGGGCCAAGAATATGAAGAAGAGGACCCTTATGAAATTCTTGGAGTTGAACAGACTGCAACGGCACAAGATATCGAAGACGCTTTTAACAAAATTAAGCTATCAAAAGATCCGAAAAAAATTGAAGAAAAATTGAAAGCAGAAAAAGTTGATGCGAAAGAGATCAAGCGAAAACTAAAAGAAGCAAAGCTTTCTTTTAACTTAATAGAATCTGCTTACGAAAAGTTAAAAAATCCAAAATCTAGGGCCCAAATCGATAAAGAAATAGAATCTAAGCAGTCTTCTGGTTTGAGCAAAAAAGAGATATCAAAACGGGCATTTTCAAAAATCTTAGACAGTTTCGGGACAGCTTTTTATGACAACAAGATTTTACAAGATTGTGTTGCGTTACTTAAAAAATATGACCCGATAGCGCTGGAGACAAAAAAAGAGCTTGATAAAGCTGAAGAAGCTGCAAAAAAAGCCAAACAAGAAGCAGCAAAGAGCAAAGTAGGCAAATCACCTGGTCGCTTTTCTGATTATGGCGCAGGTATATCTTATGGAGGCGGCGGAACTGATTATGGAGCTGGTAGAAACTACCCGTCAGGCGGCGGCTACGATTCAGATTACGGCAACAGATACGGGAGCGATTATGGAAATTGGGGCGACCAGGGTAAATTAAAAGAAAAACAAGTTGGCAGCATCTCAAAAGGTGGAAAGCCAGGAGAAAAAGAAGAAAAAGAGAAAAAACTAACAGATAAAAACAAAAAAGAAGAGATGTCCAAGATTCCGGGCGAACAACCAGAAAAAGCTGAAAAGAAAATCGACCCAATAAAATTGATGCAAGAAATAGATGCAAATTTAAATCTGGTGAACACGCAACTTGAGAATAATCCGCAAATAGTAAAAATGCTTTCAATAACACACGAAGTGCATCCAGCTCCAGGTAGTGAACCAGAAAAAGTATTTAGAAGATCTATGCCATTAGGTACACTAAGAGAAGCAAATATCGTTAAATGGGCAAATGAACCGAAAAAACTATCTGAGCATCAGGGAGATATAGATTATCTTGATAAATGGCAGAAGAACATGCAGTTTGATAAGTTAATCGAGAAAACAAACAGTCTTGAAGAGCTTATAAAAAAGGCAGTTGAAAAAGACCCTAAAGCTAAAAAGAATCTTGCAAAAGAGTTTAATAATAGTCTTTCAAACAAACTTTCTGGTCCTGTATCAGATATTTTATTTACCGTAAAAAATGTTTCGGGAGATATAAAGCCCGTTAAAAACTTATTAAAAAATATTGAATCGATTTATGACAACTTACATGATATAAGAAGTTTATTGTCTGGAGAAAAAGAGGTACTTCAAGATATAAAAGATGTTGCGAAATTATTGGTCCAAATAGTTGATATTTCAAAATCTGCCCAAGTTTTAGATGCACAAATAAAGGGCTCGCAAGAAGAAGGTCAGGGTGAAGAAGAAAGTGAAGAAGCCGGTCAAGAAGAAATAGCAGAAGAAAAACCTGAAAAAACTATAAAGAAATCAGTTGATCCACAACTACAAAAAAATCTTGATAGCATACTAAAAAATCTTGAAGGCGACAGAGTTTTCTTGTCTATAATTTTAAAGAGCATAGATAGAATAGCTAATCAAATCAAAGATGCGTCAGCTGACGAAAAGCAAGCGTATAAAGCAGAATGGGAAAACGAAAATAATCCTAATTCTATAGCATCAGAAATAGGAGACGTAAAAAAGCTATTTGAAATCTTGCAAAATAACGCGACCCAAGATGGAGCAATTAGAAGAAATACTAGTATTCTTGAAACTGTAACGAAAAAGTTAAAAGAGATAGAAAAAAATATAAATCTATAACCAAAAGGGACCGTAATGGCAAGCAAAGTACACGTAAGTGAGTTTATAGAAAAGTTGTTAGAGATTCTTGTAAAACAAAAATCTTTATCAGAAACGCAAGCTGCTGACCTAAAAAAAGGCTTCAGGGAAAGTTCTCCCCCAGATTTTGAAGCATATCTTTTAGATTCTGCGCAAGTAAGTAAAGCGTCGCTATTAAAAGCTTTAGGTAGCTATTACAAGTTGCCCGCTTTTGATGTCAGCGGATATTTATTTGACCATGATCTTGTAAAAGAACTTCCAAAAGATGTGATGCTCAGAAACAGTTGTGTCCCGGTTGAGGTTGATCAAGATATATTGGTGGTTGTTGCAAACGAACCTAGCGACGATCTTGCAGTTACACTTGAAAGCTACTTAAAAAACGACATACAATTTAATGTTGGCTTATATCAAGACATAAAAAACGCCATCGAAGAGTTTTATGATGAGGCGATAACAGAAGAGCCATCAGAGGACCCATATTATCGCGTTGAAGAAGAAGATGAGCGTATAGAAAAAATTCTTGATACAGAAGACAAGCGAGATTTGTAAATTTAATTAAATAATAACGCAGTCATCTTCGTCGTCGCCATATGGCCAAGCTTTGCCCACAGTTACCCGGTGGTTCAAGATTAGATTGGCAATGTCATCTTTGCCCAAACTTTTGGCCAGGCTATATAATCTTTGTTTTGTAAAATAAGAAGAATCAGAAGATTCGTAAAATTTAAAGAGCAGCTCAAATATTTCTTTGTCCCAATATTTTATGGCCCAAAAAAGTGCGTTCCAATTGTATTCATCTTCAGATTCGTTGCCAGACTTATCAAACGTATTTATTAAAAAACCCCGAGTGAAATTATCTGCGCAAGATTCTAATATTAAGTTTAAAAAATCTATGCACAGCTTTTTGGCGTTTGGTCTTTTGTTTGGACCATACTTTAGAGCTATGCAAATAACACTCTCATGATACTTATTCAAAAAAATAAAATGCGCGTTATGTTTCAACAAGCATCTGGCAGCCTCTAACTTAAGGTTGCAGGCTGCGTAATGCATCGGCAAATTCAGATCACTGTCCCGAACATTTAAAAAATTTGATATATCTTGGGGGTTTTTATTAACGCAATTTGCGGCCAGCCAGTTTGCGCAATTATACTGCGCGGCCAGATGCACCGCAGTTACGCTACTATCTGTATTTGGTTTTCGAAGAGATTTGGGAAAATCAGGAGCGCCTCCTGCGGGATTTTGCAAATATTCTTGAGATAATTGTTCAATATCTTGTGTCCCGTTAACGGCCCCTATAGAATTAGTGCTTGAAGCTGAACTATTGCCATCAAGTATATCCAACTCGTGTTCTTCTTGATCAGCGCCAGTGTTATCGTAAAAACCCATACAGTAACTACTTTTAAAGTTTGTCAAAAACAAAATATAAAAGATCAAAAATTTGGTAAAAATAATTGGCGTAAAAATAGCTTTTTTCAAAAACATATTTACTTCTCCAAAAAAAAGGACCGCAAGTTGCGGTCCTGATTATTTTACTGTTTTAAAACTTTAACGCATCTTCTGCACAACCCATCAACACCGGGCTCGCTATCCCATTGCCAACATCTTGGACACTTCCCGCCAATCGCATGCGTAACTTTTGCATATATTCCATCAGCTAACTTTGGCAAACTGTCGTTGTCTTTGTTTAACTTAAACTGCGAAATAACAAGTAGCTCTTTAAAAAACTGTTCAATCGAATCTGTAATATTATTAGAGTCACCAGACTTTTTTATTCTCTTAAACAGATCCCGCAAGATTTCAAATTCTTCTAAATTTAAATCTATATAAAGGTCAACCGAAACATCAAGAGAATGTCCAACAACCGCCTTGGCTCTTAATTCTTCGATACTTTTTAAAATTATAGATCTAACGGCTTTTAAAACTTCCCAAGAATCCTGCCATTTTACTATCTCATCAGATTTTAAGATCGCCATCTTGGCTTCCATAATTTTATCTATTTCCAAAAACGGAGCCTGAACTGGAACAGATTCACCAATCTCATATCCAACAACTGATTTAGCAAACTCTAAGTCTGAAAAGCTTTGTAAATGCACAGATTTTGATTTATTTTTTTGATAAAAATCTGTAACAATTTCAGCATTAAATGACATAATAGGCGCAGTCAGTTTTGTAAGCGCATCTAAGATATACCAAATTGCAGTTTGCGCAGATCTTCTTAATTTGCCATCAGCCACTTCAACGTAAAGCCTGTCTTTTATAATATCCAGATAAAAAGAGCTAAGCTCCGCAGAACAATAATCAGCAAGTTCATGAAAAACTGCAGTAAAATCACAAGCGTTATAGTTTGCCAAAATCTTATTTTGCAACTCATAAAGTTTTACAAGTGCGTATCTGTCAATTGGTGTAAGCTCTTCAACTGAAAGTTTATCTTTTTCAATATCAAAATCATAAAGATTTGAAACAAAAATCGCTGCGTGTTTCTAATTTTTCTGAACACTTCAGCAACATTTGCAGTAAATTCTGTGAAACAACCGGGTCGCCATCATGGCCTACACTAGCAACCCATAAGTCGCAGCCCATCGGTCCCTACTTTATCAATAATATCTTGCGGCGCAACAACATTACCCAAGAGATTTGGACATCTTGCGCCCTTTTTCATCAACGGTATACCCGTGAGAAATTATCTGACGCGTGCAAGCTTTATCTTCCAAAACTAAACTGGTGATAAGTGAACTCTGGAACCAACCCCGATGCTGATCAACACCCTCACAATATACATCTGCGGGGAAATGTAAGTTCGGATTTTTTTCAAGAACTGCATAATGGCTAACACCAGAATCGAACCAGACATCCAAAATATCCTGCTCTTTTTTAAAGTCGTTTTTTATTACATCCGGGACAAGCTTACTATTTTCACAAACTCTTTAATATCCACAGCATCCCAGTATTCAATCCCATTTGAGCAACATCGGATGCAACAGCATTACACAAGTTTTGAATCTATAAAAGTAAAATCACAATATTTACATAATTAGTGCAGGTATTGGCACGCCCCAGATTCTTTGGCGGGAAAAGCACCATTCCCATCTATTTTCAACTGTAGCTTTTAAGAAATTTCTTCCACGATCCGGGATAAAGTTTATCTTATTTATACTCTCAAGCGCCGCTTGTTTAACATTTTGTGTATTCAAATCAAAGAACCACTGACGAGTTGCTCTAAAAATTAGCCCATTGCGGCAACGCCAACAATGCGGGTAACTATGCGTAATATTATTTTTAAATAGCATCTTGCCAAGTTCAGCAAGTTTTTTTATCACCCAAATTTGTCCATCAGAAACGGGCATGCCCTCCAGTTCTATTGGATCAATTCCAGCAGAATATTTACCGTCGGGTGATACTGGGCAGTATATTTCGAGCCCATTTTTTACACCAATTTCATAATCCACTGGTCCGCAACCTGGGGCAACGTGAACAGCAGCTGTCCCTTCGTCAAGACCAACAGAGGCATCCAAAACAATTGGAACCTGCAAGTTTTTTACAAATGGGTGAACAACTTTTGCTCCAAATAATCTTGATGGCAAAAACTCTTCGATAATTTCCAAATCTTGATCAAGAAGCTTTACAAATTTTTCAGCTACCTGCGCGCCGATTATAATATTTTTTGTACTATTATCTTTTATATTTTTAATTTTTATTAGTTTATATGGCGCATCTTTGTGGATCAAAACAGCTCTATTTAGTGGCAAAGTCCAAGGTGTTGTTGTCCAAACCGCGATACTTATCGGGCCTGAAACTTTAGGAAACAAAGCTTTCTTGTCTGAGTCGCTAAGTTCAAACTCAACGTATACTGATGGGTCTTTTCTGTCTTGATATTCGATTTCTGCTGAAGCAAGCGTTGTCGCACAAGAGGGGCACCAAGCAACAGTTTTGTTTTTTCGTTCTATATACCCTTCTTCGACTAATTTGCCAAAAGCTCTTAAAGTCGCCGCTTCATATTCCGGGGCCATAGTTATATACGGATTTTTGAAGTCCATTAAAACCCCAAGTTTTTTAAACTCTCCCCGCTGGATATCGATCCATTTTGACGCGTACTCTCGACAAGCTTTTATAAATTCAACCCGCTGTCCAGAAGACAATAAATTGTCATTATTTTTGTTCGATTTATCTGATAAGCTTGGGTTTTCACTAACAACTTTTAGCTCTATTGGCAGGCCATGGCAGTCCCAACCCGGTTTAACTGGCACATGATACCCGGCCATGCGTCTATATTTGCAGACAATATCTTTTAAGATTTTATTATAAGCGTGCCCAAGATGAATGTTCCCATTTGCATAGGGGGGGCCATCATGTAAAATATATTTTGTTTTGCCGCTGTTATGCTCATAAGATTTTTTATACAAATCTTCATCTTGCCAACGTTGCAATAATACTGGGTCATCTTGTTTTGAATTGCCACGTATGGGAAAACCAGTTTGCGGTAAATTCAATGTATCTTTAAAACTTTTTGATTCAGTTGACATATGCACACCTAAATAGGATTTATTTTTACAATAATCTCAGTATACTTAAAACTTATGAACAGTCCAAAAAAAATCGGGATCTGGGGCTCCGGAGTGGTCGGCAGATCTGCAATAAAATATTTTTCCGCCCGATCTGATTATCAAATTGTCGCACTTGCAGACAAAAAAGAGCCCGATGCCCAATTTCTAGAATTTCTGGGAAAATATACTACCCCCAAATTCTATCCTGAAGAAAATATTCAAGAGTTTTTAGAAATCTGCGACGGAATTCTCCCGTCACCGGGCATAGACTTAAGAAAATATAGTAAATATAAGCATAAATTTATAACTGAAGCCGATATATTTGCGCAAAACTGGGATAAAACTAAACCGGTAATTGCCATAACAGGCACAGTGGGTAAAACTTCTGTTGTTACTTTACTTTCTAAAGTATTAGAACAAAATAATTTACGTGTCGCTACTGGCGGCAATATCGGCACAGGCATGCTTGATCTTTTAGAGAATCAAGAAAATTATGACATTGCTGTGCTTGAACTTTCAAGCTTTCAATTAGAATACTGTAAAATATTTGCCCCCGATCTTGCGATAATTACCAATATTTTCCCGAACCATTTGGACAGGCACGGAGACATGCAGAATTATCTGCAAGCAAAATTTAATATTTTTTTGAACCAAAACAATAATCAAAAACTGTTGGTCCCTGAAGAGCTTCGCCCTCAAATAGAAAATTTAAGAAAAACTGACACTTGCCCGGCACCCTTCGATACATTTTTCTCACTTTGTTCGAAAAACACTCAGGGCGAGCGCGTGCCTGGTGACGGGTGTATCGAACCATGCGGGCCGAGAAGCTCAAAATTCTCATACCCCATTCCCGATATATCATATCCAGTAAACTGGGTAATAATATTTAAAGCCTGCGAGATTATGGGCATAGAAATAAAAAACTTAGATATAAATAACTTAGAAATACCAGATCATAGAGTTGAATTTGTTCGCGAATTTAACGGCATAGAGTTTTATGACGATTCAAAATCAACAGTGTGTCAGGCGACGCTTGCAGCCGTAGAAAAACTTAATAACAAATCAGAAACAAAACCCATAATTTTATTTTTGGGGGGTATCTCAAAAGGCGTCGACAGATCTGGGCTAATTAAAGATCTAAAAAACAAAGTTTCAGAAATTATCTGCTTTGGATCTGAAGCTGAAAATTTAAATAAATTTTGCATAGAGAATTCGATACCAAGTAGTTTTCATAAAACTTTAGAAGAAGCTTTTTCTGCGTGCATCTCTTCAAATATGTGCTCAACAAAAAATAGCGCCCGCGTTTTATTTTCCCCATCCGGCGCAAGCTTTGATCTTTTTAAAGATTATAAAGATCGGGGAAATAAATTTAAAAATCTGGTAAATAGTTTAAAATAAAAAAGTAAAATAATAATTTATATAGTTATTAAAAGAGTTATTTAAAAGTTAGGTTACATATGCAAATTGTAGAAACTAAAATCACAATAGACGAGCTAAAAAAAATGTCCCAAAACATGTTTGGCGGCCTGGTAAAAGCGGTTGTGGATATCGAAAAAGCTATTATGGTCGTCGATGCGCCCATGCATGTGGACCAAGAATTTTTATTATTAGAAAATGACTCTAAGCAAGAAAATTTATGGGGAATAAATATTTTTCCGGATCAATATGGAACTGAAAAATTTATAGTATTTGATTCGATGATAAATTTAAGACCAAGCTGGGGAAATAGAAGCAGAAGTGTTGAAAACCCTGAAATTCAAAACAAAATAAAAAATATTGTTAACAAATTGGTGGCTATATGATGTTTCATAAAGATTTAACACCAGAACGTTGGTTCAAATTTTCTCTATTTGACCAGTTGGCAAATGTTGGAATGGAGATTGAAAGAACAATTTCTTGGAGAAATGTTAATAATCCAGAATACAGCCAACAGGCTTTTTTTAGAGCATTAGAACTTTTGGACCTAACAATAATGGATCCCAAAAATAAATCCGGCACCCTAAAAGAACTAGTTTTCACGCGCGAATCACTCGTAGATTATTTTATGTATGATAACGAATATAAGTCGACCGATGAAATCTGGCAAAACTATTTTTATAACTTTGCCTACGCTGCTGCAATCAGGCGCGGGAAATAAAGTTCTTATTGTAATTTTACTAAATCAAATCAATAACTTTATAACAGTTGTTCCAAGAAAAAACTGAGTTGTGTGTGCGCTTTTGGGACTGATCCCCAGCATAAATTAATGCTCCGTTATTTTCTAATTTCAACTCTTCTTTGAGCCAATTTAGATTATCAAAAAACTGACTTTGTATGGTCATAGAGGCTTTTATTTCCACAAGAGTTTTTACTCCTGGTGTTTCGATTATCAAATCAACTTCTTTTAAATTTGTATCCCTAAAAAAAGAAAATTGGTTTTGAATGTCACGATTATTGCACTCTTTAATTAAATCTACAATTATCATGTTTTCAAAAAATTGACCCAAAATTTCACGCCTAGTTTTTAAAAACTCTAAAGATAATCCGGCAATATTTGCAGCCAGACCAACATCATAAAAATATATCTTAGGTGATTTGACAGCTCTTTTTGAAAGATTATTGTGAAAACTTGGCATCAAGAATAGAATAAAACTTGCCTCCAATATTGATAACCAGGCCTTTGCCGTCACCGTCGTTATTCCCGCTTCAGAAGCCAGGGATGAAATATTTAATGGTTGGCCAATACGAGCTATACATAACTGAATAAATTTTTTAAAAGTCGAAAGATTTTCTATATTTCTAAGAGATCTAATATCCCGCTCAACATAAGTGTAAAAATATGACTCATAAAATTTTTCAACAAGTTGGGCATATGTGTATAAATTTGGATAAAAACCTTTAACTATCTGGCTCTCAGAACTATCTAATAGAAAATTATTATCTTTTAACTCTTTTATCGAAAGAGGCAATAATTTATAAATATAAACACGACCCGCTAAAGACTCTGTAATTTTTTCAATAAGCAAAAAGTTTTGGGAACCTGATAAAATATATTTTCCCATTTTATGTCTATCTTTATCAACTTCAACTTTTATTTGATCAAACAAAATCGGAGCGTATTGGGCCTCATCAATAATTATCCCATGCTCGTTAGTATTTGCCCTTAAAAAACCCTTAGGATCAGAAAGAGCAAACTGTAGAACATCTGGCTCCTGCATATCTACATAATTATGCTTTGGGAATATGTGCCTACATAAAGTACTTTTACCAGACTGACGCGGACCGATAACAGAAACTACCGGGCTATCCTTGGCGCCTGCTAAAACAGAGTCTGTTATATCTCTTTTTATATACATTTTTTTGGCCTCAATAAATTAAAAAACAGTTAGATTTATGAAAACAAGATAATTAAGTATATGATTTTCATAAATTCACGTCAAAAAAACTGATCTTGCACGCCATTAGGGGGTATTAATTTACCCTTTTTGGATTTAATGTTTTGTTAATCTCTATTAAGTTGGCATTTGCAGCGTCGCCCATGGACTGGTCGCACTTGCGCTGGTTATCGATGTCGTAGACGTAACCGCCCCTGCATTCACACCACTTGTCTGATTTGCCCCTGTTGTTCCATTAAAGGCACAGTTGTTGCTCAAAAAAGCATTGCCACTTGTTCCAGTTTGCAAACTAATGCCATATGAAGTTGAGGAGGCGTTTCCTGTATTGTTCATAAAATCACAATTTATAATTTGATTGCCAGAGACCGGTGTTCCCGAAACAGCCAAAAACCCTTCAGCAGCCGAAGCTGGTGAATAATTGAAGATTGCTGCGCAGTTTAAAAAAACATTGCCAAAAGCACTTTGAACGCGAAATCCATTAGTATCTCCTGAAGTACACCTATTATTTGAAGATATACAATTTAAAAAAACGCATGAATTGACAATGTCTAACGCAAATCCCACACATTCGTTTGTTGCGCCAAAATTGCCATCTGCTATGCAGTTCCGGAAAGTGTGACAATTACCAGAAATATTAAAAAACAATGACAAATTCGCTCCTCCTGAATTGTTTAAGACCTGACACCCATCAAGCACGTTATATTCAGAATTTGTCGCAAAGCTAAAACCAAAAAGTGCAGTACTCGCTGTACTATTATTTCTGACTATACAATCCAGAAAATAGTTCCCAACAATCGTAGATGATATTGAATTCAAATTTATGGCGACAAAATTGTGCGCCGAAATGGAATTGGAATTAATATCCAATCTGATAAAGCTGCAATATGTTGTATCTGTAACTCCTATTACGGACCAGTTCTGTGCAGGTGCCCCGCCATTTTTGCTAAACACGCAGTCTGAGATCAACAGGTTGCTACAATTTGAAAGACTTAAAGCGAAGTCGGCAGTCGAAGCGGTGCTACTATTGATTATCTTACAGTTTAATATTGAAGACTCTGTTATATTTGTGCCGCCAGTAATTGTAGACGTCCCATTAAAATCTATTCCACGAACCTGACAACTATCTATAATTAAATTCTGAAGAAGCAAATTATTACATCCGGCGTTGGCGACTATACCGGCTCGTGTAAAATTTTTTATATAACCATTTGTTATTTTAACATCACCAACACCGGCATCTATCTGGATCCCATTACAACTTGCTGTTGCACTACTTTGGGAAATCTCTCTTCCATTAAGATCAAGATTTACATAACTTGATTGGATTCGAATTGTCCCATTTGTTGCATCACCAGTTGAAAAAATATCATCGTCCAAAATATAGTTTCCCGAAGTTGTGATTAACCAATCAACTGATTTAATTTTAAAATTGCAAGACAAAAATAAAATTAATATTAAAAATCCAAAAAACAATTTTTTAATGCCCATTACTAACCCTTTTTAAATTTTTATTCTTACTCTTAAATCACTATTATTAATTTTATTTATTAAGTTGGCATCTGCAACGTTGTCCACGGCACAGTCACGCTTGCGCTCGTTACGGACGTTGTCGCACTAACGGCTCCGGAATTAACACCCTGTGTCTGATTTGCTCCCGTTGATCCATTAAAGGCACAAGTATTTCTCAAAAATGCATTGCTTGACCCACTGGCAGCAAAATTAATACCATATGAGTTTATAGGTCCTGTATTTCCTATAAATTGACAATCTTTGATTTCATTCATATTAACCGTTCCTGTACTCAGACTCATGCCCATGGCCGTAGTGACCCTGCCAATATTATAATTTGCCACGCAACGTAAGATCACATTTCCAATTGACGACTGAACTCTGAACCCATCCACTTCGAACCCTGCAATATTATTAGAAGACACGCAATCCATGAACACGCTCGCATTAGTATTATTAAGCCAAATCCCAAGCGTCTGGCCGGTGGATTCTGTGGCGATATTACCATCTGCTATACAACCAACAAATGTGTTTGATATTCCGGGTGATGAAAATCCTACGGTCAGAAGGGCTGAAGAATTGTTTAATGCCTGACAATTTTTAAATACATTGTATTCAGAATTTGTTGATGTCTGGAAACCTACAAACTGCCCGTTTGTTTGAGGGACACTATTATTTCTAGCGATACAATCTACAAAATAGTTTCCTATAAGTTCCCCAGCTATGGAATTAAGAGATATTCCGTTCATTTGGTGTGCAGTTGAAATTGAATTGGAGTTAATATCTAATCTTACAAAACTGCAATAACTTGAATCTGTAAGACCCACTATGGTAAAATTCTGCGCCGGGTTATTGCCGTTGGTGCTGAACTCACAGTCTGAGACCAATATTCTTGCGCAGTTTGATAAACTCAAAACAAAATCTGCCGTTGTAGATGTGCCACTATTAATTATTTTGCAGTTTGTTATCGAAGACTCTGTGATATTTGTGCCGCCCCTTATAGTTGACGTTCCGTTAAAATCTATTCCACGAACCTGGCAGCTATCGATAATTAAATTCTGCAAATATAGATTATTGCATCCGGCGTTGGCGACAATTCCAGACTGTGTAAAATTTTTTATATAGCCATTAGATATTTTAACATCCCCAACACCAGCATCTATCTGGATCCCATTACAACTTGCTGTTGCACTACTTTGGGAAATCTCTCTTCCATTAAGATCAAGATTTACATAACTTGATTGGATTCTAATTGTCCCGTTTGTTGCATCACCAGTTGAAAAAACATCGTCATCTAAAATATAATTTCCCGAAGTTGTAATTAACCAGTCGACAGCTTTAATTTTAAAATTGCAAGACAAAAATAAAATTAATATTAAAAATCTAAAAAACAATTTTTTAATGCTCATTGCTATGCCCTTTTTAAATTTTTGCTCTTGCTATTAAAAACTAGTCACTATTTGCTTGTGTAGAGTTATTATAAAACGAATTATGTCTGAAAATATTGTTATTCATAGTATAAGTATCCAAGTAAGCAAGTCCCGCAAGGCCCTGATTATTATTAAGAATGCAATTCAATGCTGAACTTTGTATCGCACCATCAAAAAGAATTCCGTAGCCAGCATTTCCGCCTTGATTGGAAAATGCATAGGCCTGGATAATATGTGAAGCGGACTCGGTTCCTGTCATGACAAAACCCGCGCCAATATTTCCACCAACATTAGATTGTCCATCGCACTGATCAAATACATTACTTATGCCGTCATATGCGCTGAAGCCGATTCCGCATCCAGCTTGAGAAACATTATTAGAACCAATGCAGTACGCCATGCCTGCGGTTTTTGTGGAATCAAATATAAATCCAGCTGCAGTGGATGTTGAAAGATTATCAAGAGTGTAATTATTGGAACCGGCGCAATATAATATTTTGCAATCGTTACAATTTTTGAAATAAGCACCTACACCAAACGGCGTTCCGCCATTGTAAAGAAACACTGTGTTTGTAAAATGGCAAGTTTCTGAATTATAAAAATATGCACCATAGCCCGAAGCAGTGTAAGAAAAATTATTTGTAAAATAGACATGCACCATATCGATAAATGTCGTGTTGTTAAAAATACCGCCATAAGCAGCACCGCCGTTAACCCCAAGACTTCCTGAAAATGCACTTTCTGCAATACTTATCCCTGCTATCCCGTAAGTACTACCATCGCAAATTATGCCACCAGCGGCACAGCTTATAGTAAGAATATTATCGATTGTGATATCGCTGCAACCATCTGCTATGTAGATTCCATATCCTGTAAAATTTTTAAAAACACCGTTCTTTATAGTTACGTTTGAGATACCCGGAGCCAAAGTTATTCCATTAAAAGCTAGAGCGGTACCAGTTTGAATATAAGTTCGCTCAGAAAGATCGATTATCACATCCCCTGATGTAATATAACAGTAGCTATCAGAATTGATTGTCGGGTTGTATGGACCGCTTGGACTAAATCTATAATATCCCGGCTGATTCACGACTGTGGCGATGGACATCCCGAAACAAGATCCATAATTTATTAAGCCCATAATCAATAAGCTTTTTAATCTCAAATTCATAATTAGCCCTTATATTATTAGTATTATTATTAATTTATTTATTAAGTTGGCATCTGCAACGTTGTCCACGGCGCGGTCACACTTGCGCTCGTTATCGATGTTGTAGCCGTAACAGCACCGGCATTCACCCCCGATGTCTGATTTGCACCCGTTGTTCCATTAAATGCACAAGTTGTCCTCAAATATGCATTACTTGACCCTGAAGCGGCAAAACGAATTCCATACGAGTTTGCCGCACTGCTTCCGGTATTTCCAATAAACTCACAATCTTTAATTTCATTAGTGTTAACTGTTCCACTAAACAAATACATACCTGCTGCGGTAGCATTTGTAGTCGTGCTCAAATTATAATTTGCTACACAACGCAAGAAGACATTCCCTACAGAAGATTGAACGAGGAATCCAACCACTAGAGACCCACTCGCGCCTGAAACTATTGAAAAATTATTGGAAGCGACACAATCCATAAAAACACTAGCATTCGCACCGTTAACAAGGAATCCAAACGTATTAAGCGCACCAGTATTTGAAGTAGAGTTATTGCCATTTGCTATACAAGCTATGAATGTGTTTGTTATTCCGGGCGTTGAAAAGCCTACACATTCGGCATTAGCCGAATTATTTAAAGCCTGGCAATTTTTAAATACGTTATATTCAGAATTTGCTGATGTCTGAAAGCCTATAAAGAAGGAGCTGGCGCTCGCCGCTGGAACCATATTATTTCTTGCTATGCAATCAACAAAATAGTTTCCTATAAGTTCCGCAGCAACTGAATTAAAATATACTCCGTACATTTGGTGCGCAGTTGAAATCGAATTAGAGTTAATATCTAATCTTACAAAGCTGCAATAGCTTGAATCTGTGAGAGTCACTATACCAAAATTGGTTGATGTAGTAGCCCCGCCATTTGTGCTGAACACGCAATCTGAGACAAGTATTCTTGCGCAATTGGATAAACTCAAAACAAAATCTGCAGTTGTTGCCGTACTGCTGTTAATTATTTTGCAATTGGTTATCGAAGACTCTGTTATATTTGTACCGCCCCTTATAGTTGAAGTTCCATTGAAATCTATTCCACGAACCTGGCAGCCATCGATAATTAAATTCTGCAAATATAGATTATTGCACCCGGCGTTGGCGACAATTCCAGACTGTGTAAAATTTTTTATATAGCCATTAGATATTTTAACATCCCCAACACCAGCATCTATCTGGATCCCATTGCAGCTTGCTGTTGCGCTACTTTGATAGATAACTCTTCCATTAAGATCAAGATTTACATAACTTGATTGGATTCTAATTGTCCCGTTTGTTGCATCACCAGTTGAAAAAATATCGTCATCTAAAATATAGTTTCCCGAAGTTGTGATTAACCAATCAACTGATTTAATTTTAAAACTGTAAGACAAAAATAAAATTAATATTAAAAACCCATATGCTAACTTTTTGCTGTACATTACTATCGCCTTTTTTTTACTTTATTACTTCACCCAATATGTATAAAATTTAATTTATTTTGTAAATAATAAAAAATTTTTAACTCGCTATTCTCAAATTTGTCCATGGAGACATAGCGCTACTTACCCTTGACGAAGGAGACACGCCACCGCCACCACCAGGTGTCATCATTGAACCTACTGGCAAGCCAAACAATTGATTTGCAATCAATGGCGTTGTTACGCCATTTGCATATGAAATATTCTGGGTAAAAATATTATTACTATTTAGTGTATAAATTCCATACGAGTTGGCATCCACCGTTGCTGCATTTTGGCTAACCATGCAACCTGAAATCACATTGCTTGATGAACTGGCATCTAAGTATATGCCGTAAGCCTGCTGCAGCGACGTGGCTGCCGTATTACTTTTTATTACGCAATTCGATATATTATTTCCCGTGCTATTAGCTGCACCGGAACTGAGGTATATACCAATAAAAACTTGACCTTGTGCAGTATTTGATTCGATTCTGCAGGACGTAATATCGTTTGCTTGTGCCTGCGCTATTTGGATCCCATAGAAGGTTGTTGTATGCAGATTACCTGATATCAAACAATCACTAATGAAATTACTATAGCTGAGTGTACCTACCACAACAAGGCCGGGGCTAAGACGTTGATTATTTGTAATTAAACATCTTAAGACTGAATTTAATGCTGAGGCTGAAATATAAAAAGCATTTAAAAAACATGTATTTCCGCTAATCACGCAATCTTCAAATACATTACCTGCTGTCAGGCCCGACGAAGCAGGGGAAGCTGAACTATTCCCAATTAAAGATACAAATGCTCCCGATGATGAAGAAGTAGCAATGTTTCCCTGAGCCACACAGTTCCTGACAAAATTATTAGAGCTGTATTGAAGGTTAAAACAAGTAAAATCGACAGGAACAGTATTGCCAAGAAATTGACAATTTTCAATAAAATTTTGGCTACAGGTATTAGCAGACAGAGAATTCAGCGCTATCCCGTAAGATACGCCTGCGTTGATGAGATTATTTCTAATTGAGACATCTGAGATAATATTATTAGAGCAAAGTGATGATACAGTTGTAAGCTGTATGGCATACAGATTACCAGTTGAGCCACCTCCCGTGTTTTCACTTATATCAATATTTTTTAAAGAACAAGAATTTGAGTCTGTTAAGCCTATAAATGAAAAGCTACTGCTGTTTGTAGTATTATTATTAAACGTGCAACCTGAAACAAGAACTGATTGGCAGTTTGAAAGATTTATGCCAAAATCTGAAGAGGCATTGGAAAAACAGCCTATAAAGTTGCAGTTATTGATTTGCGAAGCCGTTATATTTGACCCACCCGTTCCGGTAAAAGTACCAGAAAAATCTATACCCCGTGTCTGGCAATTTGCAAAATCAAGATTTTGCAAAGTAATCACACTACAACCTGCCTGAGCTAATACGCCAGCACGGGTAAAGCCAAGTAGCGTCCCGTTTTGTATCGTTACGTTTGTAACACCGGGCGCAATTACGATTCCGTTACAACTTGCTGTCGCCGTTGTCTGGATCACTGAATATTCGTTCAGGTCCAATGTAACATAACTTGCCTGAATCAAGATCGTTCCGTTAGGATCGCCGCTTGATGTAATATTTGTTCCAAGTTCGTAGTTACCGGAATGCGTAATTAAAAAATCTGTCGTATGCGTTGTGTTAAAAAAAGATATTAAAAAAAATAAGCTTAAAATTAATTTATTAAATTCTTTTGCCCGCATCCCTCGATACACCCTTCGGGCACTCCCAGGCTTCGTGCAAGACTTCGCCGGGCGCGGGGGGAGGAGCGGCTTTTGGGAATTATTTTTTTGAGTTTTAACCACCTTGATAAACTTATTAATTGTTTTGCAAATCATTAATTAGTCATCCTTTTTTTGATTTATATCTTCCTGACTGACTCGGGCAAATTTTGCCAACCTTCTTTGGAGCGGGTTTTTTATTTTTCCCCGCTCCTGCGCATATCATATTCAACTTTTTTACGAGCTTCAACATATAATCCCTTTTAATTAACCGAAATATTTGTCCATGGAGCTGTAACTGCATTTAGGTTCGATATGTCTGTGGATATAGAGGTTGATCCTGAAATAAATTGGCTGTATGGATTTGTGTTTTTTGTCGCAATGTTTTGAACAAATGCCGCAATTGTCGCGTTATTTGGCTCTATACGATATCCATAATCATTTCTTGAAGCTTGGCAGTTTCTTACAGTGTTATTTGCTCCATTCGCGTTTCTTATACCCACTGAACTTGCGGTTACACCAGCATTTGCCGTCTGACCCAATGCAATACAGTTATACAACAACGAATCGTTACATGTATTTAAATCGAAACCAAATGCACCAAATAGTCCCGCGGTACTTGATGTTGCATTATTACTATCAGCAAAGCAACTTATACAAGAGAGCCTTATGGCATTATTGAAACTGAAACCATAAGCAATTGCAGATGCAGATGCACCAGTTGATATGTTATTTACGGCCCGCGAATTTATAAATAAGTTGTCATTACAGTTTGCATTCACCAAGAACCCGTATGCCGTTGTCGTTCCACTATTTATGCCAGCAGTACAAGTATCGAATGTATTACATGTGGAAGATGAAACTAAATCGAAACCGTATATGGAACCGTTTGCTACCGTATTTGATCTTGCCGTGCAATATTTGAATGAACTGTTTGTTACAGCATTCATTAAGAAGCCAGAGCTTCCCGAGTTGTCGCACGCGTCAACAACAAGCATATCCACTTTAACTGAGTTATTAACACTTACTACTGTTAGGGTTAATGCATTTGAAGTCAGACCGTTTAGATTAACGCGACAGGTATTGATTTTCAAATCAGAAGCATAGTTAATAAACAGTGGGCTATTTGCACCGTTGGCTGTTGAACAAGAGAAAATATCGCAATTGTTAATTAGACCCTCGTTCAATGTACCAGTTCCGGACGTACCATTAAGGGCGATTCCACCAGTTGCGCAAGATGTTATTGTTGTGGCCAAAATCTTATAGCGATCAACGTTTGACTGCAGCGTCAAACCTGTTCCTGTAAATCCATTAATTCTGCCACCCGTTACTATAACATCGGTGTAATTTGAGCTAACAACAACACCATTAACGCCCGTGCTTGCATTTGTTTGTCTTAAGGTGAAGCATGAAAGATCGAGTGTCACATACGAAGAGTTTATTGTTATCGCTGTTGTGTTATTTGCGCCAGTAAATGATATATCTGAACCCAATCTATAGACGCCCGAAGTTGTTATCACGTACGGAGTTGAACCTGAACCAAAATTTGCTTGGGTTATTATTGTCGCCGCGCACTCATCCGCATTTAATGTTGCAAGTATTGTCCAGGTTGCCGCAAAGTCGTTTACTACTATAGTTTGTAAAGCTGCAATACTTGTAAATGTATTTAAAACGTTTGTATTTATTGTATTTAATACTGTGAATGTATTTGCGGTGCTTATATTTGCTATCGCCGTGAAAGTATTTAGCACGTTCGTGTTTATTGTCGCCAGTATCGTCCACGTATTATTAAAGTCTTGCTGAGTTTGCGCACAACACGCTGTCACTGAGTTTTTCAAGTCAGCGATTGCTGTAAATGTATTTAGCACGTTGGTGTTTATTGTATTTAATACCGTAAATGTTGCCGCATTGCTTAGATTTGCGAGAATCGTCCACGTTGCTGCAAAGTCTGAAATTATTGTGTTATTGATAGCCGAAAGTATCGTCCATGTGCTATTGAAATCGTTAACAACTGTATTTTGCAGAGTTGCAATACTTGTGAAAGTATTTAGCACGTTGGTATTTATTGTCGCCAATATTGTCCATGTATTATTAAAGTCTTGCTGCGTTTGCGCACAACATGCTGTCACAGTGTTTTGTAATTCTGCAATTGCTGTAAATGTATTTACGCTGCTTATATTTGCAAGTATCGTCCATGTGCTATTGAAATCGTTAACAACTGTATTTTGCAGAGTTGCGATACTCGTGAAAGTATTTAGCACGTTGGTATTTATTGTCGCCAATATTGTCCATGTATTATTAAAGTCTTGCTGCGTTTGCGCACAACACGCTGTCACTGAATTTTTCAAGTCAGCGATTGCTGTAAATGTATTTACGCTGCTTATATTTGCAAGTATCGTCCATGTGCTATTGAAATCGTTAACAACTGTATTTTGCAGAGTTGCGATACTCGTGAAAGTATTTAGCACGTTGGTATTTATTGTCGCCAGTATTGTCCATGTATTATTAAAGTCTTGCTGCGTTTGCGCACAACACGCTGTCACTGAATTTTTTAAATCTGCGATTGCTGTAAATGTATTTACGCTGCTTATATTTGCAAGTATTGTCCATGTGCTATTAAAGTCTGAAACTATCGTGTTTTCGATAGCAGCTAATATTGTCCAAGTACTATTGAAATCGTTAACAACTGTATTTTGCAGATTCGCAATACTCGTGAAAGTATTTAGCACGTTGGTATTTATTGTCGCCAATATTGTCCATGTATTATTAAAGTCTTGCTGTGTTTGCGCACAACATGCTGTCACAGTGTTTTGTAATTCTGCAATTGCTGTAAATGTATTTACGCTGCTTATATTTGCAAGTATCGTCCATGTGCTATTAAAGTCTGAAACTATCGTGTTTAATATATTTGCTTCTATTGTCCAAGTACTATTGAAATCGTTAACAACTGTATTTTGCAGATTCGCAATACTCGTGAAAGTATTTAGCACGTTCGTGTTTATTGTCGCCAATATTGTCCATGTATTATCAAAATCCTGCTGGGTTTGGGCACAACATGCTGTTAACGTGTTCTGTAATTCTGCAATTGCTGTAAATGTATTTACGCTGCTTATATTTGCAAGTATCGTCCATGTGCTATTAAAGTCTGAAACTATCGTGTTTAATATATTTGCTTCTATTGTCCAAGTACTATTGAAATCGTTAACAACTGTATTTTGCAGATTCGCAATACTCGTGAAAGTATTTAGCACGTTCGTGTTTATTGTCGCCAATATTGTCCATGTATTATCAAAATCCTGCTGAGTTTGCGCACAACATGCTGTTAACGTGTTTTGCAACTCTGCGATTGCTGTAAATGTATTTACGCTGCTTATATTTGCAAGTATCGTCCATGTGCTATTAAAGTCGTTAACAACTGTATTTTGCAACTCTGCGATACTCGTGAAAGTATTTAGCACATTGGTATTTATTGTCGCCAATATTGTCCATGTATTATCAAAATCCTGCTGCGTTTGCGCACAACATGCTGTTAACGTGTTCTGTAATTCTGCAATTGCCGTAAACGTACCCGACAGGTCCACAACGGCTGTTGTCGTTGATATTGAAGCTTGTATCTGTGCTAATATTGTCCAGGTATTATTAAAGTCTTGCTGGGTTTGTGCACAACATGCTGTCACCGTCTCTTGTAACTCTGCAATCGCCGTAAATGTATTTAACACGTTTACATTTATCGTATTTAATACGGTAAATGTAGAACCCACTGACAGGTTATTTATCTCGTTACTTATAGCTGCAAGTATTGTCCATGTATTATTAAAGTCTTGTTGAGTTTGTTCACAACATGCTGTTACTGTGTTTTGTAACTCTGCAATTGCTGTAAATGTATTTAACACGTTTACATTTATCGTGTTCAATACTGTAAATGTCGAACCTATTGATAGGTTATTTATCTCATTACTTATAGCTGCAAGTATTGTCCATGTATTATTAAAGTCTTGTTGAGTTTGTGCACAACATGCTGTTACCGTGTTTTGCAACTCTGCAATTGCTGTAAATGTGCCCGATAGGTCCACAACTGCTGTTGTTGTTGATATTGAAGACTGTATCTGTGCAAGTATTGTCCATGTACTATTAAAATCCGTAACTATCGTATTTTCGATCGCAGCTAATATTGTCCAAGTAGCATTGAAGTCGCTTTGTGTCTGAGCGCAACATGCCGTTACAGTGTTTTGTAATTCTGCAATTGCTGTAAACGTACCCGACAAATCTACGACAGCTGTTGTTGTTGCTATCGAAGATTGTATATGTGCAAGTATCGTCCATGTACTATTAAAATCTGTAACTATCGTATTTTCAATCGCAGCTAATATTGTCCAGGTATTATCAAAATCTTGTTGCGTTTGGGCACAACATGCTGTCACCGTGTTTTGCAACTCCGCAATTGCTGTAAATGTATTCACGCTGCTTATATTTGCAAGTATCGTCCATGTGCTATTAAAATCCGTAACTATCGTGTTTTCAATCGCAGCCAATATCGTCCAGGTATTATCAAAATCTTGCTGAGTTTGAGCACAACATGCTGTCACCGTGTTTTGCAACTCCGCAATTGCTGTAAATGTATTCACGCTGCTTATATTTGCAAGTATCGTCCATGTGCTATTAAAATCCGTAATTATCGTGTTTTCAATCGCAGCCAGTATCGTCCAGGTATTATCAAAATCTTGCTGAGTTTGAGCACAACATGCCGTCAGCGTATTTTGTAACTCCGCAATTGCTGTAAATGTGGCATCAAATTGTGCACCAAATGTTATAACTATAGTCGGTGTTGTTAAAGTTGATAAAATCTCATTTAAGAGAGAAAACGTTGTATTAAAATTATTTTGAGTTTGAACGCAACATGTTGTTACAGTATTTGTAAGATCAGCTAAAATTGTAAATGTGCTATTAAATTCTGTTGTTACTAAAGCAATTAAAGTATTTAATAACCCTATTATTGTACTTATTCCCTGGCATTGGGTTGAACTTATTGATGCCTGAATATTTAAAAGCAGCGCCAAAATATCAACGCCACCAACACAAAATTTTCCATTAACAACTAAATTGCCGCAAATTCTTAAAGAGTCATTAATTATTAATGCGCCAAGTCTTTTTATTTTGGCACCGCGTCTTGTTGCCGCCAAATCATCTGATGTTGAAATAGAGTTTTTATTAACTTCGTTTTGATATTCTTCTAATTTTGCCTGAATACTCTTTAAATCTTGAATTAAGTTTTTCGCATCTTCTGAAGATAACCCGTTATCAAAAACCGCAGAGCCTACAGATTCATTGGATTCACCATATCTCTGATGCATACTTTCGGTAAACTTTAAGCAACAATCTGATATTGTCTTTTCAATTAAAGAAATCTGATTTTCAAGTGGACTCAGGTCATACACAGACGCTATAGAATATGACATGTTCCTAAATTCAGATGGATCCATTTGGTGCACATTTGATATATAATCTACGGCGCCTTCTGGGTATTCATTTTTGAGCTCTTTATAAGATTCCAGATCACGGGTTAATTTTTCCAGAGCACCATTATCTCTTGCCGCTCTTTCTATTGCTTGCGCAAGTTGGGCCATCTTTTCTTCATCGCCTAACTGGCCACTTTCAGAAAAATTATCTTCACAAAATTCGGTTATTAAATCTAGCGGACGCCCGTGAGATAAGCCAAACGGATCAGAATTTTCTGGACAAAAACTATTGAACCAAAAAACAGAAATAAAAAATATAAGATAAACAGACAACTTGAAATGCTTCTTACGTATATTCATATGCTCGCCCTTTTTTTACTACTCTAATTCACGATACCAAACTTTTAGCAAAAAACAACAGTTGTTTTATAAAAAAAAATTTATCTATGTTGACACCACTTTTTTTGATTTGATAACGTAAATTCTGAAAACAAAAACTTATTCAGAACAACTTAGCATAAGTATTAAAACTTTGGTGGGCATAATACAATAATATTCAAAAAAAATTTAGAAAGTTAAGATCATGCAAAATGTAAAAGATAATAAAATAGTTATAATTTTCACAAGTGTTATATACATATTAATTATTATTGGGCTAATATTTATCTACTCTTCAAGCTCTGTATTTGCACTTGAAAAACTTGGAAGCGCAAATTTTTTTGTAAAAAAACAGCTGGCCGGGATTATTTTGGGATCAATTGGTCTATTTGCTTTAAGATTTATCCCAATTAAATTTATTTACAAATTAACGCCAGTAATTTTTATCTGTTCAATAATTTTAACATTATTGTCTATGACCAAATTTTTTGGGCAAACAATACATGGTTCAAGCAGATGGATAAATATTGGGGGAATCGGGTTTCAACCAAGCGAACTTTTAAAAATAAGCTTTATTTTATACGCAGCATATTTTATTGAAAAAAAAGGGAACAAAATTAGAACCCTCTCAAAGGGATATGTCCCTTTTTTGGTCGTATTAGGATTAATATCTCTTATACTTTTAAAGCAGCCTGATTTTGGACAAACAATCACAATAACCTCTACGGGGATAATTTTATTGTTTTTGGCAGGATGCAAAATAAAACATATTTTATTTACTTTGCTGGCAACAACGCCGATTTTAATTACTCTTATTACATTAAAGGCTTATAGATTAAAAAGAATATTAACATTTATGAATCCTTGGAACGATCCGCAAGGTTCTGGGTTTCAAATTATTCAGTCTTTAATAGCGGTCGGCTCCGGAAATTTTTGGGGTGTTGGAATAGCAAACTCTAAACAAAAGTTTTTTTACTTGCCCATGCAACACACAGATTTTGTATTTTCTATAATTGCCGAAGAAACAGGCTTTTTGGGCTGCTTATTATTAGTACTACTATATATGATATTAATATACTCAGGTTTTGCGTTAGCTTCTAAAACAGAAAATCTTTTTTGTAGATTTACAATATTGGGCTTCACAATTTTAACTGGACTTCAAAGCATGATAAATATTTTTGTTGCCACAGGACTTGCGCCCACCAAAGGTATAGGTCTACCCTTTGTAAGTTATGGAATGTCATCAATAACATGTAACTTATTAATGGTGGGCATAATTATAAACTGTTTTCTTAATGAAAAAGAAATTGAAGAAGCAAAACTTACTTCTTCCAATTCATTATCAAATCAACGAGCAACCTTACACCAAACGCTGTAGCACCTGGTCTATAATAGCTAATATCGGGAGTATCGAAGGCAACGCCCGCTATATCAAGATGTGCCCACGGAACATCGTCAACAAAGTTTTGCAAAAAATATGCTGCTGTTGTTGCGCCTGACATATATCTAGGGCTGCCAATATTACAAATGTCCGCAATATCAGACTTGATCGCAACTTTATAATCTTCATGTGTTGGAAGGCGCCAAACTTTGTCGCCAGAATGCTTAGCAGATTCTTCTATTTTTTTTGCAATATCTTCATGCTCACTAAACAGGCCCGCATAGATTGGTCCTAGCGCAGCGGCACATGCACCAGTTAAAGTTGCAAGATCAATAATATAATCAGGCTTATAATTTTTAACTGCATAAGAAAGAGCATCTGCTAAAATAAGTCTACCCTCTGCATCTGTATTTTTCACTTCGGCAGTTTTGCCATTATAAAACTTTAAAACATCTCCGGGTCTTATTGCTTTGCCGCTGGGCATATTTTCAACTAGCGGCGCTATTGCTATGACATTTATGTTTTTCGGCTTTAGCTGACCTATGGCACCCATAACAGCA
This sequence comes from uncultured bacterium, assembly GCA_963717435.1. Taxonomy (GTDB): domain Bacteria; phylum Babelota; class Babeliae; order Babelales; family Babelaceae; genus MFD05580-245. The sequence continues at coordinate 1,106,431 of OY970332.1, forward strand.
TTAACAACCGCAGAGCCTGCCATATCGTCTTTCATTGTTTCCATGGAATTTGCGGGCTTGATACTTAATCCGCCTGAATCGAAAGTAACGCCTTTGCCGACAATCACAAGTGTCTGATTTTTCGGATCGGTTTTATATTCTGCTATAACAAAACGGGGCTCATGATCTGACCCACGGCAAACGCCTTCAACTCCACCCATTCCAAGTTTTACAATTTCAGCTTCGCCAAAAATTTTATAGCTTACACCAAATGGCTCCGCAAATTTTTCATATTCTTTTGATAAAATATCGGGAGAAGAGTTGCCTGCTGGTAGATCGCACCAATATCTTGCCTTATTTACAGACTTGGCGATTATTTTTCCAGTTTCGATTCCAGATTTAACTTTATCTGTGTTTTCAGAAAGTATAATAAATTTAAGTTCTCTTGAAAGTTTTCTGTGCTTTTCAGTTATAAAATCATCAAAATGATAATCTGCCATCATTAATACCATAGCAGTTTCTTGAGCAATATTTTCAATATCGCGGCCAAAAAGTTTAGCATCAGGCAATGAAAGTGCTACTGAATCAAGTTTTGAGTGCTCGCAAAAACGCACAATTGCGCCTAGCGCCCTTCTATATTTTTCTATATCTAATAGCTCTTTTTTATTTTTGCCGATACCATAAATTAATAAGTAACAAGCACGGGAATCAACTGAGAAAGAGAGAGTTAATGCGCTGCCAGCAGAACCAGTAAAATTACGTTTTTTGATTACGTCTTCTAGCGCTGGAAAAAACTTACTTAAACTTTCTGAAAGTTTTTTTGAATCAAAGTCTTGTTCGACAAAAATCGCATATCCGTCAGCTTTAATATCGCCTAACGCTTTTGATGAAATTTCAAAATCTACCATTATTATACCCCGGGTAAAAAATTAAATTTTTTGTTAATTTATTTTTGTTAATTTAAGGGTACAAAAAGCTTAGATATCGCGCAAGTCAAACTTACTTTTTGCGATTTTTAAATTTTCTTATTATCCATGAAGAGACGAAAAACAGGCCCAATATTATAAACGCAAATTTTAATAATAGAGTAATCGAATCTATATAGCTTCCAGTTTTTTGTATAACAACTTCTTCGTCATAAAATACTTTGGGCGCGCCACAATCTTGATCTTCTGAGTCTAAAATCACTTTTTGTTGAATGTCGATTTTAACTTCGCCATCAAGAATTTTTCTAATAAATTTATCAACGCGATACGAATATTCTTCAGGCTTACAAAAAATAGAACCGAAGTGCCCGGGACCGTCAGTTATCCAAAGTCTTTTGTATCCGGTAACAGAATCATAAACTTGGCGCACCGCTTCAACCGGCGCTTTTTCGTCATTTTTGCATACTATAAATAAAGCTGGTGTATTAATACTTTTTGCTGCTTGCGCAGGGTAAATTGGAACCATGCAAGTATTAATAACAGTAGCATCTTTTTTTGCTATAGTTTTTAGGGCCATTTTCAAAGTTTCTTGAACATATTGGTTCCAGCGATATTTATAAATTAAAGTTCTCATTGGAGTGCATAGATCGTAGCCGAAAATTTTGCACTGGAAATATTCTATTAATCTTCGCAACACTTCTTCACTGGATTCAAATGGGCAGTCATAGATTCCGCCGGCAAAAATTTTAGGATCAATATTTTGTGCCAATATAGAAGCAACGGCCCCCATTGAGAACCCATAAACTATTAATGGCACTTTATTTAAATCAGGGTCAGATTTAATAAATTCTGCCGCACCGATAACGTCATATGCTTCGTCCCTACCAAAAGAACAGCATTGCCCTAAGGTATTTTCACCGTGGGCCCTAAAGTCAAAAGTCATGACGTTATAATCTTTAAACATAAGTCTTAAGAAAGATATATCTTTTTTATCGCACATAAATCCGTGACAAATTAATATAGTCGCCGCTGCGTCATTACGTCTTAAAACGTACCCGCTACGAGTTATTTTTTTGTCTGAATCGGCGCCCTCTTTTACCGAAAAATTAACTGTTTCTAAAACACCATTAAAATATTTTTCCGATTTTTCTGTAGTTTTTGTTTGCTCTGGCAAAAAGCTTGAGTTTAAATTAAAACAGATAACTGTTGAAAATATGGCTGTGATTAAAAATTTTATAGAAAACTTAATATGCATAATTATACCCTTATCTTAAAACAGCTAAACGCTTATTATAAACTTGTTTTAAATGCCCCATATGCATCGATTTTTGCTCCTGCCCATAAGGTGAGCCTGGCAGCGATGACCATATGTGCCCAACTTTTTTAACGGCACTTTCAAAATGCCCCTTTTTTAAATCTTCTATGGCACCTGCCCTGTGCAATAAGACAAGAGCCGCAATATCTTGATTGATGGGCCCGAAGTTTTTTGCACCTATCAAAGATGCAAGTGAATCCCAAGTTTTGGCCAAAAATTGATATCTGCCTGCAGCACTTGAGCAAAAAGTTTTCCCATTAATTACTCCACATGAAACTGTTCTTGGATGATCATGAAAACTTTTAAAATATTCACCCATATATTTTAACCTATAACCGTCTGGCTTAAATGCCCCCTCGCAATAGGCTATAGTATCCAGAAAAGCTTTGACCTGGACATTGCTTAATAAAGTTTTAAGTTTTGCAGAATTTATCGGATATTTTTTATCTATTATCTGATCAATTTTATTTTGCAAATTAGAAACTACAAACTTTCTTATACTTTTTTCGTTAATATTGTCTTTAAATTCAAGCTTAACCACTTTATTATCAACTTTGTATGGCAACTTATTCTCATAAACAACATAAATATTGGTTATTTTTTTCGGATCATAATTTTTGTAAACTTTATTAAGATCGTTAATGTCAAGATTAGCACTGATAAATCCTAGGTCAGCTTTGATAAACTGCGGAAATTCACTAGCTTCTTGGATCGCTGTCTTGCTTTGATCTAACATATCTGTATTTGACGCAAATTTATTATTATAAAAATGAACAATAGTATATGGAGAAGATTTTAAATTTGCCGCAAAACTGTTTTTTGTAAAAACTTCCACAGTTTTGCCCGATAAACTATTTACGCTTATTACGCTTAGAAAAATTCCCAAAAACATGCTTGTCGCACGCAGCTTCATACTTCACCCCTAAAGTTTGCTGTTAACCAAAACCACCCACTTATTTTTTATTATATCTGATCCATCTACTATAATTATATAATTATTGAGGCAGGCTTTTAAATAGTTTTAGCTAATTTATTTTCAGCCTGAATTATTTGGGCGTTATTTGTGCATATAATTAATTTTGTAAAACCTCAAATCAACCATGTTTTTTGAAGTTTCAAAGAATTATGGGAAGTAAAATAGCGAGTTGCTATCTAGATAACAACTCGCTATTAATTTAGTTTAAAAATTATTTAATCACTGCAAAATATCCCCAACAAACTGGGTAAGTTGGAACTTGGTCATAACAGAATCATGTCTTCGAACAATCTGACCATTTTTATAAACCAAAATATATGGCACTTTGTTAACCCCAAGATCAGTGGCAAGCTTGGCCGATACACTGGTATCTATTTTGACAAACTTAACTTTATCCACAAACTTAGCCGCGACAAGTTCAATAACTGGCAACATCTGCATGCATGAGGGGCAATAAGGGGCGTAAAAATCTAAGATCACAGGGATTTTTGAGGCAACCACTTCTCTATCAAAGTCTTCTTTAGATGCTAATTTTGTAATCTTAATTGGCTCTATGCCATCTTCAGGTTCGTAGATATTCTTGTATATTTTGGCACCACTTTTTTCGATAACTTCAATATCTCTCAAGAAAGCCAGCGCATCTAAAGCAGCTTTAATGCCATCGCCGGCAGCAACCCCGGCCTGCCTATACCTGAAATCAGCAACATCACCTGCTGCAAAAATTCCAGGCAAAGAAGTCTCTTGGGTAGGAGATTTGACTGTAATATACCCATTTTTATCAAGATTTATATAATTATCGAATATCTTAGTGTTGGGTTCATGCCCTATAGCTAGAAATACTCCCCCTATATCCAAATTTGTTTTTTCTTTAGTAGCGGCGTCTTCAAGCTCGATAGATCTGACATGATCAGAATCGCCCATTATTTTGGTAATTTTGGTATTAAATTTAACCGTTATATTATTAAAGCTTTTTAATTTTTCAATCATGGCTGGGGCGGCACGCATTTTATCGGTTCTTACCAATATTGTTATGCTTTTTGCATAGCCTGAAAGTTGAAGAGCCTCTTCAACCGCAGAATCTCCTCCCCCTACAACCACAACATTATCGCCTTTATGATAAGGCGCGTCGCAAACGGCGCAGGTTGTGACACCCTTACCCCAATACTGATCCTCTCCCTGAACCCCCAGCTTTTTAGGGCTGGCCCCAGTTGCAATAATAACAGAAAGCGCATGTATTGTGTTATTATCTTCTGTTTTTAAAATATATGGCCAAGAAGAAAAGTTAACTTCTTTGATAACTTCAGGGGTTACCCTTGCCCCAAAAGATTCCGCTTGGGATTGCAGTAGTTTCATAACATCTGGGCCCATAATCTTGGGAACTCCGGGCCAGTTTTCTATATATGACGTGCCGGTAAGTTGTCCACCAGGTTTGGCCCCTTGGAAAACAACGGAGTAAATCTTGCCCCGAGCAGCATAAAGAGCCGCGCTTAAACCTGCCGGACCCGAACCTATAATTGCGACGGGAACTATGTTTTTATACTGTCCCAGGTCAACTTTATGTGAGTAATCTAAACTTTTACTGATTTTCGACCTTCGTAGGTAAAAAGTAAAAGAAAATATACTTACAATTAGCAAATAGAAAACAATACTTCTTTTATATTCCATATATACACCTTTTTAAGATTAGGGGCTTTTGACAATTAACATATGACTTTTATACTTAAAGTCTAATAGTAGATATAGAGATTATAGATAATTTATAAAAGGTAAAAAAAGATATGAAAAACTTGTCAGTAGGTCTATTGACAGTATTGATGCTGTTAGCTTGCCCAAGCTTACAGTCTGAGCAGCTTCAAGAAACTGAGCAAACCCAAGAATTGCAAAATCAAGTCGACCCGGCTGAGAATATCAACAAATATTCAGCTGCACTTTTAAGACTTAACGAGCGACTGCTTGAAGTCTTCCAGTCAACCGGGCACTATATAAACAAAGGCAACTCGAACTTAAATTCAGAGCAAAAAAAGGCTGCCACAAAATGGGTGCAAGAAAACCAAAAAAACATAAATTATATCAATAAGCAGTTAATCGACACCCCATCAGAAAATTTAATTACCCAATACGCTACAAAAATCAATTGCATGGTTTTAAACCTAAACGTAGCTATAATTTCAAATTTTAAAAACTTGATTAATACTGACATAACAATCAAAAGATCTGTCTTATTAGAGCCCCATGCTATAGAAATAGACAGTGTTATTGCTGATGTTGATACAAAGCTTGGAACAGCCTCAAAAAAGATAAATAATCTGGGTCTTACAAACTTGAATCTGGCTGTAAGAAAGCTTGAAGATATAGATTTTAGATATGGCATAACCCCCAAAATCAAAACTGCATTAATGGGCGCTTTTGTCTTGTGGGTAGCTTGGATTTTTACTCCGGAAACATATCTTGATTCCCTAAAACACAAACTTAATGTCTTTGATTTTTGGTCAAAAACTCAGACAAAACTCCAAGAAAACAACGTCCCTGCTGAACCTTCTAAATCCAACACAAATAGTAGGCTTAGGATAAATCCCCTGACTAGGAGAATTGAAAGTAGATTCCCTAAGAAACAAACTAAAGCAAAGAAAACTGACGCAAACTCAGGGAAAAAAAGCCTAGTTAAGGGCTTTTTGGGAGGCATAATAAGTGCGGTATTACTTGATGCTTATAAAAAAGATGGTGGCGATTTTATAAAAGATTTACATCATAACTTTCTAAGCGGTATAAGTTCAGGCGCCAGCAAGTTTTATAGCTTATTGCGCGGATCAGGTACAAAAATTGGAAGTAATGGCTACGAATATGTCAGTTCATCAAATACATTAGAAGATCAAAAGCTAGTGGGCCTTGAAGATCAAAAGCAGGCATTGGGACAACTTGTTAATGCGCTTAAAAATTTGCAAGTCTTTGAAAGAGCAAAAATAAATATTAATAAAGCATATTTGATTACGGGCCCTGCAGGTTGCGGTAAAAGCTATTTGGCAAGAGCTGTGGCAGGATCGATCAATAAAAGCTTAGAAGAAAGTGGACTTTCAAATAAAATCGGGTTCAAAGAAGTTAAGTTCTCTGATCTTATGTGGAAAAAGGATGACGGAATTTCAGAACTGATTAAAGAAGCGCAATCTGAGGCGCCATGTATTTTATTTATAGACGAAATTCACTTATTAAGATTACAAACAGAGGGCAACGGCAAAGCTCTAACAGAGTTTTTGACAGTTTTAAGTGGCATAAATTCAGACAATAATGGGCTAAAACCGGTAATATTAATTGCTGCAACAAATAGACCCGATCTTCTTGACCCTGCACTATTACGTTCAGGTCGATTTGAAGTTGTCAAAGTTGAAAAGCCAAATTTTAATACTAGAAAACAGTATTTTGAAATAATGTTAAAAGATCAGGGGATCAATCCTGAAAATTTTGATATCGAAAGATTGTCGCAGCTTACAGAAAACTGCTCGTATGCGCAACTTGATCAGGTTATAAAAAATGCAAGATTCAAGGCAAAATCGCAGGCACGCGGTATCTCTTCGACAAAAGATCTTGAAGATAGTATCGACACTATAGTATTCAAATTAAAAAACGAATCTGAGTTGCCAATATCTCAAGAATCAAAAAATATAATCGCTGCACATTTGGCAGGAAAAACTTTATCGCACATATTGTTTGACGGGAAAATTAATCACAAAATATTGAAAGTAACACTGAGAGCCAAAATCCCTGCTGTTAAAGAAAGCATGGTATATTCACCGCAGGATAAGATAAAAGCTATCAAAGAAAAGAAAGTTAAGTACGGAAATATTTTTGTTTACTCAAAAGACGAGATCGCTAATCTTGAAACGTCTGAGAGCTTAGAGTTGCAAATTAAAATATTATTATCTGGCGCTATTGCTGAGCAAATAATTTTAAACACACAACATGTTGTGAAAAAATCTGACAAAACTAAAGCTTTAGAGCTTGCAAAAAGAATAATATATAACGGTGTTAGACCTGAAATATTAAGTAAAAACTTGCAAAGAGAATACGAGAGCAAAGCTGTACTATTACTTGAAAAACTTGAACTTGAAACAAAAGCTCTTGTTGCAAGTAATAAAGAAAAATTAGGCAAGATTTACTCTGATCTTCTTGAAAAACAGACTCTTTCAAGATCTGAGTTGTTATAAGAATTAATTTTTTACCACCATCCCTCGATACATTTTTCTTAGCTATCGCTACGAAAAACACTCGGGACGAGCGGGTATAGAACTATAGAGACTACCCTTTAATTTTATCGATCATCTTAATTCTGTGTGTATATACTTTGCCCTCAGGAGTATTATCGCCCTTAAAATTTGTAGCGAGCCATGCAAGCACAATTTTTATCGAAAGTTCTCTGTCAACAAAATCAGCGGGCAATACTAAAACATTAATATTGTCGTCAGCTTTTGCAGCAACTGCAACTTCAACTGACCATGCAACGCCGGCATAAATACCATCAAATCTGTTTGCTGCAATTGCTACTCCAACACCGGAACCGCACAATAAAATCCCCAAATCTGCTTGTCTATTTTTTATCGTCATAACAGCAGATTTTGCATATATAGGGTAATCTGTTCTTTCTTGAGTGTGCGTCCCAACATCAGTAATTTCTAGATTCTTAATATGATATTCAAGATCAGATTTTAAGAATTCTTTAAGTTTATATCCCCTGTGATCAGAGCCGATCACAATTTTTATATTCTTCAAAATTTTACTCCCAAATTTTTATTTACCAGCATAACTGCACTGTATATTTTGTTGTTCTTATTACTAATTTCAGCTTCCCAGAATAATTATCTTCTGGTTTAAATTTTGCTATATAAATAGACCTGTATCTTGTTGAAGTTCTGCCAAATATTAGAGAAAATTCTGGGCTAAGTTCTGAAATATTCGTAAATTCAACAGGACTATATTTTTTGCCACCAACTTCCAAAAAAACTTTCCAGTCGATATTATTGTTAAAATAAGTTACGCCATCAAAGTGCATATAGCCTACGTCTTGCGCATCTTTGGGAGGGAGTAATAAATAAAAAGTTGTAAATTGATTATATTGCTCAAGCTCTGCTTCTAACTTTTTTTGCTCAGTAGTATCAAGTACCCCAGAACGCTCTAATTTAATTTTTCTGTATGCATCCTGAACATCTTTGTTAACCCAAAGTGCATCAAAAAGCCCGACCGTTGTAAGCTGATCATATACTTTTTCTGAACGTATATAACTTCTGGCTTTACTTAAATCTAAATCAACTGAGCAGGCCTGGTCAAAAGTTTTTTTTGCATAATCGATATACCGTGAACAACCTGAGATTAAGCCTAAAATTATTAATAAAAAAAATGTTTTTACTCTAAGTTGCATGTAAATCTCTCTAAACTTAAATTAAATTATCAAGCAATTTAAATTTGATCTAAAATTTTATACTAAAAAAAAATTATGCTGGTAATATAACAAGAAAAATAAATTTAACCAAAAGTGAATAACTAAAAATAAAAAGTAAAAAATAAAAAAATAGTTAAAAACAAATAGGGGAAAATATGTATCTTTCTTGGTTCATAGCACGAAGATTTTTACGCGTGGCGTCAACAGAAAAAAACATAAGATCTATGTTGCAAATATGTTTTATGAGTATATTTATCGGGACATTTGCTTTAGCGCTAGTTGCAGCAATAATGAATGGGTTTGAAAAAGAAACCTATAAAAAACTTCAGGGGATTAACGCAGATTTGATTATTAGATCACGAGAGCAATTAGATTTTGAAAAAATAAAAAAAGTATTAGAGTCAAAATTTGCAAAAGAGATAGAAGCTATTACACCAAGCACAATGCACCAATTAATTTTAAGAAATGACGAGACAGAATCAACAAGTTTGGTGGCTGTCAAAGCAGTCGATCCAAAAACTATATCCAAAGTAACAACTTTATTGGATTCTATAACCAAAAGTTCTCATAATAGCTCTGAAGATGCAGAAAAATTGCTTGAAAACAAAAATATATTACTGGGCACACAACTTGCGCACCACATAGGCGCAGAAATTGGCAACCCAATTTCGCTATTATTTACACAGGAAGAAAAAATCTCCAAAAATAAAGTTACTTTAGATAAAGAAAAAGCTACTGTATCCGGAATTTTCAAAACAGGCATAGACGAGCTTGATAATAATATAGTTGTTATGTCTTTAGATTTGTTTAACTCTATATTCCCAGATACGGGAATCACAACAATAGAAATAAAATTAAGGCCAGGTATAAGTAGCGCAAACAGCGAAAAATTAAAAAAAGAGCTGCAGGACCAATTTGATTTAAATATATATTCTTGGAAAGATCTTTATCCGCCATTAGTCGCAGCTTTGGTACTTGAAAAATATGCCATGATTTTTATTCTTGCGCTTATTACGCTGGTTGCAAGTATGAATCTTATATCTTTACTTTTTATGTATATTACTCAAAAACGCGTTAACATAGCCATATTAAAAGCTATGGGCATGCAACAAAAAAATATTTCCGCAATATTTATAATTATTGGCATGAGCTTAAGCTTAGTGGCCTGTTTTTCGGGTCTGTGTCTATCTTGGGTTGCAGTTTATATTCTTAATAAATACCCATTCATAAAGCTTCCGGATGTATATTACGTCACTCAGCTTCCAGCACAGATGGACATTCAAATAAATATTATTGTTATTTTAATTGTGACTGCTTTAAGCTTTATTGCGTCGATTTTACCAGCAATACGAACAAAGCAGATTAATATCGCAAATATTTTAAAATTTGAGAGCCAGTAGGTCATGAATACTATTAGTATTAAATCTAAATTAAAAGATTTTAATCTTGAAAATAAAACTGTTTTTTTGAGAGCCGATCTTAATGTCACTATTATAAAAAACCCAGATGGCTCAAGAAAAATATTTAGTGATTATAAAATTCAGGCAATAAGACCAACTATAGACTTAATACTCTCAAAAAAAGGCCGAATAGTTTTGGCGACCCATATGGGCAGGCCCAAAAAACAGGAACCTGAATATTCTACTCAAATCATTTCTGAATATTTGGCACAGCTTGGTTATAAAATAGGCTTTGAAAATTTTAAAAATAGTCTTGATAAAAATATAATCTCAAAAAAACTCGAATCTGTAGATATAGTATTACTTGAAAATCTCAGATTCTGGCCCGAAGAAACATCTAATACTATAGACAGCAAAGAATTTGCAAAAAAATTATATAACTTGGCAGAATTTTATGTTAACGACGCATTTGGGGCGTTGCACAGGGAAAACAGCTCGGTGACGCAGCTTGCACAAATTTACCCAGAAAATAGAAAAACTATTGGGTTATTAGTAGAAAAAGAGTTAAGGGAGCTTACAAAACTTAAAGATAACCCTGCAAGGCCGCTAACGCTTATTTTGGGTGGCGGAAAAGTCAAAGACAAGCTTGTGCTAATAGAGAGCTTGATAGAAAAAATAGACACGGTAATTTTATGTCCTGCGCTGGTCTTTACTATTTTAAGGTCCCAGGGATTTGAAGTTGGCTCCTCTCTTGTTGAACCCAACTTATTAGATTATTCAAAAAAGCTCTTAAATATCGCAAAGAATAAGAATCTAAAATTAGTTTTTCCTGAAGATTATTTAGTGGGAACCGGAACGGTTAATAAATTTGAAAAGTTACAATATAAAAATATATCAAGTTTTAATAGCTCAGATTTCGGTATATCTATAGGTCCAAAATCTGTAGATATTTTTAAAGATCTAATAAATAACTCTAAAACTATATTTTTTAACTGCGCCATGGGATTCTTTGATAAACCTGAGACTCTAGAATCTACGCAAAAACTTCTTAATATAATCGGCCAATCTAAAACTTATAGTATTGTCGGTGGTGGGGATTCTGTTGCAGCAGTGCAATATTTTGGACTTGAAAAGAATATAGATTTCTTATCAACAGGCGGCGGTGCGACTTTGGAATTTTTGGCAGGAAAAGATTTACCCGGTTTAAAATATTTATAAAAATTATCTTACAGGACAAAAACCTAAAAGACACGCTCCACGACGAACATGATCTTGAAACTCTTTATCTGATTCAGAACCTGCCTCTGAGTGTTCCACAATTAATATCCCATGATTGTCATGTTTCATGTTCCAAGTATAATATTTGGGATTTTTTAGGCCAAGATACCCAGAAATCTCTTTAACAATTTCTGATTCGTTAGCGTTTGAGCTTTTTAAGCTGGGTCTTGAAATTCCGCGAACTATATTATTAAATTTTGCCTTGGCCATATAATCTGTAAAAACTTCTGGCTTGTTCCATATGTCAGCAAGTTGGGTGCAACGTTCATTTTTATTATAACCCGCAACGCCTTTAAAAGTATTAAAGTCTGGATTATCAACAAAATATGCCGCTTTTTCAAGGTTAAACACTGATTCGTTGGCAAGTTCATGCAGAAGAAACTCTGACAAATTTTTTGCCCCATGGACCGATATCATTTTTTCTGGCAAACAACTCAAACATTCATAGATTGCGTGAGTGCGATTGCCGTTATTATTTTTCATACCACCTATCCTTTTTTTGGTATTATTTGGGTATTAATTTAAACAGCTTCTAGTAACATATTAGCAGACAAAAAAAATAAAAGGCAATAAAGAATCTTTATTGCCGAAAAAACAGAAATAGTGGTAGGCTAATTTAAAAGTGATATTAAAAAAGGCGTAGTAAATCCAAAAAAAGAAAATTTAGACTATGAAAATAAAATTCATAATACAAATTCTAGTTGTGCTATCTTTGATAAATTTGGAGATAATTTCAACTCGAAGTATTTTCAGACCCGATGATCCACTGACACCAGAAATCACAACCCAATGGAAAGATGGCGGTAAAAAATATTACCTAAGACATACAAGGCTTTCATATGTGCCGTTATTTAAAAAATTTGATAGAGATTTTTTTGATAGTCATATGTTACCAGATGGCAAAATCAACTTCAGAAGTGATCCTGATAAATCTGTAAATGGGTCAGAACTAAAAGAACTTTTTGAGGAACTGCTTAAAGAGATTTATCAGCAAAAAACTGAATACACCAATTTTACTGTGCTGAAAAGACGGGACTTTAATATGAGCAACCAATCTGGAGTAATAATATTAAAGTGCAAAAAATATCCCTTTGTTGTGAAGATTTTTATCGAAACTCCTGAAAGCTTTGTTCGCCCATTTTCAAAAGGGTTCGAACCCTCAGTATTTTTTATTATGGGTGGCGGCATAAACAGGTATTTGTCTGGATTTACGCGTATAAAAAATCTTGAGGTGATAAAGAAACAGATAGAAGAGGACCCAGTCTGGTCGAAAAAAATCGATGTCCCAAGAAAATGGTACTGGGCGCCGAAAAATAACAAATGGTTTACTTTAACTGGAAAAAATATTGGCCAACAAAAAACAACATCTATAGAACTACCGTCAGTTTATGCGATAGTCAGTGATGCGATAACTGTTGACAAGGGATTCTCTATATTCAACAAACAAAATAGAAAAGATGTTATAGCGCTTTCTAAATTTTTAGGTAACAGAATAGACCCGCACATAGACAATTATTTACGCGAAAAAGATACCGGATTATTAGTTATTGTAGATAGTGAGCATTTTCCTACAATGGTTGGACTTAAAAAACCACTCACATGTGACAGTTATGCAGGATGGTATTCAAAACTTGTCGTGAAATGTTCAAAAGATATGTTCGCACAGGACAAAAGAGCGAGAAGAGCCGCACAATTTAACGAAGAGCCCGAATACTTGGCAGTGTGATAGCTACCAGAAGATTAATTTTTTATGGTTCGATACACCCGTCACCTAATCCCGCGCTCGCCCTGAGTGTTTTTCGAACATAGTGAGAAAAATGTATCGAAGGGTGCCGGGCACTCACCACGAGCGGGTAAAAAATTAATTTTTTGATAATCTCTCAGACAAAAATTTCATGTTCGATACGCTCAAGCTCTGCGCCCCATGACGCATCGGTATCTTTGTAATAAGATATTTTTTCAAGAGCATGAATAACTGTAGAGTGATCTTTGCGACACCAAAAGGTCCCGATATCTTTAAGAGATTTATCTGTTAATTTTTTCATAAAATACATGGCCACATGTCGTGCCAAAGTTACATTCTTATTGCGACTTGAAGATCTAAGATCTTCTAAATTATATTGATAATATCTAGCAACTGTCTGCGCAATTCTTTGCAAATCAGCTGTTCCGGGTTTGGTCTCTTTTGGATTGGTTCCCAAAACTTTTTGGGCAAGTTTGAGACTTATAGATTCTGAAGTTAAAGAAGAATAGGCTATTAGTCGTATGAGCATCCCCTCAAGCTCTCTGACATTAGAAAAAACGCGCGATGCTATAAAATATGCAACGTCATCTTCTATTTTTACTTCCTGGAATTCGGCCTTCTTTTTCAAAATTGCAACTCTGGTTTCAAGTGGCGGCGCTTGTATATCAACAATCAAGCCACCTTCTAGTCGTGATCTTAATCTTCCAGCCAAGCCTATAATGTCTTCGGGCAAAGCGTCACTTGAAAATACAATCTGTTTTTTGGATTCTTGCAAACTATTAAATATATGAAAAAAAGCTTCTTGAGTTTGCTCTTTGTTTGATAAAAACTGTATATCATCAATAATAAGTGCGTCGACGTTTCTATATTTAGATTCAAAAAAATTTGTTTTATCAAATCTTATGGCATTAATAAATTCGTTAACAAATCTATCCGCAGTTTGATACAACACCTGTACGCTTTTATCTTTCAATTTTAAATCATGATAAACGGCTCTTAACAAATGCGTTTTTCCAAGACCCGATCCACCATAAATAAACAGTGGGTTATACAAAGTTCCTGGACCCTCAACCACTGCACGTGCAGCAGAGTAAGCAAGTTTATTATTGGGGCCAACTATGAAATTATCAAAATTAAATTCTGTTGCAGATAAATTCTTGTTATTATGCAAAACGATTTTATTTGAGACTATTGGCCTTGCTGGAATTATCGATGGCTCTTGTGAAATTTTTAGGTGATTTATATTAACCGACTCACCTTCAACAAATATTATAACTTTGACTTGCGACTCGTTAAGCAACCTGCTCAAATGGATTTGAAAAAGCTCCATATATTTTGACGTGAGCCAGTCTCTTACAAATGGATTAGGCGCGCAAAGATAGACCACCTTTGAATGGGCGTCCCAATGATTTAAAGAAACCGCTTTGAACCACGTTTCAACAACGTTGCTACCGCTTTCTTCCTTAACAATTTTTAAGAATTCTTGCCAAATAATTTGAAACACGGAACATCACTTAAACTAAATAATTTTTTTTGATACAGATGAAATAGTACTGAAGTTGAAATCAAGAGTCAATAAAGTTGTAAAAAGCTTTTTTGTACAAGTTCGCAAGAAAAAAAAATTGGCTATAAATCTAGTAATTTATTTTTTTAATAAATACTTTGTAATTTTTTTATTTGTGTAGTTTTTAAAAATATATAATCAGGTTTTATTTTTTACTATTACCAAGATTTTTTATTTTTTAAAAGAAGGTAATTTTATAGAGGAGATCATTAAAGACGAGATAATAACAACAAAGATAAATAACAACCCATTTCGGACATCGAGATTAAACATAACCAACGAGGCGATAAAAAAAGCAGCGGCGGTTGTGGGAAGACCAGTAAAACTATTTATGCACTCATCAGAACTCTTGCAGTTAAACCTAGCGAGCCTAAATAATCCCGCACATAAATAAAAAGCTAAAACAGCGGTTCCGACAAACCCTATTGTGCCCAAATGCCAACTATAAAGTAAAACTACTGGAGCCAAGCAAAACGAAACAGCGTCACATAAAGAATCCAGCTCCATCCCAAAATAGCTTGAAGAACCAAGTGCTCTTGCGAGCCTGCCATCAAAACTGTCCATTAATATAGCAAGCAAAATATACCCTGCAGCAGAAAAGTAATCCCCCTCAAGCGCTCGCAATATAGAGACCAAACCAAAAACGGCGTTCATGTAGGTAAAAAAATATGGGATCAAAAATAAGCCACTTTTAGATTTAGAAAGTGATTTTGAAAGAAGTTTTCTGCTTTTAATATTTTTAAAAATAGTTAACATATCCATCTCCCAAGTACAGTTTTTCCACCATAAACTCTCTGACCTGCAGACACATTAAATTCAAAATTATCTGGTACAAATATATCAACACGGGACCCAAATTTGATCATGCCATATTTATCGCCCTGTTTAACTTCATCACCCTCTTTTGGCCAACAAACTATTACTCTTGCTATTGTGCCCGCAATCTGCCTTACCACCATTTTTCTATTGGGGTCGTTTATATCCTGAATCAAAATATCGTTACGCTCATTTAGGTCTGAACTTTTCTCAACAAACGCAAACATAAACTTGCCCGGCCAATATTGCTTTTTTATAATTTTACCTGACATAGGCGCCCACTGAACATGGACATCAAGGGGGGAAAGAAAGACTGAGATTCTCTTTGAAAATTTTTGGTCATATAAATCTTGGCTTGATTTATCCAGATCTTTTATTGCCACCACTATCCCATCAGATGGGCAAATTGCAAGCTCGCTACTATTCGAGCCGTCCAGGTCTTGGTATATTCTTTCGGGATTTCTGAAAAAATAAATAGAAAATAGCAGAAATATAAACCCCGCTAGACTTATGTAATAGCTTAAAAAAACACCCAAAAAAATTAGGGCAAGAGAAATATATAATATACTCTTGCCCTCTTTAAAAATCAGATTATTTGATAACATAAATTATTCTATACTTAAAGCTTTAAAATAACATATATTACCCATTCTAAAGCTTTTTATATTTTTTGAAAGAAAATAGTTAATAACAGCTGCAGGCAATTTATCAAAGTCGTTCTTTATTTTGCCTTTCCCCGCCCAAGCACCTGCTTTGGCCCCCATTCAGGTATTTAAGGCCTGCGCGAGCTAAAATATATTGGGCTAATTTTCATTAAACTTGAGGTACCATATTAAAGAAGCGATTGCAGCAGAAACTATCAACGCAGTTTTTTTAGGATTTCTTTGCAAAATATTACCTTGTGGAAGCTGATCGGCCGGTATATTTAATTTGAAAGAATAAGAATAATCTTCAAATCTATCTTTGATATTAGCAGGAAGGGTAGGTTCTGGGAATACACAAACAAACCCCGTTTTTTCATAAAATTTTATGGCCCCGATATTTGTACGCTTTACAGTAAGTTGTATTTTGGGGACTTTCAATTTTGCAAGCTCTTGTATTGCATGATTTAATAGTTCTTTGCCGTATCCATTGCCTTGATGATCCTTGGCGACACCAATAAGATGTATCAGTCCGGTTCGAAAAATATGAAAGGTAAGAACATTAAAATCATAGGCTACGTAGTTAACGAAACCAACCACCTCGTCATCAACCTTGATTACATCAGTAATATATTTTGAGCTATCAAGATACTTTTCCGTTGTGCCTTTAGGAGAACCTAACGCTTCATAAGCTAAATAATGATAATGCTCATCTAAAATTTTAATTACTGCTTCACGATGATTTAATCGATCATATCTTTCAATAGTTATAGTTGATTTAATCGATGGCAAAAAACCAATCAATAAAAATAGATATATTATAGAATTTTTTATAGAAAACATAGACGGACCCCCAAATAGCATTTTGTATATTACTATATTCAATTATGAGAGTCTTTATCGCGTTGTCAAGTGCGTGCCGCATTCAAAATTAATAATTCCCAGTTTCCAGATAGGCATATAGAATTCAAAAAGTATATTTTACTGTAAAATTTGTCTAAAATATTATCATACAATCTAAAAAAATTAATGTGCCCCTACTACGCGCTTGCGCTACGAAGGGCGCGGATGTAGCTCTCACTTAAGAAGACTAAATTTAAGTTTGCTATATACTGTTAATTCAATAAAAATTAATGTGCCTGTAGCTCAGTAGGATAGAGCAACGGATTCCTAATCTGTAGGTCGCAGGTTCAATTCCTGTCAGGCACACCATCCTGCGCTAAAGCTCCGGATGGCGGGCCACCCTCTTTAAGCGTTTAAATTTAATATAATAAAAAATTTGATAGTAAAAAGCGCAGGATGCCCTCCGAAGTAAGCGAGCAAAGCGAGACACGCAGGACGGGCTACTTTGAAATTGTAAATTAATCCCCTGCGCCAAGGCTCCCGGCCGTCGCTCTTCGAGCTATGGCGGACAAGCCGGACTAGCAGGCCATCTATGATATCTTTTTGACAAACTCAGATTTCAAACCCATCTTCCCAAATCCATCGATTTTGCAATCAATATTATGATCTTCATCGACCAACCGTATGTTTTTTACTTTTGTACCAGCTTTGATGACAGATGAACTCCCTTTTATTTTAAGATCTTTGATTAGCGCTACAGAATCACCATCATTCAAGATATTTCCATGCGCATCTTTGACAATCTTTTTATCTTCAGCCTTGCCACTTTCTACTTCTCTGCTCCACTCATGATTACATTCTGGACAAATCAAAATCCCATCATTTTCATAAGTATACTCTGAACTACATTTTGGACAGTTTGGTAAATTAATCATTATTTCATTTCTTCTAATAATTATTGTTAAGTCTATTGTTTATAAATCGCGAAAAATTATGATTTTATGATTTACGCGACTTCCTCCATTATTCTTTTATCTTTTTCAGAGCAGATCCTTTATGCATGGCCAAGTGGCCTGTTTTGGTACTTTCTATTAAATATTGTGGCTCTTCTTTTGAGGCGTGAACTGTATAACCCTTAAAACTAATTTCTGATGTAACTTTTTTCTTGATTTTACCCCGCACTATTCCTACTTCTGAGTTCCATTCCACAAGATCCCCTACCTTAAAATCTTTAGACATTATTAATTCTCCAATTAAAATATTTTTATTATTCAGCTGGATAAGTGATATTCGTCCCATTTACAACGGCCCAAGGAGTAAGTTTATGCGGTTTTGCAGATGCAATGCTATAAATATCCTCAACTTCTATTCCATGTGCAAGTAAAGCATCGCCAATTAATGATCGATGACATCTCCACGGAATGGCTTCAGCACACATAATGGCTACCACTTTTTCATGTGAAATTTTAATAAGTTCTTTTATACCATCTTTAAATTCTGTTGTTTGCATATAATCAGCATATCCCCGAAATGAACTATTTCGCCAAGCCATATTAATCGAATTAATATTTGCATGACGCAAGCCACCCAAATCTTTTTCATGTCGATAGCCAATATGATGATTTCTCAAAGCATGCGCTAATTCTGGACCATTAAATTGTGGATTGTGGCGAGATTTTGGTATTGTGCGAATATCGACAACTTCAGTAATATTATAATGCTTAAGTATTTCTAAAAAATCTTCTATTGATCTAGTTGAATGACCGATGGTAAATATACATAATCTTTTATTCATACAAAAAACCTATCATCTTTGTACCGAATACACTTGAAAACAGTCATATATTAATATGCACATAACAACTAGTTTATTGCAAAGATTATGCCAATATGTATACAAACTTGCTGAAATAGTACTCAGTCACTTACTTTTTTGCAAACCAAAATGTTTAATAATAATCTCAGATGTTTCTTCGGGACTTAATTTATTAGTGTCTAAGCTCAAATAAGGCGTGGCGCCAAAAATTCCTTCTTTGGGCTCCATGTCCCATTCTCTCTCATTTTTTAATAAAATTTCTTTAGATAGCTCAATATCTCTTTTAGAATACTTATGATGCAATCTATGAGGAGTTTCGTTTCTTCTAAGTCTTTCTTCAAGAGTGGCTTGCAACTCAACTATATAAACATCAAAATGATTTTCCTTAAAAAGCTTGATCCATTCATTAAGTTGAGGAATTCCGGTTGGGCTATTATAGGCCGCAACAAATGTAAAAATTATTCCATTTGATTTGTTATTTATTATTTCTTCAAAAATTCGCGTTCTAAATTCTCCAACGAGTGTTTTATAACTTGGACTGCCAAAATCAAATAAAGGCAATAATGCGTCAATAATAAGATGATTATGAAAAACTTTTAAATCTAATTTTTTTGCCAGCTCATGACCAACGGTCATCTTGCCAACTGCTGGTGGGCCAAGAATAATAATAAATTTAGACATTTAAATGGTACCTCTAAAGAAACTGGCGGCGCCAGGCGTAGCTACGAAGTAGCGAAGACTGGTGCGCCCGGTAGGACTCGAACCTACAACCCACAGATTCGAAGTCTGGCACTCTATCCAATTGAGCTACGGGCGCGATATTAATTATATTAACAAAAATATTTAAAGTTCAAAATAAGCCAAAAATTCTTTGTTGCCCTCAGTGCCAGTTATCGGTGATTCGATCACTCCAATAAGTTTAAAACCAGAAGAGACTATTCCTGATGTCACAGTCTTAATAACTTCTTCGTGCACCTTCGGATCTGTAACAATCCCGCCCTTTCCAACTTGATGCTTGCCCGCTTCAAATTGTGGCTTAATTAAAGTTATTAATTTTCCGTTAGGCTTTAATAAATTTTTTACCGCATCGATAACTTTTAAGAGCGATATAAAAGAAAGATCCAAAGTTACTAGGTCAACTTTTTCTGGCAAACTTTCAAGATATCTTAAGTTTGTTTTTTCCATAACAACAACTTGGGGATTGGATCCTATTTTTTCATGAACTTGGCCGTGGCCGACGTCCACTCCGTAAACTTTTTTTGCGCCGCGTTGCAATAAGCAGTCCGTAAAACCGCCAGTAGATAATCCGGCGTCGAGTATAACTAAATTATTTACGTCGATATTGAACTTCTCTAACGCTGCTTCCAGTTTCCAGCCGGCTCTGCAGACAAATTTTGGCTCTTGAATATTTAAAACTATTTCGGCAGTTTCTGGTAAAGTTGTACCCGGTTTGGATACAACTTTACCGTCGACAGAAACTTTATTTTGCATGATCCAGCTTTGAATCTGCTGTCTACTATACTGAGGATAATTCTTCAAAACAAGAGCATCTAGCCTAAGCTTTTTTATCATTATTTGAAGACTCTTTATCAAGCATCTCTTTTAATGTTTTTGATACCGGGTAAAAATATGTTGAAGAAAGCTTTATTTCATCTTTCAATAATATATCAAACGGCATCGCAGCGAATATATGCTCGCTTGTTTTTATTGTTAAATAGTTAGTTTTTTTGCTTTCTTTAATGGCATCACGAAAATCTTGCAGAGTTTTAACAGATTTCCCGTTAACCTCAGAAAGAATTGCGCCGACACCGAGCGCTCTTGAGCGTGATGCTGAAGAATCTGGCAACACGTGAGTTATGACAAGCGCAGGATCAAACTGATTTTTTGGATCCATATATTTTATAAATTCCGGAGCGACATCTTTGAGCATCATTACGTGATTTAATGTTAATTGCATGATCACCATGCCACCAACAACTTCGTAGTCTATCTCTTCATATCCCGGGAAAATTCTTTTAATTCCAGAAAGTTCAGATTCACCAAACTTAAAATTGAATTCGATCTTCTTGCCGTTTCTGTATGCAACTATGTGTATATTGTCGCCAAGAACAAGTTTGGAAACATATGCAACTATAGATAATTTATCTTCGCTCATTGGAATTGTTAAATCGCCATATAAATCTACAGGGTATCCGTCGATCTCGTAGATCATATCGCCAGACTTGATGCCCGCTTTGTATAATGGGCTGCCTGGAATTGCTTCCACAACATAAAGGCCACCAGGAAGTGGATTATTCAAGTATGTAGTTAAATCTTCACTTGCATTATTATATAAAATTCCCAAGTACGGCTTTCTTAGAAGTTTTACTGAACCGTCACGTGGATGAGCTTCAAGTTGCTTCAAGAATAATGCAACCTCGTTGCTTGGAATAATATAACCAACGTTTTGGGCTCCTACTATTATTGAAGTATTAACACCTATAACTTCTCCTTTTAGATTTAAAGATGGCCCACCAGAATTTCCAGGATTTATCGCGGCGCTTATTTGAATCATTTGTTGCTCGCGTCCACTGACAACACCTGTAGTGCTCTTTAACGCTTGTTGGCCCAGTGGATAACCAAGTGTCATGATCTCATCAGATCTTCTTACAAAATCAGAATTTCCCACAGACAAAACTGGTATTTTATTTAATGCTTTTTTTACTTCATTAAGATCTTTTGCTGATAGCTTCAGAAGCGCCAGATCACGTTCAGGACTTGCGCCAATAACTTCAACAACAAATCTGCGCTTGCCTAGTGATGGAATTTGGATCGCAAGTGCTTTTGCCTGATCAATAACATGGGCATTTGTTACAATTTCGCCCTTATCGTTAATAAAAAAACCAGATCCAGTTGCTTCGCCCTGATTTGGAGTTTTATATGGTTCTAATAAATTCAGCTCTGCTCGATGTGAAAAAATTTGCACAACTGTGTCTTTAACAATTGGTTGTAATTCTGACCAAGATTTTACGGTACCACCTGTGGATTCAACGGGCTTAACAGAAACTGCATTTAATATTGAACCCAATCTATCGAGCCTGTTTTTTGTAGCTCGATAATCTCTATATATAAACGCGCCAAATACTGAAAGCAACCCTAAAAGCAGTATTGCAGCAATTTTTTGATAATTTTTATTCTCGAGTATATTGTTCATTCTATTTTTCCCAACTGTTTTAGAAAAATTGTAATCTAGATCTCTGAAACCCATTTTAACCCAAAATTACAAAAATAACAGCCCACAAAATTTTATTAAAATTGAACTAGTCTAATTTTTCGATATATTAAACAAAAAACTTATATAACTTTATAATTTTATATATCAGAGAGTGAAAGACAACATGAAACAAGCTAAACTGCTTCTAACTGGCTTAATATTTATTAATATTTTTTCTGTAAATATTTTTTCTAAAGTAACAATAATCGAAAAAGGGTTAAGTTATGACGATGTTTTACTTGTACCACAAAAATCTTATGTCTCTTCGCGCCAATCTGTATCAACAAGATCAAGAGTAACAAAAAATATCTGGATCAATGTTCCAATAATAAGTGCAAATATGGACACCGTAACTGAGAGCAAGATGGCCATTGCCATGGCTCAACTTGGCGGAATTGGTGTAATTCACAGATTTAATTCTATAGAAAATCAAGTTAATGAAATTAAAAAAGTTAAACGATATCGCAATGCTGTTATCGAACATCCATTGACCATAAAACCCGATTCGTCGATTCAAGAGGCGCAAGATATTATGCAACTTAATGGCGTTCAAAGTTTACTGGTTACAGATAATAGCGATAATAATAAGCTTGTGGGTATTATTACCAAGCGAGATTTAAGCTTCAACCCGGACCTGACTAATAAAGTCGAACAACTAATGACCCCCAAAGAAAAACTTATAGTTGGCCAAGATGGAATAAGCATAGACGAGGCACAAAAAATATTAACAAAATATCATATAGAAAAGTTGCCGCTAATTAAGCCAGATTGGACAATTGCTGGTCTAATAACCGCTAAAGATATTTATACAAAATTAAAATTCCCAAATGCATCTGTCGATTCAAATGGGCGCCTGTTAGTTGGAGCAGCTATTGGGGTCAAAGATGATGCATTTGAAAGAGCTGAAAAATTGGTTCAAGCTGGCGCAGATCTTTTGGTAATAGATATTGCGCACGGACATTCAGAATCAGTTTTAGATACATTAAATAAAATAAAATCAAAATTTCCACAAGTTGATATTATCGCCGGTAATGTCGCGACAGCAGAAGGCGCTTTAGAACTCATAAAAGCTGGCGCAGATGCGATCAAAGTTGGAATCGGCCCCGGATCAATTTGCACAACAAGAATAGTTTCAGGCAGTGGATATCCACAATTGTCAGCTATTATTAATTGTGCGCAAGTTGCTGCGCAATATAATATTCCAATAATTGGAGATGGTGGCATTAGATATTCTGGGGATATCACAAAAGCTATAGGCGCAGGAGCCTCTTGCGTGATGTTGGGTAGTTTGTTGGCAGGAACTGATGAAAGTCCAGGAATACCGTTCATAAAAAATGGCAAAAAATTTAAAATTGTCAGAGGCATGGCGTCATTTGGAGCAAATTTGAGCAGAGTGGAAAAAACAAATTCTAATAAAAATGCAGAAAATTATATCCCTGAGGGGGTCGAGGCGATTGTGCCCTATAAAGGCAATTTAACAGAAACTATTAATCAACTAATTGGGGGCTTGAAATCGGGTATGAGCTATTGTGGAGTTGATAATCTAGAAGAGCTTTGTGGAAACGCAACTTTTATACAGATAACTTCTGCTGGAATTACAGAAAGTCATCCGCATGATGTGCAACAGATAGCAAGTTAAGTAAAATTTACAATATTTTAGGCTTAATATAAAATAGTAAATAAATTAAATTATAAAATACTGGTAGGAGCTCCCAAAAATGTCTTCCCAAAAATCGACAGCAACTTTAGATAAAATTGTAGCGCTATGTAAGCGTCGCGGATTTGTTTTCCAGTCTGCAGAAATTTATGGGGGGCTAAATGGTGTCTACGACATGGGGCCGTTGGGTCACACATTAAGACAAAATATTAAAAATTCTTGGATAGATTCTTTAAATAAAACGGGTTTAGAAATCTTATTTATGGACGGGGCTCTGCTTGCTCCTGAGGCTGTCTGGAAGGCGTCAGGACACGTTGAAAATTTTAATGACCCTATGGTTGACTGTTTAACCTGCAAGCATAGATATAGAGCTGACGATCCTGATTTTGATATAAACAAAGCTTGTCCACATTGTGGAAACAAGAACTGGACAGAAGCGCGACAGTTCAACATGATGTTCAAAACCCAAGTTGGGGCCGCTGAAGGTGCCGGTTCAGTAGCGTACTTAAGACCTGAAACTGCCCAATCTATATTTATTAACTTTAAGAATATAATTTCAAGTTATAGAGTAAAAATACCATTCGGTATCGCACAAATTGGAAAAGCTTTCAGAAACGAAATTACACCTAAGCAATTTTTATTCAGAATGCGCGAATTTGAACAAATGGAAATGGAATGGTTCTGCAAAGAAGAAACTGCTTTAGAATTTTTTAAATTCTGGTGCGAGACTCGTAAAAATTATTATAGCTCTATCGGCATAGACCCTGAAAAAATAAAATTAAGATCCCATACAAAAGAAGAATTGTCCCATTATTCTTCTGCAACTTCTGATGTCGAATATCAGTTCCCATTTGGGCTTAAAGAACTTGAGGGGATAGCTTATAGAGGTAATTTTGATTTATCTCAACATTCTAAATTCTCAGGAAAAGATTTGGGTGTATATGACGAAGAAACAAAGCAGTCTTATGTTCCACACGTTGTTGAATGTTCAGTTGGTGTCGACAGATTATTTTTAACAGTATTATTTGATGCGTATTGCGAAGATGAAGTTGATGGTGAAACGCGAGTCGTCTTAAAACTTCACCCTAGACTGGCACCAATTAAAGCAGCATTTATGCCACTTACAAAAGAGTTGGGCCCGCAATTCTCAAAAATCTATGAAACGGTAAAAAAACTTGGCTATTCTGTTACTTATGACCAAACTGGTTCTATTGGCAAAAGGTATAGAAGACAGGACGAAATCGGTACTGTATTTTGTTTTACTTATGACTTTGATAGTGAAAAAGATAATTCTGTTACTGTAAGGCACAGAGATACAACCAAACAAGAACGCATAAAAATTAGCGATATCGAAAGCTATTTAAAGCAAAATTTATAATACAGCAGGCACCCGACCCTTCGATACACTGCTCTTTGAGCAGCACTCAGGGCGAGCGGGTGTATAGAGTTAACTGGGATTAGCTATAAATAATTAATTAAAAAAATTTAAAGAAAAGTTAAATATGAAAAGCTTATATTTGTGGGTCGGGCGCCAAGTTCATAGCAAGTATGCCACTTGGATTTTTAGCATCTTGTCTTTTATTGGCGGCTTTTTCTTCATGCCACTAACCACAATATTTACTGTTTATTGTCTTGAAAAGCGTAAGAAAATCTTTTTTTACGCGGCGCTTGCGACCATACTTTCAGTTGCGGGTGGAGTTGTCGGCTACTTTGTCGGCGTATTTTTGTGGGATTATTTAAGCCCGTTCTTATTTAAATATCTTATTAATCCGGCACACTTTGAATATTGTCAGGTGCAGTATCTTAAATATCAAACACAGGCTATTTTCTGGACCACTTTGCTACCGTTCCCCTATGAAGTTGTGGCTTATTCTGCAGGCTTCTGCAGCATCCCGCTATTAAATTTTATAGTTCTTTCACTTCTTGGCCGTGGAATTAGATTCTCAATCTTTGGGACAGCTATTTATATTTGGGGCGAAGCTATAAACAAACTCATTGATAAATATTTTTATCCAATATTTTTTGCATTTTTGAGTCTATTTATTGCCATGATATATTTGGCAAGATAATCTAGATAAAAATAAGTAGAGAGAAATAAGTTATGTATATAGATAAAAAAACTATTTTAATAGTTTTAGTTTCTCTTTTTTCTAGCCAATTATTTAGCGATTCAGTATTTACCAAATATCGAAAAAACTTTTTTAAAATAACAACTCTGACGGGTCATGATAGTGTCGTTGTCTCCGTAGTGTTCAGTCAAGATGGGAATTATGCTCTTTCCGGATCTCTGGATAAAACGGCCAAAATATGGGATCTGAAAGATAAGCATAATCCCAAAAAGCTAAGAACCTTGCGCGGGCATATTTCTGGTGTTCTGGCAGTAAGTCTTAGTAGCGATAGTAATTTTGCACTTTCTGCGTCCATGGACATGACATTAAAACTATGGGATCTAAAAGACAAGAACAAGCCAACAGAGTTGGCAACTTTGCGTGGTCACACTGCCGGCGTTAGGGCAGTAAGTTTCAGTCCCGATGACAACTACGCCCTTTCTGCATCTATGGACACAACAATAAAGTTGTGGGATCTGAAAGATAAACATAATCCAAAAGAATTAAAAACTTTGCGCGAACATGGCTGCGGTGTTTATTCGATAAGTTTTAGCCCAGACGGCAATTATGCACTATCTGGGTCAATAGATGGTGCAATAAAACTATGGGATCTAAGAGATAAAAATAATCCAAAAGAGTTAAAAACTTTACGCGAGCATACCGCATGTCTTTATTCGATTAGTTTTAGCCCAGATGGCAATTATGCTCTTTCTGGCTCCTGGGATGATACAATAAAACTATGGGATCTAAGAGATAAAAATAATCTAAAATTACTAACAACTCTGCGTGGTCATGAAGACGATGTCAACTCGGTAGCCTTTAGCCCTAACGGCAATTATGCTCTATCCGCGTCCAGCGATAATACAATAAGAATATGGGATCTAAGAGATAAAAATAAGCCCCGGGGCCTGACAAGTTTAACCGGTCATATTTTTAATGTTAACTCTGTCAGCTTTAGCCCCAACGGCAATTTTGCTCTTTCTGCCGGCAGTGATAATTTCCTAATATTATGGAACATTAGAATGGCAATACTAATGGCAAACTTGCCACCAACCCCTTTGAAAAAGTTATGGGATAAAATTTGCAGTAATTTGGGTCTGATTGACAAAAGCTATCCGTTGCAGGATAATCAATCTATAGTTTGAATAGTTAAAAAGGCTATATTACAAAAAACTATTTTGTAATATAAAAACTAACTGAAAGGCATGGTAATCTGTCTTGTTACTTAAAATATTAATTTTATTTTAAATTTTTTGACAAGATAAATTATCAATCTTATAAATCTATGATTTCCTCTTTAAACTCAGCAAAAGAGATAATTAAGTCTCTTGGAATAGTTTTTGGCGATATCGGAACAAGTCCAATCTACACGCTAACTGTCGCATTTGCCGTAATTCCAGCAACCGAGCCTAATGTAATTGGCATACTGTCACTGATTATCTGGACACTAATATTATTGGTTACCGTTCAATATGCCTGGCTTGCAATGAGCCTTGCAATAAAAGGCGAGGGCGGGACCATAGTTCTTAGAGAAATTTTAATTCCCACATTAAAAAAGAAAAAACATGTTGCGCTAGTAACTTTTCTGGCATTTTTAGGGATATCTTTTTTTATTGGCGACGGGGTTATAACACCCGCTATCAGTATTTTGAGTGCCGTTGAAGGGCTCGAAGTTATTCCGGGACTTGCGGGATTATCACAAAAACTGATTATTCTTATCTCATGTATTATAACAATAGGCTTATTTATCTTGCAAAAAAAGGGAACCGAGAAAGTTTCTATGGCATTCGGCCCAATAATGTTTGTTTGGTTCTGTGCCTTGGCAATTTCAGGGGCACTTTATATTCTCCAATACCCTGCCGTTTTGAAAGCAATTAACCCTTATTATGCACTTAATTTTATGCTAAGTAATAAAATTTTGGGCTTTGTGATTTTATCTAAAGTTATACTATGCGCCACTGGTGGCGAAGCACTTTATGCCGATATGGGACATATTGGTAGAACGCCGATTATCAGTGCCTGGGCCCTGGCATTTACGTCACTGTTATTAACTTATTTGGGTCAAGGTGCATTTTTAATTCTTAACCCCAACTCAGTTAATATATTTTACGAGATGATATTTAGTCAGTGTAATATTTTGTATATCCCGTTTTTATTATTAAGTATTCTTGCAACTATTATAGCATCTCAGGCTATGATCTCTGGGATATTTTCAATAGTTTATCAAGGTATCATGACCAATATCATGCCCAAGCTTCATGTAGAATATACTTCAAGTAAATTAATGACCCAGATATATATCCCTGCTGTAAATTACTTTTTATTAAGCGCAGTATTATTTGTTATCTTAAAGTTTAAATATTCTTATAACCTGGCGAGTGCTTACGGGCTGGCCGCAAGTGGAACCATGACCATTACTGCGATATTATTAACTTGGATATTCAAGAACAAAAAAGAGTATTTCAAGTCCCACGTTGCCCTTCTGGTATTAATCGTAAATATTATGTTTTTATGCGCAAATACCTATAAGATTCCGCAGGGGGCCTACTGGTCACTCATAATCTCAAGTGTTCCTTTAACTTTAATCTTGATTTATGCATCAGGACAGAGAAAATTATACAAATCTTTGAGCCCACTCTCACTTGATGAATTTTTGGAAAACTATAAAAAATATTATCCCAAAATCACAAATATTTCCGGCACTGCTATATATCTGTCAAAAAAGATTAATAGTATCCCAACTTATATAGATCACACTATGTTTATAAATAATATTATTTATGAAGATAATATTATCCTGTGCGTAAACACAAAAGAACGTCCTTTTGGGACCTCTGGTGTTATGCAACGGGAATTGGCGCCGGGCTTGAGGGTATTTGAGGTTAATGTCGGCTATATGGAGATAATGAATTTAGAATCTATCTTAAAGCAGGCCCATCTACAGCCCAAAGTTATATTTTATGGCGTCGAAGAGATTACGACAAAAAATATAGTCTGGAAAATCTATATGCTGATCAAAAAGCTTACCCCCTCTTTTGTGCAGTTTTATAAGCTGCCGTCTCACAAGCTCCATGGGGTTATGGTACGCGTCGAGATGTAGTTACGAAAATTAATTTTTTATGGTTTCGATACACCCGTCACCCGATCCCGCGCTCGCCCTGAGTGTTTTTCGAACATAGTGAGAAAAATGTATCGAAGGGTGCCGGGCAATCCCGCCTACGTTAAAAACTACGGCGGACGCAGCACCACGACTTGTGCGTCGTAGCTTGCCAAGCCGGTAGGCCTGGACAAGCGCAGTCGCAGCGGGTAAAAAATTACTTTCTCAAAAAGCTAATTGGATATGAAAAAGGGCCCGTTTTAAGGGCCCTTTTAATTTACTAAGTTATAAAAACTTACAGAGACTCAACTCTGATAATCGTAAAGTTTTGTCTGTGTCCAATCTTACGAGCATACTTTTTACGTCTTTTGAACTTGAAAGATATGATCTTAGGTCCACGCATGTGCTTAACGATAGAAACTTCGATTCCGCCTTTAACATATGGGGCACCGATTTCAACTGAATCTTCACCAAGTTTTTTTAGCAAAACTTCATTAATCTTAATTTTGCTGCCTACCTGCGCATCTAGCTTTTCTACAGCTATAGTCTTACCTTCTAGGCCCTGGTATTGCTTGCCGCCTGTTTGAAATATAGCATAGCGGTCAAATTGTGGTATTAGGTTCTTGCTCATCAGAGAACACTTTCTTAAAAAATTACTAAAGAAACTTAAAAACTTATTTATATCTTTATATATTAGCAGATTTTACGTATATGTCTATACAAAACCCACTATATCTATTACTTAATTATTCAGATAGAAAACTTATTGGCTAGCTATTTAAGAAGCTATTTAACCAACTATCTAATATGCAGCAAATATCGCAGATTTAGATAATTTTTGAGCTTACCCACCCTGGTGCCACCATTTGGCTTGTGCATGGGCTCGCCAAGCTCGTAAACATATAACACAGAACTAGCAATAAGAACTCGAATTTCACCAGAATTTACAAGCTTATTCGCACTTGCAAAGTACCTGTTTAATACTTTAAGGCTAATCTGGCTCAGTGTCGTGGCTGGCGTTACGGGAATATCAAAATCCCCGATTTTTGTATCCCCAAATTGTATATTAACTTTAATAAAATCTGGGCCGGAACAGTGTAAAAATAATAAATTAAGAGAAAAAACAGTAAAAACAGTAAGCTTTGTAAAAAAACGCATGGGACAACCCTGTTGATAATTTTTGGTAAATTTTAATAAATTTGTTTAATTCTGGGCCAGATTTTGGACAATTTGAACAATATTTATAGCTAATTTGCCGATTTTCGATCTTTTTGTCAAAATAGATATAATATTAATATATTTAGTAATATAAAAACCCAGAAACTATAAACAAAATAATAAGAGGTCATCATGGCAAAAATAGATTTGGATCTTATCCAGGCTCTCAGAAATAGAACAGGCGTTGGTATGATGGACTGCAAAAAAGCACTTCAAGAAACCGATGGGGATATCGAAAAAGCTGTTGAAATATTGCGTAAAAAGGGCGCAGCAATAGCTGAAAAGCGTTCTGGAAATGAAACGGCTCAGGGGATCGTACATAATTATATCCACCCTGGAGCAAAAATGGGCGTCATGGTACAAATTAATTGCGAAACAGATTTTGTTGCAAGTACACAAGATATGAAAAACTTCGCTCAAGATTTGTGCTTACATATAGCTGCTTTTAAGCCTAAATATGTAAGACCCGAAGAAGTGGACCAAGAATTTATTAATAACGAAAAAAGAATACTTATCGAACAACTAGAAGGTTCTGGCAAGCCTGCCGGAGTTATAACCCAAATTATTGATGGTAAGCTTAAAAAAGTATTCTCAGAAATATGTTTAATGCAGCAGCCGTTTGTTAAAAACGACCAACTTACTGTAGACGATGTCTTAAAAGATCTTATTGCAAAAATGGGCGAAAATATTAAAGTCACGAGATTTTGCAGATTTGAAATCGGTGCATAATTAATAGGAAACGTTTATGAAAATAGATATTATTGAAGGCGCGAATACCAAGAACTTCGAGAAATCAGTCGAAACTGAGATGGACCCTCAAATAAAGCATCTTGAAAAAGAGCTTTTAAAGATAAGAACAGGTCGCGCCCACCCATCTTTAATAGAACATTTAAAAGTTGAGGCCTATGGCAGCGTAATGCAACTTAAAGAAGTTGCTGCAATTTCAGCGCCCGAAGCTTTGCTTTTGGTAATTCAACCCTGGGATAAGGCTGTTATGCCAGAAATAGAAAAGGCCATACAAACTTCAGATTTAGGGTTAACGCCGCTAAACGACGGTAATATCATACGCATAGCTTTGCCAAAAATGAGCAGCTCCCGTAGAGATGAGCTTATAAAACTGCTTCATAAAAAAGTCGAAGAATCAAAAGTCTCTATAAGAAATATCAGAAAAGAAGTGCAAAATATATTAAGAGATTTTGAAAAATCTAAAAAGATTTCTGAAGACTATAATAGAAGGTTGCAAGAGAGCTTACAGAAAACAACTGACAAGGTTATTGAACTTGCTGACAAACTATCTTTAAAAAAAGAAGAAGAAATCAAACAAGTTTAAGTTTCCGCTTCACATTATGATGCCAATCTGATAGTATATATCAGACTTTTTAGATGAACTTTGAAATCACGGGTCGCTAGCTCAATTGGTAGAGCGACAGACTCTTAATCTGCAGGTTCTTGGTTCGAATCCAAGGCGACCCACATGATTAAAATTAAATGCAAGAGTGGCGAAATTGGCAGACGCGCTGGACTTAGGATCCAGTCCCGAAAGGGGTGGGGGTTCAACTCCCTCCTCTTGCACCATTTTTTTTAAAAAAGGAGAAATGTAGAAT
Organism: uncultured bacterium; assembly: GCA_963717435.1. GTDB lineage: Bacteria > Babelota > Babeliae > Babelales > Babelaceae > MFD05580-245. The sequence goes on from OY970332.1 coordinate 1,138,094, forward strand.
GAGTTCATATAAAAAAAAGTCTTCAATTTGAGTACAATCAAAATCCCCATCTCAGTATAAAATAACAGTTACAGTTCCGTCAGAGTACGTCGACGCAATATATTCTCAAGCTGTAGATTCCCAAAAAAGTTCCGCTTGAACTTATGGATTTGCTCAAGGGCAAACTCCGGCCTGCAATATATAGAGAGTAACTTATAGAGCCACAATCTAATAGATCACACAAAAAGTTTATTAATGGCACACTGTGTTGAAGAAGGTTGCTTATCAGGGCTATTTGAAAATCAAATTGGTGTAAGTGGTGACCTGTATTTTGCGCAGAACATATCTGCAACCACATGAAGATGCTATTTTTTGAATTCACTCAAGTTCAATAAATCTGAGTTAAGAAGAAAAACTGGAAAGAACTTGTTATAAAAACACCAACCAGAAAAAATTACAAAGATCTAGACAGGCAAGTACAAATTTTTATCAAAGAAGAGATGATAAAGCAGGCTTTATGCACAGACAATAAAATCAAAATAGGAGACTTGTGTATGCTTCGATCTTGCAATAACAGATTCTAATAAAAAAAATATTTTGGGAAATTATAACAAAATCTTTGGCTAAAAATCGGCGAAGAAGAAGCTGACAGAGATTTGAAAGATCTTTTTATCGACAAAACATGGGAAGCTCTGTATTAACACAAAATATATGCCTTCAAGAATATATAAGTCCCGATCTTGATATGCCAAGTACATTTTCGGTAACAATCAAAACAGTTGTTCCTAGTGCTTACTTTGACTTTGAAAAATTCAAAACACATTTTGAAATAAAAACTAACAAAGAGATGGAATCAAAGATTATAGAAGTTTTTTCTTACAGAAATAATTTATCCCAAAGACGGGAGACTGTTGAAGTTATACTCGCTGCACTTTCAAAACAACTTCAAGTAGATATCCTCAATCATCTTTTGAGCCAACATAAATTAAAATTACTAAGCGAAATACAAGACAATCCTGATTATCTTGTATATAAAGCTCAGCAAGACTTTGAGGAAAAAGTTGCGATGCTCGCAAAAAAACAGTTAAAAGAAATAATTATTATCGATGCGATTTCTCATCAAGAAAAAATGACAATAAGTCATGAAGAAATTATAAATTATTTAAATCTACTATAAGCGTCCAAGAACAAAAGATTTTTTGTATTTCTTAATGCCTTCAAAAAAACTGAATGGCCTAGAGTCACCAATTTCTTCTGAAAATATAAAGCAATATTGCATCAGAGAAAAGACATTAAATTACGTAATAAATTTTTTGACCAAACAGTAGGATCCTGTGATGAATAATTATGAAAAAGTTGTCATAATCGGCTCCGGGCCGGCTGGCTTTACTGCGGCAGTTTATACAGCAAGAGCTGGATTAAAACCACTAATTATCGAAGGGCCGAATCCTGGTGGCCAACTTATGGGAACAACTCACGTTGAAAACTGGCCAGGAGAAATTTCGATTTTGGGGCCACAATTAATACAAAAGATGCGTGATCATGCAAAACATTTTGGAACAAGATTTTTGGGAAGAACCGTTTTAAAAGTTGATCTATCAAAACGCCCGTTTACAATAGAAACATCCAAAGATGTCATTCAAGCAGAGAGTTTAATTATAGCCACAGGTGCCTCTCCCCGAAAACTTGGCTGTCCTGGCGAAGAGCAATATTGGGGAAAAGGTGTCTCAACTTGTGCCGTATGCGACGGCGCGCTTTATAAAGATAAAAAAGTTGTAATAGTTGGTGGTGGCGATACCGCAATGGAAGAAGCTTCTTTCATGCGAAATTTTACTGATCAAGTTATTATCATACACATTCTTGATAAACTTACTGCATCAAAAGCGATGCAAGATAGAGTGCTTCAAGATCCAAAAATCAAAATTATTTATAATAGTTCTGTTACAGAAATTACCGGCGATGGCGAGCATGCAAGAGAGATTACTGTAAAAAATACAAAAACAAATACTACAGAAAAAATAGCTATAGACGGCATGTTCGTTGCAATTGGCCTCACACCTGCAACTGCCTTATTTAAAAATCAAATCGAACTTGCGCCTAATGGTTATATAATCACCAAAGAACATACTAAAACTTCTGTTGACGGCGTATTTGCTGCAGGCGACGTCGCTGATTATAAATATCGCCAAGCAATTACATCGGCCGGGACAGGCTGCATGGCCGCACTTGATGTGGAAAGATTTTTAAAGGAACACGCGCTTTAAGAGAGGCTATTATGAAACAAAAAATATTTTTTCTGCTTACACTCACAGCATATATTTCAAACTCAAATTGCATGGAAAACCCCGATCAAGACGAAGCAATTATTGGTGCCATTGAAAAAATGTTAAAAAAGCCAATAATTTTTAAACCAACATTTGATGACCTTTATGATGCGTTTGGGGAAATTCCGGCGCTCGGGCTAAGTCCCGATACCGCAACAGATTATTTAGTATCAGCCATAAAATCGAAAGATAACTCCGAAAAAACAAGGGCCACTATTAACAAAATTATGATATTGAAATTATTCACACCCGATAATAGTGGTGGCCGAGATGGTCATTCAACAACAACGCGCGATACCATTCGCAATGTTTCACTTTATTTAGACACATTCCCAAAAGTGATCAATGCAATTTGCGATGCTGATCCAAAAGACTTAATTTTGAAATCCGCATGGCTAATATTAAGCACAATGCCAAGTTTGTACGAAATTTTCTGCGAATTTGGTTTTATAAAGAACAAAGATAATTCGCAAAGTGATAATCGCGACTTCGAACTTGAGCTCTATGGCACTAAGGGACAGGAATATTTGGATAAATATTTGGCGTTAATGGCAAAAGTTGTCCAAACTGATTTTGCACAGCAGGGAATTATGCTGACAAGGCTTGTTCAAAAACTGGGCGACAATGTTGATTTTTTGAATTATGTCGACGAGCAAATTGAAGAAATCCCATTGTTTAAAAACAAAATAGAAGTAATACGCGAACAATGGAAAATGTACAACTTAGCCACTGAAGAATTTGAAACAGTTATGGAAATGGACAGTCGAATTCAGACCATAGAAAAAGAAATCAACTTAATACATGAGGAAATTCACAAATTTAGCCAACAAGTTTTAGATAGCAGTCAAACAAAGCCGATTACAACTAACAGCACAATTGCAAATAATCTTCTAGATTTGGGTGAATTTGAAGAACCAAACAGCGATCAAAAAGATGAAGTTGGCAAGACAAATTAAAACCGAGTAAGACAAATATTTTTTCACAGCAAATATTATTTAGAAGCAAAAGACATTATCACCAGATCGGTGATCTCTTTTTACCCAAATTACGCAGTACTGGGCTATGTTGTAACAATTGCTTACGCGCTTTTTTATATTCTTTGAAAGCCCTTTTAGCTTCTTTGGAGATCTTGCACTAATTGAAAATGTAATATACAGCACAGGCTAAAACTATAACAATTATGGGGCTGCCTACTTTGAAACATGCGCCTGAACTCAATTGCAAAGAATTTTTCTTGTTAGTAATTCCGTGATTTTCAAAATAACGAACCTGGGAGAGTTTAAGACTTTTTAATAAAACTGATGAGTCAATGATCATTTTAGTGGACTTTTCTCTAAAATTAATATCTACAGCGAATTCCACAATATTATCCAACTCAGAATATGAAAAATTCTCACAACCTTGTGCAAGGGTCTCCAACGTTCTTTTATCAAGTTTAACTTCAAAACCTTCCATATCTTTCAAATGAAATTCCAAAAATTTCAAACGATGTTCGTAATCGGGAAGGTCTATTTTTATTAAATGACATTGTTCAATAACACTATTATGCATTAAATCTAGCCTATCAGTAACAAGAATTACGAACAATTTGGGGTTGTTTTTAGATTCATCTAATTTTTCTATAAAGGTCCTACACGCTTGAACATATTCTATATTTGCTTCATGAATGGTTTTATAAGAAAGACCATCAGCCCAATCAATAAAAATGATGCACGATTTATCACAATTTTTTGCCATATCAAATAACCTGCGCACATTTTTTGATCCGGAACCACGATATTTAGTCACATAACTAAAGCTTGCCTTTTCAAAAAGAACTCTACCAGTTTCGCTAGCAATTATTTTTGCTAACATCGATTTGCCTGTTCCATTTTTCCCATGTAATAATATTCTATTATTTATATTAGGATCCATTCCAGCAAGTTCATCCATTTTTTTAATATTAAAAATAACAGCTTTTATTTCATCAGGCAGTTCGCCAATATAGTCTTTCAATCCCACAGGCCTAGTTGGATCAAAGAAATTTTCTTCTTGTTCTTCTAAACACGAGTTACACAAAGAATCGCGATTGACTGTTACAGCCAAGGGCACTCTTACCCCATTGTTAGAATTCTCCATCGATTTCGAATTAAAATTCAATAAAACAAAAATCGCTATTAATTGTATTTTTATAAAATTTAACTTGTGCATGAAATCCTTCGTGCTTAAAAAATATTTTGAATTAATAATTGCAAACTAGCATATCAAAATACTGGCGCAAATAAAACAATCGATGCTTAAGATTTTAAACATAAAAATAGATTTCAAGGGCATTTTTTCACAGCAAAATATTATTACACGCAAAAGATATTATAGATGCCGTTGATAAAACTTGTTCGTTCTGGGCTAGAATTAAATCTCAAATTCATATTATCAAGAACAAAAAGTGCTGGGTTTTCGTTAGGAAGTTTTAAAACAGAAACAAGAATATAATGATTTTCTGAGGATAGTATGCAGGCGAAATTTATAATAGCTGCAGAATTTGTGTACAAAAGAGATTTTAAGCTTAATAATTTTTCATGAAGCTTGGCCAGCAAAGAATCCATAACAAAAACTTTAATGTTATCTTCTGACGTTCTATATGGTGCTTTAATTTTCACATGGGCATCATGTTTTTTCAGTGTAACTTCCGCCGTAATAGTTTTATATTTAGTAGAAAAATAGGGTTGCCAACTGTAATTATTTAATTGAAGTTTTATCTGGTTAGGTGGCGCTAAATTTAGTATATAAAAATTTTTTAATGATAAATTGTTGTCTGCCATATGGACCAAGTCTGTCGTATTTAAACTTGCTCGCGGATTTAAGTTTTTACTATTGATATATTGCGAACAGACAGATTTTATGTCGCAAGAGCTATTTAAGCCAATAAGAGATTCGAGCATGCGACTATTATGCAAAACAAAATAGCCACAACTATACCCATCAAGATGGCTTATGCTTTTAATTTGATAGATTCTTCTCGCCTGATCTTTGCAAAGCAGATTTAGTCTTTTACTACTTATAAACTTTTCGGCCCCATAATTGGCCGGTGCCCCATGAACCAACAGCAAACTGGTCAAGATACAAAAGCCAACCCCGCTAAGCAGTACAGGTTTGGCGGCGGCAAATAAAACTGATAAGTTAAAATAATAACTATATTTTTTGTTCGTATCCATAATTCCCCCTATGAATTAGATAGATACTTAATTTATACCATAAAGCTGGGATATTTAACAAGATCTGGGGCTCGAGGCCCAGGCGCAAATTTGATAAAGCTGGGATGGGAAGAACGAACTTTGGGGGTAATTAACTAAAAAGACGGGCATAAATTGAAAAATTTAGATTTTAGGGTAAAATTAACTATACATTACTAATTTTATTCTAAAGGTAAGAAAAAATGTCAGTCACCTTCAAGTTGAAACGCAAAAAAAGAAATAGAAAACATGGTTTTCTGAAACGCATGGCTACCAAAGACGGAAGAAAAATCGTCAACCGTAGAAGAGCAAAAGGCAGAAAGCGCCTAACAGTCCAAGCTTAACCAGTTCAGGCTTAATGTTAAATTTTGCAAATAAAATAACCCTCTTTAATAAAAAAGAAATAGTAGCCCTGTTCAAAGCTGCAAAGCTATTGGTACAGGATAAAAATTTTGACTTAAAGAGGGCTCCATCCAGCCAGGATTTTGGCAAAATTCTAATAATAATACCCAAAAAAGTTGGCACAGCTCCGCAAAGAAACAGATTAAGACGCAGGGTAAAAGCGATCTTTTATGAGGCGCAGTTATTCAAGTTGCCATATGACTTTGTGATTTTTTTTAAGCCCAATTCTGCAAATCTTAGCTTTCAAGATCTTAAAGATATTTTTAATATAGATTTGTTAACAAGCACCCTGCCAGATACCAAAATAACAGATTAGCCGTGATAGCCAATATATTAATTTTTTTAATTAAATCAGTAAGACCGTTGCTGGGGCCATTAGGTTGCTGCAAATATGACCTATCTTGTGGTAATTTCGCCATCTTGATGCTGAAAGACAAATCTCTATTTCCTGCCATTTTTGCTATTACTAAGCGGCTTTTTTCTTGTAATCCTTTTTTTTGATCACGTCACATGCAAAAGTATACGACTGGGCGTCCAGAGCAGATAGTCTGGCTATAAACTGATTGAGGCTGGTTTCGTCAAGATTAATAAAATATCTTATTGCTCGTTCAATATGATAATTTAAGATATGTCTATCGAACCCGCCATACCCTTCGTGGCCCCCGTACACTTCTCCGTATCTTAGAAAACTCATGACAACATACTGATGAACTATTAACGGATCAGAAAAAATTGTATTGGACTGGGAGCATAGCTCATCGACTTCGTTGCGCATGTTTTTCTTAACTAGTATATCGAGCAGGGATACCCAAGAAGCAAGAATCTTATTCTCGTTGCCTAGGATTTGGTATAGGGCTAGCAACTTTTGCAAATATTCTACGGTTTCTGGGGATATTGTAAGAAGATGCTCATAGACGGAGACGGCCTCTATGGTTTTGGAGGATTTTTCAAAAAGCTGGGCCGCTTTGACATAACAATCGATCGCTTTTGGATCCTGAAACGAAGAAAGAAGATCGCCTTCAAGCTGTGAGGCAAATGCGCTGTCATTTAAGGAATGAACCAATAAGCGTAAGATGCCCAGAGCCTTTTCTTTCTCCTTTTTTACAACAAATTCGGCGAGCTTGTACCAGCCCACGCTATATTTGTTTGAATTAAATTCGGTCATGACTATTACCTTTTTTAAAATAAAAAACTGCTTGCAACCTCACAATAACACCTTCGGAAAACGATTAAAAGATATTTATTAAAAATACTTTAAAATTTTTGATATTTTTAATAAATACCCTGTCAGATTTACAAAGACGACACTGTCAGTTAAACTTATTTAAAACTAAATCACTAAGAAAAAAATAAGACATATGGACCTAAAAAAAATAGATTTAAAGAATTTTACGCCTGAGCAGATTAGAAACTTTTCTGTAATAGCACATATAGATCATGGCAAGTCAACCCTGTGCGATAGACTTCTAGAAGTTACCGGAACCATTTCAGAACGAGAACAAAAAAGAACAGTTTCTTGATAAACTCCAAGTTGAAAGAGAACGCGGCATTACCGTAAAGGCCCAAACCGCTTCGATGTTTTATGAATATAAGGGCCAAACTTATCTATTAAACTTAATCGATACCCCAGGCCACGTAGATTTCAGTTATGAAGTATCAAGATCTCTATACGCCTGCCAAGGTGCAGTTACTGTTAGTCGACGCATGCCAGGGCGTGCAAGCCCAAACAATGGCAAATTTTTATTTAGCATTCGATCAAGATCTTATCCATTATCCCAGTTATTAATAAAATAGATATGGCGGCGGCAGACATGACCGCGTATCTAAAGAAATGTAAGATCTTTTTGATTTCAAAAAAGAAGAAATTATTAAAGCATCTGCAAAAGCGGGTATCGGGATTCATGAAATTTTAGCAGGCTATAATTGAGCGAATACCTGCGCCCAAAAGTGATCCTAATGGCAAACTTAAAGCATTACTATTTGACTCGTGGTTTGACGAATATAAAGGCGTAGTATGTTTAATAGCGCTAAAAATGGCGGCATCAAAAAAGGTGATAATATTACATTGGCCCAGGCGCAAAGAAGTACGAAGTATTAGAGATGGGTCTAATGTACCCGGACCAAACGCCACGTGACGCACTTTATGCAGGGCAAGTTGGTTATCTTGTTGCAGGCATGAAAACTGTGCAAGAAGCCCGTGTCGGTGACACCATATATCATCAGAGACAGGCGGTAACACCATTTCCTGGGTTTAAGCCAGCCAAGCCGATGGTCTTTGCCGGTATATATCCAGTTGAAAGCGAAGATTTTGATGTATTAAGAGATGCCATAGAAAAACTTACACTTAATGACGCCAGTGTAAAAGTTGAAAAGAAAACCTCTGCTGCATTGGGGCTTGGGTTCAGATGTGGATTTTTAGGGCTTTTACACATGGACGTTTTTAAGCAAAGACTTGAGCAAGAATATGGGCTATCAGTTATTATTACGGCTCCGAGCGTACTTTATAAAGTTAAACTTGAACTATACAGGTGAAACAGTTGATATTGAAAACCCATCAGATTTTCCTGAGCTTCAAAAAATTGACGAAGTTTTGGAACCGATAATCGATGCGACTATATTATTGCCCACAAAATATTTGGGGCCGGTTATTAGCACTTTGCCAAGAAAAACGTGGAATTCAACAAGAGCTTACATATCTTAATGAAGACAGAGTAATATTAAAATATAGATTGCCACTTAATGAAGTTGCCACAGATTTTTATGATCAATTAAAATCGTTGACTTCAGGGTACGCGAGCTTAGATTATGAAGAAGCTGGCTATCAAGCTGCAAATTTGGTCAAAATGGATATATTGCTTAATGGCAAAGCCGTTGATGCACTTTCAACAATTGTCCATGAAGATAACGCTCAAAGTATTGGAAAGCAAATTGCGCTTAAATTAAGACAAGTTATCCCGCGACAGATGTTTGAAGTTGCAATTCAAGCGGCGATTGGTGCAAAAGTTATTGCAAGAGAACGATATCAGCATTAAGAAAGAATGTAACTGCAAAATGTTACGGTGGTGATATTACACGAAAACGTAAATTGTTAGAAAAACAAAAAGAGGGTAAGAAAAAAATGAAGCAAGTTGGTAACGTTGAGGTCCCTCAAGAAGCTTTCTTAACAATTTTAAAGAAGGATTAAATATGCCGGGCGAAGTTTTTTCAGGCAATATTTTTATCTTTCACAGCTTTGATGTGGGAGATGATATAAATTTAGAAAAAATCAAAGATGATAAATCAATAGATCGAAAACTTGTTGCTCCATCAAAGTATTTCAAAAATTATCACATACCGTTAGCGATTGAACTTCCTAAGCCACACAACACTGAAAACTCACGCTGCGTGAGTACAAAGTTGCACAACTTTGGAGTTTTGTCTTTAGTTTATAAAATACCATTTACAGAAAGCTTGGACAGCTTACGGGCAACAATTAACGACGTAGATAATGTTTATAACGAGCAGAGTGTTCTTGATGCTGGTGTAATTTTTAAGCAAATTAAAGATTATATTAAGCAGCCGAGATTTTTTCATTTAAGAAGATCTTATGTTTTAATTCAAGTAAATCCAGAATCAGACGCAACTGACACAGTTAAATTCAAAACTGATTACGGCAGCACAATAGCTTCTATATTGAGATTTGAAACAGAGACTCTTTCTGAATATCAAAAAAACGATATTTTGGACGGCGCAATCGGTTATTTCCGTGGAGATTTGATTATTATCGACACAGAAGCAGCTTTTGTTTACGACGATGAATATGAAGAATTTTTAGACTTTTTTGAGTTTGCAAATATTCAGCAACTAGAACTACAATATTTTGATAGAGTATTGGATATTCAACTTAATAAAGTTTATAAGCGCGAAACACAGAGCCTGCCTCTTAAGTCTTTTTTGCCGTTTGTTAGTGAATTTTCAAATGACCCTATCGACGATCTTGGTAAACTTCGCGTTGATATTTCTGTTATCACTGAACAACTTGAGAATAGCGTAAAATTTGCCGGCGAGCCGTATTATTCTGAACTTTATCAGCTACTTGCAGATAAATTAGAGCTTAAAAACTGGAAAGATTCTATTAATAAAAAGCTCGCGATTGTCCAGGATATAAGAAACGTATATCAGCATAAAACTGATATAGTTCGCGAAGATTTACTATCTGTTCTTGTGATTTTACTTATCGCAATTGAGCTTCTTCTTGGTATACTAAACTATATTAAGTAGTGAGACAGGGCGCGTGCCTGCCAGCATGTATTAAACATATTTTTTAGTTAGTGAATAAAACTTTATGAAAATTTTTAATTATAATTTTTTGATAAAATTATTTTTACAAACAATTATCTTATCCGCAACCACAAATATAATTCATGGCATGGATATGAGTATGACCGAAGAAGAATTTGTATCTAACATACCAAAGAAGTTGCGCTTACAGGCAAGTTTATCATATTTACGAATCAAGATATGCAAAGCAATAGTTGAACAAAATGAACAGGCCCTAACAAAGGCAATTGAAACTGCTAATGCATACCAGCTTAATAAGCGGCTAACAGAATTACATGATTGGGACATTGAAGGTATAAAATCTATACAAGCTTTGCTAAAATATGTTTCACAAATGAAATCTCCTACCCCCCCGAGATTTTATATCCTAAAAGAAGTGGATGAATATTTACAAGCGCGGATATATGATGCGATAAGTGAGCAAGACGAGATTGAATTAGAAAATTTAGATACAATTCTAAAGGGATGGAAAACTAACATAATTGATGTATTTTCAAGAGGGTATCTTAGGGGTTACGGGATTTCCTTTAAGACCAATGATCCACTACTAGAAGCCATAATTGATAATAAACTGAAATCTGCGAAATGTTTGCTAGCGCATTGCGGCTCAAAAATAAATGACAAAATTCAATCTGAAGCTTTTCTGACCTCAAAATCCATGGCAGAATTGTTAATTTCTCATGGTTACAAGATACCGTCCATTGAATCTATTTTTCACATAGAAGATGTCAATGAAGAGAAACGGTTTGGTTGGTATTTTCAGGTTTTTGTTTTATATGCAGGCCGTAATCCTAGCGATGGAGGACTAGCATTTATCAAATTTGTGCTCGGACAAGGCTCTGATTTTAACAACAAAATGTTCGAGAAATTAAAAATTGGTGTAGAGAGAGGAATTGACAAATTTGGGCAAGAGAGCACAACGATTATCGAAGCACTAATGAATCATCTTGAAAAAGAATTAAAAAACACGGCTCAATAACGCTATTTAAAAATCACACAAAAAACTAAACTTGTTGATAAATAACAAAATTTAATATTTTATTGCATAACAGAACTCAAAATAACTACACTAGTTTTATAAATATATTTTAATTTTTTAATTAGGGGGGAGTAAAAGTTTATGAAACTTTTTAACTATAATTTTTTTACAAAATTATTTTTAACAGCAGTTATCTTATCACCAACTGTCAAAGTGATTCACGGCATGGCCGAAGAAGAAGTTATCCCGAAAATAGACGCCGATTTTAAAAAAGCTTTATACAATGCAATAATTAATCAAGATGAATTTCAATTAAAAAATTTAACTAAAATTGCAAAAGCAAATAACACAGACCTAAATAATATATTTTTAGAAGCTTACGAACGCATTTTTCAACTCAGATCAGCAACACCACTTCTAATAGCGATTATTTATGACAAGCTCAAATCTGCAAAGTTTTTATTAAAAAATGGCGCTAAAATAAACGATCAAATTGAATCGCAAGCCATTATACCATCAAAATCTATGGCAAAATTATTAATTTCTTACGGTTACAAGATCCCATCTATTGAAAATATTTTGGCAATAAGACATGTAAGAACAATGGGGGCGCCTAGTCCGTCTTTTCTGGATTTTATTAGAGAAACAAAAGTTAATCCACATGACAGGGGGTTAGAGTTTATTAAATTTATGGTCGAACAAGGCTCTGATTTTAACAGCGAAACGGTCGATAAATTAAAATTTGCTTTAAATCTTTATAAAAAACATGGGCAAGAAAAAAATTTGGGGGGCAGCAAAGAAATCGAAGAAATAATAAAATATCTTGAAGCAAAGTTGAAAAACAGAGCCCAGTAAATTTATTTAAAGTTTATTCAAATTACTTGGCAACTGATACTTTTGCGGGTCTTAAAACCTGTCCCTTAAATTTATACCCCTTTTGAAGCACAGCAACTATATCGCCAGATTTAATATCGGGTGATTCTACTTGCATAACAGCTTCGTGCAAGTTTGGGTCAAATTGTGTTATTTCTGAGATTTCTTGAACGTCATATTTTTTTAAGATATTACTTATAGATTTTTTTATTAGCTCAAGACCAGTAGTAACAGAATTATTAGCTTCTTGGGATTCTGAATTTTTTTGTCCAGATAGAGCACGATCAAAATCGTCAGCGATAGATATCAGATCAAGCAAAACACCAGATTGAGCAGATATTATCCAATTAACACGCTCTTTTTCCGTTCTTTTTCTGAAGTTATCAAACTCAGCAGACATATACATAAGCTGGCTTTTGGCTTGTAATAATTGAGACTGGCAAACCTGAAGTTGGTCCTGTTTTTGATCTTGCTTTTGCTCTTGGGCCACTTCAGCTTGATTATTAAGATTATTTTCGTCCATAGTAAAAACCCCAAATTTAATTTTTAGTTTAATATATTTTTAAATTAGTCTAACAAAACAAGTGTAAAAAATAAACCCGCCATAAACAACTTAATAGACAACTTATACATGACAGTTGTTCTTTACTGTTGTCTGATGCTTGTTATAGTAGTATTCTGTGCTAAGTTAAATAAACAACTTTTTTGTCTAGATAAAAATAAATTAGAAAATTTAGGGTAGTATGATAAAAAATATAAAAAATAAATTTTCACAAGCTAAATTATATAAAACAAATATAAAAGTAGTTTTACTGATAAGTTTATTAACTTCTATAAAATTTAACTTAAAATCTTACGAGTACCCACTATTCTATAGAGCACCCAGTTTTTGGGGCGAATCCCGCTTTGAAAGAGATATGCTAACAAGCGCAGCTTTTCAAATTAGATATGCGCACTCATACACATCAAGAAATTCTTGTGGTTATAAAACAAGCTTATTGGATATTTATGGGCCATATAATATGCAAAAGCTTATATCAGGCGTTCCAAATATCGATCCAAGTAATAGCTTGGACCAAATATTAATTAATCTTGCTAGCTTGCCGCAATATAGCAGTTTTGCCAATCTTAGATTTTTTGGAAAATTACGTGTTTTTGAAGCAAATTTTAATTTCGTTCAAAACCTATATAAGGGCTTTTTTATTGCCGCAGCTTTGCCCTTTAAAGAAGTCAGCATAAAAAATATAAAATATTGCGACTTATCTCCGGAAGAAATTTTGCCAACTATACCAAACAAAAACACAACCCAGTGGGTAGAATTTTTAAATAACTTTGGTCCCATAATGCAAAGACTTGGTGTGGACGTTAGCAGTTCACACAATGCTGGCGTTGGTGATTTTGCAATGCTAGCGGGCTGGGCCATGAACAAAGAAGATACAGAGATTTTAGATTTTATAGATACAGATATTCAAATAGGTGTGCAGCTTCCAACAGCGCCAAAAAGAAGTTTGCAAAACCCGTTTGTCTTGCCACTTGGATACCCATCTGTCGGGGTGCCGCTTATTTGGGATTTTGCATTGGGTGCTTATGAATGGATAACTTTAGGCGCACGTGTCGATGCTTTGTTTTTTACAAAGTACAATACAAATTTAAAAATAAAAACTGACAAATTACAGAGCGGCATGATAAAGCTGGTAACAGATACTGTGCGCGTGTGCCCAGGATCAATTTGGAACATGGGCTTATATTTCAAAGCGGATAGAATCATAAGAGGCTTTTCTGCTTTGCTTGGTTATTCGTTTACAAAAAGAGACAAAGATATAGTTTTATCTTGCTCAAATATTTTCTCAAATGAAATTATTAATTCTGATGATGCATTAAAAAGCTGGAAAATGCATGTCATACATCTGCTTTTTGAATACGATTTCTGCAACCACAATAACAAATACGCTCCTAGATTTGGGCTGTCATATGACCATATTGTAGCCGGAAAAAGAATCATGTTGGCCAACCCATTTAGCGCATATGTAGCCGTGGATATAGCTTGGTACTTTTAAATAGCTTTAAACTAGTTTGTTATCTGACAGTTGCTTGAAAACCTGCTCGATTTTATCAAACATCAAAGTTATACAGAAAAATTCGTTGCTATCAACGTCATAAAAAGCATCAAAAAAATGGGCTCTTATATTATTAAAAAGCTCTAAACTAAACTGCAAATCACGTTTACTAATTTGTGCATTTTCGTGTTTGTTCATACGAAGTATGTCAGAATATAACATTACTACTTGATCTATAAGTTCATTGCAAAAATGTTTTCGATTTTCAGGCGTTGATTTGATCGCCCTTACAATATCTATAACCTTCCATATCTCAAAACAGCTTAAAACAGCATCTTCATGGTGATTATGATTATAATTGCCTGAAATTTCATGCTTAATTCCAGCCGCAGATATACTACTTAAAGAAAAACTTGCCAGCACCCCAAGAAATAACCTATTGCTCACTTTAACCCCCTTCATAAGCAGATTATCTACCTCTAATCTCTCTATTATGGTAACAATAAAACATTTCTAATTGCAATAAATACATATATTTTAAGATATAATTTCAAAATTATTTAATTTTATAACTGAAATGTGGTATTATGGTTTTGATGCGAATAAAATATGTGATAACTTGATAGCTCTAAAGGGAGAAATTATGTCCATATATCGAATTAAAAAACATAATTTTAAATATTTTGCGGTAATTGCGGTAATATCAATATTTTTTGCAATATCTGCAAGTTATTGTGATATTAGAAAAAATAATAGAAAAATAACTATAAAAACAGATCAAAACAAAGTAAAAATAGATAACACAGACATGTGTGTATATATCCCAAAATATAATATTATTATGTGCAAATCCGGAAAGTGCTTTAAGAACATATCAAAAATAGTTGGGTCAAGTACCGGCACACCGCCATGGCTCATGTACAAAAATTATATTGGATATTATCTGCCGGAGTCTAACAAATACGCAAAATTACCCGGCGAGGCAAGAAGAGTTATATTCTGCGATGGGCCATGCGACGTTATAGACAAAAAATAAATAACAATTTCCAAAAACTAGTCGCGATAGTCGCCAAATGGGATCTTCTCTTCTACATCAACTCTTTTTCTTTTTGTTTTATTATTATTTCTTGTAACCTTGGTGGTCACAGCTTTGAGAATTTCTTTTAAATCCGCAGAAGGACCAAGAAGTGTTATATTAATGTCATAATCTTGATTTGTGACATCTTCGTCAACAGTTACCAGATATCTAACTGTTTTTTTACTAATTTCTCCACTTTTTATTGGCCTTGAAAGTGGTTGGCCGGGAGCTCTTATAATTTGAGCTTGAGACTGAATAACAGCTGGAACCAAAATTATAAAAAAAATTTTATTTAATCTATTCATAATCTCTCCTAATTACTCCCGGACCAATCAATTATTTATTGTCTAGTTATTTTACCAAATTGTCTTTTAATTTGTGCGGCGCCCACCAAAAGGTATCGCCAAAATATTTTTTGCAGTTTCTCCCGCACCTTGGGCCGTATCTCTAACGGCTTCTCCAGGTCTTACATCAACAATGTCTTCGCCAACATCAGCGACTGTTCCACCAGCTGTTACAACTGGCTGTGCAACTCTTTCAGGAAAATTTTGTTGCGAAGATGGACGTCCGCCAACTCTGGAATATCTGTGTTCATGTCCACTTCTTTCACGCTCTCTTGACCAATGATGATTTCTTCTATGATTACTGAAACGAGAACTTGAGCCTTCAGTTGTCCCTGCTTCTGAAGCTTTTAAAAATAGAACTGGAACTAACGCTAAAACTAATATTTTTTTTAATAGATTCATCATAAATTCCCCTAATTAATAAATCGATAAAACTCACAATTAATATTTTTTATTCAATTATAATGTTCCTTTAGGAACGACCATAGGTTCCTCTCTTGTACCTCTAGGGTTTCTCGCTCCACCTGGCTGGTTAACTCTGCGACCTGAAGGCGCGGCAACTCTAGGTTCTCTTGCAAGTGGACCAGCTTGCGGTGCTTCTGCCCCAGCTTCAGCTGCTTTTAAAAATATGACCGGAATTAAAGTAATAATTAATATCTTTTTCAATAGATTCATCAAAACTCCCCCCTAAACTATAAATAGAAATATACCCCTATTACAATTAGAGTTTTTCAAAATATAGCAGCAAAAGTCAATACTTGGTCAATACTTATTCAGGCCAAAAAATCTTTTAATACCAAAGTCCAAAATCAGATGGGAGAAAATACCCAGCAAGAAAAATGCCCCGCAAGATAAAATCATAAACTGCCTATCGGCAAATATATTATTCAAAATAAATATTACTACACAGACCAGAATAGTATTAAACCAAATATTATGAAAAATTCCCCTGTGTCTCACCAAAACCGGAGTAAAAGAGATAATAGAAAAAATTAGCGCAGGAGCAAATTTCTGAAAAAGTAAAAGTAAAATTATAGAAATTAAAGCGAATCGATAAAATATTTTTTGGCCTTTACTCTTAGTATCCACATCAGGAAACAGACTGCCCAAAAGAACACATAAAAGCCAGAGTAATATTACTGGCAAATCAAAATTATAAAGCGAAAAAATAAATAAAATCGCTAAGTAAATTAGCGATCCCCCAAACAGGTGACCACGATAATTTGGCATAACTTGGCACTTAAACCCTTAAAATTAGTTTATAAATAATTATATTTATATTAATAAGCTAATATAATTGCCAAATTATAAGCAAGACTAAAAATTACTTAAAAAAATTATTTTAATTTGATTTTCATGAAAGAAGTGCCGGGATAATAGAATCTGAGAACCTGTTTGTAGCCCCAGCCATCTTTGACCATCTGACGAGCACCCCACTGACAAAGCCCCATAAGATGTCCGTAGCCCTGCCCATTAAAAGTGATTCGGTTCCCCCGTTTTACAACTTCAAAAAACAAACTTTTAACGTTTTTAAGAAGCTTGTAAATTTTTTTTCCAGTTAACACGATCTGAGTTGAATTTGAACCTGTAATTTTAATCTCTCTTACAATTCCGGCTTTGTCACGCTTTGTAATCTGAATATCTTTTATATTCTTGAGATTCTTATATTCGGGCCCAAGAATTTTTAATAGATCATGGGTAGAATATTGCGCCGACCAGTTAAATATTTTTGTGTCTTTGCAGTGCGTACAGGCATATGCACGTGATAAATAAGGCGCATGTTTAAAATTAACTTGCCCAACACTGTCAGCTGTTATAATGCCACCACAACAACAGTCGTACATGGCGTTAATCGGGCTGCCCTCGTAAGTTAAAACTACAGATTTTGTGTTCTCTACGGCTTCGGTAAAATTAGAAAATGTATGATACCCGCGATATGTTTGATGATGATTTGTAGCTTTCACATCAAACTGTTTTTTTGTTTTGCTTTTTCGTGCATCAATAATTTTAGAGACAACATAAGTTCTGCACATGATTGCAAAAACTTCGTTGATATCTACTGGCCATCCGGGCCAACTTTCGCCATATAACACCGAAGAGACGTAAGATTCAAGATCCACAAAATTAATAAGATAAAATTTATTTTCTGATTTAATTAAAACAAAATTGCCGTTATAAACCACTCCGTCAAGAATTAAATTGGGCGAAGCAATATTTTGTCCGGGAATATTTTGCTCAAGATTTTTAGGTTTTATAATTATATTATCTTTTAAAATCTTTTTGCCATTAATATAAAATTTACCAGATACAACAGTGATATTAAGCTCTTGTGAATCTATATCTCGGCTTTTTGTTCCTGGTGCAGATATAGTAAATCCGCCAGTATTTTCAATACCGATTTTCCAAGATATTTGTTCAGGACAAATCTCTTCTTTAAGCAAAACTCTTACTGTAATTTTTTTTGTTTCTTGCTCAGTAGTCTGGTCAGAAGTCTGGCCCGAGAAATTATCTTGGGGAACCAACAAATCTTGGGACCCATTACCCGCCGATATATTTGCGATATTTACAAACAAACAAAAAATTAAAATTTTGGTTAAACTATTTTGATTCATCTAAGCACCAATATTCAAGAAATTCTGGAGGTAGTGGCGCACGCTTATCGATTCCGTGATTGGCCAACTTATCGGCGATTTTATTGTGCTCCCGTAATACATGCAAAATTTGATAATTATAATCTTTTAGTAAATTAATAGCACAATCAAACATTTTTTTTAATTCAGAATTTTTAACAGAATAGATTCCAGATATTTGTCTTACCAACAGCTGTGAATCTGAAATAATTACTAACTTGTCGCTTTTTTGCATATACTGCTTTGCATAAAAAATGGCCAAAAGAAAAGCCAAATATTCTGCTTGATTATTGGTTTTTACCCCAAGATAAAAGCCTTTTTGGACCAAAACAGTTTCATCTTTTATAAGATAAATACCGGCGCCAGAATGGCCCGGATTATTTCTGGATGCACCATCTATATACACTTTAATTTCTGAATTTAAACTCATGACTTTTTTTCTTCGATATATAATAATCTGTAGCACTCTGGGCAGTTAATAAGCTTGTGATGTCTTAAACCATTAATGGTTGCAGCAGTAAGATCTGCAAAGCAGGCACTGCAAGAGTTGCCAATAACTGGAACAACTGGATTATTAACACTTTCTCGCATTTTTTTATATTTTTGAACCCACTCTTCTGGTAATATACCAAGCGCCAATTCCCATTCAGTTTTGACTTTATCAGCCTCTTTTTCAAGAAGATCGATCATAGCCTGTTTTTCTTGAATAGAATTAGTAGTTAAGCTCTTAAATTTTTCAAAATCAGCTTTTTTTACTTGAACAAGTTTGGAAAGATTATCGATTTCACCGTACCAAGATAAAATATTATTTTCTATTGTATCTTTGGATTTTACTATTATATCGATTTCGTGGGTTAAAGACTCATATTGCTTTGGATTTTGAGTATTTGCAAGATTACGCTTCTTTTTAGATTCTTGCTCGTCGAGTGAGCGCAATTCAAGTTGGGACTCGTCGAACCTTTTTCTGAGATTAACCAGCATCTGCTGGGCCAATGCCAGATCTTTGGACGCATCTTCAAGCTTTTTATTTAATTCTTCGATTTCGGTTTTGAGTAACTCTATCTTAGAACTGTCTAGGATTAGCTGCTGGTCGAGTTTGGCCAGCCCAATAAACTGATAATAGGGATTGTTGCTCATTGAATTTCCTTGTATTCTTGGTGGGCCCACCAGGGATCGAACCTGGGACCTCTCGGTTATGAGCCGATTGCTCTGCCGCTGAGCTATAGGCCCCCTATTTACAAAGCACTAGTACATATTAATGAAAAAATGGAATAATGTGAAGCAGAAACTGTAAATTACTGCAAATTATTGATATTTTTAGTACAATTCATGCTAAAATCAAAAAAATTATATAAAATCTAGATCTTGAAATTATACTTGGAATTATATCTGTTAACTGTATTAATTTAATTAGAGGCACACTATGCGGTTTTTAAATAAAATACTAAAAATTGGCTTAATATTTGCTGTTAACACATTTAACCCATCTTGGGGCATGCAAGAAGTCGAACAAGAAGCTAGCAACAAAAAATTTCAAGAAATAGTTATAGCTTTACTTGATAGCTCTCTCCCCAACCCTATCGACCAAGCCGAAGATCTATCCCACGAACAACACAAAACAGTATGTTGGGTATGCTTTAACAGTATAGCCCAAAACCAATTGGCAAAGTTAAGCTGCGGGCACAGCGCTTATCACCAAGATTGTGTAGAAAAGATTACCGTACACATGGCCTGTCCCATATGTTTGAAGCCACAAATAAATTTAATTAAAGCTAACTAACAAAACAAATAAGTAAATAAACAAAAAGAGTGTAATTAAAATTTTTAATTACACTCTTTTGTTTTAATTAAGTTCTGAATTACTTAACGTCTTCAGGTCCAGCTTCTTCAGTTGCAGATGCTGGCATTTCAGATTCAGTAACTTGTTCTGTTTCAACAACTTCAACAGGTGCAGCTTCTTGAGCTTGTTCTGTTTTGCATTCACCTGACCAACAAATTCCAAGTTTATCTCTAAATACATAAACACCAACTAAAACTGCTGCTGCCAAAACCACCCAAAGAATAATTGAATTATTATCTCTTTTCATAAATACTCCTAAAATAATTATATTAAAAAATATCCTAAAATTTTAATCAGCATATCAATTAAGAACAAATCTTACCAGAATATTTAGCTATTTTGCGTTTCTAAATTTTGAACAGTTGATGAACTAAAGCAGTCTGCCACTTTTGATCTATAAACAAATAGAGCGCCCAATAGAGCCATTGCAAAAAGCGTCCATATTAAAACAGAATTATTAATTTTCATAAAAATACTCTCTATTCAAAAATATAAAAAACTACTTAAAAATAAAAACTAGTTAGAAGTTAAATAATTGTTAAATTTTAAGCAAGAAATCTTTTAATCTTTCAGAATAACCCCACTCGTTGTCATACCAGCCAAATATACGAGCATTACGACTGCCAACAACCTGCGTAAGTGGCGCATCGATAGTAACAGAATGGCTGTTTAATTTATAGTCGCTAGAAACCAATTGTTCATAAGAAATATCTATTATGTTATAAAAACTACTATTTTTATCTTTTGAAAGTTTTTCAAAAGTGTCGTTAATTAATTTTACAGTAACATCTTTTTTTGTAGTCACCGTTAAATCTATTAACGAAACAGTTGCAACCGGAACTCTTAAAGAACATCCTGAGATTTTATTTTTTAATTCTGGAATAACTTTTTCAATCAGGGCCATTGCTCCAGTAGTGGTTGGGACAATGTTAAGAGCAGCAGCCCGGCCACGTCGCAGATCGTTGCTGGTTGCGTCTACGTCTAATAAGACTTGCGTATTTGTATATGCATGAACCGTTGTCATGCCTGCAATTTCAACAGCAAAATTATCAACAACAACTTTGAGCATAGAAGTGAGAGCGTTAGTTGTGCAGCTTCCAAGAGAAATTATATTGTGTTTATCTTTATCATAGAGTTCAAAATTTGTACCAGGTATTATCGTCACATCTTCGCCATGGGCCGGCGCAGTTATTAAAACTTTTTTTGCTCCAGCTTTGATATGCTTTTCAGCTAATTCGCGCTTTGTAAATCTCCCAGATGCATCTACAACAAAATCTATATTATATTTTTTCCAATCAAGTTTATCTGGATCTGCGATAGATATTACTGGAATTTTTAAGTTATCTATAACTAAATTCTTATTTTCATAAGAGACTTTGCCGTTATAAGTACCCATTATTGTGTCATACTTAAAACCATGCGCAACAGCAACGGGATCTGCGGGCCCAATATTAATTACGGCAACTTTAATTTTTTCAAGCGCACTTTTGTCTTCAAGCAATACGCGCAAGAAATTTTTTCCAATTCTACCGAAACCATTTATAGCTATAGATAGCATGCTCTCTCCAAAAAATTTAAAATATTAATAATTTAGCCATGACCTAACTAAATCAAGTTGCAAAATTTCTTGCTTGGGGTCAACATCCGGAAGCTCAAGTATCACCGGCACATTTTTTAAAAACTCATGTTGAATAAATCTCTGTAAGTTTTTAAGACCTATATTACCGGCTCCAAGTTCAACGTGTGTGTCTATTTTTTCACCAAGCTGGCTACCAGAATCGTTTAAGTGAATAAGCTTAATAGAATTTTCGGGCAAAGTTTTTAGTAGATCAATAAAACTGTCATTAATCTCGTAGCCAAAAGAGTAAGCATGTGCCGTGTCGATACAGATCTTAATCTTTTCTGGATAATCGAGATTTTTGTAAACCAGATTTAGCTCTTCAATATTACTTGCAAAAGAGTTTCTGCCAAAAGCAGTATTTTCAAGATAGAAAATCAAATTGGGGTTCTTTCTTGAAAGATAGTTTAAGAGTCTTGCGATATTACCAGCAGATTTTTCAACAGAATTTTGAAATAGCCCGCCCGAGTGAAAAATAATATCGGTAAGCTCAAAATCTTGCATTCGACGCAGTTCATGCTTTAAAACTGGCTGGGTTGAAAAATTGCCGTAAGTAAGATTTATTATATAAGGCGCGTGAATAAATATCTTATCAAATTTGTCTTTATAAGAGTTAATAAATCTTCTTTTAAAAGCCGCATCAAATTCAGATTTATTATTTCCAGCTTTGTTAATAAAAAAAGACTGAAAAATATTTAAGTTTCGTGAACTTGCAGATTTAAGAACGTTTTCAAAGCAGTCGAAATTTTTTATGTGTGGTCCAACTAAATTCATAATTTTTTTATACTCAATTAAAAAAAGTTCTCTAAATTTGAGCTACTTATATGTTTTTTCAACTGATCATAAAAATCTGTTTTTATGCGCTCAAGCCCATCAGAAGTATCTGATTCAAACCTAAAGCAGATAGCAGATTGCGTATTTGAGCCCCGCACAAGACCACGGCCATATGGAGTTGTAACCAAAACGCCATCAAGCGTGAGTATTTCAGAATCTGGCAGGCTATTGCAATAAAATTTTATGTCGTCGATAATTTTTTCTTTAATCTCCTGCGCGCAATCGATTCTGATTTCAGCTGTTGTGTAATTCTCGGGAATAACTTGCAAATGCTCTTCAAGAGTTTTATTAGATTCCTGTAAAATTTCAAACAATCTTAGAGCCGCGTAAATACCGTCATCATAGCCAAAGTATCTATCTGCAAAGAAAAAGTGACAACTAAGTTCGCCGCCCAAAACTGCAGATTCTTTGCGCATATAGTGCTTAATGATCGAATGTCCGGATGGGGCCATAATCGCGTTTGCTCCCCAGCTACGCATCAGTCGCGCAACAACCTGGGAGCATTTAATATCAAAAACGATATTAGATTTGCCAAATTTGCGCAAAATAGACTGGGCGAAAATAGCAAGAAGTTTATCACCTGGTATTAAATATCCATCTTTTGTCATCGCGGCCATTCTGTCTCCATCACCATCAAAGCCGATACCAAACTTATAATCTGACACGGCAAGCATATCTTTTAAATCTTGCATATTTTCAACAATAACCGGATCCGCTTCATGATTTGGATAATTTCCATCGACTTTTTCATATAATAAACCAACAGATTTTAGACCCATTTTGTTAATAAGTCTTGGCCAAACTGCACCCGTCGCCCCATTAGCGCAATCGACCAATACCGATATTTTTTTGCCACAAAGATTTTTGAAGTTTTGTGCCATCCAGTTTATATAGATTTCTACGCCGTCAATTTCTGAATAATTGCCGCTAATATTATTTTTTACAGAATTTAATTTTTCAAAATTACCAGATTTAAATATATCTTTGATTTTTACGAGTTCTTGGCCCCAAACTGTGTTTTTTAATAAACAAATTTTAAAGCCATTATAATCTTTGCCATTATGGGAAGCCGTTATCATAACACCAGCATCTACGTCCAAATTATGCTGAGAAAAATAGAGAACCGGCGTTGGACATATTCCCAAGTAAACAACATCAAATCCTGAATCTAGAAAACCCCGACAAAGTTCTGCTTTGATCTGATTTGAATGTAACCTGCCATCAACTGCTACTGCGATTTTTTTTGTCCCAGGAGCAGTCTGAGTAAAATATGTCGCTATGCTTTGAGCGAGTTCATAAACACGCTCAATTAATAGTTCAGATCCAACTCGCCCTCTTATATCGTAAAGTCTAAAAATAGAATCTTGCATATTACACCCTTTAATGAATTTTAAGTAATATACACCAAATTTTACAAACAAGTTAATTGTATTTTGTTCCCGTTAAGTATTAGTGTAGAAAAAAATATCTAGATACGGGCGAAATTATTGTATTTTAAAAAGTTTTATTTAAACTTGCTGGTAAGTGAAAAACAAATACAACAAAAATTATTTTTATGATCCCATTAAATTTACAGATAAAAAATTTTTTAAGTTACGGCGCGTTGCAAAAAATAGATTTTGAGCCGTACAGTCTAATTTGCTTATCGGGTCGCAATGGTCATGGAAAATCTGCGCTTTTAGATGCAATAACCTGGTCAGTCTGGGGGCAGGCAAGAAAAATAAGTAATACAAGCAAAGCCGACGAAGGGCTACTTCGTCTTGGACAGTCCCAAATGTTTGTTGCCATAGATTTTAAAGTTAATGGTCAAAAATATAGAATTAAACGTGAATTTACATTATTAAATCAAAAACCAACTACAAATTTAGATTTTGCAGTTTGGGAAAATTCCACTCAGCAATATAGATCTCTTACTGATAAAACTATTAGGGCCACGCAAGAAAAAATAGAGCAGGTTATTGGGCTCACTTTCGATTCTTTTATTAATTCGGCTTTCTTAAAACAGGGCCAATCTAACGAATTTTCAAAAAAATCTCCCAAAGAGCGCAAAGAGATACTGGCAACTATTTTGGGACTCACAAAATACGAATCTATGAGAAAGCTTGCGGCAGAAAAATCTAAAGAAGGTATAGTATCCAAGCAGCATTTGGTTAATTTGCAGGCCCATTTAGAAGCAGAAATAAAAAATAAAGAAGCTGTAAAACTACAACTTAATGAGCTTGAATCTAAAATAAATAGCTTTCTGGATCTTGAGGCTAAAATAAAAAATAGTCTCAAAAAAATCTCAGAAGAGAAAAAAAATCTGGAACTTGAAAAAGACAAAATTAAAATTTCAAAATTTAAGCTGGATCAAGCAACTGGGCAGATAAACCAAGACTCAAATAATCTTAATAATATATTTATTTTATGGCGCAAAGCTAATATAAAGCTAAAATCTGGAAATAGTTTAAATATAAAGCAAGAGCTTGAGATGCTCGAATCAGAAGCTGTTTTGCTAAAAACAAGTGAGCAAGAAAAAATAGAACTTCAAGAAAACTATTTTAAGCAAAAAGAGCTTGCGCAAAATTTTTTACAAAATTTAAATCAGCAAAAAAACAGTGAACTAGAAGCGCTAAGAATCGAGCTCAAGTCTACAGAGTTTGAACTTTCTGGGAATAGTAATAAGTTAAAAGATTTTGAAGAGCATTTTAATAAAAAAAATCTTGAACTTATAGACCTAAATAATAAAAACTTAGATTTAAAAAAACAGCTTGAAAGCTTAGAAAAATTAGAAAAAAGCTTACTTAGCGAAGAAGTTGTTTTTGAAAAGCGAAAAAACTTTTATCAAAAATATGTTGTTGTTGGGAACAAAATAAGTTCAGAAGCAAAAAGCTGCGATCAAAAAATAAATCTGGTTGGCAACACTGACAAACCCGCATGTCCGCTATGCAAACAGGATATAACCCATGAACAGAAAACTAATCTTGCTGCGCAGTTTGCAAAAGATAAATCGCTATATAATCATCAAGTAAATAGAGTTGGCAAAATATTAAAAAACTTAAAGCAAATAATTTTAGATCAGCATGCGCATATTGAAACAATCAAAAAAAATATAGAAAAATTAAAATCAGCTAAATCTATATCTGACCAGATAGAAATTAATATTTCCAAGCTAAAAACAGAACAAACAGAGCTTGAGATTAATATTAAATTAACGCAAGAAAATATTAAGACTTTAAAAGCAAATTGGGATAAAAATAGTGCAAAGCTCCAACTTTTAACCAGAAACTTGAATAATCACGAAAATCCAGAGTATAAGCAAATTTTAGATATCACAGGCAAGCTAGAAGAAAAAATAAAACTTATAGACATAAAAATTACTAGATATAAAAAAGTTTTAGAACAACTTGAAAACTTAAAAAGTCTGCAAAATATTAGTAATAATTTAGAGCAAGAGATTATAGTCCAAGAAAACAGAAAACTCGAGATTAAAAATTTAATAGCAAAGCTCAAAAAACTAAAACAAGAGAAAAACCTATTAGAATCAGAGCTTAAATTAGAACAAAAAATAAAAACTATAGAAACAGAATTTCAGGATCAAGAGATCAAGCTTAATCTAGAACTTTCAACTATTCTAAAAGAGAGAGAGTCTATATTGCAACTCAGGGGCGCGCTTGAGCAGCAACAAAAAAATATTTTAAAACTAGAAACTGAATTTTTCTCCAACGAACAAAAAATAAAAGATATAACTTCAAATATAGAACAGTACCAGGCGCTGGCAACTGCTTTAAGCAAAGATGGGATCCAAGCTCTGTTAATAGAAGATGCGATACCTGAAATCGAACAAGAGGCAAATAATTTACTCTCAAAACTAACAGACAATCAGGCGCAGCTATTTATAGAATCTTTAAGAGATTTAAAAAGTGGTGGAACAAAAGAGACTTTAGATATCAAAATTTCAGACCCATCGGGCATACGCCCCTATGAACTTTTTTCTGGAGGTGAAGCATTTAGGATAGATTTTGCGCTACGCATTGCGATCTCAAAACTTCTCGCGCGCCGTGCAGGCACCGCGCTAGAAACCCTAATAATTGACGAGGGTTTCGGCTCTCAAGATGAAGAGGGGCTCTCAAATATCATGGACACAATACACAAAATTCAAGAAGATTTTGCAAAAGTAATTATCGTCTCACATTTGCCTTCAATGAAAGATCAGTTTCCTGTACACTTTGTAATTCAAAAGGGAGCCGATGGCAGCAGTGTTAAAGTTATGGAAAACGGTTAATATTTTTAACTTTCAGAGGCTCATGAAAAAATTAATTTTATTATTTTTATTAACATCAAATGCAAAAACATTCACAGAAAAAGCTTTTATTAGTGAGATTACAAATCTTACGGAAAACTTAATATTTTTTAAAATTAATATAAATAACAAAATTTTATTTATATCGCCAAAAGAAACTTTTAATGAAAATTTTGAGATACCTTATGAAACTTTTGATCACGATCAAGAAAACGGCTCTGGTAATTTGAGTGCAATAGGCATCCCGGAAAACTATTTTAACAAACCATCCGATTTCACTATTAGTACACCAAAACTAAATTCTTATAAAACAGAAAAAACAACTATTGATATTAATTTTTTCAAAGCAATAGCGTCAAAAACAGGCGAACATCAGTTTGGTTTTGTAAACACAAATTCAATTTTCCAAAAAATTCAAAACTCATGTTCAAAACAACACTCTCATAACATTAGCATAAAAATAAGCTGGATTTCATTACATAACTGTTTTAAAATTGAAGCTAAATGTAAAAAAGATGCGAATTAATTTTTTGGAGCAACATGAATTACAAATCTAAACTAACCGCGCTGATATTATTTTTAAGTATTTTATCAAATGCAAACTCTGTATCGATTAAGAAGTTTATAAACAGCACTCCATTTGAAATAGAAATTACGGATAATGTTGAGGGAAGTTCTTACACTTTAGAGCCGCACAAAGTTTTCAATACTGACTGGGACGTATCAATAGAAAGTGTGGATTTATACAACCCGGCTTACAAATTTGCGATAAATAATAATCAACAATTTAATATAAAAATCATAAAGAAACCTAAATTTGAATTTATTCCTGGTGGAATCTGGCTAATCGATGAACTGGGTTTCACATTAAACTACAAATTTCACATCGTCGTTTATGAAACTGAAAATGATAAATTTTTCAATTGTCTGCCAATTGGAACTTATAGCGAAAAGGAATTTAATCGAATAGCCAAATTTTCAGTTGAAAAAATTCAAGATTATTATAAACAACTAATTAACCGTTACGTTAATAATGGCGAGAAAAAAGTTGAAGATATGATCGTTGAATTTGATTATGATAAAGAAAATAAAACTATACAAATAAAATTTAGCCCTGATAATCCAACGGCTAGTAATACTGAATTTATAAACTTGACCGGTTTCATGTATGAAAACGGAAACTTATAACATGAATTACAAATCTAAACTAACTGCGTTAATATTATTTTTAAGTATTTTATCAAATACAAATTCTGTGCAAATTAAAAGATTTATAAACAGCACGCCATTTGAAATAGAAGTTACAGATAATGTTGAGGGAACTTATTACACTTTAGAGCCAGAAGAAATTTATGAAGCTAATTGGGACGTATCTTTGAAAAATATAGCTACGAGAATATCTTCACCTTATTGGGACTTGGAACATTCACAATTTCGTATAACCATTATGAGACCCAAACGTTGGGACTTTTTGACCTTGGGTTTAGCGCTTACAATAGGTACTAAAGACTATGTGCCATTTGTGTTTCAGAATGTTCGCTCAGATGTGTCTCTTGCAGCTTATGAATGTTTGAACAAACATTGTGACTATATCATAATTGAGTTTACTTACGATGAAAATACCCAAAAAACAGAAATATTATTTGGCCACGAAACCTCGGAGATTAATCCTGCAGCCAAAGAAGTGGAAATATACTCGCCCGATGACTTTAATTATAATTATCACTACCAAAAATATTAAACAAAATAAAAAAACTTTGTGAGTATATTATGAAGAAGCAGCAGTTGGTTTTTGTAATATTTGATGGACTAGAAAACTCAGTATTTGAGGGACAGGTTTTGCAGCCCATAATAAATCACTATGCCCATACACACAAAGTTTTACTTGTAAGTTTTGAAAAAAAATTTAACAACAAAAATCTAGTTGAAAAAATAGAAAACTCACATCCTGATATAAATTTAAAAATTCTAAAAAGACAGATATTTGCCGGTAAAATCAGCTTAATAAGCTGCATATATAATTTAAAAAATATATTAAAATATTTTGATAACTATCAAATTATTGCACGTGGGCCGATTGCAGGGTTAATTGCTCTTAAAAGCGCAGAGAGTAAAAATTGTAAGAGCTTAACCGTTCAGGCGAGGGGGCTGTTGGCAGAAGAGTTTATGCATTCAAAAAAGCCAAAAAATATTATAGAAAAAATTTGGTACGGCTTTAGAAAAAAAATACTTCATAATCTAGAAAAATCGGTTTATAAAAATCATGAAAAAATAACTTATAAGATAGAAGCTGTGAGCACCGCGCTTAAAGATTATTTGTTAAGCAAATATAACTGCCCTGAAGAGATTATCACAGTAGCAGAACATGACTTGCCAAATATTTTCCCGGCAAATATAGTTCAAGAATGGAAAGAAGAAGCTCGCAGCTTTTTAAATA
This sequence comes from uncultured bacterium, assembly GCA_963717435.1. Taxonomy (GTDB): domain Bacteria; phylum Babelota; class Babeliae; order Babelales; family Babelaceae; genus MFD05580-245. The sequence goes on from OY970332.1 coordinate 1,167,303, forward strand.
TCCCAAAAGATTCGATAGTTTATTGCTATAGCGGGTCGGCTAAAAGCTGGCAATGCCCAGAAGAAGTTGTAAAATTTTTCCAAAATAAAAGCAAAACAGAACCCAATTCTTATTTGTTAATATTCACGCAAGAACCAAAATATTTTAAAACTATTTTGGAAAAATCTGGAATTAATAACAAAAATTATACTATCAAAACAGTAGAACACAGTAATATTTACCAACATCTTGCAGCAGCAGATTATGGCATAATCTTTCGAGAGATTAATATTTTAAACTGGATCTCTCGCCCAACAAAAGTTCTTGAATATGAGGCTGTTGGACTAAAAATTATTCACAACAAGACAGTTAAATGGCTTGTTGATAGGTATTAGCAGATATTATTTAGGCCCTGTTGAATTTTTAAATTTTAACAATTTAATAAACACAATAGTCTTACATCCCGCTCGTCCCGAGTGATCACCGAAACGTAGTGAGGGTGATTGTATCGAGGGATCGAGTCGCCGCCATCCCTCGATACATTTTTCTCCGCTATCGCTACGAAAAACACTCGGGACGAGCGGTTTTACTTACCAATACAATTTATGTAAAACTCAACAGAGCTTATAATTTTCTCTTTTTAGACAGTTTCGGCGCAGACTTAATTTCTTCCTCAAGATCTTTAATCTTAGCAGCAATATTTTGATTTTCTTTTGTAAGTTTCCTGTTTTCTTCTTCTATAGACCTAATACCAGAAGAATCGCCCTGAGTTTTTAAATTAATTGTAGATTCAAGCTGCTTTTGCAAAGATAATAATTTATTATTGGCTTCTTTTAATTCGGGCCCAATTTTTTCAAGATCTTTATTTATCTGTTCTAGCGAGTTCAAGTTTTTATCTAACTTTTCTATTCGTTTTGCTTCGTCCTGAACTTTTAAATATTTTTTCGAGCTCTTAAACTCGCTTATTTTGCTTTGATAATGCTTTGTTCTGGTATCATCAAACTGAGCAAATTTTTCTGGATTTACCTTAAGTATCTCATCGATTTCTGCTTGAAGTAAATTTTGTGCTGTTAGGGCACTCTCAGCATCACTCTCTTTTATTAAGTCTAATAAATTTAAAAGCGATCTTAGATTACTTCCCGATGGATTATTTACAAATTGTTTCATTAAAGTATTGGGCATTTCTGCATTAAACTCGACAAGCTGTTCATTACCCATGCTTAATATTGGGCCAAAAACTTGAATATTAATTATTATCGCTAACAAGCCCGATTTTAAAAAAATATTTTTCATAAAACTATCTCCAAAAAAATTAATTTAAATTTTTTAAAAATTTTTATTATTTATTTGTTACTTTAATCTCCTGAAGCCTATTTTGTAACTTTTCAAGTTGCGCCATTAGGGTTTCATTTTGATTTTTCAACTGTGTATTTTGACTACGAAGCAGACCGTCAGCGCGCGAAGATTTAATATCACTTTGGCCACTGAGATCTTTTAACTGTTTTTCTGTCTCTGCGATATTTTTATTAACTTTTTTTAACTCTTCTTTTTTATCTTGTAATAGCTCTGAAAGTGAAAGTCTAACCTGAATTTGTTGCTTGGCATCACGATTTTTTTGATCCTGCAAATCTGCTTCGATTAATAACTTATCGTAATCATCAGAAAATTGGTCCGACTTGGATGTAAATTGACGTTGCTGCGGATACTCTGGAAAAATAATGTTATATTGAGCTGCAAGTTCTAGGGCTCTTTCAAGATCTTGCCCAGAAAATTGTTTGATCGATTTTTCCAAACTAGATCGAGTTGCTTTGATTTTTAAATCTCTTTCAAATTCTTGCAACTTGGTTAATTTTGGAGCTTGGGATTGTTCAGATTTGAGAAGTTGTTTTTTGATATTTTTTTGCAGATCTTCTTGGCCCACGATGTTTATGTTCTTAATTGTAGCTTGTTTTAAAGCCTCTTCTTGTTCAGACTCATTTTCAATCTCATAATACATGTCAGACAAGTGTGATGCGTCTGGTCTTGGTTTGTTAAGAGCCTCGATAAAATTACGATAAAGACGAGAACCGCCGGCTACCATTGAAAATAGATCTTGATTAAATACTGCAATAAAAACAAAAACAAATAATAATAACTTAGATAATTTCATAAACCCTCTTTAATAAAATATTAAAAAATATATTATTTAGATTTTAGCTATGAAAATTAAATTTAAGCAATAATTTAAAATAATAATTTAAAATTTTATTAAAAACTATTCTTGTTTGCCCAATTTTAATTCTTTAAAATCGCCCGACAGTTCTTCACCAGATCGTTCAGAATGAGATTCTTTTGAGATACAAAATCCAGTTGCAAACATGCCTAACGGGAACCCAAGAATAGCAAAAGCTCTGTCAAAAAGTTTAATCTCATCTTCAGGTAATTGTTCCCTAATAGATTGTAGCAGCTTAATTTTATTATTAAGTTCAAGTTTATTTAAGCTTTCATAAAACTTAGAAATAAACAGATTTAAATTATCTTGATTATTGTTGTAGACACCAAAATAAGCATTAAAAGATTCGATTACATCTGTACAATCAAAATCTGGTTTTATATTTGGCAATTTAAAAACTGCTTTTTGGGGCTTTTTTGCTTTCAGAGTAGTAACCGCTTTTACTGTTTCGGCAACGTCGGCTGGAACACTGCTATGAAACGTAACAGTTTTCTTAACTTTTTTGCGTGGAGGTCCCTGCTCGTAAACTTCCATGGAAAAAGAGGCTCTTGGGGATATAAAATTCAGGATAAGCAAAATAGGTAGTGCACGTAAGAATTTCACAAGTTCACCGAGTTTTAAAAATTAACTTTATATATAATTAACTTGATATTTAATATATTTAGCTCTTTATATTATCATGCGAAGCAAAAACTATCAAAAAAAGCCCGCAATTGCGGGCTTTTTGATTCGAATTAAATATTTTTTAAATTAATAATCCAGCGACCATAGCTGACAGTAAGTTTGCCAAGTTTGCACCAAGCACAGCTTTAAAGCCAAGCTCAGACAACCAGTGACGCTTTTCAGGAGCAAGTGCCCCGATACCACCAATTTGGATGCCTATACATGAAAAATTGGCAAATCCACAAAGAGCATAAGTCAAAATTGCCACAGTTCTTTCAGATAAACCCATTGTAACCATGTTGGAATATGCGACCATTTCGTTGACAGATACTTTTGTGCCAAGAAGCTCAGCCGCTTTATAAACCTCAGAACTTGAGATTCCCAAGAGCCAAGCAAATGGCGTGAAAACAACACCAAATATAGACTGCAGAGTTATTACAGGTAAGTGGAAAATGTTACAAACAAAACCCAAAATTGAGTTGCCCATAAACATAAGAGCCAAAAATGCTATCAGCATAGCACCTACGTTAAGTGCCAGCTGTAGACCGTCAGATGTCCCGATAGAGATCGCGTCAAGAAAGTTTTTTGCAGGACTATCAAAATTTACATTAGCACCTGATACGGTTTCAGGTTTTTCAGTTTCAGGAAATAATATTTTAGCTATCATAATTGTAGCAGGGATTGCCATAACACTCGCACCAAGTAGATGAACAGTAGGCACACCCATACGTGCAAATACTGCCAAAATTGAACCGCTTATTGTCCCCATACCAGTGATCATGACCACCATATATTCAGATTTTGTCATACGCGGCAAGTAATTACGAATCAAAAGTGGTGACTCTGTTTGGCCCAAGAAACTATTTGCAATAGCACAAAGTGTTTCTGCGCCAGAAGTGCCCAAAATTGGCTGCAAGAAAAAGTTAATAACATAAACGATTTTTTGAATAATACCCATATAAAATAATAGTGACATGAGTGCGCCAAAAAATATAATTATAGGCAAAACTTTAAATGCAAAAACAAAACCCCACGCAGAATTTGCGTTTGCAAGCCCGCCAAACACGAAATTTATACCAGCATCGGCTGCCAAATATAAATTATTAACGCCATCTGCCAAAACTGATAAGACTTTATGTCCCATAGTGGTTCTTAAAACAGCGTAACCCAACATATAATGCAGGGCCATAGAGACACGAACAAGTCTAAAATTTATTTTTGATCTATTATTTGAAAAAATATAAGCTACAGCCAAAATTAAAGAGATACCAAGTAGATTCAAATATCTTTTTTGTTCTAGAAAATAAGAGTAGTTATTAATTAAAACAGAAACTAATAATATACTGCTCAGAATATCTACAAGATCAAAATTTCTTAAAAAACTAAACTTAATAAAATTAAATACAGAACCGATTTTTAATACTCTATCTTTTGTATTTTTTATGATTTCTTGAAGCGCCTGAAATGTTGTCATAATAAGCTCAAAAATTAAATTTGTTACTAATTTTTATATTAATTTTTACCAAGAACGGGATTATTTCTACGTTCTTGTCTTTCCTGTTCAACCAAAGCATCAATAATTTCATCAAGATCCCCCTCAAGAACCATATCCAGTTTACTTAAGGTAACATTAACTTGATGATCGGTAATTCGATTTTGCGGGAAATTATACGTTCTAACTTTTTCTGATCTTTCACCAGTCCCCACCATCTCTTTACGTTTCTGACTCAGCTCACTCTCAATTTTCTCTTTTTGAGATGACACGAGCTTAGACATCAACATCTTCATGGCTTTAGCTTTGTTCTTGTGCTGAGATCTTTCGTCTTGGCACGCAACAACCACCCCCGTTGGGATATGGGTTATTCGAACGGCAGAGTCAGTTGTATTAACATGCTGACCGCCAGCACCACTTGCTCTATAAACGTCTATACGCAAATCTGATGGATTGATAGAAAACTCAACCTCTTCTGCCTCAGGCAAAACAGCAACCGTTGCAGTTGAAGTATGAATTCTTCCCGAAGCTTCAGTTTTAGGAACACGCTGAACGCGATGAACCCCAGATTCTTTTTTAAGTTTTCCAAAGACACCTTTGCCCTCAATAGACAAGATAGCTTCTTTATAACCGCCAAGATCTGTTGTGCTTGAGCTTACAAGACCCACTTTCCAGCCCTGTTTTAACGCATAGTTCGTATACATGCGCAAAAGATCAGAAACAAAAAGAGCAGCTTCCTGCCCTCCAGTACCGGCTCTAATTTCTAAAAACACAGAACGCTGATTTAATGGATCTTCTGGGAACAGAAGATCTTCGATTTCATCAATTTTTATCTTAATTTTGGATTCCAGATCTTTGATCTCTTCATCAAACATAGCAGCAAGTTCAGGATCCTGAACTTGGGACATCTGGGTCTTTGCTTGACCCAAAGCTTTCTCAAGCCTATCAAGTTCCTGGTGCCTTGAGATCAAAGTTGAAAGATAAGAAAATTCTTTCTGCAAAACATGTCGTTTATTATTATCCAAAGCAGGAGAAACGAGCTCTTTTGAAAGCTCGTCATGTCGCTTATAGATCATGTCCCAATCAGCTAGAATTCGAGACATATAAACTCTCCCTTAATAATTGTAAAAAATATTAAGAAGCCTTTTTGGATTTAGCAGCTTTTTTGGTAGCCGCAGCTTTAGGCTCAGCTTCGCTAGCTTTCTTAGCTTTTGCAGTTGAGGCAACTTCGCTTGGCTTAGCGTACTTCTTTGAGAATTTCTCAATTCTACCAGCTGTATCAAGCAATCTTGAGGCACCTGTGAAGAACGGATGGCAGTTAGAACAGATTGAAACTGTTAAGTCTTTTGAAGATGAAGTTGTAGCAAATCTGTTTCCACAAGCGCAATGTGCCGCAACTTCATAATTTTTTGGATGTATATCTTTTTTCATGAAAAAACCCTGTATTTTAGATAATTTAAATTCTTAAATAATATTATATTATCTCGTAAAATCTTGAATTTGTAAAATTTACCAGTCTATTACCGGTATATTACCTGGACCGGCTAACCCATTAATCTGATAAAATCTAAGTCTTAATTTAAATATTAATGGACATATTGTCATGGGCAACTATCACGCTAACACCCTTTTGGGCGCCAATAGCCTGTATTTTGGCTTCAACTACTTTACCACCCTTAACTACCTGGCTACCGCAATGGGTTACGATCATCTGAGGGACGCCCTCTTTTTTGGCACCAACCAAGCTGGGCAGATATGGTTGTGTGCCCGAATAGTTTATCTCCCCGCCTTCTTACCATGGGTCTGGTGACTGTCGCACCATCGCCAATATAAATTTTCACGCCCTTAAGAGCTTCATGTCTATTATTAATAGCAATAAGATCATGTACAACAAAAATAGACTTACTTTTTGCACTAACCCTATATCCTACGCCCGGTGCCAATATTGAGTGAATAACTGAAAACGTCTGAAAAACTAACCCGCAAATGGTTCTCTTTCTCTCTGGCGACATAATATAGCGCTTTTCTATTGGGTATTTTTTCATAAGCTCCCAACTCTCTTTTGTAGCATATACTGGGCACGGCGCACCATTTTTCAGACCCCATGCATGATCGGGGTGAGCATGGGTAATGACTATCGCATCGGGTTTAATTTCCCAAACTTTATCTAGCCAATCAAGACCGCAATCGATCATAACGCGCTTGCTATTATACTCTATTAAAGTACTTGTATGATATCTGTGTGCTTTTGTTTTGGAATCGATATATCCCCTGGTTCCAAGAAAAGTTATTTTCATAATTATTTTTCTTTAAAGTTTTATTATAAATCTACTAACCAATTTTTAATTATTAAAATCAAAAACCCCTCCCAAAGTAAATAGTCGCGATTATTAATATCAGGTATTAATATCAAACAAAAAATTTTAAATATTTCAAAATAAGTTCAAAAAGTCGATAAAATGAGTTGAAAGAAAAAATAATCTTGTTACAATATATCAGGTAATTGTTTTAGGGGCGGTTAGCTCAGCTGGCAGAGCATCAGTCTTACAAACTGAGGGTCACAGGTTCGAATCCTGTATCGCCCACCATTCATTTCTTTCAGAAATGAATGGCACGGCCAGTTAATAATAAATCTGGCGCTTGAAATATCTAAAAGTTTGAAATTATATTCCTCGGTAGCTCAGTGGTAGAGCACACGACTGTTAATCGTTAGGTCGCAGGTTCGAATCCTGCCCGAGGAGCCATACTACGCCAACGAACTCTTTCTATCTTACCAATAAAATGATAGAATAAATCTTGAAATAAAATATTGGGGTTGTAGCTCAGTTTGGTCAGAGCGTCCGCCTGTCACGCGGAAGGTCGCGAGTTCGAGCCTCGTCAGCCCCGCCATAATTGACGATCTGAATAATCTAAGATCACATTATATGGCTTTTGCACGTCATAGAGCACATTTTCACCATCGATTCTTAAGTTCGATAGTAGCAATTTCAGAATTTGCCTTTTTTCTTCCACTTCAGAACTTTTAAAGAGGTCATGTGCTTTATTAACGATTCCCAATATATACTTTGAAGTTAAGTAGTAATTATCTTCTGCTTCTTGCAAACGGGCCAATTTAAGATTTATAGTTTCTACCTGGTCCTTAAAGTCAGCATAAAGTCTATCATACTGCTCTTCACTTATTCTTCCCTTTAACTTGTCCAAATATAAGTTGTCTGTCATTTTTGTAACCATTTTGTGCTCTCTGGCTAGTTCATCAAAAACTTTTGTTTGGAATTCAACCTTATGGCTATGCAACTCATTAAGGGCATCATTTATTCTTTGAACAATCTTGTCAGGAAGTTTTAGTCTTTCTAAAAGATTATTTATTTGTGTAGTTATCTCTTCTTCTCTTAACCATTTGGCGCCATGCTTGCCATTATATTGTGTACAGTGATAATAAACATAGCCTTTATGTTTTTCAGGAGTTATGGCGCAACTGCATGTAGCACATCTAAAAAGACCTCTATACATGTAATTTAATCCTGCATACTTAAATGGCTTTTTCTTAAACCCACTTTTTATTTGTTGGACTTCATCAAACTGCAGTTTTGTAATTAATGGTGGATAACGATGTGGATGAGATTGGCCATTAATAATCATAACTCCATGATAAAATGGGTTATTTAAAATTTTTGCTATATAGCCCTTAGGCCATTTGATATTAAAATCTTCTTGTAATTTTTTGGACAGTAACTCAGTAGAGTAAGCACCGGTAGCATACAAATTAAATACTGTTCTAATTATATCTGCTTTATATTCATCAACAATAATATCAGTTTTCTTTTCTGAGATTTTAATATTTTTATACCCATACGGAGCTTTTGATAACCATTCACCTTTACGAACTTTTGCTTCTTGCGCACGCTTAACTGTATCACTTATTGCATCAGAATAGTATTTTGCCATTCCAAGGCTAGATGTGAAATGATACTTCTCTATGGCTGATATTCTACTTGTTATCTTTTGATTTTCAGAAGTAAAATGTAATTCGATTTTATTATTAAGAGCGTGCTCATAAAGTTGCGCGTTTCTTCTATCAAAAACGTTTCTAGAAAGACGATCTACTTTATCAAAACAAACAATTATTTTTTCTTTTTGCTTTAATATAAAATTAACTATATCATCAAACTTATAACGATCTTCGGTATAGGCGCTTTCGTCAAAACTGCAACTTTTTACAATTTCATAACCTTTTTCTTTGCAATATCCTTCAAGTCTGACAATTTGGGCTGGCAAAGAATTGTTGGCTTCTTTTTGATCTTGAGTACTTACTCGGGCAATAATTATAGCTTTCATTGGTGTCTGTATTTCTTTAAAAAGTAATAATTTATTATTCTCTTATTTTATCACAATAGCCTGAAAAATGCTTTTAAATTGGGATGTTTTGTTGTGAAAATTTATAAAATATTAAATAATGTTATATTAAAATAGTTACTGTTAATTTTTAAGATAAAAAACTATGATAATTTTAAACCCCAAACAAATAGAATCTATTATTAAACTGCCTGCTGATAAAAGATATCAACATTTTATAAAGCGCGTAGTAGACCAAGAAGAACTATGGGGCATTTATGATTCTGATTGGATTACAATCAAAAAAGATGACGGGGAACTGTTTCCTGTTTGGCCTAATAAAGAATACGCTCAAGTTTTTCTGCAAAAAAACTTCCCTTCAGCTTTTGTAAAACCTATAGATCTATATGAATTTATAGATACTTTTTTACCTGAGCTGGGAGAACGAAATATTGCAGTTTCAGTTTTTCCAACACCAGATAATGAAGGTCATATTGCTTGCTATGAAAAAGTTATTGATGATCTCAATACAGAATTAGAAAAGTATTAAATAATAATTAAATTTAAATTTTGGAATTTTATATGAAGAATCATATCAAGCTCAAAACAGTTGATTTCAATAAACCGTGGTGGCACATTATCACTGATCAGAAATGGTTAATTATAGGATTAATAATTATGGTTGCTATAAGGGAAATATTTTGGTCCTTGGCTCCGTTTTTAATAGCCTACGTTCTTGAAGCTCATAGTTGGTATTATTTTTTTATAGCATGTTTACTTTGGGCATTGGTAGAAATAAATTTTGCCGTGTTTCCACCATTTTCAGCAAAGTTTCAATTGCAATGTATTCACGGTATTCTTTATAGTGCCCATCAATATTTATTGACCATAGATCCACAATATCATATTAAACGTTCAAGTGGCGTTATCTTGGCAAAGATTGATCGTGCTTCACGAGGCTATGAAGAAATTCTTGATCAAATAACATTTGAATTTGCTCCATTAGTTATAGGCATTATCACGATGCTTGCAATTTTGAGCCGATTTTCTTTTATTTTGGTAGCAGGCGTTTCTCTTTGTTTAGCTTTTATGATCGGATATGGTTACTATTTTGCTAAATATGCGTGTCAAAAATGGGAAGATGATTTTATTAAAACTGACGATGACTTTAGAGCAGTAGCATTTGAAAATTTGGCTCAAGTTCATTTAATTAGGGCAACCTTTGCAACTGATTACATGAAAAATAAACTAACCAATAAAATTAAAGTTAATAGTGAAGTTGAAAGAGATTTATGGTTGTCTTATTCATATACCGCAAGAATCTCATCGGTTTTTTATACAATTTCTATATTGCTATTATTAGGTTATTTTGTATACCGTATACAAAATAATTTAACATCGTTAACATTTGCCATTGGACTTATTCTTGCGTATATACAAAGCACAAAGCAGTTAATCAAAATACTAAGCCCTTTCAGAAGATGCATGCGAGGCTATGTAGCGATCAAAGATCTTTTTGAATTTATGCCTCAGTTTGGCAAGCAAACAATTCCTGTATTTGAAGGACAAGAACCTTTAGTAGAAAAAGATAAACAAAATACTATTGTTGCCCAAAACTTATTGTTTGGATATAACGAAGCTAAGCTTTTTGACGGGCATACACTAAAAATAGAAGCAAAGATTGATCAACAAAATAATTTGTTTGGAATTGTCGGGCCCTCTGGAGTAGGCAAAACAACATTACTTTCTATCCTAGGTGGGCAATTAAAACCATTAAGCGGGAATATTTTTATTAACGATATAGATATTTATAATGTTACAGACGATACTCGTCGCCACCTAATTGCATTGCAGGGACAAATTGCAACGAGTATTAAAGGTTCTGTAAGATACAATCTTCTATTTGGTCTTCCTGAAAATCATGGTTATACAGATAATCATCTGTATGAAGTTTTAAGACGTGTTGGGCTTGAAAAAGTATTGCTCGAACATCAAGGATTAGATACTCTTTTGGGTGAAGGTGCATTAAATATATCTGGTGGTCAACGTCAAAGATTAAATTTTGCGGGTCTATATTTACGTGCATGTTATTACAAGCCAGTTCTTATTTTAATTGATGAACCAACAAGTAGCTTAGATGAAATTAGTGAACTTGCAGTAACATCTATGATTAAAGAATTATCATCATTTGCGATTACATTGGTAATTGCGCACAGACTAAAAACACTTAAAGACGCTGCAGGGCTAATAGATTTATCTCTTTTATTAGAATCAAAAGATATACAAATATATACTGCTGATCAGTTAGATAAACATTCTGTATATTATCGACGATTATTGGAAGGCAAAGATGAGCTTAATTAAAAAACTTTTAAAAATAGCTTTTGGCAGTGCATAAAGAGTAGATTGGAACTTAAATGAAACAAAAAATTATAGCAATTGGCGGTGGGGACTTTAAAACTTACAAAACTCTAGAAATAGATAAAGAAATAGTAAAACTAAGCGGTAAAAAAGAACCGAAATTTTTATTTATTCCTACGGCAAGTTCAGACAGCGCTGATTATTCAAATACAATCACAAAACATTTTCAAGATTTAACCTGTCGGACAGATGTATTGTATCTTATTAAAGAAAAATTATCACCCGAAGAGATTAAATTTAAAATTTTATCTGCCGATATTATTTATGTTGGCGGAGGTAATACACTAAAAATGATGCGTGTATGGCGTCGTCTAGGTGTAGATAAGTTGCTTGATGAAGCTCGCAAGAAAGGAACAGTACTTTGCGGTGTAAGCGCTGGTTCTATTTGCTGGTTTAATTATGGAAACTCCGACTCAAGAAAATTTAAAAATCCAAATGCAGACTATATTAAAGTTACCGCTTTAGGTTTTATAGATGCATTTCATTGTCCGCATTATGATGTTGAAGCTGATCGTAAACCATCATTAAAAAATATGATGCAAAAACACCCTGGAGTTGCAATTGCTATAGAAGATTGCGCAGCTCTAGAAATTATAGGTGATGAATATCGCATTATAAACTCCAATGGAAAAGCTAATGCTTATAAAGTTTACTGGAAAAATGGTAAATTTCATGAGGAAATAATTGAAAAATCTAATAGTTATAAATTGCTTAGAGAGCTATTAAAAAAATAAACATGAAAGATAGCGGCATGACTCAACCCAAAATGCGCAAATTTGTTCAAAATAAATTATGGCGTGATAAAGCAAATGAGATTCTTGAAAAACAGCATGGCTCTATTATTCACTGGCGTAGATTAGATGATAAAGAATTTAACGAGCAATTGCGTCTTAAGCTTTTGGAAGAATCTGACGAAGTAAAATTAGCCAAATCAAAAGAAGAGCTTATTTCCGAGCTTGCAGATGTTTTTGAAGTAATAGATTCTTTATGTAAACTAAATAATGTCTCAAGAGAAGAAATTATTGTTGCGCAAAAAGCCAAAATTGAAAAACGTGGTGGTTTTGAGGGCAGAAAATATGTTACAGTTGCAGAGCACTTAGAAGGTAGCTTTGGGGAAAAGTATTGTCTTGCTGATCCGACAAAATACCCTGAGATTAAATAGGTAAAAATACATGAAGCTTTTTAAAATCATAGTAGCAAGCTGTATAATTATTACAGGTATTACTCTCAGAGGTATCTTTTGGTATCTGTCGCCAATTCTCCATCCGTTACCAAAGCCAACCGGCTCTTACGGCATTGGCGATATTTCTTATCAAATTCACGACGTAAAACAAGATATTATGATCCGTTGTTGGTATCCAACTGACATTCCACAGCAACATGCGGATTGTTATGGTGATATGATCACCAATGATTATATGGCTACACAGCTTGCACAAGCAACTCATATCCCATTATTTTTAGCGCGCCATTTTTTTGATGTTGCCACGTATAGCAAGCTCAATGCTCCATTATCTACAGCGCTTCAAACGTATCCGGTTATCTTTTTTATTCCTGGAAATGGCGCTTCGTACTATAGCTATACAGCGTTGATTGAAGATGTGGTATCGCATGGTTATATTGTTATTGGCATCAATACGCCGCCCCTTAATCCTACCGCATTTATTGATGGGCGCTTTATTGAACATAATCAGGATTTTTTTTCACAAGAAGGCGGGGTTCATAGAATGATGGATATTTGTGCTGCACAGGCCTTGCTCGTTGTCGATTGGTTAGCAACCATGAACAATGATACACAGAGCAAATGGTACCGGCGCATTGATATGAATAAGCTCGGGATTATGGGTCATTCATTTGGTGGCTCTGCAGCAGTAGAAGTTGCGCGGCAGGATAAGCATTTTGTTGTAGGAATTAATCTTGATGGTTGGTTGCAAATGAAAACTACCAATGCTATTCCAATTCCATTCTTGTTTCTGATGAATAATTCATTATTTCCGCCAGGTAAAGAAGAAGGTATGGAAGAAATTCAAAAAACATGCGCAGTAAGCGGTAACCATTGCGCAGTTCATATTATTCCTGGTGCAGGCCATAATTCATTTTCAGATTTTGCATTTTATAAATGGCCGTTTAACAAACTTGGTGACCCGGGTGTAGTTAATTCTTATATGCTATTGAAAGATATAAGTAATAAGATAAGGTTGTTCTTGGAAAAATATTTACATAATGGTTTAGCTGATCCAGAAAAATATCCTGAAATTATTAAGTGATACATGAATAAAAAAATAATAGTAGTCAAAGCATTATTACTATTCAAGCAAAATGAAGGTCTCTATTTTCTTGAGCTGACCCGTTCTTCTAAAAAACTTGTTGCGCCAGGAATGGGAGATTTGCCTGGTGGTAAAGTTGATCAGAGCGAGTCCTTAGAAGCCGCGCTTATGCGGGAAATTAAAGAAGAGACGGGAATTTTAATTTCTCAACCTCATAAGATAATCGATTATCGATGGACGCATGACGATCAGGAATATCACGAATATCTCTATTGTGCCTTTGTTACTACCCAAAAAGTAACACTTGCTCTTGAAGAACATGACAACTATAGATGGGTAGCGTTTAATAAACTGAATGAATCATCGCTGCATCCGAATATAAAAAAGATTATTGAATCCGAGAAGGCGCGTATACATAAAGTAGCTGAAAACAACATGGCCCAAATTACTTTCAAACGTATGCAATCTTCTGATTTAAAAAAAATAGCAATTATTGGCAATGGCGGTTCTGGAAAAACTACTGTGGCTTTTAAGCTGTATGAAAAATTAGGCCTGCCGATTTATCATTTGGATCAATATTATTGGACATCTGAATGGAAGAGAGTAGATTTAGAAGTTTTTAGACAAGCCCATAATGATCTTTGTGAAAAAGATGAATGGATTATCGAAGGTTCATACCATAAATTGTTATATCATAGAGCTATAAGTGCAGATGTTATTATTTATCTAGATATTCCAAGACATAAATGCATATTCAGAGTTATTAAACGAGCTTGGTTAAATTTAGGTAAAATAATACCTGGCAGCCCCAAAGCAGAACAGAAATTATTTACTTTTGAGTTTATTAAGTTTCTAAAATGGATATGGGATTTTGATAAACGCAATAAAGCTATGATCAGATCTATACTTAACGAACTTAAAGATGAGAAAAAAATCCATATTTTAAAATCACAAAAAGAGATTGATAATTTGTGCAATAAGTTAAATTGATGAAAAGTATTTTTTTATATTCGAAAGGTTTTTGTGAAGCGAATATTATTTTCTGTTATAGCTTTAACTGCATTAATTGCTATTACTTTAAACATTAAAATGTTTTCTTGTAAAAAATCTGGAAAAATTGTTCTTTTAAACGGAACGTCTTCTGCTGGAAAAACATCAATTATTAAAGAATTACAAAAACATTTTGGCAGTTCTTATGTAACAGTTATTGGCGATGAATTTGTTGAAGAATATTCTGCCAAAAATCCCATGCCTGAATCTATGGCAAGAAATGATTATCAGTTTCAAGTTTTAAGTGACATGTATTTGCATGTTAAAAAGCTTTCTGAATCAGGCAAAAATGTTTTAGTAGATACAGTTGAATTTGATGACCATTATCAACATTATTGTTCTATTTTAAATTGCAATAAAGTTATAAAAATTTTAGTTTATTGCCCGCTGGATGTTATTGTTGACAGAGTAAAGAAACGTAATATCTCTGGTGATCCGAAAGAAAATCGCCCGTTGAATTTGTCTTTTGGTCAATTTAAAAATATTTATAAGTTACAAGAATCTAAAGACGAAGTTATTGTTGATAAAATTCAGACAAGCCGAATGCTTTATGGGTTGCAAGAAGCAGAACAAGAAGTGCGTAAATTAATGCAAGAAGATGGAGAAAATCCCGAAAAAAGTAAAGAATTTTTTGTTAAGCCATTTATTGAACAGTATAAACTTGATAAATTAAATGAAATAATTTTGTCTCCAAAAAACAGATGGGATCTTATTGTTAATACAGGAACGAATTTAACTCAAGAAGTAGCACAAACAATTTCTGAATATTTAAAAAAATGCAAAATATAATTAGTTTTAAATCCCTTTCAACATCAGATATAAAACAAATATACGACTGGACTCAGCAACCGCATGTGAAAAAGTGGTGGCAAGATCCAGAAGATTGGGAAGAATTCAAAAATAAGTTTGAGGATAAATTAATATCACCAGATCGTGCATGCTTTGTTATTTATATAGAAAATAAATCTGTTGGTTATATACAAACTTATCAAGCTAATAAATTTCCTGAATGGACAGATCAGCCTGACGGTACTTACGGCATGGATCTTTTTATAGGAAATCCCAATTTTATTGGAAAAGGTTTTGGAACAGAAATTGTAAAGCTATTTGTTGAAAAGATTTTTGAAAACTCTAAAGCAACGCGCATTATAATCAATCCAGATGTTAATAACATTGCAGCAATTAGAGCTTATGAAAAAGCAGGTTTTAAAAAGCTACATGAGATTAAAAGAGAGAATGACACAGAAATTTTAATGGAGATTAACAAGAACTAGTTCTTGTTAATCTCAGCCAATAACTTACAAATAGCATCTTCAATTTCTGTTTTGCATGGTGGATTATAAAGCGATTGTGATAAATAACCGTTATTAATAATAGAAAAAGCAATCAAGTCATCTTCAGTTTCAATATAACCAGAAAGAGAAGAAACTCCGCCACAGGTTCCTGTTTTTGCTTTCACTTTAGATTTGGTGTCGATCATACGTTCTTTTAATGTCCCATCTATTCCAGCGATTGGAAGACAATCGAGAAAATCTTTAAAATTTGGCTGAGCGTAAGCCCATTTGAGTAATGTGATAATTTGATGTGGAGAAACTAGAGTATAACGCGACAGCCCTGCCCCATCTACAATTTTAATATCTAATGGCTCTATATTAAGTTTCTCTTTTAAAAATTCATTTAAGCATTCACGTGATTTTTGCCAAGTTGCAGCTTCTTTATATTTGTGAAAAGCTAATTTTTTAAACAAGCAATCAGCATATAAATTGTCAGACTCTTTTAAGAGAAAAGCTATTATGGCGCTTAGTTTTTCAGATTTATGCTCAGCTAATAGATAGCTTTTTGTAGGAATTTCTTGAGTAAAATTAATAACACCCGAAAATTTAATATCATATTTATTAAACAAGAATCTTATAACAGAGTTAATATCAAAAAAAATGTTTTCTAGATTTTTATTATTAGTAAAATTAACAGTGTTAACTGGTGCTACAACAGCAGCTTTGTGATCAATTATTAGCGAACCAACTGGATTAAAATAAGAATCTCCTAAATCATCTATTGTTGTTCCCGGAGCAAAACATTCTTGATCAAATTCTTTGTTAATAACAAGAAAATCGCCTTTTATTTCTTTTAACCCAGATTCATGAAGACTTTTTATTAAAGTTTCTAAAGATTTAGAATTGAAAGATGGATCAGCTTCAGGTTTTAGATAAATATTACCAACAAGAGTGTTTTCGACTATTTCGTTTTCTGAAATTATCTGTGTTGTAAATTGATAGTCTTTTCCAAAAGTACTTAATGCACAAATACTAGTAAATAGCTTTGTATTACTAGCAGGAGCCAAAAGTTTATTTGAATTAAGAGAGTACAGTAATTTATCTTGTTTTAATGAATAGATTTCTACACCCGTCGTCATGGTTGGATATTTTTCTATTAATTCATTTATTTTTCTAGCAAGTTCTTGGGTGTCTTTGAAAGAAAATATTGCAAAATTAAATAAGACTATAGGTAACAGAATTTTATAATAAATTTTATTGATATTTTTCATCTAACTTTCCTTAAGAGATCATTTAATATGTCCGCGATTTTTTCTATAAAATATTATAAATTAAAATTATAATCTGCAAGAACTTGGTTGATAGTATTTAAAGCTATATTTGCCAAAACTTTGTTAGTATCTTTATAATATGGCAATGCAATTAAACCAAAGCTTAAAGCCCACCCTTTACCTCGTTCCCATGTTGCATCATCAACATTAATAATTTCTTTAAACTTATTTCTTGTTTCTTTAGATAACAATGTCCAAGCGGCCATCATATCACATGCAGGATCGCCAATTCCTGCCATTCCAAAATCTATAACAGCAGTAATTTTACCATGATTTACAAGAATATTTCCAGCATGCAAATCTGAGTGAATCCAAACTGGGTTGCCAGTGTACACAGGCGCAGAAAGTGCTTTTTCCCAAGCAGATTTAGCTTTATCGGCATCAATAATACCATTTAGATTTTTAAGAGCTTCCTGAACTTCGTTATCCAATTTTGATAACGGACCACCTCTTTGTGAAAATGGTGCATTTGAAGTATCTACTTTTTGTAAGTCTTTAATAAAATTTCCTAAAGTTATTGCTGCATTATTTAAATCAAACTCACTTTCAGTGCCATTTTTGCCATCAAGCCATTTATAAATTAACCAAGGACATGGGTAGTCTTTTGTTTGTATGCCCCTAGAAATAGGAGTTGGGATTGAAAGAGATACTTGTTGTGCTAATATTGGCAACCATTTCCATTCTTTATAAATATTTGATGCAGCACTTATAGTTCTAGGCAATCTTATAGCCATCTCTTTTCCAAGACGAAATATTACATTATCTGTTCCAGCAGAATTAACTTTCTCAATAGAAAGATCTGCCCATTGAGGGAATTGTGCTTTAATTAACCTACTGACAAGTTCTTTATTAATACTAATCTCATCTGGATGTAGTTTACTTGTGCTCATCAATAACCTATCTGAAGAAGAATATAGCCTTTGTTTATTCAATATTATCAATTATAATATATAATTATAAAATTATTATATAAAGTTCAAAGATGAAAAAACATATATATTTCGTTACAACAAACACAAACAAATTTGAAGAAGCAAGCAAGTGGCTTAAAGAACTTGCGCCTGATATTGAACTTGAGCAATCAAAGTTAGACTTGCCTGAGATTCAAAGTTTGGATCAAAAAGAGGTTACTCTTGTAAAAGCCAAAGATGCTTGGGCGATTTTAAAAAAGCCATTATTAGTTGACGATGAGGCTCTGTTTATTGAAAAATACCCACTTTTCCCCGGTACATTAACAAAACTTATCAGAAAAACAATTGGCATTGATGGAATATTAAAATTGGCTGGTGAAAATAAAAATGCATCTATTGCCAATAGTTTAATTTATTTAGATTCAGAAGATAGTTATCATGTATTTGAGGGTGTCACTAAGGGAAAACTTCGTGAACCGACAAAAGCCGATACTGAGAAAAAATTAATAAGCGCAGATGTTCTTATAGTCGATGGTTATAATAAAACATATTCTGAGCTTAAAAATACTGATCAAGTTAAAAATTTTCATAATAGATATCAAGCTATTAAAAAATTTGCTGATTGGTTTAAATCAAATTAAAACCAAAGCTTTTAGTATAAAATTATTATGGGCGATTATACCCAATGCCCGAACGTATATGTCTTGAGAAATACATCCATTCACAAAATTTCTGGCAAAGATTATTCTTTTTTGAGTCATTACCACACTGTTCTTTACACGCCTTATTGCATTCCAAATATTCTTTCTCTCTTTTTTGCGGTGTTGATTCTGGTATTGACCAATGCATATGTCTGACATCATAGTTATATGCGACTGTGCCGCTACACCAACCATTACATGTACATGGGCCACGTTGATAATATTCACACTTTGTTTTATTGCCGATTTCTGTCTTTGCGCATGACTTTAGACAATTGAGCCATTCTTTGACAATTTTTGCAGGCTTAAGATTTGACTGATTATTTTCCATGCCAAAAAGATTGGCACTTAGAATTAATAAAATCGAAAGTATTTTTAATTTCATAAACTATTCCTGAATAACATGCATTTGGATTTCATAATTCGGTTTTATTACAAAACTTATCGAATAATCATAATTTAAATCTACTGATTCCCTTGCTATAAAATCTGTAGAGTCGAATAAAATCACTGGGCAAAGAATAATTGAATTGTTAACTATTTTTATTGCGCAGTTTTTTCTCCCGATTATTTTGTTTGACAACTCACTTTCTATTACAAAATCTAGTCTTCTAATAGTCCAAGATTTCTCAATACTTAATACTGTTCTATTTATCTCCATAGTACTATTTGGTTCTATTCGATACTCAACAAGTCCGGGTTTTTGTTTGCCACGATAAATAACAAGTATTTTATCAGTTTGATTATTAACTTTAGCGAGCTTAAATTTACCCGCTGAATAAGATTGTGTATTAATCAGCAAAATTACAGCAATATAAATAAATTTGTTAAATAATTTCATAAAATTGTCCCTTAATTATTCTTGTATAACATGCATTTCAATTATATCATCAGGTTTGCCAGGCTTTATTACTAGATTTATTGAGTAGTCAAAATTTAAGTTTATTCGCTCTTTCACAATATAATCTCTAGATTTATCAAAACTTGGTAAAAGAATTATTGAGCTATTTTCTATTTTAAATGTGCAGGATTCACCATATAAGACTTTATTTGCTAACTCGTCTTCCATAAATACAAAATTTAATCTTCTTGTAGTCCAAGATTTATTGAAATCTAATATCGTTTTGTTTAATTTCTTTGTGGTATTGGGTTCTACGTGATATTGCACAAAGCCAGACTGTTGCTTGAAATAGATAACAACGAGTGTTTTGTCAGTTTGGTTATTAATTTTCTCAAGTTTAAATATTCCAGCAGATTGAATATTTAAAATATATATTGTGAAAGATAAAATTGTTAATATTTTTAATTTCATAAGTCTTTCATTCAATTTATTCTTGTAAAGCACGCAATCCAAATTCCAAATCAGGCTTTATTACAAGATTTACTGAATAATCGTAGTTCAAATCTATACTATAACTTAGAATTTCATCTTTTTGAATATCACCCAAGAAAAGTTTAATGCCGCCGTTATCATCTATCATCAGACAAAGCAGCTCCGAATTTCCTTCCGAGAGTTTTATAATACTTAGTTCAAACTTGCTTTTTTTCTTGATAATCACATCATCAAATTTTCTTGACGCACCAGGCTGTATTTCACAACTGCCATAGATATCTCTTTTTGCAAAATAAATCCAAGTTTTAAATTTTGTGTTTGACGTGTTATTAATTTCACCGAGTCTAAATTTCCCTGCAGATTGAATATTAAAACTAATTAGTGTGATTAATAAAATCGAAAATATAAAATTAAGCTTCATAAAAGTTCCTCATTTTATAGATTCTTCGCAACTTTTTATACATTTGTGATATCTACGGGTTATCCAATCACGTCCACCTCCAACATCTTTTTCAGTATGTTGCAGACGAATCAAACACATTTGAAAGCATTTTTGAATTTCTATAAAATTTTTTGTTAATTTTTCATTCAGATTATCTTTATCCATGCAATTTGCTGTAAAAACATTAAATAAAGATAGATATAAAACTAATTTTTTCATAACTTACTTCTTATTTATTCTTGAATAACATGCATGTTAATTGTAAAATCAGGCTTTATTATAAGATTTATAGAATAATCATAGTTTAAATCTACTGGTTCGGTAGCCATAATTTTATCTAAATTTTGAATTGTAATAGCAGGCGAATGATTTTCAAGAATAATATTTCCATTTTCGACTGCGATTTTCATTTGCATAAAAACACGATTTTGATCTTCAGAGGCTTCGTCCAATTGAAACATTTGACCAGTATATGTTTGATTTAAAAACTCAATACCAATTTTTTCGGTTGAATTTGGTAGAATCCCATATTGTCCAGATTTATCTTTACTAAAAGTACCGAACATAGTTGGGACATCAACTTGTCTATAAAACAAAAATCTAAATGGCTTGCCTGATTGATTATTGATTTTTGAAAGTTTAACTATTCCCGCCGATTGAACGTTTGAAATTATTATTGTTGATAGAGCTAGAACGCGTAGTGATTTAGAAAAAAAATTCATCTTGAACCCTTTTAGTTTGATATTCTGTTTTGTTATTAATTTAAACAGAAGTTATAAATTTAAAAATCTTACACTAAGTTAAAAAAAGAAGGATCGTATGTCAAAAAGTAAAAATCTATTTTTTATATTTATACTTTGTTGTGTAAATCAAATCTTGTCTAACACGAAAAAAGCAATAGTAATTGGTGCAAGTTCTGGCATGGGGCGTGAGGTTGCAAAACTATTAAGCAAAGATGGTTATGAAGTTGGTTTGGTTGCTCGAAGATTACCACTTTTAGAATCGCTGCAAAAAGAGATTTCTTGCAAATCTTATATTAAACAAATTGATGTCACTGATCCAAATGCACGGGAACAACTAAGTGAGTTAATATCCCAAATGGGTGGGTTAGATTTAATTGTTATTAGTATTAGCGCATATCTGGATAATCGAAGAAGAAATATTACTAAATCAAAAAGATCTTGGGCAAAAAAAGAAAGAACATTAAATGTTGATGCCAAAGGCTTTATTGCAATGGCCGATGTTGCATTAGATTTTTTTGAGCGTCAAAATCATGGTCATTTGGTTGGCGTATCTTCAACAAGTGGCCTGCGCGGTGTTGCTTATAATCCTGAATATTCTGCTGCCAAAGCTTGCGTATCTTATTATATGGAAGCACAAAGAAACTATATGATACAAAATAATATTAATGTTAAAATCACCGACGTTTGTCCTGGCTATGTTGCCGTTGAACATTCGCCATTAGGGGAAGATCCGGCAGCGTATTGGGAAATTACAACAGAAGAAGCTGGGAAAGTTATTTTTGATGGAATTAAGAAGCAGAAAAAAATAGTCTATGTTCCAAGCAAAGTTTGGCTAATCGCATTAATGCTTAAATACTTACCTGATTGTATTTATAACAAATATTTTTCTTGGTTGTAATTTTTGGTCTAATTTTTTCTAGCAAGTTCAGGTTTTTTGCAATAATCAGCAAAACCAACAATATTTCCACATGAATCTGTTACTTCAAAAGTAAGTCCCGTTGCAGCCTCTAACATTTTTCCAGAGATATTTAACTCAGAAAGTTCTTTTTGAACATCTTTGGCATCTTGTACTTCAACCCAAAGTTTAGAAGGGCTTATGTTGCTTGTTTGTTGTAAGATTAATCCCGGCTCTTCTTTGCCAATATTAAAAAGCGCTGATTGTATATTAGGTATTTTAAACTTCAGTTCAAATCCAATTTTTTGATAAAACTCTATCGCAGAGTTAATATCAACAACTGTAAAAAATATATTATCTATACCTAATATTTTCATTTTCTTCTTTCTAAAACAAGAAGCTCCCGGGAAAAAACCGGGAGCACAATAATTAAAATTAATATTTTGTAATCATTAAAATTTCAATTTTTTTAATTTCTTACAAAGACTTACAACTTTTTTAGGCGCTTTAGCAACAACGGCTACAGTTTTTTTGACAGGCTTTTTAGCCGCCTTGGCAACAACTTTTACAGCCGCTGCGGGAATTTTTACGGCTTGTTTAACTAAGTGACCATTACTTTTTGGATCTACTGCTACAACTGTGATGTTTGTGCCTTCCTCATCACGGTCAACATAAACGTCTACATTTTTTGTGCTTATTGGATTGTCGGACATAGGTCCCGAACTTGCAAAAATAAATGATGAATTAATTGCAACGATTGCAAATAAGAGAGCTTTTTTCATGATGTTCCTCATGTTGTTGATTAATAAGTGTTTGACCTTAGTTTATATGCAAATTACTATACTCATCCTATTTCTTGTGTCTATATCCAGTATCTCTAGGTTTTCCTTCAGGTCTAATATTTTGTATGCATCTATCGTTCTTGCTACCTTTTGGCATAACCGGCAGTGGCAAAATCCTAGCCGAGTCTTTAGGTGTCTTACAGCGATTATTGTGCATACAATACGTCTGACCAACTGCGAATATCGCGAGTATTAAAACATTTATTATATTTTTCATAATACTTATTTTTTTCTTTTAATATCTTTTGGCGTGCAGCCTTTTGATTTTAAATAATCCTGGGTAGCCTTGTCATAAATTTTTGGATCTTTTAAAACGAAATCTGGAACAGGACACTTTTTAGAATCTCCCGCGCCTCTATTCATGCAACTTAATTTAATCGGAGCAACTGCTAAAGTTAGAAACAATATATATATATAGCTTTTCATGATATTTATCCTTTTAGTTTTATTTTTTCTTGGCAGGTGGACAGTTTGTGATTTTTATTGAACTGCCATTTTTAAAAGTAGTTTTTTCTGATGAACATCCATTTTTTTCTTTACATGTAGTAGTTGTAGTTCTACCGACATAACGGCTATTATTAGCTACTGTTTTACAGTTCATGCAATTAGACACGTTAGCAAAAAGAATTAAACCTAAAATACCCAAACTCTTTAGTAAAAATTTCATTCGATCAACCTTTCTAATTAATGTTTTTTAGCGGGACAAGTTTTAGTTTTAGTAAAGCTTCCATCTCTATATATTATTTTTTCAGAAGTACAGCCATTTTGGTATTTACACATTATAGCTTTTTCTTTTCCAACAAAGGGAATTTTGTTCTCTATAGTTGTACATTTTTTAGAACTCATACAATTTAATTCATTTGCATATACAAATAAATTAAAAACAAGTAAAACTGTGAATATAAATTTCATAATTTAATCTTCCTCATTGGATTGAACTCCCCGCCAAATATTTTCAATAATATTTAATTATTATCTTTTTATTTCTCCGGGATGTTGACCACGATTTAGACAGGTTAACATCTGTTGACACTCAGGAACTTTAACGATGCGTCTGCAGTAAGGACAGGTAAGTAATTTTTCTCCTGGATTTAAGCTGTTCTGTAATTGTGTAATGAAAGCAAGTCTATCTGCTGCACCTTTTGCTGCTATCTTTGCCCATGCTCTCTTTGTCTTTCCAGCAAAGCCTTGTTGCACAAATCCAATGGAACAGAGAAGTAGTAAACAATGAAAATGTATTTTTGAAATCATGTGTGAACCTTTTTATGTGTTGAAGATTTGTTTGTAAACTTTAGCGGCGTTCAATAATTTGTCCAGTATTTCAGCATAATTTTTAATATTTTGGTTATATTCTAAATCAGAACTGGCCAATGTTATAATGCTTGAGGGTCAGTTTTAACCGCTTCAAGTCTTATTTCTTTATATTGTTGCCAGTTTTCGAGTGATAGCTGTGTAATTTGTATTTTCATGATTGTCAAAAGTATAATGAATAGAAAGATAAAATCGCTAAAGTTATTAAATTTGCAAGAACAAGAGTTAATAAAGATGTCCAGAAACCTTTCCTGCAAAACAACCATCCCAATACTATATTCATAAAATCTTTTATTATGCCGAAAAATAATGAAACTATAATAATTGAGGCCCAGATTAAATAAGATCTATTTTTTTCTGTATTATTATTAAAAATTTTATTAAGAGCTAAGTAAACTAATGGGATAGGAAAAAGTCTATGTAATACTTCAAAATTAATGCTATTCAAAAGTGCCAATAAATCTACCCATGTTGGCAACATGATTAAAGATTGACCTGTTTTTCTTAAAACAATTATAGTTAATATCGAAGAAATTAATCCCAAAATTGTACCAAATAACAACGTAGGATAAATAATCTGCTTTTTAAAATCTTTTATTTCAAAAGGTTTTAAATCAACTTTTTGTAAAATTTCATAACTCAGCCAGCAAATTAAACTTAGCCCCAAAAAAATGCCTAAATGATATGAAAGTGGTTTGACTTGACCCAAATAATAATCTCTTGGCAATAGAGACAAATGTCCTACTATGCTTAATAACCAAATAAATGTGACTGGCTGTTTATTTATAAATTTTTTAAAAATATACATATCAATCCTAATTATTTAACAAATTTAAAAATCGATTCAGCTATTTCTTGAGGAGTGGCTTTAGAAGTATCTATATTCAAATTATATGGAACATTATGCTTATGAACAGTTTCATAATGACTTCTTGCATGCCCACGTGGAGATGTTGCTCTTGAAACTTCTCGCTGTTCTAGAATTTCTAATGGAAGATTGACGCTTACCATAATAACTTTGTGATTTTTTAGTAACTTTACAAGATTTTCTAACCAGACTGGATTATAAGCTATGTAATCAACGATAATATCATTGCCAGCATCTGCATATGCTTTGATGCTTCGATTCATACCGTCGATAATTTTATCTCCAGCAGGCCCTACTTTTAAAGTAAATATTGGTCTTTTTAATTCATCTTCTGAAGTTATACCTTCCATGATTTTATAATTAGGATTTTGCGGTTTGTATTCACCAAAAATATAATAGTTGCTTAAAACACCTATAAAGAAATTATCTATACCGATTTTAATCCATGGAGATTCTGATTTTCTTATAAATGCTTCTTGTATCGATGATTTTCCTGAAGCTGATGGACCATTAAGAACTATAATTGTTGATTTCATAGGTTTATTTTTATTGAAAAAATAATAACTTGTTACAATGACTGCTGTTATCAATAATAGTATTATTTTATATATAAATTTCATAAATTCTTTCGATTATAGATTATTTAGTTGTTTTTTTATTTGATATAAAATTTTTATTGCACTTAATCCTTAAAATTAATAATTCAAAAGTCTCAAAAGCTCGATCACTACGCTGTATTGACAACAAAAACAAAAAATTTGCAATCATATATAATTATACTCTACACTATTATACAAGCTTAAATTATAAGTGATTTTTAAATTTAGTTCCTTTGGGGCTAGAAATAAATAGGAGATCGAAGAGCTAGAACTCCTCGATCTCTAAAATTGTGGGATTTCTCACCCACTCCTAATGTGGCTTTTGAGATCTTACATTTATGTTATGTATCTTTGATATCATTTGTTATGTTTTTGTACATATCTACATACTTTAGTATATATCTGCATATCTTTGCATATATTTATATATTTCTGTATATATCTACATAATATAATGCATGATATGAAAAAGTCACTAGCTTTCTAGTGACCTTGCATAACATTTTTATTCCTTTCCCTTAAGGGACCTTTTTACGAAAGGTCTCTGCATGAGCAACGTTATTTCTTATAAAATCTCCAGTTTTCCTGAATTTTTGACTTCCCAAAATTTGGTTGAATTGGGTCTCTATTCCAACATTAATTCCGTATATCTAGCGCGAGTAAAAAAGACTGGGCCGCAACATTTCAAGCTCGGCCGAAAAGTTCTATATCCCAAAACTCAAGTTGTTGAGTTCATCGATCATCTTATAAAAAAGGGAGATGATCCAAATCTAGATAATTCAATAAATATCGCATCTTAAACTAAAGGGAGTAGCAGATGCAGCATAACCAAGATCAGAATATTTCTGATTCTATATCTAATGAAGATATAAACAAAATCGCTTCGTTGCTTCAGATATTCATTAATATTGATAGACGAATAAACGGAAAAAATTGGAATTTAGGCAAGTCATTTGAAAAAAATGATGAAGAAAATTAATTAAAAAAATAAGGTCACATCACAAGCAGGTGTGACCTCAATAAAAGGTGATCTAGTATGGAAGATAATACTAAAAATAAAGAAAAAAATCAAAAAAATGTTGATTGGGATAAGGCCAAAAACAATTTAAATTCTGCTAAAAAAAACGTTGAGGAATTTAAAATTGATTTAGAAAAAGCGATTCAAGATTTGGGATATCAAAATACATCACTAGAAGATTTTTTATCTATGCCAGAGCCTGATATCGATGAAGATCATGAACGAGCTAAGAAATTTTTAGCTTTAAAAGAACAATGTAAAATCTATATAGAATCTAATAATCATCTTGATAATGTTATTATTATAGGCCCTTCTAACCTTAATGAAGTTATTGAATTGGCTGAAAAATTACTTGTTAAGTACAGCATGGAGAAAAATATCTATCAACGCTCTCGTAGCATAGTCCGTGTTGCTTCAGCTGTAGCATTACCTGAAGAAAAAAAGGTGAAAAAATTTCGATCAAAAGATGCGGCAGTTATACAAGAAGTTGATCAATCACTTTTAACTTTATTGTTATCCGACATAGGCAAATTTTATAGACTAGATTCTGATGGAAATGCAAGCATAACAAATTGTCCAGAAAAGATCGCTCGTTATCTACTTGCTAAAAAAGAATGGAATTTGCCTATCTTAACGGGAATTATCAATACACCAACTCTAAGAAAAGATGGCAGCATTTTAAAAACATTTGGTTATGATGAGTTATCAGGATTATTATTTATCTCTGATGGATGCGACTTTGATAATATATCTGAAAGTCCAACCCCAGAAGAAATCGCCATTGCTAAAAATGATCTATTAAATATTTTTAAAGATTTTCCATTTGAAGATGAGGCTAGTCGTTCTGTTGCAATAGCTGCAGTTCTTACAGCTTTAGTGAGAGGATCTATATCATCAGCTCCAATGTTTGGTTTTTCTGCACCCAAAATGAGCAGCGGAAAAAGTCTTTTAGCAGATATAGTATCTTTATTTTTAACTGGTAAACGAAATAGTGTTATATCGCAATCTCAAAGTGAATCTGAAGAGAAAAAAAGAATTATATCTATTTTATTAGAAGGGGATCCTATTGTCTGCTATGACAATATTGAAAAGCCATTCGGAAGTCCAACACTCTGTTCCATTTTAACCGAAGAAAATTATAAGGATCGAATCTTAAACAAAAATGAAACTAAATCTGTTTTAACAAATATTACATTTCTTGCTACAGGAAATAACCTTACATTTGCAGGGGAAATTTCAACAAGAGCGTTACTTTGCAAGCTTGATCCTAAAGTTGAAAGACCCGAAGAAAGAAGTTTTGATGTAAATCTTCGCGTATATATACCGCAAAATCGGTACCATCTTGTGTCCAAATGCTTAACGCTCTTAAGGGGGTATATTGCTGCTGAAAAACCAAACCAAAATTTAAAAACATTAGGAAGATTTGAAGAGTGGAGTGATCTAATTAGGTCAGCAATTGTGTGGTTGGGATTAGCAGATCCATGCGACACCAGAAAATCCATAGAAGACTCTGATCCAATCAGACTTAATCTAAATTCTCTATTTTATTGTTGGCACGAACTTTTTAAAAGTAGAGGTGTAAAAGCTATTGAAATTGTTGATAAAGCTAAATCAGAAGAAAATGAGATAGCAAAGACTTTAAAAGAGACTTTAATTGAATTGGCCATAAATAATAAGGGTGAAATAGATTCACGCATATTGGCGAAGAAACTGTCGTTATATAAAAATCGCATAGAAGGTGGCTATCGTTTATTAAATAAAGGTAATCATCAAGGCACAACTTTATGGGCAGTTGAGAAAATAAATAACGAGTAATGGTTGTGATTGTGGATGTGGTGGATCTGATTTTAATTATTACGAAAAAATATTTATTAAAAACAATAAATTTTTTAGCAACAGTGAAAATTAAAGCCACGATCTCCACCATATCCACCGAATTAAGGGGTAATAATGAACATTATTAATTTGGCAGAACAAAGAGGGCTAGGTCCAAAATGGGTAGCAGGAACAAATGGTGGAGAGTATGCAACTTTTTGTCCAGAATGTTCTGGAACAGACCGGTTTAGACTCTGGCCTAATCAAAAAATGAAAAATTGTGAGGGGGCATATTGGTGTCGTCAATGCGAAATATCAGGTGATAGTATTAACTTCTGTATGAAGTATTTGAATATGACTTTTAAGCAATCTATAGAATATCTTGGCGTAAGTGTAGAAAGCAAGCGCCCTTCTTTTTTACTTCCAATTTCTAATAAAACATTTCCAACAATTTCAACTTCAAATAATATTTGGATCGAGAGGGCAAATCTATTGGTAAAGCTTTCGCACCAAGAAATTTTTAATCACCCTGAAGTTGTTAAAGTTCTCGAAAAAAGAGGTTTAAATTTAGAAGCCATTAAAAAATACCAAATTGGTTATAACGCACAGGAAAAGTTTGAAGAACGTGAGACTTGGGGATTAAAAAATGTCGATGAAAAAGGAAAGCATATGTCTAAAGTTTGGATTCCTGTTGGCATAGTAATTCCGACCATAGATCCTAAGGGAAAAATTGCTAGAATTAAAATACGAAGAAAAGATTGGAATGTGGAAGACAAATTCCCTAAATACGTTGCTCTCTCGGGCGGCGAAGATGGTCTGAATATTTTTGGCAAAACCAAAGACAGAAAAATTGTTGCTATTATCGAGTCGGAGCTCGACGCATTAGCTGTTGATTATCTGGCAGGCGATTTTGTTTGTGCAATTGCAATAGGTGGCTCCAAAAAGAATCCTGATAATTTAACTGACTATATTGTTAAAAAAGCGGAGCATTTATTAATCTGCCATGATCGTGATGATACTGGATTTGAAGTATTTACTAAATGGAAAAGCTTATACCTAAAATCAAAAAGATATTTTGCTCCTATGGGAAAAGACATTGGTGAATCTATAGAAAATGGTTTTGATGTCAGAACATGGTTTATGGAGGCCTTGAATTGGCCTGAATATCTAGATATAAACGCTACGATTTCTGAATCTAAATGGGCAGGCGAAGATAAAGCTTTAACAGATTGGATTTTGCAATATATTGAAAAAATGTCTTCCAATAAGTTTTATATCAATCTTGCAAACGAAATTGCCCAAGGCCCAAATTCTCCAAGAGCAAAAACTGGCGAGTTACAAAGAGGCTTGCGCCTTATGAAAAGCATGCTCGAAGAAGAATTAATTTCCAGACAAAACAAAGAATCTTAACATAATAATTTGAAAATTCATGAGGGCATTAATATGAAAATATTGGTGCCCTTTGTTTTAAAATAGTTCTCCATATTGTTCAAAAATCTCTTTACTAAAACCATCGTAATTTTCGCCCAATAATTTATCGAAGTATTTTCCCCTTAAGAATTTAAAAGTTCGTTTCTTGATCCAAGGTGGTTTAACTTTTAAACTGCCAGCTCTATCGATTAATTTCTTTTCAACTTTTCTGGCTGCTTCTTGAGATCTATAAAATTCATTTAATCTTTGGGTGAAATAACCTAAATTTGCACATTTTCTACAAACAAATGCGCCCAAAATACAATATAGTATTCGCATGCGACTTTGGCACTTGGGGCAGTGAAAATAATATTTAAATCCACCATAATTGCATGCTTGTTTCTCCAGGGTAATATCGTATTCAATAATATTATCTTTAGATTCAAACTCAACATTAATACGGTCTGAGAATAGTTTTGTTTTAAGTCCAAACTTGGGGATATACATATTAACTTTGTTTGAGTTCATAAATAATTCTACGCCTTGCTTGATTTTAAACATCTCAAAAGAGTCTATAGAAATAAAACTTGAACAAAGCCTCTTGCGATTTGGATTTCGAATTTTATACATCATTCTGACTTCCTATCGAAATATTTAGGCAAACGTAATTTCAAAAACAGATTTTTTATTTTTCTGTTATACTAAAAAGTTATATTAATATTATACTTTATTTCAACCTAAAACAGAGCTCCAATTTAAATAAATTGATCTAATAAAAATTCTTGCTATGGGTTTTATGGTAAAGCATAATTGTTTATTATTAATCTTTTTACTGGTAATTTCACCGATGATAGAAAAACAATCCCTTTCAGATCAACGCATTATTTATTGCTTAAATACAGATTATAAAATTAAGATTACGGCGCTGACATTCATCCCTTTAGGTGCAGATATTGATGCGTCAGTATACAAAGCTCAGTCATATGACCAGT